>CAVVPK010000013.1:0-117500 GCA_963750065.1 uncultured Alphaproteobacteria bacterium
GCGACTGCGTCGCCGCCGGCACGATCCTGCGTTCGGAAAGCGACCGCTTCGCCAGCAATCTCGAACAGCGTCTTTCCGGCTCGGACACCACCGGCTTCACCATCCAGAAGCAGGACGGGCGGACGCTGAGCCTGACCTTCCAGCCGATGGAGAATGGCGGTTCGGTGGCCCTGGTGGAGGATGTTACCGAGCGTCGGGAAGCCGAGGCGCGCATCCGCCACCTGGCGCGCTACAATTCCCTGACGGGCCTGCCCAACCGCATGCACCTGCGCGAGCGCATGGAGGCGACGCTGGCGACGGCCGGATCGAAACCGTCGGCCATCCTCTTCGTCGACCTCGACCAATTCAAGCAGGTCAACGACACGCTTGGCCATCCGCGCGGCGACCTGCTGCTGAGAGCCGTCGCCGATCGCCTGAAGCGGCTGGTCCGTGAAAGCGACATCGTGGCGCGCTTTGGCGGCGACGAGTTCGTCGTCGTGCAGACGCCGACCGACGGACCGGAGGAAGCCGCGACCCTGGCGCGCCGGATCGTGGCGGCGCTTTCCGAGACCTACGAGATCGACGGCCACCAGGTGGTCATCGGCGCCACCATCGGCATCGCCATTGCGCCGCGCGACGCGACCGGCGCCGACCACCTGCTCAGAAATGCCGATATGGCCTTGTACTGGTCAAAGGCGGAACAGCGCGGCACCTGGCGCTTCTTCGAGCCAGGGATGGACGTGCGCGCGCAGGAGCGGCGCAGCCTCGAACTCGACCTGCGCAATGCGCTCGCCAACAACTCTTTCGAGATTTACTACCAGCCGCTGTTCGACTTGAAGACGATGAAGATCACGACCTGCGAGGCTCTCCTGCGCTGGCAACATCCGCTGCGCGGCATGATCTCGCCGGCCGAATTCATCCCGGTCGCAGAGGAGATGGGACTGATCGTCGAGATCGGCAACTGGGTGCTGCTCCAGGCGTGCCGGGCATGCGTCACCTGGCCCGGCGAGGTTCGCGTCGCGGTCAACCTGTCGGCCTATCAATTCCGCCGCGGCAACGTGACCGGCACCGTCCGCGAGGTTCTCGCCGCCAGCGGCCTCGACCCCAGCCGTCTCGAAATCGAGATCACCGAATCGGTGCTGCTGCAGGACACCCGCGCCACGCGGCTGATCCTGCGCCAGCTGCGCGAACTCGGCGTGCGCCTCTCGCTCGACGATTTCGGAACCGGCTATTCGAGCCTCAGCTACCTGCACGGCCTGCCGCTCAACAAGGTGAAGATCGACCGCCTGTTCGTCGAAGGCCTGGAAGCGGGCAGCCGGGCGCTGATCCTGCTCCGCGGCGTGGCGCGACTGTCCGCCGACCTCGGCCTGACGGTGACGATCGAAGGCGTCGAAACCGAGGAACAGCTTGCCATCGTTGCCGCCGAAGAGTGCATCAACGAGGTCCAGGGCTTCCTGTTCAGCGTCCCGATCCCCGGTCCGCAGATCATGAAACTGCTTACGTCAAACTTTGGCGGCTCGGACGAAGACAAGGTGGCGGTGCTCCGGCGCAACGCCGGCTGACATCATCCTCCGCGCGGTCCCGTGACCGCGGGGCCATCTTGACGCAGCGCAAGCCGCCATTGAGCGGCCTGGTCGCCCGAGGCCAGGCAGCGGCGCCGCACTCCATCACCTAACTCCCTGCGTTTTCGAGGCAAAGCCCCGTCGGCGACGGCCGCGCGGCGCCCGATCTCTAAAATTTACCTTAAATTCTGCTTGTTAAGCCTAACGATGTACGAATGGTTAGCGGAGTGTTAACCTGCCTCCCAGCCTGAGGAGGCCAGTACATGAGTAATGCGGTAGTGAAATCGCTCCAGCCGGCCTTGGCGGAGCGGGTACAAGAGTTATTGCAGCGTGTCAGCTATCGGCGCGCTGATACTGATGAAGACCGAGAGGCGATCTACCGCCTTCGGTATCGGGCCTATTTGGACGAAGGGGCGATCAAGCCGGAGTTCAGTCGCCGGCTGACGGACCGCTTTGACAATTCGGACAACGGTTGGGTTATCGGCGTCCACGTCGATGGCCGGCTGGTCAGTTCGATGCGTATCCATGTCGCCAACCAGGATTATCCCGACTTCGTCGCGACGGATGTGTTTCCGGACGAGGTGAAGCCGATGATCGACGCCGGCAAGACGGTGGTCGATCCGACGCGCTTCGTGGCCGATCCCGGACCGGGCGGGGCGATTCCGGAACTGGCCTATCTGACGGTAAGGATCGGGCACATGGCGGCCGAGCATTTCCAGGCCGACATCGTTCTGGCGACGGTGCGCGCCGAACACCAGGCGTTCTATCGCCGCGTGTTCGGCCATACGGTCGTCTGTCCGCCGCGCCCGTATCTGACGCTGCTCAAGCCGCTCAGCCTGATGATGCTCGATTATCCGGCGCAGCGGGAGCGCATTCTGCGGCGCTACCCGTTCTTTGCCTCGACATTGGCCGAGCGGGCGGCGCTGTTCGGCTATCCGAGCGGCTTCCAGCAGCAGATTGGCCACGTCCGTCCGGTGGCTGCGAACGATCAGCCGGCACTGGCCGGCTAGTCTTTCGCGCCACTTCCGTTAGCCTTCGAAAAGGCGTCGCCCGGGCATTGCCACCGGCGGCGCCTTGTCGTCTACTGCTGTCCGCTTCCGACCAACCAAACCCATCCGCCGTTTCGTGGCCGGGCGCTCGAGTGATCGACGCCTGCCGCACGAGGCCACCACCAAAACGGGAATACCATCATGGAGTACACAAGGCTCGGCTCGACCGGCGTCACCGTCTCGCGTCTCTGCCTCGGCATGATGACCTACGGCGTGAAGACAAACCGTGAGTGGGCGCTGGAGGAAAACGAGGCGCGGCCGTTCATCAAACGGGCATTCGATCTCGGCTTCACCTTCTTTGACACGGCCGACGTCTATTCCAACGGCGTCAGCGAGGAGATCACCGGCAAGGCACTGAAGGATTTCGGCCCGGCGCGCGACAGCTATGTGCTGGCCACCAAAGTCTACGGCGCCATGGGCGAGAGCCCCAACCAGGCAGGCCTGTCGCGCAAGCACATCATGGCGGCGATCGACGCCTCGCTCATGCGGCTGGGCATGGACTATGTCGACCTCTACCAGATCCATCGCTTCGATCCGCTGACGCCGATGGAGGAAACGCTGGAGGCGCTCACCGACGTGGTGAAGGCCGGCAAGGCGCTCTACATCGGCGCCTCGTCCATGTTCGCCTGGCAGTTCGCCCAGATGCTGGCGATTTCCGACCGCCTCGGCTTCAGCCGCTTCGTCACCATGCAGAACCACTACAACCTGCTCTACCGCGAGGAGGAGCGCGAGATGATCCCGCTGTGCCGCAAGGAGGGCATCGGCCTCATTCCGTGGAGCCCGCTTGGGCGCGGCCTCTTGACCCGGTCCAACGCGGACATGGACGCCACAGTGCGCGCCAAGACCGATCCCTTCGGCAAGGAGCTCTACGATCGCGGCGAGGCCGACCGTGCGGTCATCGACGCGGTGAGCGCGGTGGCGACGAAGCGCGGCGTCCCCAATGCACAGGTGGCGCTGGCCTGGATGCTGTCGCGGCCGGGTGTCACCGCGCCGATCGTCGGCGCCAGCAAGATGAGCCATCTCGACGACGCGGCCGCCGCGCTCGACATCAAGCTCGAGGAGGATGAACTGAAGACGCTGGAAGCGCCCTATCGGCCGCGTCCAATTCGCGGACACGTCTGAGTCGTCGAGGACAACCATGGCGCGCCGCATCATCATCGACACCGATCCCGGGCAGGACGACGCCGTCGCCATCCTGCTCGCCTTGGCCTCGCCGGAGGATTTCGACGTCGCGGGCATCGTCGCCGTGGCTGGCAACGTGCCGCTGGCGCTGACCGAGAAGAACGCGCGGCGTATCGTCGAGCTTGCCGGCCGCACGGACGTGCCGGTCCACGCCGGCTGCGCGCGGCCGATGATGCGTCCATTGCGCACGGCCGAACATGTACACGGGCGCACCGGGCTCGACGGCTATGCGCTGCCCGAACCGACCATGCCACTCTCTGAGAAGCACGGCGTCGATTTCATCGTCGACACGGTGATGGCGGCACCGGAAGGCACGATCACGCTGTGCACGCTCGGCCCGCTCACCAATGTCGCCATGGCGCTCGTCAGAGAGCCGGCCATCGCCGGGCGCCTTGAACGGATCGTGATGATGGGCGGCGCCTATTTCGAAGTCGGCAACATCACGCCAGCGGCCGAATTCAACATCTATGTCGATCCGCAGGCGGCCGACGTTGTGTTCCGCAGCGGCATTCCGCTGACCGTGGCGCCGCTCGACCTGACCCACAAGATGCTGACCACGGAAAAGCGGCGCCAGGCCTTTGCCGCCATCGGCAACCGCACTGGCGAGGCGGTCGCCGGTCTGCTGTCGTTCTCGGAGCGCTTCGACCTGATGAAATACGGCAGCATCGGCGCGCCGCTGCACGATCCCTGCGTCATCGCCTGGCTCCTGAAACCAGAGCTATTCGAAGGGCGCGAGATCAACGTCAGCATCGAGACGGTGAGCGAGCTGACCATGGGCATGACGGTGGCGGACTGGTGGCGGGTGACCGAGCGGCCGGCCAATGCGCTGTTCCTGCGTTCCGGCGACGCCGACGGCTACTATGCGCTGTTGACGGAGCGCCTCGCGCGCCTGCCGTAGCTGCGAATCGGATTCCCGCCTGCCATGATCAAGGGCGTTCTCTTCGGCTTTCTGACCTACGTGCTGTTTTCCTGCGCTGACGCGAGCGTCAAGGCGATGGGCGGCACGATGCCGGTGTTCGAGATCGCCTTCTTCATAACGCTGGCCTCGCTTTCAACCTTTGGATTTGCGCGCTCGAAGTCGGAGCGCTGGCGCGAGGTCTTCCTTCTGAACCGTCCCGGCCTCGTCTTCCTGCGCGCCATCTGTGGCACCGGTGGCGGATTGTTCGCCTTCTATGCGTTCACCACCATTCCGTTCGCCGAAGCCTATTCCGTGCTCTTCCTGATGCCTCTGTTCGCCACCATGCTGTCGATCCCGGTGCTCGGCGAGAAGGTCGGCTGGCGACGGTGGCTGGCTGTGGCGACCGGCTTCGCCGGCGTGCTGCTGGTGGTGCGTCCGGGCCTCCACCAGCTTCACCTCGGCCATCTCTCGGCCTTGGCATCCGCCGCCTGTGCGGCCGTCTCGATCATCACGATGCGCAAGCTTGGGCCGACCGAAAAGCGTATCAGCCTTCTTGCCGTGCTCTATTCGGTGGCACTGCTGGTCAACGGCATCCTGATGATCCACGTGTTCCGGGTGCCGACCAGGATGGATGTGGCGCTGATCCTGCTGGCCGGCATTGCCGGCGGCTTCGGGCAGATCACGATGCTGGCGGCGATCCGGTTGGCGCCGGCCAATCGCGTCACGCCGACCCAATACAGCCAGATCATCTGGGCGATCGTCCTCGGCGCCGTCTTCTTCGGCGAGTTCCCGGACCACATTGCCCTGGCGGGCATGGGTCTGGTGGTCGCTTCGGGATTGTTCACCTTCCTGCGCGAGGAGCAGCTGCGCGCCTGGTCGCGGCGCACCATCGTTTTGCGCAACCGGCCGTGAGGCGGGCGCGGTCTTGCGCGGTGCCCGCTTGACCGGGCGGTCAATGGTGCCAGTTATGGGGACTTCGGCCGATTATCCGTGAGATGGAGGGGGCGATCACAATGGTCACGCGAGGCTTCTTCGGGCGCCGCCCGAGCGAGGCGGAGGCGAAGCGCCTGCCGCCGGGGCAGTACCTGGAAACGGGCTTTCCGGTGCTGTCCGCCGGCCCGACGCCGGTCGTCGAACCGGCAGCGTGGACGTTCACCGTCAAGGTGGGGCCAAGGCCGGTGAAGCGCTGGAGCTTCGAAGAATTCCAGGCGCTGCCGATGAGCGAGATCACGCGCGACATCCACTGCGTCACGAAATGGAGCAAGTTCGATACCGACTGGCGGGGCGTGCTGTTCGACGACATCCTGGCCGCCGCCGGTCTCGATGCGCCGCCGACCGATTACGTGCTTGCCCATTCCGAAGATGGCTACACCACCAATGTGCCGGTGCAGGACCTCATCGGTGGACAGGCGATGGTGGCGCTGAGCTTTGGTGGCGCGCCGCTCACCACCGATCATGGCGGCCCGGCGCGGCTCCTGGTGCCGCACCTCTATTTCTGGAAGTCGGCCAAGTGGGTGAATGCGCTGCAGTTCACCGAAAGGGACGAAGCGGGGTTCTGGGAGCTACGCGGTTATCATATGTATGGCGACCCATGGCGCGAGCAGCGCTTCACAGGCGACTGATAGGCGGTTTGATGGATCAACCAGTTCAGCCGGGAGGACGTCTGGCCTGGCAGGAGGCGACGGTGGTGGCGGTTCGCCCGCTGACGCCGCGCGTCAAGAGCTTCCGTCTGAAGGTGCCCGGCTGGCGCAGCTTCCGCGCCGGCCAGCATGTCGACGTTCGCCTGACGGCGGCGGACGGCTATCAGGCCGAGCGCAGCTATTCGATCGGCTCGGCGCCGGAGGAATCGCCCGAGATCGAACTGATTGTCGAGCGTCTGGAAGAGGGCGAGGTGTCGCCGTTCTTCCACGAGATCGTCGAGCCAGGCGACACGATCGAGCTGCGCGGGCCGGTCGGCGGCCATTTCACCTGGGGGAGGGCGGATGGCGGGCCGCTGCTGCTGGTCGGCGGCGGTTCCGGCGTGGTGCCGCTCCTGTCGATGCTGCGCCATCGCGCGACGGTCGCCCCCGAGGTGCCGGCGGCGCTGGTCTATTCGGCGCGGCTGCGCGCCGAGCTGATCGATGCCAACGAGTTGCTGCAGCGGGCCGAGAACGAGGCGAACATCTCGCTGTTCGTGACGCTGACGCGCGAGAGCCCGGTGGAGGCGCCGTTCCGCACCGGGCGCATCGATGCCGATCTGATCGGCGCGGTGCTCGCCGGCTTCGGCGCCGCGCCGCGCCATAGCTATGTGTGCGGCTCGACCGCCTTCGTCGATTCGGCCACGCGGCTGTTGCTCGATATGGGCGTGCCGTTTCCCTCGATCAGGACGGAACGCTACGGCGGCGATCCGGCCCGCCACGGCGCTTCCGGCAAGCCCGGACCGTAGTCGGGAATCCGTTCGAGGTCGGAAAGTCAGGCGCTGGTCGCGGAGGCGCGGAAGCGGGCGAAGAAGGCGCCGAACAGGCCGGCCGCGGTGAGGACCAGCGAGACCACCGCGTTCCACCCGGCGAAGGACAGGCCGAACATGGTCCATGTCACTTCGGTGCAGGGAACGATCTTGGTCTTTTCGAGTTGGCTCAGAAGATCGCCCGTGGTTACGGTTGCTGGGCCGCTGCTGCTGCAATCGACGGGGCCGCGCCACCAGCCGTATTCAGCGCCGGTGTGATAGACGGCAAGATAGGTGCTCCACGCAAAGACCACTGCCGCCAGGATGAACGCGCCGCGTGTCAGCCAGGCCGGCCCGCCGAAATACGCCGAGGCCAGCGCGACCAGCGCCAGCGGAATGCCGACATAGTAGGGGATGCGTTCTTGGTAGCAGAGCTCGCAGGGGATGTAGCCGCCGATCAGCTGGAATCCCCATGCGCCCACGATCGTGGCGAGCGCCAGCAGGAAAATGAATGCCGCAGAGACATCGGGGCGGCGGATGAGGGACATCAACATGGCTGATCAGAGCAGATAGCGCACAGCTACGAAACCGGCAAGCAGCAGCACCCATGAAAACGGTGAAAACAAGGCTGCGGCGCTGCGACAAAGGGGCGGATCGGCGGCCCGTGTATCAGCGAGGCGACATCGCGTTTGACCGCCCCCCGGTCGTTCCGTATATCCGGGCGTGGGCCCCTGTGGCGGAACTGGCAGACGCGACAAACTCAAAATCTGTTGCCCGAAAGGGCGTACCCGTTCGACCCGGGTCAGGGGCACCAAATTCCAGAATCGGCGTCCTCCGCGCCCGACTTTGGGCCGATTTCCGACATTCCGGCGATATGATCGTGCACTCCGGCGGTGGTCACTCGATGTCGAGGGGTGGTTTCTTGTCGGCCTCCATCCGCTTGCGCCGTGTCGGCCAATGGGACCACAGGAACCAGGCAATCGCGGCCAGCAGAGCGACGATGATCGCGGCGTCGAAATTGTGGAAGATGGAGCGCAGCGTCGGACTGTTGTTCCAGCGGTCGCCGAGAACGTAGCCGACATAGGCAAGACCGAAGCACCACGGCCAGGAACCGACGAAAGTATAGATCTGGAAGCGCAGCATCGGCATGCGTGCGAGCCCCGCCGGAAAGGCGATGAAGGTCCGCACGACCGGGAGCAGCCGGCCGACGAAGACGGTGGCGCCACCATAGCGGGCGAAGAAACGCTCGGCATGGTGCAGATCGGCGGGACGGATCAGCACATAGGGGCCCCAGCGCTCGATCACGCTGCGGCCTCCGTAGGCCGCTACGTAGTAGGCGATCGTCGAGCCAAGATTGCAGCCAAGCGCGCCTACGGTTGCCGCACCGATCAGGCTGAAGCGGCCGGTCGAGGCGAGATAGCCGGCAAAGGGCATGATGATCTCCGATGGCAGGGGGATGCATGCCGATTCGATCGCCATCAGCGCCGCAACCCCGGCATAGCCGCCGGCTGAAATCACGGCGACGATGAACCCGCCGAGCGAAGTGATGATTTGTTCGAGCATGGGGCTTGGCTCACGTCATCGGTGTTGCGTCACAGAGGGTGATCACTGTCAAACCCGCAGCGCGGCCGAGCAATGACCGATCCGGCACCGTGCAGTCAATGACAGTTGGCGCAATGTCCATGCGGCGGACTTCCTGACGATACGGCGTCGTCAGTTGCAGGCGCTATCGCTGTCGCTACGGATGGCGCAGACGATCGCCTTGCCGCGAACGCCGCCGTAAGTCGCCACGACGCGCGCCTCGAAATAGGCCCACTTGGCGCGGGTGTCGGCGACCGCAGCCGCCACGGCGCGGGCGAAATTGCCATCGACTGAGCCGCGCTTGCTGGTGCCGGCACCGGCCTTGCCGGTGCGCGGATCGATCGGGCCGGTGTCCTTGTTGAGGTCGGCGTGGCGCACGTGCCCCTTGCAATGCAGCCGTTCGGGAATGCCGTCGAAACAGCCGCTCATCAGCCCGGCCGGCGGCGCGGCGCCGTTGCCGGGGGCGAGCCAAGGCGCCGGCCCGCTATTGCCGAGACCGGGCGGGTTGGTCAGGCCGACAGGACCGGCGGCGGGCTCATCGACCCAGTTGGTGTGGGCGTAGAAATCCTGCGCGGCATGGAAGGCAAGGCCGAGATTCTCGAGCACATTGCACTTCGCCCGGCCTGGTTTGCCGTTGTAGGTGCAAGAGACGAAGGACGGGATCGCAGCGGAATCGATCTTGCCCTGGCGGTCGGCGATGGCGCCGGCGGCTTTCACCGCATCGTTGAGATGGGCGAAGATGCCGGCCCGGCAGGCCGAGAGACGCTTGAACGCTTCTGCCGCGCTCTGCGGGTAGCCGGGGATGTCGAGGTGATCGCCGCCGTCACAGTGGGCGGACTTGGTGCTCAGCAGCCCGCGGTCGGGCCGGTCCGGCGCGCCGACCGCGCCGAAGGAGCCGCGCTTGCCGGCGATCTCGTCCATGGTGTCCGGTCCGAGGTGGAAGACCGAGAGGGCCGCGCGGGTGATGCGCTCGTGCTCGGCCTGCTGCCCGGCGAGATTGACCGAGCCGAAGGCGAAAGCACCGGTGGCCACACAGGTGAGCGCGGCGGCAGCGGCCGCAACCAGTTTCAGCATTGCCACTTCCCCCACTATTCCGCCGGAACGATGCTTGCCTCGCTAGTCGCGTCTTCGGCCGCTTTCAGGTGGCGCTCGAATTGCAGGTGATAGATGTGGGCATAGTGCTGCTTGAGCGCCATGAGCTCGCTGTGCCGGCCCTGCTCGACGATGTCGCCGTCGACCATGACGCAGATCTTGTCGGCGCCGAGGACCGTCGACAGGCGGTGGGCGATGACGATGGTGGTACGGCCCTGGCGCAGGTGCTCGAAGGCGGTCTGCACCTGGTGCTCGGATTCGGTGTCGAGCGCCGAGGTCGCTTCGTCGAGCAGGATGATGCGCGCGTCGCGCAGCATGGCGCGGGCGATGGCGATGCGTTGGCGCTGGCCGCCGGAGAGCTGCATGGCGTTGTCGCCGAGCCGCGTATCGTAGCCGTTTTCGGTCGCCACGATGAAATCGTGGGCCATGGCGTTGCGGGCGGCCTGTTCGACCTCGGCATCGCTGGCGTCGGCGCGGCCGAAGCGAATGTTCTCGCGGATGGTGTCGTGAAACAGCACCGTGTCCTGGCTGACCAGCGCAATATGGTCGCGCAGGCTGGCAATCTTCACCTCGGAAATGTTCTGCCCGTCGACCAGGATGCGGCCACCGTCGACGTCGAAGAAGCGCTCGATGAGCGCGATCACCGTGCTTTTTCCCGCGCCGGAGGGACCGACCAGCGCGGTCGTCTGACCGCCGGCGGCGGTGAAATCGAAGCCGTGGAACAGCGCGGCGGTGCCGTCGTCGCGATAGGAAAAATCGACATGATCGAAGACGACGTCACCCTTGTCGATCTTCAGGTCCGGTCCGTCTTCGTTGCGCTTGATGGTAAGCGGCGTATCGAGAAGCTCGTACATCAGGCGCACGCCGACCAGCCCCGCCTCCAGGCTGATCTGCATGCGGGCGAGGCGCTTGGCGGGCTCGTAGGCCAGCGCGATGGCCGCGATGAAGGACATCAACGCGCCAGGCTTTACGCCGTAATAGATGGTCTGATAGCCGGCCCACAGGACGATCATGGCGATGGCGAAGCCGCCGAGCACTTCCATCAGCGGGCTGGTGCGGGCGCTGATCTGGACAATCTTGTTGGCACGGGTGCGCACGTCGTCGATCGAGGCGGCCATGCGCTTGCGCATGACGCCTTCGAGATTGAACGCCTTGACGATGCGGATGCCGGCTGCGGTCTCCTGCATGTCGGAGACGACCTGCGACAGCGAGATGAACTGGTCGCGGGCGACGCGCCGCACACGCTTGATCAACTTGTTGATGCCGAAAATGGTGATCGGGCCGACGATCAGGATGATCAGTGACATCGACCAGCTTTGAATGAACATCACGATGATCAACCCGACGAGCGACAGGAAATCGCGACCGGCGGAGGTGATCACCGTGTCGAGAACCTGACGCGCCGCCGCGGCGTTGTGCGACATGCGCGTGATCAGCTCGCCCACCTGGGTGCGATTGTAGTAGTCGACCCCGAGATTGAGCATGTGGTCGAAGAGACGGGCCTGGATGCGCGCCACGACGGCGTTGCCGATCCGCCCGAGGGTCACCGAACTGGCATAAAGGCTGTAGCCGCGGACGAAACCATTGGTGACGATTATAGCGGTGAGCACCCACAGCATGGTGGCGTTGCGGTCGAAGAACACCTTGTTGATGATGTCCTTGATCAGCCAGGCATTGAGCGCCGTCGTGCCCGCAATCACGAGGCTGAGGAAGATGGCCCAGCTGTACTGCCGGGCAAATTCGCGGCCCGTCTCGCGCAGCAGCCGACCGATCAGGTCGAGCGAGCCGTCGCGGGCGATTTTCGGCGGTTTCAGGCCAAAGGCCATCAGTCGTTCCCTGGTTCCGGCGATTTCGCGGCGCACTCTAGTCTGAAGAAGGTGACCGTGCGACCCCTGAAAAACCGAGGTTTCAGGCCGGCATTGCCGTCTCCACCAGGCGCGCCCAGTAGGAGCAGCCGATGGGGATGATCTCGTCGTTGAAATCGTAACTGGCGTTGTGCAGTCCGGCGCTGTCGCCGTTGCCGATGAAGACGAAGGCGCCGGGCCGCTGTTCGAGCATGTAGGAGAAATCCTCGCCGGCAAGCAGCGGCGGCGTGTCGATGGCGACGTTCGCCTCGCCGGCCACTAGGGCAGCGACGCCGGCGGCGAAGCCGGTGGCGGCCGGGTCGTTGCGAGTGATGGGGTAGTTGCGGTCGTAGAACAGGTTGATGCCGGCGCCGTGCGCCGCAGCGATGCCCTTGGCGATCTCGTTTATGCGCCTTTCGGCCAAGTCGCGGACCGTGTCGGAAAGACAGCGGACGGTGCCGGCGATTTCGGCGGTCTCGGGGATCACGTTGTAGGCGGTGCCAGCGTGGAATTTGGTCACCGAAACGACGGCGGCCTCGAGCGGGTCGACATTGCGTGAGACGATCGTCTGCAGCGCGGTGACCAGCCCGGCGCCGACGACGATCGGGTCGATGGTGGTGTGCGGGCGGGCGGCGTGGCCGTCGCGGCCGGTGACGGTGATGGTGAATTCGTCGGTCGAGGCCATGATCGGGCCGTTGCGGGTGGCGAAACGGCCGATGGGGAGGCCCGGCAGGTTGTGCATGCCGTAAACCTGCTGGATGGCCCAGCGGTCGATCAGGCCATCCTCGATCATCGCCTTGCCCCCGCCGCCGCCCTCTTCGGCGGGCTGGAAGATCACGATTGCGGTGCCGTCGAAATTGCGTGTCTCGGCGAGGTAGCGGGCGGCGCCGAGCAGCATGGCGGTGTGGCCGTCATGGCCGCAGGCATGCATCTTGCCAGGGACGGTGGAGGCATAGGGCTTGCCGGTCTTCTCGGCGATGGGCAGGGCGTCCATGTCGGCGCGCAAGCCGATCACCTTGCCGCTTTCCGTCTTGCGGCCGCGAATGACGCCGACGACGCCAGTGCGGCCGACCCCGGTCACAACCTCGTCGATGCCGAACTCGCGCAGGCGTTCGGCCACCGTCGCGGCGGTGCGGTGGACGTCGTAGAGCAGCTCCGGATGCTCGTGGAGATCGTGCCGCCAGGCAACGATATCCTCGTGGAAATCGGCAAAACGGTTGACGATCGGCATTCCAGGGCTCCTTGGGACGCCGGACTATAGACCGATTGTGCGGGCGGGCGCGATAGACCGCGGCTCAGGCCGCCGGGGCGGTTGTGGCAAGCCCGCCGGTCTTCTCGATGAACCCGACGACCGTCTCCAGCCCCGTTCCGTCGCGCATGTTGGTGAAGACGAACGGTCGGCTGCCACGCATCCTCCGGGCGTCGCGGTCCATGACCTCGAGCGAGGCGCCGACCATGGGGGCCAGGTCGATCTTGTTGATGACCAGCAGGTCGGAGCGGGTGATGCCGGGGCCGCCCTTGCGCGGGATCTTGTCGCCGGCGGCCACGTCAATGACGTAGATGGTGATGTCGGCAAGCTCGGGCGAGAAGGTCGCGGCGAGGTTGTCGCCGCCCGATTCGATCAGCACCACGTCGAGGGCGGGAAAGCGGGCGTTGAGATCGGCGACGGCCGCGAGGTTGATTGAGGCGTCTTCGCGGATGGCGGTGTGCGGGCAGCCGCCGGTCTCGACGCCGAGGATACGGTCGGGCGAGAGCGCGCCGGAGCGGGTGAGGAACTCGGCATCTTCCTTGGTGTAGATGTCGTTGGTGATCGCGGCGATGTCGTAACGGCCGCGCAGACGCTTGCAGAGCGCATCCATGAGCGCCGTCTTGCCGGAGCCGACCGGCCCGCCGACGCCGACTCTCAGCGGTCCGTTGGGGGACGTCATGAGCGAAACAACCTCGTGTACTGGGTTTCGTGTTTCATCGAAGCGATGTCGGCTCTGAGCGCGGCGCCGCCGAGATCGTCCAGCGATGCGGTCGCGGCCGCGGCGGTGACGGCGTCGATGACGGCGCCGAGCCCGGCGACGACCTTGAGGCCGTCGGTCTGGCCGATGGGGATAGCGCGTACGCCGGCCGAAACCACATTGGCGACGAAGCCGTGGAGCAGGGCGGCAAGCGCCGGCACCGCCGGTATGCCGTGGCCGGCCGTACAGATGGCAACGGCGACCGGATAGGGCAGGGCCTCGTCGGCAGGGAAGGCCGCGACAAGGGCGGTGAGGCGGTCGCTGGGCCATGCCGCCAGTACGGCGGTGAGGAAGGCACGGCCCTGGGCGGTTGATTCCAGGTGGCGCTCGCGCGAGGGCTGGAAGGCGGCGCCGATCTCGGCGACGGCGCGCAGGCGCTTGCTGTCGCTGGCCTCGGTGGCGCGCCACGCTTCCAGAAAGAGAATCGCGTCATTGCGGCCGGCGCCGTGGCTGAGAATGTCCGCCAGCCAGGCGGAAAGCGTTGCCGCGTCGGTGACGCTGCCGTCCTCGATCGCCCATTCGAGCCCGTGGCTGTATGTGTAGCTGCCGACCGGGAAGGCGGGTGACAGCCAGGCCAGCAGCTTGCGCAGCGCCGCGGGGGCAAGGGTGGCCTCAGCCATCCAGCCGGTCGTCGTGCTCGAGGCAGCCGGCCGTATCGTCGCGATCGTGATCGTGATGATGGTGGCCGTGGGCATAGGCGCCGCCCTCGGGATCGAAGGGAGCGGTGATGCGGGTGACGGTGGCATCAAGATGGGCAACCATGTCCTCGATCACCGGGTCGCAGCGAATGCGCAGGCGGTTGCCGAGTAGCTGGGTCGGCAGATGGCGGTTGCCGAGGTGCCAGGCGACACGGAGCAGGCCGTCGGGCGTCTCCGCGGTGATCTCGGCGAGCGGTTCGGGTGCGGCATCCACGACAACGATGCGACCGTCTTCGAGCACCAGCCCGTCGCCGTCGCGGAGCGACACCGCCTGGGCCAGGTCGAGCAGAAACTCCAGACCGCCGGTGGCGGTCATCGCCATGCGGCGGCGGTGACGCTGGTCGTAATCGAGGATGATGCGGTCGGCAGGTTCCCCCGACCATTGGCCGGCGGGGTGCATATCGGTTGCGCGGATCATCGGCTGGCCATCTGGCTAATCGCGTCCAGCCGCGATACCACCGGTTGGTCCCGGCGGCAAACGGCAAAGCCCATGCATGGTATTCTCTTCGACAAAGACGGCACGCTGCTCGATTTTGAGGCAACGTGGCTGCCTGTCTTGCAAGCTTTCGCCCGCGATCTGGCGCATGGCGACGAAGCCACGGCCGAGGCGATGCTGGTGAGGGGCGGTTTCGACCCCGAAACCGGCCGCTTCCGCGCTGGATCGACCATCGCCGCCGGGACCTCCGTCGATCTCGCGCGGCTGTGGTACCCGACGCTCGACGGCGATGCGCTGGGGACAATCGTGGCCCGCATCGACGAGGGATTTGGCGTTGCCGCGCCCGATCATTCGGTGGTGCTGCCGGGCGTGGCCGAGACGCTGACCGAGCTGGCCGGCCGGGGCCACGTGATGGGGGTGGCCACCAATGATGGCACCGCCACGGCGACGGAGGCGCTTGACGCCATCGGCCTCGGCCGCTTCTTCGCCCTGGTGCTGGGCTATGATGCGGTCACCCATCCGAAGCCGGCGCCCGATATGGTGCTGGCCTTCGCGGCCGAGGCCGGGATGACGCCTGTCGACGTCGTGGTCGTTGGCGACAATGCGCACGATCTGGTGATGGCGCGGACGGCCGGGGCGGGCGCCGCAATCGGCGTCCTCTCCGGCAACAGCGCGGCAGACGATCTGGCACCGTTTGCCGATGTGCTGCTGCCCTCGATCCGCGACCTGCCCGAGTGGCTGGCTCAGCACGGATGAACCGTGGATGACCCTCATGGCGCCTGCCGGCGCCGCTTCGCCGCCAGCATCTGCCAGCTCCAGGCCACGAGCAGGACGAGGAGCACCGTCATCGCGACGGTGGTCGTCCATGACTTGGCGGTCGTCCAGCGGTCGGCAGTTGCCGCCATGGCTGGCGTCAGGCCGTCGGCGCCGGTGGTCAACATAACGGCCACGGCGATATTCTCGAGATAGTCGAAGACGGCGCCAGGAATGGCGATGAGTGCGATCACCCAGCGCCAGATCCCCCATGCTTTGGGCACCAGCACTGCGATGGCGAAGAACAGCGTCGCAGCAAGAAGCGCCGGATAGGCGGCGTCGAGCTTGTGTTGGACATTGAGATAGAGCGCCTTTCCCTCCGGCGAGAGGGCCGTCAGGAAGGCCTTCGCCTCGTCGTAAGAGTAGCCCGATGGTCTGAGGTCGAACGGCGCCAAACCGCCGGCCGCGGCGGTAATCGCCGGCAGCGTCCAGGCGAGCATGGTGGCGTAGACGGCAAGCGTTGTCGCAAACAGGAGCCAGAAGACGGTGCGCCGCGCGGTCATGGGAGCCGTCCTGCCATTCAAAACAGGAAGTACCTCTGTGCCATGGGCAGCGTTTCGGCCGGCGCGCAGGTCAAGAGTTCGCCGTCGGCGCGCACCTCGTAGGTCTCCGGATCGACCTCGATCTCGGGCAGATAGGCGTTGTGGATCATCGAGTGCTTGGTGATGCCACGGGTGTTGTGGACCGGCAGCAGCATGCGCTCGGTGCCGAGCTGCTTGCCGATGCCCAGCGCCAGCGCGGCCCGGCTGACGAAGGTGACGGAAGACGCGGTCATCGCCTTGCCGAACCCGCCGAACATCGGCCGGTAGTGGACCGGCTGCGGCGTCGGGATCGAGGCGTTGGGATCGCCCATGGGGGCGGCAGCGATGGTGCCGAGCTTGATGATCAAATCGGGCTTGACCCCGAAGAAGGCCGGGGACCACAGCACCAGATCGGCCAGCTTGCCGATCTCGATGGAGCCCACCCATTCGTCGATGCCGTGGGTGATGGCCGGGTTGATGGTGATCTTGGCGAGATAGCGCTTGACGCGGAAATTATCGTTCTCGCCGGCCTCCTCGGGCAGCCGCCCGCGCTGCACCTTCATCTTGTGGGCGGTCTGGAAGGTGCGGATGACCACCTCGCCGACGCGGCCCATGGCCTGGCTGTCGGAGGCGATCATCGAAAAGGCCCCCATGTCGTGGAGGATGTCCTCGGCGGCAATGGTTTCCTTGCGGATGCGGCTTTCGGCGAAGGCGACGTCCTCGGGAATCGAGGAATCGAGGTGGTGGCAGACCATGAGCATGTCGAGATGCTCGTCGAGCGTATTGACGGTGAAAGGCCGCGTCGGATTGGTCGACGAGGGCAGCACGTTCGGCTGGCCGCACAGCTTGATGATGTCAGGCGCATGGCCGCCGCCGGCACCCTCGGTGTGATAGGCGTGGATGGTGCGGCCCTTGAACGCGGCGACGGTGTTCTCGACGAAGCCCGATTCGTTCAGCGTGTCGGTGTGGATCATCACCTGCACGTCGAAGTCGTCGGCGACCTTGAGGCAGTTGTCTATTGCCGCCGGCGTCGTGCCCCAGTCCTCGTGCAGCTTGAGCCCCATGGCGCCGGCGGTGACCTGCTCCTCGATGCCCGCCGGCAGCGAGGCGTTGCCCTTGCCGGTGAAGCCGAGATTCATGGAGAAGCCGTCGGCGGCCTGGATCATGCGGCCGATGTGCCAGGGGCCGGGCGTGCAGGTAGTGGCGTTGGTGCCGGTCGCCGGCCCGGTGCCGCCGCCGAGCATGGTGGTGACGCCCGAATAGAGCGCTTCGTCGATCTGCTGCGGGGCGATGAAATGGATATGCGCGTCGAGCGCCCCGGCGGTGAGGATCTTGCCTTCGCCGGCAATCGCCTCGGTGGCCGGGCCGATGACGATGTTGACGCCGGGCTGGACATCGGGATTGCCGGCCTTGCCGATACCGGCGATCTTGCCGTCCTTGATGCCGACGTCGGCCTTGACGATGCCCCAATGGTCGACGATCAGCGCATTGGTGATGACCGTGTCGACGGCGCCTTCGCCACGCGAGAACTGCGACTGGCCCATGCCGTCGCGGATGACTTTGCCGCCGCCGAATTTCACCTCCTCGCCGTAGGTGGTGAAATCCTTCTCCACCTCGATAATGAGGTCGGTATCGGCGAGGCGGACCTTGTCGCCGGTGGTCGGACCGAACATATCGGCATAGGCAGGGCGGGAAATCCGGTAGGGCACGGGTCAATCTCTCCTGCGACGTGTGGGGGAACCGGCGGCGCGGCGGCAATGAAGGCGGCGCAGGTTTCCCGCGAATGCGCTATGATTGATGAAACGATGAACCGAACGAAGGGATTCACCATGACGAGGTTGCGCGTGGCACTGGCGGCCTTGGGCCTGATCCTGGGCTTCAGCCTGCTGGCCGTGCTGCCGGCCCAGGCCGGCTCCGGCAACGACCGGGCGATCCGCGCACTGAGCACGTTGCGCACCGTCGACCGGGTGGTTGTGATCGACACTGCGGTCACCCAGCATCATATCTGGGCCAGACGCATGATGAGCAGCTCGACGCCGCTGACCCCGCTGCAGGTGGCGATCGTGCAAAACCCGGCGCTGATCGCGGCGATCAACCGGACGGTGTGGAGCTTCGACCTGAAGTCGGTCTACTCCGCCCGCGTCGAGGGCTACACGGTCTATATCTACATGGGCGAGCCACCGCCGATCTGAGGCCCGCAGATGTTGGGTCGCGACGCGGCTCACAGCTTACCCATGATCTTCTGGTTGAAGCCGAAGACCAACCGCTCGCCGCGATAGGGCACGAGCGTCACCGTGCGCGTCTGCCCGGGCTCGAAACGCACCGCCGTGCCGGCGGGGATGTCGAGCCGAAGCCCGCGCGCCTTTTCGCGGTCGAAGGCGAGCGCCGAATTGGTCTCGTAGAAATGATAGTGCGAGCCGACCTGAACCGGCCGGTCGCCGGAATTGGCGACCTCGAGGGTGACCGTCGGCTGGCCGGCGTTGAGTTCGATATCGCCGTCGGCTGGGATGATTTCGCCCGGGATCATGTCGAAAAACCTCAGCGGATAGGATTGTGGACGGTGACCAGCTTGGTGCCGTCGGGGAAGGTCGCCTCGACCTGAACGTCGTGGATCATCTCGGCGATGCCATCCATGACTTGGGTACGGCTGACGACATGGGCGCCGGCCTCCATCAACTCGGCGACCGGGCGGCCGTCGCGGGCGCCCTCGACGACGAAGTCGGTGATCAGCGCGATGGCCTCGGGATGGTTGAGCTTGACGCCCCGCTCCAGCCGTCGGCGCGCCACATTGGCGGCCATGGCGACAAGCAGCTTGTCCTTCTCACGCGGCGTCAGGTTCATGGCGCTTCCTCAGCAGGTCCACACGCGCGGCATGGAGCGGCCACGCAGCGTTTCGATCAGGCGGACGACGTCGGCGCGGAGCGCCTGCCCGTCGGGTGCTATCAGGCGGGCGACAAGCATGCCGTCCCAGGCGCTCACCCCCGCCTCGCCCCATCTGTCTATCAGGGCGGAACGGGCCCGGTCGATGGCGCTTTCTGCCTCGGGAGCGAGCAGCACGATCGTCGCCAGCGCCCTTGCGCCCTTGCCGGTGGCGGTGCCGGCGAGCGTCATGGCGGTGTCGCCGTCGAAGCGCAGGCCGTCGGCGAAGACGAGGCGACCGCCGCGGCGGATGCGCCAGGAATCGCGGACGGTGACGTCACGGGTGGTCTCGCCCATGGCGGTGCGTCCAAGGACGATGGATTCGACGGCCAGCAACCGGGCCGACGGTGCGACATCGGCGGCGAGTGTGCGCCTGAGAGACGAGCGGTCGAAGAGGATGGTCTCCTGCGGCAACCAGTCGAGCGCGCCGCCGTCGGCAACGCTGAGGCGGGTCGCGACGGCGGCATCGCCGGCGGTGCGGCGATAAATGCGCTCGGCCGCCTGGGCCGTGACGGTCGCCGTGGCGCCTTGCCCGACGGTGACGGACCAGGAGAAGCGGTCGCCGCCGGTGATGCCGCCGGCCGTGTTGACCAGGACGGCGGTGAACGGATCGCCGGTGTGGGTCCGCGGAAAACGAATCTTGGCCGAGCCGGATTGATAGTTCTCGACCAGCCGCGTGCGCGCATCTTCCGCGCTGACTGTCAGCCGCGCGATGCCGCGGGCGCGCTCCAGCGCCGCAATGGCCGGCGGCCGCACCGCGGCGTGGCCGCGCGGGGCAATGGAATCGACGGCTGGCTCAACGGCGATCATTGGCGGATCATTCGCGAGGGCTGAGCGGGTTGCAAGCGCGGGTGTCCATGGTGCCCCGCCGTGCAAACTTAGCGCCAGTTTTCGGCGCCTGCCGCCGACGGATTTGCCGTGTGGGAACAGGCATTTGCCCTTTTTCCCGGCAAACGACCGCGAAAAAGGCAGTGTCGGTGCTTTGCCAAGTGACGGCGAAATCGGCTAGGAGAGAGAGGGACGATCCCATTTGCTCGCGGCCGCCGGCCGCTTGAGACAATCGAGGCCAGGCTCTTTGCGTCTGACAATCCGGTTGCTTGCCCTGATTGTCGTGCTGGTCGCCGGACCGGTACGCGCAGCCGATGGGTCGGCCTATATCCTTGTCGATGTAGGCAGCGGCGCCGTGCTCGATTCACGCGATGCGGACCACCGCTGGCAACCGGCTTCGCTCACCAAGCTGATGACCGCCTATCTGACCTTCAAGGCGCTGAAGACGGGCACCCTGACGCCGACCTCGCCGGTGAAGATCTCGGCCAATGCGACGATGCAGGTGCCGGCGAAGATGGGCTTCAGGGTCGGAACGATCGTCAATGTCGACAATGCGCTGAAGATGATGCTGGTCAAGTCGGCCAACGACATCGCCATGGCGCTAGCTGAGACGATTGGCGGCAGCGAGAGCGGTTTCGTCGCCATGATGAATACCGAAGCCAGACGCCTTGGCATGGTGTCGACCCATTACGACAATCCCAACGGGCTGCCGGATAGCGGCCAGATCACCACGGCGCGCGACCTGGCGGTGCTGGCACGCGCCCTGTGGCTTAACTTTCCGGAACACCGCGCGCTCTTCGGCATCCCGGCGATCCGCTTCGGCAAGCACATCCTCCCGTCCGAGAATGTGCTGCTGGAGCGCTATCATGGCGCCAACGGCATGAAGACCGGGTTCGTCTGTGCCTCGGGCTACAACGTCGTGGGGATGGCCAACCGGTCCGGCCGCCAACTGATGGTGGTCGTGCTCGGCGCCGGTTCGCCCAAGAATCGCGCGGAGACGGCCGCCGTTCTGCTCAACCGGGGATTCGGCAACTACTACAGCGGGACGCCCCACCCACTGCTGGCGAATTTCGAGACGGCACCGTCAACCGGTCCGGTCGCCAATCTGCGCGATCGCGTTTGCCGCCTGGGGGGCATTCCCGACGACTCGGATCCGTTGCTGGCCAGCGCGGGATCGGATTCGGTGCTTGCCCCGCGCTTCCAGGCGATGGCGCCGGTGCGGGTGTATACCGGGCGCGCCGATGTGGCGGGCGGCGGTGTGCCGGCCAAGGCACCGGCCGGCAAGGTGCCGCTGCCGCGCCTCAGGCCAGCGACGCTGAGCAGCAACGCACCGCCGGCCTATGCGGAGTCGGCGCTGCCCTCGCCGGCGGCGATCGTCATCAAGCCACCGCTCGACCTCACCAAGCTGCATTGAGGATGGCGCCGTGGCCTCCCGCCCGCGCAAGCCGCCGATCCCGCTCACCGTCATTGCCGGCCCCTTAAGCGCCGGCAAGACGACGCTGATCAACCGGGCGCTCAAGCACCCGGATTTTGCCAACACCGCCGTCATCCTCAACGAGTTCGGCGCGGTCGATATTGAGAACGCGCTTACCGAGCGCGCTGAAAACGGCATCGTGGCGCTTGGCGGCGGCTGCGTGTGCTGCGCGGTGCGCGGCGAACTCGTCGACGCGCTGGAGAACCTGCTGCGCGATCTCGATAACGGCCGAATCGAGGCGCTCGCCCGGGTGATGATCGAGGCTAATGCCGATGCCGATCCGTCGGCGATTCTCGCCGGTATTGGCATGCATCCCTATCTGCCCATGCGCTTTTCGCCGGACGGCATCGTGGTGGTGGTTGCAGCCGATGATGTGGCGGCGCTCGCCCCTCTGACGGCGCGGCAACTGGCGATGGCGGACGTCATCGCGGTGTCGAAGGCGGGGGGCGGCCTGGATGCGGTTGCCAAGGACCTTGCACGTCTCAACCCGATCGGACGTATCGTCGATGCGGGTTCGGTCGCGCCGTCGGTGCTTGTCGGCCATGGCCCCTTCGACCCGGCGGCAACCGATATCGCGCAATGGCTTGGGCCGTCCGGCGCGGCGGGCGGGGGCCATGCGCTCAACGTCTTCACGGTCGCGCGGCAACGACCGATCCCGCTGGCGGCGCTCGACCATTTCCTTGACCTCCTGACCGCCCTGCAGGGGGCCAATCTCGTCCGCGTGCGTGGGCTGGTGGCCGTCGAGGGCGGCGAGAGCGCCGTGGTGGAAGGCATCGGCGCCTTGTTCCTGCCGCCGCGCCTCGTGCCCTCGCCGCCGGGCGCTCCCGAAACGCGCTTCTCGGTGACCGCCGTCGGCGTGCTCGACCGACAGGGCTTCGAGGCCTATCTCGATGCCTTCCTTAACGAAGCGCGCATCGATACGCCCGACCGCACGGCGATGACCGACAACCCGCTACACGTGACCGGTTTCTCCGCCCGGCCCGGCAAGTAGGGGCGTGCCGGTCAGGCCCAGCCGCGCAGGCGGTAATAAACGAGCCCGATCATTTCCCTGATGACGTTGCTGCTCTCGGCAAGTGCGTCGGCGCTCGGCAGGAAATCGAGGACGCTGCTGTAGAGGGAGTAGGTGCCGCGAACGTCGGCGGCAGCGGCCGTCGCCGCGACGCCAGCTTTGCGGAAAGCGCTCATGGCGCGCCGCATGTGCGCCGCCGAGGTGACCAGCAACGTCGAATGCCATCCCTTGTCGCGCAAGATCGCGGCCGTGAAGATAGCGTTCTCGTAGGTATTGCGGCTCTTCTCCTCGAGGAGGACGGCTTCGGCCGGCACGCCAAGCTCGCCCAGCAGCCGGCCGATCAATTGCGCTTCGGAGACCACGGTCGTTTCCCAGGGCACGTTGCCGGCGCTGACGATGATGTGTGCGGCTTTGTTGGCGTGGAAGAGACGGGCAGCCTCGAACAGGCGATCCACGTTCTGGTTGGGGGCCGGTGCGATGCGTGGCGGCAGCGCCTGCCCGACGAAGCCGCCGAGGAGAACGATCGCGTCGGCATTGGGCAGGTCGGCTACGGCGACGGGGGGATAGGCCGCTTCCCAACGTAGCGCCAACAGGTTTGCCGTCACCGGCATCGACGGCAGCCAGAGCAGGACGATGGCCACCAGCAACACGGTTCGTGAGGTGCGGCGGAAGCGGGCGAAGGCCAGAGCGAAGATGGCGAGCAGGATTGCCAGGCCGAGCGGATAGAGGGCGATCGGCACCAGCTTCGACAGAAAAAGGGTCATGGCTCGCCGCTTGCGACACCGGGGCCGCGTTCGATCGTGAAAGAGAAAATGCCATCCCGCCGTTCGCTGGCAACCAGCCTGTGGCCGGCCTCTTCACAGAAATGCGGAATGTCAATGGCCGCCAGCGGGTCGGTTGCCGTCAGCGCCAGACGTTCGCCGGGTGCCATCGCAAGAAGCGTCTTGCGCGCCTTCAGCACCGGCAGCGGACAGGTGAGACCGCTGGTATCGATCGTGCGAGTGTAGATGTCAGGCAATTGCCCCGATCCTGTCGATTGCGCGCCGCGCGATGCTACGGCTTCGCCAGCCGATGTCCAGAAAGACGCCTGGTGAGGGTATGCGGCAGCATTCGGCAACCCAATGCTGTGTTTTCGTAAGTCTTTGTTAACCTTTACGAAATTCTCAGTTTCGCTTCAATTGTCAGTACATAACTTGGGTCGTATGCGATAGGGGTGGGGCGGCACACCGATCGGAGCAGCGGTGTGTTGCCAGAGATGCGGAGAAGCCAGGTGCGCATGTCGTTCGTCGACGTCATCGGGCGGATGCCGGAAGGCCGCCTGCGCACCCTGCTTGCGCCAGCAGCTGATACCCTCGATTTGATCCGTACCGGCAGCGATGACCGTTCGGTATCGCAGCGCATCGCGCTGATCGCCTTCGCCACCCGCGTCGTCAGCGCGGCGATCGCCTATTTCAGCCAGGTCGTCATGGCCCGCTGGATGGGTGACTTTCAGTACGGCGTCTTCGTCGTCGTCTGGGTCGGCTCGATCATCATGGGCGGGCTCTCCTGCCTCGGCGTTCAGGTTGCCGTGCTGCGCTTCGTGCCGGAATACCGCGAGCGGCGTGAACTGAACCTGTTGCGCGGCGTCATCGCCGGCAGCCGCCTGCAGGGCCTGGCGACCTCGACGCTTTTCGCACTGGTCGGCCTCGCCGGGCTCTATACCTTCGGCGACCACATTTCCGGCTACTACCTCGTCCCGCTCTATCTCGGCGCGGTGACGCTGCCGATGGTTGCGCTCGGCGATATCCAGGAAGGGCTGGCGCGCTCCTTCAACTGGGCCAACCTGGCGCTGTGGCCGACCTATATCGTGCGGCCGCTGCTGATCATCGTCTTCATGGGCGGTGCCCTGTGGTTCGGTGCTCCCACCAATGCAGTGACGGCCATGGCCGCGCTGGTCGGTGCCACCTACGTCACCGCTGTCGGCCAGTTCTTCAGGTTGGAGAGCGTGATCGGTAAGACGGTGCCGCGGGGCCCAAGAAACTACCAGCCGCTGCTGTGGATCGCGGTCGCGCTGCCGATCTTCATTGTCGAGGGTTTCTTCCAGCTGCTCACCAATATCGACATCCTCATCGTCGGCCGGTTGATGCAGCCCCAGCAGGTCGCGATCTATTTCGCCTCGGTGAAGACGATGGCGCTGGTCAATTTCGTCTATTTCTCGGTGAGGGCGGGCAGCGCCCAGCGCTTCTCCCAATATTACGCCGCCGGCGATAATGTCCGACTGTCCGCCTTTGTCCGCGATACCCTGCATTGGACCTTCTGGCCATCGCTGGCGATGGTTGTAGTGCTCGCTGTCGTCGGACGCGGGCTACTGGCGTTGTTCGGTCCGAACTTCGTCGAGGGCTATCCGGTCCTCTTCATCCTGTCGGCCGGCTTGCTGCTGCGCGCCTCGATCGGGCCTGCCGAGACGCTGCTCATCATGGCCGGCCAGCAGGGCATCACGGCTGTCGTCTACGGGGCAGCCTTCTTCCTCAACGTATCGCTGAACTTCGCCCTCATCCCGCATTTCGGCATCAATGGCGCGGCGACCGCGACCGCAATCGCGCTCGCCGCCGAGACGCTTGTGCTCTGGGTGCTGGTGCTCGGCCGACTGTCGATCAATTGCTCGATCCTGACGGTGCACAAGGTGCCGCCGGGCGTCCTCGGGGCGCGCTGAGGATGGCCGCGACCGGTCTTGCCCGTGTCGCACCGGAGGCGCCGGGAAGCGGCGATGCCGGCGTCAGCATCGTGGCGGCGGGCGATCTTGGATCGATCACTGCGGAATGGGCGATGCTGGCCGGGCGCTCGGCAGCGGGCAACCCGTTCTTCCACCCGGAATTCGCGATTCCGGCAATCAGGCATTTCGGCCGTGGCCACTTCGCGGTGGCGGCGGTCCGCTCTCCCTCCGGCGCCCTGATCGGCCTGGCGCCGTTCATGCGGACGCGCCTGGGTCGAATCGCTCCGGCCGTCCGCCTGTGGACCCACAAATACGCGCCGTTCGGCGATCCGCTGGTCGATGCCGACGACGTCGACGGGGCACTGGCGCGCCTCGTCGACGGGCTGGCACCGGAGGACTCCGGGGTCAGCCTGGTCCTGCCCGACATGACCACGGAAGGCCCGCTCGCCGAAGCGGTGCGTTCCATTGCCTTCAGGAGCGGTCGGCCGCTCGTCCTTCTGGGCGAATACCGCCGCGCCATGCTGACCCGCGGCGCGG
Organism: uncultured Alphaproteobacteria bacterium; assembly: GCA_963750065.1. GTDB lineage: Bacteria > Pseudomonadota > Alphaproteobacteria > Rhizobiales > Kaistiaceae > CAVSRC01. Next base: position 25,546 of record CAVVPK010000013.1, read on the forward strand.
CTGCGGCGGATCTGCGCGCCGAACTGCCGAGAGGGAAACGCAAGGAACTCGCCCGTCAGCTCCGCCGCCTGGGCGAGGTTGGCCCGCTCGCCTTCATCAGCGACATCGAGCCGGACTGCGTGCGCGCGCGCTTCGAGGAGTTCCTGGCACTGGAACAGGCCGGCTGGAAGGGACGGCAGGGAACGGCGCTCGCCTCGTCGGCGGTCTCCGCCGTGTTCTCGCGCCAGATCCTGTCCAACCTGGCGGACGCGGGCAAGGCGCGCATCGATTCCCTGCGCGTCGGCAGCCATCCGGTGGCGATCCTGGTCAGTCTGGTCGGCGGCTTTGCCGCCTACACCTGGAAAATCGCGTATGACGAGGCCTATGCACAATTCTCACCGGGCGTGCAGCTTATGCTGGAGGCACCGGCGCACCTGTTCTCGGACAGGCAGGTGACGCTGATCGATTCCTGTGCGACCGCAGATCACCCGATGATCGACCGACTGTGGCCGGAGCGCAGGGGCATCGCCACCTACGTACTCGGACCGCCCGGCGGCGGCACGCTGTTCACGATCGCGCTGGCGGCGGCGCGGATGGAGCTGGCAGCACGCAACAATGCCCGCCAGTTGCGCGATCGCTTCAGTTGATCTGCCGGCCCATGCCGGTTTTCATGAAAATCAACCGCCGATCTGTGCGCCGCCGATGCTGATCTGCGGCCCCGGTCCCGGACCTGGCCCTAAGGCACCGGCACGCGGGACGAAACGCTCACCCAGTTCCAATGACCAGTAGGTGTGGTAGCGGCCACCCGGCTGGACGGCGAGCGCAATACCCATGAGCGAAACGTCGGGCAGCAGCATGTTGGCGTTGTGGCCCGGCGACTTGCGCCAGGCTTCGAAAACCGCGGCCAGCGATTTCTGGCCGGCGGCGACGTTCTCGGCGGCCATGGAAGCCTGGAAGCCGCCGGCGGCGATGCGCTGGGCGAAGCTGCCTTCGCCGGGCAGCGTATGGCTCATGCGGTCCATGGAGGCCATGCGCTGAGCATGCTCGGAGGCCAGCCGCATCAGGGTCGGATCGAGCGTCAGCGGCTTGAGGCCGTGATCGACCCGATATTGCGAGATCAGGCGAGCCGCTGCCTCTGCATCCACGGTGCCGGGCCGAGCGGCCTCGGGACGCTCCAGCATGCTGCCGAGCGCGCCGGAAACTCCGCCGCCACAGGAGGCGAGGAAAACCGGCAACAGGGCCGAAAGGACAAGGAGGGTGCGACGCATGGCCGATCCATCTCAACCGCGAGTGCGGCGGTAATGCGACGGATCGGGGTTCGGAAGCAAGCCTGGCGGCACAGCACCTCTTCCTTCCCGCCCGCGTCTGGGCTACTGCCTCAGGCATGACTCCGCTCGCCGCAAGAATCGTCTTTCTGCTCGGCATCGTCGCCTGGTACGTCATCCGCTACCCGTTCCAGCGGCGGGCGAAGAAGATGGGCGTCGCCCGCTCGGCGGGGGGCGTGCGCGACCGCACGCTGCTGGTCATTGCGGCGCTGGCGCAGTTTCTCATACCCGGCATCTATGGGCTGAGTGGCTGGCCGTCCTTTGCCGATTACCGGTTCAGCGCGATTGAGGCCTGGGCCGGCGTGTTGGTGATCGTCGCCTCGCTGGTGTTGTTCCGCGTCACCCACAAGCAGCTTGGCCGCATGTGGTCGGTGACGCTGGAAATGCGCCAGGAGCACAAGCTCGTCACCAGCGGCCTCTACGGCTATATCCGCCACCCGATGTATTCGTCCTTTGCGTTATTCGCGTTGGCGCAGCTTCTGCTGTTGCAGAACTGGATCGCCGGGCCCGTCGGGCTCATCGGGTTCGGCATTCTGTTCTTCATGCGGGTGCCGCATGAGGAGCGTGTGATGATCGAGACTTTCGGCGACCAGTATCGGGACTATATGCGGCGCACGGCGCGCATAATCCCGTGGATTTATTAGGCGACCCGATGGGCTGTGGCGGGACCCGGCTTGCCAGTAGCCTTTTGTTGGGTATCGTAGCCAGACGGGCGCAGTAGAGCGAAGGGGTGGGATCATGCTGGGAGTAGGTGCGAACGGCCGTGTCTGGGGCCGCGCCGTTGTCGTGGCTGTGGCGCTTGGCCTGGCGGCCATCGTGGCACGGCCGGTCGAGTCGCTGGCGGCGGGCAATGTCGAACTGGTGGCCGCGAAAGCGCAGCCGCGCGGCAGCATCTATCTGTTCCTCGGGCTCCTCAACGTCTTCTCGACCGGGCTCGACACGCTCTCCGACGAACTGAAGGCGCGGGGCGTGCCGAACACCGCGATGAACTATGGTGGCTGGACGGGACCGGCCGCGGACATCGAGGCACGCTACGCCAAGAATCCGGGGCGCACCCGGCCGATCGTTCTCATCGGACATTCCTTTGGCGCGGATGCCGCGATCTCCATGTCGGCGGCATTGGCCAAGAAGGGGATTCCGGTCGATCTCGTCGTCATCTTTGATGCGACGGCGCGCCAGCCGGTGCCGGCCAATGTGCGCCATCTGATCAACTTCTACGGGGCGACCGACGGCATCGGAAAGAGGCTGGCGAGCGGCAGGGGCTTCCACGGCCGCCTGGAGAACATCAACGTCGACAAGCTGAACAGCGCCATCGGCCATCTCGACATCGAGAAGCAGGCGGCCTTCCACCGGCAAGTCATCCGCGAGGTACTGGCGCTCTACGGCCGCAGATCGTAAGGGAACGGTCCGTCAACTCAGCTCCTGCCCGATGCGCGGCTGAACTGCGCATCGGCGAGCGCGAACAGCTGGTCGACGGCGATGGCGAGCAGGCCGACAACCACCGCGCCCTGGATGACATAGGCGGTATTCGAGCCCGACAGGCCCTCGATGATCGGCGAGCCGAGGCTGAGCGCGCCGACGGTCGAGCCGATTGCCGCGGTGCCGATGTTGATGATGACCGAGGTGCGCACGCCGGCCAGGATCACCGGCGCGGCAAGCGGCAGTTCCACCCATAGAAGCGTCTGGCGTGGCGTCAGCCCCATGCCTTCAGCGGCGCCGAGCGCGGCCGGCGATACGCCGCGGAGGCCCGCGATCGTGTTGTCGACGACCGGCAGAATGCCATAGGCGATGAGCGCCACGATGGTCGGCTCAGCGCCGTAGCCGACCAGCGGCACGGCGATGGCGAGCACCGCCACTGGCGGAAAGGTCTGGCCGATCGCGGTGACGGTATCGAGGATGCCGGCGAATTCGCGGCCGCTCCTGCGGGTGACGAAGACGCCGGCGGCGACGCCGGCGATGACCACGGGAAGGGTGGCGGCGGCCACCAGGCCGATGTGCCAGAGTGTCAGGGTGAGGAAGCTGGCACGGGTGTAGATGGGCCGCTCCAGCGCCGGAAACCAAGCGTGAAACAGCGGCTGCAGCGCCGGCATGCCGAAGACGAACGCGATGAGCAGTGTGCTCGGCAGCAGCGCGCGTGCGAGGCGGCCGGACCGTCCGGCATTGGGCACGGCCACCGTCGCGCTCACGGGTGTCGCCTCAGAAGGTCGCCGAGGCCGATGGCGCCCTGCGGCTTACCCGCCTTGTCGATAACCGGAAGGGCGTCGCGGCCGGTCCCCAGCATGCGGGCGAGCGCCATGTCGAGGGCTTCGTCGCCGCCGATGGGCGGCCCCTCGGCGTGCCTGTCGCGGGAGAGCCAGTCGCGCACGCGCCGTACCTTGAGAAGGCGCAGGCTCGCGCCCTCGCCGCCGACCAGCGCACGGACGAAATCGTTGGCCGGGTTGGCGAGCAGGTCCTCCGGTGTGGCGTTCTGCACCACCTTGCCTTGGTCGAAGACGACGATGCGCTGGCCAAGCCGCACCGCCTCGTCGATGTCGTGGGTGACCATCAGGATCGTCTTGCCGGTGGCCGCATGGATACGGATCATCTCGGTCTGCAGCGTGTCGCGGGTGACGGCATCCAGTGCGCCGAAAGGCTCGTCCATCAGAAGGATGTTGGGATCGGCGGCAAGCGCCCGGGCAAGGCCGACGCGCTGTTGCTGACCACCGGAGAGCTGATGTGGGCGACGTTCACGGAACGTAGCCGGATCGAGCTCGACCAGCGTCATCAACTCGTCGATGCGATCGTCGATGCGCTTCTTCGGCCACCCGAGCAGGCGCGGAACCGTGGCGATGTTGTCGCCGACGCTCCAATGGGGAAAGAGGCCGATCGACTGGATGACGTAGCCCAGCCGGCGGCGCAGGACGACGGGATCGAGCGTGGCGATGTCGTCGTCGTCGATGCGGATGACGCCGCTGTCCGGTGCGATCAGCCGGTTGACGAGGCGGAGTGCGGTGGATTTGCCGGCGCCCGAGGGGCCGACGAGCATGCAGAACTCGTGGCTGGCAACGGTGAAGGAGATCTCGTCGAGGGCGACGTTACCGCGAAATGACTTGGTGACTTTCTCGAAGGATATCATGAGCTTATGGCCCTGGTCGCAGCGAGTGTCAGGAAGCGGAGGAGAATGTCGGCGGCCAGCGCCAGGAGGATGGCCGATAGCGCGCCGAGGAGGACGAGGTCGGTCGCGGTCTGGCCGAGGCCGATGAAGACGAAGCTGCCGAAGCCGCCGGCGCCAATGAGGGCGGCGACCACCGTCAGGCCGATGAGCTGCACGGTGACGATGCGCAGGCCCGCCAGCAGCACCGGCAGGGCGAGCGGAATCGACACCCAGAACATGATCTGCGAGGGCGTCATGCCCATGCCGCGGGCGGTGTCGATGGCCGATGGCGGCACGCTCCTGAGTCCGGCTTCGGTGTTGCGCGCAATCGGCAGCAGCCCGTAGAGGGTCAGTGCGATGAGGGCCGGAGCGAAGCCGATGCCGCGCACGCCGATGTCGCGCAGGAATGGAAGTGCATCCGAAAGCGAGGTCAGCGGCCCGATCAACAGGCCGAAAAGGGCGATGGAAGGGATCGTCTGGATGAGGTTCAGCACCGAGAAGATGGTGCCCGAGCGCTGCGGCCTGGCGTTCGCCAGGACGCCCAGCGGCACGCCGATCACCAGCGCCAGCGCCAGCGATGAAAGCACCAGAATGAGGTGGCGGACGAGCGCGGCGTTGTACTCCTCGCGGCGGATCGACCATTCATGGACGATCGATAGGTCGTTGAACCAGCCGCGCATGGCGAAGGCCGCCAGGATGGCGACGACGCCAAAGCCGACCAGCGTGTGCAGCCAGATGGCGGTGCGAAAACGCCTGAGGCTCTCCGCTACGGCGAGCGCCGAGGCGACGAGGACGATCCAGAAGGCGCCGCCCAGCGAAACGCGCGCGGCGCTGCTCGCCGCCCCGGCGATGATGTGCGAGGCCGCGGCGCCGGCCGCGGCGAAATCGGCGAGGAACAGGATCAGGGCGCCGACCAGCGTCACCGCTTCGCCAACCGCGCGCGGCCGCCATACGGCGCCGGCGATGAAGAGGACGAAGCCGGCCGCCATCGCCGCTGCCCATTGCGGCGTGCTGGCGTTCCACAGCGCGATCGACGTCGCATTCAGGATGCGGTTCGGCGACAACCCGACGAAGCCAAGGCCGAGCACGCCGGCCAGCGCCACCACGGCAAGGAAAAAGGTGACCCGGCTAAAGGCCACCTCTTGCCTTTCTTCGTTGGCATTAGCTCCGTTGGCCGGGCCCGCAGGCCGGTCGCTCTCGGTCGCGGCTATTTCAGGAACCCCTTTTCTTTCAGATAGTTGGCAGCAACCGTCTTGGCGTCCTCACCGTCGACGGCGATCTTGGAATTGAGGGTCTGCAGGGTCTCCAGCGTCAGCGACTTGAAGACAGGATCGAGCAGGGTCGCGATCTGCGGATATTCCTTGAGGGTCGCAGCGCGAATGGTCGGCGCGGGCTCATAGACCGGCTGGACGCCCTTGGTATCGCCCATCACGACAAGGCCGAGTGCGGCGAGCTGGCCGTCGGTGCCGTAGGCCATGGCGGCGTTGACGCCGGAGGTCTGCTCGGCCGCTGCTTTCTCGGTGGCGGAGGTGTCGCCGCCGGAGAGGACGAGAAGTTGGTTGGCGGTCAGCTTGAAGCCATAGGCTTTCTGGAAGGCGGGAAGGGCCGCTGGGCTTTCGACGAACTCGGCGGAGCCAGCGAGCTTCACCGTGCCGCCGCCGGCAACCCACTTGCCGAAATCATCCATGGTCTTGAGATTGTTCTTCTCGGCGACGTCCTTGCGCACGGCGATGGCCCAGGTGTTGTTGGCCGGCGCCGGCTGGAGCCAGACGATGTTATTGGCCTTGTCCAGTTCCTTGGCCTTCGCGTAGCCCTGCTCGGCGTTCTTCCACACCGGGTCGTTGGCGACGTTGAAGAAAAAGCCGGCATTGCCGGTGTATTCCGGATAGATGTCGATCGAACCGGAAAGCAGCGCGGTGCGCACGATCTTGGTGGGGCCGAGCTGGATCTTGTTCTCGGTCGGGATGCCGGCGTGGTCGAGCACCTGCAGGATCATGTTGCCGAGGAGCCCGCCCTCGGTGTCGATCTTCGAGGCAACGACGACCGGCTGGCCGGCGGCGAGTGCTGGGCCGGCGACGAGGCTGAGGCCAAGCACGGCGGCGGCGATTTTGACTGCAAGTTTCATGGGGACTGTCCTCCGTTGGCGGCGCGGCCGAAGCGGGCCGAAAGCCCTCGCTCGAGCCGCAGCGATCGTCAAAATTCTCATCCGCGGCACCCTGCCGATCTGTCCGGCCACGGCAAGCAAGCGTCGCCGGAAGAGCCGGCGACCGCGCGGAAGATAGGTTTGGCCGTGATGAAATCAAAGACACAAAGATGTTGGTGGGTGGCGTGTCGGCACCGTTGCAGCGGCTTCATCGCGGGCCGTTCCGATTCTCTTGGGTCTGCGGCCGTCGAACCACGCGACAAGGACCGGGTCTCGAACAAGCGACGGCGCCGACCAGCATAGGGATCGTCCGTTCAATGTCAAAAAAACCCGCCTTTCCGGCGTTTCGCTGCTGACAGATCCGGGTCTGTGGCCGGCGCTCAGTCAGCGCCGTCGTCGATCGCCCGGCAGACGGCGGCGGTGACCTCGGCCGTGGTCGCCGTTCCGCCGAGATCTGGGGTCCGCGGGCCGGCGGCCGTGACCGCCTCGATGGCCGCCGTCAGGCGGTTGGCGGCACTTGTCTCGCCGAGATGCTCCAGCATCATGACGCTCGACCAGAAGGTGGCGATGGGATTGGCGAGCCCCGTGCCAACGAGGTCGAAGGCGGAGCCGTGAATCGGCTCGAACATGGAGGGGGTCTTGCGCTCGGGATTGAGGTTGGCGGTGGGCGCGATGCCAACGCTGCCGGCGAGTGCGGCGGCGAGATCGGAGAGGATGTCGGCGTGGAGGTTGGTGGCAACGATGGTGTCGAGGCTTGCCGGCCGGTTGACCATGCGCATGGTCATGGCGTCGACCAGCTCACGGTCGGTGGCCACATCCGGATAGTCGCGGGCGACCTCGAAGAAGACCTCGTCCCACAGCACCATGCCGAAGCGCTGGGCATTGGATTTGGTGACCAGCGTCAGGTGCTTGGTCGGCCGCGAACGGGCCAGCGCGAAGGCGAAGCGGTGGATGCGCTCGACCCCGGCCCGGGTGAAAATCGAGACCTCGGTGGCGACCTCGTGCGGTGCCCTGCGATGGCTGCGCCCGCCCTGGCCGGAATATTCACCTTCCGAATTCTCGCGCACGATCACCCAGTCGAGCCCCTGCGGATTGCGAAGCGGGCTCTCGATGCCGGGCAGGACGCGGGTCGGGCGGACATTGGCATACTGGTCGAGGCCCTGGCAGATGGCCAGCCTGAGGCCCCAGAGCGAGACGTGATCGGGCACGTCGCGGCTGCCGACGGCACCGAAGAGGATGGCGTCGTGGGCGCTGAGCCGGTCGAGGGCGTCGTCGGGCAGATAGCTGCCTTCCTCAAGATAGCGCGCCGAATTCCAGTCGAGCGATGTCCAGACGAGGCCGAAGGCGCCGGTGCGTGCTGCCAGCCGGTCGAGCACCTCCATCGCCGCGGCGACGACTTCGGGGCCGATGCCGTCGCCGCCGATGGCGGCAATCCGATACTGATTGGTGGGGGACGCTGTCATTAGTCGGTCTCGAAATCGTCAAATGCCGCAGTGTATTAGCCGATCAGCGTCGAGCCGCGACGTTCTCGCGCAGCACCCGGTTGGGCGACGGGCGCCCGGCCTCCTCCTCGGCGACGTTGCCCATGGTGGTCTCTGCGATCGCCGTCAGCGCCTCCTCGGTGAAGAAGGCCTGATGGCCGGTGATCAGTACGTTGGGGAATGTCAGCAGCCGCTGGAACACGTCGTCCTGGATGATTTCGTTGGAGAGGTCCTCGAAGAACAGGTCCGCCTCCTGCTCGTAGACGTCAAGGGCGACGCCGCCAATCTGGCCGGATTTGAGACCGGCGATCACTGCTTCGGCGTCGATCAACGCGCCGCGGCTGGTGTTGATCAGAATGACGCCGTGCTTGAGCTTGTCGATCGCCGCGGCGCCGATGAGGTGGTGCGTCTCGGGCGTCAATGGACAGTGCAGCGAAATGACGTCCGAACGGGCGATCAGGTCGTCGATATCGGTGTACACTACGCCGGCCTCCTTCAGATCCTCGGCTTCGCTGCGATCGGTGGCCAGCACCTGGCAGCCGAAGCCGAGGCGGAAGATGCGAGCAACCAGGGCGCCGATGCGCCCGGTACCGACGATACCGACGGTCTTGTCGTAGATTTCGTGGCCGATCAGGCCTTCGAGAGCGAAGTTATTGTCACGAACGCGCACCCAGGCGCGGTGGATGCGTCGGTCGAGGGAGAGCAAAAGGCCGACCGTAAATTCGGCGACGGCGTGCGGCGAATAGGCCGGCACGCGCACCACCGTCAGGCCGAGGCGCTCCGCCGTTGTGAGGTCAACATTGTTGAAGCCCGCCGCGCGAAGCGCAACGATGCGTGTCCCACCGGCGGCGAGTCTTTCCAAGACCTCGGCGTCGAGAGTGTCGTTGACGAAGACGCAGACAGCGGAGAAACCCTCGGCCAGGCGCGCGGTCGCGCGGTCGAGGCGTGGCTCCAGGAAATCGAGGGTGTGGCCAGCCTTGGCGGCAGCCTCGCTTAGGAAGACGCGGTCGTAGGGCTTGGTGCTGAAGACGGCAATGTGCATGTGCTGGCTCCGCTTGCGGTCGATCGGCCCTTGATGTAGCGCACCATACGCGAACGACACAGAAATGCGCCCACTGTTCGTCGGCGGGCAGGCGTTGGTGCGGGAAAGAAGAGGTAGGCACGATGTTGGTTGAGGATCTGGCTACGCCGGCGGTGGTGGTCGATCTCGACGTCATGGAGGCGAATCTCAGGCGCTGCCAGACCTATCTCGACCTCCACGACCTGGCGCTCCGCCCGCACATCAAGACCCACAAGATCCCCGACTTCGCGCATCTCCAGCTCAATCTCGGAGCCAAGGGCATCACCTGCCAGAAGCTCGGCGAAGCGGAGGTGATGGTCGAGGCCGGCATCGCCGACATCCTGGTGACCTACAACATCGTCGGCCGGACCAAGCTCGACCGGCTGGTGGCGCTGGCGCGCCGCGCAGATATCAAGGTGGTGGCGGATTCGGCCGAGGCCGTGGACGGGCTTTCGGCTACCATGTTCCATGCCGGCCTCATCCTGCCGGTGCTGGTGGAATGCGACACGGGGGCGGGACGCTGCGGCGTGACGACGCCGGAAGCGGCGCGATCCCTGGCCGAGACCATCGACCGCAGCCCCGGCCTCGCCTTCCGCGGGCTGATGACTTATCCGCTGCGCAATGCCACGGCGATGGTCCAGGTCTGGCTGGAGGAGGCCATCGATCTGTGCAAGTCGGCCGGGCTCGACGTCGCCGTAGTCAGCAACGGCGGCACGCCGGATCTCTACCGCGCCCACGAGGTCACGGCAGCCACCGAACACCGGCCGGGGACCTACATCTACAGCGACCGCTCGCAGGTCGAGATCAACGGTTTCGGTACATGGGGCGATTGTGCGCTCGCCGTCCACGCTACAGTTGTGTCGCATCCCGCCGCCGAACGCTGCGTCATCGATGCCGGATCGAAGAGCCTGTCATCCGATCTCCTCGGGCTGCAGCACTACGGCCGCATCGTCGAGCACCCGGACTGGGAGATTCGCGGCTTGAGCGAGGAGCACGGTCATGTCCATGTGCCGCGCGGTGCGGTGGCGCCGAAAATCGGCGAGCGCGTCGCCATCATCCCCAACCATGTCTGCGTGGTGAGCAACCTCACCGACAGAGTCCATGCCGTCCGGCAGGGGAAGGTGGAGATGGTCTATGCGGTGGCGGCGCGCGGCAAGGTGCAGTGAGGCGGTCGGCCGGTTCCATGCGCCGGCCGTTCCGGGCCGCGGCACGATGCCGGTCGTTCAGGGCATGGTCGCGTTTTCGTCGCGCTTGCTGGGGCGCGGGCGTTCATCGCGCTGGCGAAGGAATTCACGCACATCGCCGAGCGAGTCGCGAAGCAGGGCGTGCATGCGCTCGCGCGCCAGATCAGGCTCTTTGTCGCGGATCGCCTCGAAGATGGCCTTGTGCTGTTCCAGGCGATTGTCGCGAATTCGGGCGGCGCCCTCCCAGCTCAACTTGAACGTCGAGAACAGCGAGGCATAGATTAGACTGCCGAACGCGCCGATGAAATGGTTGCCAGTGGCATTCAGGATGCCGAGGTGGAAGCGAAGATCGGCGCTGATCAGGTCGCCTTCGCCATCCTTGAAGCGCACCATATCGGCAAAGGCCTCGCCCATCTGTTCGATCGTTGCATGCGAGGCGGTGATGGCGGCCGCGGCAGCAGCCTCCGGCTCGATCATGTGGCGAAGCGTGTAAAGCTCGGAAATGAACTCCTCGTTCGGCACCGCCTCCAGATGCCAGGTGAGCACCTCGGGGTCGAGCATGTTCCAGTCGGCCTTGGGGCGGACGCGGGTGCCGATCTTGGGCCGGGGCAGGATGAGCCCCTTGGCGGCAAGCACGCTGTAGGCCTCGCGCAGCGCCGTGCGCGATACCGCGAAACGGGAGCGCATCTCGGCCTCGTTCGGCAACAGCGTTCCCGGCGGAAAGACGCCGCTGACGATCTCGCAACCCAGCTTGTGGGCGATATAGGCGTAGACGTTGCGCTCCACGAAAGCACCATCCCTGCCGCGCTCGGTCGGTGCGTCGGCACGCAAGGGCTTCAGCTTCGTAACGAGGCGGGCATGACGACTCGACTGCGGCATGGCCTCCCCAACGTCGTTATGTCGTGCGCCGCAGGCTGAACGAGCTGACGAGCGAACGCTGCATGACAATGAACAGGAACAATAGCACTCCGCTGGTGATCATGATCCAGGCGCCGTTGAGCGAGCCATTGAAGATGATCAACGTCGCGATCAGGCCGAGAATCATGCCGCCGAACAACGTGCCGGCAACCATGCCGACGCCTCCCGTGAGCAGCGTTCCGCCGAGCACGACGGAGGCGATGGCGTTGAGTTCGTTTCCGGTTCCCGCCAGCGGGTAGCCGGAGGAGGTGTAGAGCGCGTAGATGACGCCGCCGAGAGCGCTGTAGAAGCCGCCGAGCGCGTAGATCATGATGGTGGTCTTGCGGATCGGCACGCCCATCAGGACCGCCGAGGTGCGGTCGCCGCCGATGGCGTAGACGTTGCTGCCGAAGCGCGTGAAGTGGGCGATGACGATCGCCGCGGCGAGAACCACGAGCATCACGATCGCGGAACTGGCAAGGAAGCCGTGGTCCGGCAATGGTATTCGCCAACCGGCGAACTGGCTGACGAAGGGGTTCCGGATGGGGATCGAATCCAGCGTTACCATGAAGCACGCGCCGCGTAGCATGAACAGGCCGGCGAGCGTGATGATGAAGGGCTGAATTTGGCAGAAGTCGATGACGAAGCCGAGGAAGGCACCGAACATGATGCCGAAGGCCAGCATCAGCGCTGCGGATGCGAGCGGGTGCCAGCCGGCAACGTCTAGGCTCGCCATGCACACGCCAACGAAGCCGATCATCGACCCGATCGACAGGTCGATACCGCCGGAAATGATGACGAAGGTGGTGCCGATCGCCGCAGTGATGATGAAGGCGTTGTCGGCGAGGATGTGACCCAGCACCAGAAACGAGAAGAAGTGCTTGTAGAGCAGGCCGCCGGTGATGAACAGCGCGGCGAAGACGACGATCGTCGCCGTCAGCGGCAGATAGCGCTCCTTCATGATGCTTTCCTCCGGCGGAACAACAGGATCACGGCGGCACGGAAGTTGTCCGACTGAAGCAGCAGGACGAACAGGACGACGACTGCCTTGACCAGCAGATTGTATTCAGGTGGCAGGCCGCTCATCAGGATCGAGGTGACCAGCGCCTGAATGATGAGCACGCCGATGAGCGTCATGCCGAGATAAATGCGCCCGCCCATCAGCGAACCGCCGCCGATGACCACCGCCAGGATGGCGTCCAGTTCGCTGAACAGCGCGACGCTGACCGGATCTGAGGTGTGGACGTCGGCCGTCAGGATGATGCCGGCGATACCTGACAGCAGGCCGGAGATCAGATAGGCGCTGTATTTGACCAGGCGTGAATTGATACCGGCGAGGTCGGCGGCGGCAGAATTGGCGCCGACCGTCTCGAGAAGCAGGCCAAGTGCGGTCCGGCGCAGCAGCAGCCACAGCAAGATGAAGACCACAACGCCGACATAGAGGCGGGTCGGAATCAGGCCAATGCTGCCGACACTGATACCCTGCAGAAGCGGGCTCTGGAAGCTTGGATCGGTACCGCCATAGATGAGGTTGATCATCAAGCCGATGCCGCGACCCGAAACCATCAGGATCAGCGTCGCGATGATCGGCTGGATATCGAGCACGGCGACCAGGAGGCCGTTCCAGGCGCCGCACAACAGGCCAACGCCGATCGCGATCAAAAGGATAACGACATGCGGATCGCCTTGGTGCATGCGCCAGGCAATGGTGGCGCCGACCACGGCGATAATCGAGCCGACGGACAGATCGATGCCCTTGGTGCCGATCACGACGGCCATGCCGAGTGCCAGCATCGCCGGTGGCATGCCGCGATAGACCACGTCGATGAGGCTGCCGAACAGGCGTCCCTGAACGATGCGGATCGAGAAGAAGTCCGGCGAGATGATGCCGTCGACGATCAGAATGACCACCAGCGCCACCAGCGGCCAGACCGCCCGGTGGCCGAAAATGGTGCGCATGCGCTCACCAAAGGTCTTCGTCACTGTCACGGCAGTGGATTGTTGCATAGTCATCCGGCTGCAATCGTGTGAATGATGTTGTCGCGGGTGATGTCGTCGCCGATCATCTCTCCAATCTTCTTGCGGTCCCGCAGCACCGCAACTCGGTCGCTGACGGCGACCAGTTCGTCGAATTCGGAGGAGGCGACCAGCAACGCCAGGCCCTCGTTGCACAGGCGGCGGATCAGCGCGACGATTTCGGCATGAGCGCCGACGTCGATGCCGCGCGTCGGCTCGTCGAGAATGAGGATCGTGGGTTGCGATGCCAGAGAGCGCGCCAGCACCACCTTCTGCTGATTACCGCCCGAAAGCTGGTTGACCGGCTTCTCGGCGTCCGGCGTGGCGATGTTGAGCGCCTTGATCATGTCGTCGGCTAATTTGCGTTGCTGCTCTTGGGACAGCAGGTTGAACCAGCCGCGCTTGAGCTGCAGGCCGAGCATGATGTTCTCGCGCACGCTGAGTTCGCCGACCAGGCCCTCGGCCTTGCGGTCCTCGGGACAGAAGGCGATGCCGTTGTGCAGCGCCTGGCGTGTCGAATTGTGGGGGACAGGCACGCCGCGCACCGTCAAGCTCCCCGAATCCGGGCGAATCGCGCCGAACACCAGCTTGGCGGTCTCCGTGCGGCCAGATCCCAGCAGGCCGGCCAGTCCGACGACTTCACCGGGACGCAGGGACAGGTCAAAGGGCTCCATCGTGCGCTTGCGCCCGAGACCTGCGGCCACCAGGACCGGTTCAACTTCTTTTTGCCCGGCAGGGCCCGCCAATCGCGCCTCGATCTGCTCGAGTTCGCGGCCGATCATCATCGAGATCAGCTTGACCTGAGGCAATTCGGCGGTCAGCGCCTCGCCGACCAGACGGCCGTTGCGCAGCACCGATATGCGGTCGGAGATCTCGTAAACCTGGTCGATGAAGTGCGTGATGAAGACGATGGCGATGCCTTGCGCCTTCAGGTCGCGCACGATCTGGAAAAGCAGCTGCGTCTCGGCCGCGTCGAGACTGGCTGTGGGCTCGTCGAGAACGAGCACGCGCGTGTCTTCCTCAAGAGCGCGCGCGATGGCGATCAATTGCTGGATGGCGACCGAATAGTAGCCGAGCGGCCGCTCGATATCGATGTCGAGATTGAGGCGCTTCAGCCGTTGACGGGCCATTTCGCGCGACTTGCGCCAGGAAATGATGCCGCCGCTGCGCACCTGACGCTCCAGCGTCAGGTTCTTGGTCACCGTCATGGTCGAGATCAGGTTGACTTCCTGATAGACCGTGCTGATGCCAAGCGCCTGTGCGTCGGCGGTGGTGTGGATGTGGACCGGCTTACCGTCCAGGCGAATCTCGCCTTCGTCGGCACGCAAGGCACCGGTCAGAACCTTGATCAGGGTCGATTTGCCGGCGCCGTTTTCGCCGAGCAGGGCATGCACCTCGCCGGCTTTGAGCGTCAGGTCGACCTTCTCGAGTGCCCGAACGCCGGGAAAGGTCTTCGAGATGCCGAGCATCTCAACTCGTGCAGTCCCATTCTCGGTCACAGATGCCTGTCCCGCTATCGCTGTTCAGCGCCAGTTTACCATGCCGCCCGGCTCGTAGAGAAAGCGGCGCCTCGCCGAAAATCGGGGCCAGGCGCCGCTTTCCGTGTCGCTATCCTAGATGCGGATCAGCCTTAGTAGGCCGGGACTGCGGCGTGATGCAGATCGGACGGAATCACGATCCACTTCGGCAGGTCCGACGGGGCCTTCAGGTAGTCGAGGATGACCGGATAGATGTACTTGCCGATCGCCGAACGGAGCTCGACCGAAGCATTGGCCTCGCCAGCGGCCAGGGCCTTCTTCATGGCCGGCACGTAGTCAACCGAAACCATCAGAACGTCCTTGCCCGGGTTCAGGCCGGCTTCCTTCATGGCCTGAATGGCGCCGAGCTGCATGTTGTCGTTGTGAGCAAACGACGCGCAGATGCCCTTCAGGTTGTCGGTCGCCTTGATGAAGGCTTCCATGACCTTTTTGCCACCGTCAGTCGTGAAGTCGCCGCTCTGGCTCTTCACGATTTCCATGCCCGGGAACTGCGAGATAACGGCCTCGAAGCCCTTCTTGCGCTCGATCGCGGGAGCCGAACCGACGGTGCCCTGCTCTTCGACGATCTTGCAGTTGCCGAGGCTGGCCTGAGCCAGCCAGGCACCCGCCAGCTTGCCTTCGAGGTTGAAGTCAGCCGAAATGCGGGTGACGTAGAGCGACTTGTCCTGAACGTCGACGTCGCGGTCAGCCAGGAATACCGGGATGCCGGCGTCCTTGGCTTCCTTCAGGACCTGATCCCAACCGGTGACGACCACCGGGGCAATGAGGATGGCGTCAACCCGCTGGGCGATGAACGCACGAACGGCCTTCAGCTGATCTTCCTGCTTGCCCTGGGCATCGGCGAACTTCAGATCGATACCCATCTGCTTCGCCGTATCCTGCATGTCCTTGGACCACGCCGGGCGCCAGTCGCCCTCGTCGCCCACTTGCGAGAAGCCGATGGTGACGGCAAAAGCCGACGAACTCATAAGCATAATCGCCATAGCGGCCACAGCGCCGCCAATCATTTTCGAAGTCTGCATTAAACCCTCCCGTTCGGAATTGGACCGTGTTCTCGGTGGCCGGCCCTTGGGGCCGGCCGGCGGGAAACGCCGGCTCTCAGCCACCTCAATCCTCATATCATCTTACTAATCAGACAGACAACCCCATTCCGCGTCTGTTGCTTAAGCGTAGGCCGAATCATTGAGCCGGATCTCGTTGCGGAAGGCGCGAAGCCGAGTCTCGCTGTCGATCAGCAAGTACTCGATTCCGGCCATTTCCGCTAAATCCTCGAGATATTCCGGGGTCAGTGCCAGCGAAAAGCCGGTGTGGTGGGCTCCGCCGGCGTAGATCCAGGCAGCGGCACCGACGGCCAGACTCGGCTCGGGTTGCCAGAGCACGCGGGCAACCGGCAGTTGAGGCAGCTTTTGTGGCGCCGGCACGGCCTTGACCGTGTTGACGATCATGCGGAACCGGTTGCCCATGTCGACAAGCGAGGCGTTGACCGCATCTCCGGTCTGCGAATCGAAGACCAGCCGGACCGGATCCTCCTTGCCGCCGATACCAAGAGGATGAATCTCGCACGACGGGCGTCCCTTGGCGATCGACGGGCAAATCTCGAGCATGTGCGCGCCGAGCACCGCCGGACCGGCGGGGTCGAAGTGGTAGGTGTAGTCCTCCATGAAGCTGGTGCCGCCCTTGAGGCCGTGCGCCATCACTTTCATCGCACGAACCAGGGCCGAGTGTTTCCAGTCGCCTTCGGCGCCGAAGCCGTAACCGTCGGCCATCAGCCGCTGCGGGCCGATGCCCGGAAGCTGCTTCAAGCCCGTCAGATTCTCGAAGGTGTCGGTGAAGGCGGCGAAGCCGCCCTCGGTGAGGAAGGCTCTGAGCGCCAGTTCGATGCGCGCCGCGTCGCGCAGCGATTCCCTGCGCGCACCATTCTTCTTCAGCACCGGCATCATGCGGTAGCTATCGTCGTATTCCTCGCACAGCCGGTCGATTGCCGCATCGCTGACCTGGTCCTGGAACTTCACCAGATCGCCCATGCCGTAGCCGTTGACCGACATGCCGAAGCGGACCTCGGCTTCGACCTTATCGCCCTCGGTGACGGACACCTGGCGCATATTGTCGCCCAGGCGGGCAACCTTCATATGCTGCATCGCATGCCAGCCGGCAGCGGCGCGCAGCCAGACGGAGAGCGAGGCGGAGACGCCCTTCTCCTTCCAATGGCCGACTATCACCTTGCGGGCGATGCGCAGCCGGGCACACATGTGGCCGAACTCGCGGTCGCCGTGTGCCGACTGGTTCAGGTTCATGAAGTCCATGTCGATCGTCGACCAGGGAATGTCACGACCGAACTGGGTGTGCAGGTGACAGAGGGGTTTGGTCAGCCGGGTCAGTCCGCCGATCCACATCTTGGCGGGGCTGAAGGTGTGCATCCACGTCACAACGCCGATGCAGTTCGGGGCGGCGCTGGCCTGGATGAGGGTCTCTCTGATCTCGTCCGGGGTCTTGACGACCGGCTTGAAAACGAGACGGATTGGCAGACCGGCATCGTTCAGGCCGGCCACTATCTGGCGCGCGTCGGCCTCGACTTGGGCAAGCGTTTCCGGTCCGTAGAGGTGCTGGCTGCCGGTGATGAACCACGCCTCGAGCGGCGTGAAATCGATGCTGGCGGCAGGGGACGCCCCGGGGGCTTTCGCCTTGCGGGGAGCCGCGGGTTTCTTGGTTTGTTTGGGCATCAGCTCGTTTCTTTGGAATGCAGTGACAAGCATGCTTGATCGCCTATTCATAATACAATAAGGCTAAAGCGCTTTGCCAGAGAAAATCGGCGCACCACAGATATCCCCCATGTTGCTTGCAAAACTCCGCGAAGACGTGATGAAGGCGAACCAGCAGCTGGTTCGCGAGGGCGTCGTCAAGTTCACCTTCGGCAATGTCAGCGGCATATCGCGCGCCGAAGGACTGGTCGCCATCAAGCCGAGCGGTGTGCCCTATGACGAGCTGACGCCGGCCGAGATCGTGGTCACCGATCTCGACGGGCGAGTGGTCGACAGCAACCTCAGGCCCTCGTCCGACCTGCCGACCCACCTCGAGCTCTACAAGGCGTTTCCCAATATCGGTGGCGTCGCTCATACCCATTCGGAATTCGCCACCTCCTGGGCGCAGGCGCGGCGGCCGATCCCGTGCCTGGGGACGACTCACGGCGACTATTTCTACGGACTCGTGCCGGTGACCGACGACATGACGCCGGAGGAGATCGGTGGGGAATACGAGAAGGAGACGGGCGTGGTGATCGTGCGCGCCTTCCAGGATCGCGATCCCGACGCCGTTCCGGTGGTGCTGGTTGCCGGCCACGGTCCCTTTGCGTGGGGCAAGGATGCCGACGACGCGGTGCATAACGCCGCCGCCCTCGAATACATTGCGCGCATGGCGACACACACCTTTGCCGTCAACCCGCAGGCGCAGCCGATTTCGCGCTCGCTGCAGGACAAGCACTTCTTCCGCAAGCACGGTGCCGGCGCCTATTACGGACAGGCGAAAGACTGAAAACACGGTTGCCGCGACACCACTGCGCCTTCGTTCGCCGGGAAGAAGCTGCTACCGGGGAAAGAAGCAGCAACCGGTTTGGAAACGCCTGGGAGGAACGACAGCCATGGCCATAGTGGCGGGAGTCAAGGGAGTTGACGACCGATGACGCAGCAGGGCACCGACGCGGCCACGGCGATCGCCGAGGGCCACACTTCTCTAGGCGTTGAATTCGGGTCCACCAACATCAAGGCGTGTCTCATCGGGCCGGACCACCAGGTTCTCGCCACGGGTAACCACGGTTGGGAGAACCAGTTCGTCGACCGCCTGTGGACCTATTCCGAAGACGCGATCTGGGCCGGCCTCCAGGCCGCCGTCGCCAGCCTGATGGCCGATGTCGAAAGACGCCACGGCGTGACCCTGACGCGCATCGGCGCCCTTGGGTTCTCGGCGATGATGCACGGGTACCTAGCGTTCGATGCCAACGGCACCCTGCTTGTCCCGTTCCGCACGTGGCGTAACACCAACACCGAGCGCGCCGCCGCCGAGTTGACCAAGACGCTCGGCTTCAACTTCCCGCTCAGGTGGTCGGCTTCACACCTCTATCAGGCAATCCTTGACCAGGAGCCTCATGTCGCCCGACTCGACTGCATAACGACCCTGGCCGGCTTCGTGCACTGGCGCTTGACCGGCCGCAATGTGCTCGGCGTGGGCGACGCCTCGGGTGTGTTCCCGATCGACCCCGCCACCCACGATTACGACGCGCCGATGCTCAAGCGGTTCGGCGAGATGGTCGCCGCCCGGAGGCCGGGCCTCGATGTTGCGGCGCTGTTGCCCGACGTGCTCGTCGCCGGTGAGGATGCCGGAACGCTCACTGCCGAGGGCGCCCGACTGCTCGACCCGACCGGCATGCTGCAGCCGGGGACGCTGGTTTGTCCGCCCGAGGGCGACGCCGGCACGGGCATGGTGGCCACCAACGCCGTCGCTCCGCGCTCCGGCAATATCAGCGCGGGCACGTCGATCTTCGCCATGGTGGTGCTCGAAAAGCCCCTGACGGCCGTGCATGAGGAACTCGACATCGTCACCACGCCCGGAGGTGATTTG
Source organism: uncultured Alphaproteobacteria bacterium (assembly GCA_963750065.1). Lineage (GTDB taxonomy): Bacteria > Pseudomonadota > Alphaproteobacteria > Rhizobiales > Kaistiaceae > CAVSRC01. The sequence goes on from CAVVPK010000013.1 coordinate 44,913, forward strand.
GTCGCGATGGTCCATTGCAACAACGGCGCGAGCGAACTTGGGACCTGGGCGGAGGTCTTCACCCAGTTCGCCGCCGCCATCGGGGCGAAGGCGGATGCGAACGCCGTCTTCGGCGCGCTGTTTGCCGCGGCGCTTGAAGGCGAGGCGGACGGCGGCGGGCTGCTCGCCTACAACTATCTCGCAGGAGAGCCGATCACGGGCTTGACCGAAGGCCGTCCGCTCGTCGTGCGCACCCCCGGCAGCCACCTCACGCTGGCCAACTTCATGCGCACCCAGATCTACGCCGCCTTCGGCACGTTGAGTCTCGGCATGAACGTGCTGCGCGGCGAAGGCGTCAAACTCGATTCGATGTTCGCGCATGGCGGCATGTTCAGGACCGCCGGCGTCGCGCAACGTCTTCTGGCGGCGGCCATCGGCGCGCCGGTAAGCGTGGGCGATACCGCGAGCGAGGGCGGCGCGTGGGGCATCGCCGTACTGGCCGAATACCTGCGCACGGGCGCGAGCGAGGATCTGGGACGTTATCTCACAGGCCGGGTGTTCGCGGGCGCCATGCTCGACGTGGCGGAGCCGGACCCAGTGGATGTCGAGGGGTACGCGAAGTGGCTTGAGCAGTATTCGGCGGGTCTTGCGATCGAGAAGGCGGCGACGGAGGCGATTAGCTAGCCGGCGAGCCACCTATCGGGGCGATGACCCGTTTGGCGAGGCGTCACGTCTCGGCGGATTTTGCCTCGAGCCGCTCACGCGCCGTACGCCACACCTTGACGCCTGCATACCCACTGGGACGAGGAGGCACAGGCCAAGGTGTGCCACCCCGCAATGCACGAAACCCGCGGCACGCTCTATGCGCTGTTCCGCCGCATCTATTTCGATTTCGGCAATCTGGCAGGTGACGACAAATTCCGGGATGTGCTACCGACCCTGATCAAGGTTGCGCACAGACAAGGTGCAACGGATAGATCGGGGAGGCGGGACATGGCCGGCCAGGGGCGCATCGGCGAGGCATTTCGCAAGCAGTTTGGCGGCGAGCCGCGGGTCTTCCGCGCACCCGGCCGGGTCAACCTGATAGGTGAGCACACCGACTACAATGACGGCTTTGTGCTGCCGGCGGCGCTGGATGTGGAGACCACAGCGGCGATTGCGCCGCGCAGCGACCGAATGCTCAATGTCCATTCGCTGATGATGGACGAAACGGTCAGCTTCGATCTCGACGAGGAGAACCCGAAGGCGCGTAAGCATTGGAGCGACTATGTGCGCGGCGTCGCCTGGGTGCTGGAAAGCGCCGGTGGCCATCGCCTGACCGGCGCCGACCTCATGATCGACAGCACGGTGCCGCTCGGTTCCGGCCTGTCGTCGTCGGCGGCGCTGGAAGTGGCGACCGGCTATGCGCTGCTCAGCAATAGCGCTCTTCCGGTCGACCTGACCCGGCTGGCGCTTGCTTGCCAGAAGGCCGAGAACGAATTCGTCGGCATGCGCTGCGGCATCATGGACCAGTTCATCGCCTGCCACGGCGCCGAAGGCCATGCTCTGCTCATCGACTGCCGCAGCCTCGACCGGCGGTTGGTGCCCGTCGATCCAAGCGTGCGGCTCGTGATCTCCAACACGATGGTGCATCACGAGCATGCGGCAGGCGAATACAATCTGCGCCGGCACGATTGCGAGGAAGGCGTGCGCCGGCTGTCCGCGGCGCTGCCCGGTATCAGGGCGCTACGCGACGTGACCCTCGAACAACTGGAGCGCCACAAGGACTTGCTGACGCCGGTGATCTACCGCCGCTGCCGTCACGTGGTCAGCGAGAACGAGCGCACCGTCAGCGCAGCCGATGCGCTTGCCAGCGGCGATGTCGCCCTGTTCGGCAACCTGATGAACGAGTCGCATGTTTCCATGCGCGACGACTTCGAAATCTCCTGCCGCGAGGTCGATCAGATGGTGGCGCTGAACCAGGCGGCCGACGGGGTCTATGGCGCCCGGATGACCGGCGGCGGCTTCGGCGGCTGCACGATCAGCCTGGTCGAGGCAGGTGCCGTGGAGGCGTTCCGCCGCAGCGTCGCTGAGGGCTACCGCGGGGCTACAGGACTGGAGCCGCAGATATTCACGTCGCTTGCCGGCGCCGGTGTCGGCGAGGCCGCATAGGGCCGCCCTGATGTCCTTTCTGGAGACTTCTTCGCATCGCCGCTTCAATCCGCTGACCGGCGAATGGGTGCTGGTCTCGCCGCACCGCACCCAGCGGCCGTGGCAGGGCCAGACCGAGAAGAGCGGTGAGCCGACGGCGCTGACCTACGATCCGAAGTGCTATCTGTGCCCCGGCAACACCCGCGCCCACGACGCGGTCAATCCGGCCTACGAGCACACCTTCGTCTTCGACAACGACTTCCCGGCGCTGCTCACCGGCAGTGGCGGCAGGCTCGACAAGCACGGGCTGATGGTGGCCGAAGAGGAGCCGGGCGTCTGCCGGGTGATCTGCTTTTCGCCGCGCCACGATCTGACGCTGGCGCGCATGGACGTCGCCGACATCGAACGGGTCATCGCCGTGTGGCGCGAGCAGTATCGCGAACTCGGCGCCATGGACGGCATCAGCGCCGTGCAGATCTTCGAGAACCGCGGCGAGATGATGGGGGCGAGCAACCCGCACCCGCATTGCCAGGTGTGGGCGACCCGGACGCTGCCCAACGAGATGGCCAAGGAACTGGCGTCCCAATCGGCGTATTGGCGCGAGAACGGCGCGCCGCTGCTGGTCGACTACCTGAATCTGGAACGGCAGGCAGGCGAGCGCATCGTCTTCGAGAACGCGCATTTCACCGCGCTGGTGCCCTTCTGGGCCGTCTGGCCGTTCGAGACGATGGTGCTGCCCCGGCGGCATGTCGCTTCGCTCGACGAACTGAGGGCGGAGGAGGTCACCGGACTGGCTGCGGCTCTCAAGCAACTCACCACCCGCTACGACAATCTGTTCGAAACGTCCTTCCCCTATTCGATGGGCTTCCACCAGCGGCCGACCGATGGCGAGGCGCACCCGGAATGGCAGCTGCATGCGCATTTCCTGCCGCCACTGCTGCGTTCGGCGACGGTGCGCAAGTTCATGGTCGGCTTCGAGCTGCTCGGCTCTCCGCAGCGCGACATTACACCGGAAGCGGCAGCCAAGCGCCTGCGCGAGCTGCCCGCCAGCCACTATCGCGATCGAATCTGAAGACTTGTCGGTCTGGAAGCCCTCTCCCGCTTTGGGGAAAGGGCTTCCAGGGCAGCGCCCTAATTCCCCCGGCGCAGCATCAGGGCGTAGACGGTCACCGAGATGGTGATCAGCAGGCCGTAGATGAACTGCGTCCAAAAGCCGGTGAGGCCGACGGCGATGATGCCGGGCTCGAGCGAGGCGATGATCAGAACGCCGACGAAGGTGCCGATCATCGTGCCTCTGCCGCCAAATACCGACGTGCCGCCGATGAAGACGGCGGCCAGCGTCGTCAACAGATAGCCGCTGCCGGTCGTCGCCCAGAAAAAGGTCAACTGATTGAGGATGAACACAACCGACAAGGCCGCCGACATGCCCATGATGACGAAGCACAGGATCTTCACCGTATCGACGTGAATGCCCATCATGCGGGCGCTTGCGGCATTATCGCCGATGAACAGCACGTGGCTGCCGAAAGTGTGGCGTTTGTAGATCAGTCCCATGAGGATTGAGCCACCGACGAACCACAGAAACTGGGCCGGGATGACGCCGAACAGCTCGCCGGTGAAGAACGGGTGCAGCGGGTTGTCGTTGATCTGCGAGATCGGGATGCCGTGGCCTTCGGTCACGACGTTGACCAGACCGCTCCACAGAAACATGGTTCCGATGGTCGCCACGATCGACGGAATGCCTACCTTGGTCACGAGCAGCCCGTTGATCAGGCCGAGGAAGGCGCCGGTCGCCAGACACGCCACGAACGCGATGACGAAACTGCCCGTGGCGACATAGGTCGAGGCGAACACCCAGCCAGAAAAGCCCGCAATCGAGGGGAAGCTCAGATCGATCTCGCCAAGGGTGACGATGAACGTCGCCGCCATCGCCATGAGCCCGAAGAATGGGATCGAGATCATGAAAGAGCGGTAGATGTTGTAGTTGAGGTAGGTCCCGGGGGCCTTGATGATGAAGGCCGCGTAGAGGACCACCAACAGCGTGATGATGCTGATCTGGAACCGGTAGGTGTGGAAGAACTTCCGGCCGAAAAGCGGCTGGGAAACGGGTTGTTTTTCTGCTGTCGTAGTCACGGGTTCAGCTCACCTTGCCGGCGTGATGCAGGGCGACCATGGTTTCGACCAGCTTGTCGCGCGTGACCTCGGACTTGAGGAATCGCTCGGCAATGCGGCCACGGTCGAGGATGACGAAGCGATCGGCAACGTCATAGACGTGGAAAATGTTGTGATCGATGAAGATCGCCGACTTGCCCTGATCGCGGATGGATCGGGTGAAATTGAGCACGCGCTCGGTCTCGGTGATCGACAGGCCCATGGTCGGCTCGTCGAGGATGATGAGATCGGCGTCGAAATAGAGGGCACGCGCGATAGCTACACCCTGGCGCTCGCCGCCGGAGAGACCGCCAACCTCGCTGTCGACGGTAATCGCCGACGAAGTCAATCCCATGCGCGTACGCATGAGCTTCTCGGTTTCGCGCCGCTGACCGGCGAGGTCGAGAAATCCGAGGAAGGTGGTGCGCTCGTGCCCTGCAAAGACGTTGCGCCACAGCTCCTGCTGCTCGGCCAACGCGCGCTCCTGATAGACGCATTCAATGCCGAGGGTCCGGGAGGCGCGCGCGTCGCGGGCGCCGATGCGCTTGCCCTTGAAATAGACCTCGCCGGCCGTGGGCGTATGGACGCCGGTGATGACCTTGATGAGCGTCGATTTGCCGGCGCCGTTATCGCCGATTAGCGCGACGATCTCGCCGCTATTAATCTCCATGTTGATGTCCCTGAGGACCTGAACATGGCCGAAGGACTTCTGAATGCCCTTCATCTCCAAAAGGGGACCGCTGGAATCCATTGATTTCAACACACACGTGTCGGAGGCGGGATAAGGCGGAGCGCCTTCTTGACGCTCCGCCCAAGGTTCGTGTCGTTTGTCGCCGCAGTCTTAGCGGATGCCTTCCTTGGCGAGCGGCGCGACTGCGTCGATGTTCGCCTTGGTGATCAGCGACGAGGCGGTGTCGACGTGCAGGCCAGCAAAACCGAACTTCGAGGTCAGGTAGAGCTGGATGATCGGCAGATAGCCCTGCAGGAAGGGTTGCTGATCCTCGACGACAGCGATGTAGCCGTCTTGCACGCCCTTGACGATCGGGGCCGACAGGTCGAACCCGGCGCCGCAGATCTCGCCCGGCTTCTTGTTCGCGGCTTGCATGTAGGCGGGAATGGTCGCCGTCAGCGCGCCGTGATCGGTGATGATCGCCTTGAGGTCGGGATGAGACGCCGCGATGCTGGCAAAGACCGGGATGCCCTGGGTCGAATCGCCGTTAATGGCGTCCGAGATCTCCTGGTACACGACCTTCACGCCGGCCGCCTTCATGGCGTCGAGCACGCCCTGGGTGCGCTGGCCACGGCCGGCCTGACCGAGCAGACCCCACACGAAGGCCGTGTCGCCTTCCTTGAGGCCGCAGGCCTTTACCGCACCTTCGCCAAGCGTCTTGCCGGCCTGAAGCAGATCGGCGGCACCGGCATAGCCAAAGCCGGCAGCCTTGTACTCGGCTTCCTTGTTGGGCAGCGGCACGTTGGACACGGTGACGATGATGCCAGCCTTCTCAGCTTGATCGATCAGGGGGCCAAGCGCCTCTTCACCCGGGTGCCCCATGATGGAGATACCCGTCGGCTTGCGAGCGATCGCCTCGCTGAACTGCTGGACCATCTTCTGCGGGTCCCAGTCCGACCACACATAGTCGACTTTGCACCCGGTCTGATCCGCCGCAGCCTTGGCGCCGGCATAGACGATCGAGGCAAAGGAGCCGCCTTCGGGCCCGCCGGGGAAGAACACGAAGTTCTTGCCCGCGCAGCTCATATCAGCAGCGGCGTAAGCGCTTGTGCTCGCCATGAAGGCGGCGACGCCCGCCAAAACCAGCCATTTCTTCATACTTCTCTCTCCCTCTTTATCGCAGGCTTTCCCGCCCGATTGCAGGAATACCCCGCTTCTCTCCCAAGGCACGAAGCCTGCCATCATTAGTATGATGATATTTGAGATATATCAAATCCTATCGTCGGCTCAAACCGGATTGAGCGGTGATTCTCCATCGACATAACGGCGTATTTCTTCGGCGATCATGGCGGCGGAGCGCTCGACCGTCTGCAGCGACGCACCGGCGATGTGCGGCGTCAGCGTGACGTTCGGCAGCTTGAGCAGGGGCAGGTCGGGCGATACCGGCTCGATGGCGAAGGTTTCCAGCGCAGCACCGCGGATTTGTTGGCCGCTGAGCGCCTCGTAGAGCGCAGAATAGTCGACCAGGGGACCGCGCGCGGTGTTGATCAGATAGGCGGACGGCTTCATCAGCCCGAGCTCGCGCGCCGCAATGAGGCCGGTCGTCTCCGGCGTCACGCGGGCGTGTAGGGTGACGACATCCGACCGGGCAAGAAGGTCGTCGAGCGCGACCTTGACTACGCCGTCATCGCGATCGTCGGACGAAAGCTGGACGTAGGGGTCGGTCACCAGGATACGGCAGCCGAAGGCTTTGAGCAGGCGGACGACTCGGGTGCCGATCTGGCCATAGCCGACGACGCCGACGGTGAGCGCCGACAGTTCGTCGCCGGTCATGTCGGCGCGATAGAGGTCGCCGCGCCACGCACCGGTCGCCAGGCCGGTGTGACCGAGGGTGATCAGCCGCGTCTGGGCGAGAATCATGCCGATGGTGAACTCGGCCACGGCGGCGGCGTTGCGCCCGGGCGTGTTGACCACGGTGACGCCGCGCTCGCGAGCCGCGGCCATGTCGATATTGACCGGCCCACCGCGGCAGACGGCGATGAGCTTCAAGGCGGGATGGTCGTCGAGCAGCGGCGCGGTGATCGGCCCGAGGTGGTTGATGAGCACTTCGGCATCGTCGATGAAGGCGCCGATCTCCGCCGGCGTGCCCATGAATTCCTTGAGGCCCTTGAGGTCGTCGCCGGCATAGCCGTGGACCATCGGCGCGTCGGGCCATTCCAGCGTCAGTGTGCGGGCGTCGATCTCGACGCGGCCGGCGAGGCCGTCGAGCGCGGCAACGAAGCGCTCGGGCAGCATGAAGTGGTCGCCGATCACGGCGACAGCCAGGCGTCTCACGATGCGAACCCTTTTCCGGGTGGGATACTGATTTCGGCCGTGCCCGGTCGCGTCGCGGCGATCAGGCCATTGAAACCGAATCGGCTGGCCTGCCGAAGGAGACCGGTGGCAGTGGCGCGCCGATGCATGTTGGAATACTTCGCGTTTGGCCGATGCGGACCGTCGTGTCCGACAGATGACGAGAAGCCCCAAGAGCCGCCGTCAGTCAATTTCTTTCGCAACCCTGAAAATGCCGCAGGGGATGAACATGCCACTCGGCGCCCGTTTCCCGGTCTGGTGGATGAAGATGTTGCCGGACACGGACTGCCGACGTAGGCTCGAAGGCAGCACGGACATGCGCATTGGGGAGACGGAACATGAAAGTGGCAAAGTTCCTGGCGAAATCGTTGCTGGCCCTCGCACTCGCGGGCGCTGCATTCGCTGCGACCTCGGCCTCCGCCGAGGTCGTTCTGCATCGGGGCAACGGTGGCGAGCCACAGACGCTCGATCAGGCCCACACGTCCATCGATGTCGAGGCCAACATCCTGAAGGACCTCTACGAGGGCCTCACGGTCTATGACGCCAGCGGCACCATCATTCCGGGCATCGCCGAGAGCTGGACGGTTTCCGACGACGGCCTGACCTATACCTTCAAGCTCAGGGCCGACGCCAAGTGGTCGAACGGCGATCCCGTCACCGCTGGCGACTTCGTCTATTCGTTCCGGCGGATCGAAGACCCGGCGACGGCCGCGGGTTATGCCAACATTCTCTATCCGATCAAGAACGCCGAGGCGATCAACACCGGCAAGGGCGACAAGGCCATGGCGCCGGATCAGCTCGGCGTGAAGGCCGTCGACGACAAGACGCTTGAAATCACGGTCGAGCGGCCGACGCCCTATTTCCTCGAGCTTCTGGCGCACCAGACCGCGCTGCCGGTGCAGCAGGCGAACGTCGAGAAATACGGCGAAGACTTCGTCAAGCCTGGCAACATGGTCTCTGACGGCGCCTACATGCTGACCGAGAACGTGGCCAACGACCACATCACCCTGGTCAAGAACCCTAACTACTACGACGCCGCCAACGTCAAGATCGACAAGGTCATCTACTATCCGACCGAGGATCAGGCAGCTGCCATCCGCCGCTTCCAGGCCGGCGAACTCGACCTGCAGTATCAGTTCCCCGCCGACCAGATGGCGTTCCTGAAGAAGACGCTCGGCGAGGGCGTCGTTCATTCACCGCCGGCGCTGGCCACCTACTACTATGTGTTCGACACCCGCCATGCGCCCTTCGATAACGTCAATGTGCGCCGGGCACTGTCCATGGCCGTCGATCGCGACTTCCTGGCCAACAAGATCTTCGCCGGCGCCCAGTTGCCGGCCTACAGCTTCGTGCCGCCGGGCATCGCCGGTTACACGCCGGGCGTGGCGGACTTCGCCTCCATGTCGCAGCTCGACCGCGAGGACGAAGCCAAGAAGCTCTTGACCGAAGCCGGCTACGGCCCGGGCGGCAAGCCGCTCAAGATCGAGATTCGCTACAACACCAATGCCAACCACGAGAAGGTGGCCACCGCCGTCGCCGATAACTGGAAGGCACTGGGTGCCGACGTGACGCTGATGAATCTCGACGTCAAGTCGCACTACGCCTATCTGCAGGAAGGCGGCAGCTTCGACGTTGCCCGCGCCGGCTGGGCGGCCGACTATGCCGATCCGGAGAACTTCCTGTTCCTCGACCTCAGCACTAACAACACGTTCAACTACGGGCACTACAACAATCCGAAGTTCGACGCGCTGATGGACCAGTCCTATGCTGAGCGCGACCGCGCCAAGCGCATGCAGATCCTGCACGACGCCGAGGTGCTGCTCATGCAGGACCAGCCGATCGCGCCGTTGATGTTCTCGGCCTCGCTGTGGCTGGTCTCGCCCAAGGTCAAGGGGTTCGTTGACAATGCGGTCAACTTCCACCTGACCCGCTACATGTCGCTCGAGTAGGGACCCAGGCGGCGGGCGCCGGTCGTCGGCGCCCGCGGCCAAACAGATTCAGTCGCATGCCAGGCTTCATTTTCCGCCGGCTTCTGAGTGCCGTGCCGACGATGTTCATCGTCGTCACCATCTCCTTCTTCCTTATGCGCTTCGCCCCGGGCGGCCCGTTCAACCTCGAACGCGCTTTGCCGCCGCAGATCATGGCGAACATGCTGAAGGCCTATCAGCTCGATCAGCCGCTCTACATGCAGTACCTCCACTATCTGTGGAACGTGGTGCACGGCGATTTCGGCCCGAGCTACGTCTATCGCGATTTCTCCGTCTCCGAACTGATCGGCCAGAGCCTGCCCTATTCGCTGGAGCTCGGATCGTGGGCGATGCTGATCGCCGTCTTCGGTGGCGTCATCGCCGGCGTCGTCGCGGCGCTGCGTCAGAACGGCATCATCGATCATCTGGTCATGGCACTGGCGACGATCGGCCTGACGGTGCCCAATTTCGTCGTCGGCCCGACGTTGTCACTGGTCTTCGCAGTCATGTTGTCCTGGGTCTCGGCCGGCGGCTGGGGCTCCGGCTCGTTCCGTGACCTCATCCTGCCGGTCATCGCACTCGGCCTGCCGCAGCTCGGCGTCTTCGCCCGGCTCACCCGCGGTTCGATGATCGAGACGCTGCGCGCCGACCATATCCGCACCGCCCGCGCCTACGGCCTGCCGGCGCGTGCCGTCATTGTCGTCCATGCGCTGCGTGGTGCGCTGCTGCCGGTGGTCACCTATCTGGCACCCTCGGCCGCTGCCGTGCTCACCGGCTCGGTGGTGATCGAAACAATCTTCGCCATCCCCGGTGTCGGCCGCTATTTCGTGCTCGGTGCCATCAACCGCGACTACACGCTGGTCATGGGCACCGTCGTGCTGGTGGCCGTGTTCATCATCGTCTTCAACCTCATCGTCGACATGCTCTACGCCGTGCTCGACCCGCGGGTGCGCTATGACTGAGGCCGTCGCCGGCACCGCCGCACAGTCGCAGAGCCGCAGCCTGACGGCGCTCGCCATGCGCCGCCTGATGCACAATCGCGCCGCCGTCGTCAGCCTGATCGTACTCGCCCTGGTGACGCTGATGTGTTTCGTCGGCCCCTTCGTGACGCCGCATAGCTACAGCCAGATCTTCAATTCCTACGTACGCACGCCGCCAAGCCTGGAGGCCTATCCACGCGCCGATACGTTGCACACTGTCATGCAGGGGGCAGCCGACCGTGCGCGCGTGACGCTGGCGGCATTTGCCATCGATGGCAAAGGCTTCACCGCCACCTTCACGTCCGACAAGCCCATCGACCCGCGCGTCACCCGCTATGTCGACCGCGCCAACGAGTTCCACGATACGCATGTCGTCGCCACGGGCGAGGATGGACGCACCCTGCGCGTCGCCGGCTTGGTCAAACGCGAATACTTTTTCATGGGTACCGATTCCAACGGGCGCGACCTGTTTGCCCGCATCATGATCGGCGGCCAAATCTCGCTCACCGTCGGCGTGCTGGCGACGCTGGTCAGCCTGTTTGTCGGTGTTGCCTACGGCGCCATTTCGGGCTTTGCCGGCGGCCGCGTCGACAACATCATGATGCGCCTGGTCGAGGTGCTCTATTCGCTGCCCTTCGTCTTCCTGGTCATCATCCTGGTGGTCTTCTTCGGCCGCAACTTCATCCTCATCTTCATCGCCATCGGCGCCATCGAGTGGCTCGACATGGCGCGCATCGTGCGTGGCCAGACGCTGTCGCTGAAGCAGCGCGAATTCGTCGCCGCGGCCGAGGCGCTGGGCGTCGGCAACTGGCAGATCATCGGCCGCCACATCGTGCCCAATACCGTCGGCCCGGTGATCGTGTTCATCACCGTGGTGGTGCCCAAGGTGGTGCTGCTGGAAAGCTTCCTCTCCTTCCTCGGACTCGGCGTTCAGGAGCCGCTTACCAGCTGGGGCGCTCTCATCGCCGAGGGCGCCAACAACATGCAGGCCGCGCCCTGGCTGCTCATCTTCCCGTCGATCTTCTTCGTCGCCACGCTGATGTCGCTGAACTTTCTCGGCGACGGGCTGCGCGACGCCTTCGACCCGCGCGACAGGTGAGCGCCGTGACGGAGATGGTTCTCGAAGTCAGGAACCTGGACGTGCGCTTCGACACGCCGGACGGCGAGGTGCACGCGGTCAAAAGCGTCAGCCTCGACGTGGCGCGTGGCGAGACCGTCGCCATCGTCGGCGAGTCGGGCTCGGGCAAGAGCCAAGCCATGCTCGCCGTGCTCGGCCTCACCGCCAACAACGGCCGGGTCAGCGGCTCGGCGCACTATCGCGGCACCGAGCTGATCGGCCTCGGCCAACGCGGCCTCAACGAATTTCGCGGTTCGAAGATGACGATCATCTTCCAGGAACCGATGACCTCGCTCGATCCGCTGATGCCCATCGGGCGCCAGATCGAGGAGCCGCTCGTCTATCACCAGCGGATGAAGCACGCTCAAGCGCGGGCGCGCACCATCGAGTTGCTCAACCTGGTCGGGATCAACGAACCAGAGCGCCGCCACGCCTCCTATCCGCACCAGCTTTCCGGCGGCCAGCGCCAACGTGTCATGATCGCCATGGCGCTTGCCAACGATCCCGACATCCTGATCGCCGACGAGCCGACCACCGCGCTTGACGTCACCATCCAGGCCCAGATTCTCGAACTGATCGCCGATCTCAGGCGACGGCTGGGCATGGCTGTGGTCTTCATCACCCATGACCTCGGCATCGTCGATCGGTTCGCCGACCGCGTCTATGTGATGCGTGCCGGCGAGGTCGTGGAGAGCGGCGCCACCGCGGACGTGATCGCTGCACCGAAGCACCCCTATACGCAGATGCTGGTGGCGGCCGAGCCGCGCGGCAGCAAGGCGCTGCCGCCGGCGGAAGCGCCGATCCTGCTCGAGGGCGAGAATATTGGCGTCACCTTCACCATCGGCGCCAGCGGCGGCTTCTTCTCCGGCAAGACGGTCGAATTGCGCGCCGTCGACGACGTCTCGCTCAGTCTCAAGCAGTCGCAGACCATGGGTATCGTCGGCGAGAGCGGATCGGGCAAGTCGACACTCGGGCGCGCGCTGCTGCGCCTGTTGCCCTGCGAAGGGCGCGTGCGCTTCCTCGGGCAGGATATCACGACGCTCGGCCGGCACGAGTTGCAGCCGTTGCGCCGCCAGCTCCAGGTCGTCTTTCAGGATCCCTACGGTTCGCTGTCGCCGCGCATGACCATCGGCGAGATCGTCACCGAAGGCCTGCTCGTCCACGAACCGTCACTGACGGCGTCGGACCGCGCCGAGCGTGCCGCATCCGCGCTCGCCGAGGTCGGTGTCGACCCGGCGAGCCACAACCGCTATCCGCACGAGTTCTCCGGCGGCCAGCGCCAGCGCATCGCCATTGCGCGCGCCATCATCCTCCGGCCGAAGGTCATCATCCTCGACGAGCCGACGTCGGCGCTGGATCGCACGATCCAGCGGCAGATCGTCGAACTCCTGCGCCGGCTGCAGGCGGAATACGGCCTGTCCTACATCTTCATCAGCCACGACCTCGCCATGGTGCGCGCCATGGCCGATACCATCCTGGTGATGAAGGACGGGCAGATCGTCGAGCAGGGGGAGACCGCGGAACTTTTCGAGCGGCCGCAGTCGGACTACGCCCGCACCCTCATCACCGCGGCCGGAGAAGCGGGCGAATTCGACCTTTCGCACTGAGAGCACCGAGCGGCACGCCGGCAATGCCTCAGGCAACCGGCCCCGCGGCCTGCTGGGCCTGCCAGCATCGCCAAACTCGCCAGCCGGGCCGCGTCGGCCACCTCAGCGCCACGAGCCGCGGGTGCAAGCGGGTTCATACCGTTCAAGGGGAGCTCCCAGCCATCGGGAAGGTCGCGTGCCGGCATACGGTCGACCTGGTCGGCGAGAGCCGGGTACTTTGCGCGGTACGCCTCGACACGGACTGCCCATGCCGCCTGGAGCCGCTGATCACGCTGACCGATGCCGGCATGGAAATGCTCGCGAACACCCTCCGGCGCAAGGAATCTGGCGTCCTCCGGCCATCCATAGCTGCGCTTTGCGAGGCGAACCTCCTCCTCGCCAAGCGGATCGCGGTGCGCGGCGCTGGTGTCGTGTTTGTGAGGAGCACCGTAGCCAATATGGCTCTCGACAATGATGAGCGTGGGAACGTCGTGGACCCGCCCGAATGCCTCGATAGCCTGCGCGATCCGCCCAGTGTCATTGGCGTCGCCGACTCTCTGCACGTCCCAGCCATGAGCGAGGAAGCGCGCCGCAACATCATCACTGAATGCGATTGAAGTGCTTGGCGAGCCAACGCTCCGCGATGGCCATGCCGACGCTGGTCGCGCAGCCCTGTCCGAGCGGCCCGGTGGTCGTCTCGACGCCGGTCGTCAGATGATATTCAGGATGTCCCGGACAATGGCTGCCCAACTCGCGGAAGCGCTTGATGTCATCCAAGCCGACCGACGACTGGTCGAGATGCTTGTAGTCGGCGTCAACCGCCCGCGGGCCGGCGAGATGGAGCATTGCTATAGGAGCATCGAGGCGTGGCCGTTGGACAGCACGAAGCGGTCACGATTTGGCCAGATCGGATCGGCCGGATCGAAGCGCAGGAAACGCCACCACAGCGTGAAGATCACCGGCGCAAGGGCCATCGGTGTGCCCGGGTGACCGGAATCGGCCTGTTGCACAGCATCCATCGACAGGGTGCGAATGGTGTTGATGCACAGCGGGTCGATGGAAGCGCTCGCCCGCCGATGGCCGCCGGCACCGGCACCAGGGAGCACCGACCCGTTGGGCGATGGTGCGGCCTCGCGGCGCGGCGACGCTGACCGAACCGCAGGCTTTGCTGAGTGGAGAGCGGCCGCCTTGGCGGCGTTACGCAGGTCCGTCATGCAGTCTCCGTCGCGTCGACGTAGCCTGAAATGCCACCCCGACCCGGATTTGAGCCAAGGCAGAGGCCAATTCATCTGCCGCGAGCCAGTCCGCCCGTTGTCGGCCAAGTCCCGAGCGTGAGCGGCGCCCACCACCCGCGTCGCTTTTCGACCGCCTTCAAATCATTGGGTCTGGTCTGCACCAAACGATGGCCGCCACGGCACCGGCCTCCTTGCCGCGATGGCGCAATCCTCGTGGCCCGGCGACGAGCAGGTCAGCAGCAGGCATGGCAAGATAGTAGGTCCGTTCAATCAAAGCGGCGCCTTTCCGCTCTGGCGATCTGCCGCGCGCCGCTTCATATTGCGAACATGGCCCTCGGTCCGTCGCCCGTTCATTTCAAACCCCATGCCCTCAAAAGCGGCGATGGTTGGTATGTACAGGTGACCTGGGACAGCGGCAGAACTGCACAAGTGCCAAATTTCGCTACCGAAGCCGAGGCCGAGCAATGGATCAAGCACGAGTCCGCCGTGTGGCTTGCGGAGCGACACACAGGAAGCCACGACTAAAGGCCCGCAAAACGTGTCCGCGACGTGATTGATCGGCCAAGCGTATGGTCGACATAACTTGGGCGAAGTCGAGGACCTGTCGCTGACACGCCAGAGGAAGAGGGCGCATACCCAGATGCCGTCGAACGGCGCTGCAAGGGCCAGATGCGAGCCAGCCCCATCGACCGAGCGACGGTCTCAGGCGTCGGTCGAGGCCGAAGTATAGGCCCGACTGCGACAGGAACAGCGCGATGAAGACAAGGAAGTAGATGATCGCGCCGCCGACGTCGGTAGATCCGGCTTGATAGGGACCGCCGAACCCCTCGGCGGTCGACCAGATTGCCAGTGCGAGCAGAACGCCCCCGAGATCGGCGAGATTGCTGAGTAGACCGAGGATGAGCGCGGTCCGCAGCCGATTTGATCGACGCATTACCGACTGCTCGGGAACCGGGGCCGATGGCACGCTCGGGCTGAAGGCCGTAAAGGAGAACGGCGGCCTGGTCATTCTCTGAGGCCCACCTGGCGCAAGCGGTAAAGATCGTCGGCGTCTCCGATGATCTTGATCTGGTCGCCGCCAGCGAGAAGATTGCGCAGAAAGCGCTCGGCGAAAAAAGCCAGCTTCGCGCGTTCGCAGACCTACCACCTCGACGCGACCAATCCGGAGGCCAACATGGGGGTCGTGGTTAATGCGCTTTCCGAAAGTCTGAAGATACCGCCCGATCAGATCGCCCACGGCCTGTCGGGAACCCAGGATCTATGGGCAATGGCGAAGCTCATCTGACCACTCGACCGATTGCGTGCGGCCGTTGGGTGTTGGGAGTATGTGTCTCGGCATGGAATAAGAACATTGACCCGGGCTCGGCGCGCAACAAATTGCGCGCCGAGCCACAAAAGTTGGCGGGCGCGCTATATTCCGGGGGATAGCGTCCGCCGCCCCGAGGCAGCAAAACCAGTTCAGGATAGGACCGAAATCAGAGATGCCCGGCTTCAAGGACGATGACGTCGCGGAAAGGCGTGAGGCCTCTGCGCGGGCAAAGAAAGCCATGCTCGAGCAATTCCGCGCGCGCCAGGCGGCGGGCCAGCCCGCCAGCGCTGAACGGCAAGCCGAGCGACGTGCCGTGATCGAGGCGCGCGAGGGGCGCAAGGTGGCGAAGCAGGCCAAGAATGAACGCCAGGCCGTCGAGCGCCAGGCTCGCGAGCAGGAAGCCGCCCAATTGGCCAAGACGCAGGAGGAAGCCAAGGCGGCCGAGAAGCAGCGCAAAGCCGATGAGGCCGTCAAGCGTGCCGATGACCAGAAAGCCGCCCGTGACGCACGTTACGCCGCCCGCAAGGCACGTCGCCGGTAGCTAGCCGGCGAGTACCCATGTCGTCGGGAATGTGATCCTGACCAGCGTTCGCTTAATCGATGCCGCTGTCGATGGCGGATGCCGCTGGGCAAGCTGCTGCACGGCCGGGGCCGGGGGGGCCGATCCAGGCGGCTGCATGGGCCGGAACGGTGCCTTGCAGGATTTCGTCCGGCGGTATTCATTGTTTTGCTCAATATGACGAAGCTGATTGTCGTCGTCGCCTCGGCCGGTTGGAGAACGGTGCCGTCGAATGAATTGCCTTTTGCGAGCCTTCCTCACCAGGACGATCAAGAAAGGCCGAATTGACGTCATCGATCCGCTCCGGCGCTGACCCACCGTTTCGGCGACGGCACCGGCGTTCCGGTGCGCATCCGCTTCAATTCGGCGGTGGCCGAGCGCGCCGTGCTCCTCGATCCCGAGCTGCATCTCGGCGAGCAATACATGAACCGCGGCTACGATATCGAGGCGGGCAGCATCCTCGATTTTCTGATGCTCCTGTTCGCCAACATCGGCGGTAGCCGCCCGACCCGGTGGACGAGGGCGCTCTCGTCCGCCCGATCCATCTTCCGCAGTGTGTTCGAGAACAACGAACCGACTCGCGCCCAGGATAACGTCCAGCGGCACTACGACCTGGACGGGCGCCTCTATGCCCTCTTTCTCGACGCCGACCGACAATACTCGTGCGCCTATTTCGAGGACGGCGTCACCGACCTTGAACAGGCGCAACGCGCCAAGAAGCGCCACATCGCCGCGAAGCTTGCGCTGCAGCCGGGCCAGCGCGTCCTCGACATCGGTTCCGGCTGGGGCGGCCTTGCCATCTATCTCGCCGAGACCTTCGAGGTCGATGTCACCGGCATCACGCTGTCGGAGGAGCAGCACGCCATCTCCAATCATCGGGCGCGCGAGCGCGGCCTGTCCGATCGCGTCCGCTTTCTTCTTCAGGACTACCGCACGCTGGGCGGCTCGTTCGATCGCATCGTCTCCGTCGGGATGTTCGAGCATGTCGGCCGGTCGCACTACGCCGAGTTCTTCAGGCAGCTCCATGCCCTCCTGGCTGACGACGGCGTGGCCCTCGTGCACACTATCGCGATGAAGAACGATCCTGGCCCGTTCAATCCGTGGATGCAGCGTTACATCTTCCCAGGTGCTTATCTGCCAACTTTGTCGGAGCTTGCTCCTGTCATCGAGCAGCACGATTTCTGGCTGACCGACCTGGAGAACTGGCGCCTGCACTATGCCAAGACGCTGGCAGCCTGGAACGAGCGCTTCCAGGCCCACCGCGCCGAAGCCGCCGTCCTCTATGACGACCGCTTCTGTCGCATGTGGGAGTTCTATCTGCAGTTCTGCGAGGTCGGGTTCCGCATGGCCGGTCTCTGTGTCTTTCAGATGCAATTGACCAAGCAGATCGACGCCGTGCCAATCACCCGCGACTACATCTACAGCCAAACAAAAGGTGCAGTTTCAGAACGAACCGGCATCGAGGTGCGTTGAACAGGACGGACTTGACGGGTGAACCGAAGATCCTTGACGGCGCCGCTTTTAAAGCGTTCCGGCAACGGCGAAGCTGGGGCTTCTTCGCCGGCTTTGAGGGATTTTTCGTCTCGGTTTAATGATCCTCCACCGGCTCCAACATCACACCTAAACTTGGTGTCGGTGAAACCGGCTGCAGCTCAGGTGGCCGTTCTTGTCGAGCCTACCAATCGATTTCGGCACGGGGTGTTTCTTGCTGTTGCGCGGTCAAAAACTTCGGCGCTAGGTGGAACTCTGAAGGCGAACACTGTGTCGCCCTTCGCCGCAACGCCGGCCAGGTCATATTTGCCGCATTTCCGTTCGTGCGTCGATGACGCAAAGAGGACTGGTGCTCCTGCGATCTCATCGACGTCTTGGGCGCGGAAAGCGCTAGAGTCACCGCCTTGGTTGCGAGGCAGCCCCGGTAAGGATGGGTGGTGACGATCCGCGCTTGCCAGTGCCCGCCCATATGGGATTCACGGCTCAACAAACCGGTCATCGGATAGATGCCGGATTAGGAAAATAGCATGACCAAACCAGCTTCAGTTAATCCGGCAGTGGCCGCTGTCGAAAGCGTGCTGGCCGCCGCTTGGCGACGCAGGAGCACGATTATCGCGGTGGTTGCCGTCGTGGCAATTTCGGTGCATGTGCTCCAGCGCTTTGTCTTCCATGCGAGTGCAAGCGCTTACAATCTCCCACTGCTGGCGACCCTCGTTCTCGGCGGGGTTCCGCTCGTCTATGAGCTCCTTGGGAAAGCTCTGAAGCGGGACTTCGGTTCCGATCTCCTGGGCGGGATTGCCATCGTCACCGCCGTCGTCATGGGCGAATACCTCGCCGGATCAATCATCGTGTTGATGCTTTCGGGCGGCGAGGCGCTGGAAAGCTACGCGTTGCGTAGCGCGTCATCGGTGCTCGGCGCTCTGGCCAAGCGCATGCCTTCGATCGCGCATCGGAAAATGGATTCTGGCATCGCCGACGTGACGTTGTCCGAAGTTGCCGTAGGCGACATACTCGCAATTTATCCGCATGACGTTTGCCCGGTGGATGGCGTGGTCACCGAAGGGCATGGCGTGATGGATGAATCCTATCTCACCGGCGAGCCGTTCAAGATCACCAAGACCTCGGGTTCGACGGTGATCTCCGGGGCGATCAACGGCGAAACCGCGCTGACCATTCGCGCCACCCAGCGGGCTGCTGACTCACGCTACGCAAAGATAATGGAGGTCATGCGCGAGTCCGAACAGACGCGCCCGCGCCTTCGACGTCTCGGCGACAGACTGGGAGCGATTTACACGCCGGTGGCAGTTGCGGTGGCGCTGCTCGCCTGGTTGGTCAGTGGTGAAGCGGTGCGGTTTCTGGCCGTGCTGGTGATCGCCACGCCTTGTCCTCTGCTCATCGGCATACCCATCGCCATCATTGGCTCGATTTCCCTCTGCGCCCGCCGGGCAATCATCGTCAAAAATCCCGTCGTACTTGAGCAAATCGCCGAATGTCGCACCGCGATATTCGACAAGACGGGAACGCTCACTTACGGCGAACCGACGTTAACCGAGCAACTCATGGCCCCCGGTTTCGCGCAAAAAGACGTTCTCGCGCTTGCCGCCAGCCTTGAAGTCTATTCAAAACATCCGCTGGCCAGCGCCATTCTCGCCCAGGCGGAAGCGGAAGCGCTGCCGCTCCTGCAAGCGGAACAAGTCAGCGAAGCTCCCGGTCAAGGACTGCGCGGCGCGGTATCGAACCGTCAAGTTCAAATTACCAGTCGCGGTACGCTCATCGCCCAAAACGTCGCGGGCACGGAGCACTTGCCCCCCGCGATAGACGGCTTGGAATGTATGGTCGTGGTCGACGGCAAGTTCGCGGCGACGTTTCGCTTGCGCGACGCACCGCGTGCCGAAGGGCATTCGTTCATTCAGCACCTGGGACCGAAGCATCAGTTCCAACGCCTTATGATCGTCTCTGGTGATCGTGAGTCGGAAGTGCGCTACCTCGCCGAAGAAGTTGGCATCACCGAAATTCACGCTCAGAAGAGTCCCGAAGAAAAACTCGCCATCGTCCGCACCGAAACGAGTCGCGCCAAAACCCTCTATGTCGGTGACGGCATCAATGACGCTCCCGCCATGATGGCGGCGACGGTCGGCATGGCGATCGGCCAAAACAGCGACGTCACGTCAGAAGCGGCTGGTGTCGTGGTGATGGACAACTCCCTTAACAAAGTGGACGAGTTCATGCACATCAGCCGGCGGATGCGAGCCATCGCTCTGCAGAGCGCCATCGGTGGCATGGCCCTGAGCTTGGTGGGGATGATTTTCGCGGCGGCCGGTCTCTTAAGTCCGGTCGCCGGAGCGATCAGCCAGGAAGTCATCGACGTGCTGGCCGTGCTGAATGCTTTGCGCGCCGCATTCCCGCCGAAGGTAATGTCCGATCTGTAAGCGCCGGACCGTGAAACGGCTGGATCGACCGGCTGCGCCGGACCAAAAGTCCGGCAGCTGGCAGGTCCTTGGCCGGTGAGGGGGCCGGGGGATGAAGGGGGTCTGCCCGGGTGCGGATGCTGTTCCCCCCAGCGCTACCCCAGATCCCCAAGAGGTCGAGCCGCCTTCATCTAGGTTATTGATTTGATTGGTGACCCCGGCGCGATTCGAACGCGCGACCCTCAGATTAGGAATCTGATGCTCTATCCTGCTGAGCTACGGGGCCCCGGCCGCCCGTTTAGCACAAGTGGCCGGGACAGGCGAAGCCCGCCGGGCGCGGCAGCGGTGATAAAGTCGCGGCCATGCGCGCGACGCCGATCTTCCCGCTTCTATGTGCGGTCCTGCTGCTGACGACGGCCGGTCCAGCATCGGCGGGTGACACCGGTTCGGTGGTCGACCCATGCGGGCCGGTGAAAGGGCCGGCGGTTGCCGTGGCCGGTGTCCTCGACGGCGATACGCTCAGCCTTGCCGACGGCCGCACCGTCCATATCGCCGGCATCGAAGCGGTAAAGGCCGATTCGGCCGCCGCGCCGGCGGCCGTGCTGGCACGGGAAGCGCGCCGGGAAATCGCCCGCCTGGTGGATGGCAGTGCGGTGACCGTGTCGCCGGCCCCGGCGGCACCGGATCGCTACGGCCGGCTGCATGCCGATGTCCGGCTTGCTGACGGCCGCTCTGCCGGAGTGATCCTGGTCACAGCAGGACTTGCCCGTGTGCGTCTATTCCCGGACGAAAAACCGTGTCTTGTCAATCTGTTCGCGGCTGAGGCCGGCGCCCGGGCGGCCCACCGGGGGCTCTGGGCCCTGCCTGATTTTGCCGTCCGCGAGGCCGACGATCCTTCGCTTCCGGCGGAAACCGGATTATATGAACTGGTCGAGGGCCGGGTGGCGTCGGTCGGTCACGGAAAGTACATGGTTTTCCTGGACTTTGGACGGGATTATCGCCGTGATTTCACCGTTATGGTGTCGAATGCGATGGCCAGGGCATTGCCACTGCCGGCGGATGCGCTCAAAGGCCGGCGCATCAGGGTCCGTGGCGTGATCGAGGCAAGCGGAGGCCCGGCTATCCGGCTGGGCGCGCCGGACGAGATCGAATTGCTGGACAGGAACTAAGGTGCGCGCGATCACGGTCGAAGCAGGCGGGAAGGCGCGAAGCCGGCGTTGGCCGGCAGCATTGGCCGTGGCTTTGGCGGCGGTGGCGCTGGCCGGCTGCACCGCGCTCATGGGCGGCGGCAGCCCGACCGCCAATATCTTCAACGATGGCGCCAAATCGGCCGGCAACGGAATCAACAGCCGCGAGCACGCGCGCATCGTGGCGGCCTATGGCGGCATCTTCCACGACGCCAAGGTCGAACAGATGCTGGCGCCGATCGTCAGCAAGATTGTCGCTGCCTCCGATCGGCCGGACCAGCCGTACCGGATCACCATCCTCAATGCACCGGCGGTGAACGCCTTCGCGCTGCCCGACGGTTATCTCTACGTCACCCGCGGTCTGCTGGCGCTCGCCAACGATTCCTCGGAGGTCGCCGCGGTGCTCGCCCATGAGATGGGCCACGTCACTGCCAACCACGCCGCGCAGCGCGAACAGAAGGCGCGCGATGCGCTGGTGGTCAGCCGCGTCGTCAACGACGTCCTCGACAACAATGCCGGCGGCCAGCTGGCGCTTGCCGCCAGCCAGCGGACGCTGGCCGCGTTCTCACAGCAGCAGGAGCTGGAAGCCGACGCCATCGGGGTGAAGACGATCGGCCGCGCCGGCTACGATCCCTTCGCCGCGGCCCGCTTTCTCGGTTCCATGCAGAACTACGCCGTCTACCGCTCCTCGCTGACGTTGCAGGACCAGCGGCCCGACTTCCTGGCCACCCACCCGGCGACGCCGGAGCGCGTTGCCTTTGCCATCAAGGCGGCGCGCCAGTTCGGCGCCCCCGGCGTCGGCACGATCGATCGCGACCGCTATCTTCAGGGTATCGACGGCATGGTGTTCGGCGACGATCCGAACCAGGGCTTCGTGCGCGACCGCACCTTCGTTCACCCTGGCCTTGGCATCGGTTTCACCGTGCCGGAGGGATTCGTCATCGACAATACCAGCGAGGCGGTGCTGGCCACCGGCGTCGATGGCACGGCGCTGCGCTTCGACGCGGTCGGCCTGGCGCGCGACACCGCGCTTGCCGACTACCTGAAATCGGGTTGGGTCAACGGCCTCGACGAGGGCAGCGTGCAGAGCTTCTCGGTCAACGGCCTGCAGGCGGCCTCGGCGACGGCGGCGGCCAAGGGCTGGCATTTCCGCATCGCCGTCATCCGCACCGGCGGCAATGCCACCTACCGCTTCATCTTCGCCAATGAGGCGGTGACGCCGACCTTCGTCAAGGAAGCGAGCGAGACGGTCGACGGATTCCGCACGCTGTCGGCGAGCGAACTGGCGGATTTCAACGCATTGCACATCCACATCGTCACCGTGCGCCCTGGCGACACGGAGGCGAAGCTGGTGCGGCGCATGCACGGCGTCGACCGGCCGCTCGAGTTGTTCCGCGTGCTCAACGATCTCAGCGCCGGAGCCAAGCTCGCACCCGGCACCGAGCTCAAGATCGTGAACGACAGCTGACAGTTTTCCTCACGGTGAATGAGGGCAGGGGCGGCGCGAAGCCCGGATGAAGCGGAGCGCAATTCGGGGCGGCCTCGGCCCCCCGTTTCGCTTCGCCGCATGCGGGCAACGGTGCCGTGGAGCGGTTCAGAAAAAGTTCGTTCGGTCCGGGTGATCGCGGAGCAGCGCCTCGCGCAGTTTCTCCAGCGCGCGGTTCTCGATCTGGCGAACCCGCTCCTTGGAAATGCCGAGGCTTTCGCCCAGCGATTCCAGCGTCGCGCCTTCCTCGCGCAGCCGCCGCTCGCGCACGATTCTGAGTTCGCGCTCATTGAGCACATCGAGCGCCTTCTGCAGCCAGGAGAGCTGGCGCTCGCCGTCGATGCGCTCGCCGACTGTCTCGTCGGGGAGCGCCACGCCGTCGACGAGGAAATCCTGGCGGTCAGAGGTGTCGCTTTCCGATTCGTGAATGGGCGCATTGAGCGAGGTGTCGGGCGCCGAAAGACGCGAATCCATCAACTCGACGTCGCTCGTCGCGACACCGAGCGCGCCGGCGATCTCGGCATACATGGCATAGCGCGGCTGTTCGGCGTTCTGCGCCATGCGCGCGCGCAAGCGGCGCAGGTTGAAGAACAGCGCCTTCTGCGACGACGAGGTGCCGCCGCGCACGATCGACCAGTTGCGCAGGATGTAGTCCTGGATCGAGGCTCGGATCCACCAGGTAGCGTAGGTGGAGAAGCGCACGTCGCGGCCGGGGTCGAAGCGTGCGGCTGCCTCCAGCAGGCCGACATGGCCCTCCTGGATCAGGTCGCCCATCGGCAGACCGAAATTGCGGAAGCGTGCGGCGATGGCGATGACCAGGCGCATATGCGCCGCGGTCAGGCGGTGCAGCGCCGTCTGATCGTGCTCATCCTTCCATCGCACTGCGAGGTCATGTTCTTCGTCGCGCTCGAGGTAGGGCGCGCGCATGGCGGCCCTGACGAAATCGCGGCGGGATGCGGCTGACTGGCCCATCGTACCCTCCTTGCGGCTTCAAGGGCCGCCCGAGGAAATCGCCCACGCCGTTACTGTAGCGGCAGGCCGGTCGCAGCGGACACACATTGGCGTGAACCCGGATTAAAAAGCGTTAACCAAGCAGAAGCGCCCGGGCCTTGCGGCCCGGGCGCTTGGAAAGCAGACGATCGAACTCAGACTTCGTTCAGGCGGCTTCGGCGTCCGCCGTCTCGGCCTTGGGCGCGCCGCGGCGCGGGCTCTTGGCGAGGTTCTGCTCGATCTGGCGGATCGCCTCGGTCTCCGAAATCTTGCTCACCGAGGAGATCTCGCGCGACATGCGGTCGAGCGCGGCCTCGTAGAGCTGGCGCTCGGAATAGGACTGTTCCGGCTGCGTGTCGGAGCGGAAGAGGTCGCGCACCACCTCGGCAATGGAGATGAGGTCGCCGGAGTTGATCTTAGCCTCGTATTCCTGGGCGCGGCGGCTCCACATGGTGCGCTTGACGCGGGCGCGGCCGCGCACGGTCTCGAGCGCCTTCTTGACGGTGGCGCCGTCGGCAAGCTTGCGCATGCCGACCGTCGTCGCCTTGGTCACCGGAACGCGCAGCGTCATCTTGTCCTTGACGAAACTGATCACGAAAAGGTCAAGCTTCAGCCCGGCCACCTCTTGCGTATCGATGCCGACGATCTTGCCGACACCGTGAGCCGGGTAGACGATGAACTCGCCGGTCTTGAACCCGGAACGCTGGGCGGACTTCTTTGCAGTGGCCATTGAGACATCAACTCCGTTTAACATCGCCCCTGGGGTCGGGCGACAACCGGCGGCGCTGCCGCCTCCTGTTCGGTCTTGTCGGTCTCAAGCCAGCCGCCGCATGACTATCCCCATCCGTGGCTGGCGCGAGGCGTCCGTAATAGCCTCCGGCCAAACCTTAACGGCTGGGCCGGCGCCGAAAACGCCTGGAACCGGTCACGCTGAAGAAATCGCGCGGGATGCGAGCGGTAAGCTCGTTTTGTTCCGACAACTCGGCAAATATATCACAAAATCGGTAAATTTCAATGGGTTACCGGTCCGACGGTAAACAATATTGACGTTTGTTGCAGTGCATCACTAACGGCCGCACCGGATTGGCTTGCGATTCCCGGGGCTTCCCGGTTGTCGTCGTCAGTCGCCTTCGCCCGGCTCAGGCGAGAAATATTTATCGAACTTGTCGGGCACACCCTCGAAATCCTTGGCGTCCGGGGGGGCATCCTTCCTGGCGGTGATGTTGGGCCACTTGGACGCGTATTCGGCGTTCACCTGCAACCATTTCTCGAGCCCCGGCTCGGTGTCGGGCTTGATGGCGTCGGCCGGGCACTCCGGCTCGCACACACCGCAGTCGATGCACTCGTCGGGATGGATGACGAGCATGTTCTCGCCCTCATAGAAGCAGTCGACGGGGCAAACCTCGACACAGTCGGTGTACTTGCACTTGATGCAGTTGTCGTTGACGACGTAGGTCACGATTCAATCCAGTGGGTTGCGCCGTTCGGGTGCTCAAGAAACGGCGGATTTTCGGTATCCGGTTTGCGGCGCCCACGCAAGGCGCGGATGGTCGCCCGGGGACCGCAGAGGGGATGGATTTCCCCATCAGTCGCCATCGCGTGGAAAATCGTCGCCGGCAGCGCCACGCAGCCTGTCCATGGCGCGGCGATCACGCTTGGTTGGGCGGCCGGAGCCGGGCGAGCGGTCGGCCGGGGAAGCGGGATCGCCGGGCGCCGATACCTCGCTTGGCGCCGGCGACAGGTCCTCATAGAGGAGCCGGGCTTCGGGTGCCGGGCCGCGGCGCGTGCCGGGCGCCAGCACTTTCAGCACGCGCACGCCGCGATCGCCGGCAATGGTGAGAACGTCGCCGGCCTTGACCGGCTGACTGGCCGCATCGACCTTCTCGCGGTTCACACGGACGCGGCCGGAAAGGGCGAGCTTCTGGGCCAGCGTGCGCGTCTTCACCAGCCGGGCGAACCACAGCCACTTGTCGATGCGCTGGCGACCGTCGCCGGCCATGGGCGGCTATTTGTCTTCCTCGCGGCCTTCGAGCCGCGCCTTCAGGGCGGCCAGCGCGGCGAAGGGCGAATTGGGATCTGCCACCTTCTCCTTGCGTTCCGGCCGGCCTGCGAATTGCGGCGGTGCGCCCTGCGGGCGGTCGCGGCGATCCCGACGCTCCGGCCGATCGGGCCTGTCGGGCCGATCCGAGCGATCATGCCGCTCGTGCTGACGCGGCTTGGCGGATTTGCCCCTGCGGCGATTGGGCTGGCGCTGCGGCCGTGCCTCACCCTCCGCCGACGGCGCGGCGTCGGTGACGGGCGCTGCCTCGGCCGACGGGGCAGGTTCGGGGCGCCGCTCGCGCCGGTGCTGGTGGCGGGCTCCACCCGGACGGCCGGGGCGCCAGATCTCGATGAAAGCGGGTTCGGCCGGAACCTCCGGTATCGCCGTCTCGGTGACTTCCGCAGCGCGGGGCCCGGTGGCGTCCAGCCCGGTCTCGGCCGGCTCTTCGGCGGCAGGTTCTTCGGCAACGGTCGGCTCCGCGGCGGCCGGCTCCGCGGCAACCGTTTCTGCCGGTGCCGGCTCGGCCGCTTCGACCACGGTCAGCTCTTCCACCGGAGCGGCGGGTGCGTCGGCATCGCCGGCGGGCGTCGGCATCCGGGCTTCTCCCTCGGACGCTGCCTCAGCCTCGGGGGCGGCTGGCTCGACTACGCCCGACGCCACCTCGGCGCCTTGCGGCGCGGTTGCCTCGGCCGGTGTTTCAGGCTCCGGCTTGGGTGGCGCCGGGCGGCGCTCCATGCGGTAGCCGAGCGCGGTGAGCACGGAGGCGAAATCTTCGCCCGAGCAGCCGAGTAGCGAGGTCATGGCGACGGTGACGGTGAAGCCGTAGCCGTCGATGGCGCCGTCGGGCGGAGTCGGGGATTCCGGCGTCGGCCGCCAGGCGATCAGCGGCCTGATGACGTCGGCGAGGCGTTCGAGAATGTCTATGCGTACGGCGCGCGTGCCGGCCGGGCGGTAGCCGACGACGCGGTAGAGCACCGGCGATATCTCGGGATCGACGGGCACGCTGGTGCGGCCCGAGGCGGCAAGCCGCTGCAGGTCGGTCAGGCCGGGCGTGTCGAGGCCGCCGTTCTTGAGCGCCCAGAAAGTGGCAAGCAGCGCGCCGGGGCCGGGCTTGAGCAGCGCCGGAACGTAGATGTGATAGGCGCCGAAACGAACGCCCAGCGCCCGCATACCGGCGCGGGCTTCCTGGTCGAGGGTGCGCACTTCCTCAGCGATGGCGGTGCGGTCGATGATGCCGAAGGCTTCGCTGAGGCGGAAGGCAAGACCGCGGGCGGCCGGCGCCAGCGTGGCGGCATTGCGCAGGTCGAACAGCGCCTTCAGCAGCGTCTCCGCCTGGGTCGCCAGCCACAGGTCGATGCGCGCCTGCACCCGCTCACGGCCGACGGCGGGCAGCAGTTCGTCGGCGAGCAGAATCAGCCGGGGTCTCAGCGCATCGTCGCCCTCGGTCAGCCGCGCGACCGCCGCGCCCTGCCAGCGCAGCGTGCCGTCGCCGGCAAGGATGAAATCCTTGTTGGCGGCGGTGGCGACCTTCTCGGCGCGTTCGGCGATCTCGCCGGCGAGCGCCTTCTGGGCGGCGCTGCGCAGTGCCTTGGCTTCCGGCCCGTCGGCCAGCGGGTCGGGCGCAAAACGGAATCCCTCCAGGCTGCCGACGTGCTGGCCTTCGACCAGCACTTCGCCGGCCGGCGTGATCTCGGCTTCGAGCATTGCGTTCTCTTTCAACCGCCGCATCAAGACGCTGGTCCGCCGGTCGATAAAACGGGCGGTCAGCCGCTCATGCAACGCGTCCGACAAGCGATCCTCTATCGCGCGCGTCCGCTCCTGCCAATGGCTGGGGTCGCGCAACCATTGCGGCCGATTGGCCGCAAACGTCCAGGTGCGGATATGGGCAATGCGGTTGGCAAGCGTGTCGATGTCGCCGTCAGTGTGGTCGGCAAAGGCGATCTGACCGGCGAACCAGTCGTCGGGAATGACGCCGTCCCGGGCCAGGAAGCCGAACAGGGTGGAGATCAGTTCGGCGTGATTGGCAGGCGCGATCTTGCGATAATCGGGGATCTGGCAGACGTCCCACAGCGTCGACACTCGCTGGCGCGTGTTGGCCAGCGCCCTGATCTCCGCGTCGCGGCTGATCAGTTCGAGCGCCGCGACGTCCTCGGCCGGCGGCGCCTTGACCAGGCCGGCAATGGCGGGCGGTCGGTCGAGGGTCGCATGAAGCGCGGCGAGCGTGGAGAAATCGAGATCGCGATTGCGCCACTGGATCGTCTTCACCGGGTCGAAGCGGTGGGTCTCCAGCGCCTCGATCAGATCGTCGTCGAAGGGATCGACGCGGCTGGTGACGCCGAAGGTGCCGTCGCGCATGTGGCGGCCGGCGCGCCCGGCGACCTGGCCGAACTCGGCGGCGGTCAGGCGACGGAACTGGTAGCCGTCGAACTTGCGGTCGGAGGCGAAGGCGACGTGATCGACATCGAGGTTAAGGCCCATGCCGATGGCATCGGTGGCGACGAGGAAGTCGACGTCGCCCGACTGGAAGATATCGACCTGGGCGTTGCGCGTGCGTGGGGATAGCGAGCCCAGCACCACCGCGGCGCCGCCGCGCTGGCGGCGGATGAGTTCGGCGATGGCGTAGACCTCGTCCGCCGAGAAGGCGACGACGGCGGTGCGCCGCGGCAGGCGGGTGATTTTCTTCGAGCCCGACCAGGTGAGCAGCGACATGCGCGGGCGTGTCACCACGTTGACGCCGGGGAGCAGCTTCTCGACGATGCCGCGCATGGTGGCGGCGCCGAGCAGAAGGGTCTCGTCGCGGCCGCGCAGGTTGAGCATGCGGTCGGTGAAGACGTGGCCGCGCTCGAGGTCGCCGGCGAGCTGGATCTCGTCGATCGCCAGAAACGACACATCGGTTTCGGTCGGCATGGCCTCGACCGTGCAGACGCGGAAGCGCGGATTGTCGGGGACGATCTTCTCCTCGCCGGTGATCAGTGCCACCTGGTCGGCGCCGATGCGATCGACGATCTTGCTGTAGACCTCGCGGGCGAGCAGCCTGAGCGGCAGGCCGATCATGCCGGAGGGATGAGCGAGCATCCGCTCGATGGCGAGGTGCGTCTTGCCGGTATTGGTAGGGCCCAGCACCGCAACGACGTTGCGGCCGCGCACGCCGGCAATCGGCTCTGGCTTGGGGGAAACATTCATAACAGGGACTGGCGTGTTTTCCGTCGTCCGCTTGGGACCGCGCCTAATCATGGGAGGGCGGGCGCAGCCGACCCCTTCCCTCTAGCACAGCAGGGCCGGAATGCGCGAGATTCGTTTGAGTTCCGGTCTTTTTTGACTGACGCGAACGAGTCTAGAACAAAACCGGCCCGAATCGCTGACTCGGCGCGAGTCCCCTTCCGTTCGCCACAACATGTGTCGCGCGGCTAGTTGCCGCCTACGACATGTTGATCGTCCTCCGCAGAAATGGCGAGGGCGCGTCGGCCCGGCTGCAGGCGCGTTTCCGGACTCGCGATTGCGTCAGATTTTAGACGGCCGGCGGGCCGACGATATCTGTGGACAGGCTGTGGATAAACCAACCCGGCGAGGCGGACTTCAGTTGGCGCTGGCCTGGCGCTCAGTGACGCCGACTGAAAAGTCGCGGGAGACGATCACTAGGTCACCCATCTGCGTGCCGATCAGGATGCGATAAGGGACCAGCACACGCGTGCCGTCCACCGGCACCAGCCAGACCTCAAGGCGCTTGTTGTCGGCCATGTATTGTACCGAGTCACGATCCGGACGATGGCCGGCCACCGGAACGTAGCGGGCGCCGCAGACGAACACCTCGCCGGAATAGGCTCTGGGATTGTCGCTGTTGACGTGCCTGCTCTCCTTGTAGGTGAGCTTGACGTCGTAGCGCTGCCAGCCGTCAAAGATCCTGATGGTGCGGTTGCAGGCGCTGCCGCCGGTGACAGCCAGAGGCCGGTCGACGGTAACCATGAAGGCGCCCACCGGATCGACCACGTTGCGCTTGTGGCTCGGGGTCACCGGCACGCGGTCAGGCGAAGGCAACAGGTGCGGCGCGGCGGAAAGGTCGACGATCGACCCGCCGCGCATCGCCATGCTGACATGGGTCCGGAAGCCCTTCTCGTCCGTGTCCAGCTTGTAAGTGGCCGGGGTGACGTGGCTGCCGCGGATGCGGCCATTGCCGGCGAGCACGGCGTGGGCATCGGAGACGAAGCGGCTGACGCCGTAGGTTTGCCCGCTGATGGTGGCGGCATAGCCGCTGTTGGTGAAGCGACCCTCGGCATCGACCTTGCCGATGGTGATGCCGGCAATGGTGATCAGATAGTCCGCCTTCAGCGTCATATCGGCGGCCCAAGCACCGCTCGCGGCCACGGGCATCACTACCAATGCCGCAAGCAGAATCCGCCGGAGTCGCCGGCTCATGGCGGTAGGGGCGGTCATCATCATCGTGCCGAGTGTCGCATCAAGGGCCAGCATGACGGCAGGGGATGCGTCCGATCATGGCTGACAATTGGTTAACAAGAACATTATTAGGCTGATTTGCCTCCGGCGTCATTATACCCGAAAGGGGGGATTGGCAGAAATCCGGGGGTGGAGCCGGGGAAAACCTGCCGAATGCCGGCTTGACGGCGAAATTGGCCGTCACTATAGGAAAGCCAGCTTCCGAAAAGGCTCCGTCATCTTGCATGCCGAATGGCGCAAACCGGCGGCGAACGAGGATTATTTCATGGCACGGCGCTGCGAATTGACCGGCAAAGCGGTCCAGACCGGCAATAATGTCAGCCACGCGAACAACAGGACGCGCCGGCGGTTTCTGCCCAACCTCAATCAGGTGTCGCTGATGAGCGAGGTGCTCGGCGGGACCGTGAACCTCAAGATCAGCTCGCATGCTCTGCGCTCGGTGGAGCATCGCGGCGGGCTCGACAAGTTCCTGGCCGCGGCCCGAGACAGCGAATTGTCGCCCAAGGCGCTGAAGCTGAAGCACCAGATCGCCAAGAAGACGGCGGCAACGGCAGAAGCCAGCGCCTGAGCGTTTCCGTCTCTTCAAGAGTTGCGTAACGGCGCCCGCGGGCGCCGTTTTCATGTTCAATCTGCGGGGCGCGGCTGAACCAGCACGAACTGGAGCAGGATCGTGCGCTGCAGGAGCCGGTTGCCGTTGTCATCGGAGACCAGCGTCAGGACGGTCTGGCCGCGCTCGTCCGTACGGGCGGCCAAGCCTTCCATGTTGTCGATCTGATTGCTCATATCGGCTTCCATGAGGACCGGCCCGTCGATGGTAGCGCCGGGGCGAATGGCATCGCCGGGGATGCGCCGGATGCGCATGCCGAGGCCGTCGGAGAACGAGAAGCGGCGCTCCAGCACGAGTAGATCGCCGTCCGGCAGGAAGGTTGCGTCGGTGACGTCGAACGGCTCGGTGCGCCGAATCGCGAAGGTGCCGGCGCGCTTGCCGCCGAGGATGAAGCCGCGATGGTTGCCGGTGCCGTCG
This sequence comes from uncultured Alphaproteobacteria bacterium, assembly GCA_963750065.1. Lineage (GTDB taxonomy): Bacteria > Pseudomonadota > Alphaproteobacteria > Rhizobiales > Kaistiaceae > CAVSRC01. The sequence continues at coordinate 76,027 of CAVVPK010000013.1, forward strand.
AGCGAGCGTTCGGCGACGGCGACAAAGGCGCCGGCAAGCGGCCCGCCCTCGGGTGCCACGGCAAGGGCCTCGAGGCCCTTGTTCGCCTTGAGATGGTTGACGTATCTCGGCAGCGGAAGATCGTGGCGCCGGGCAGAGGCGAAATCCGGCGAGGCGGTGAAGCGGGCGACCGCCGGCCTCTGCTCGAAGGACACATAGGCCGTCTCGCGGCCGTTGCGGCTTACGATGCGCAAGCCTTCGGCGTCGGCGGCGCTCTTGCTCGTAAACGGCTGCCCGCGCGCATCGAGCATGGGCGCCAGCATGGGATCGGCGATGCCCACCGGCCGTCCGTCGGTCTCGATCAGCCGGGCGGTGAACCAGTAGCCAGTGTCGGCAACGGCGAAGAGCGTGTGGCCGTCGACGGCGAAATCGAGCCCCGAGAGCGAGCCGAAACGCCTGTCGCTTGACGTCAGCTGCAGGCCGCCGCGGAATTCCAGCGCCCCGAAACGGGTTTCAGCCGAGCCCAGAGCGAAGTGGGAGAGCGGCCGTGCCGCGATCTCGATCGGCACAAAGCCCGTCTCTGCAGCCTGCGTCCCCGGCGACGGCAAGACTGCGAGACAGGCGAGGATCGCGACGCTAGGGCCCTTCATAGCCAGATGGGATCAATTCCGTTTCGCGACCGGCGGACACCCGAAGGGACGGGCGCTTCTTGCGCCATGATCGTCGCCGTCGGTCTCGGCCGTACCCGGGGTACGCCCTTCGCCCGCCGGCTTGTTCCTGTCGCAAAACAAGCTCCGTCGGAATGGTTCCACCTGGCCGTGAAAGGCTCGTGACCGCCCCGGTGGGTCATTGCAGGGTCGGGCGCTTGTGCTGGCGGGGCTGCCGGGAAGGGCGCGCCGGCTCAGCCATCGCCTTCTCGTCGAAGAGCTCGGCCAGCTTGTCGGTCATGGCGCCGGCAAGCTCATCGGCATCGACGATGGTCACGGCGCGGCGGTAGTAGCGCGTCACGTCGTGGCCGATGCCGATGGCGATCAGCTCCACCGGCGAACGCGTCTCGATCTCTTCGATGACGTAGCGCAGGTGGCGTTCGAGATAGTTGCCGGGATTGACCGACAGGGTGGAATCGTCGACCGGCGCGCCGTCGGAGATCATCATCAGGATCTTGCGCTGCTCGGGGCGCACGAGAAGGCGGCCATGCGCCCAGGCCAGCGCCTCGCCGTCGATGTTCTCCTTGAGCAGGCCTTCGCGCATCATCAGGCCGAGATTGCGCCGCGAGCGCCGCCAGGGCGCATCGGCGGCCTTGTAGACGATGTGGCGCAGGTCGTTGAGGCGGCCGGGATTGGACGGCTTGCCCGCCTGTAGCCACGCCTCGCGGGATTGGCCGCCCTTCCAGGCGCGGGTTGTAAAGCCGAGGATCTCGACCTTGACGCCGCAGCGCTCCAGCGTGCGGGCGAGGATGTCGGCGCAGGTGGCCGCGACCGTGATCGGGCGGCCGCGCATGGAACCGGAATTGTCGAGCAGCAGGGTGACGATGGTGTCGCGGAACTCGGTGTCGCGCTCGGCCTTGAAGGTGAGCGCGTGCATCGGGTCGACGACGACGCGCGACAGGCGCGCGGCGTCGATGATGCCTTCCTCGAGGTCGAAGTCCCAGCCGCGGTTCTGCTGCGCCATCAGGCGGCGCTGCAGGCGGTTGGCAAGCCGGCCGACGGCGCTTTGCAGATGGGCGAGCTGCTTGTCGAGATAGGAACGCAGGCGGTCGAGCTCGGCAACGTCGCACAGCTCCTCGGCATTGACCGTTTCGTCGAACTTGGGCGTGTAAGCCGTGTAGTCGATCAGCGGCGGCAGGTTGGAGAAGGGCGAATCGGCACGGTGGGCCTCGCCGGTGTCCTGCGCGTCGGCCATGTCGCCGTCTTCGACCGTCTGATCGGCTTCCGCCTCGCTCGCCTCGCCCTCGCCGGCGTCGCCCTGGTCCGCCGACGCGTCCATCTCCTCCTGGCTCGCCGCGTCGGCGCCTTCGCTCTGGTCGGAGGCCCCTTCGGCGTCGTCCTGATCGCTGCTCTCGTCGTCCTCGTCGCCCTGGTCGCCAGGATCGCCAGAGAGTTCGTCGGCCATGTCGAGCGCCGACAGGATGTCGCGCACTTCCATGGCAAAGAGCGACTGGTCCTCGATGGCGCCGGTCAGGCGCGACAGGTCCTTGCCGGCGCGTTCCTCGATCCAGTCGCGCCACAGATCGACGATCTTGCGGCTCGATCTGGGCGGCGCCTTGCCGGTCAGGCGTTCGCGCACCATCAGCGCGACGGCGTCCTCCAGCGGCGCATCGGCGCGCTCGGTGATATCCTGGTAGTTGGCGCGGTGGTAGCGCTCCTCGAGCATGGCCGAGATGTTGTCGGCAACGCCGGACATACGGTTGGCGCCGAGCGCCTCGACGCGCGCCTGTTCGACGGCGTCGAAGACGGCGCGGGCGTTCTTGCCGACCGGCGCGTGGGCGCGGTGGATCGAGGGGTCGTGGCAGGCAAGGCGCAGCGCCAGCGAATCGCCGACGCCGCGGGTGACGGCGACGTCGGTGGCGGTCATCTTGCGCGGCGGCTCGGGCAGGCGCGCCTTGTGCTGGGCAAGCTGCGGCCGGTCGGCGGCGAACGACACTTCCAGCTCGGGCTCGCCGGCGATGGCGCGCATGCAGCCGGTCACCGCGCGCTTGAACGGCTCAGTCGGGCTCTCGACCGGCTTGGCGCGCGGCGTGGTGTTGTCGATGTGGACCGCCGTCCGCTCCATTCAGGTCATCACCACATTGGCGGTCAACTCGGGCAGCTCCTGGTTGAAGCAGCGCTGGTAGAACTCGGCGACCAGAGCACGCTCCAGCTCGTCGCACTTGTTGACGAAGGTGACGCGGAAGGCGAAGCCGACATCGCCAAATATCTCGGTATTCTCCGCCCAGGTGATCACCGTGCGCGGGCTCATGACCGTCGACAGGTCGCCGTTGATGAAGGCGTTGCGGGTCATGTCGGCGACGCGCACCATCTTGGCGATGATGGCGCGGCCCTTGTCGTCGCGATGGCTCGGCACCTTGGCGGCAACGATGTTCACCTCGTTGTCGTGCGGCAGGTAGTTGAGCGTCGAGACGATCGACCAGCGGTCCATCTGGCCTTGGTTGATCTGCTGGGTGCCGTGATAGAGGCCCGACGTGTCGCCGAGGCCGACGGTGTTGGCGGTGGCGAACATGCGGAAGGCCGGATGCGGGCGGATGACCTTGTTCTGGTCGAGCAGGGTCAGGCGGCCGGAGACCTCGAGCACACGCTGGATGACGAACATCACATCGGGCCGGCCGGCGTCGTATTCGTCGAAGCACAGCGCGATGTTGTTCTTCAGCGCCCAGGGCAGGATGCCGTCGCGGAACTCGGTCACCTGCATGCCGTCGCGGATGACGATGGCGTCCTTGCCGATCAGATCAATGCGGCTGATATGGCTGTCGAGATTGACGCGCACGCACGGCCAGTTGAGCCGGGCCGCGATTTGCTCGATGTGGGTCGACTTGCCGGTGCCGTGATAGCCGGTGACCAGCACGCGCCGATTGCGGGCGAAGCCGGCGAGGATCGCCAGCGTGGTCTCGCGGTCGAAAAGATAATCCGGATCGGTATCCGGCACGTGCTCGTCGGGCTCGGAATAGGCCGGAACCTGGAGGTCGCTGTCGATCCCGAAGGTCTGGCGCACGGATATCTTCATATCCGGCAGGGGAGCTTGTTCGAGCGCGGCTTCAGCCATGGTAATTCTCCATCGCGCCGTGCGAGGACGCTCTAGAAGATTTGAGGAAAACCGCCGCCGGCTAGGGCGGGGGCGATGCCGTCTTAGCAAAAACCGACGGATCGCAGATAGTGGTAAGCCTGAATAATCTGTCGCAGCCGGTCTTCCGAGCTGCGGTCGCCGCCGTTGGCGTCCGGGTGGAGCTGCTTTACCAGGGCCTTGTAGCGGGCCTTGATCTCGCCGCCGGTTTCGTAGCCTTCCAGGTCGAGGGCGGCGAACGAGCGGCGTTCGAGATTGCGCAGCGGCCGGCGCTCGGGCTCTTTTTTTCGCTCGGCCCGGGGTGCTTCGCCCCCGAAAACGCTGAACGGATCGGCAAAGGCGGCCGACCAGGTGAAGCGCGTGCCGTGGGCGGTGCCGGCAGCGGCACGGTTGACGCCCATCGACCAGGTCGGCCGGTGGCCGGTGGTAGCGGAGCGCTGGTAATCGACGATCTCGTCGTCGGCCATGCCGGCGAAGTAGTTGTAGGACTTGTTATATTCGCGAACGTGGTCGAGACAGAAGTTGAAGTATTGGCCCTCGTGCCCACGGCCTTTGGGCGCCCGATAACCGCCCATGCGGCCGCAGCCCTGGACGTCGCAGGGTGCCGCTTGCGGGTCTTCGACCGTCGCCCCACCGGGCGAAATGCGGATGCGGTCGAAATATTTGGAATTCAGATCCATGACATGGATTATGGTCGCGGGTGGTGGCGCCGACAAGCTGTGAACACCGAAAAACCGGCGGAATCAACGCAATGACAGTGGCGGATAGAATCAGGTCGAAGTTAACCGAGGCTTTTCGCCCCGATGCGCTGGAGGTGGTGGACGAATCCCAACGGCACGCGGGCCATCACGGCGCTCGCCCCGGTGGCGAAAGCCATTTTCGCGTGCGGATCACGGCACCGGCCTTTGCCGGCAAGACCCGCGTGGCCACCCACCGGATGATCAACGAGGCGCTGGCAGAGGAACTGGCCGAGGGCGTCCATGCGCTGGCCATCGAGGCGAAAGCCCCGCCGGCGCCGAACGCCTAGCCCTGCAGCGACGGGCCGCCGTACTCGGCGGCGTGCATCTCGCCCTCCAGCCAGCGCAGATAGGCGGCGCGGTCGACGCCGGTCGCGTTGCGGCTGTGGAAATAGAGCCTTTCGGCGAAGCGCCGCGCCGGCGTGGTGGCCAGCGCCAGGTTGACAAGGAGGTTCGGCGGCGCCAGGTCGAGGGCGTGGCGGAGAGCCGATTTGGCGCGGAAACGCGGAATTTCGCGGGAGAGTGCGATCTCCGGTGCCGGGCCGCCGCATTGCAGGTGATCGGCAATCAGGGCGGCGGCGCGGCGACCGTAGCGGAAGGCGAGCTGGATGCCGCCGCCGGTCGCCGGCGACACCCAGCCGGCGGCGTCGCCAATGAGAAGCACGCCGGGGGCAGCCGTGTGGCGGAGCGGCCCGCCGCAGGGGATGAGGCCGCTGCGGCGGCCGACCACCGTCAGCCGGCTCCAGCCGAATTGGCGTTCGGTGTAGGCCATGAAACGGGCGAGGTCCGGCTTGGCGCCGTGGCGCACGGCAAGCCCAAGCTGGATGGCATCCGGCCCCGGCGCTGCCCAGGCGATGTAGCCCGGCGCCAGGTGCGAATCGACAAAGCAGTGCAGGAAGCGCGGATCGACCGCGTCGTTCGGCTCCAGCTCCACCTCGAGGCCAGTGAGCCAGGTGCGGTTGGTCGACAGGCCAAAGTGGGCAGCAACACGTGAGCGCGAACCGTCGGCACCGACGAGGAAGCGGGCGGCGATGTCGATGCCGGCAAGGTGGATCAGATCGCCGTCGCGGCGGGCGCCGTCGAAGCGGGTGGCAGTCATCACATGGGCGCCGGCATCGCGGGCCTCGCGCGCCATCCAGCGCAGGAGATCGGGCGTGCGCGTGGTGAAGAAGGCGTAGCCGGGTGAATAGAGATCGACGCTCTTCAGGCTCGGCGAATAGAGCCGCACGCCCGGTACGCGTCGCGTCAGATGGTGGGGGATGTCGATCTCATCGATCGCCTCGCGCACCAGGATGCCGCTGGTGGCGACGCGCGCGCCGACGTCCGGCTTGGCCTCGATGACTGCGGTCGAGAGACCGCGCGAGGCCGCGGTGCGCGCCGCGGCAAGCCCGGCGAAGCTCGCGCCGACGATGACCAGATCAAATTGCATGGGAAATCGCCCTCCCTCTCGAAGAGGGCGATCACAGCCGCTGAATGCGGCCGAAATTCGGAGGCGAGGCTCTAGGTTTTGGGCGGCTCGGCCGGGGCTGGGGCCGGCTTGATGCGGTTCAACGGCGTGATTCTGAGCGCCGTGATGCGGTTGCGGTTGCGGCGCAGCACCTGGAAGCGGAAGCCGTGGAAGGTAAAGGCCTGGCCCGGCTCCGGGATGATGCGCGCCTCGTGGATGACCAGCCCGGCGATGGTGGTGGCCTCCTCGTCGGGGAGGTTCCAGTCCATGGCACGGTTGAGATCGCGGATCGGCACCGAGCCCTCGACATTGACCGAACCGTCGGGCTGCGGCCGCACGCCCTCGACGGTGACGTCGTACTCATCGGCGATGTCGCCGACGATCTCCTCGAGGATGTCCTCCAGCGTGACGACGCCCTGCACCTCGCCGTATTCGTCGACGACCAGCGCGAAATGCACCTTGCGCTTGAGAAAGGCATTGAGCTGATCGGGCACGCTGGTGGTATCGGGCACGAACCACGGCTCGGCGGCGATGGTGCGGATGTTGATCGCCTCGACGGCGCCGCTTGCCGCCTTGAGCGCGCGCAGAAGGTCCTTCACATGGACGATGCCGATGATGTTCTCGGGCTCGCCCTCCCACAGCGGCACGCGGGTGAAGGGGCAGGCGAGGATGTCGTCGACGATGGCGCCGATCGGCTGGTCGGCGTCGATGGTGTGCATGCTGGTGCGGTGGACCATGACGTCGGAGACGTCGAGTTCCGAGAGGTCGAGCAGGCCGCCGAGGCGGTCGCGCTCGGCCTTCACCACGCTGCCTTCGGCATGCAGCAGGTCGACCTGGCCGCGGATCTCCTCCGCCGGCGACAGAATCGACTTGCCATCGGAGGCGTTCCAGCCGGCCAGCCGCAGCACGCCGGTGACCACGAACTGGACGGCGATGACGACCGGCGAGAACACCGCCACGATGACCGAGATCGCCGGCGCCATGGCGCGCGATACCCGGTCGGGATCGCCGATCGCCAGCGTCTTCGGCAGCACCTCGCCGAAGACCAGCACCAGCAGGGTCATGGCCAGCGTCGCGTAAACCACGCCGGCCTGGCCGAAGAGCTCAAGGAACAGGCTGGTGGCCAGGGCGGAGGCGAGGATGTTGACCAGGTTATTGCCGAGCAGCAGGGCGCCGATCAGGCGTTCGCGGTCCAGGATCAGGCGGCCGACGATGCCGGCGTGGCTGTCGCCGGATTTCTCCAGCGCCAGCATGCGCGCCCGCGAGGCGGCGGTAAGCGCGGTCTCCGAGCCGGAAAAGAAAGCCGACAGCACGACCAGAATGGGAATGGCCACGGCCATTGCCCAAAGGAACGTGTTCATGTCGCCAGTTGCTCCGCAAGAAATTCGGCCACCTCGGCAGGCGGCACGTCATGCGCCACGAAGGCGGCGCCGATGCCGTTGACCAGGATGAAGGTGAGCTGTCCGCGACTGACCTTCTTGTCCTGGGCAATGTGCTGCATGAGCGTTTCGGCCACCATCGGCTGGCCGGGGATGTCGGAGATGCGGGTGGGCAGGTCGACGGCGGCGAAATGGGCCGCCACGCGCCTGGTGTCGTCGGGCGAGACCAGGCCGCGCCGGGCCGAGAAGGCGAAGGCCAGCACGGTGCCGATCGCCACGCCTTCGCCATGCAACAGGCGGTCGGAATAGCCGGTGGCGGCCTCCAGCGCGTGACCGAAGGTGTGGCCGAGATTGAGGAGGGCGCGCGTGCCGCTCTGCTCGTGCTCGTCGGCGGCGACGGTCTTCGCCTTGCCGCGGCAGGCGACCGCGATGGCCTGATCGCGCTCCGGCCAGCCGGCGACAACGGCACGCCAGTTGTCCTCCAGCCAGGCGAAGAAGGCGGCATCGCCGAGCAGGCCGTATTTCACCACTTCGGCATAGCCGGCGTTGAAGATACGCGGGGTCAGCGAATCGAGCACGCCGGCGTCGGCCAGCACCAGGCTCGGCTGGTGGAAGGCGCCGACAAGGTTCTTGCCGCGGCCGGTGTTGATGCCGGTCTTGCCGCCGACCGAGGAATCGACCTGGGCCAGCAGGGTGGTGGGGATCTGCACGACGCGGACGCCGCGGCGCACCATGGATGCGGCAAACCCGGCGAGATCGCCGACCACGCCGCCGCCGAAGGCGACCACCAGGTCGGAGCGCTCGATCTGGGCGCCAAGAATACCGTCGACGACCGTCTCCAGCGTCGCGAAGCTCTTCGACTTCTCGCCGGCCGGCACCGTGACGGTGGTGAAGTCGACGCCGGCTTCCCTGAGGCTCGCGGACAGCGTGTTGAGGTGGAAGCGGGCGACATTCTCGTCGGTCACCACGGCCACACGCCGGCCGGGCATACGCCGGGCGAGCTCCGCCCCAGCGTGCTCAAGAACGTCGCGGCCGATGAGAATGTCGTAGGAACGCGGCCCCAGGTCGACGGTGACCACCGTCGGTTCAACGGGCCGGGAAGCGGGTTGTGCCATGGCTCAGGCCTCCGCCACTGCCTCCCGGCTGAGAAAGTCGGCAAGGGCTTCGAGAATGTCGTCAATGACCACGTCGTGGGCGACATCGCGCGACTGCACCTGGATGTCGGCCTCGGCGTATATGGGATAGCGCTCGGCGATGAGCCGGTCGATGGCGGCTGCCGGATCTTCGACCTTGAGCAGCGGCCGGTTGTTGCGGCGCTTGACGCGCGACAGCAGCAGGTCACGATCGGCGTTCAGCCAGATCGAGATGGCGGCCGCCTGGATCGCGGCACGGGTGTCCGGCTGGACAAAGGCGCCGCCGCCGGTGGCCAGCACCTTGGGCTTGCCGTCGAGCAGGCGCTGGATGACGCGGCGCTCGCCGTCGCGGAAATAGGCTTCGCCGTGGGTCTCGAAAATCTCCGGAATCGTGGCGTTGGCGGCCAGCTCGATCTCGCTGTCGGCATCGACGAAGGCCATGCCGAGGCGGTTTGCCAGCCGGCGGCCAATCGACGACTTGCCGGCGCCCATCATGCCGATCATGACCAGCGTTCTTCCCGCCAGCAGGCGTGAAACCCTGGTCTCGAGCGGCAACTCGTTATTCTGTGCCAGTCCGGCTTTCGCCACAGCTCCCTCGCAAATGCACCTGTTGCGGGCGAGGTAAGAGCCGGTTTCGGGGCCCCATGTCAAGGCGCGGGTCGGGCAGGCGGCTCCAATCGGGTCAATGGCTTGCCTTCGCGGCGCGATTGTCGACAATGACGGCAAGGCCGCCGGGGCGCATTCTGCCTCCGGTCCGAATCGCGGCGAGCGGCCGCCCGGGATTTCAAATGCCGAGCTTAATCCGTTTTCTCATCGCGCTCGTGATCCTGGGCATACTCGGCGGTGCCGCGATGATCTATCTGGCGCTGTTCGTCGGGCCGCACACGCGCGACATGACGGTGCGCATCCCGGCGGAGAGGCTGCACGTGCAGGAGACGGTGCCGCCGGTGCAGCAGCCGCAGTCGCCGCCGGCGCAGCAATAGGCCATGGGGCGGCAGGCAAAGGCCGCCATCGGCGGCCACCACATCGAGGCTTTCCTCGAAATGATGAGCGCGGAGCGCGGCGCGGCGCTGAATACGCTGGCCGCCTATCGCCGCGACCTTGAGGATTACGCCCGGTTCCTGGCCGCCCACGGCGGTTTCGAGCGTGCCGGCGTGGAGGCGGTACGCGCCTATCTCAACGATCTCGACGGGCGCGGGTTCGCCGCGACCTCGGCCGCGCGCCGGCTCTCGGCGCTGAGGCAGTTCCACCGCTTCCTGGTCAGCGAGGGGGTACGTGCCGACGACCCCACCGGCATCATCGAAGGGCCGCGCCGCCCGGCACGGCTGCCCTCGGTGTTGAGCGAGGACGAGGTCACGCGCCTGATCGAGCGGGCCCATGAGGAGGCCGGGGGCGAGGGGAGCGATGCGGCGCGGCTCAGGGCGCTGCGCCTCTATGCGCTGGTCGAGATGCTCTATGCGACCGGACTCAGGGTCTCGGAGCTGGTGTCGCTGAAGGCCGCCGTCATGCGCCGGGACCAGCGCATGTTCACCGTGCGCGGCAAGGGCGGGCACGAGCGCATTGTGCCGCTGACCGACAAGGCCCGCGCAGCGGTGGCGGCCTATCTTGCGGCGCGGGCAGCATCGGGGGTCGCCGACAGCCCCTGGCTGTTCCCCTCATTCGGCGATAGCGGATACCTGACGCGGCAGGCTTTTGCCCGCGATCTCAAGGACTTGGCAGCGCGGGCCGGGATTGCGACAGCGAAGATATCGCCGCATGTGGTGCGCCATGCCTTCGCCAGCCACCTGTTGCAGAACGGCGCCGACCTGCGCGTGGTGCAGCAGCTTCTCGGCCATGCCGACATCTCCACCACCCAGATCTACACCCACGTCCTGCAGGAGCGCCTCAGGGCGCTGGTCAGCGAGCACCACCCGCTGGCGCAGGAAACCAAATAGGCGTATGGCCCGGGCCGACGCCGGAACGGTCCGGTAACCAGGCTCCGCTAGTGTTTCGGCGGCGTGATTGCTTGACTTGACCTCAAGCTCCCGTCAGTTTGCCGCCGCTTTTCGTCGGTTGGGGGGCCTGCGGAGGCAGTCGTTTGTCCGATTTCCGCGAGACTTGATGCGCAGCTACCTCGACTTCGAGAAACCGGTCGCCGACCTGCAGGGCAAGGTCCAGGAACTGCGTGCGCTCGAGAAGGAAGGCGATGCGGTCGCCATCGGCGAGGAAATCGCCCGGCTCGAGGCCAAGGCGGCGCAGGCGCTGGAAGAAATTTACAGCAAGCTCACCCCCTGGCAGAAGACCCAGGTCGCCCGTCACCCGGAACGGCCGCACACCAGCGACTATGCGCGCGCGCTGATCGAGGATTTCACGCCGCTGGCTGGCGACCGCAAGTTCGGCGAGGATGCGGCGATCGTCGCCGGCCTCGGCCGCTTCCGCGGCAAACGGGTGGCTCTCATCGGCCATGAGAAGGGCAACGACACCGAAAGCCGGCTGAAGCACAATTTCGGCATGGCGCGGCCGGAGGGCTACCGCAAGGCGGTGCGCATCATGGAACTCGCCGATCGCTTCGGCCTGCCGGTGATCGCGTTGGTCGATACCGCCGGCGCCTATCCGGGACTGGGCGCCGAGGAGCGCGGCCAGGCGGAGGCCATCGCCCGCTCGACGGAAGCCTGCGTCAATCTCGGCGTGCCCAATGTCGCCGTGGTCATCGGCGAGGGCGGCTCGGGCGGCGCCATCTCGATTGCCACCGCCAACAAGGTCATGATGCTGGAGCACTCGATCTACACGGTGATCTCGCCGGAAGGCGCGGCGTCGATCCTGTGGCACGATTCCAGCCGCGCGCAGGATGCCGCCACCGGCATGAAGATCACGGCGGAGGACCTGCACCGATTCGGCGTCATCGATCGCATCATCCGCGAGCCGATCGGCGGCGCCCACCGCGAGCCCGAGACGATCATCAAGGCGACCGGCGAAGCCATCGCCGAGGCGCTCGCATCGCTCGACAACCTGCCGCCCCAGGAGATCCGCCGCCAGCGGCGCGAGAAGTTTCTGGCCATCGGCCGGACGCTGTAGAGCCCGCCTTTTCCATGCCACACCGGCGCTGGAAACTCTGCCCCGCGCTCGCACGAAAGTGAGCGGCGAGGGCGCCGGTTAACAGCCCGTAAACCTTGACAGGATTACCAGAATCCCGGCTTGTGCCGGCGGGCAGGGAAGGGCCGGAAGGGGTGTTCATGGCGATTCGACCGGGCCTCGGCGGAGCACTGCGCGCACTGGCGCTTCTGTCGGCGGCGCTCGTGGCGCTGGCCGGCTGCAACTATTCCAATCTCCCCAAGGCCGAACGTCCGGTGCCGGGATTCCTGGTCGCCAAGATGCGCCAGCTCTCCATGAAGGACACCGCGCCGATCTTCATCCGCATCTTCAAGGAAGAATCGCAGATGGAGATATGGAAGCAGCAGGACGACGGGCGCTATGGCCTGCTCAAGACCTATTCCATCTGCAAATGGTCGGGGGCACTGGGACCGAAGAAGCAGGAAGGCGACCGGCAGGCGCCGGAAGGCTTCTACACGGTCACGCGGGCGCAGATGAATCCGGACTCCAACTACTATCTGTCCTTCAATATCGGCTATCCGAACGCCTATGACCGTTCGCTGGGGCGGACCGGCTCCAACCTGATGGTGCATGGCGCCTGCTCGTCGGCCGGCTGCTATTCGATGACCGACGAGGATGCCGGTGAGATCTTCAGGCTGGCGCGGGACGCCTTCCGCGGCGGCCAGCGAGCCTTCGAAATCCAGGCGTTCCCCTTCCGCATGACGCCGGAGAACCTGGCCAAGCATCGCGACGATCCCAATATGGATTTCTGGCGCATGCTGAAGGTCGGCTACAACTCCTTCGAGCTGACGCATGTGCCACCCAAGGTCGACGTCTGCGACCGGCACTATGTGTTCAACGCCGATGCCGGCAATGCCAGCTTCGATCCGTCCGGAGCCTGTCCGGCCTATACGGTGCCGCCGGAACTGGCCGCCGCGCTGCAGCGCAAGCAGGCCGAAGACGACGCCAAGTTCGCGCAGGCGGTTGCCGCGATCGAGAAGACGCAACAGGACGAGGCGGCGCGCCAGCAGGCGGCTGCCGAGCGCGCGGCCAATCCGAACCTCATCGAGCGGGTGCTCGGCGTGCAGCCGAAGGCGGTGCCGACGGCACCGGCGACCCCGGTCGTGCCACCCAAGCCCCAGGCGTCGGTGGTGCCGCCCAAGGCGGTGGTGCCCGTTCCAAGGCCGGCACCGGCGCTGGCTTCCGCCCGGGCACCGGTGCCCAAATTGCCCGCGGCGGTGCCAGCCGCCGCCGCGAGGGCACCTGCGGCCGCTGAAGCGCCCGCGATCGCCGCGACGGCCGACGACGGCAAGATCGGACCCGGCGAGACGCCGGCGATTCCGCCGGTGGGCAAGTTCGTGAAGAAGAAGTTCCTATGGCCGGACGAGTTCGCCCCCGCGAAGGCCTCGAGCGCACAGCCCTCCGGCTGAACGCCTCTGCAAGAGGCGCAGCGCAGTGCGGGGATTGCGGCGGAGACCCCCGATTGCGCTCCGTCCGGGCCAGGGCTCAGACCAGACGGCCGTGGCAGTGCTTGTATTTCTTGCCGGAGCCGCAGGGGCAGGGGGCGTTGCGTGGAACCTTGCCCCAGCTGGCCGGATTCAGCGGATCGATCTGCGCGGCCATCGCGCCGACGCCGCCGGCATAGCGGGCGTTGCGCACCGGCTGTTGGCGGTCGTCGCCTGGCGGCTCGTCGAATACGGCGTCGACGCCGCCGTCGGGATCGGGATGGCTCGCCTGCAGCGCCTCGAAATCGCCCTCGGGCGCCAGCGGCGGCGGACGCTGGACGAGTTCGATGTGCATGATCTGGCGGGTGACCGCCTCGCGCAGTTGCAGCAGCAGGCGCTGAAAGTGCTCGAAGGATTCGGTCTTGTACTCGATCAGCGGGTCGCGCTGGGCGTAGCCGCGGAAGCCGATCACCTGTCGCAGGTGGTCGAGCACGACCAGGTGCTCGCGCCACAAATGATCGAGGGTCTGCAGCAGCACCGCTTTCTCGATCTGGCGCATGACATCGGGCGAGAAGCGCGCCGTGCGTGAGGCCGCCATTTCATCGCCGGCGCGGATGATGCGCTCGAGCACCTCCTCCTCGGCGATGCCTTCCTCCTTGGCCCAGTCGGCGATCGGCAGGTCGAGGCCGACGACGTCGAGAATCTCTTCGTGCAGGCCGGCGGCATCCCACTGCTCGGGGTATGCCCTCTCCGGGATGTGCTTGGTGACGAGGGTTTCGATCACCTCGCGGCGCATCTCGTGGATGGTCTCGGTCACCACCTCCTGCGACATCAGCTCGATGCGCTGATCGAAGATCGCCTTGCGCTGATCGTTCATCACGTCGTCGAACTTGAGCAGGTTCTTGCGGATGTCGAAGTTGCGCGCTTCGACCTTCTGCTGGGCCTTCTCCAGCGCGCGATTGATCCACGGATGGACGATCGCCTCGCCGTCCTGGAGGCCGAGCTTCTGCAGCATGCCGTCCATGCGCTCGGAACCGAAGATGCGCATGAGATCGTCCTGCAGCGACAGGAAGAACTTGGAATGTCCGGGATCGCCCTGGCGCCCTGAACGGCCGCGCAGCTGGTTGTCGATGCGCCGGCTCTCGTGGCGCTCGGTACCCAGAACGTAGAGTCCGCCGGCGGCCAGCGCCTGCTGCTTGAGGACTTCGATCTCGGCCTGGATCGCCACGATGCGCTGGTCGCGCTCAGGGCCTTCGGGTATGTCACCCAGCTCCTGGCGGATGCGCATATCGACGTTGCCGCCGAGCTGGATGTCGGTGCCGCGGCCGGCCATGTTGGTAGCGATGGTCACCGCGCCGGGCACGCCCGCCTGGGCGATGATGAACGCCTCCTGCTCGTGATAGCGGGCGTTCAGCACTTGGTGCGGAACCTTCTGCTTGTGCAGCATCTCGGAGAGGATTTCCGACTTGGAGATCGAGGTGGTGCCGACCAGGATCGGCTGGCTGCGCTGGCGGCAGTCCTTGATCAGCTCGATGATCGCTACGTTTTTCTCGTCGGCGGTGCGATAGACCTCGTCGTCGTCGTCGATGCGGATCATCGGCATATTGGTCGGGACTTCGACCACGTCGAGGTTGTAGATGTCGCCGAACTCCTCCGCCTCGGTCAACGCCGTGCCGGTCATGCCGGCCAGCTTGTCGTACATGCGGAAGTAGTTCTGGAAGGTGATCGAGGCGAGCGTCTGGTTCTCCGGCTGGATGGGCTGGTGTTCCTTCGCCTCCAGCGCCTGGTGCAGACCCTCGGAGAAGCGCCGGCCGGGCATCATGCGGCCGGTGAACTCGTCGATGATCATCACTTCGCCGTTGCGGACGATGTAGTCCTTGTCACGCTCGAACAGGCGGTGGGCCCTGAGCGCCTGCTGGATGTGGTGAACGACGGTGACATTCTCGATGTCGTAGAGCGAATCGCCCTTCAGCATGCCCGCCTCGGTGAGCAGCTTCTCCAGCTTGACGTTGCCTTCCTCGGTGAACGAGGCGGTGCGCTGCTTCTCGTCGACTTCGTAATCCTCGGCGGTCAGATGCGGGATGAAGGTGTCGATGGTGTTGTAGAGCTCGGAGCGGTCGTCGAGCGGACCGGAGATGATGAGCGGCGTGCGCGCTTCGTCGACCAGGATCGAGTCGACTTCGTCGACGATGGCGAAATTATGCTTGCGCTGGACCATCGTGGGAATGTCGTACTTCATGTTGTCGCGCAGGTAGTCGAAGCCGAACTCGTTGTTGGTGCCGTAGGTGATGTCGCAGGCATAGGCGGCGCGGCGCTGGTCGTCGTCGAGGCCGTGAACGATGACGCCGACGGACATGCCGAGGAACCGGTAGATCTGCCCCATCCACTCGGCGTCGCGGCTGGCCAGGTAGTCGTTGACGGTGACGACGTGCACGCCCTTGCTGGTGAGCGCGTTGAGGTAAACGGCCAGCGTCGCCACCAGGGTCTTGCCTTCGCCGGTCTTCATCTCGGCGATGGCGCCCTCGTGGAGCACCATGCCGCCGACGAGCTGGACGTCGAAATGGCGCTGGCCGAGCGTGCGCTTGGCGGCCTCGCGCACGGTGGCGAAGGCGGGCGCGAGCAGGCTGTCGAGGCTGGCGCCGTCGGCGAGCTGGCGGCGGAATTCTTCGGTGCGGGCGCGCAAATCCTCGTCGGAGAGCGCCGCGACCTCGGCTTCCAGCGCATTGATCGCGGCGACCTTTGGCGTGAAGGTCTTGAGCCGGCGATCGTTGGCGGTTCCGAAGAGTTTGCGGGCGATAGTGCCTATACCGGCCATGTTGTGAAAATCCTTGAGCTTTTCAGGTGTCCCAGCCGGGGCGTAGCGCCGGCGCTAGCCTGCCGACATCTCCGTCCCTGCGACGAACGCCGGCACGGGATACCGTCGTCACCGCTTAAGGATTCAAAGCGTTCTGGACGCCAAGCGTGGAGACAGATAAGAGGGGGGATAATCGATGTCAACGGCGCAAACCGGAGCCGGGCGTCGCCTTTCGGCTGCCGCAATGAAATCGTCGAAAGAAATCCCGATCAACGCGAACGGAAGAGTTTCATGACCGTCACGGCCACAATACGGCGCTGCGGAGCAGCTGCTACGCTCGCCGCTGTCCTCGCCTTTGCCGCCCTGCCGCAGTCCGCACTGGCTGCCGAACCCGCCCCCGATGCCGTTGTGGCCAAGGTCGACGACATGGCGATCACCGAGGCGGATCTGGCTCAGGCCGCCCTGGATTTCCGCGACCAGATGGCCCAGTTGCCGGCGGCCGAGCGCCGCAGCCAGCTGATCCAGCACCTGATCGACACCAAGCTTTCGGCGCGCGCCGCCGAAGCGGAGGGCCTCGACAAGAATCCGGAGGTGCAACGGCGCCTGCAGACGGTGCGCGAGCGCACGCTGCAGCTCGAATATGTGCGCACCAAGATTCTGGCGCAGGTCACGGACGCGGCGCTGCACAAGCGTTACGACGAAGCGATAAAGTCGTTCGTGCCGAGCGACGAGTACCAAGCCTCGCACATCCTGGTGAAGACCGAAGACGAAGCCAAGGCGATCATCGCCGAACTCGATAAGGGCGGCGATTTTGCCAAGATCGCCAAGGAGAAGTCGCTCGATCCGGGCTCAGGCGCCAAGGGTGGGGATCTCGGCTTCTTCGACCCGAAGCAGATGGTGAAGCCGTTCGGCGACGCCGTGGTGGCCATGACCGTCGGCACCTACACCGAAAAGCCGGTGCAATCGCAGTTCGGCTGGCACGTCATCAAGCTGGTGGCGAAGCGCAAGACGACCGCGCCGACCTTCGAGCAGGTGGTGCCGCAGATTCGCCAGCAGATGCTCTCGGAACTGTTCACCACGGCGATGCAGGATCTGCGCGCCAAGGCCAAGATCGAGATCATTCAGGCGGCTGCGCCCGCAACACCGGCGGCTCCCGCGGCTCCGGCGGCGCCGGCGAAGTAAGCCGAGGGGGCAAATGGCTGGCCTGTCGCCTCTGGCCCCGGCTCAGTTTCCTGACCTGCCGGAACTCGGCGGTGTGCGCTTCGCCACCGCCGAGGCTGGGATCAAGTACAAGAACCGGCGCGATGTGCTCTTCATGCTCTTCGACAAGGGCACGGAGGTCGCTGGCGTGTTCACCCAGTCGAAATGCCCGTCGGCGCCGGTCGAATGGTGCAAGGCCGCGCTTTCCTCCGGCAAGGCGCGGGCGCTGCTGGTGAATTCCGGCAATGCCAATGCCTTCACGGGAAAACGCGGACGCGCGGCAACGAAACTTTCGGCGGCGTTGGCGGCCAAGGTCGCCGGCTGCCCGGCCAGGCAGGTCTATCTGGCCTCGACCGGGGTGATCGGCGAGCCGCTCGACGCCAGCAAGTTCGATGCGGTCCTTGCCGAAACCGCGGCGCGGGCGAAGCCCGGCCCGTGGAAGGATGCCGCGGCCGCGATCATGACCACCGACACCTATGCCAAGGGGGCGAGCCGCCGGGTCAGCCTCGGTGGCGCGACGGTGACCATCAACGGCATCGCCAAGGGCGCCGGCATGATCGCCCCCGACATGGCGACCATGCTGTCTTTCGTCTTCACCGACGCGCCGATCGCCGCCCCGGTGCTGCAGAGCCTGCTGTCGAAGGGCGTCGTCGACTCGTTCAACGCGATCACCGTCGACAGCGACACCTCGACCTCCGACACGCTGCTCTTGTTTGCCACCGGCGCGGCACGGCAAGCCCCGCGGATCACCGATCCCCGCGACCGGCGCCTGGCGCCGTTCCGCGCCGCGCTCAACGACGTCCTGCGTGACCTTGCCCATCAGGTGGTGCGCGACGGCGAGGGGGCACGCAAGTTCGTCGAGATCCGGGTCAAGGGCGCGGCTTCCAAGAAATCGGCGCGCCGCATCGGCATGGCGATTGCCAATTCGCCGCTGGTCAAGACCGCGATCGCCGGCGAGGATGCGAACTGGGGCCGCATCGTCATGGCGGTGGGCAAGGCGGGCGAGCCGGCCGAACGCGACAGACTGGCGATCTGGTTCGGCGGGGTGCGCGTGGCGGTGAAGGGCGAGCGCGACCCGGCCTATTCGGAGGACGCCGCCTCGGCCGAGGTAGAGAAGCAGGACATCGTCATCACCGTCGATCTCGGCATCGGACGGGGAAGCGATACGGTGTGGACCTGCGATCTGACGAAGGAATACATCGCCATCAACGGCGACTACCGGACCTGAAAGGCGCACGCCGACCATGTGCGACCGCTGCGAGAGCAATCCGGTGATCCTGGTCAGCGCCTGCGCGTTGATCGACCGCGACGGGCGCGTGCTCGTCACCCAGCGGCCGCCGGGCAAGGCGCTGGAGGGCTACTGGGAGTTCCCGGGCGGCAAGATCGAGCACGGCGAGACGCCGGAACAGTCGCTGATCCGCGAACTCGACGAGGAGCTCGGCATCGACGTCAAGGCCGCCTGTCTGGCGCCGCTCTCGTTTGCCAGCCACGCCTATGAGCACTTCCACCTGCTGATGCCGCTCTATGTCTGCCGCAAATGGCAGGGAACGCCGCAGGGGCGCGAGGGGCAGCAGCTCAAATGGGTGCGGGCGAAGGACCTTCGCGACATCAGGATGCCGCCGGCCGATGTGCCTTTGATCCCGGTGTTAATCGATCTTTTATAGTTTCAGTTGACCTTTCCTTAACCGAGCCGCCGGGGGGCGCCCGTGAGGAATTGTCATGTCGATCAGATTTCCCGATGACACCATCCTGCCGCCGAGGGACGAGGCGGGTACGCACTCGGCGCTCAGGCCGGCGGTCTTCCTGCCGATCGCAATCGCATTCATCGGGGTCGCGGCGATCCTGCTCGGCGGTCTGCCGGCGCGCGATCCGACCACAGCGATCGGTGCGGCCGAGATGATCGATCCGGTAGTGACCGGCTCGATCCAGCCGGTGTCATTCGACACGATGTCGGACGCGGACCAGCGCCATACGCTGGAAATGCTGGACCGGTAGAGCGTTTCTTGGTCAGATAGAATCGTTCCGACGGAGCGATTTTGCGACAGGATCAAGCCGGCGGGTGAAGGGCGTACCCGGGGTACGGCCGAGACCGACGACGCCGATCATGGCGCAAAAGCGCCCGTCCCTTCGGGTTTCCGACCGGCGGGCGCCCGACGCCGATCCCGTCTCGCCCGATGCCCGGCATCGCCCTTCGCCGGTCTCGACGCCGGATCACCGCGCCGGTCGAGAAACGGAACTGCTCCTATCTGACCGAGAAGCGCTCTACCCTCCCGCCTTCTCGCCCGCCGCCTTCTCGCCCGCCGGCGTCTCGACAGTGCCGAGCGCATCGGCAAGGCGCACCCGGGCACTGCCGGGCCTCAGCGGCTGCTGCTGGCTCTCGTGTGGCGCCCAGCCCGACAGCGAAATCACCGCGAAAGTGGCGCGCACGCGCCCATCGGCATCGGCAAAACGCTCGCCATAGATCTCGATGGTGCGTGCCAGCACGGCGCGGCGGAGCGGTCGCCGGTCGCGCTCGATCAGAACGTTGGTCAGGCCCATGGCGCGCAGGTCGTGCATCAGAGAGAGCGCCGAGGCGTAGCGCACGGTGTGGCTATCCTGATCGACCACCGGCAAAGCGAAGCCGGCACGCTGCATCAGCGATCCGGCGGTCCTGACATCGGTGAAAGGGGCCACGCGCGGCGAGGCGCCGCCGGCGATCTCGGCTTCGGCGGCGGCGAAGGCCTGGCGCAGCTCGGTGAGCGTATCGCCGCCGAGAAAGGCGGCGAGAAACAGGCCGTCAGGCTTCAGCGCGCGGCGCATCTGGGCGAGCGCGCCGGGGAGGTCGTTGGCCGCCTGCAGCGAGAGGACCGAGACGGCGAGGTCGAGGCTTTCGGGCGCAAATGGCAGCAGCTCGGCGTCGCCGACCAGGTCCGGGCCGGTCTCGGCGATGCGGTCTAGCCGCACGACGCGGTCGACCTGGTCCATGGCGGCGAGCAGGGGAAACGGGCTGCCGATCTCGGCGCCAAGCGCGAAGCGGCGCTTCACCGCACCCAGCCTCTCAGCGATGTCCTCGGCCGCCAGGCGATGAAGGAAATCGGCGCCGGTGACGGGCGAGCGAAGCGCGCGCCGGCGGCGGATATCGGCAAGGGCGTGGTCGAAGATACGGGGCGGTCCGCTCATGGCCTCCGGTTATGGGGGGCGGCGGGCGTGCCGTCAAAGGCTCTGACGATGGCGCGGCCTTGGGCGGAGCGGTAAGCTCGACGGCGATGGATGGCACCGGCGAAAGCGCCCTTGGGCAGACAGCGAAGGCACCGGCGGCGGCGCGGATCGGCTCCGGCGCGGCGGCTCTCGCCCGCCGCCTGATCGACGTTGCCTTGCCGCCGCAGTGCCTGGCCTGCCGCGCACCGGTGGCCGAGATGGGGACGCTGTGCCCGGCCTGCTGGTCGCGCCTGAGGCTGATCGAGCAGCCCTATTGCGCGCGGCTCGGCATCCCCTTCGCCTACGATCTCGGACCCGGCGCCTTGTCGGCGGAGGCGATCGCCGACCCGCCGCCCTTCGACCGAGCCCGCGCGGCGGCGGTCTATGACGATGTCGCCCGCCGTCTGGTCCACGGGCTGAAATACCGCGACCGGCTGGAGCTTGCCCGCTGGATGGCGAACTGGATGGCACGCGCCGGCGCCGGGCTGCTCAAGGCGGCCGATGTCGTCGTGCCCGTCCCCTTGCATCGCCGACGGTTGTGGTGGCGGCGCTACAACCAGTCGGCGCTGCTGGCGCATGTGCTGGCAGAAACGGCCGGCAAGCCGGCTGTCCATGACGCGCTCATCCGCATTCGCGCCACGGCACAGCAGGTGGGGCTTTCGGCGGAGGAACGCGACCGCAACGTCCGCGGCGCCTTCCGGGTAACGGCCGAAGGCAGGCAATATATAGCCGGCCGGCGCGTGCTTCTGGTAGACGACGTCTATACGACCGGGGCAACGGTCAAGGCGGGCACGCGAGCGCTCCTGCGCGCCGGCGCCGTGGCCGTCGACGTGCTCACCTTCGCCCGGGTTGTCAAAGGCACGATTTGACCCGACATATGGCGACTATGGAAACAAACTCATCGGTGCCGGCGCAGCCGCCGGTCGTCCTCTACACCCGCCAGTTCTGCGGCTTCTGTTCGGCGGCAAAGCGCCTGCTCGACAGCAAGGGCGTCACCTATGTCGAGCACGACGCGACCGGCAGGCCGGAACTGCGCGTGGAGATGATCCAGCGCGCCAACGGTCGCCACACCTTTCCGCAGATCTTCATCGGCGACACCCATGTCGGCGGCTTCAGCGAGCTGTCGCAGTGGGAACACAGCGGCGCGCTGGACAAGGCGCTGAAGGGAAACCCGGAACCGGCATGACGAGCTTCGTGGCAGCGGCGGTGCAGATGCGGAGCGGCATTTCGGTCGCCGCCAATGTCGCAGCGGCCGAAGCGCTGATCCGCGAAGCGGCGGCCGCGGGTGCCGACTATGTGCTGACGCCGGAGATGACCACCATCCTCGACCGCGAGCGGCCGCGCCTGCTGGCGGCGATTTCGCCGGAGGAGAGCGACCCGTCGCTCGCCCGCTTTCGTGCGCTGGCGAAGGAACTCGGCATCCACCTGCATATCGGTTCGATGGCGATCAAGCTCGGCGCGGACGGGGTCGCCAACCGCGCCTTCCTGATCGCGCCGAGCGGCGACATCCTTGCCCGTTACGACAAGATCCACATGTTCGACGTCGATCTTGCCGGCGGCGAGAGCTATCGCGAATCGCGGCTCTACAAGGCGGGCGACAGGGCGGTGGTCGCCGACCTGCCGTGGACGCGGCTGGGGCTGACGGTCTGCTACGACGTGCGCTTTCCGCAGCTTCATCGGGCGCTGGCCAAGGCCGGCGCCGCGGTGCTTGCCATACCGGCGGCCTTCACCCGCACGACCGGCGAGGCGCACTGGCACGTTCTCATCCGCGCCCGGGCGATCGAGACCGGCTCGTGGGTGATCGCGGCGGCGCAGGGCGGGACCCACGAGGACGGGCGCGAGACCTACGGCCATTCGATGATCGTCAACCCGTGGGGGCGCATCGTCGGCGAGGCGGAGCGCGCGCCCGGCATCGTTCTGGCGACCATCGACCCGGCGGAGAGCGTGACGGCGCGGGCCGCGATTCCGGCGCTTGCCAATGAGCGCGCCTTCGCGCCGCCGGTGGACGCGGAGCCCGTCGCGCCATGATCCGCTATACGCTGCGCTGCTCCAAGGGCCACGAATTCGAGACGTGGTTTCGCGCGATCGGCGACTACGACCGCGCGGTTGCGGCCGGCGAGGCGACCTGCCCGGTGTGCGGCGATGCCAAGGTCGAGAAGGCGCTGATGACGCCATCGGTCGCCGGCACCAAGAAGAGCACCGACGTCGACAAGGGCGAGCGGGTGAAACTCGCCGTCCCCGACCCGCGCCAGCAGGCCATGCGCGAGGCGATCAAGGCGCTGCGCAAGCAGGTGACCGAGAATGCCGACTATGTCGGCGACAAGTTCGCCGAGGAAGCACGCAAGATCCACTACGAGGAGGTGGAGGCGCGCGGTATCTACGGCGAGGCGACCGGCGAGGAAGCGCAGGCGCTGGTCGATGAGGGCATCGAGTTCCTGCCCCTGCCGCGCCTGCCCGAAGACCGGAACTGATCCTTCGAGGGCTGCCGAAAAACGCAGGTGGGCGGACCGAGCCCGGACATGACGAGAGTGGGGCATGGCTTCACCACAAACGCCGTTCATGCCCGCCCCGAGCGGGCAGCCAGTACACGCAGGCGCCTGCGATTGAAATCGCCGGCTTTGGTGATTACTGGGTCCCTGCATGCGCAGGGACGACAGGGATTTCGTTCCCGCGAGCGATCCGCACCGGGTGATGAGGATTTCAAAGAACACCTCGCATCCAGTGGGAATGCGAGGGGGTGGCGGGCGCTCGATGAGTGCCGCGTCGGGTAGTCCGTTTGGTGGCGCTCACCGAGCGCCCGCCGCGGGATTTAAGCGAGGCCCCGCCTGGGTTGGCAGAGGCAGGGCTGGCACATAGGCCGCCCTCGACCGCCACGGTGCCGGGGCCTCGGTTTCCCGGGCCGGTCTCACCGGTGGCTGACCTCTGCCCGCCTTTAGCGCTGCACCATTTCAGGGCTTTGGCGCACGGAGGCACAATCAAAGGCTCCTCCGTCGACGGGCTTCCGAGCTCCAGTCCCCCGTTTGCGAAACGGAAGGACGGGACACCGCACCCCGCTCCACCGAACGAACGCCTCCGGACGGCGCCCCCTCATCGAGCGAGGATGTCGATCAATATGAGGGCGCTTCGGGAGAGGGGGATAAGTATTTTTCGCGGCCGCGTTCGCAGGGTGGAGGTATGGCGCCCGCGCGCCTAACCCACCATGCGGGCTTCAGTGCAGATATGCCGAGAAGTGTTGGGCGAGAGCGTCATAGACGACTCGAATTCGTCGGCTGGTGAGCAATTCGCGATGCGTCGTCAACCAGATTTCCAACGGGAAGACGATTTCGGGCAATAGCGCGATCACTCCAGGCGCACCTTCTATGAGTTGCTGCTGGGCAAAGCCGACACCGAGACCGGCCTTGATGAGCTCCCAGCCGACGGTTTGGCTGTCTGTCCGCACGAGGAAGTTGGTGCGATCGAGCGTAAAGCCAAGAGTGCGCGCTGCGGCGATGATGACGTCCGAGCGATCGAGGCCAATGAGGTCGTGCTCGAGCAGGTCTTCCGGCCGCTGCGGTGTGCCGCGGCGCATCAGGTAGCTCTCGTGGGCGCAGCACAGAGCGGAGATCGTCCCGAGCTTCCTGCTGATGAGTTCGAGTTGGGTCGGGCGGAACATCCTGACCGCGATATCGGATTCGCGCAGCAGCAGGTTTTCGGCGGAATCGGTGGGCACCAGCTCCAGGGCGACTGCCGGGAATTTTCGCCGGATGTCGCTGAGCATTTCTGGCAACACGTAGTGCGAGATGACCGTGCTTGCGGTGATCCGCACGGTGCCGCCGAGCGCGGTGCTTTGTCCCTCTGCAATCAGCGCCGCTTCTGAAAGCGCGCGAGTTGCACCCGCGACAGGCTCGTAGAGGCGCAGCGCCGTCTCGGTCGGCATGAGCCCGCGCGGCGTAGCTTCGAAAAGAGCTATGCCGAGGTCGGTCTCGAGCGTCTTTATGTGCCGGCCGAGCGTGGGTTGGCTGAGACCGAGCTTGCGTGCGGCCGCCGAGAGGGTACCGGTCTCGACCACCGCGCCGAAGCTGCGCCACAACGACCAGTCCAACTCTCTATTCATTTATGAATGGCCAGCCCTTCAATTTGTCGAGTTATCATTCGTTTGTGCATGATCTAGCTTCCGGCCGTCAAGGTCAAACACAAACGATGGAGACGGAGATGAACAAGAACACGGTCACGATCCTGGGGGTTAACGGTCACATCGGCCGCTTCGCGGCGCAGGCTTTCGTTGATGCCGGCTGGACGGTGCGGGGCATGGGCCGCAGTGACGAACGCGCGATCCGAGGTGTCGAATTCATCAAGGGCGATGCCGACAGCGTCGCCGACATGCAGCGGGCCATTGGCGACAGCGCGGTCGTGGTGAACGCGCTGAACCTGCCCTACGACAAGTGGTCTGGTGGTGCCATGGAGGCACAGACGGCGCGTGTCATCGAGGCAGTCGGCGCGGCCGGCCGGACGCTCATCTACCCAGGCAACATCTACAACTACGCCGCCTCGTTGCGGCAGGTGACGCCAGACGCTCCGCAGAATCCAGCGCGTCCGCGCGGCGAGATTCGGGTGCGCTGCGAACGCGCACTTGAGCAGGCCACCAAGCGTGGCGGTCTGCAGGTGATTGTTGTCCGCGCCGGCGACTTTTTCGGGCCGGGCAAGAACGGCGATTGGTTCGAGCGGGGCGTTCTGGCACAGAAGGGCAAGGTCGCGGCGCCGTCAGCAATCGATGTTGGGCACAGCTGGGCTTATCTTCCCGACCTCGCCCGTGTATTCGAACAGCTGGCTTGGCACCGGAAAGAACTCGGCGCATTTGAGAACTTTCACTTCGCCGGCCACTTCGTCACCTCCGGCGAGTTGATCCGGACGGTGCAGCAGGCGGCCCCGGTTCCCCTCAAAGCCAGTGTTTTCCCCTGGGGGGTGCTGGGCGTGATCGGGCTCTTCAACCCGGTTGTGCGCGAGGTGAACAAGATGCGCTATCTGTGGCAGAATCCCATGCGGCTGAGCGACAAACGGCTGGACGCCATCCTCGGACCCGATTTCAGCACGCCTTTCGATGAGGCCATCGCTGCCGCGGTCAAGCCATTCTTCGCGTGAGGGGCAGATGAGATTCGATGGCGGCGGTCATATCGCCGTCACGGCGTGTTCTTCAGCGTGCTCTGGCCAAACCGGTCGAGATCCTCCGGCCTCCTGACGGTGACGTCGAGGTCGCGGACCAGCCCATCGGCAAGCGCATAGACCCAGCCGTGGACGCTGATCGGCTGGCCGCGCGCCCAGGCCTCCTGGACGAAGACGTCCGAGGCGACGTTGCGCACCTGGCGCACGACATTGAGTTCCACCAGGCGGTCGAGGCGGGCGTCCGGTTGGCCAATCGCATCGAGTTCGTGGCGATGATCGTGCGCCACTTCGCGGATGGGGTGCAGCCAGTGGTCGACCAGCCCGCGGCGCTTGCCGTCGACGGCCGCAGCGACCCCGCCGCAGCCGTAGTGGCCGACCACCATGACGTGCCTGACCTTGAGCACGTCGACGGCGAACTGCAGCACCGAGAGGTAGTTGGCGTCCTGCGGCGGGGCGAGATTGGCGACGTTGCGATGGACGAACAGCTCGCCGGGGTCGAGGCCGACGATCTCGTTGGCGGGCACGCGGCTGTCGGAACAGCCGATCCACAGGTATTCCGGTGCCTGCTGGCGGACCAGCCGGCGGAAGAAATCGGCGTCGCCGGCGACCTTGCCGGCGGCCCAGGCGCGGTTGTTGGCTTTGAGGTTGTCGAGCATCGGTGGCGCTGTCGGCTGTCTGGTTTGCTGGCCCCCCGTTCATGCCGGAGGGATTGACCCGGATCAAGGCTCGGTGGCCGCACAGGACGATGGTTGCCGTGACACCGGCTTGTGGGCGGCCGCCCGCGAGCGGGCGGTGCATTTGTCCGAAACCTGAGTCCAGGAGATGACAATGGCCGACGTGAAGATTCGCGTGTTCAAAGGCGACGCACGCGACCCGGCAACGACCGTCACCATTCCAGGCGGGGTGCTGCGGATCGCCTCCAAGCTCATCCCCCGCAAGGCATACGCGGCACTAAGCGATCAGGGCATCGAACTGGAAGAAATCATCCGGCTGTCGGAGAACCCGGAGGCCCACGGCAAGCTGGTCGAGGTCGAGGACCACGAGAAGAACGAGACGGTCGTCATCTCGCTGGAATAGCCGAAGGTGAGGCGGCGAGGGTCAGTCCCGTGCCGCCGCCATCATGTAGTTGACGTCCATGTCGGCGGTCAGGCGGAAGCGGTCGAGGAGCGGCACATACATGACGCCGGTCTCGGCAGACGGCGCCAGGCCGGCGGCGCGATAGGCGGCGCTGAGCTCGTCGGGCGTCACTAGCTTGTCGTAATCGTGGGTGCCGCGCGGCAGCCAGCGCAGCACGTATTCGGCGCCGATGATGGCAAGCAGGTATGCCTTGCGCGTGCGGTTGATGGTCGAGGCCATGGTCAGCCCGCCGGGCTTCACCATGCTTGCCGTGGTGGCGATGAAGGCGGCGACATCGGTGACGTGCTCGACCACCTCGAGCGTCAGCACGACGTCGAAGCGTTCGCCGGCCTCCGCCAGGGCTTCGGCCGTGGTGGCGCGATAGTCGATGGCAAGGCCGGCCTCGGCGGCGTGCAGCCGCGCCGCAGCGATGGTTTCCTCCCCGGGGTCGATGCCGGTGACCGCGGCGCCGAGGCGGGCCAGCGGCTCGGTGACCAGCCCGGCGCCACAGCCGACATCGAGCACGCTTAGGCCGGAAAGGGCTGCCGGCGTCTTCGGATCGCGGCTGAAGCGGGCGCAGATCTGGTCCCTGATCCAGGCAAGACGCAGCGGGTTCAGCCGGTGGAGCGGGCGCATGGGCCCGTCGGCATCCCACCAGCGGGAGGCGAGGGCGGAAAAGCGGGCGACCTCGGCGGGGTCGACGGTGGGGGCGGCTGCAGCGTTCATGCCGGCACTCTAGCCGAGCCGTTCTCCCGTTGCGACCGTGCCGGTAAGCGGCTATGAAAGCGCGCCTTTTCGGGGAGGCCGGTCAACCGGCAGCAGAATGTTATGGCGCGCCTAGTCATGAAGTTCGGCGGCACATCGGTCGCCGATATCCCCCGGATCAGGAACGTTGCCCGGCATGTGAAACGCGAGGTCGAGGCTGGCCATCAGGTGGCGGTGGTGGTCTCGGCCATGGCCGGCTTCACCAACCAGCTGGTGGCGTGGACGCGCGAGGCGTCGCCGCTCCACGACGCGCGCGAATACGACACGGTGGTGGCGGCCGGGGAGCAGATCACCACCGGCCTGCTGGCGATCGCGCTGCAGGAAATGGGCGTCAACGCGCGATCCTGGCTGGGCTGGCAGATTCCGATCCATACCGATGCCGCCCACGGCGCGGCGCGCATCACCGAGATCGCGGGCGACCTGCTCCTCAACCGGCTGGGCCAGGGGCAGGTGGCGGTGGTCGCCGGCTTCCAGGGGGTAGCGCCGGACAACCGGGTCGCGACACTCGGCCGCGGCGGGTCCGATACCAGCGCGGTGGCGCTGGCCGCGGCGCTGGGCGCGGATCGCTGCGACATCTACACCGACGTCGACGGGGTCTACACCACCGATCCGCGCGTCGAGCCCAAGGCGACCCGGATGGCGCGGATCTCCTACGAGGAAATGCTGGAAATGGCCTCGCTCGGGGCCAAGGTGCTGCAGGTCCGCTCGGTCGAAATGGCCATGGTGCATGGCGTGCGCACGTTCGTGCGGTCGAGCTTCGACGACCCGGAGGCGCCCGAACTGGTAAACGCCGAGACGCCGCCGGGAACCCTCATCTGCGACGAGGACGAAATCGTGGAAAAGAAAGTCGTCAGCGGCATCGCCTACACCAAGGACGATGCCCAGATCTCGCTGCGCCGGGTGGCCGACAAGCCCGGCGTCGCGGCGGCCGTCTTCGGATCGCTGTCCGCAGCCAACATCAACGTCGACATGATCGTCCAGAACGTCTCGGAAGACGGGACGCTGACCGACCTGACCTTCACCGTGCCGATCGCCGACTACGACCGCGCGCGGGCGGTTCTGGAAGGCGCCCGGGGCGAGATCGGCTACCAGATCCTGCAGGGGTCGACCGACGTGGCGAAAATCTCGGTGATCGGCATCGGCATGCGCAGCCATGCCGGCGTCGCCGCCGAGTGTTTCCGGGCGCTGGCCGGCAAAAGCATCAACATTCGGGCGATCACGACGTCCGAAATCAAGATATCGGTGTTGATCGATGCACCCTACACCGAGCTTGCGGTACGGACTTTGCATTCGCTATACGGGCTCGACAACCACTGACCGGCGCTTGTGGGCGCGGCGGGTGAAGGCCGGCGAACCCCAGAAAGTGGCCGATAACGCCCGAGGATAGCGGTAATGCGGGGCACTCCCCCCGCCGGGCCGCGCGTTCTGCTTCGTCGCCTCCGCGAAATCATGGCGGAGCCGATCAGCGCGCAAGCCCGGCTCGACAAGATCGTGACGCAGATCGCGGCCAACATGGTGGCCGAGGTGTGCTCGGTCTATGTCCTGCACGCTGACGGCAACCTCGAACTCTACGCCACCGAAGGTCTGAAGGCCGAGGCCGTCCACCACGCCCAGCTGCGCATCGGCCAGGGCCTGGTCGGCACCATCGCCGACGAAGCCCGGCCGCTGAACCTGCCCGACGCCCAGAGCCACCCGGCGTTCCGCTACATCCCGGAAACGGGCGAAGAGATCTACCACTCCTTCCTCGGCGTGCCGGTGCTGCGCGCCGGGCGGACGCTCGGCGTGCTGGTCGTCCAGAACAAGGCGCACCGCACCTATCACGAGGAAGAAGTCGAGGCGCTGCAGACCACGGCCATGGTGCTGGCCGAGATGATCGCGGTCGGCGAACTGTCCGGCCTCGGCCGGCCCGGCACCTCGCTCGAACTCAAGCGGCCGATCGCGATCAGCGGCTTGCCCCTGTGCGAAGGCGTCGGTCTCGGCCTGGCCGTGCTGCATGAGCCGCGCGTGGTGGTCACGGCGCTGATCGGCGAGGACGCGACGGAGGAATCGCGGCGGCTCGACGAGGCGATTGCCGGCCTCAGGCTGTTCGTCGACGACATGCTGTCGCGCGACGACATCGCCACGGCCGGCGAGCACCGCGACATCCTCGAGGCCTATCGCATGTTCGCCAACGACCGCGGCTGGGTCCGGCGCATGCACGAGGCGATCCGCAACGGCCTGTCGGCGGAAGCGGCGGTCGAAAAGGTGCAGAGCGACATGCGGGCGCGCATGCTGCGCCAGACGGCGCCGTTCCTGCGCGACCGCCTGCACGATTTCGAAGACCTCACCAACCGGCTGTTGCGCGTGCTGATGAACAAGCCGCACGGGCCGGGTGGCGAGGAATTGCCCAAGGACGCGATCATCGTGGCGCGCACCATGGGCGCGGCCGAGCTGCTCGATTACGACCGCGAGCGCATCCGCGGACTGGTGCTGGAAGAGGGCGGACCCACCAGCCATGTCACCGTCGTGGCGCGTGCGTTGGGCATCCCCACGGTTGGCCGCGCCGCCAACGCCGTGGCGCTGGTCGACAACGGCGATGCCGTCATCGTCGACGGTGTCGCCGGCGAAGTGCATCTGCGCCCCAATGCCGACGTCGAAGCGGCCTATGGCGAGAAGGTGCGCTTCCGCGCCAAGCGGCAGGAGCAGTACCAGCTTCTGCGCTCCCGGCCGGCGGTGACCACGGACGGGCTGCACGTGAACCTCCTGATGAATGCCGGCCTGCTCGTCGACCTGCCGCATCTGGCCGAATCGGGCGCGGAAGGCATCGGCCTTTTCCGCACCGAACTGCAGTTCATGGTCGCCGAGACCATGCCGCGGATGACCGAGCAGAAGGTTCTCTACGGCGAGGTGCTGACGGCGGCGGGCGATCAGCCGGTGACCTTCCGCACGCTCGACATCGGCGCCGACAAGGTGCTGCCCTACATGACGGCCAACAACGAGGAAAACCCGGCCATGGGCTGGCGGGCGATCCGCATCGGCCTCGACCGTCCTGGGCTATTGCGCACGCAGCTGCGCGCGCTCCTGCGCGCCGCGTCCGGGCGCGAATTGCGCGTCATGCTGCCCATGGTGACCGACCTCGACGAGGTGAAGAAGGCGCGGGCGATGATCGACAAGGAAATCGATCATATGCGCCGCCACGGGCACGTGGAACCGACGCGACTGATGCTCGGCGCCATGATCGAGGTGCCCTCGCTGCTGTTCCAGCTCGACGCCCTGGTCAGCGCCGTCGATTTCGTCTCGGTCGGCTCCAACGACCTGCTGCAGTTCATGATGGCGAGCGACCGCAGCAATACGCGGCTTGCCGGGCGCTTCGATGCCCTGTCGCGCCCGTTCCTGCGGGCGCTCAGGCAGATCGCCCAGACCGCCGACGGCAAGGTTCCGGTGACGCTGTGCGGCGAACTGGCCGGCGATCCGCTCGGCGCCATGGCGCTCATCGGCGTCGGCTACCGCTCGCTGTCCATGTCGCCGGCCTCGATCGGGCCGGTCAAGGCTATGGTGCTGGCGCTCGATGCCGACAAGGTCACCCGCAAGATCGATACGCTGCTCAACAACGACTTCGGCCAACACGGCGTGCGCAGCGAACTGACCGCGTTTGCCGAGGCGGAAGGCATTCCGCACTAGACCTGTCCGCTTTACCCAATGGGCGCGGCGGTAGCCGTGACCGTGATACGATTTGGACCATGCCGACACCCGTCTCACTGCCCCGGGAAAAGATCAGCGCCGTCGTCGCCCGCATGGCGGAAATCGACGACCGCCTGTCGCGTCCGCTCGGCCGCGAGGCGCTGGTCAAGCTGACCCGCGAGCGCGCCGAACTGGAGCCGGTGCATGCCGCCGTCACCGAACTGGAGGCGGCCGAGAAGGAACGCGGCGAGCTCGAATCGCTGCTGGCCGACCCGGAAATGGCTGAAATGGCCGAGACGGAAGGGGCGGCGCTGGACGAGCGCATAGCGAGCTTAAGCGAAAAGGTGCGCTTGCTGCTGCTGCCCAAGGACGAGGCCGACGAGAAGAACGCCATCCTCGAGATCCGCGCCGGCACCGGGGGCGACGAGGCGGCGCTGTTCGCCGGCGATCTGTTCCGCATGTATCAGCGCTATGCCGACCTGCACCGCTGGAAGGTGGCGGTGCTGGAAGAGAATCCCGGCGAGTACGGCGGCTACAAGGAAATCATCGCCAGCGTGAGCGGCAAGGGCGTGTTCGCCCGGCTGAAATTCGAATCGGGCGTCCACCGCGTGCAGCGCGTGCCGGAGACCGAGGCGAGCGGGCGCATCCACACCTCCGCCGCGACGGTGGCGGTGCTGCCCGAGGCCGAGGATGTCGACATCAAGATCAATCCCGACGAGATCCGCGTCGACACCATGCGTGCCTCGAGCGCCGGCGGTCAGCACGCCAACACCACCGATTCGGCGATCCGCATGACCCATGTTCCGACCGGCATCGTGGTCGTTTCCACCGGCCGTTCGCAGCACCAGAACCGCAGCCAGGCCCTGCAGATTCTGGCCACCAGGCTTTACGATCTGGAGCGGCAGAAGGCGGACGACGAGCGCTCGGCGGCGCGGCGCGGGCAGGTGGGCAGCGGCGACCGCTCCGAGCGCATCCGCACCTACAATTTCCCCCAGGGGCGGGTGACCGACCACCGCATCAACCTGACGCTCTACAAGCTCGACCAGGTGCTCAACGGCGAGGCGCTGGACGAGGTCGTCGAGGCGCTGATCACCGAGCACCAGGCGAGCCTGCTGGCCGCCGAACACGCCGCGTGAGCGTGGTGCTGCCGGCAGGGACGGCCGAGACCATCGGAAGCCTGCGTCGCCGGATGGCAAGGCAGCTCAAGGCGGCGTTCGCAGCACGCGGCACCGATGGCACGCCGGCGCTCGATGCGCGCCTGCTGGTGGCCCATGCCACCGGGTTCGAACCACAGGCGGTGCCGCTCAACGACGACGTACCGGTCGATGCTGCTGAGAGCGCACGCGCCCTCGCGCTTGCCGAACGGCGGGCGCAGGGCGAGCCGGTGGCGCGCATCCTCGGCCGCAAGGAGTTCCACGGCCACGATTTCGTGCTGTCCGCCGACACGCTGGTGCCGCGGCCGGAGACCGAGACACTGGTCGATGCCGCGCTGGCGCTGATGGCGCCGGAGGCTCCTGTCGCGATCGTCGATGCGGGGACCGGCAGCGGTGCGATCCTGCTGTCGGTGCTCGCCGAGAGGCCGCATGCCATCGGCATCGGCATCGACATTGCGCCGGGCGCGGTGAGGACGGCGCGGGAGAACGCGATCCGTCTGGGGCTCGCCGAGCGCGCCCTGTTCGTGGTCGGCGACTGGCTGGCGGCGGTCGGCCGGGCCGATGTAATCCTTGCCAATCCACCCTACATAGAGGCTGAGACGATCAGCCGGCTCGATGTGGACGTGCGCGAGCACGACCCGATCCGGGCGCTTTCAGGCGGCGCAGACGGCCTTGAAGCCATTCGCGCGGTTATTGCCGATGCCGGCCGGGTGCTTGCCGAAAACGGCGTGCTGGTGATGGAAATCGGCGCTGGCCAGGGGCCGCAGCTTGCAGCAATTGCAGACACGCAGGGCATGACGGTGCGTTTCGCCCAGGATCTCGCCGGAATCGACCGGGTGGCGATCCTGGCCGGCCACTGAATGCGTTGGGAGGCAATGATCGAAAAATACGCTTGGAAATCAGCCGCGAACCGGCTACTTTCCGGGCGCCGCAGACAGGCGGGCGCGTCCATTTGGTGATTATCATGGACGCGAGGTCGCGGCAGCGGAAGCTGGAGGCGTTGCTCCGGACCGCATTTACGCGATCTCGTCACGTCCGGATGTCCGGACCGTACTCTCAGTTCGGACAAGTCGGGCTGACGGGAGCTTTCCCGTTGGGGAAACCTTAATCGGGCGAGTCAACGTCGACAGAGGCCAATGGGCGGACCGGTACTGCCGGGCTCCGTCGCCGATCAGGGTGCCGTGGGCACGCTGGGGCCGTACGAAGTGATTCCGGTGCATGGATAGAGACAAGTCGATGAGACCAGGACAGCAGAACAAGCGCATGCGCGGTCGCAACCGCAAGGGTCCCAATCCGCTGACCCGCTCCTTCGAGAGCAACGGCGGCGACGTGAAGATTCGCGGGACCGCTCTCCATATCGCCGAAAAGTACGTTCAGCTCTCCCGCGACGCTTCGTCCTCTGGTGATCGCGTTGCGGCTGAGAACTACCTGCAGCACGCCGAGCACTACTACCGCATCCTCGCCGCGGCGCAGGCGCAGATGCCCCAGCCGCAGCCGGTCGTGCGTAACGACGAAGACGGCGACGGCGACGAAGACGGGGATGGCTCCGAGTACGGCACCGAGGGGTCGGGTCAGATGCAGCCGCAGCCGCAGCCGGTCCAGTATGGTGGTGAGCAGCCGGGGTTCAGTCCGGGCGATCCGCAGCCTTACGTCAACGGCAACGGCAATGTTCAGGAGCAACCCTTCGAAGGCCAGCCGACAGAGAACCGCGGCGGCGAGAACCGCGACCGTGGCGGGTTCCGCGGCGGGCGTCGCCGGCGGCCGTACCGTGATCGTCAGGGCGGCGAGCGCAGCGATGACGGGACGAGCAGCGAGGGGTCCCAGGGGCAGGAAGCGGCCCCTGCGGAATCGGCGCCGGCTGACGAATAGCAGTCCCTTAGGCTTCGTATTCGCGCGCTGAAGACCCGCCGGTTCAAACCGGCCCGATTGGCGTGCCGGTGACGAGTTCGCCACCTTCCACCACGCTGAGATAGATGCCGCAATCCGGGTGGCCGTAAGCCTTGAGCAGGCTCACCGGCAGCGTCAGGTCGCGCTTCGCCGTCTGCGGATTGACGTTGGTGGCCGCGCAGCGGTCGATACGGGCGTAGGCTTTCAAGGTCACGGCGCCGGCCGAAACGGTCTTGTTGAGCCAGCCAAACTCCGCCCAGGCCGGCAGACCATCGACATAGAGGTTGCCGCG
This sequence comes from uncultured Alphaproteobacteria bacterium, assembly GCA_963750065.1. Lineage (GTDB taxonomy): Bacteria > Pseudomonadota > Alphaproteobacteria > Rhizobiales > Kaistiaceae > CAVSRC01. The sequence continues at coordinate 110,177 of CAVVPK010000013.1, forward strand.
GAAGCGGAGCGGATGGACGGGCGCTCCAATCGTGCGTTCGATGTCGCGCACCGTCTCCAGATTGATCAGTGACAGGCACTTGGCCGCGGTATCGGTGAAGGCATGGCCGGGCGCGGAGACGATGCGCGCGGCGCCGCGCAGCTCGTCGGCCTCATAGGTATCGAAGAAGGCTTCGAGCGAGGCACGGCCGTCCTCGGTTTCGAGCGAGCCTTCGGCGACGATCTTCCCATCCTTGCGTATCGTGAGCGTGCGCGCCGCCTCGTTGAAGGTGGTGCCGATGGCGGCCAGCCGCTCGTTGCGCATCAGCATGAGGAAGGCAATCTTGGGCAGGTGCCTGGGTGCGGCGGGGTCGAACGTCGATGGCCCGTTCTCGATCGCCCAGGCGCGGTCGAAGGGCAGCGTCTCGCCGGCTTCGACGGGAACGCTGGCGAGAGCCTCCGGCGAGAGACCCTTCACCGGATAACGGTAGATCGAGACAATCTCAGGCATGGCTGCAGGGAAGCCGAGCGGCGACCCTCACGTCAATGCCTAATTGCGCACATGGACGACCGCGATGTCGTCGGCATAGAGGCGGTGCCAGCCGGGCAGACGGTCGAGCCAGGCGTTTGCCGGCGTGTCGGGAGACAGCAGCGTCGCCCTAATCCCGTATTTGTCGAGCAGGCGGTCGAAATCGGCGGAATCGGCCAGAGTGACGGCCTTGTAGTAACGGTCGAAGAAGGCGCCGCCATAGAGTTCGGTGCGGCCGTCGATGAAGGTGGGGATGCCTTTGTAGACCAGATAACCGCCGAAATCGTACTGGTTGAGGACGGGGCCGGGATTGGCCTGCTTGAGCGCCGCGACGGCGGCGGCAGGCGTGATGCGCGCGTTCGGCGCGTAGTGGAGCGCCGCGGAGAGGGCAAAGGTCAGCGGCACAAGCGCGATCACAAGTGCGGCGACAGCCTTGGCCGAGGTGCCGAGGCCGGCATGTGCGCCTGGCTGGGCGCGAATGGTGGCAAACTGGCTTGCCAGCGGACGGGCGATGACGAGCGGCGCGACAAAGCCGAAGATCTCTGCGTTGCGCTCGGCCGAGAGCGCCATGTAGACGAGGCCGAGGAGGATGACGATGCGTACCGGCGGCAGCGTCACCCCGCGCCAGAGGGCCGATCCGAAGCCAAGCAGCAGAACGATTTCGAGACCCGTCAGGTGCGAAAAGTCGGCCGGTCTCCATTCGCCGATGATCGACAGTGCCGGACCGAGCCCAAGGATGTGCACGGTCATCAGCATCGACTGCCAGCCATAGGGCGTGACACAGCCGGCGACGAGCGCGGCAAGGCCGAAGCCGACCCAGCGGGCGGCGGTCCGCAGCCTTGTCTCGGCGGGTGAGGACACGATGGCGTCGAGGCCGACGGCGCCGACCATCATGATGCCGAAGGTGAAGCCACCGTGGAGGTTCGCCCACAGCACCATCAGCGGCAGCAGCCAAAGCGATGGCGTCCGCTTCTCGTCCGCCGCGCGCACGAGCCCCGCCACCCAGGCGACCATGACGGGATAAGCCAGTACATGCGGCCGGGCGACGACATGGGGCGCGGCGAGCAGGAAGGCAGTCGCCGCGAAGAGGACCGCATAAAGCGGGCGGAGATCGCGCAGAAGGAAGCGCGTCAGCAGGGCAAAGGCGAACGCCGCGGAAGCGGCGGCGAGCACCACCATGCCCGGCCAGCCGAAAGCCCCATGGGCGCCGGCATAGAGGAGCTGCGACAGCCATTCCTTGGCGATCCACGGGCTCCCGGCAAGGGTGAAGGAGAAGGGGTCGTGGGTGGGGAAGGCGCGATGGGCGACCATCCAGTCGCCGACGACGATGTGCCAGTAGCTGTCCGGATCGTTGAGCAGCTTGTCGCCGGAGACGAGCAGGACGAGGTAGAGGACGCCGGCGACGGAAAGCGGGATCAGGACCGGCGCCAGCGCGGAAAGGCCGCCGGTCTCACCCGCGCGGTGAAGCGGCAGGGAATGGTCGCGGCTCACCATTGCGGTGCGGGCTCGTGTCTCTCGGGCGCAAAGCGACGAAGCGTCCAGCCGATGCCGACCCAGATGAGCACCACCAGCGCCATCGATACCAGGCCGTCGATGGCATAGTGCCATCCGAGCGCCACCGAGGCCGCCTCGATGAAAGCCAGGAAGACGAGGCCGGCAATGCCGAGCCGGCGGTTCACCTGGAAGCCGGTGATGGCCCATAGCGCCGCCATGGCGACGTGTTCGCTGGGGAAGGCGGAGATGCCGGTGCCGAAGGAGACCATGCCGTGCTCGTAGACGTCCCAGAGCGCGCGCTGGATATCGTAGGCCGACCAGATCGAACCGCTGTTCGCCGCCAGCAGGTCGATGAGCGGCTGGAAGCGGGCGGTGTCGCCGGTTACATGGCCGAAATAGACCGGCCCGGCCGACAGGAAGGTGAGCGCCAGAAGATTGCCGATGATGACCCAGGTGAGGATGTAGGCGAGAAAGAAGCGGACGCGGATGGGCTTCAGCGACGGCGCCAGCGCGACGATCGCCGGCACGAGCGCGACCGCCAGCATCCAGCCGGTGGCATAGAGGAACTCGACGGCGCCCAGAATGTGGAGACGGGCAATCAGCGGCGTCACCAGGGTCCAGGGATCGTGGCCGCCGAAGAGGGTAGCATCGATATCGGCGATACGCGTGTCCCAGACATAGCCGGAGAGCGCCGGCAGCATGTTCTTGACCGAGGTGAAGGTGCCCATCAACACCACCTGCAGGGCAACCAGCGCCAGGCCGGCGAAGGCGCGCGGCGTGGCGTAGGCGGAGGCCCTGGCGACGAGCCGCCCGAACGGGTGCGCCGGGCGCTCGCGCAAGATCGCGGGCAGCGTGCGGGCAAGCAGGAAGATGAGGATGGCGGCAAAGCCGCCGCGCAGCCAGATGGGCACGTAGAGGAAATAGCCGACCGGCGGATCGCCGGGCAGCACGAAGGCCAGCGCGTTGGCGAGCACGATATAGACCGCGGCCAGCAGCCAGATCGGCCGGTCGGCGGCGAGTTCCGCCGTGAAGGTAGGCCAGGCGGCCCTCCAAATGCCCTTGGCGGCCGTCAATCCCGACATGACCGGCCGGCGCACGGCCAGCCTGATTTCCTCGGCTTTGGCAGTCATCCTCAGCTCCCGCGGGGTCTCGGGAGGACTCTGCCGGGCGAGAGATAAGGAAGGGTTAGCGGGGAGGCGGTGTTTTCTCCGGATACCACCCTCGCAGGGACCGCAAGGAGGCGTGCATCTTCTGGCCTCTCCCGCTTGCGCCAGAAATGACCCATGCCCATATCCTGTGCAGCCGTGCCTTCGGGGCGGCGACGCTGGTTTTCAGCGGAAAATCACACGAACGGACCGGCGGGCCAGTTGGACGTCGGGGCCGGGTCAGGAGGCAGACAATGAATTTCGAGACCTATACCGAACGGGCGCGCGGTTTCGTCCAGTCGGCACAGACCGGGGCGTTGGCCGCCGGTCATCAGCAGTTCACGCCGGAACATCTTCTGAAAGTTCTGCTCGACGATCCCGAGGGCCTTTGCGCCGGGTTGATCGAGCGCGCCGGCGGGCGGGCGCGTGACGCGCTCATCGCGACCGAGCAGGCGCTTGCCGCGCTCCCCAAGGTGAGTGGCGGCTCCGGCCAGCTCTATCTGGCGGCGCCGGTGGCCAAGGTGTTCGACACGGCGGAAAAGATCGCCAAGAAGGCCGGCGACAGCTACGTCACCGTCGAGCGGCTGCTGCTCGCTCTGGCCATGGAAAAGGCGGCCGGCACGGCGAAGATCCTCGCCGATGCGGGCGTCACGCCGCAGAGCCTCAACGGCGCCATCGAGGCGATCCGCAAGGGGCGCACGGCCGATTCGGCCTCGGCCGAGAACCAGTATGACGCGCTGAAGAAATACACCCGCGACCTGACGGCCGACGCCCGCGAGGGCAAGCTCGACCCGGTCATCGGCCGCGACGAGGAAATCCGCCGCGCCATCCAGGTGCTGGCCCGGCGGACCAAGAACAATCCCGTGCTCATCGGCGAGCCCGGCGTCGGCAAGACCGCGATCGCGGAAGGGCTGGCGCTCAGGATCGTCAACGGCGACGTGCCGGAGAGCCTGAAGGGCAAGAAGCTGCTTGCGCTGGACATGGGGGCGCTGATCGCCGGCGCCAAATATCGCGGCGAGTTCGAGGAGCGCCTCAAGGGCGTGCTCAACGAGATCCAGGCTAGCGAAGGCGGCGTGATCCTGTTCATCGACGAGATGCACACGCTGGTCGGCGCCGGCAAGGCGGACGGCGCCATGGACGCCTCCAATCTCTTGAAGCCGGCCTTGGCGCGCGGCGACCTGCACTGCGTCGGCGCCACCACGCTCGACGAGTACCGCAAATATGTCGAGAAGGATGCGGCGCTCGCCCGGCGCTTCCAGCCGGTCTTCGTGGCCGAGCCGACGGTCGAGGACACCGTCTCGATCCTGCGCGGCCTCAAGGAGAAGTACGAGCTGCACCACGGCGTGCGCATCACCAATTCGGCACTGGTCTCGGCGGCGTCGCTCTCCAACCGCTACATCGCCGACCGCTTCCTGCCCGACAAGGCGATCGACCTCATGGACGAGGCGGCCTCGCGCTTGCGCATGCAGGTCGATTCCAAGCCGGAGGCGCTGGACGAACTCGACCGGCGCGTCATCCAGCTCAAGATCGAGCGCGAGGCGCTGAAGAAGGAGACCGACCAGGCCTCCAAGGACCGGCTCGGCCGGCTGGAGAAGGAACTGGCGGACCTCGAAGAGCAGTCGAGCGCGCTCACCCAGCGCTGGACCGCCGAAAAGGAGAAGTTGGCCTCGGCCAACAAGGTCAAGGAGCAGCTCGATCAGGCGCGTATCGACCTCGACCGGGCGCAGCGGGCCGGCGACCTCGCCAAGGCCGGCGAGCTTGCCTATGGCCGCATCCCGGAGCTGGAACGGCAGTTGAAGAGCGCCGAGGAGCATCAGCGTGCCGTCGGCGACATGGTGGAGGAGGCGGTGACGCCCGACCACATCGCCCAGGTGGTGTCGCGCTGGACCGGCATTCCGGTCGACAAGATGCTGGAAGGCGAGCGCGAGAAGCTGCTCAGGATGGAAGACGAACTGGCCAAGCGCGTCGTCGGCCAGGCGGAGGCCGTGCATGCGGTTTCGACCGCCGTGCGCCGGGCGCGCGCCGGCCTGCAGGACCCGAACCGGCCGATCGGCTCGTTCATGTTCCTGGGGCCGACCGGCGTCGGCAAGACCGAACTCACCAAGGCGGTGGCGTCGTTCCTGTTCGACGACGAAACCGCGATGGTGCGCATCGACATGTCGGAATACATGGAGAAGCACTCGGTCGCCCGGCTGATCGGCGCGCCGCCCGGCTATGTCGGCTATGAGGAGGGCGGGGCGCTGACCGAAGCGGTGCGTCGGCGGCCCTATCAGGTGATCCTGTTCGACGAGATCGAGAAGGCGCATGCCGACGTCTTCAACGTGCTCCTGCAGGTGCTCGACGACGGCCGGCTGACCGACGGCCAGGGGCGCACGGTCGACTTCCGCAACACGCTGATCGTGATGACCTCCAACCTCGGCAGCGAGTTCCTCGCCAATCTTGGCGAAGCGGAAGACGTGGACGCGGTGCGTGGACCGGTTATGGATGTGGTCAGGGCGCATTTCCGGCCCGAGTTCCTCAACCGGCTCGACGACATCATCCTGTTCCACCGGCTGAAGCGCAGCGACATGGCGCAGATCGTCGACATCCAGCTCGCCCGCCTCGAGAGGTTGCTCGAGGAGCGCAAGATCACGCTCGACCTCGACAAATCGGCCCGCGAATGGCTGGCCAACAAGGGCTACGACCCGGTCTACGGCGCGCGGCCGCTGAAGCGCGTCATCCAGCGCGAGGTGCAGGATCCACTGGCCGACAAGATGCTGGCCGGCGAGGTGCCGGAAGGATCGCGGGTGAAGATCACCGGCGGCACCGACAAGCTCCTGTTTCTGCCGCGGGTGACCGGCGGCAAGGCAGGCAAGGCAGCGTAAGGCGCGCGAAGCTTGGCTCACCGAATGAAGAGGCCCGGCAGAGATGCCGGGCCTTTTCTTTTTTGCGCCTCATCCTGAGGCGGCCGCGGAGCGGCCCTGGGAGGATGAGCAAGACCGCCCTCGACCCTTCGAGGCTCGCTGGCGCTCGGCACCTCAGGATGACGGCGGATCGGAATGCACGGGTGCGGTCCGTCTGCTACTGCGTCGAGGCGACCTTCTGGGTCGCCTGCGGCGCGTTGTCGAGCAGGGCGTCGATGCGCGTGCGCTCGCGCTCGAAGGCGGCGAGATATTCGCCCTGCAGCACGCGGCCGCGCGGCAGGCGGATGCGCAACGGGTCGACCGGCTGGTGGTTGACCCGGATCTCGAAGTGGACATGCGGGCCGGTCGACAGGCCGGTCGAGCCGACATAGCCGATCACCTGGCCCTGATGGACGCGCACGCCCGGCGCAATGCCCTTGGCGAAGCGGCTCTGGTGGCCGTAGGCGGTCTCGTAGCCGTTGGTGTGCTTGATGACGATGAGGTTGCCGTAGCCGGACGAGCGCCCGGCCTTCTCGATGATGCCGTTGCCGGCGGCCAGAATCGGCGTGCCGCGCGGGGCGGCATAGTCGACGCCGGCATGCAGGATCATGCGGCCGAGGATCGGGTGGCGGCGATAGCCGAAGCCGGAGGTCAGGCGGCCGACGGGCACCGGCTTGCGGATGAGGAACTTCTTCGCGCTCTTGCCGTCCTCATCGTAGTAATCGACGACGCCGTCGTCGGGGGTGCGGAAGCGATAGAACCGCTTCACCGTCGAGCCGAGGTCGAGCGAGGCAAAAAGGACTTCGGGGTCGCCGGCATCCTTTTCGGTGGGGTCGGCCATGGAGTGGAGGATCTCCATGGAATCTCCGGGAGCGACCCGCTGCTGGAAATCGACATCGAAGGCGAAGATGCGGACGAGCTGGTCGACCAGGGGCTTGGGCACCTGCTGTTCGAGCGCCGTCTCGTAGACGGCATCGTAAAGCGTCGCCGGCCCGCCTGCCGGCTTCGCGGCTTCGGTGTTGGCGAAGGCCTCGGGCAGCGAGGGCGGCTCGTCGCCGCGCACGAAGGCGTTGTTGTCGGCCCGCGCCACGGTCGCCTGGTGGATGCCGTCCTTGTAGATGGACACCCGCATCGGCTTGGCGACCTGGCCTTCGACGTTGCTGGCGGCGAAGGCGATGCGCACCTTCTGGTCGGTTTGCAGGTGGTCGACGTCCATGAACTGCGCCAGCGCATTGTCGATCTGGTCGATATCGTCGGCGCCGACGCCGTTGGCCTCGAGAAGCTTGCCGAGGCCGG
>CAVVPK010000014.1:0-12586 GCA_963750065.1 uncultured Alphaproteobacteria bacterium
GCAAAATGCTTATCAGTGAAGGCACGGCAGCAAACCTCAATATAGGCACTTTATTCTCCGATTCGCCTGTGCTCTCATTCTGTGCACGTCGATTTGGATGTCTCAAATGGCCGGCAGACAGGCAAGATTTTCTCAGGCCAAGCCTTGGCTCAGCTGCTCGCTTATGCCGAGGCTACCCGTCATCCGACCCGTAATCGTGATCGTTCTGCTGTCGGCCAAGGCCGGCCTGCGCGCCGGCGAGATCGCCAAGCTGACCTGGCCCATGGTGCTCGATGCCGATGGCCGCTTCAGGCGAGACCATCGAGCTGCACGACAAGGCCGCCAAAAAAGGCAGCGGCCGCTCGATCCCCATTCACCCGGCGCTGCGCCGCGCGTTATCGCTGTTGGCGGCTCAGTCGCATGTCACCGGCCAGGTTGTTGACTTCTGAGCGCGGCGGCTCGATGACGCCCTTGAGCATCGTCGTCTGGTTCAACAGAGCCTTTCGCGCCGTCGGCCTGCAAGGCTGTTCGTCGCATTCAGGCCGACGCACTTTCATTACGCGCGCCGCAAGGCTTGTGCACAAAGCCGGCGGCTCATTGCGCGACGTGCAGTTGCTCGCCGGTCATCCCTCATCAGCGCATATTCATCGGCGCGAGTGGCATTTCTGCATTCGGCCCCAGAAGGCGACATCGTGCAATGGCTGATCGGTGTCCGCCCTACGCTCCAAAGCGGACGCCGCGCGACGCGCATGGCAGCAAGTGAAGCGGAAACTTTACCCCGGTTGCTCTTCCGCCCAAGCGAGCGTCATTATTCGTTTTCAGGCGCCCGCTATCTATTTCGGCGACGTTACGTTCAAAGCCCGCCGGCCAACGCCGTTCGGGCGCGCGGTGGCCTGTTTCGTCTTCGTCTGCGCCCAATACCCGGCGTCATTCTTGTGCTTCGTGCGGCACGCAGCGGGATTTTGAGCGTTGGCGGCGAACAGACGGTCCCGCAGCACCGCCAAGGCGGCATCGATCTCGTCGTTGACGAATTCGATGAACTTTTTGGTCGCCGGAGTCATCGGCCGCCGCGGATGATGGACCCATTGCATCGAGCGTTCCAGATGCGGCTTCGCCAGTGCGATCGCGCGCAGCGAGCCGGACTGCAATCCGCTGAATGCGGACAGCGGCGGAAGCAGCGTGACGCCTTCGTAGCGCTGAACGACGTCGATGATCGGCAACAACCCGTCCAACGATACGCGCGGCTTGAGACTGACGTTTTGCGCCTGCGCCTGCAGGTCGATCAAAGAACGAAGGCCGTTGCGCGACGTCGGTAATATCAGGTTCATTTCCGCAACCTGCGCCAAGGTGACCGGGCGCGTCGGGTTGAATTTCGAAGAGGAAGCGACCACGAGGCAGAGCCGTTCGTCGACGACGCGCTGCGCGAGAACACTGCTCTGGGCGCTGACCCGGTTGACGAGTGCCGCGTCCAGTTGGCCCGATGAAACGTCGGCGATGAGCTCGGCGCTGTAGCCCTCCCTGACGATGATCTCGACATCGGGAGACTTGGCAAGGAAATTCTGAATCGCGGGGCCAAGCACGGTGAGCGCAATCGAGCTCAATATTCCGATTTCCACTTTGCCGTAAAGCCGCTCGCCGAGACCGGCGGCTCTGGCCTGCACCTCGGCAAGGTCGCGCATGATCGGCAGCAGCTGCTCATGCAAGAATTGCCCGGTGATTGTCGGAACGATACCGTGCGCGTTTCGGTAGAACAGCTTCTGTCCGATCTCCTTCTCCAGACGCGAAAGCTGCATGCTCACGGCGGGCTGAACGATGTTCAGTCGGTGCGCGGCGCGCGTAATCGAGCCTTCTTCAAACAGGCACAGGAAGTACTGGATTTGCTTGAAATCCATGCAACCGCCTCCTTATCCGACGATAAGGGAACGATAGCACAAATCCCGCCGGCGCAATCGCGGCGCGAATTCCCGGTTCCCCCGTCCTGCGGGGCTGCGCGTTCACGCCAGCGGCTTAAACCTGGCCACGCCGATATCCGGCGCCACGATTTCGAACACCGCCTGCACGCACATGCCGACGGAAACCCGCTCGGGCGCACAATCGATCACGTTGGCAAGCAGGTGGGGCCCCTCTTCCAGCGCGACGACCGCCACCACATAGGGAAGATCGCCGCGGAACGCCGGATCGGGCGCGCGATGGACGACCGTATAGGAAAACACCTCGCCGCGGCCCGAAGCATCGGTCCAATCATGGGCGGATTGTCCGCAAGCGCAGACCATGCGGCTTGGGCCGCGAAAGCCGCCGCAATGGCCGCAACGGCGCAAGCGCAGCACGCCCTCGGAACATCCCTGCCAAAATGGCCGGGTGGCGTCCGTCTGCGACGGGATCGGTTTGGTGGCGTCCGCCATGACAGCCTCATTTTCCCATTACAAGGGTACAAGACACCGCCATCGGCCCGCCGGTGCCTTGGGCAAGCGCAAGCTCGGCGTTCGGGACCTGGTTGACGCCGGCTTCGCCGCGCAGTTGGCGGATGGCTTCGGGCGCAACAATGATATGCGCATTCCCCCAGGTGAGCATGCCGCCGGTGGTATTGACCGGAATGTCGCCGCCAAGGGCCGTTGCGCCGGACGCAAACAGCGCACCGCCCCGCCCAGGCTCGCAGAAGCCCAGCTCTTCCACGGCGACCAGTGCCGCGATCGTGAAGGCGTCGAACACTTCGGCCACGTCGATATCCTTCGGCTGCACGCCGGCCATCGCGAAGGCCGCCTCGCCGGACGCGCGCGTCGCAGGCCCCGGCAATTCCGGCATTTCGTGCGGATGATAGGGACCATGCGCTTCGCCGGCGCCAAGCAGCATGACCGGCGGCTTGCGCATGTCGCGAGCACGCTCGGCGCTCGTCACAATGACCGCGCCGCCCCAGTCGAGAACGGGGCAGCAGTCCAGCGCATGCAGCGGGTCGGCAACCAGCGGAGATGCCAGCACGGCGTCGACGGTAAGCGGGTCACGTTTGGGCGCGTTCGCCTGCCGTTGCGCGTGGGTTCGCGCGGCGACCGCGACGGCGGCCAAATCTTCCGGTCGCGTGCCGTGGCGATGCATGTGCCGGCGCGCGACCAGCGCGTATTTGCCCGGAACGGTCAGGCCGATCGGGTCCTCGTAATCGTCGGTCCAGGGGCGGGCCGCGCGCATGGCCTGGATCTTGTCGCCCTTGAAACGGGCGCCGCGGCTGTCGCTCTCGCAGACCAGCACGGTGTGACAGGCGCCGCTCATGATCGCGCGCGCGGCATAAAGCAAGGCAAGACAGGGCGAAGCGCCGGCGCTCTGCAGCGTCGTGTTGAGGCGCGCGGGAATGCCGAGCGCCTCGACGAGAAGCGTGCTGAACATGAAGTGCGGGTCGCCTGCGGGACTCGCGGTCAGCACGCCATCGATGTCGGTGGCGGTGAGGCCGGCATCGGCGATCGCCTCGAGCGAAGCCTCGGCCGCGAGATCGAGCGCGCTGCGCACGGCCGTCTTCGACGGCTTCGCCTCGCCGAGCCCGCAAAACGCGATCTTTCGGTGCATGGCAGTTTCATTCATGGCGTTCACCGGCCGGACGCATCGCGCGCACCGGAAATATGCGCGCATCCGATTGAGCGATGAGATTGCGTGTCATACCGCTGGCACGCCCTTGCTGAGCGTCAGGTTGAAGCCGGGCTTGCTGACCTGCACCGTGTAATAATCGGTGAGCCGCGCCAGGTCTGCAACGAGCGTCTCGACAGGGTCCGTATCGGTTAGGTACGGGGTGATGGGCGGCGCCGCGCGCATGGCCGCGATGTCCTCTTTGCGCACCAGCCAGCGCAGCAGCAATTCTTCGTCGGAAATCCCTTCCGCGTCGAGGTCGCGGCGAATCTCCCCCATCGAGAGGACCGGACGCTCGACCTTGGCGAGTTCGCGGGCGCGCGGACGATCGAGAATTTTTTCGCGCACTTCCGGCTTCATCAGCGCGGTCGCGTCCTTTCCATGATAGCCGAGCGCGTAGAGGATCACCTGGTCCGTCACCTGTTTATAGCGTTCGCCCACGATGACGTTGATGGCGGCTTGACTGCCGACGAACTGCGAGAGCGGCGTCACCATGATGGGGTAGCCGAAATCGACGCGAACCTTGACCGCCTCGTCGAGCGCCGCTTTCAGCTTGTCCTCGGCGCCGACCTGCCGGAGCTGATGGTTGAGATTGGAGATCATCCCACCGGGCACCTGGTGCACATATTGCGCGTAATCGTATTGCACCGGCGCGCCGATCGGGAAGCCTTCGCGTTCGGCGACAATCGTGAAATGTCTTGCCACCGGCCGCAGGCTTTCGTCGTCAATGGCCGCGTCATAGCCCAGCGCCCGCAAATTCTTGGCGACGTTGAACACCGACGGCAGCGAGGCATCGTCGGCCAGCGGCGGAATCGCGGTATTGACGATGGACAGGCCCTGCTGCACGGCCTCAAGGCAGCAGATCGGCCCGAGGCCGGTGCTGCAATGGCTGTGAAATTCGATCGGAATATCCGCGCTATTGGCGAGCATCAACGGCACCAATTCGCGCGTGCGTTCGGGCGTCAGTAGGCCGCCGGGATCCTTAAGGCAGATGCGGTAGGGCGAGAGCGCGGCGGCATTGCGCGTGCATTGAATGTAATACTCGTCGGTGTGGCGCGGCGAGATCGAATAGGTGATGTTGATGATCGGCCGCACGCCGGCATTTTGTGCCGCCGAGGCACGCGCCTTCCAGATTTCCGGATTGTTCCAGGAATCGGAAATGCGGGTTTCGCGCACGCCGTTTTCTGCCATCAGATTCCAGAACAGCTGATACATGACCGGCTGGTCGACGCCGAACAGGTTGAGGCCGCCGGCGTTGAGCCGCAGCGGCGTGTTGCGGATGCGCTGCGCCACCAGCCGAATGCGCTCGAACGGATCCTCGCGCAGTTCCATCACGCATTTGCCGAGATGCGAGGGCGACAGCAGCTCGATCGCATCGAAGCCGGCCCGGTCCATGCGCTCCGCGACCGGCAGCATCATGCCCGTCGTCATCCGCTCCGCCCACAGGCTTTGATGCCCGTCGCGCAGTGTCGTATCAACAAATGCCACTCGGCTCATGCTGCCCCCCGGCGACCCGGAATGTCCGCAATCGAAAATGAGCGCACGGATCAACCCTTCGGTTGAACACGCAAGAGAACCTGTCCGAATTCCACGATCGCGGAATTTTGCGTGCAGATTTCGGTAACGACGCCGGCAACGCCAGCGCGCACGGCATTGAAGGTCTTCATGACTTCGATGAGCCCGACGGTGGAGTCCTCGCCGACCTCCGCGCCCACGGTGACGAAAGGCGGCGCACCTGGTTCCGGCTGCAGATAGAAGCGGCCGACCATCGGCGAAACGATGGCGACCGTTCCGTCTGCCGGCGCCGCTTCCTGCACGGCCGCCTGCGGCGCAGGGTTGTTCGCGAGAGGGAGAGGCTGCGGCGCGGAGAGCGAATGCAGGTTGGCCGTCCGGGGGACGATGGCCGGCGGCTGCCCTTTCGAAACGATCAGCTTGAGCTCACCCGATTCAATCTGCAGATATTCGAAGCTCGATTGATTCAAGGCTTCGATGATGCGGCTGATCCGCCGAATCTCTTCTTCGCTGAAATTCCAGGTCTTGCTGTTCAAGCAACCGTACTCCAGGCCTTATTGATACAGGGGAGCGCCCTCGAACGTCGCGGGCAGTGCCATCTCACGACAATCCGGCGCGATCTTGAGCGGCGGCTCGGTCTTGATCTGAACGTCGGCGGGGCTCAAGCCCGGCGCCACCTCGCGCAGCACCAGGCCGTCCGCCGCAACGTCGATCACGGCCATGTCGGTGAAAATGCGGCTGACGCAGCCGCGCGCCGTCAGCGGCGCGCTGCACCGGTTGACGATTTTTGGCGCGCCTTTGTTGGTCGCGTGGTTCATGGCGATAAAGATGGTCGGAGCGCCGACCGCGAGATCCATGGCACCGCCGACGCCCGGCACCGCCTGGCCGGGCACGCGCCAGTTGGCGAAGTCGCCATTGGCCGCCACTTCGATGGCGCCCAGTATGGCATGGGTCAGGTGACCGCCGCGCATCATCGTGAACGATATGCTCTGGTCGAAAAGGGCGGCGCCGGTGGTCAAGGTGCAATAGCCCTTGCCGGCGCTGATCAGATCGAGGTCCTCCTGGCCACGCGGCGCACGCGGCCCAACGCCCAGAATGCCGTTTTCGCTCTGCAGGAAGATTTCCTTCTGCCGGTCGAGAAAATTTGCGATCAGCACCGGAATGCCCACGCCAAGGTTGACGTAGCTGCCTTCCGGCAGATCGTTGGCGACGCGGCAGGCGATGCCATCGCGCGTAAGCATCATTGCGCCTTCTCCCGGCCCGGCGTTTCGACTTCGCGCAGACGCGGATGGCGCCCAACCTGCACCACGCGATCCACGAATATACCCGGCGTGTGGACTTCCTCCGGATCGAGCCCGCCTGCCGGCACCAGCTCATCCACTTCCGCCGCGACGAATTTGGCTGCCGTCGCCATCACCATGTTGAAATTGCGCATCGTGCCCCGATAGCTGAGATTGCCCAGGCGGTCGCCGCGGTACGCCTTGAGGAACGCAAAGTCCGCGGCAAGCGGCTTCTCGAACACGTACTCGCGTCCGTCGATGGTCCGGGTCTCTTTGCCGGCCGCCAGCTCCGTCCCGGCCGCGGTAGGCGTGAAAAAGCCACCCAGGCCTGCGCCGGCGGCGCGAATGCGCTCGACGAGCGTGCCCTGCGGCACCAGCTCGAGCTCGATTTCGCCTTTCAGATAACGCTCGCGAAATTCCTTAGCAGAGGGCGAGGGAAACGAGCCGATCCACTTGCGTGCGCAGCCGGCGCCGAACAGCGCGCCGAGGGCGAAATCGCCGGTCCCTGCCCCGTTGCTGATGATCACCAGATCGCGCCGACCGCTTTCGCGCAGCGCCTCGATCAACTGTCCGGGCATACCGGGATTGCCGAAACCGCCGAGCATAACGGTCGCGCCGTCGAAAACCGACTTCACCGCTTCGCTGCAACTTGCCAGAGTCTTATCGATCACGGCCGTCTCGCTCGTTCATTTGAATGGAGTCCTTAATGGTGCCGCGATCATTGCGTCAAGGGCGTGCACGTGTTTGCCGTTTCAATGATAAATCGATCCGCCGTCGACCACGACCGTCTGGCCAGTCATGAAGTCACTTTGCGCGCTGACCAGAAACAATAACGCGCCGACCAGGTCATCGGGCTCCATTTCGCGCTTGAAGCTGCGGCTGGCGACGTTCGCCGTGATGAAGTCGTTCCAGTCTTCTTTGCCGCGCACGGCTTCGCTCATTGTCAGGCCGGGCGCCAGGCAGTTGCAGCCGATTCCGAAATCTCCCAGCTCGCGCGCCAGCGCCCGGGTCATGGCAACGATCGCCCCCTTCGACGCGACGTAGTGGGCCATCAGCGGCGTGCCCTTGAAGACCGTGCCGGAGGCGATGTTGACGATCTTGCCGTAGTGCTGCCGTTTCATCGCCGGCGTCACAGCCTTGATGCATTCGAAGGCGCCGCGTACGTTGACGGACATGACGAGATCCCACTCGCGCGCGTCGATTTCCTCGAACGGCTTCAGCGACAAGGTTCCGAACACGGCCGCGTTGTTGACCAGAATGTCAATGTGGCCGAAGGCCTGCTCCGTGGCCGTCATCAATCCGGCGACCTCTTCACCCTTCGTCACGTCGCAGCGCATACCTACCGCCTCGCCGCCCGCGGAGCGGATCTTGTCGACTACGCCGTTGCAGGCGGACAGGTCGCTGACGCTCACCTTGGCCCCTTCGCGCGCCAGCGCTTCGGCGTAGGTGGCGCCTATTCCCTGCGCCGCGCCGGTCACGATCGCCACGCGTCCGCTCAACATTTTCATCTTCATGTCCCTGCCAGGCGACCGCGGACGATGGTCGCGCCAAAGTGCCGCAGCGAGAGGCTTCTGCCGGTTTCAACATTGGAAGCGCGCGAGAGGCCGGGCAAATATATAAAACTGATTGCGGGGATCAATTTTCCTGAGCCCGCTTTAACGCCCGCAGCCGCAAAAAGGCGATGCAATACGCCTTTCAGCCGAATTGATACGTGACATAAAAATTCATTAGTTGTCGCCGGTGGCCGACGGCCTTCAACTGTCGTCCGTAAGGGTGCCCACAAACAAAGTCGAATCTTGCTGCAATGCAGCACGGCGCGATTTGGTCCGTCGGCTCCGTCCGCATGCATTCATGTCGTCCGCAACGCACAAGCATCGCGATACCTTTTGTGTTCTATCAGCCGCAGCGTGTTGCCGTCTCATCGCCTGCACGCAAGTCGGGCACGCCTGCGATGATCATTCCAATGACGGATATGTATTCATCGCTTAACATCCGCGCGGGGCAACACAGCCGGTGGCGCCACAACAGACTTCATGAACGCGGTACCGCGTCCGAGTGAATTGAGAGGGAGGATTGGAATGCACTATCCCTACGTCCCGCTTCCGCAACGCAAGCCATTGAAATGGCCGAATGGGGCGCGGGTCGCGCTGATGATTACCAGCAATCTCGAATACTGGGAACAGACCAAGGATTCCGACAAGCCGTATTATCCGGGCGGCCCCAACCTGTTGCCCGACCCTTTGCCCGCCAACATGTACGACAATCCGAACTGGACCTGGCGTGAATACGGCCAGCGCGTCGGGGTGTGGCGGCTGTTCGACACGTTTACCCAGGCCGGCGTGCCTACCTCCTGCACGATGAACGCCACACTGGCGCTCCACCGACCGCAGATCATCGAAGCCGTGAAAGAACGTGGCTGGGAATTGATTGCCCATAACTACGCGCAGTCCGACCTGTTGACCAATTATCAGTTCGACCTCGAAGGAGAGCGGCGCGTCATTCGCGAAACTCTCGAGGTTTACAAGAAGGCGGTTGGAAAACCTGCCAAGGGCTGGCTGTCGAGCTCCCTGCGCTGCAATCTCACGACGGTCGACATCCTGGCCGAAGAAGGGCTCATTTTCTTTACGGATTTCATGAATGACGATCAGCCCTATCTGATCAGCACGAAATCGGGAAAGCCCATGGTGGCGATCCCCTACATCACGGAAATCAACGATTTCACCATGTTCATGCGGCAGGGAATGGATGTCGAGAGAGCATGCGCCGTCATGAAGGAGCAGCTTAACGAGCTCTACCGCGAAGGCGCGACCAGCGGCAGGATCATGAATGTCGGCATTCACCCGCACGTCATCGGGCAGCCTTTCCGCATTCGCGCACTGCGGGACTTCATCCACTATGCGAAATCGTTTCCGGATGTGTGGTGGGCCACGCGCGAGGAAATCGCCGAATGGTACCTGAAGAATCACGCAAGCCACATCACGCCGTCATCTTGACGAACCAATACATAACGGAGGGGGAAACCATGCGCTTCATCGTCACATTCCTGATGCTGCTCGCCGGCCTCGGCTTCGGCATCGGTAACACGAACGCCTCGCCCACGGGCAAAAGAGTGGCCCTGCTTTCCATGGCCAATACCAATCCCTGGGTCTCGGCCTGGACGTCATCCTTCATCAAGGAGGCCGAAGCCCGCGGCATGAAGGTGACCAACCTCACCAGCCCCTACGACGCGGCACAGCAATCGCAGCAGGTCGACGACGCGATCGCGCAGAAATTCGACCTCATCGCGCATCGAATACGCCAACGATCAGGCCATCGTACCGGCGCTCACCCGTGCCAAGGCGGCGGGCGTGCCGGTCGTTCTCTGGGCAACGCCGCTGGAGAAGAAGCACGACAACCTGTTTCATGTCCTATGTCGGCACCGACCACGGCCAACTCGGCCGCGAGCCGGCCGAAAACATGGTCCAGGCGCTTGCCGACGGAGGGCAAGACCAAGGCGCAAGTGGTCGCGATCACAGGCCTCGCACAACAGCTGATGGTGCAGTTGCGCATGGTCGGCTTCCGTGAGGTGCTCGCGAAGCACCCCGACATCAAGCTCGTCGCGCAGGAAGACGGCAAATGGAACACGGCGGTGACGGAAAAGATCGCCAGCCAATTGCTCGTGCGCTTCAACGGACGGGGCGGCATCGACGGCATGTTCGGTATGGCGGACAACCAGGCCACCGGAATAATCCAGGCCGTCGAATCGGCCGGGCATCAAGCTCGGCGTCGCCAACAAGGGCATCGTCGTCGTCGCCAGCAACTGCATGAAGGACGGCATCATCCATATCAAGGCCGGCCAGCAGTATAGCACGGGCACTCAAATCCCGACGCATGAGGCCACCATCGCGGCCAAAAAGATCGCCGACTATTTCGACGGCAAGAAGATGAAGAAATACGAATACGTCAAATCCTACGCGATCACCCGCAAGAACGTCGGAAGTTATGCCGCAGCCTGCAGCTACTGACGGCAATAACGCAAAGCGGACGGCCGTGGATCGAGAGAAGGTTGTTGCGGGCGTGCCACTCTCGGCTGGCACCGAGTCGGCGCTCTCGGTGGAGGGGATCACCAAGCGGTTCCATACCGTCGAGGTGCTGCGCGACGTCTCCTTGTCCATCGGCCGCCGCGAGATTCGCGGGATTTGCGGCGAGAACGGCGCGGGCAAAAGCACGCTGGTGAAAATCCTCACCGGCGTGCACCGCGTCGACGAAGGCCGCGTCTTTCTCGAGGGCCGGCCCCGCGATATTCGCCATCCGCAGCAGGCGCAGGAACTCGGCATTGCGCTGGTCGCCCAGGAACTGAGCCTCGCACCCAACCTCTCCGTGCTCGACAATATCTGGCTCGGCAACCGCGAGGTGCCTCTGTTCCACCGCCGCCGCGCTCTGCGCGCCCGGGCGCAGCAGGCGCTGGACAAGGTGGGTCTGGGCGATCTCTCTCTGGACACGCCGGTGTAGCGGCTCAGCATCGGCCAGCGCCAGCTCGTCGAGCTTGCGCGCATGCTCACGCGCAATGCCAGGATTTTCATCCTCGACGAGCCGACAGCGACGCTGTCCGATGTGGAGATCGAACGCATTTTCGCCGCGCTGCGCTCGCTGCGGGCCGAAGGCAAGTCGATCATCTACATCACCCACCGCCTCGGCGAGGTATTCGAGATCTGCGACACGGTCTCGGTGCTGCGCAACGGCGAGCTGGTCGGCACCGCACAGCACGCGCGAGATCGATCGCGCCGAGCTCATGGCCATGATGCTCGGCCGCAGCATGAGCGAAATGTACCCGCAATGGCAGGACAAGGCCGGGGCGCCCATGCTCGTCGTCGAGGGCCTGCATGTGCCGGGCGCGGTGCACGACTTCGATCTCGTCGCCCGCCGCGGCGCCGTCACCTGCATTGCCGGCCAAGTGGGCTCGGGCGCGACGGAGGTCCTGCGCGCGCTGGCCGGACTTGCGGCCGACGCGACCGGCCAGATCACCGTCGAAGGCAGGCGGGTTCCGCTGCGGTCCGTGCCGGCGGCACGCAGGCAAGGATGCAGTTCATATCGGAGGATCGCGCCGGCGAAGGCATCTTCCTGCATCTCGACGTCGGCAAGAATTTGGTCGCGACACAGCTCGACGAGCATTCGCCGGTTCGGCTTCTCTCGATCAGAAGCGGCCTGCGCGCCACGGCGCGCGCACTTGCTGCCGGCGGTCGGCGTCGATCTGGCGCGTCTGCGCTCGCGCGCCGAGGAACTCAGCGGCGGCAATCAGCAGAAGCTGGCATTCGGCCGCTCGATCCGCGCCGGGCGGCGCGGCGTGTTGCTGATGAACGAGCCGACGCGCGGCGTCGACGTCGGCGCGCGGGCGGAGATCTATCGCCTGATCCGGACATTCTGCGACCGCGGTTGTGCCGTCGTGCTGGCCTCATCCGACATCGAGGAGGTGCTCGGCATGGCCGATGTCATCGTCACCATGTATCGTGGCCGGCAGGTGGGCACAATATGCCCGCGCCGAGGCGAACATGCATCAGGTCCTCGGAGACATTACCCACCCCGTCGTAGCGGCATGAGCGAAATCTGGACCCTGCCGCGTCTCGGCTTCTCCGGCTCGTCGCGTCATCGTATCGTCTGGGGCATCCGCCTGGGCGCATTGGCGGCGCTCGCCATTTGGATGCTCAGTACGCCGGGAATCATCTCACTGCCGAGTTTCTTCGCGCTGCTCAACGCCATATCCTTCATCGGCTGCGTTGCCGTCGGCATGACCTTCATTACGCTGACCGGCAACATTATGTCGCTCGCGCTCGGCGCGACCGTTTCCGCCTCTGCGATGGTCTTTCTGGCCACGCTCGCCTTGGGCGTTTGGCCGGCATTCGCGCTGGCGATCCTGTTCGGCGTCATCGTCACTGCCCTACAAGGCGCCGTGGTCGGCTGGTTGGAAAGCCAATCCGATCCTGATGAGCATCGCGGCGCTCACGCTCATGCTCGGCCTGGCGCAGATCATCAGCGGCGGACAGAGCGTCTATCCCGCGGCCCCAGGCAGCGAAATCCCTAGGATCAACGTGCTCGGCCTGCCGATAAGCGCTCTGTTCTTCTTCGCTATCGTCATCATCGGTCAGATCATCCTCTCTTTCACCCGCTACGGCCTCGCCATGACCATGATCGGCAGCAATGCGCGCGCAGCGGAGGCGGCTGGAATCCGC
>CAVVPK010000015.1:0-273908 GCA_963750065.1 uncultured Alphaproteobacteria bacterium
GAGAAAGGCGTCCTCGCGGAACTCCATCGCCGAGACGTTGACCGCCATGGTCAGTGCCGGCAGCCCGGCGTCGGCCCAGGCGTGCGTCTGTCTGCAGGCTTCGCGCAGCGCCCAGGCGCCAATGGGCTGGATCAGCGCGCTTTCCTCGGCGACTGGTATGAACTGCGCCGGCGGGACGATGCCGCGCGTCGGATGGTTCCAGCGGATCAGCGCCTCCGCGCCGGTGATCCGTCTGCTGTTCAGTCCGACCTTCGGCTGGTAGTGCAGGACCAGTTCCTGTCGCTCCAGGGCGCGGCGCAGGCCCTCCTCGATGGACTGCCGCTCGACGGCACGCACGTTCATGGCTGGCTTGAAGAACTGGTAGCTCTGGCGGCCGTTTTCCTTCGCCTGATACATCGCGGTGTCGGCGTTCTTGACGAGCGTCTCCGCGCTTATGCCGTCGTCGGGGTAGACGCTGACGCCGATGCTGGCGGTGATGTGCAGATCCTGCCCGTTGATGGTGTGGGTCTGCATCACCTGTTGCAACATTCTGCGCGCCAGGATCGCGGTGTCTTCCTCATGTTCGACCTCCGAGAGAAGAACGACGAATTCATCGCCGCCCTGGCGGCTCACGGTGTCGGAGGCGCGGACGCAGCCGATCAGTCGCTCCGCGATAGACTTGAAGCAGCTTGTCGCCGATGGGATGTCCGAGCGAATTGTTGAATGTGCTTGAACCCGTCGACATCGAGGAAACAGGATCGCGACCTTGTATGGCGTGGCGCTGGGGGCGAGCGCGATCGCCTGGCCGAACTCGGTCGTTCAGAAGCATTCGGATTGGGCAGCCCGGTGAGGAAGTCGTGCTCGGCCGAATGGGCCATCTCCAGCGTCATCGCCAGGCGGCGGCCTCGGCCACCTTGCGCACACTGATATCGCGGATCGCCGCGGTCACCAGGATGCCTTCGGGGCTGTCCAGCGGGCTCAGCATGAGTCGATCGGAAACGCGGTGCCGTCCTTGCGCCCCGCCGTCAGCTCGATGCCGGTGCCGATCTGTTGTGCCAACGCCTCGGCCGCGGTGCGCGTGCTGTCGGCGATCAGCCGCTCGGCGAAGCCATGCGGAATGATGTCGGTGACCTTCTGGCCGAGAGCTCTCGCGGGAATAACCGAACTGCTGCTCGGCCTGAAGATTGAGAATGACGATGTCGCCGTCCTCGTCACCACCACCATCGCGTCCGGCGCCGCTTCGAGGAGCCCGCGATAGCGGCCCTCCATCTGCGCCAGATGCATCTCGGCCGTCTTGCGCACGCTGATGTCGCGGATCGCCGCGGTCACCAGGATGCCTTCGGGACTCTCCAGCGGGCTCAACATGATCTCGACCGGAAACGCACGGCCGTTCTTGCAGCGCGCCGTCAGCTCGATGCCGGTGCCGATCTGCTGCGCAGAGCTCGGCCGCCGTACGCGTTCTGTCTGAGATCAGCCGCTCGGCAAATCCCTCCGGGATGATATTGGTGACCTTCTGGCCGAGCAGTTCGTCGCGGGGATAGCCGAACTGCTTCTCGGCCTGCAGATAGAGAAGGCCGATCTCGCCCTCGTCATTGACCACGACCATCGCGTCGGGCGCCGCTTCGAGGAGCCCGCGGTAGCGGCCCTCCATCTGCGCCAGATGCACCTCGGCGACCTTGCGCACGCTGATGTCGCGGATCGCCGCGGTCACCAGGGTGCCCTCGTCATTCTCCAGCGGGCTCAGCATGATCTCGACCGGAAAGGCGCTGCCGTCCTTGCGGCGTGCCGTCAGCTCGATGCCGGTGCCGATCTGCTGCGCCAGCGCCTCGGCCGCGGTGCGCGTGCTGTCGGCGATCAGCCGCTCGGCAAAGCCTTGCGGGATAATGTGGTGACCTTCTGCCCGAGAAGCTCGTCGCGGGGATAGCCGAACTGCTTCTCGGCCTGCAGATTGAGAAGGACGATTTCGCCCGCCTCGTTGACCACGACCATGGCGTCGGGTGCGGCTTCGAGAAGGTTGCGGTAGCGGTCCTCCGTCTGCGTCAGATATGCTTCCACCGTCTTGCGGACATCGGCGTCACGGATCGTTTGCGCGGGCCGCGATTGGCGGTTCGGCATACGGCTTCCCTTGGAACGCATGGCTCGGGCCTCCGCGGCTAAGAGGCCGGGACATACAGCCAACTGCTATGCCCAATAGATTAACCGCTCGTGCCGGATTGCCGCGAATTCGACGGCAATTGCAGCCGATTCGGTCTCAGGCCTCCTGCCGCCGCCGCGCGGCGCGGCCGGCGTAGAGCAGGCCGTACATGCCGACGGTGATGGCGACCATGGCAAGCACCTGGGTGAGCGAGATCGCCGCCCCGGCGAAGACGAGCGCCACCAGCATGGTCACCGCCGGCGCCGGCACCTCGATCGAGCTTGCCACCGACACGTCGAGGTGGCGGATGGCCTGGAACCAGAAGATCAGCTCGATGTAGTACGCCAACCCCATGATGAAGGTCGCCCGCTGCAGGTCGAAATCGGCGAAGCCGGCGATCACCGCGCTTGGGCTGCCGACGACAAGGACGAGCCCGGCAAGGAAGACGCCGGAGACGATGAGCCGCGACAGGGTCACCTGGTTCAGCGTCAGCGCCGTGCGGTTGAGCACCTGCGTCTTGAGCAGGAGATGCGCCGCCGTCCACAGAACCGGAATGCCGAGCGAGAAGACCGACCACCAGGAGACGTCGGCGATGAGGAAGGTGCCGTTGGTGGTCAGATAGACCAGCGCCGCGATCATCAGCGCGGTGAAGGCGAGTTCGGCCGGCGTCTTGCGCTTCTTGAGGAAGATCGCCTCGGCCAGCATGGTCATCAACGGATAGGCCTGCACGACGATCGCCATGCTCACCGGCCCGGCCTTCTCGGCGGCGACCACATACATGTAGGTCGCCAGGCCGAACATGACGCCGGTGGAGACCGCCACTGCGATCGTCCAGGCGCGGGTGCTGTCGGCACCGGCGGTCTCGAACAGCCCGCGCGTACCCTGCGCCCGTTCGCGCAGGTAGAGCGGCAGCGCGGAGAGGATCTGCCACACCGTCAGCCAGACGGTGAAGGTCAGCCCGTCGACGCCGCCCGGGCGCGCGCTCGCCAGCACGGGCAGGACGCCGAGAATGCCGAGACAGGAAAAGGCCGACAGGATGCCGAGGCGGGGATTCATGCGAGGCCGCCTTGTGGCGGAGGGAGAATGCGGGCGGAAGCTTTAGCGCCGGGACTGGCAGGGGGGAAGTGGCACGGTGGCGCGAACCCGCCGGCGGGTGGAACCCACTGTCCCGCCCGGCGTTTATCCACGCGTGGCCGCGCCGTGCCCCGGTTACCGGAACGTGCCCTCTTGCCGCGGCGCCCCTGCACGCCAATTGGGGGGCTGGTATCTGGTAGATACCGAGAGATCACGCATCGCTGCAAGGAATGAAATCATGGTCAAGGTCGCAGTCATCGTCGGCAGCCTCCGCCGCGAATGGATCAACCGAAATCTGGCACTGGCCCTGAAGAAGCTCGGCCGCAGGTACGGGCTCGATCTGTCGCTGGTCGGGCTCGCCGACCTGCCGCACTACAATCAGGATCTGTGGGCCGATCCGCCGGCCGCCGTCACCCGCCTGAAGCGCGACGTCGAGGCGGCTGATGCGGTCATCTTCGTCACGCCGGAATACAATCGCGCACCGCCCGGCCTGGTGAAGGACGCGGTCGATTGGGCGAGCCGGCCCTATGGCAAGAATTCGTGGGCGGGCAAGCCGGCGGCGGTCATCGGCGCCACCACCGGCAAGGTCGGCACGGCGGTGGCGCAGTCGCATTTGCGCGCCACCCTGCTGGTGCTCGACCTCGCTGTCATGGGCCAGCCCGAGGCCTATATCCAGTTGCCGGCCGAATTCGATCGACGCCCACCACACCGTCACCGACGAGGCGATCCGCGCCTTCCTGGAGAAATGGCTCGCCGCCTTCGCCGACTGGATCGGCAAGGTCGCCGGCATCGTGCCGGAAGCCGGCCAGCCCGACAGCGACGCGATGGCGGCGGCGGAGTAGGCAACACGACCCGGTCGGCGACAGTCCGCCGGGGCGAGGTGTGTCGTGCGCCCGAGGCTCTTCTCTCTCGGTCGTCCCCGGCGAGGCGAAGCCGAGACCGGGGGATCGGTGTCGGCAAGCGCCGCGGGCGCTTAATCTGGCGAGGCCGCGGCGGCGCAGGCCGTGGGCCGCGTCAGCGGCGGCCCATGCGCACCAGGCGCGCAATGTCGCTGCGCGCGATACCGAGGTCGCGCAGCACCGCGTCGTCGGCTTGTGTGAGCCAGCGAACCCTCTGCCGGTCACGCCAATAATCGGCGATCGCCCCGCCGGCTCGGGCGAGCAGACGCAGCGTGGCGGCGGCACCGTGGTAAAGCCCGGTCTCGAGGCTGGAGGGGATGACCGGTGCGAAACCGCGCTGGGTGCCGTGGTTGAGTGTGATGAGGGACATGATGGTCTCTGCCTCCGGGCGACGAAGAACCTGCACCGATCGCGAAGCGCGTTCTTGACGCGAGACTTCGTTCGGGCGCCGTCGTCACCCAGTTGCGCGTTCCCGCGCCGTCCCGCTCCCGCGGACCAGCTGGCGGAGCCTGCGCACGGGATGGATCATAGCGCTTCCGGGTAAACCGACCGTTTGCGGAGGGAGGGCGGATTGAACGCTTGGCGAGGAGCCACCGAGGCCCTGTCATGGCCAGGCCTCGTCCCGGCCATCCACGTCTTTGCTATTCCCTCGGGTCGGCTATGCTGGCCAACGATGGATTTTAGCTTCGAAGAACCCCAAGCTGCCTATGTCAGCGGCTCCCAAAACGCCCGCGCCTGGACTGAGCAATGGGTGGGCAAGTGGGTCTATTGCCCGAACTGCGGCAATCCAAGGATGGACCAGTTCGCCTCCAATCGCCCTGTTGCTGACTTCTTCTGTGCGTCTTGCAGCGAGGAGTTCGAACTCAAGAGCCAAAAAAAGGCATTCGGTCGAAGGGTTGTTGATGGCGCTTTTGGCACGATGACTGAGCGGCTAGCTGCACGCAATAATCCGAACCTTCTGCTGCTGAACTACGACCTGCAAAGACTGGCGGTCACGAACGTCGTCATTGTCCCAAAGCATTTCTTCGTGAGCGATATCATTGAAAAGCGCAAGCCGCTGGCGCCTACCGCGAAGCGCGCCGGATGGGTTGGCTGCAACATCCTGCTGAATGCGATTCCCGCCGCGGGCAAAATCTATTTCGTGCGCGCCGGCGAGGCGGTGCCCAAAGCGTCCGTTCTTGCTCAATGGCGGCAAACGCTCTTTCTGCGGGACGAGGGGAGCGACGCACGCGGCTGGCTTATCGAGACGATGAAATGTGTCGAGGCGATCGGGAAGAACGAGTTCGGTCTTGATGACGTCTATGCGTTCGAGGAGAGGCTAAGTCTCCTTTATCCGAACAACCGGCATGTGAGGCAGAAGATACGGCAGCAGTTGCAGGTGCTTCGTGATCACGGCTATTTGGATTTCGTGTCACGCGGTCACTATCGCATGAGGCAATCCTGAGGTGGGTCATGGCATGGTTCCGCAATCACTACGAATGCGACCGCTGCGGTTCGCATTGGGACGACGAGTGGTCGTGCACCTGCGATGACGATTGCCCGCGTTGCGGAGCGCGGCACATGTCTCCGTACGCGAGCGACGACCTGACGGAAATATCAGAGCAGCGCGAGAATGAGATTGTTCTGTTGCGGTCTCCTAAGAGCGCGCAGCATTATCCCGATTATCGGGTAGTTGCTGTCTTGCCGATCCGGAGTGCGGACGAGCTTTAGCGTTGGTGGCGCGCGGGATTACCGCCGTTCACTCCCCCACATGCACCGCCAGCCACACGGTCGGCTGGCTCGCGTCGGTCCAGGTGACGCGGTGGCGGGTGTGGGCGGGGAGGGAGACGTAGTCGCCGGGCGCGAGCCGCCTCTCGGCTTCGCCTTCGATGGCCAGCCCGGCGGCGCCTGACAGCAGGATCACCCATTCGTCATGCGCCTGGTCGTACCAGAAGCCGGGCGGCGAGGCCTGTCCGGTGGAGACGATGCGCTCGATCCTGAGGCCCGGCCGGGCGAGGAGATCGGTCAACTCCTCCGCGGCCGAAGCGGCCGGCAAGTCGGCGAAGACGTTGGGCATGGTGGCCTCCCGAGTGCGTCAAAGGCGCCTGGATACCATGGTCGGCGACGATCGAGGCTTGTTGCGACGACTGTGCGGCATGGCACGGTGCGAACCTCCCCACCAAAGTCGGATGTTTCCGACTTTGGCATCATTGAATCCAAACGCGGGCAGGCCCGTGTTTGGTGGGGAGGTCGAAAGCGGCGAGCGCCAGCGAGCCACTTTCGGGAGGGGGTGGATTGGCCGAGAGTCCCAGGCCCCTCCGCGAAAGCGCTTCGCGCTTTCGACCCTCCCTCCGGGGGAGGGTTGGGTGTCGTGCCGGTGGCGACGCAAAAATACTTATCCCCGCCCCCATGCCCCCATGAGATGATCCGCTCATCTTCTCCCGAGAGGGGTCGTGTCGCGACCGAACCGTCACGGGGAGAGGAGCGGCGCCTGCTTCGCGTGCGGTATCGGACCGCGTGCGGACCGGGAGGTGCCCGCGTCAGCTCGTCCGCCGGCATTACGACCGGCTGTGGCCACCGTCCACCTTAAGCCGGGTGGGTTCAAAACCTCGCCTGTCCAAGGGCGAGGGGCCAGGCAGCGGGCCGGTGATGAACCGGCAGCGCACCGTTCGCCCGGTGGAGCGCGAGTGCGGGTTACCCAAAATCGCCGCGGCGGGCGCTCGGCTGAGCGCCACCAAACGGACTACCCGACGAGGCACTCATCGAGCGCCCGCCATCCCCTCGTCTCCAACAAGAGGCGAGGAGCGAAGCGACCGGGACGGGAAAAAGACGCGAGGCCGGCCGAAGGCCGGACAGGGAAGCAGGAAATGTTCATCACCCGGTGCGGGACAAGCGCGCGGGAACGAGAGCGCTTGCTCATTCCCGTTCGTCCCCGCGGAGGCGGGGACCCAGGCAGGAATCGCCACATGCGCGGTGCCGGCGGCGACTCAAATCCGGATGCCCGATCGGTGTCGGGCATGAACGGAGATTGTCGCTCGGCCACACGCACCGCCGCATCCGGGAAACGACCTGCAAACCAAGGAGCAAACCCATGTCCCGATACCGTCGCCAGCATCGCGCCGCCCCGCCCGATCCGGAGCCCTGGCTCCGCCACCTGACGCCGGACCTGCGCGACAATCCGAAATCGGTCGCCTGGGCAAAGTCGAAGGACGAGCATGATCAGGCCATGCGTGACTTCAACCGCAAGCTCGTCGACTTCTACGATCTGCACGAAGCCTGCCCGCTCGATCGCTGCCGCCGGGCCCGTCGCTGCGCCGGCCGAGAGCTGATGTGTTATGACGCGGCCTTGCCGCTTTTCCAGAAATACGTCTTTCCGAAACTGCGCGCAGCGCTGCGCGAGCGTCAGGCCGAGGCCGCCATGTCGCCCGAATCGCCGTTATGATGGCGCCATGACCGCCTATGTCGCCCTGCTGCGCGCCGTCAATGTCGGTGGGCGCGGTGTCAAGATGGCCGCTTTGCGAGCCCTGTTCGCCGATCTCGGCTTTGCCGATGCGCGCACGCATCTGCAGAGCGGCAATGTCGTGTTTGCGGCGCACGGCGATCGCGCCCAGATCGCCGCAACAATAGAGGCGGGCATCGTCGATCGCTTCGGCTTCCGTTCGGAGACCATCCTGCGCACGGCGGGCGAGATGGAGCGGCTCACCGGCCGCAACCCGTTCCCGGAGATGGCCGAGGCCGACCCCAGCCACCTCGTGGTCATGTTCCTTGCCGGCCTGCCGACGTCGGAGGACCGCGCGGCGCTGCGCATGCAATGGGACGGGCCGGAGTCCTGGCAGGCGGTCGGGGCGGACCTGTTCATCTGCTATCCCAAGGGCATCGGCACGTCGAAACTGAAGCTCAAGCTCACGACGCCGGGGACCGGACGCAACTGGAACGTGGTCACGGCGCTGGCGGCGCTTACGGCGCAGGTCGCGGCTGAATCATGACGGCGGAGGCCGCCGGCGGGGCCTGAGCCATGTCAATTCACAGGCGCCGGCGGCGCGGGTAGTATTCAGGTGCCGGTGACTTGCGTGCGCCGCGTGCATGAAGGAGGACGTCTGATGTCTAAGGGACGCGACAGACCATCTCACGAGAAGAAGAAACCGAAGTCGGACAAGAACAAGAAGAACAAGCACCAGCCGTTCGGCGGCAAGACGCCGTCGCCGGTCATGGCGACCATGCATCCGGACGACGCGAAGAAGCAGCAGTAGTCGGCATCTGCCGCGGGCGAGGTGGACGATTTGCCGCGCTTTGGCGCCGGGCCGGCGGCCAGGAAGACGCGCGCGTCCTGGTCCTCACGATCGCCGGCGCAAAGGCCCGCAATCCCGCGGCAGCCTTGAGTTTGATCGCGCGCCCGTAGGCGCCGCCGGCTCCCCCGATTGCCGCCGTTCCGGCGGTTAACCAGCGCTCCCGCCGGATCTTCCGCCGGCCGCATTCGCGCCCCATTTGCCGTTGCACATCGCGCCTGTCGCCGCCGGAGCCCCGGCGGGGGCTCTGGTGCTGGGAGGGACATGCCAACGATGCGGTTCAACAGCAAACGGAAGTCAAAGAGTGAAAGTAAGCAAGTCACGCGTTCTTGCGTTCGGGGCAGCCATCGCGGCTATTGTAGCGGTGGCCGGTTTTCATCCAGGTGAAGCATCCGCATCCCAGTGCGGCAAGGCATCCTGGTACAGTGCTGGATACAAAACGGCGAACGGCGAGAAGATGAATGCCAATGCGCTCGCCGCTGCCCATCGCAGCCTTCCCTTCGGGGCCCATGTCCGGGTCGACAATCTCAGCAATGGCCGCTCGGTGGTCGTGCGCATCAACGATCGCGGGCCCTTCATCCGCGGCCGGGTGATCGATCTCACCCGTGGTGCGGCCGAAAAGATCGGCATGCTCCATTCGGGCACTGCTTCGGTGCGGATCACCGTGCTGGACGGCGCCAACCACCTCAAGGGCTGCTCGTAAGCCTCAGGAAAAATCGTCCAGCCGGTCGAACGTCGCTGACTTGATCAGCGCCACGACCGGCTGGCCGACCGCGATGTCGAGCGCCTTCGCCGCATCGCGCGTGATGCGCGCCACCAGCGTCTGACCGCCGACGTCGAGTTGCACTTCGACCGCGGCGCCGGGGCCGATGGCGATGTCGGTCACCGTCGCGTCGAGGCGGTTGCGGATCGACAGCAGGCCGGGATTGCCCACCGCCAGCGCCACCTCGCGGGCGCGCACGCGCAGCCGCACCGTGCTTCCCGGCTGGCGGTCTATGGTCGGGATCCACATGCGCCCGGCGGGATGATCGAGGATCGTGGTGCCGCTCTCACGGTCGTGCGCCATGACCTCGGCCGTCAGTACCATGCTCGCCTCGAAGCGCCCGGTATGGGCGCGCAGGTCGAGCCGGCCGAACACCTCGTTGACCGTGCCCACGGCGATGACCTTGCCCTCGGCGAGCAGTACCAGCGTGTCGGCCAGCCGCGACACCTCGTCGACGCTGTGGCTGACATAGACGATGTTGAGCTTCATCTCGTCGCGCAGCCGCTCGATATAGGGCAGGATCTCCTCCTTGCGCGCCATGTCGAGCGCTGCCAGCGGCTCGTCCATGATGAGCAGGCGCGGGCTCTGCAGCAAAGCGCGGCCGATGGCAACGCGCTGCTTTTCGCCGCCGGAGAGACCGGCCGGGCGCCGCGCCAGCAGGTCGCCGATGCCGAGCAGCTCGACGATCTGGTCGAACGATCCCCAGCGTTGCCGGCGCGGCGTGCGCCGGCGGCCGTACATCAGGTTGCCGCGCACCGAATAGTGCGGAAACAGCCGGCCCTCCTGGAACACGGTGCCGATGCCGCGTCTGCGCACCGGCACGTCGACGCCCATCCCGGCATCGAACAGCACACGATCGTCGAGGCGGATCGATCCGCGGTCGGGGCGCACCAGTCCGGCGATGGCGTTGGCGAGCGTCGATTTGCCGGCGCCGGAACGGCCGAAGAGGGCGGTGATGCCGCCGCTGCTCTCGAAACGCGCCGAGAGCGTGAACGTCCCCAGCGCCTTGTCGATGTCGACGGCGAGCATGGGCTCACCCGGTTGTTTGGCGGGAGACGCGGCGGGCCAGCATCTCGGAGAAGAGCAGCGCGGCGAAGGCGACGACGACGGCGATCAGCGTCAGGCGCAGCGCCGGCAGCTCGCCGCCCGGCACCTGGGCATTGGTGTAGATCGCCAGCGGTACGGTCTGGGTGACGCCCGGGATGTTGCCGACGAAGGTGATGGTGGCGCCGAATTCGCCCAGCGCCCGCGCGAAGGAGAGCACAAGGCCGGCAAGGATGCCGGGGAGCGCCAGCGGCAGGGTCACCGTCGCCAGAATGCCGATGCGCCGGGCGCCCAGCGTCGCCGCGGCGGCGCCAAGGCGCGGGTCGATGGCTTCGATCGACAGGCGGATGGCGCGCACCATCAGCGGAAAGCCCATGATCGCCGCGGCAAGTGCCGCGCCGCTCCAGTTGAAGGCGAAGACGATGCCGAACGTCCTCTGAAGGAAGGCGCCGATCGGCCCCTTGGTGCCGAAGGCGATGAGCAGCAGATAGCCGGTGACCACCGGCGGCATGACCAGCGGCAGGTGGACGATGCCGTCGATGAGCGCGCGGCCGACGAAGCGGCCGCGGGCGAGCAGCCAGGCGACCGCGATGCCGAAGGGCAGGCTTGCCAGTGCCGCCACGGCCGCCACGCGCAGGCTCAATTCGATGGCGGACCATTCCTGCGGGGTCAGCGGAGCGAACATGCAATCCCTGGTCTCAAGAGCCCGGCGAGACGATGGTGAAGCCTTGCCTGCGATAGGCCGGCGCGGCCGCGTCCGATTGCAGAAAGTCGAAAAAGGCCCTGGCGTCCGGATTGGTCGAGCCGGCGGTCATGGCGACAGGATAGAGGATCGGCGCGTGGCTGTCGGCGGGAAAGGTGCCGATCACCTTGACCGCCGGCTCGGCGGCGGCATCGGTGGCGTAGACGATGCCGGCCGGCGCTTCGCCGCGGGCGACGAAGGCGAGCGCCAGGCGCACGTTTTCCGACTGCACCACACGGGGCGCGACGCTGGTCCACACGCCGAGGCTCTCCAGCGCGGCCTTGCCGTAGCGGCCGGCCGGCACCGAATCGACATTGGCCATGGCAAGACGCCCATCGCGACCGAGCAGGCCGGCGAGGTCCATGCCGGGGGCGATCCTGATCGATGCGGTGGAGTCTTTCGGCACGACCAGGACGATCGCGTTGCCGAGCAGCGTGCGCCGCGTTTCCGGTTTCACCAGCTTGTGCGCGACGGCATAGTCCATCCAGGCCGTGTCGGCGGAAAAGAAGATGTCGGCCGGCGCGCCCTGTTCGATCTGCCTGGTGAGCGTCGCAGTGCCGGCATAGCTGATGGCGACGGTCTTGCCGGTCCTGGCCTTATAGGCGGCGGCAACATCGTCGAGAGCGTTCTTCAAACTGGCGGCGGCGAAGACGATCGGGTCGGCGGCGATGGCTGGCAGGGCGCTGGCGGCGAGCGCCGATGCGCCCAGGACGGCGGCAAGCAGCAGGCGGCGGATGCTCATGACGACCTCGATATGTTCAGTCATACATATCGAATATGTCACCACGGAGCCGGCGCGGAATCAATCGTCCCTGTGGCGGCGGCGCTTGCTGCCGGACGCGGCCGGCGCCGTGGCGGCGCCCTCCGGCTTCAGGTGGTGCCGGAGATCGGCGACGCCGGCGGCGATCGCCTTGCCGGCATCGGCCTCCATCTCGCGATAGCGCGTCAGGATCCGATGACCGAGCGGCGTCAACTGGGTGCCGCCGCCGCCGCCGGTGCCGCCCTTTATGGTCTCGACCAGCGGTGTGGCGAAGGCGGCGTTCATCTCCTGCACGAGCAACCAGCTGCGCTTGTAGCTCATGCCCGAGCGTCTGGCCGCTCCCGTCAGCGATGCGGTCTCGGCGATCGCCTCAAGCAGGTCGGCCTTGCCCGGGCCAATCGCCACGCCGGGCCTCAGCACGATGCGGAAGCGCAAGCCCTCGGTGCGGTTGGCGAATTGCGGCACGTGCAAACTCCTGAATTGTCAGGTTATGCACAATTTTGAATGGAATCGAAGTTGTATGAAAGGTTTCGCGCACGACCACGTTGCCGCAGTGCCGGGCAGGGCACCGGACGCACTCTCCGTGGGGCACCATCTCATTGTATCTAGGGCGATATTGGCGCCGGGTGTAATATCCAGGCGATGACAGCCGATTCCATGCCAGCTCCTGCCGGCGGCGGGCCGGGCGCGGCAAACGCCGCCAGCGATGCACCGGTGCCGGATGTAGTGCAGCCTGCCAGACGGCGGGGTGTGGGCTTCTGGCTAAAATGGAGCGCCGCCGGCGTGGTGGCGCTCGTCGTGGCGGCCTTGCTCGGCGCCTACCTACTGCCACGCGAGCCGGAGGTCACCCGGTCGATCGATATCGCAGTTCCCCGTGCAACGCTCTTTCCGCTGGTTGCCGATCTGCGTCACCTGCCGGACTGGTTGCCTCTGTTTGCCGCCGACCCGGACGTGGTCGTCACCTTCACCGGCCCGCTGGACGGCGTCGGACAGAGCCTGACCTGGGAGAGCAAAGTGCCCGCGGTCGGCTCGGGCGTGCAGAAGGTCACGGCGATCGAACCGGACAGCACCGTCGAGATGAGCGTCAGCCGTGCCGGCCGGCCAGCGACCGCGGCTTGGTTCCGTCTGACGGAGAAGACCGCCGGCCAGACCACCGTCGCATGGGGGTTCCGCACCGATGTCGGCTTCAGCCCGGTCAGCCGCTATCGCGGTCTGGCAATCGACGCGGTTGTCGGGCCGGACTATGAGCGCGGCCTCGAGCGCCTCAAGGCCTATGCCGAGGCGCCGCCGAAGAGCGGCTGACGCCGCAAGGCACCTAACCGATGCCGGGGAACGACGGCCAGGCGAGCATGGGGTGGCCGAAAAGCTGCGTGCCGCCGTTGAACGCGATCAGGGCGAGCATGAAGACGGTATAGACGGCGATCCACAGGATGAATCCGCCGGTGCCGGCGTCGTGGGGTGCGTTGGTGTGGCCGTGGGCGATGCTGCGCATGGGTTCCCTCCCTGTCGGAGAACCTCGAAGGTGGGCGGCGATGACGGCGCCCGTCGGACCGGAATGGGGCGATTGCGGACAGTTGTGTGGGCCGAATTGTGGCAGCGGAACCAGTCAGCCTTCCGGCCTCCAGTCCATGGGGACATGGCCAGGTTCGGCGGCGACGCGCGTGAGCCACGCACCGATCGCCGGATAGGCGGAGAGATTAAAGCCGCCATCCTCGGCCACATGCGTATAGGCATAGAGGGCGATGTCGGCGACCGAATAGGCGTCGCCGGCCAGCCAGTCGCTCTTGTCGAGCACCTGCTCCATGACGGCGAGCGCCTTGTTGCCGCGCCTGTGCCAATCGGCGAGTTGCTCGGGCGTCGCCTTGCCGATGTACTGCGGATAGATCTTCTGCCAGGCGCGGGCGACGGCGATCGCCGGCTCGTGTTCGTATTGCTCGAAGAACAGCCATTGGTGGACCAGCGCCCGCTGATAGCGGTCGGTCGGCAGGAAGGGCGTGCCCTCCGCCAGATAGAGCAGCATGGCATTCGATTCCGACAGCCGGCGCCCATCGGGCAGCACCAGCAACGGCACGCGACCATTGGGGTTCAGCGCCAGGAACTCGGGCGTGCGCGTCTCGCCCTTGGAGGAGTTGGTCTCGACAATGCGGAAGGGGATGCCGAGCTGGTGCATCAGCAGCCGCGGCTTGTAGCAGTTGCCCGAGGACTGCATCGAATAGAGCGTGTAGGTCATCGCTTCCCCCGTTTCTTCCGCCGAGAATTGGCGACACGGCCGCCGGCCGTCCAATTCCAATCCGTGAGGAGTGCATCACCCGGATCGATGGTACGTTGCGTGCGCACCCTTCGGAAGCGGGCTTGGAAATCGAGGATCAACCCGCAGGCAAGCGACAGGAAGGCGAGGGGCATGATAGCGGCGGCGACAAGCAGCGTCTCGGCCGCGCCAGCAACGCCCGCGTGAGCCTGGCGAAACACCACGGTTTTGCTTGTGAATCGTGAGCGTCGGGCCTAGGGTCCGCGCCGTTTTGAAACCCTTCTTTCCGGAGTCCGGACCATGGCCTTCCTTGCCAACTCGCTCGCCCGCGTAAAGCCCTCTGCCACCATCGCGGTGACCAACAAAGCGCGCGAACTCAAGGCCGCCGGTCGCGACGTGATCGGCCTTGGCGCCGGAGAGCCCGACTTCGATACGCCCGACAACATCAAGGAAGCGGCGATCAAGGCGATCCGCGACGGCAAGACCAAGTATACCGCCGTGGACGGCATCCCGGAGCTCAAGGCGGCGATCGTCGACAAGTACAAGCGCGAAAACCGGCTCGCCTACACGACGGCGCAGATCACGGTCGGCACCGGCGGCAAGCAAGTGCTCTACAACGCGCTGATGGCGACGTTGAACCCCGGCGACGAAGTGCTGATCCCGACGCCCTACTGGGTGAGCTATCCGGACATGGCGCTGCTTGCCGGCGGAACACCGACCTTCGTCGACGCCTCGCTCGCGACCAACTTCAAGGTCACGGCGGAAGCGCTTGAAAATGCGATCACGCCGAAGACCAAGTGGCTCATCTTCAACTCGCCGTCGAACCCGTCCGGCGCCGCCTATAGCCGGGACGAACTCAAGGCGCTGACCGACGTGCTGGTTCGCCATCCCCAAGTCTGGGTGATGACCGACGACATTTACGAGCACCTCGTCTACGACGATTTCGTCTTTGCGACGATGGCCGAGGTCGAGCCGTCGCTGATCGAGCGCACGCTGACGGTCAACGGCGTCTCCAAGGCTTATTGCATGACCGGTTGGCGTATCGGCTATGCCGGCGGCCCGGTCCAGCTCATCAAGGCGATCGCCAAGATCCAGTCGCAGTCGACCTCCAATCCCTCGTCGATCTCGCAATGGGCGGCGCTCGAGGCGCTCACCGGCCCGCAGGATTTCATCGCCGCGCACAACAAGGTGTTCAAGGACCGGCGCGATCTGGTGGTCTCGATGCTCAACCAGACGCGCGGGCTGTCGTGCCCGTCGCCGGAGGGGGCCTTCTACGTCTACCCCTCCTGTGCCGAACTCATCGGCAAGAAAGCGCCGTCGGGCAAGGTGATCGGAAGCGACGACGATTTCGTCACCGAGCTGCTCGAAGCCGAAGGCGTCGCGGTGGTGCAGGGCTCGGCCTTCGGCCTCGGTCCCAACTTCCGCGTCTCCTATGCCACCTCGACCGAGGCGCTGGAGAAGGCGGGCGAGCGCATCCAGCGCTTCTGCGCCTCCCTGCGCTAGAGCCGCAATTCCGAAACGGGGGCCGGCTGCCTGCTGGCCCGCGTGCCTTTCGCGAATGCGCAGCGCCCCGTTCGGCGTCCGTCACCGGCTTGCGCATGGGTGTGCCGTAATTGCCACAGTCGCGGTGTGAATGGGGGGTGCTTCGCTATGTCATGTGCGCTGGGCCCCGAAAGGCGGCGAAAGTGCACGACAGGCGGAATCGTGGGTGCAGGGACGACGTTTCATGGAACGGAAGCTGAAGATCGCGTTGTCGGTGAGTTGCCTGATGGCGCTGGCGGCGGCGGGCAGTGCACAGGCGGGCGACTATTTCGGCAAGTACGATCCGATGGCGGTGCCGGGCAGCCTGCCGGCGGTATCGGCGTTGAACGGCAAGGTGAGCGTCTTCGGCGGCAGCCAGGACGGCAGCGGCAAGAGCGGCGGCGTCTACGGCGTTGCCGGGTCGATCACCGCACCGATCGGCTTCGCCTATGGCCTGCAGGTGGACGGCCTGGCCGGCTCGGGGCAGGGCGCCGCGTTCTATGGCATCGGCGGCCACCTGTTCTGGCGCGACCCGGCCAGGGGCCTCATCGGTCTCTATTCCAGCTACCTCAACTGGGACGTCAGCAACGGCACGAAGACCGGCTTCGACATTGGCAAATTCGGCGTCGAAGGTGCGGCCTATCTCGGTCGTTTCTCGCTCGAAGGGCTGGCCGCCTATCAGTTTGGCTCGGCGAGCGGCTTCACCGGCAGGGCGGTGGTCGCGTACTACCCGATCGACAATCTGCGTCTCGATGCCGGTGTCCGCTATGTCGACGGCCCCGGCACCATGGGCCTGGTCGACGCCGAATGGCGGCCGCACGACAGTTCGGGCCTGACGCTCTTCGCTTCCGGCGCGTTCGGGTCGAACAGCTTCTCGCAGATTCTCGGCGGCGCGCGTTATTACTTCGGCGACAGCGGCAAGTCGCTCATCGATCGCCACCGCCAGGACGATCCGACGCCGGATCTCACCGGCGACCTGTCGATCGGCAGTGCCTGCCTGCCGCCGGACGTGATGACCAACGGCGTCTGCGGTCAGGTGCGAACCAGGACTAGGACGTGGCCGGAGGAATCCGGCTGATTGACCTGACAGGGCCGGCTCGATGCCGGCCCTGATCGTTTGAACGTGTCGCAACAGGTACTTCCCCCAAGGCTTTCCCAAAGGCCATCTGTTGGTCGTGACACTTTTGCAATGGCCTGTTTATTTTGCGGAACCCTCGAGTCTGTCGGATGGCGCCGATCGCGAATTAGCGTGAGTATAGGTATAAATGCGGAATCACTGTCGCGGGGAGGCCTACCCATGATGCGGTTGCGGACTTGGCTGCTGTCGACGACCTGTCTGGTCGCGGCAATGGGCGGCGCACAGGCGGTGGATTTTTCCAACAATTCGGTCGACTTTGCCGAACCGAACGGTCTGCCGGCGGTGTCGCAGCCCAATGGCAAGATCGGTGCGTTCGGCGGCGGCGAACACGGTGCGCTCTACGGCGTGCTCGGCTCGTTTGCGATGCCGCTCAGCCACGCTTTTGGCCTGCAGGTCGATGGTCTGGTCGGCTCGGGCCGGGAAGCGCCGTTCTACGGCGTTGCCGGGCAGCTGTTCTGGCGCGATCCGGCGAAAGGCTTGCTTGGCGTCTACGGCAGCTACGTCAACTGGGAGTTGGGCAGCACGACCGGCGTTTCGTCTCCGATCAATGGCGTGATCGACACGACCGGTGCCAATGTCGGCAAGCTGGGGGTCGAGGGCGCGGCCTATCTCGGGCGGTTCACGCTGGAGGGCTTGGGAGCCTATCAGTTCGGCAGCTACACCGGTTTCACTGGCTCGGCGACGCTGGCGGTCTATCCGACCCCCGACCTGCGACTGGACGGAGGGTTCCGCTATCTGAACGGTGTCGGCACCATAGGAACTGTCGGCGCCGAATGGCAGCCGTCCAACCACTCGGGTCTCACGCTGTTCGCTTCGGGTGCGTTCGGTCAGCACAACTACGCCCAGGCACTGGGCGGCGTGCGGTTCTATTTCGGCGCGCCCGAGAAGTCGCTCATCAAGCGTCATCGCGAGGACGATCCGATCTTGCCGCCTGATCTGTTCACCACCACGGGCAGCAGCTACTGCCCGCCTGGTTATCACTACTCGGACGGGGTGTGTTACGGTGAATTCTAGCCGAGCCTAGGGGCTCGCCTCGCCGACCAGGCTGACATAATCCTCATACTTGCCCGAAGGCGATCGCTCAATTTCGGTGACGGCGATGACCTGGACGGTCAGCGTCGGGTGCAGGCGCTGTCTGACATAGGCCGCGAACCCGGCGAGGTCGTTCGTCTGGTCGGGCGAGACCGGCACGTAGCGGTACTCGATGCGGTCCAGGGCCGTCTGCACGACTTGGAACTGGCGGTGCGGCACGAAGGGCTGCACGCGCACGGATTCGAGCCGGGGCAGGACCGTGGTGCCGTCGACGAAGCGGAAGACGGCGCGCGTGCGCCCGAGGATGCTGTCCAGCACCGGCAGGGTCCGTCCGCAGCCGCAGGGTTCGGCGGCCAGCACCGCCAGATCGCCGATCGCATAGCGGATGAACGGCGTGGCGTAGTTGTACAGCGACGTGGCGACGATGCGGCCGGGGATGCCCGGAGCGGCCGGCTGCCCGGCCTCGTCGACGACCTCGATGCGCACGATGTCGGCGGCGACGTGGTATTTGCCGGAATGCGGACAGGTTCCTGCCATGTAGCCGACTTCCGTCGAGCCGTAGCGATCGATCGGCTCGCTGCCGAAATAGTCGCGAAGCGCCGTGCGGGTTGACGGCGATACCGCTTCCCCGAAGGTCAGCACCCCGTCGAACGACAACGGCTCGCCCTGTTCGCGGGCTATCCTGCCGATCTCGCGCAGATTGGACGGCAAGCTGGTGACCGTGGCTGGATTCAGGCGCCGCAGCCACTCGACCTGCTGGATTACGGGCGTGTCGATGTTGAGCAATGCCGTTGGCTGGTTCTGTCCCGCGAGATTCGATTCCGTCATCGCGCCGTCCGGGTACATCGCCTTGCCGGGGTCGGCGTCATAGATCATGGCCGCCAGCCTCACCCGGTCGAGCTTGTGCCACCGCAGGAAGCGTTCGTTGGCGCAAGCGGTGGCAACGCTCTGGCTGGCGGAAATGGCGAGGCGAAGCGGCCGGCCGGTGGAGCCGGAGGTGGCGTCGATCCGCGATTCACCTGCCGCCGGCGGCACCGTGCGGGCGAACAGCGCGGCCTCGTTCTCCTGCGCCTGCGCGCGCGTCAGGATCGGGATTTCCGTCCAGCGCTCCCAGTCGATGCTGTCGTCGGGGCGGAAGAGCGGTGCCAGCCGGTCGGCATAGAAATCGGTCTGGCTACGCGCGTGGCGCAGCAGCCGGTCGAGCAGGCGGTGCTGATAGGCCTGCATGCGGTCGGGCGCGAGGTACTGGGTCTCCTCGAGCGCGGCGAGGAATTTCGCGATCGCCGGATCGACCAAGGCGTCAGGTCCAGGGCGTGGTCAGGCGCAGCAGCTCGCGGAAGCGCTCGGCGGCCGCTTGCGGGTGGCGCTGCAGGGCGGCGGCGGCGTTCTCGGCCACTGCCGGCGCCAGCGGCTCGCTGATGTCGGCACCGGTCAGCGCCGTCGCCCTGACGATGTAGAGGGAGGCGCCGGTGGCCAGCGCCGTCACCTCGTTGGGATAGTGCAGCACCACGTCGGTCATCGGATCGGAGGCATCGGGCAACATGGCCGAATAGGTGACGACGCGCTGGCTGGCGAGGCATTCGACCAGGTCGGCGCACAGCCGCACGAAGCGCTGGTAGTCGTCGTCGCCGTTGCTCCTGTCCTGCAGTCTGGCGATCCAGCCGTTATAGGCCCGCCAGCGGCCGGCGACGTTGATATAGACCCTGAGGGTGAAGCGGTCGGCAATGGCGGTCGCCACCGTGTCGATATAGCGGTCGAAGGTCTGGCGGTCGGCGAGCTCCGCCAGGTGCCAGACGCTCTCGTTGCCGGGCCGGTCGGTTGCCTCAAAGACCATGGCCGAACAGCTTTCTGACGGCGCGCCGGATGAGGTCGTTCTGCTGGATCGGCGAGACGGATACGGCCTCGGCGAAGACGCTGGCGTCAAGGTCGGCGAGACGCTGGCGCGCCGAATCGATCTCTTGCTCCCCCGGTTCGGGAGCCGCTGCCGTCATAAGTCGAACGGTGTCGTCAGAAGACATTTCGCCGCCTGTCTTCTCGTATTTGTCGGACATGATATGGCGCCGTCTGGCTCCTACTCAAGATTGTCATGCATAAAACTACCAAGGGCGCCAACTTTGTTGTTGTTTTTGCTTGGATTTCTGCGGCTAGTGCGGCGGAGACCGTGATCGGCGCGGTGGTCCGTGCCAAGGGTCTTGCGTCGGTGCCGACGGCAAATTGCGCGAATCACCGAGACGCGCCGTGGCGGTGCGCGGCATGGAAGCGCTGGGCGCCTGCTGCACTCAAGTGATCGGCTACAGCCAACCGCGCCGCTTGAAATAGAAGTAGGGCACCAGCGCCGAGATGATCATGGCGCCGATGACCAGCGGATAGGCGAAGGGCCAGTTCAGCTCCGGCATGAAATGAAAGTTCATGCCGTAGAACGTGCCGATCAGGGTCGGTGGGAAGAAGAATGTCGAGAGCACCGTCAGAACGCGGATCACCTCGTTCTGCTCCACCGAGATGAGGCCGAGCGTGGCGTCGAGCAGGAAATTGATCTTGTTCGACAGGAAGGTGACGTGGTCCTCCAGCGAACGGATGTCGCGGGCGGCCAGCTTCATGCGGGCGCGGTTGTTGCCCTTGGCGTTGATGCTCGGCGCCGCCAGGCCGGCATACTGGATCAGGCGTTCGAGCGAAGCGAGGCTCTCGCGGGCTTTCGCCGCCAGGTCGCCCTGCACGCCGATCGCCTCGATCAGTTCGGAGAGTTCGCGGCCCTCGTGTGCCGGGTCGCGGCGGCGGGCAAAGACATCCTGGTTGATGCGGTCGACGTCGCCGCTGATGCGCTCCAGAACGTCGGCGGCGCGGTCGATGATCGCTTCGATGAGGCCGAGGAACACCGCCGGCGCCGACGAGCAGCCGCTGCCCGGCTTGGAGGCGCGCGTCAGAAAGTGGCGAAGCGCGCGCAGGTCGTTGTAGCGCAGCGTGACGATGCGCTCGCCGGCCATGGCGATGGTGAAGGGCGCCAGTTCCGGCTGGCCGGCATCCACGCCGCTCAGCACCGTCGCGGTCATGAAGGTGGCGCCGTCCTCGGTATAGAGGCGGCTGGAGAACTCGATCTCCTGGGCCTCTTCGCGGGTCGGAACCGGTGCGCCGAGAAAGCGCTCGGCGGCGCGGTTGTCCTCCGGTGTCGGCTGGAACAGGTCGATCCAGCCGGTCGCCGGCGGTGCCTCGCCGCCTTCCGCTGCCGACAGGGTCTCCAGACCCTTTTCGCCGAAACCGTAGAAACTGAGCATGCGCAACCCTCCGCGCGAGGACATGCACCGTTGCCGTGCTGCGATCAAGCGTCGCTTCGCTCGGGCGGCAGCTTTTCCTTGGGGCCCGGTCGTGCCACGATGCGCCGGAACGGGGGAGACGCCTGCGTCCGGCCGCCAGGCCGGCCCCCCCGATTCGGAGGCGACAGACCATGATTCCCAGGCATTCAGCGGCGGCGAAGCTTGCGTTCGCCGCCGTGGCGTTGTCTGCGGCCGATTTGCTGGGCACCGCGCCGGCAGACGCCGGCTATATAAAAACCGGTCTGCTCTCCCTGTGGGCCGAATAGACATGGATCAAGGCAGTCACTCCCCCCTGTCTGCTCTTGTCAGTCTGATGGTTCCCTGTTGTCATCAGGGGAACCGGTCGCGCCCGGGGGGCTGCGCGGCTTAAGAAGAACGAAACAAGAAATGGAACGCTCAAGCAAAAGAAAGGCGCGGCTATGGGAAACGACAACAGAGTTGCCGGGCCTCGGTGCATTGCACTCGTAGGCCCATTTGCTAGCGGTAAGACAACGCTCCTGGAAGCAATCCTGGCGCGCACCGGTGCCATCAACCGGCAGAGCACGGTCGCCGAAAAGCACACCGTCGGCGATGCCTCGCCGGAGGCGCGCGCCCATCAGATGAGTGTCGAGGTCAATGTCGCCGAGACCGAATTCATGGGCGACAGCCTGACCTTCTTCGATTGCCCCGGCTCGATCGAATTTGCCTTCGAGACCGAGGGGGTGCTTCCCGGCGTCGATCTGGCGGTGGTGGTGGCCGAGGCCGACGAGAAGAAGATCCCGGCGCTGCAGGTCATCCTCAAGACGCTGGAAGATCACGGCGTGCCGCGCATCCTGTTCCTCAACAAGGTGGACAAGGCCGACGCCAGCGTGCGCGAGACGCTGCAGACCCTGCAGGCGGCAAGCAGCGTACCGCTGGTTCTGCGCCACCTGCCGATCTGGCACGACGAAGCCGTCACCGGCTACATCGATCTCGCTCTTGAGCGCGCCTTTGTCTATCACGAGCATGAGCCGAGCGAGCTGATCCCGATCCCCGACGAGGAGAAGGCGCGCGAAGTCGACGCCCGTTTCCACATGATGGAGACGCTGGCCGATTACGACGACGCGCTGATGGAACAGCTGCTCGAGGAGAAGGAGCCCAAGCCGGACCAGATCTTCGAGGACCTGGCCAAGGAGATGCGCGAGGGGCTGATCTGCCCGGTGCTGATCGGGGCGGCCGAACACGGCGGCGGCGTTGGCCGCCTGCTCAAGGCGATCCGTCACGAGTTGCCGGACATTGCCGATACGCGCGCCCGGCGCGCGATCGAGCCCAACGGCGAAACCATCGTGCAGGTGATGAAGACGCTGCACACGACGCACGGCGGCAAGCTGTCGATCGCCCGGGTGCTGTCCGGTTCGATCGGCGACGGCGCCGAACTCACCGGTCCGGATGGCTCGGTCGGTCGCGTCTCCGGCGTCTTCCACATTCTGGGACAACACACCACCAAGCGCGATACGGCCGCGGTCGGCGAGACGGTGGGGCTGGGCAAGCTCGATGGCGCGCAGACCGGCATGACGCTTGGCGACGGCAAGAATGCTCCGCCGCAGGTGAAGGCCCTGGCGGCGCCGGAGCCGGTGCTCGGCACCGCCGTGGCTGCGGCCGAGCGCAAGGACGACGTGAAGCTGTCGGCGGGGCTCACCAAGCTCCTCGAGGAAGACCCGTCGCTGCGCATCACCCATTCCCAGGACACCGGCGAAACGGTGATCGAGGGGCAGGGGGAAATGCACCTGCGCGTGGCGATGGAGCGGCTGACCAGCAAATACGGCGTCGCGGTGACGACCCACGATCCGGAAATACCCTACAAGGAGACGATCCGCGGTTCGGTCAATATCCGCGGCCGCCACAAGAAGCAGTCGGGCGGTCACGGCCAGTTCGGCGACGTGGTGCTCGATATCAAGCCGCTGCCGCGCGGGGGTGGCTTCGTGTTTGCCGAGACGGTCACCGGCGGCGCCGTGCCGCGCAACTATTTCAGCTCGGTCGAGCTGGGGGTGGCCGAATACCTCAATCGCGGGCCGCTCGGCTTCCCGGTGGTGGACGTGTCGGTGACGCTCACCGACGGCTCCTATCATGCGGTCGACTCCTCCGACATGGCCTTCCGCACCGCTGCGCAGATCGGCATGCGTGAGGGCATGCCGCAGTGCAAGCCAGTGCTGCTGGAGCCGATCCTGGCGGTCGAGATCGCAGTGCCCTCGGAAGCGACGCCGCGGGTCAACGGCATCGTCTCGCAGCGGCGCGGCCAGATCCTCGGCTTCGACGCGCGGCCCGGCTGGCCGGGCTGGGACCTGGTCCAGGTGCAGATCCCGCAGGCCGAGATCCGCGACCTGATCGTCGAGCTGCGCTCGGCGACGGCCGGCGTCGGCACCTTCAGGGCGAGCTTCGATCACCTTGCCGACCTGACCGGCCGGCTTGCCGACCAGGTCATCGAGAAGGCGGCCGAGAAGGCGGCCTGAGGCCATAACGGCTGACATCAAGCGGGCGGCCTCCCGGCGGGGGGGCCGCCCGATCTTGTATTCACTCGGCCAGAGATGTCGCCCGCTGCCCACGCCATCGTGAGTTGATCGTGTGGGCGGAGCGTCCTAGCTAGTTTGAGGAGCAGACGGCAGCCGGCCAAGGGAGACAGCGATGTATGTGATCCGCAGGAAGGGGTGGGAGATCCCGGAGCACAAGGCGACCCCGGAGGCGGCCTATCTCAATCGCCGCCAGATCATGGCGGCGGGCGGCGCGGCCCTGCTTGGCGGTGCGGCTGCGGTCGCGCTGCCCACGGCGGCTTGGGCGCAGGCCGACCAGACCATCGATCTCTACCCGGCCGGGCGCAACAATAAGTACAAGATCGATCGGCCGGTGACGCCGGAAGCCATCAACGAGAGCTACAACAACTTCTACGAATTCGGCACGCAGAAGGACGTGGCCGGGGCGGCACAGGCGCTGGAGACGCGACCGTGGGAGGTGACCATTGACGGCATGGTGGAGAAGCCGATCACCATCGGCATCGACGACCTCATCCGCAAGATGACGCTGGAGGAGCGGCTCTACCGCCACCGCTGCGTCGAAGCCTGGTCGATGACCGTGCCGTGGACCGGCTTCCCGCTGGCCAAGCTGGTCGATTTCGCCAAGCCGCTCGCCTCGGCCAAATATCTGCGCATGGAGACCTTCAACAATCCCAACATGGCCAGCGGTCAGAAACAGTTCTGGTATCCGTGGCCCTATGTCGAGGGGCTGACCATGGCCGAGGCGACCAACGAACTCGCCTTCATGGTGACCGGTGCCTACGGCAAGCCGGTGGCCAAGGTGATGGGCGCGCCGCTCAGGGTCCACCTGCCGTGGAAGTACGGCTTCAAGTCGATCAAGTCGATCGTCAAGTTCAGCTTCACCGACGAGCGGCCACTCAATTTCTGGCAGCAGCTCCAGTCGAACGAATACGGCTTCTGGGCGAATGTGAACCCGGAAGTGCCGCATCCGCGCTGGAGCCAGGCCTTCGAAACCGACATCGGCACGCAGAAATCGATCCCGACGCAGATCTACAACGGCTATGGCGAATACGTCGCCGCCATGTATGCCGGCATGCCCGCCAGCGAGAAGCTGTTCATGTAGCGGCCAAGGCGTCGCGCGCTTGCGGAAGACCGGGCGTGGCCCAGGCAGCCGCCAAGACCGCTGCGGGCCCGGTCGCCCTGGTGGCGATGGAACAATGTTTCCCGAGCCATCAGCGCATCGTCACGGACGATCTGGCCCACTGGATGCTGCCCCTCGCTGCGCGGGCTTTTGTCCAGCTCGTGCGGCCATCGTTTGCCCGGGATTGGATTATTCGCACCATAGAAGGTTCCTTCCCGGGCCCGTGGAGCGGCATGATGTGCCGCAAGCGCTACATCGTTGATGCGCTCGTTGCTTCGGCCGGCGCGATTGACGCCGTCGTCAACCTCGGTGCCGGTCTCGATACGCGTCTTTACCGATTGCCAGCCATCGCCGGCATTCCCGCATGGGAGTGCGATC
This sequence comes from uncultured Alphaproteobacteria bacterium, assembly GCA_963750065.1. GTDB lineage: Bacteria > Pseudomonadota > Alphaproteobacteria > Rhizobiales > Kaistiaceae > CAVSRC01. The sequence goes on from CAVVPK010000015.1 coordinate 24,913, forward strand.
AGGCCAGGAACATCAGGCTCAAGCAGGATCGTCTTTGCCGACGCTTCGGCAGCCTGCCCGATCATATCACCTTGGTGCCGGTGGATTTCGACAGCGAAAGCCCGGGCCCGGTTCTAGCCGCACAGGGCTACACCGGCCGCCAGCCGACATTCTTCATCTGGGAAGCGGTGAGCCAATATCTCAGCAAAACCGGGATCGACGCGACGCTCGCCTTTTCGGCCGATGCCCCGCAAGGCAGCCGGCTTGCCTTGACCTATGTCCAGAAGGATTTCCTCGATGGTCGGAGTCTCTGCGGCCTACAGCGCCTCTACGACCGCTATGTCGCAAGCAAGATCTGGCTGTTCGGCCTGGACCCAGGAAGCCTGTCGGATCTTCTCGACCCATATGGCTGGCGTCTGACTGATGACATCGGCGGCGAGGAACTGATGGATCGCTATGTGGCGCCGACCGGGCGGAGCCTCGCTTCGACACCGATCGAGAGGGTTGCGTTGGCGGAGCGGGCGTAGCCTGTGGCGGGCACATAAAAAGGCCGGGCCCTTTTCGGGCCCGGCAGTTTTTGCCGTGTCAGCATCGCTGCCGGCATACGCTCCAGAAGGGAACAGAAGATGCGTCGAGAGGCCCGCAGGGAGGAAAACAGGCGAATCACCGCACCAACGCAATCAAGCCTATGAATATTTTTTGACAGACGATACTTATCAAAGGATATTCCTAAGCATTATTATCAAGTGTGGCGCGAATGTCACAGGAACTGAAATGCGCAAGATTTCAGCTCAATAGGTCCAGTTCTGTGCCTTGCTTAGCAGGAAATCACGGAAAACATGGACTCGCGCGGAGTTTTTCAGTTCCGCCGGATAGACGAAATAGGATGCGAAGCTCGGTACCTGGACTTCGGGCAGCAATTGCATGAGGCCCGATCCCGGCTCGACCATGTAGCTCGGCAGGACCGCGATGCCGGTGCCGTTCTGCACCGCATTCTTGATGGCGAACAGGTTGTTGATCTTGAGCACCGGCTCGCGCGGGTTCTCCGAGTTGCGGCCGGCCAGTTCCAGCCAGTTGAGATCGCGCAGATAGGCCGGCACCGGCACGCCGAAGGTGACGATGCGGTGATCGTCGAGGTCGTTGATCGATTTCGGCTCGCCGAAGCGATCGATATAGGTCGGTGCCGCATAGACGTTCATATGCACGGTGAACAACCGGCGCTGGATGAGATCGGGCTGGACCGGCTGGCGCAGGCGGATGGCGACATCCGCCTGGCGCATGGCCAGATCCAGTTCCGTGTCGTCGAAGATCATGTGCAGGTTGATCGATGGGTGCAGGTCGACGAATTCGTGCACGCGCGCCGTCAGCCAGGTCGAGCCGAGGCCGACGGTGGTCGTGATCCTCAGCGTGCCGGTCGGCTTCTCGGCGGATTCGGCCAGCCTTGAGGTCGCCGCGTCGAGCTTGAGCAGCACCTCGTTGGCGGTGCGGAAGAGTTCCTCGCCCTGTTCGGTGAGGATGAGGCCGCGGGCGTGGCGGTGAAACAGGGGAACGCCGAGGTCCGCCTCGAGCGCGCTCACCTGCCGGCTCACCGCCGACTGGCTCATGTTGAGGTTCTCGCCGGCATGGGTGAACGAGCCGGCCTGGGCGGCGGCGTGGAAGATGCGCAGCTTATCCCAATCCAACATCTGTCCCCCCTGCCGCCTTCCGGCCGGGAATATCCCGGCCGGCCTCCTATAGCGCTATTCCGCCGCTTCGGCAGGCGCGTCCGCCAGGGCCAGGAACTTCTGCACCTCCAATGCGGCCATGCAGCCCTGACCGGCGGCGGTCACCGCCTGGCGGAAGGTGTCGTCGGTGACGTCGCCGGCGGCGAAGACGCCCGAAACGCTGGTCGCCGTCGAATCCGGCGCCGTCCATACATAGTTGTTCGACTTGAGCTTGAGCTGCCCGCCGAGGAACTCCACCGAGGGGGCGTGGCCGATGGCGACGAAGACGCCGTCGGTCTTGAGGTCCTGGGTCTTGCCGGTGACGACATTGCGCAGGCGCACGCCGGTCACCGCCGGCGGAAAGCCCGAGGAGCCGAGCACGTCGTCCAGCACCGAGTCCCACACTACCGTGACCTTGGGATTGGAGAGGAGCCGGTTCTGCAGGATCTTCTCGGCGCGCAGCTCGCTGCGGCGGTGGACAAGCGTGACCTTGGTGGCGTGGTTGGTCAGATAGAGCGCGTCCTCAACGGCAGTGTTGCCGCCGCCGATCACCACCACTTCCTTGTTGCGATAGAAGAAGCCGTCGCAGGTGGCGCAGGCGGAGACGCCGAAGCCGCGGAATTTCTGTTCCGAGGGCAGGTTCAGCCATTGGGCTTCGGCGCCGGTGGCCACGATCAGCGCGTCGCAGGTATAGGTCTCGCCGCTGTCTCCGGTGAGCTTGAACGGCCGGCGCGACAGATCGACGGCGGTGATCGAGTCGCTGACCATGATCGTGCCGACGTGCTCGGCCTGCGCCTTCATCTGCTCCATCAGCCAGGGGCCCTGAACCATCTCGGCGAAGCCGGGATAATTCTCGACATCGGTGGTGGTGGTGAGCTGGCCGCCGGCCGTCAGGCCGGAAATCTGGACAGGCTCCAGCATGGCGCGGGCCGCATAGATGGACGCGGTATAACCGGCCGGGCCGGAGCCGACGATGATAACCTTGGCATGCATAGGTACACCTCTCGGGCGGTGCAGGGCGCCGCCTTCTCAAGAGGGGCACCGGGAATCTCGCATTGTGGCACGCCGCCCCGCCCGGGCGCCGGCCGAGACTCGGTTGGACCATTCTCGCGGAATCTATGCTCTCAGCGGAGCTATGCAAGGGATGCAGGGGTCAGGAGGGGGGAATGCGGCATAATGCGTGCCTGGCGACCCGTGCCCAGACAAGGCAATGCCCCGGAGGAAGGCCCCCGGGGCACATGAACGGGGCTGCCAGGCTCTTGCCGGCTCAGCCGCCGAACTTGACGTCCAGGATCTCGTAGGAGCGGCTGCCGCCGGGTGCGGCGACCTCGACCGTGTCGCCCTTGGCCTTGCCGATCAGCGCCCGGGAGATGGGCGAGGAGATGGAGATCTTGCCGGCCTTCACATCGGCTTCGACGTCGCCGACGATCTGGTACTTCTTCTTCTCCTCGGTGTCCTCGTCAACCAGGGTGACGACCGCGCCGAACTTCACAGTCTTGCCGGACAGCTTGGACACGTCGATGATCTCGGCGCGCGAAAGCTGGTCCTCGATCTCGACAATGCGCCCCTCATTGAGGCCGTGGGCTTCCTTGGCGGCGTGATACTCGGCGTTCTCCGACAGATCGCCGTGGCCGCGCGCCTCGGCGATGAGCTGGATGATGCGGTGCCGCTCCTCGCTCGTGCGCCGCTTCAGCTCGGATTCCAGCACCGCATGGCCAGCCGCGGTCATCGGAATCTTTTCCATCGCACCCGTACCCTTTTTTCCAGGACGCGCCGGATTGGAACCCGACGCCTCGAATAACCTCTTCGGCACAGCTTTTCGGCTGCTGCCTTGGCAACAACTGCTTCCCGCCCATCGGCCCCGTCTCCGGTTCCGATGGCCGTTCGTCAGACCGAAACTCGCCAGCCTCCCCCGCGTATCCCCTCAGGCCGCCGATGCGAAATAGGTTTGCAGCGGACGGACTTCAAGCGTACCGGAGCGGTATGCCTCGATCCCGCGCGACACCGCTATCGCACCCGCGATGGTGGTGTAGTACGGAACCTTGTGCAACAAGGCTGCGCGCCGGAGTGACCGGCTGTCGGAGAGAGCGCCTGCGCCTTCAGTTGTATTGAAGACCAGTTGCACATCCCCGTTCTTGATAGCATCGACGATGTGCGGCCGACCTTCAAGTACCTTGTTGATGTGACCGCACTCTATGCCGTGGGCCTTAAGAAATCGCTGCGTTCCCGAGGTCGCGATGACCTTGAAACCCAGTCTTTCCAGCCGTTTTACCGGCTCGACCGTGCGTTCCTTGTCGCCGTCGCGCACCGAAACGAACACCGTACCGGCGGTCGGCAGCCGGTTGCCGGCGCCGAGCTGGCTCTTGGCGAAGGCCAGCGCGAACGAGTCGTCGAGGCCCATCACCTCGCCGGTGGAGCGCATTTCGGGGCCGAGCAGGGTGTCGACATTGGGGAAACGGGCGAAGGGGAAAACCGCTTCCTTGACCGCGACATGGCCGCTGCGCCTGGCAGTCAGGTCGAAATCGGCAAGCGCCTCGCCGGCCATCACGCGGGCGGCGATCTTGGCGACGGCCAAGCCGATCGACTTGGCGACGAAGGGCACCGTGCGCGAGGCGCGCGGATTGACCTCGAGCACGTAGAGGTCGCCGTCCTTGAGCGCGTACTGCACGTTCATCAGGCCGCGCACTTCCAGCGCCAGTGCCAGCTTGCGGGTCTGCACCTCCAGCTCGGCGATGGTCTCGGGCGTGAGCGAATGGGGCGGCAGCACGCAGGCCGAATCGCCGGAATGGATGCCGGCTTCCTCGATGTGCTCCATGATGCCGGCGATGAAGACTGCGCTGCCGTCGGCGAGCGCGTCGACGTCGATCTCGATGGCGTCCGACAGATAGCGGTCGAAGAGCAGCGGGTTCTTGCCGAGCACGGTATTGATCTGCCCGGTCTTGTCGTTCGGGTAGCGCGCCTTGACGTCGGAGGGCACCAGCCCCGGCAGGGTGTCGAGCAGATAGCTGGACAGCTGCTCGTCGCTGCGGATGATCTGCATGGCGCGGCCGCCGAGCACGTAGGAGGGCCGCACCACCAGCGGCAGGCCGAGGTCGGCGGCCACCAGCCGGGCCTGCTCGACGGAGAAGGCGATGCCGTTCTTGGCCTGGCGTAGGCCGAGCTTGGTGATCAGCCGGGCGAAGCGGTCGCGGTCTTCGGCCAGGTCGATCATGTCGGGCGAGGTGCCGAGGATCGGCACCTTTGCCGCCTGCAGGGCGTTGGCCAGCTTCAGCGGCGTCTGTCCGCCAAATTGCACGATGACGCCGGCAAGGGTTCCGTTCGACTGCTCGACGCGGACGATCTCGAGTACGTCCTCTGCCGTCAGGGGCTCGAAGTAGAGCCGGTCGGAGGTGTCGTAGTCGGTCGATACGGTCTCCGGGTTGCAGTTGATCATGATCGATTCGTAGCCGGCGTCGCCGAGCGCGAAGCAGGCGTGGCAGCAGCAGTAGTCGAACTCGATGCCCTGGCCGATGCGGTTGGGTCCGCCGCCGAGGATGATCACCTTCTTACGCTCGCTGGGCGCGGCCTCGTTCACCGCGGTGCCGGCGAAGGGCACCTCGTAGGTCGAATAGAGATAGGCGGTGGGCGAAGCGAACTCGGCGGCGCAGGTGTCGATGCGCTTGTAAGTCGGATGCACGTCCAACCGCTGGCGCAGTGCTGCCACGTCGGCCTCGTCGATACCGACGAGCGAGGCCAGCCGGGCGTCGGAGAAGCCCTGCGCCTTCAGCCTTCTCAGCGGCCCGGCCGTGGTCGGAAGGCCGAGTTTGCGCACCTGCGATTCCGATTCCACAATGCCCTGCAACTGCCTGAGAAACCACGGGTCGATGTGGCAGACGGCGGTGATTTCGTCGACCGTCGCGCCGAGCCTGAGCGCTTCGGCGCAGGCCAGCAGCCGGTCCGGCGTCGGACGCCCAAGCGCGGCGCGGATGGCGTTCTTGTCGTCTCCCTGGCCGAGGCCGTCGATGATCACCTCGTCGAGGCCGTCGAGCCCGATCTCCAGCCCGCGCAGCGCCTTCTGCAGGCTCTCGGCGAAGGTCCGCCCGATCGCCATCACCTCGCCGACCGACTTCATCGAGGTGGTCAGCATGGCCTCGGCGCCGGGGAACTTCTCGAAGGCGAAGCGTGGCACCTTGGTGACGACATAGTCGATGGTCGGCTCGAAGCTCGCCGGGGTGGCGCCGCCGGTGATGTCGTTGTCGAGTTCGTCGAGCGTGTAGCCGACGGCGAGCTTGGCGGCGACCTTGGCGATCGGGAAGCCGGTCGCCTTCGAGGCCAGCGCCGAGGAGCGCGACACGCGCGGGTTCATCTCGATGATCACCAGCCGCCCGTCGGCCGGGTTGACCGCGAACTGCACGTTGGAGCCGCCGGTCTCCACCCCGATCTCGCGCAGCACGCGGATCGAGGCGTCGCGCATGATCTGGAATTCCTTGTCGGTCAGCGTCAGCGCCGGGGCAACGGTGATCGAATCGCCGGTATGGATGCCCATCGGGTCGACGTTCTCGATCGAGCAGACGATGATGCAGTTGTCCTTTTTATCGCGGACCACCTCCATCTCGAACTCTTTCCAGCCGAGCACCGATTCCTCGATCAGCACCTCGGTGGTCGGCGAGGCGTCGAGACCGCGCTCGACGATTTCGAGGAACTCCTCGCGGTTGAAGGCGATGCCGCCGCCGGTGCCGCCGAGCGTGAAGGAGGGCCGGATGATCGCCGGCAGGCCGACGGTCTGGAGCGCGTCGAGCGCCTCGACCAGTCCCTTCTCCTGATAGCGCTTGCGCCGCTCGGCTTCGCCGGCAGCCCAGTCCTGCTCGAAGCTTTCGGCGAGGTGCTGCCGCTCCGCCGGCGGCAGGTCGAGCGCGGCAATGCGGTCGCGTTCGTCCTGATGTTTCTTCTTGTCCTCGTGCTTGAGCGCCGACGCGTTGGACAGAACCGAGCGCGGCGTCTCCAGGCCGATGTTGCGCATCGCCTCGCGGAACAGCTCGCGGTCCTCGGCCTTGTCGATGGCCTCGGCGGTGGCGCCGATCATCTCGATGCCGAACGTCTCCAAGACGCCCATCTTGCGCAGCGACAGCGCCGTGTTGAGCGCCGTCTGGCCGCCCATGGTGGGCAGCAGCACCAACTTGTCGCCGGGGCGGGCGGCGCATTCCTGCTCGATGATCTTGGCGACGATCTCGGGTGTGATCGGCTCGATGTAGGTGGCGTCGGCCAGCTCCGGGTCGGTCATGATGGTGGCCGGGTTGGAGTTGACCAGCACCACGCGATAACCCTCGGCCTTCAGCGCCTTGATGGCCTGGGTGCCGGAATAGTCGAACTCGCAGGCCTGGCCGATGACGATCGGGCCGGCGCCGATGACGAGGATCGAGTCGATGTCGGTGCGTTTCGGCATGGGGGCTTGTCGGGGGCTCGGTTCGCGAACAAAACCCCGGTGCGGCAGCCGCTCCGGGGCGAATCCTAGGGTATTTCAGGCTAGGCCGGGCTTATACGGCAAACCGGGGACGCGCGGAACCCCCGGACGCGGTGACGCAATGCTCACGCGGGACGGCGCGATCTCACGGTGCGCGAGCGCATATTTCGAGCAACCTTCCAGATTCCGGCGTGTAGTTCGCGAACATACATCTCAGAATTGAATAGTTCTAGCGCTTGTGTTTAGCTGCGGAGTGGGAGCAATCAGTCGTTGTTGGGGGGAGTCCGATGGCTAGCAGGACTTGTTCCGCATGTGGCGGACGGGGTGGCGTCAGCGAGACGAAGTGGACGCGAAATACCAGTCAGGTTGGCCCCACTTCCATCGGTACTGAGGTGTTCACCCGGTGCGCGGTCTGTGGCGGCACGGGGCAAGTGTGGGCTCCCGACTCGGCTGCCGGAACGTCGCCCAAACCACGACTGCGGACAAAGAGCATTTCGGCCGGTCTGCGCACGCCGCAACAGACGGATAAGGCGTTCGCCGATTTGCTGACGCTGCTGACGGGGGGTGTGTCGCTGTATCTGGTCTTCAGCAGCGGATGGCAAGCAGAGGCTTGGGTAAAGCTTATTTTCGTGGCGGCGATCACTGGAACCATAGCGTGGGTTCTGCGGAGAAACGCCCAACTGGTTCGTTGGCTCCGCTATGCGACCGTTGCGGGGATCGTCATCGCCGTCATCGTCTTCTTCTTCCATGCGAGCCATTCCTGACGCCGGTCAATGCGTCTCGGCGCCGGCAGCCCCAGCCAGGTCTTAGCCTTCTGTTAATCTTTACGGTGGCACTAAGCCACAGGAGGCATGTCGCGGGAAACCGGCGATGGCAGAGATCACGCTCAAGGACGGCGATTTCGGCAGCGACGTTACAGTCACTGTCGGCGAGACGGCCTTCTACTTGCCCGACCGCGCGCGGCCGGGCCTCAACGAGATGGTGCCGCTGACCGCGGTGGCCGAGATCGAAAACCTCTCCGACGACCATTCCGGCCAGCTGAAGGAAGCGGCGCGCCTTGGCGTCAAGGGCTTCCTCACCACGGGCAATCCCCTCGGGCTTGCCGCCGGCGTGCTTGCCGTGCGCAAGGTCAAGGACGTGGAATTCGCCGTGCTTCTCAAGGACGGCCGCCGTTTCGTGGCGGTCAGCGACGCCGGCACGCTGGCCAATCTGCGCGGCGCCAGCCACATGGCTCTGGTCGCGGCCCGCGAGGAAGCCGAGGCGGCGGCGCGTGCCGATGCGGTCATCGCCAGGTATCTCGGGCCCGGTGCGGTGCCGCCGGAGGCTCCGGCTAAGCTGCACCAGGCCGAGAGCAGCCCGGCCGAGGCAGCCGATCCATCGTCGCAAGATGCGGATCCCGCCCGCCGCGTCTTCGGCCGCCGCGGCGTCTCCTAGGCCGCCCTCGAGCCGGATCATTCCGTCGCAGGCGCGCGCCCTTCGCTTCGGCGCGCGCCGACCCCATCTACAAACCCGAATCCTCCCGACACGAGAGCCGGTCGTCCGGCCAGCCAGAGAAGAGCGCAGACGATGAGCTACTATTTTGCCAAGACCGTGAAGACCCCGTTCGCCGAGACCATCGAGCGTGTCACCGCGGCGCTCAAGGAGCGCGGCTTCGGCGTGCTCACCACCATCGACGTCAAGGCCACCATGAAGGCGAAGCTCGACGTCGATTTCCGTCCCTACACCATCCTCGGCGCCTGCAATCCGGGCTTCGCCCACAAGGCGCTCTCGGCGGAAGACAAGATCGGCACCATGCTGCCTTGCAACGTCATCGTGCAGGAGGTGAAGCCTGGCGAGGTCGAGGTCGCCGCCGTCGATCCGGTCGCCTCGATGCAGGGCGTCGGCAACGCCGCGCTGGAGCCGATCGCCGGCGAGGTGCGCGACATGCTGCGTCAGGCGGTGGAGAGCCTCTGAAGCTTGCGGGGCGACCCATCCTTCGAGGCCCGCCTTCGGCGGGCAGCTCAGGATAAGGCGCAGATTTGCACTCCCTCATGGTGAGGCGCGAGCGTCAGCGAGCCTCGAACCATGAACCGCGGTGCCGCGCTACAGGCTGAGGATCAGGTCGGCGATGGCGTTGCCGAGCTTGCGGTGTGCGCCGGCGTCGAAGTGGACGCCGTCGATCGGGCTGGGCTCGATCACGCTGCCCGCGTCGAGGAAGGGGATACCGTAGGCCTTTGCCACGTCGGCGTAGAGCGTGCCGAAGCGCGTCGACTTGGCGAGGCAGCCGGCGCGGTTCTCGGCCGCCTCCGGGTCGTCTTCCAGAACACGCGGCGGCGCCACCAGCAGAACGTTCGGCCCCTTGCGTCCGTCGGGGCCGCTGGCGAGCGAACCCAGGATGCGCTCGACCAGCACCCCGTTGGCGCGCGCGATGTTGGCCGCGGTCATGCCATAATGCGTCCTCAGGTCGTTGGTGCCCAGCATCAGCACCACCAGGTCGATCGGCTTGTGGCTTTCCAGTGCGATCGGCAGGCCTCTGAGGCCGTTCTTGTGGACGCCTTCGATGGGGTCGTCGAGCACCGTGGTGCGCCCGCCGAGGCCTTCCTCGACCACGAACCATTCGGCGCCCAGCCGTTGGCGCACGATGCCCGTCCAGCGTTCGTTCGGTCCCAGCCGGGGATAGTTTATCCGGTCGGCCGAGGGCAGGGTGCCGTGGGTGTTGGAATCGCCGTAGCAGAGCAGCGTCTTCATGGTCGGGGGTCTCCTTGTGGCGCGTTCTATAGGCGAGCGGCGGCCGTCAGTGAACCGCGTCACACCGGCCAGGTGGTCGCATCCCTATATCCGGTTTGCGCTTCGCGTGTTGCGGCAGCACTGGTTCACAATGCCGCTGCAATCCGCCATGCTAGAATGATTGCTCAACGGAGTTTGGTCAGCATGCGTTGGCAAGGGCGGCGGCAATCCAGCAACATCGAAGACCGGCGCGGCGATGCCGGCGCGGGTGGGTTCGGCGGTGCCGGTCCGCGCATCGGCATGCGCATGCCGGGTGGCCGCAGCGGCGGCGGCCTCAGCATCGGCGCCGTCGTCATCGTCCTGCTGGTGAGCTGGTTCCTGGGCGTCAACCCGTTGACGCTTCTCGGTGGCCTCGAGGGCGGTGACACCGGCGGCAGCTCCTTCGGCACCCAGCAGACCGCCGGGCGGACCGGCGCGCCCAGCGACGAAGCCGGCCGCTTCGTGGCCACGGTGCTGGCGGATACGGAAGATACCTGGAGCCAGATCTTCGCCAATAGCGGCAGCCGCTATCAGGTGCCGACCCTGGTGCTGTTCACCGGGCAGACCTCGTCGGCCTGCGGCTATGCCAGCGCGGCGAGCGGGCCGTTCTATTGCCCGGGCGACCGCAAGGTCTACATCGACCTTGCCTTCTATCGCGAACTCAGCGACCGCTTCCACGCGCCGGGCGATTTCGCCCAGGCCTACGTCATCGCCCATGAAGTCGGCCATCATGTGCAGAACCTGCTCGGCATCCTGCCCAAGGTGAATGCCGAGCAGCAGCGGCTCGGCAAGACGCAGGCGAACGCGCTTCAGGTGCGCACCGAGCTGCAGGCGGACTGCTTCGCCGGCGTGTGGGCCAATGCCGCCGACAAGAAGGGCATCGTCGACGTCGGCGATATCGACGAGGCGCTCAACGCCGCGGCGCAGATCGGCGACGACACGCTGCAGAAAGAGAGCCAGGGTTACGTCGTGCCGGACAGCTTCACCCACGGCACCGCCGCGCAGCGCAGCCGCTGGTTCAAGCGCGGCTATGCCAACGGCGACGTCAATTCCTGCGACACCTTCTCGGCCAGCAGCATCTGATCTTGCCGGCCGCCGGCACCCGGCGTTCGGCGGATTTCCAGCGACCTATGGACTCCCGGCTTGCGTTGACATGACGGCTGCATGCAAAATCATGGATATGTCACAAGTGACAGTGGCGGATGCTGCAGAGGAGGTGACGCGTGGGCGTGCAAGCCGGTGGTGGTGAGCCCGAGGCGTATAGCGAGGAAATCGAGATCATCGGCAGCCAGTTGATCGACTTGATGGGGGATCTCCTTCGAGACGGCACCGTCCGGCAGATTCGCATCAAGGCGCCTGGCGGCCAGCTTCTCTTCGACACACCGAAAGACGGTGGCTTGTGGGGCGATGGCGTGATGGGTCTGGGGCCGCCGTGGCCGGGCATCCTCGGTGCTGTTTCGGCGATGGTCGCGCGCATGACGATCGAGGTCACGCGCACTGGCAAGCCGACGGACGAATGGACTGCCCAGACGCGGGACGACGGCAATGGAGGGTCCCGCACCAACTGACGGCCGGAACGAAAGCCGGCCCGGGATGACCGGATCGCATTGTTCGCGCTAAATATCCGCCCGGATGTCGCTGTACCCGGACAGAGGACTTGCCATGAGCAACAAGGAGACGATCGGCGAGCTGGCGCGCCAGCTTCTCGAACTCGACGAAGGCGAGCTTCACGCGCGCGAGAAGGCGGTGATCGACAAGGTGGTGCGGCGGCTCGCCGTCTCGCGCAACATCAACGTCGAGCTGCAGCGCTCGAAGACCTTCGGCCAGCACCTGGCCGACCGGGTGGCCGAGATCGGCGGCTCGTGGAGCTTCATCATCGGCTTCGGCGTGGTCATCGCCGTGTGGGTGTCGGTCAACACCTGGCTGGTCGTCGTCCACGCTTTCGATCCCTATCCCTTCATCTTCCTCAACCTGATGCTGTCGCTGTTGGCCGCGGTGCAGGCGCCGGTCATCCTCATGTCGCAAAACCGGGCGGCGGCGCGCGATCGCCTCGCCGCCACCCACGATTACGAGGTCAACCTCAAGGCCGAGATCGAGATCGCCGCCCTGCACGAGAAGCTCGACCAGATCAGATCGCAGGAACTGGCGACGCTGATCAGGAAGGTGGCCGGGGAGGGCGGGGCGGAGAGCCCGGCGCCGGGGGCGTAAGATAGAACCTAGGCTTCGTCCGGCAGTCCGGTCGGCAGGCCGTCGAGGCTGACGCGGTTCTTCTCGCGGCGATAGGCAATGAGTTCCGCGTCGCTCTTGGTGCTCGCCCAGTTGTCCATGGACGACGCGCTCGCCGCTGATAATCGAAAAGCGGCACGCCATAGCCGCAGGAGTTGACGATCGAGGTCGGTCTCCAGAACCACGATTTGCCGTGCGCCGCGCGGTTCGTCTCCGCCAAAAGCGTCGGCGAGCAGCCGGTCGTATTCGGGCGTGCCGCGATGGAACACACGCCCCTTGCCGTGGAGGCGGAGGATCATCGGCGGCCCGTCGAAGGCGCAAAACATGATGGTCATGCGGCCGCCGGCGAGGATGTGCGCCGCCGTCTCGTTGCCGCTCCCGGTGCGGTCGAGATAGGCGACCGTGTTCGGCCCGAGAACCCGGAAGGCGTTGGTCGAACGCGGCGAGACGTTGACGCGCGTGTCCGGCGCGGCCGAAGCGGTGAAGAAGATGTGCTGGCGGGCGATGAAATCGCGGTGCTTGTCGTCGAGCGCCGTGTACTTGGTCGCCATCTCAGCCCCGCTTCGCCTCCATCATCCCGACGAAGCGCTGGAAGAGGTAGCGCGAGTCGCGCGGGCCGGGCGAAGCCTCCGGGTGGTACTGGACGCCGAACACCGGTCTGTCCCTGAGCTTGAGCCCGCAGTTCGAGCCGTCGAAGAGCGAAACGTGAGTCTCCTCAACCCCCTCGGGCAGCGACTTCGAGTCGACTGCGAAGCCGTGATTCATCGAGGTGATCTCGACCTTGCCGGTGGTCAGGTCCTTGACCGGATGGTTGGCGCCGTGGTGGCCCTGATGCATCTTCATGGTCGTGCCACCGAGTGCCAGGCCGAGCATCTGGTGGCCGAGGCAGATACCGAAGGTCGGCACGCCGGCCTCGATCACGCCCCTGATCGCCGGCACGGCATACTCGCCGGTCGCCGCCGGGTCGCCGGGGCCGTTGGAGAGGAAGACGCCGTCCGGCTTGTGGGCGAGGATCTCGTCCGCGGTTGCTGTCGCCGGCAGGACGGTGACGCGGCAGCCGTGGTCGGCGAGCAGCCTGAGGATGTTGCGCTTGATTCCGTAGTCGACGCAGACGACGTGATGCTTCGGGCTTTCCAGATGGCCGTAGCCCTTGCCCCACACCCACGAGGTCTCGTCCCAGGTGTAGCTCTGGCCGGTGGTCACCTCCTTGGCGAGGTCCATGCCCTCCAGCCCCGGCCACGCCTTGGCCTCGGCCAGCAGCGCATCGCGGTCGAAGGCGCCGTCCGGGTTGTGAGCGATCACCGCATTGGGCATGCCGTGCGTGCGGATGAGGCTGGTGAGCGCGCGCGTGTCGACACCGGCGAGCCCGATGATGCCGCGCGCCTTCAGCCAGGCATCGAAGTGCCGCGTGGCGCGATAGTTCGACGGATCGGTGATGTCGGTCTTGAGCACCGTGCCGCGCACGCCGGACGAGGCGGCCATGTTGACCGTCTCGATGTCCTCGTCGTTGACGCCGACATTGCCGATATGGGGGAAGGTGAAGGTGATGATCTGGCCGGCATAGGAGGGGTCGGTGAGGATCTCCTCGTAGCCGGTCATCGCCGTATTGAAGCACACCTCGCCCACGGCAGTGCCTTCGGCGCCGATGCCGTGGCCGGAAATCACCGTGCCGTCGGCGAGCACGATAAGGGCGGTCGGCTGCGGGTCGGCCCAGCGGTCTTGGGTTTTGACTTCCGTCATAGTGTCGCTCATGGGCGCATGCCATAGCCGCAAGTGCGGCCAGATTCAATTCGGCTCTCCGGTACTGCGGCAATCCCTATCTTGATTTCTGAATGCGATAGGGGCATATACCCGCCCGCCCGAGAAACGGGCATCCCCCGCGGGTGTGCGGAGCGCACCCCGCCGAGGCCAGTGGCCGCCGGGTTTAACTTGTTGACGGCACAAAAAAGTCCATGGGAATCAACGGCTTGTATATTCAGCAGAAGTTGCGCGTCGATTCAGGCGGAGTTATCCTGCCGTGGGCGCGGCAACGGGGATCAAACATGCGAGACCAGATCAATGCGGCTCTCAAAGACGCGATGCTTGCCGAAGACAAACGTCGCGTCTCGACACTTCGCCTGATCAGTGCCGCTATCAAGGACCGTGAAATTGCCGCGCGCACCGCCGGCCGCGATCCGATCGAAAATACCGCGATCACCGAAATCCTCATGAAGATGATCAAGCAGCGGCTTGATTCCGCGCGTCTCTATGAGGAAGGCAACCGACTCGACCTCGCCGAGCAGGAGCGCGAGGAAATGGCGATCATCAAGTCGTTCCTGCCGGCGCAGATGGACGACGAGCAGGTGCGCTGCGTCTGTGCGGAAACCGTCAAGACCACCGGCGCCGCCGGCTTGCGCGACATGGGCAAGTGCATGCAGGCGCTGAAGGCGCGCTATGCCGGCCGCATGGATTTCGGCAAGGCCAGCACTGTGGTGCGCGGCCTGCTGACCTAGAGCCTTTCTCGGCCAGATAGAGCCATTCCGACGGAGCTTGTTTTGCGACAGGATCAAGCCGACGGGCGACGGGCGTACCCGGGGTACGGCCGAGACCGACGGCGCCGATAATGGCGCAAAAGTGCCCGTCCCTTCGGGTTTCTTAACTGGCGGGCGCCCGACGCCGATCCCGGCTCACCCGATGCCCGGCATCGCCCTTTGCCGGTCTCGACGCCGGATCGCCCAAGCCGGTCGAGAAACGGAATCGGCTCTATCTGGTCGAAAAAGGCTCTAGCACCCAGCCGGCGCTTCGCCGGCTATCGGTTGCCGAGCGCCGCCCGCCAACGGGCGCCGCTGTGGCACGCTCGCAACGTGTGCTGAATGAGACAGCGAATCAGTCCATTGTCATTTATGCGGGGGTGGCCTGAAAAAGGAGCCGCCTGTGGGAAGGACGATCAAGACCGGGCCACGGGCTCGGGAGCCTGGCAGTGCAGAGCTTGAGACCGTCATAAACGAACTTGCGGCAGACCAGGCCGCAGTGCGTATTGTCCTGCAGAGTTTCCTATTGCGATTGTTTGCCCTGCGGGCCGAAACGGCGCCGGCGGCCTTTGCCGAACTCCAGGAGCACGTCTCGATGTCGATCGAGGCCATTCCTCTGGCGCGTGGAGACCAGCTCGCCAGTGCACGTTGGAAGAGGCTCGTCGCGACCAGCGCCGAGCGCCTCCTGGGCGAGATCAGCGATACGCTCGATGCATCGGTCGGCGAACAGGTCCCGCGGAAGGCGAGGCTCTAGCCAAGGCTACCCATCCAGTTCCGGATAGTGGCGGAAGATGCCGTCCTCGTTGAAGGGGATGCGCCGGTCGCTTTCGAGATAGGCCTTGATGCGCGGCCGCGCCGCAATGCGGTCGCGCAAGGCGGCCACCTTCGGCGCATCGGGCAGGTACTTCGCCATCGCCTTGGGGAAGGCGTAGGTCAGCCCCTCCACCGCCTGGAACAGGGACAGGTCGGCATAGCTCAGCCGCGCCCCGACCAGATGCGTGTCGCCCTTGGGGTTCTCAGCCAGGATCGTCTCGAACCATCCGATGAAGCGCGGGATGCGGTCCTCGCGGAACAGCTTGGCGCGGCGCAATGACTCCGCCTTCTGCTCCTCGTAATAGAAGGCACCGCCGAGCGGGTGGTGGGTGTCGTGCGCCTCGACCACGAGGTCGACGATGGTGAGCTGGATCTGGTGGGTCCACAGCTTTGCGCTTGAAGCCTTCGGTGCCAACCCCAGGCGCTCGCCGAGATAGAGAAGAATGTTGGCGCTCTGGCCGATGACCACCTTGCCGTCGCGCAGGAAGGGCGGCGCGAAGGAGGGCGTGGCGATACCCTTGCCGTTCCACAGGCGCATCAGTTCGCCGGTGCCGCGCGCGCGCGCCACGTCGACATAGTCGGCGCCGGCTTCCTCCAGCGCCAGGCGAATGAATTCGCCGCGCCCCTGGATGCCCGGCCAGTAATAGAGTTCGTAGGTCATGGATGCTCTCTCTTTCGGCCCGATCGGCCAGCATAAGCTTGTCCGGCACGGCAGACATCGGCAATGATCATTCGCGCCGCGCGGGTGCTGGTGGCCGCCGCACAGATGCCAGGGTTGTGCCATCGAATGTCCGCAATAGGCTGCTTGGTTCCGGCGCAAGAGGGCATGCAAGGATGAGAAGGCGAGTGCGCAACGATCCCGATCACGGACCGGCGGAAGACGGAGCCGTCGTCACCTATTCGCGCCTGTCGGCGCGCGGCGGGCAAGGACCGTCCGACCGCCAGGAGCCCTATCTCGAGGCGCGCGAGGTGCCGTATCGCGACACCGACCTGCGCGCCTACGATCCCGAACGCGCCGCGCGCGATGGTTTCGGTGCGGCCGCCGACGATCTGGAGGCGCCGCGCCGCGGGCGCGGCCGCCGCCGTGGGGCGCGCGGTGCGGTGCTGGTCGGCGCCGTTGCGCTCGCCGCCGGCATGGTGATCCTCGCCTATGCCTATGGCATCGCCACGCGCGTCGAGGCGCCGTCATCGGCGTCCGCCGTCGCGCCCGAAGGCGCCGCGGCGACCCGCGGGACACTGCCTGCCGACGATGCGGCCCGCTCGATACCGGTCGAGGGCAACGCGCCGGCCGCTGCCCTGGCACCGGCTCCGGAATCTGCCCCGCCGGTCGGCGATACGACAGTGCCTCTTCCCGCCGCGCAGCCGCCTGCGACTGCGGCTTCCGGGTCGAACGGTGTGCCCATGGACGGTGACGTAGTTCAGCCCGCCGGCGGTGCCCAGCCGGCACTGGTCGCGCCGGTGCCGGCGACAGCGACGCCGGCCGCGCCCGCCAAGGCGGCCGAGACCAGGGCGACGGCAAACGCCGGACCTCCGCCGGCCAAGGCGGCCAAGCCCGCGGACAGCAAGCCGGCCAACAATTCCGACGACCTCATGGCCAAAATCGAGCGCCTTCTCCAGCGCGACGCGGCGACCGCGGATGCATCGGGTCAGCCCGGCGCTGCGCCCGCTGCGGCGGCAGCCCCGACGCCGATCGGTCCGGCCCAGCCGACCGCGATCAGCGACCCGAACGCGCTGCCGCAACTGCCCGATGCCAATACGGTTGCGAACACGCCGGTGCCGCCGGCCGATGTCGGGCCGTCGCTGGGCAACCGCCTGATCCCGCCGGCCGACATTCCCAACGTGGCGCCGACCGGGACCGGCACCGGCGGCCTGCGCTAGAGGAGCTTCAGATCCGGAGCCGTGGCCCGCAGGCAGCGAAGCGGAATGCAGGGTCCTTCACCCGGATTACGCTGCGCTTCATCCGGGCTACCGGCGACTCAGCCTGCCTTGCTCAGCGCGCCGTTCAGCGAGCGGATAAAGGCATCGCTGGACAGCGTTGCGCCGGAGATGATGTCGACATTGGCGCTCTGTGCCGCGATCACCTCGTTGCGCAGCATCGGCAGTGCCTGGCTGTTGATGGAGATCGAGGCACCGTGGGTGTCCGGATATTGCAGCACCCGGATGGCGCTGAGCTTGCCGCCGCTGACGATCGCCTGGATCTGCATGGCGCCGTAATAGGCGTTGGTCACGGGGCCTGTGTACGTGCCGTTGGCATAGGTCCTGGTGCCGACGTTGGGCGCGAGGCTCGCGGAGGAGAAAGGCAGGGCGGCTTGGCGCCCCGACTGGCTCCAGAAATAGACGCCGGCAGCGGCCAGCGCGAGGACGAGAAGCGTTTTCTTCATGGTCAGGGTACTCACCGGATAACGATTTCGCCCGCATCCTGGCAGGCGCATGTTGACAGCACGCTGTCGGCGCCAATTACAAATTGTTCATTATTTCTAGGCGGATAGAGCCAGGACCGGCGGTGCCGCGCGAGGCTTCACCATCAGGCGGACCGGCTGCTGGCGACGGACCGCCGAGCGTCGGCTCGGGGGAGCCCGGTTTCGTGAAACGCGCCCTGAAAAATGCAACGCCCACGCACAGGAATTGGCAACCATCGCGGCTTACGCCGCCTTGAGGATTTTGCGCTACAAGAGGAGCCAGCAGCGACCGGTCCCTTTCCCCGGAGTTGAAACAAACGAAGGGCACGGGTGTCGGCCCCTGCAGGAACTGCGTTGAGCCCCGTCGTGGCCACGGCGGGGCAAACGCGCCGTGGCTGAAACCAGGCTTCCACCGTTCGCAGCATTCGAAGTCCGCCGGACGCCTACCGGCCTGTCAGGCCGCGCGCCGCGCTCTGCCATCACCCATGGCGCGATCGGCAGGCGATTGCTCAGCCTGCGCGATCTCCATGCCGTCGGCATGGTTGAGCCAGTGCGTGATCCGTTCGCGATTGCAGAAGCACGCGATGGCGGCGTCCTGCGCCGAACTGCAGTCGCGCGCTTCCACCTCGACGATCCTCTGGCAGATGTCGTGGGCGTGCCCGGTAGCGTCGTAGACGGTCTTTCGGAACGTTACGCGAAATCGTGGCATCGCATGAGCCTCCCCGGCCAAGCCACGTGAATCGCCTTGCACAGTATATAATAGCACTTTGTGCTGATTTTATGGGGGGCATGCCGCGAAAGTGCGCATGACCTGCCGCGGGCTCCCATCTTCCCCTTGCAGAGAGCCGTGCGGAGCCCAGTTTCGGCCGTGTCCAATTCTGAGGATGCGCGCTGGCGATGACCGGGCAAGACCAAAAAGTTCCCTGGAAGCTGTTTGCGGCGGAGGCCGCCGGCACGGCGGCTCTGCTTGCGGTCGGGCTGTCGGTCGTCATCTTCGATTTCGGTACCGGCAGTCCGATGATCCGGCTGCTGCCCGACCCCGCGGTGCGGCGGCTCGTCACCGGCTTTCTGTTCGGCACGACCGGCGCGATGATCGCGCTGTCGCCGCTCGGCAAGGAGAGCGGCGCCCACATCAATCCGGTGGTCACGCTGGCGTTCTGGCTGATGGGCAAGCTCAAGGCCCGCCATGCGCTCGGCTATGTCGCGGCGCAGATGGTGGGCGCGGCGGTCGGTTCGCTGCCGCTCATCGCCTGGGGCGCGATGGGCCGCAGCGTCGCCTTCGGTGCGACCGAGCCCGGAGCGGCCTATGGCGCGTTCTGGGCGCTCATCGGCGAGACGGTGACCAGCTTCGCGCTGATCTTCGGTCTGTTCGTGTTCCTGCGCCATAACCGGCTCAAGCGCTTCACGCCGGCGCTCTTTCCCCCGCTCTATGCCGTCATGGTCTGGCTCGAGGCGCCGATCTCGGGCACCAGCACCAATCCGGCGCGCAGCTTCGGGCCGGCGCTGGTCTCGGGTGCCTGGAACGGCTGGTGGGTCTATTGGCTGGGGCCGCTCGCCGGCACGCTGATCGCGGTGGCGCTCTATCATCGCGCCGGCTGGAAGCGCGAGGCGATCACCGTCGCCAAGATCTTTCACTTCGAGCACGACCGCTACGGCGTGTTCCATGCGACCAAGCGGATGATCGACCCGCCGCCGTAAGTCGGCCGCCATTGCGGGTTCGAAGCCGTGCTTTGCGCAGCCCGATCCCGCTCTCAGTCCTTCGTCGCCAGAGCGAACAGCTTCAGCATCATCGGTACGAGCTTGTCCTCAGCGCCGGCTGGCTGGCTGTTGGCCGCCGCCGCCACCAGCACGTCGGCCTTCGGCGAGAAGAGGAACGCCGTGCGGTAGCCGAGCGTCTCGCCCTCGTAGAACCACAGCGGCTGCTCGCCGCCCGGCGGCAGGATGCGCACCAGCCCGAGGCTGAAGCCGCGATTGTCGTCGGCGGTCACCTCGGCGATCGGTTCGCCGGTTTTGGTCGAGACCAGCGACAGGAATTCCGCCAGCTGCTTCGGCGGCAGCACCTTGCCGGCGAACACGGCGCGGATCCAGCGGGCAAGCTCCCTTGGCGGCGCGATGATGCCGCCGGCCGGTCCCGCCCAGCTCAGGTCGTCGGTGCGCATGTCCTTGCCCATCAGCGGCGACAGCGTCGATTGCTTGCAGTCCGGCTCGTAGAGCCCGCAATCCGGGTTGAAGAAGTAGCCGCTCGCCGTCCGGGCGAGGATGCCGTCGGGATAGACCATCGGCTCGTAATGGGTGTCGCGGAGCCGCGCCGGCCGGAACAGCTTCTCTTCCAGCGCCTGCTTGTAGGGCATGGCGGCGGCCTTCTCGGCGATCATGCCGGCGAGGATGTAGTTGGTGTTGGAATAGAACCAGCCGCTGTTCGGCGGCAGGTTCACGGTCGCCGACGGATAGGCGTAGTCGATCAGGTCTTGCAGCGTGTAGTGGCGGCCGGGGTCGGTCACCCACAGCCGGCTGAGGGCGAGGCTCTCGGTATAGGTCGGAATGCCGCTGGTCATGTGCAGGAGCCGGCGGATGGTGACGTCCTTCCAGGCCGGATAGAGCGGCAGCCAGTCGCCGACCGTCTGGTCGATGGTCAGCTTGCCCTCGGCTTCAAGCGCCAGGATCAGTGCGCCGGTGAAGCCCTTGGTGTTGCTGCCGATCTGGAACAGGGTATCGCCCGAAACCGGCACGCCGCCGGTCAGCGCCGTGTCGCCGGCGAAAACCTCGATGCCCGGGCCGGGATCGCCGAAGCTGATATAGGCGGAGACGCCGCTGATGTGCTCGGCCGCGCCGCGGTCGGCGAGATAGGCGTTGACGATCTTCGCGTATGCGTCGGCCGGGTCGCTCGCTTGCGCAGGGCCGCCGAAAGCCGACGACAGCGCGACCGCCAGGCCGGCCGCCGCAACCGCCCGGCGCAAACGGCCAAGCGGACATGTCTTCCGGGCAGGGATGCCGGATCATCACGATCCTCCTCGCGTCGCCGTCCGCCGCGTCGCCGCCATCCTAGGCGGAACCCGCCGCACGGATGGAAGGATTGCGCGCGCACGGTGAACGAAAGCCTAGCGTTGCTGCGCGCGCTCCTCTTCCCGTCACGGAGGAGGGCAGGGCTATGCCCGCTTCGTCTTGCGCTGCTCGACATGGGAGCGGGTCCTTGCGCGCCACACGCGGATACCGGAGACGATCAGCGGCAGGTGCTGGCGCAACCCATGTGCAAGGCCCGCGGAAAGCTTGCGTCTTCCCCGTCCTGACGCTATGAAAACGCCGATTACATCGGAAGGTGAGGGCGTTTTTTGTTGAGCCATAAGATCATTGTGTCCGCGCCCAGCGCCGCATCGGCTTTTAGGTCAGCCCTTGCGGAACGGTCGTCCTGTGCGTTGATCAGCCGCTCATAAAACACGCCGCTGTCAGCCCGGTCGACCTGGCTGGCAGCAAAATCTCCACCACTGACAATCTGAGATTTTGTTCTGCCTGATCATCTCCTTCAGATGAATGGCGAGAACTTATGTTTTACGACGAAGGGACCTTCGGGCGGAAATCCTTCCGCGCGGGTCGAACCTGCAACAGAAATAAAAGGAAGAGCAAAAGCAGCAGATGGCAGGCAGTCGACAGGGAATTCCGATGCGTCAACTGCAAGCAGATGGTTTTCCTGACATCTGCCATGGGCACGGCCTACCGCAATCACTGCCCTTATTGCCTGCATTCGTTGCATGTTGATACCAAACCCGGCAATCGCGCCTCCACGTGCCATGCGCGCATGGAGCCGGTTGGTTTGACCTGCAAACACAACGGCCTCGACAAATATGGCAAGGAGCGCGGCGGCGATATCATGCTGGTCCATTCCTGTACGGGGTGTGGCACGGTGAATATCAACCGGATCGCTGGTGACGATGCGTGTCATGAAATTCTTGATGTCTTCAGGCGATCCTCGTCCATGGGCGAAGATCAGAAGGAAGCCATCGAGAAAGCCGGCATCAGGCTTCTGCAATCCGATGAAGCCGAAAAACTTCGCACGGCATTATTTGGCAAAAACTGCCTCGGCGAAGACAGGTCAGAGTGACGTTTGCAAGTCCTCTCCCCCCGCAACTCCGATTTGTCGGAGTTGCTTCATTCTGTGCCCAACATCGGGTGGACCCGATGTTGGGTCGGGGGAGAGACAGAGAGAGGTGATGGGCACGGCTTCCGCAGGCTTGTCATGCACCGCGGAGGCTTTGCCCGGAACCTTCACCCTCATACTGACGCCTCCGCAGAGGTATTGGGGTAGCCGTCCCAAGTGCGTCCTTTGAGCAGGCGTCCCGTCGTCTTCTTTCTGCGGCCGCCCCACTGTTTGAAGAAGAACGCGACCTGGTGGCGGGTGCACGCGTCGTGCAGTTCCTCTACCCAGCGTTCATCCATGGGGCGCGCCCGCGGTCCGGACTCGCCACCGACGATCGCCCAATGGATTCCGTGTAGGTCGGGATTCCTGATCGGTCCTAGAAGCGGTTCGAAAGAGACAAACCTGATGTGCGCGGGCACGCGGCGCAGAAGGTCGAGGCGATCCAGAAATGCCTCGCTTTCGACGGACGCGCCAAGCCAGACGTTGTTGAGAACCGGGAAGCCGGGCTGAGAGAGCACATCAAGCATCAGGTCTGGCCGCTTCGTCAGAATCTGGAACGAATGCCAGTGGGCCTGTTCCATGAGGTGCCAGACTCGTCGAACGAAGGTGGGCTCGATTGCCTCCTGAAAGAGGTCCGACATCGAGTTGACAAAGATGCGCAGCGGCTTCTTCCAAGCGAGCGGGGCAAGCATTGCCTTTTCGTCGATGTTTACCCGACCGGTCCAGACACGACGCTTGCCCGACTTCCGTGTGGTGCCGGCGTATTTCGGCATACCCATCGCTTGCAGGCGCGCCGCCATTCTTTGGGCGTAGCAATTGGTGCAGCCGGGCGACACCATGGTGCAGCCGGCGACCGGATTCCACGTCGCTTCGGTCCATTCGATGTCGCTCAGTGCCATGCCAATACTCCGTAGGCACCATCACAAGGGAAGCTCCGATTGCCCAGAGATGTTTCTGATCCCATCCCAGAACTTGTGAGCAAGTGGATGCCGACTGGCAAACACTAACCAATAAAGACGTTGATTTTTCGTTCCGGCGACGAGTTCCGCGTGTTCCGCAGGCGGGAGGCCCAACCGCTGCATCAACGATACCCAATAGGCGACAAAAGCCGCCCGCGTGGATGATTTTGACTGTTGGAGGTTGACTGCTTGGCGCCAGCCCGGGGCCACCCGATCCAATGGGCTTTGCTCCAGCTGCGCATAGGCATCGAGGTTTCGTTGCAGGTCCTGGGCACTAAAATGTATCAGGAGGTCGACGGACCTAAATTGGCGGAATGGCTCGATCACTTCGATTGCCAAATCGTCGAGGCTGAACGGGTCAAGAAACACCAAGTGCAGGCCTTGGGGCCGCAGCTTCGCCGCCACACGCGATGCGGTGTCCTGGGCCCGCCCGATCTCGATCTTGGGAGCTGCGCCGGCGAGGACAAGACGACGCTCAGCACAGCGACATATTTCTTCAGTTTCATCCGCAATATGAATCTCAGAAAAAGGCACACCTCCTGCGGTCGCGGTTTTGAAAGCAACCAGCGGGCTACCGTCTATTTGCTCATCTGTGTCCCGAATAACTGCACGGCCTCGACCGCAAAACAGATCAACGTAAGTTGCGCCGCCCGACCCGCTGGTGAATTTCCTGCGTACCGCTCGCGATATGTCGACATATTTTCGAAGACGTTCGTGCTTGTCCTTCGCCCAGATTCCAACCTCATCGAGAGGTAATCCATCGTCAGCATCCATCGATTGCCACCCATCAGATCGTTCACTATTTGTTCTAGGCGATTTCGCTTCTTTGTGCAACCACTTCCGATCTGAGGCTCGTTATTGTCCCCTGTGGATAACTAGGACAAACCCCTCCCATCCACGCCCTTGCCCCCGCCGGGCATGCATGAACCGCCGCCCTCATTCCGCCATGGGCTAAGCTCAGGCAGCATCGCCCAAGAGCGAATCACCCCATGCGCTTTCCCGACTCCTTCCTCGACGAGATCCGCGCGCGCCTGCCGGCGTCGGCTGTCGTCGGGCGCAAGGTGAAGCTCAGGAAGCAGGGCAGGGAGTTCGCCGGCCTGTCGCCCTTCAATGCCGAGAAGACCGCCTCCTTCTTCGTCAATGACGTCAAGGGCAAGTGGTTCGATTTCTCGGCGGCAAAAGAACGGCGACATCTTCACCTTCGTCATGGAGACCGAGGGGCTCTCCTTCCCCGAGGCGGTCGAGCGGCTGGCCGGCGAGGCGGGCGTGCCCATGCCGGCGCGCGACGCTGAGGCCGAAGAGCGCGAGAAGGAGCGCGCCACCCTCCATGACGTTCTGGAGCTTGCCACCCAGTTCTTCGAGGCTGCGCTCAACGCGCGCACGGGTGCGGCGGCGCGCGG
This sequence comes from uncultured Alphaproteobacteria bacterium, assembly GCA_963750065.1. Taxonomy (GTDB): domain Bacteria; phylum Pseudomonadota; class Alphaproteobacteria; order Rhizobiales; family Kaistiaceae; genus CAVSRC01. Next base: position 49,219 of record CAVVPK010000015.1, read on the forward strand.
CTATCTCACCGGGCGTGACATCGGCCCCGATCTCCAGCGCCGGTTCCGTCTCGGCTATGCGCCGGCCGACCGTTCGGCGCTGAAGGAGCATCTCTCGGGCAAGGGCATCACCCAGGAGCAGATGATCGCCGCCGGCCTGCTCGTCTCCGGTCCCGATATCCCGGTCTCCTTCGACCGCTTCCGCGAGCGCGTCATCTTCCCGATCACCGATTTCCGCGGCCGCATCGTCGCCTTCGGCGGTCGGGCGCTGAGCGCGGACGTGCCGGCGAAGTACCTCAACTCGCCGGAGACCGAGCTCTTCCATAAGGGCATGCTGCTCTATAACGGCGCCAATGCCCGCCACGCCGCCCGCGACGCCGGCGCCGTGGTGGTGGTCGAGGGCTATGTCGATGTCATCCGCATGGTGGCGGCGGGCTTCGCCAACACCGTGGCGCCGCTCGGTACCGCGCTCACCGACCGCCAGCTCGATATCCTCTGGCGCCTGGCCGACGAGCCCACCCTCTGTTTCGACGGCGACAAGGCGGGCCTGCGCGCCGCTTACCGTGCCGCCGATCTCGCACTGCCGCAGTTGAAGCCGGGGAGGAGCCTGCGCTTCGCCCTGCTGCCGGGGGGCCAAGACCCGGACGACCTCATCCGCGCCTCCGGCGCCGAGGCCATGGGCGCGATTCTCGCCGCCGCCCGCCCGCTGGTCGATCTGGTATGGAGCCGCGAAACCGATTCCGGCGTCTTCGATACGCCCGAGCGCCGCGCCGCGCTTGAGGCGCGCCTCGGTGAGATCGCGCGGACGATCGGCGACGAGAGCGTGCGCCGGCACTATTCCCAGGCCTTTGCCGAGCGGGTGGCAGCCTTTTTCCCGGCGGCGGAGCCGGAACGCTCGTGGCGCGGGGAGCGCCGCGACCGCGACCGCCCCTATCGGCGCCGGTCCGCGCAGCAGCCGGGTGCTGCCCACCGGCCGATTCCCGTCTCGGACCGCCTGCGCCGCAGCCAGATGCTCTCCGGCCGCGCCGTGCCGCCGCTCCGCGAGGCGGTTCTGGTCATGACCATGGTCAACCATCCGGCGCTGCTCGCCCGCCACCTGGACGATTTCGCCCATCTCGAATTCGGCCATGGCGACCTCGATCACCTGCGCGCCGCGGTGCTGGAGATCGTCGCCCATGGCGAGGCGGAAGATGCCGTGGAGCTGGCAAAAGCCCTGGAATCCCGCGATCTGGCGGCGCTCGCCGGGCGGCTTTCGGCGCAGGTTTCCGCCATGGGCTACTGGCCGGCGGGGCCGGCGGCCGACGACCGCGACGCCGAGGAGGGCTGGCTGCAGGCTTTGACCTTGCACCGGCGCAAGCGAACGTTACATAGGGAACTCAGGGAAGCCGAGGCGGCGCTGGCGAACGAGCCCAGCGACGCAAATTTGGCGCGTCTGGTCGATATCCAGAACCAGCTGGCAAACAGCGAGGGGACCGAGGCTTTGATCGAGGGATTCGGCGCATCCTCCGGCAGACAGGCGCGGGTCTTCTAGACTTTCACGCTTGGCCGCCGGTGCTTGCCGGTTAGGGTTAAGCGTGGCTTAAGACGGGGTGATTAGGCTCCGCGGAGAAGCGGGGCCGGCCGGTGGGGTGCCGGCCAGGCGTATTTGGGAAGGGTTTATCGGGGTTTTCGGCGTGCGCCGGCTTCAATGCCGGCCTTCACGCCCCGGCGGAGAAGTGCATGGCGACCAAGGTCCAGGAAAACGACGAGGCGACGGAAGCCCAGACGGAGGCCCCTGACGGGCCGCTGCTCGATCTTTCCGATGCCGGCGTCAAGAAGATGATCAAGACCGCGAAGAAACGCGGCTACGTCACCATCGAGGAACTGAACCAGGTTCTCCCCTCCGACACCACCGCGCCGGAACAGATCGAGGACATCATGTCGATGCTCAACGAGATGGGCATCAACGTGATCGAGACCGACGAGGCGGAGGAGGCCGACGACAGCAGCAACGAGGAAGAAGAGAGCGAAGGCGGCGAAGTCGCCGAGCGCCCGGCAACCGCGGTCGCCAAGCCGGCGGCCAAGGAGCCGACCGACCGCACCGACGATCCGGTGCGGATGTATCTGCGCGAAATGGGCTCGGTCGAGCTCTTGTCGCGCGAGGGCGAGATCGCCATCGCCAAGCGCATCGAGGCCGGCCGCGAGACCATGATCGCGGGCCTGTGCGAATCGCCGCTCACCTTCCAGGCGATCATCATCTGGAAGGACGAGCTGGACGCCGGCAAGATCCTCTTGCGCGACATCATCGACCTCGAGGCCACCTATGCCGGCCCCGACGCCAAGAACGCGCCCATCCAGGTGCACGGGCCGCCCGGTCCCGACGGCCGCCCGACGCCCATCCCGCAGCCCGGCCAGGCCCCCAAGGTCAACGGCAACGGCGCCAAGCCGTCCGCCCCGCCGCTTGCTCCCGGCGACGACGAGGAGGACGAGGTCGCCCGCGAGCGCGCCCGTCTTGCCCAGGAGGAAGAGGACGACGACGATTTCGAGAACGCGATTTCGCTCGCCGCCATGGAGGCCGAGCTCAAGCCGGCGGTGGTCGAAACCTTCGAGCAGGTCGCCGATCTCTACAAGAAGCTGCGTCGCCTGCAGGACCAGGACGTCGAGAACAAGCTCAAGAACGCCACCCTCTCGCCCTCCCAGGAGCGCCGCTACAAGAAGCTGACCGACGAGCTGGTGACGGCGGTGAAATCGCTGTCGCTCAACCAGCACCGCATCGATTCGCTGGTCGAGCAGCTCTACGACATCAACAAGCGCCTGATGGGCTACGAGGGCCGCCTGCTGCGTCTGGCCGAGGCGCACAAGGTCAAGCGCGAGGAGTTCCTCAAGGAGTATCAGGGCGCCGAGCTCGATCCCAACTGGATCCGCCGCATCTCCAACCTGTCGGCCAAGGGCTGGAAGGAGTTCGTCGCCAAGGAGAAGGACCGCATCAAGGAGCTGCGCAAGGAGATCCAGGGCCTGGCCACCGAGACCGGCCTGGAGATCACCGAATACCGGCGCATCGTCCACATGGTGCAGAAGGGCGAGCGCGAGGCGCGCCAGGCCAAGAAGGAGATGGTCGAGGCGAACCTGCGCCTGGTCATCTCGATCGCCAAGAAATACACCAACCGCGGCCTGCAGTTCCTCGATCTCATCCAGGAGGGCAACATCGGGCTGATGAAGGCGGTCGACAAGTTCGAGTACCGCCGCGGCTACAAGTTCTCCACCTACGCCACCTGGTGGATCCGCCAGGCGATCACCCGCTCGATCGCCGATCAGGCGCGCACCATCCGCATCCCGGTGCACATGATCGAGACGATCAACAAGATCGTCAGGACCTCGCGCCAGATGCTGCACGAGATCGGCCGCGAGCCGACCCCGGAGGAGCTGGCCGAGAAGCTGGCGATGCCGCTCGAGAAGGTGCGGAAGGTCTTGAAGATCGCCAAGGAGCCGATCAGCCTGGAGACGCCGATCGGCGACGAGGAGGATTCCCACCTCGGCGATTTCATCGAGGACAAGAACGCCATCCTGCCGATCGACGCGGCCATCCAGTCCAACCTGCGCGAGACGACGACGCGGGTTCTGGCCTCGCTCACCCCGCGCGAGGAGCGCGTGCTCAGGATGCGCTTCGGCATTGGCATGAACACCGACCACACATTGGAAGAGGTCGGCCAGCAGTTCAGCGTTACCAGAGAGCGCATCCGCCAGATCGAGGCCAAGGCGCTGCGCAAGCTGAAGCATCCGTCGCGGTCGCGGAAGCTGCGCTCGTTCCTCGACAATTGATCGTAGGGTGGGTTAGCCGAAGGCGTAACCCACCACTTCGTCCCGACAACAAACTCCGCCCTCATCCTGAGAGCCTGTCCCCCGGCTTGACCGGGGGATGCCGGCGCGAAAGCGCCGGCCTCGAAGGATCGCCACTTGCTCCCAACCTCCCCCTTGCGGGGAGGTCGAAATGCCGAAGGCATTTCGGGTGGGGGTAACCTCTCCACTTGTGGGAGAGGTCGCGCCGAAGGCGCGGGTGAGGGGTGCGGGCACGGCCTTGCCATTACCCCTCACCCTGTCCCTCTCCCGCAAGGGGAGAGGGCACGGATACGGCAGGCGCTACTTCTTCTGATAGGGCGAGGGGGCGCGCCGAACGTGCGTGCTACGCAGACTTAGTCATGGCCGGGCATGTCCCGGCCATCCACGTCTTTGAGCCTGCATCATCGATCGCGTAGCTTGCGCCACTCCCGAAGAAGAGCTCGATATTTCTGCAAGAGGAGCTTCTCTTCGTCACCGGTCATGCCGACTTCTGCAGGGCGGAAGTATGCCCGTCGATGGAAATCGATAATGCGGAAGTCGTCCAAACGATAGTCAGGAAGAGCGGCCTTCAAGGCCCAGAATCCCAGTCGTGCCCCTTCCTCCGGCAGGGCAGGTCTTTCGCTGAAGTAAGGATAGATGACGCGGTACGATCCATCCCAGATCCTCACGCCAGCAGTATTCTCGATCTTCACGATTGCGCCGAGTTCGGGAATTGGCAGATGAGCCTTGACGCTCTCAGGAACGAACTCGAAGGGCTCGTTGTGCCACCGCATCTTTTCGGCCCACATCGCCAGAAATGATTCCATCAGCACGGGATAGAGGCGCTTGCGTCCTTTGTTGGCGGCAATGCGCGAGGCCGTAGTCTGGCGGATGTTGCTTGCACCTGATGCGTGGGATTTGGCATCTGCCCAGAACGGCCCGTAAAAATCGCCGCCGTTATCGCGGTCCTCAGATTCCTTCCTTCGATCGTTGCGAATATCCGCTAGGAGCAACGCTCGCTGTTGACGGGGATCGGCGTAAAACAACTGCAGCAGCTTTCGGAGGTTGATTTTCTCAACGGACATGGGCCGATCCTACCGCTTGAAGCGCCTTAGCAAGGCGGAATTGCTCGTAACTACCACAAGATGAACTTGCAATCAATTTGATCCGTAATCCACGGTATAGACGACCCTGTTAAATCAACAGGTTCGGATATTTTCCACATGATTACGGCGCCATTGGTCGTAACGTTCTTGATCTGATCTCGCGTTCAGTGCTATCTTAGGCAGTCTAGCCAACTAACGGAGAATTATGGTGGCAAAGGCGGCGCGTGAAGGCGGAGAGAAGCGAGCGAAGATTAGCCAAGCTGACATTCCGAATGTCGGCTTGGAGCAATCGCTCAAGATTGCACAGGCGATATGGGATAACTTCGCGGGTAAGGGTGCGGCACCACATAACATCGCGCGGGCGCTTAATCTCAGTCCCACAAGCGGTGGTTGGCGCAATCTGTGTGGTGCTTCAATCGCGTATGGGCTCACAGAAGGTGGCTACAACGCGACGTCAATAGGCCTGACGGAACTGGGGAGAAAGATCGTCGCTCCGGTGCAAGAAGGAATTGATGCGCAAGGACTTCAAGAAGCTGCGTTAAAACCGAGAATTCCTGGTGAGTTCTATCGCCGATACAATCGTGCCAAATTCCCTCGGGATGATATTGCGGGCAACGTGCTGGCCGACATGGGGCTTCCAAAGGAACGTGTGGGTCCTCTGGTCGAGCTTCTCAAGGAGAATGGCAGGCTCGTAGGCTTCATCCAAGACACAAAGACGGGCCCGTTTGTGGCGATTGATGAGGTCGCTGTTCCGAACCAAAGTATTGGTGATGGACGCACCGGAAGATCTGATGACGAGTTGGCCGCGCAGCGGGTCCAAGAACCGGTGCGAACTTCCAACCTGCTCGAATCAAAGGCCGAGCGCGACATCATTGCGAATAATCGAGTGTTCATATCGCACGGCAAGAACAGCCAGATTCTGGAGCAGATCAAGAAGGTAGTCATTCTCGGCGGGTTCGAACCCGTTGTCTCTGTTCAAAGAGAGACGGGCGCCAAGCCAGTGCCAGACAAAGTCATGGACGACATGCGGTTGTGCGGCGCCGCGGTGATTCACGTCGGGGCAGAGGGCGTTCTGAAAGATGACGACGGCACGGAGTACCCGCAAACCAACCCGAATGTGCTGATAGAAATCGGTGCCGCCATGGCGCTCTACAAAGGTAGATTTATCTTGGTTGTGGAGGACGGCGTAAAGTTGCCCTCCAATCTTCAGGGGCTGTATGAGACGCGATACCGAGGAGCCTCCATCGAATTCGACGCTGGCATGAAGATACTTGAGGCCCTTCGGGGGCTTCGCGGCTCGATAGCGGCAGCCTGACTATGCCCTCGCAGGCTTTTCAGGATTTCCATGATCGCTTGAGTGATATCCAGCAGTTATTGGATGCCCACGGGGCCCTCACCCGTCTAAACAGCGCGGAGGCAGCGTTGAACGCTGGCGGCCAGACGCTTCAGAACGTTGCCCAAGTTGTCCAGCACTTGGTTTCTACGCCAGGTCCTGGCCGCCCTCGCGAAGTCCAAGCATTGAACAGCGCTGGAATCGCCCTGCTTTCGGGGCACCTCCAGGGATACTTTGTGGATGTGTATGAAGAAGTTGCCCGAGCAACGCTCGAGGATAAGGTCAAGGACGTTCAGTCGGTAATTAATCGGCGAATAGACGAGCCAATCCGAATGAGGAAAATGTAACGCGCTTGTTCAAATCGATTGGGTATCCCGACATTTTTTTAGGCGTCTCGTGGCAGCATATGAATAACAGACAAGTTCGGGCTAAGTTGGCGGCGTTTAATAAGCTAAGAAACGAGATAGTTCACGGTGCAAAACGGAACGTCAGAAAAGTCACGCTGACAAGCTATCTTTCTGTCCTCAAGACGCTGGCGGAAAAGATCGATCAGAGACTTCGTAACGAAGTCCAGGCAGTTACGGGCACCCATCCCTGGTGAAATCTTCACGCTGCCGTCGCGTGGCGAGCTTCTTTGTGGGTGAACATAGGGGCGATTGCACTTGGCTAACCTTATCCCCACCCCCTTGCCCCCATGCGATCCTTCCCGTTTCGCCGCCCGAGAGCGGCAAACGAGGAAGCGATCATGAACCCTGACGACCTGCCCGAAGTCCGCCGCGTGCCGCCGCCGAAGCCGAAGCCGGAGGCGGTGCCTTTCGTGGCGAAGCTCGATTGCCCGCCGCTCGATCTGCCCCTGCCGGAGCCGGTCGATCGCCTGCTCGCCGCGCGGCGGGCGCGGGCCGAGCATCTCTGCCTGTGGCTCGGCTGCAGCAAGGCGCTCTGCCGCCGCGCGCGCCATTGCCACGGGCCGAACGCGCTCTGCGTCTTCGAGATGCCCGACGTCACCGCCCCGCTGCTCGGGTAACAAGAGGCGAGGAGCGCGGGACGTGCAACCGGGAAGCAAACAAGAGGCGAGGAGCGCGGAACGCGCGACCGGGAAGTAAAAGAACCCCCACCCGAAATTCGCTTCGCTGCCGCTTCGCGAATTTCGACCTCCCCGCAAAGGGGGAGGTTGGGCGCAGTGCCCGCGGCGTACGCCCTCCCTCCACCGCGTCAGCGCGGGGAGGGGGGACCGCGCGTCAGCGCGGTGGGTGGGGGATAACAAGAGGCGAGGAGCGCCCAAGTGACCGTGGAGGGCCAAGGGCCCGACAGGGATCAAGCAAAGCCGCGACAGGGAAGCAAACAAGCGGCGAGGGGGCATCATCGACCTCCCGGTGCCGGGCGCGCTATAATCGAATCATCTGAGAGGAACTCCTGAAAGAAGGAGACGTCGTTGTGGCTACGTTCCTGATGTTCGGAAAATATTCGGCCGATGCGATCAAGGGCATCAGCCCCAAGCGCACGGAAGACACCAAGGTGCTGCTCAAGGAGCACGGCGGCGAGCTGATCGTCGGCTATGCGGTGCAGGGCGGCATGGATGTCGTGCTGATCGTCGAGCTGCCGGATAACGCGCGCGCGATGGCGGTGTCCGCGGCGCTGACCAAATTGACCCGGATCGCCTTCACCACCATGCCGGCGGTGACGCTGGAGGATTTCGACAAGGAATCGGTCTGACCCTCGCCGCCCCGCTGCTTCGCGCCTCGGGCGCGTCAGCGCATTGCCCGTAGGGTGGGTTAGGCGCGTCAGCGCCATAACCCGCCATCGGATCCATGCCTTGATCGGCGGGCACCGCGTCTCTGGCGCTGATCCACCCTGCCACGGCGCCCCGAAAAAGAAATCTGTCCCCCTCTCCCGGACCTCCCTCATATTGATGTCATCCCCGCCCGCGAAGGGGCGCGCTCATGAGGCGTTCTGTGCGTGGGGCGGGGAGCGGCGCCCGCGCGTCGAGACCGCATCTCGGCACTCGGGACGCCCCGACCAGGACCGTCGGCACTACGACCGGCCGTCCCGCCATGCCTCAGGCTTCGCGCCGGAGCGTGTGGCGTAAGTGACCTCAAGGCGCGCCGCCTCGGCGGTGCGCCCGAATAAACCGGGTCGGGCGTGTTTCAGGACGCCGCGGCGGGCGCTCGGCTGAGCGCCACAAACGGACTACCCGACGAGGCACTCATCGAGCGCCCGCCACCCCTTCATGGTTCAAGCCATGAGGATGTTGTTTGAATGCTCCATCACCCCGGCGCTTTCGGCGCGCGGGAACGAAGAGGTGTGTTCGGGGGGGGGGGAGGCGCGCGTGCCCCTACCCCCTCTCTGTCTCTCCCCCGACCCAACATCGGGTCTACCTGATGTTGGCATTGATAGTGGAGCAACTCCGATAAATCGGAGTTGCGGGGGGAGAGGACCAATACGGAGAGGTCATTGTTGGAACGGGGGGCTTGCGGCTTGCTCCCCCTCGCCCCTTGTGGGAGAGGGCTTCGCGCCTTTGGAGCGAAGCGACTTAGGCGCGAAGGGAGAGGGGTCTTGTCAGGGCTTGTGCGGCAGGCTCCGCCCTATTTCGGTGCCACCTCCCACACGATCTGGGCATTGGCGGTGACCGCGCGCTGGCCCGGCATCACCGGCACCGGCGCCGCCTTGGCGGCCATGTCGAAGGCCAAGATCGGCCCGCGGCCGCCGGTCTCGTCGGCGTTGAGCGACAGGATGCGCACCAGGCGCAGATCCGCCGCCTCGGCCATCAGCGCGGCCTTGGCGCGCGCGTCGGCGACCGCGGCGCGGATGGCGTCGTTGGCGGCCTGTTTGCGGTCGGAAAGGTCGAAGGCGATGCCGCTCACCCGGTTCGCCCCGGCGGCGACCACCGCGTCGAGCAGGCCGCCGGACTTGGCGATGTCGCGCACGGTCACCCGCACCTGGTTGTCCACGCGGTAGCCGACGATCGCCGGCGGCCGGTCGCTCGGGCGCTTGTCGGTCTGCTCGTAGACCGGGTCGATGGAAAAGCCGGAGGTGGCGATGTCCTTGTCGGCGATGCCGGCGGCGCGGATGGTGGCGATCGCCTTGGTCAGGTCGGCCGAGTTGGCGCTGAGCGCGGCGCTCGCCTCCGGCGCCTGCGTGGTCACCCCGATGGTGACCACGGCGATGTCCGGTGTCACCATCACCTCGCCGCTGCCGTTGGCCTGCAACTGGGGCACCGGCGGGTTGTCCGCGGCCTGGGCAAACGAGGGCGCCAGTGCCAGCATTCCGGCGGCGGCGAGCGCGGCAAGCCATGATCTCATCTCAAGGTCTCCTTGGGTGGTGACTTCGGGGCGCAAGCTTGCCGGCAAAAGCGACCGCATTGCGGCCGATGGCTTGCTGTTGTCCGTCCGTCATGTATACCGGCGGAGCATCGAGCCGGGCCTGTAGCTCAATGGTTAGAGCCGGTCGCTCATAACGATCTGGTTGCAGGTTCGAGTCCTGCCGGGCCCACCAAGCTTTTCCGCCATTTCTGACATCGCCTCTCCGTCGTCGGCCAACGCTTCGGCCAACGCTTCAGGCGGGTTTCTGGCCTCACCATCGCGCGTCCGCCGTGCGATGACCTGCGGCCGCAAGCGACCGTAGCCGAGCGCGTCGGCCTCATCAGCCTGGTAGTCGGGGTGGTGATGGCCATAGACGCGGCGCAGCGTCTCCTCGCTCATGCCGAGGAAGCCGGCCGCCTTGAACGTCGACACGCCTTGCTGCATCAGCCAGGTCGCTGCCGTGTGGCGGAAGGTGTGCGGGCTGATGCCCTCGCCCTCAAGGCCGGCCAGGCGCAGCGCGGTGGCGAAGCCGGTCTTGACGCTCTTCACCGGCCTCCCATGCCACGCCACAAACCATTGCATGCCCGGGTCAAGCCGGGCCCAGCGGCGCAGATGGGCAAGCAGGCGCCCAGGCAGACGGACCGGCGGCTGTCGCTTGTTGGTCGCTCTCGCGCCGATCGCCAGGCGATGGAAGACGCCGCTGCCGAGATCCACCCAGGAGCGCCCGGCCAACGGCCGCGGCGACGCCGAGGCGACAGCGCCGGCGCGGGTTCCGGTGTAGAGGGCGATCAACATGAAGCGGGCGAGATGGCGAAGCGGCTGCTTCTTCGTCGGCCGTCCCTTCTGCAGTTCGCGGTAGCGCCAGCAGGTCCAGATCAGTGCTGCCGCTTCCGAGCGCGTCAGCCAGCGGGTGCGGGCCTTGGCCTTGATTGGAAGCGTCACCTTGACGATCTCGCGATGCAGGCCTTCGTCCGCATGATAATTGATGGCGGCGCGGAGATCCTCCAGCTCGCGGCGGGCGCCGGCGCGGCTGCCCCGTTCTGCGGTATAGGCTCGGCAGCTTGCGCCGTTGATTTCGGCGAGGCTCATGCGGCCGAAGAAGTCATTCAAGCGACCGAGCCGGGCCACCAGCTTCTTGCGGTCGGTGACCTCGGCAATGGCCGCGTCGGCGTAAACCGAAAGGACGTCGGAGACGGCTATCTCGGCAAGCTGGCGCGGCCCTTGGCGCGGATCGTGCTTCGCCGCGATGTAGTTGGCGAGAGCTCGCCCAGCGTCCTCAATTTCGCCCTGAAGGCATCCTGTGGCGATATGCCGTCCGCGGTCGAGGATGACCCAGGTCCCCTGGTGGGCGCCGGTCGCGTCGCGTCGTCCTGATCGGAAATAGAGTCGGGGTGGTTTGGCTCGAGCCGGCATTTCTTGCGCATCTCCTGCAGCGCGCGGCGGGTGACGAAATCCTTGTTGCCGATCCTTTCGATCGCCAGCCGCCCGCGCCTGTGCTCGGCGCGTAGGCTAGACGGCTTGATGGCGCCACGGAAGAGCCGTTCGCAAGCCTGGGCGAGGGTCAGCAGCTCGTCGGGATCCGGGGGCGGCGCGATGTCGGTCATGGTGAGCCCCGCTCCGGGAGCGCAAACCAGTTGACGCCCCGGCAGATCAAGCGGGCGAGGCGCTCGGCTTCCTCGGCGCTGAACTCGCGGGTGTTGATCCCGGCAACGATGTTGCCGGCGTCGTCAGCGATGCGGCCCGGCTGCTCGGCGCTCGCCAGCGGCAGCTTCAGCTCAAATTCGACACGATAGGTCTCGGCAAAGCCTCGGCGGCCGGGAGAGAAATCGCGACGGGCTGGGTCGGCGTTGGCTCGTCGATTGAACGTGAGGCACCCTCGGCATGGCGCGAGAGGATGCACCACTCGATCTCGAAACCGATGTCCCGGAGCGTGGCGATGCATTGCCGGAATTATCCGCTCTTGCGTGCCTTGATCAGCGTGCCGGTGCGCGGATCGACCGGCCCCAGCCACGTGAACTCGGGGACGTTCTCGATGGTGATGATGCGCTTGCCCCGGCACTTGCGCCTCGCGGTCGTGGGGCTTGTGCCGACTGTGTATGTTTGAATGCCGAAGGGCTGTCTTGATGTCGTTCATGCCGATGACATTGCGCCGGCTTCAGTGCGATCGAAGTGACGAGGCTGGGGCAACCGCACGAAAAGATGCGACAGGGTACAAATCGGCTGATTTGCGCTCGCACAAGTCTCTGGGGGAGGAACTGCCGAGACGCCTGATTGTGCAAGATTCAGCATGCATGCGGGAAGGAGTTGCAGACCAATCCGGTATTCTCGCGAAAGAGGCATCCTTTACAAATCAGTCTACTAACGGTCGATGACAGGCGCGACAATTCCAGGACAGATGCACTCTATGAGCATCGCGCGAAAAGCATTGGTTAACCAGAAGAGGAGGGCCGTCACTTCGCTTTCCGCGGAACCAATTCTCACCATCTTTGCGTGTATCGCTACGGCTGCCAGCGGCGGCAAGTTGGGGCGCGCGATGCACGACCTGTTCCAGGGCTTTGTCGAAATGCTCTTTCAGGCGGACGGCGAGGCTGCGCTCGCTGGGGTCCTGCTGTACGTTGCTAATGCGTTGGATTTGACCAATTTCGCCTATGTGACGATCCCTCGGTTGCCGACGTCTTCGCCGAGCGTCATCACAAACTACCCCGTGGCGTGGACCAAGCGGTATGTTGCCTGCCATTACGAGCGCATCGATCCGGTGATCCGTCACGCCGTCAACCATTCCCAGGCGTTCACATGGGGACCGAACTTCGCGCCACTCAACGCGTCCAGACCAGAAAAGCAGCTGTTCGATGAGGCCGCGCAATTCGGCATCAAGTACGGCTTCACGGTCCCGATACGCGATCACGACGGTTTCACGGCTGTAGTGAGCTTTGCGACGAGCGAACGTCGTGCTGCGTTTTGCCGAAGCATCCGTCGGAACGCGGAGGCTATTCGCCTTCTCGCTTTCAATTTCCATGCTCACGCGCGCAGGCTGACGCGCGCGACGCCGTCGTTCGACAACATCGGCCTGTCCCGCCGCCAGATTGAATGCCTCGACTGGGCCGCCCAGGGAAAGTCGACTTGGGAGATTGGCAAGATCGTTGGCATTTCGGAACGAACTGTTGCTTTCCATTTGGAAAAGGCCAAGGAAAAACTCGGCGCACGAAACATCACCCAGGCGGTTGCACGTCTCGTGGCGAGCAGAGGCCTGCCGCACTGAACCCGGCAACGATACAAGCTGTGGAATTGCACAGGTTGTCGTGAGCAGGGTTTCTTGCTTGTCATTTCTTCCGGGGGTTGTCGGCGCACAGGAGAGACTGATGACGCTGTTGCGGCCCGCACCTGCGAGGCACAGTCACGGACATCCCCCGAAGCAATTCCGCGCGTTTGCCCGGGACCATCTGTCAGGAGATTCGATACCCGGCCTGTATTCGCTCCCTTGAATCTGATCAGCCGCGGGCGTGAGGCCGAGCAGGACCTTCCGCGACAGCCGCGTCACCGGTGGCCGACCCGGGCGCAGCCGCATCTCGGCGACCGGACGGGCAGTTTGAGCCGGCCCCTCCTCTTCCCGGTGGGTGTCCGTCACCGCCGAGGCCTCCCGTCGGCGCGCACGATGCGGACAACCTGCTGATGCTTGGCGCCGAGCTTGAGCTCTGCCGCAGCAAACAGGCGATCGATAATCATGTAGTTCTGCCTGACGCGATAGTTGACCAGCTGGCCGTCGCCCTCGGCGCCGATCACCCAGAGGGGCGGCAGCTCGCCCTGGCTGATGCCGGTCGGGAACTCGATGAACACCTGGTGGCCGTCATCGAAGGCGCGCAGCGGCCGCCACGGCGGGCCGTCGCCTTCGATGCGGTAGCGGAAATTGAGCGCGTTGATGTCGACGCCGCTCATCAATGGCGCGGCGGCATCGGCCGCCGCATTCTGCTGGCGCAGTGCGATGAGCTGGTCTTCGGCGTAGGCCCAGGAGACCGACGCCATATAGGTCTTCGCGTCGGAATCCAGCTCGAGATGATAGGTCCGCCGGTCGGTGTTGATGACGAGGTTGGTGTCGAGATCGGGACGGGTGGGCTTCACCAGGATATGGATTCGCTTGTTGGGGCCCGTGCCGCTTTCGGTGTCGCCGATGATCCAGCGCACCGTGTCACCGGCGGCGACCGGGCCGGATCCGGCGAGCTGCTCGCCCGGCTGCAGGGCAATGTCGGTGATCTCACCGGGGGTGGCGTAGACCTGATAGAGCGCACCGTCGGCGAAGGGATAGACCTGGATGGCGTTGAGGTAGTCGGCGCCCTTCGGCTGGACGCGGGCAGCGCCGTTGGCCTTGTCGATACGCACGTGTGGGTCGGGAGATTCCGGCGGCAGTTTTGATTTCCGGGGGATGGGCTTGAGCTGGCCCGGCAGCGGCAGGACTTTTGGAAGCTGCACGATCCGCACGGGCTTGGGCGGCTCAGGCAGCAGCGTGGCGCGCTTGGGCGCGTTGTCATAGCTGATCGCCGGCGGCTTCAAGGTGGTCGCGCAGGCTCCGAGGGAAAGAGAAGCGAGCAGCAAGGTTGAGATGGCGAGAGGACGCATCAGCCGAGTTCCTTTGACCAGTTGAGGGCTTGGACGTAGACACCGAGCGGGTTCTTCTTCAGCCGATCGGCGTTGGTCGGCGTCTGCACCGCAATGGTGAGGATGGAGGAGACCGGCTTTCCGGATCTCGCGCTCTTCCGCCCAACGGGCAGAACCGTAGGTCGTGACCTTCTTCACTTCGCGTGCCCGCCACCCCGCGACGGCAACACGAAATTGTCGGTCGGGGGTGCAAGGGACGGCCTGGCGTGCAGATCGGACGGATTGGCGCGGATGGCTAACCGTCCATGCTCAACCCCATCTTCGAACCATGCGGGTGCGCTCGAAGGGCTAAACGCGCAGCTGTTCTGGACGCTCCAACGATGCGTGTTTCAATACTGCTAATACTGCTCGCCAACGGCCCAGCGTCGTGCCCATCGCCAAGCACAACGGTCACTTGGCTTCAGCAGCCAGCTCAGGCTACCAAGCGCAACGTTACCGGTGTGCGGGTCCGTCTGCAGCGCCGATCGCGACGCAAGCGATCAGGGGAGACACCCGCCGTGAATCCATTCCCTGAATTTCAGCGACTGCTCAAGCGACCAAGCGAGGTCGCAGGGCATCGACCCGTCTTCGATTCGCGCAAGAATCTCGGCGGCGTGAAGGGCAACGTCGTCATACGACCAAAGGTCAAACGCGAAGAGCATCGCACTGCGGTCGCTCTCCCGAAACATCGGCTTGATGTCCGTCTGGAATCCCAGTGCCACGTCTGCCTCCCGCACCGCGGCCGTCACCGCGCAATACATGGCCTTTCATCACGAGCGGACAAGGCAGAAGCCTCAGAATCCGTTGCCCCCTTCCAGAAGTCGCGGTCACGAAAACGGTCGTTGTTCATGCTCACGCTCACGGCACGAGAGAAGAGCCAGTGCTTTAGGCCGGCCCGCCCATTTCCGACACGGTGTCACATCGTGCTGCGCCAATCATGTCGCTTTGGACCTGTTCAAAACCGCGACGCAATCGAGGATCGCGCCTAAGTCGTGCTTCGCAATCGGAGCGCCATAGTCGCTCTACAGGTTTGAGCCAGAGCTGCAGCGTCGCAACGCCGGACTGTTCTTCAGCGATGGCCGTGCGGCACGGGCCGGGATTCCTAAGGCTGCCCCCCTTGCCAAGCGCATGGGATAGCCCCACATTATATCCGGATATATCGCGAGGAAATCCCATGGCCCTTTTCGTCAAGGATCCCGAAGTTGACAAGCTTGCGGAACGGCTGGTTGCCATCCGCAAGGTGAGCAAGACCGAAGTCGTCCGCCAGGCTCTTTTGCACGAGCTCGAACGGGAGCACGGCAAGCCTTCGCTGGTCGACACCGGCGTCGCATTCTGCCGTGCCTTGCGCGCCAAAGGCGATTCCGCGGCTGCCCGGCCTGCCGGCAAGGCGTTCATCGACAGCCTCTATGAGGAACGCTGATGTTTGTCGATGCCTCTGCCTTGACCGCTATGCTGACTGATGAGCACGACGCTCGCCAGCTCCTGGCGCGCATCCAGAATTACCCTCGCCGCATCACCACGGCGCTCTCCGTGTGGGAGACGGTCGTCGCGGTCGCCCGCATAATCGGTGTGACCGTCGGTGAGGCTGCCGATGCCGTTGAGCGCTACCTAACGCTCATGGCAATCGAGGTTGTGCCGGTTGCACCCGAAACGCGTGCCATGGCCATCACGGCGTATGATCGCTTCGGCAAGTCGCGCCATCCAGCCGCGCTCAATTTTGGCGATTGCTTTGCCTATGCCTGCGCCCGTCATGAGCATGTGCCGCTTCTCTATAAGGGCGATGACTTCTCCCAGACCGACATCGAAACCGCCTGACGAGAGTGAATGGCCCTTCCGGTCATCGCGACGGATTATCGGCCCTGCAATCTGGCTTGCTGACATCAGCCTCGTCATATCGGCTTTGTGCTGGGCTTACTCATCCGCACTGCCGCGCACGCCACGTTGAGCGGTGGAGAGGCGAGAGCCAGAGGCAAGCGGGGGGCGCGTTTGATTTACAAGCCGAGCCCGCGCGTCCGGCTGAAGTCCCAGTCGATATTGCCGCTCGGCGACATGGTGCCCCGCACCTCGCGACCGAGATTCTTCTCGAGCGCTGGCCGCCAGGGCACAAGTTGGAAGCCGAGCCCATCGTCGATCATGGCCAAGCGGCCCGATGCGAGCGTCACCCGCTGCCGATAGACGCCGGCGACGTGCTCGCCCTCGGCGACAGGTTGGTAAGCAAGCCCAGTGTCGGCCGATAGCTTGGCAGCTGCCTCGTCCAGCTCCCGTCGCCGTAGCGTAGCGAGGAGATCGCGCGCGAACACCGCACGCTGCCCTTGTCGGCGCGCCAAGCCCTCCTCGACCAGATGATCGATGCGCGCGTCCATCGCCTCGCGTACTTCGGCACCGAATCCACTGCCGCTCAGTGGCGGGTCCTTCGCGAGGAGCTGTCGATCGAGCCATGTGGCGCCGTTCGCCGTGATTTGTTGGCGGACAGACAGATCGGAGCGCGTGGCAAGCGACAGGCGCCTGCGGCCATTGGCATCGTCATAGGCACGCGCCTCGACGATCGCGCCCGGCGGTGCGTCGCTGGTGAATTCGAGATCGGAGAAGCGCAGATGGTGGGTCCGCCCGTCGACGCCGGCGATGATGGCAAAGGCCGAGCCCTTGAGTTCGTCATCGAGGCCGCGCTGAACAAGCTTGCCAAGGACCGGATCGGCGGGCTCCTCGCCATGGAGCGCAAACCGGCTGACATCCGGCTCCAACCCGGTCCGGCTCATCGCCTGGTGCATCGTCCTGATGATGTCGCTCCGCACGCCGAGCTGGCGTAGCGTGCCGTCCAGACCGGGCTTTAGGGTCCAGCAGGCTGGGCCGACCGGTTCGGCGAGACCGAGGCGTTCGAGCTTCGCCGCCCGGCCAAGTAGCAACCGCCGCAGCTCTGGGTCTTCTGCGTTCGGACCGGGCCTGAGATCAACAACGCCGCCACCCACATCGGAGATGTCGCGCAGCGCCCGGTCGAGACTCGTCCAGCGCTCGGCCTCCACCTCGCGTTCGAGAGCGCTCTGGACCTGCTGGTCGGTCCGCGGCCCCAACTCGAGCGTGACCCGTTCGGCAGCCCGGTCACGGAGGCCGCGGCTGATGTAGTCCCGGCTGATCACCAGGTCTTCCCCATCGTCGGCACGGCCGCGGATCAGAAGGTGGATATGCGGATTGTCGGTGTTCCAGTGATCGACGGCGATCCAGTCGAGTCCGGTGCCGAGGTCCTTCTCCATGTCTGCGACGAGTTCGCGGGTAAAGCCCTTGAGGTCACCGATCTCCACCGCATCCTCCGGCGAGACGATGAAGCGAAAATGATGGCGGTCGTCCTTGCAGCGCTCGGCGAAGGCGCGCTCGTCCGCTTCATCGCTCGCGGCATCGAACATCCGCGCCGGCTCGCCGTCTTTGGTCACACCTTCGCGTTTCAGATAGGTGATGTGCTTGGGCAGTGGCGCTGAGCGAAAGCGTGTGCCCTGGTGGCGCACGACCCGCGCCTTGGTCACCACGCGGCGGGCATTCGAGCGTAGCCGTATCGAGACCGCCGCCCTTCGGCCGCGGCCAAAGCGCGAGCGGCTGCGGCCCTGGCTGGAGCGGAAGCTCGCGCCGACATGGCCCGCCTTCTTCGCGGCCCGCATCACCTCGCCGACAAAGGTCTGCGGGCGCCTGCCGCCGCGATTGCCGTGCTGGATCCGTCCAGGCCGGATGCGCAGGTCGTCGTCCTGCGTCGTCATCACCGCAACTCCGACAATTCAGCACGGCGACGGCCCTCGGAACATTGAATTCGTTGAGGAAGATGCCGCAAGCGCCAGCAGGGTGTGGTGCTGCGATGGGTAAATTCTCCAATCCCACCAACCACATAGGCCGAGTCGGACGGCCGGCCTTTTCCCTTGCCATCCTTCGGTCGGTTCCCTTTGCCGACCCTCCGACCGCTGCAATTCAGCAAATGAACGCTTCGAAGCGTGAACACGGTCGAGGCAATTCATTGCAGTGACCGTTCCGACGGCATGGCGATGAACAACCCGTCGGACGTCGGTGCGAGTCCCGTCCAATCTTGCGCCGAGCCAGCTTGTGACTGATCGTGACGTTGTCCGCGACTACCTGACGCTTTGTCGTCGGATGCCCTCAACATATCGCCCACGGACAGCGAAGCGGCGGGCGGTGAATGCGCAACCGACGTTGACAACGCCACGTTGATGCGCGTCCTGCCTGAGATGATCGGGATGAGCCTGGCGAGGTAAGCCCGCGTCTCTGCCGGCAGGGGGCGTCCGGTGGCGAGATGATCTTCCCAGCGCGCAGGACCGGCATTGTAGGCCGCCAAGAAACCGGGGTTGCCGTACCGGTCGCGCAGGTCCCGCAGATAGGCAACGCCGGCCATGATGTTGTCATGTGGATCATAGGGATCGTCGCCGAGATGATAGCGCCGGCGCAACTCAGCCCAGGTGTCCGGCATGATCTGCATCAGGCCCATGGCGCCCTTTGGCGAGGTGACGTGCGCGTCACCGACGCTTTCGGCGTGTATGATGGCGCGTATCCAAGCGGCCGGGATGCCGTAGCGCCGCGAGGCCTCCGTGACAATTGCACCATACGGCGTGGTGACTGTTGCATGTGAGATATGCGACGTCGCCGTTGATTGGGCGCAGGACGACAAACTGGCTAGGATCACTGCCATCGACACGGCAAAGGCGATGAGATGGTTGAGCCCGTGTCGTGCGGGGGCGGGTTTCGTGTCATCGTTCCCCGCAAAGGAAGCGGGGCGCAAGCCCCTTGAGCACGCTGCGAAGTCGGCCAGAGCACGGAATCGAGGCATGTTCAATCCGCCTCCCGTGTCCAGACGGGTACGGCGCGTCCGATGATGGTCGCGCGGGAAAGCAGTCCGAAATAGCGGCCGTCGAACGAGTCTCGCGACTGCCAGTTCATCAGGAAAACTTGACTGTCGGGAACGCGCCGGCAGCCCCGCCAGACGGGCAAGGGCCGACCGTGGCTGTCGCGGTCGAGCGCTGAGCCCATGGTGATGCCGTCGACCGCGATTTTGCGATTGTTGCGGCAGACGGTTTGACCGGGAAGCGCGAGCACACGCTTCAACATCGGCACGCCGTTCGGCAGATAATCCCGCCTTGCCAGGAATCGAGCGAGTGCAGGCGGGGGACGGACGACCACAAGCTCGGTGATCGCAAGCTTGCCCGCCGGGTGCACGGCGTAGAGACCGATCGGGACACTTGCGCTGGCGTTCCAGATGAACCTTGGGCGCGGATGGAAGAGCTCGGAAGCGATCACGCTCAGTGCCGCGACGGACGTGGCGACGGTCCAGCCAGGGCGCGTCATGATGCGATGCCGCGGCGCAGCAGCCAGGCGCGATGCTGCTCGCGGCCGTAGGGCCGCGCCGGCTTGCCAACGAGAATTCGGTTGTGGAGGTGCCGCCAATGATCCGGTGCGACATCGGCCGCATCGATGCCGAGTTTCTCCACCGCGTCGATCGCGTGTAGGACGCGTTCGACTTTGGGCCACCCCATGATACGCAGCAGTATGTCGCCGCCGGGACGGACGAAGGGCAGCGTCTGGTAGGCGTCACCACGCGCAATAGTGCGGACGATGTCGATACGGGAGATGATTGTGCCGAAGTCGTTCGATGCCCAGCGCACGAGTGCAAAGATGCGTCTGGGAGGGAAGGTGAGGATGCGGCGGCGCCGATCGAGGATATTCTCACCGTCGTTGTGGCCGAAGCGGATCCAATGCTCGATGCGGCCCTCGACCCAGGTCAACTCTACTTGCGTGCGGAACGGCGGAGAGTCGGGCTGCGGCGGACGCAGACTGTCGGGATCGGTTCTCATCAAGTACGTCCATCGGTGTCAGAGAATTCGCACGCGACAAGTGCGACGCAGAGCGTCGCTATGTCGTGCGGCGGGGGTGCAACGACGATGGCGTCGCAGTGATGGATGACGCCCGATGACTTGCTCTGAGAGCTGCCGCACGTCGGCTCGCCGGTTGCGAACCGGTGGACACCACGGCGATGATCGTGGTGCCTAGAGTGGACGAGGACGCATCCTTGCGCGCCGACAACGGCCTTGGTCGACGTGATCCTTGATCCGGCGAGTGGCCGGCGAGGTGCGGGTTGGCAGGCGGTGTTCGCGCCGTCACCATGGAGTTCGACGAGCGCAGCGATCATGGTTCGCTGCCCTCGGCTTTGCACCGGATGAGCGGATCGCAAGCAACAGAATCGTTAATTCTTGATCGTTAGAATCTACGTTAAGATCGCCACAAGCGCTGGAACTGGCGTCAGAAATTGCCGCTCCCGGTTCCTGATGGCACGGGTCTGCGGTTCCCGATGGCACGGGACCGTCAGTTCCCGATAGCACGACGGTCTCCACAGCCGTTCCACATGCCGGTGTGGATTGCTGCGCAGGGCAGAAGACCAGTAACTCGCCCCTGCCACGATCGCGCTCGATGTCGAGCCGATATCCCGGGAGGGGCTGCCGGCAGGCCATGTCGCGCAGTTCGAAGGCGAAGCGCTTGTATGGCGAGAGGCTCGCCGACTTGTCGTAGAGGTGCTGAAAATCGAACCGCCAGCCTGCGCGCTGTCGACCGGCGTGCTTGCGCACGATGCGATAGAGCCAGCGCTCCAGGCCGCCCTTCGACTTGAAATATGCGCGGTCGATGGTGAGCACGAGGGCGTCATCAAGGACGGCCTTGTAGAACCAGTCCGGCACGATGAGATCGATGCCGTCAGGACGGCCATTCGCATCGGCGCGCTCACTCCATTCGTTGACCCAGGAAAAGCGATGCATGCGTCGTTCGCTCGTCTGACGCAGCGTAGTCGCGATCGTGGTGGACTGGAGACGGTCGAGCGCTGCCTTGAGCCGGTGATAATCGCGTGCGCTGTCGCCGCGACCGATGAACGCCAGAATCTCGTAGGGCGTGGCGGCCATCAGGCGCGAGGTGCGCAGTCCGGCGTCGCGCGCTTGGACGATCTGAGAGGCCGCCCAGATCAGGACATCCGCATCCCAGATCGTCGCCATGCCGTGCTCGGGCACGGCTTCGACGCGGATTGCAATCGCGCCCGCGCGGTAGTCGATCGGCGTGGTGCGATGTGTCTTTGCAAGCGAGAAGAAGGGATAGGCCATAAGGTCCTGCGCGTCGCGCGGTTTGAGATCGCCGGGTAGCGCCCGGAACAGCTCGAGCTGCTCACGTTCGGACCGTGGGCGGTGGCGGGGCGACATCGGCGCTCTCTAGCGGCGCGGATTGAGGCGGTCGCGCATGGTATCAGTGAAGCCGGTGAGTTCGATGCGGTTCGCGCCCATGACGCGGGCGCGGCGAAGCTGCAGGCCCTCGGCGAGGTCGAGAATCGTGCGGCCGTCCATCAGCGCGGCGAAGGCGTCGTCGGGGGTGAGCGACGTGCCGCCGGTCGTCGTGGCGTTCGCCGCCCAGGCCGGCGAGACCTTGCGGCCAATGATCCGCTCGCCGGTGTCGGTCTGCAGCCGGTAGACCCGCGTTGACTCGTTCGGCAGGCGCTTCCAGATCGGCAGAAGCAGTCCGGCGACCATGTGGAGGATGCTGTCGGTGATTCTTCGCCGCAAGGTCGGCATGGTAGGAGCGTCCTGTCCCTCCGGCGTCGGAGAAGACGAGAATGCGCTTGGCATCATCCATAAGGCGGAGGTCTCGGCCAGATTGGCGGCGACGGCGCGGCTTTCGACGGCGAGACGATTGCCTTTGCGAACGATGCGGCGCGAGCGGCCGGATACTTCGGCCACTTGTGTCGTGCCGAAGCGCTGGACGATCTGGTCGAGCGCGCCGGGGATCGGTGGCAGCGAAGCGAGCTTTTCGATGAGCCGATCACGCCGGGCGACGGCCTCGCGGCTTTCGACCGGCTGGCCATCACGGAACACCGGGCGCGAGCACAGATTGCCGTCTCCATCGGTGAAGGGCTCGTAGAGCTGCACCGGGAAGGAATGGGCCAGGTAGTCGAGCACATATTCGCGAGGCGTGATGTCGACCTGGATATCGTTCCAGTCCTCGGTCGGAATCTCGGCGAGGCGCCGTTCCATCAGAGCTTCCCCGGTCGAGACGATCTGGATGACGGCCGCATGGCCGGCTTCGAGATCGGCGTCGATGGCGCGGATCAGGGAGGGCGTCTTCATCGCCGTGATGAGGTGATTGAAGAAGCGCTGCTTGGCGCTTTCGAAGGCCGAGCGGGCGGCCGACTTGGCCTGCGCGTTCAGCGTGCCCTCACTGCCGGTGACGTTTGTCGCCTGCATCGCGGCATCGAGGTTGTTGTGAATGATTGCGAAGGCGCCGGCATAGGCGTCATAGATGCGCCGCTGCTCATCGGTGAGCTGGTGCTCGACCAGCTCGTATTCGACCCCTTCATAGGAGAGAGAGCGGGCCTGATAGAGGCCGAGCGCCTTCAAATCGCGCGCCAACACTTCCATGGCGGCGACCCCGCCATCCTCGATCGCCTCGACGAACTCGGCGCGCGTGGCGAAGGGGAAATCCTCACCGCCCCACAGGCCGAGCCGCTGCGCATAGGCGAGATTGTGCACCGTGGTGGCGCCGGTTGCCGAGACGGAGACGACGCGCGCATCGACTAGCGCGTGCTGCAGGCGCAGCCCGGCGCGGCCCTGCTGCGAGGCGGCCTGGTCGCCGCGTTCGCCCTTCGATCCGGCGGCGTTCTGCATGGCGTGGCTTTCGTCGAAAATGATCACTCCATCGAAATCTTCTCCCAACCAATCGACGATCTGTTGGACGCGCGAAGCCTTCGATCCGCGCTCGTCGGAGCGCAGCGTGGCGTAGGTCGCAAAAAGGATGCCTTGCGAGAGGCGGATCGGCGTGCCCTGGCGAAAGCGCGAGAGCGGCGTGACCAGGAGTCGCTCCTGACCGAGTGCCGACCAGTCCCGCTGCGCGTCCTCGATCAGCTTGTCGGACTTGGACACCCAGACGGCGCGGCGGCGGCCCTTGAGCCAGTTGTCGAGGAGGATGCCGGCGACCTGGCGACCCTTGCCCGCGCCGGTGCCGTCGCCGAGGAACCAGCCGCGCCGGAAGCGAACGGCGCCGTCGTGATCGTCGGCGGCCGCGGTGACGACGTCGCAGGTCTCATCAACGATCCAGGCGCCGGCGAGATGCTGGGCATGGGCCTCGCCGGCATAGATGACGCTTTCGAGCTGGGCGTCAGACAGCACGCCGTCAGCTACAGCGAAGCCGGCAGATGCGGACGATAGCTCGGCTTGGGTGGCGCGACCGAGGCCATGGCCGCGGATTGCACGAGCCGGGTCGGATGCGCCTGAGAGCCGGGAATACGGATCGACTGAAGCGCGTATCCTTCATAAAGCGCATCGGTGAGCCGCACGCCTTCCGGCGGCGTCCAGTCGACGGTTTCGTAGTCGAGCGCCTCGCCCTGCGGTGCGGATAGGAGCGGCGTTGGTGCAATGTCGGCACGCGCAGAGACGGTTCTGGTGACAGACGCCGAGCGGTTGGCGCGGGCAGGTCCTGCTTGCAGCTCCACGGATGGGCGGGGCGGCACCTGCGTCAAAACCCAATCGAGTAGCGCGGCTGCATCGCCGGCGATGCCAGGCGATGCCGGAAACGCGGTCGGATCGTTGGTCGCGACCTTGTCGATCACCGTTAGCCGCGTGTCGATGGTCGTGCCGTGCCGCGCGTAGACCGCGCCGTCGATCGCGGCGGTGAAGACCACGCGGCCGTGTTCCTGCGAACGCGCGAAAGCATCTCGCCATTTCGGGGCATTGGGTGCGAAGCTAGCGCCGGTGATGGCGACGAGCCGCCCGCCGGGCGCAAGGCGCGCTAGCGCCGAGGCGACATGGCGATAGGCGGCATCGGCCATCCGGCCCGAGACGTTTGCCATCGCCGAGAATGGCGGGTTCATCAGCACGACGCTGGGCACGACGGCGGCATCCAGATGATCGTCGATCTGCGCGGCGTTGAAGCGCGTGACGGATAGAGCTGGAAAGAGTGAGGAAAGGAGGTCTGCCCGCGCCTCGGCGAGTTCGTTGAGGTGGAGGGTGCCCCCGGCGAACTCGGCCAAAATTGCAAGCAGTCCGGTGCCGGCGGACGGCTCCAGCACGATGTCGTCCGCCGTGATGGCGGCGGCGGTCGCCGCGGCGAAGCCGAGCGCGAGCGGCGTCGAGAATTGCTGGAAGGCCTCGCTCTCTTCGGAGCGGCGTGTGTGCGAGGGCAGAAGGTCGGCGACCTTCGCCAGCAAACGAAGCGCGGCGGCCGGAGACCCGGCTTTGCGCAGAAGCGCCTTTCCGTATTTGCGCAGGAACAGGACGGCCGCGCCTTCGCAGGCGTCATAGGCCGTCTTCCAGTCCCAGGCGCCATCGGTGTCGGAGCCTCCGATGGCAGCGTCCATCGCGACGCGCAAGGCCGGCGCATCGATGCGGCACCCTTGTTCGAGATGCGGCAGGAGAAGGCGGGCGGTGCCGGCAAGCGCCGGCGCGGAGTCAGGGGAAGCAAGCGGCTGGGCGGCGCGTGCGAGCGCCGCCGCCGGGACAATCTCTGTCATGAGAAGGATCTCGGGAGAGCGGGAACGGGACGAGCCGGCCGGCGCTCTCTCTCGGACCGACACGGCTCAAACCCGTCCCGGCCCGCCTCTCGCTCTCACGGCGCCTCCGGCGCCGGCGGGAGATAGGTGTCGCAAGGGTTGCCTTCGGCGAGGTGTCCGAACGGCGTGAAGAGGAATTCTTCGCCGTCCCGGCCAACGGCGCAATCGACGTAGCGGGGCGCGCCGGTCGCTGCGTCGGTGCATTCGAGCAGCGCGAGATTGCCGTCGGCGGCCGCGCGCAGCAGCGTCTGGAAATTGGCGCGGGCATGGTTGGGAATGCTCATGGCCGGCCTACCTCGATCGTGTCGTCGAGCCAGCCATGCGTGGCGATCCAGGCGACGGTGTCGCCGCGTCCGAGGTCGAGGACATGCGCGCCGCCGCCGAAGGCGTTTACCCGCGGACGCGAGCAGGTGTTGGCCCATTGAAATCTCCAGCGGCCAGTGAGCTTGAACTCGATGGCACAGCGCAGAACGAAGTCAATGACACGCTGCGGATCGCCGGTGCGGTCGTCCCGCATCCAGAGGTGCGAGCCTTCGTGGGCGGAATCGATCGACAAGAGAAAGCCGCCGGAGGGTGGGTCCTCCGCGGCGCCTTCCGCGCAAAGATCATTGTAGAGCTCCAACGCGCGGGCGGCGTTGTCAGGCGTGCCCACATCGAGCAGGTAGGAGGAGTGTGTGAAATAGTCAGCCATGGCGGCCTCCTGAAACGAAAAAGCCCGGCGCAATGGCCGGGCGTTGATCGGGATTGCGGGTGAAGAGCGGCGGGACGGCCGAAGCCGTCCCGCCCTCGGTTCATTCGGCTGCGACGGCCTGCGAATGGTCGACGCTGCCGGTGTTGGTGTGCTCGTCCTCGATGAGAAAGGCTGGAAGCGCATCGGATTCGGCCCCCTCATCGCCGGCATCGACGGTGTCGGGCTCGGCCAGGCGCAGCGGTTCGGGAAGCCAGCCGCTGTCGGCGAGAAGCCGTTCGGCCTCTTTCGCCATGTCCGGCTTCTTCAGATGGTCGATGAGCTGCGCGGTCTCTTCGCCCTTGGCTTCGCGCACAGCTTCGAGGATGCGGGGCTTGGTCACACGGCCGAGATAATTGTCCACGGTCGGGCGCCAGCCAGCCTCCACCATGTCGAGCCCGACAGCGCGCGCCAGACGGTCAGCCTCGCGCAGTCGCTGTTGCACACCATGGCTGGTCGGTCCGGCGCCGTAGCGGTCGGCCTTTCTCGTACAGCGCGTTGACGCCGAACGAGACGCAATGCGCCAGCAGTGCCATGCGGCTCGCATCATCGAGACCGTCAATCCGCGCCCAGAGAGCCTCATCGTCGCTCGGCAGGTCTGCCTTCCAGGCGTCCTGCCGTTCGGCGATGGCTCTGGCCGCCGCGCTGCCCTTCAGGTCTTCGGGCTGGACGGGGAAGAACACATGCCGGACGGAGGCTTCCAGGCAACCGGACGAAGCGACATGCTGGAAGGTGTCGCGGACCAGCTTGTGCAGGAGCGCGGTCATGGCGATGCGCGGATTGTTGGTGATGGCCTCCCGCAGCGCCAGCGTGCGGTGCGCCGTCAACTCAATGACGAGCCGTTCGGGCAACGACTTCACCACATCGTCGTCTTCATCCTCGCCCTGCGGTTCGCCGCCGACCGTGATAACGGTGCGCTGTGGGGCGCCGTCAGTATCGGTGCCGGCGTCGTCACCACCGCCCGTATCCTGCTCACTGCTACCGATCGTGGCCTCGTCTTCAGGGCGAACATAGCCGCGATCGACACTGAGCCGCCCGTCGTGGCCAATGCTGACGAAGATGCCGGCACGGCCGATTTCCGTGGGATCGTACATAACCGGGCTGTCTTCGAAGGCTTCGAGGGCCGTCTCGATCTCGCCGAGCCGTTCGTCCACCTCGTCGGGCAGTTCGTCGGCTTCGGCATATTCGGATTCGAGGCGGTCATATTCATTACGCAGGGCTTCGCGTGTGGCGCGTTCCTCATCGCTCAGATCAACCGGCGTGCCGGTGAGCTCCCGCAGACCGTGCGTGTGGCCATAGGGGAAGTCGGCGGCGACCTGATCCACTTCCAGCCTTCGCCGGCAATGGTCTCCGCCTCGGCCTTGAGCTTGTCGGCGACGAGCCGTTCGAGCAGTGGCACATCTTCAACCCAGCCGCCATCGTCATCCTCAAACAAGTCGCGCATCACCCGGCCGCCGGCCTGCTCATAGGCGTCAAGCGTCACGAAGCGCACGCGCCGGTCGGATGCCCGGACGGTGTTCTCCGTCAGCATCCGGCGGATCTGGTAGGGCTCCTTCGACCAGCTATGCTGGATCGACTCCCAGACCTGCTGCTGGCGTTCGTGATCCGCCGAAACGGTGAAAGCCATGAGCTGCTCCAGCGTCATGCCGTCTTCCACGTAGACGTCGAGAAGTGTGGGTGAGACGGTGGCAAGCCGCAGGCGCTGCTTGACGATGTTGATCGAGACGAAGAAACGCGCGGCGATGTCCTCTTCGGTCAGGCCCTGTTCGCGCAACGTCTGGAAAGCGCGGAACTGGTCGAGTGGATGCAGGGCGACGCGCTGCACATTCTCGACCAGCGAGTCCTCTTCAGCCGAGATGTCGGTGTCCGCCTCTCGCACGATGCACGGGACCGGCGCGGTCTTGGCCAGACGCTTCTTCCTGGCGAGGAGTTCGAGCGCCCGATAGCGGCGGCCGCCGGCGGGAATCTCGAACATGCCGGTCTCGGCGCCCTCGGCGTCGACGATGGGCCGGGCGTTGAGGCTCTGCAGGAGACCACGGCGGGCGATGTCCTCAGCCAGGTCCTCGACAGAAATGCCGGCCTTGATGCGCCGGACATTGGACTGGGAAAGGACAAGCTTGTTGAAGGGAATGTCGCGCGAGGCGCTGAGCGCAATTTTCTGAGTGGCGGTTGCCATGATGGGATACTCCGCGACGGGCGCCGAGAGCCTCTCTCTCGGCTCGAAACCCGTCACGGAAGAGGGCGCAGCCCTCTCACTCTATCGTCCGGAGTGAGAGCGCCGCGCCGATGGGGTGGGATGGATGTCATCGCCTGTTTTGCAAGGATGTCGCGGCGGCCTTGAGCATTCGCTCGCTCTCCACGATGCTGCCGGCCTGCCGGGCCGCTTCGGCATAGACCGACAGCGGATGGAGACCCTCGAAGAGGATGTCCCGCTCGATGCCGAGACCGAAGGGCAGAGAGATCGAGGTGAACTCATTCAGGCTGCAGGCGCCGAGCTCCGGACAGCCGAAGCCGAGATCGGCGAGGCCGAACAGCGTGTCGCCGTCCGGTTCCATCTCGGTGATGAGCCAGGTGCCCGCGCCGACGGGATTGAAGAATTTCACTACCGGCACATGGTCGACGTCGCGCCGCCGTCCATTGGCCAGCAGCCGGTCGCGTAGCTCGTCGGTCAAGAGAATCATGCCACCCTCCTGTCGCAAGCGGGCGCGACCGGGCTCGTCTGATCGGCATCGTCCGGCGCAAAGGCCAAAAGCCAGTCGGCGGCCTTGCTCGCCTGGCTGGCGGCGCGAACGATGGCGTGATCGTCCCCGCGCAGGACCTCCAGCCAGGAACCGATATAATCCGCGTGTCGGACCGTCGGCACGATGCCGAGCGAGGCGCAGCAGAAAGCGGCGTTGATCTCGGCGATGAGCTCCTCAAAAGCGTACTTTTTCGTGCCGAACGAGCCGGAGAGATCGCGGTTGAGCCGGTGGGGTGCACCGCTGGCGTGGCCG
This sequence comes from uncultured Alphaproteobacteria bacterium, assembly GCA_963750065.1. Classification (GTDB taxonomy): domain Bacteria; phylum Pseudomonadota; class Alphaproteobacteria; order Rhizobiales; family Kaistiaceae; genus CAVSRC01. Next base: position 77,641 of record CAVVPK010000015.1, read on the forward strand.
AGCTCGTGCAGCGCGGTGCGATGCCAATTGATCGGCTCGAAATAGGCCTGCGGCGGCGGTACCTGCACATAATCATGTGCCGGGACATAGAACGCGCGATTGCCGCCGACGCGGAAATCGATTCCCGTCGCCGCGATCAGAGCCTCGACGCGCGGTTCGATCAGACCCGTCGGCGCCGGCGGCGCGGTGGTCGCGACATCCTCGGGCAAGTTCTCGCACTGATCGGTGTTGAAGACGGTGAAGCGCTTCAGGAACGGGATCGCCTGCGCATCCTCGCCGGTCTCGGCGGCGCGGCGCTTCTCGTCCTCCGGCACGAAGCGGTTGGCATAGACGACGGTGGTGCCGCGTTCGCCCTTGTGGACATTGCCGCCGAGCGACAGCGCCTGGCGGAGTGTCAGCCAGCTCTGGCCGGAAAAGCCGTGCTCGATGACGGCGCCCCAGAGGAGCAGCACGTTGATCCCGGAATAGGCTCGGCTCGTCGAGGCGTTCTGGGGCATCGCGAGCGGCGCCTTGGCCGCCGCCGTCCCCCAGGGCTGGACCCAGGGCACGCGGCCCGCCTCCAGCTCGGCGATGATCTTGTCGGTGATCTCGGAATAGATATTGGTCCGGTCGCTCCCGGTGCCGGACCTGCGGTTCTGTCTGGACATCGCGGTTCTCCGCGACGGGCGCCGAGAACCTCTCCCTCGGCTTCCAACCCGTCACGGCAAACCGGTCCGCACTCTCACTCCAAAAGGGGGCGTTGCGGGGGAATCCCCCGCTGGAAAGGGGTGCGTCGGCAACGGGAGTGCCGACCAGGGGGAAGGCTTTCCCCCCTCAAAAGCGGATTTCAGGACTGGCGAATTCGCCCTTCGAAGGCGTGGGTACACGAAAGTGGCGGTCTGTCTGGCCCGCGACGATGGCAGAACAAGGGGGTAGATTGCGGCGAACGCGACATGCGGCGCAAGAGAGGCTCGAACCGGCGGACGATCGCGCCTAGTCTCCAGTCGCTATGCCCTTACGGTGCATCGATGACCGTGGCCAAAGGCTCCTGGCGTTTGATCTGACGCCGGAGCAATGGAGTGCGCTTGCCGAAACAAATCGCAAGTGCCGCCATTTGTGCATGCCCTGCTGCGGATCGCAGGTATCGCTTCGCCGCTCAAAGCGCGGGACGCAGTTCTTCGCCCACAAGGTGCTTGGCGCGTGTGCGACCGCCCCCGAGACGGAGGCACATCTCAGGATCAAGCAGATGGCTGTGGAGGTCGCGCGCTCGTATGGATGGGAGGCAGAAACGGAGGTCTCGGGCAACGGCGATGATGGCGCCCCCTGGCGGGCCGATGTGCTGGCTTGGCGGAATGAGAAGAAGATCGCGATCGAAATCCAGTGGTCGAGCCAGACCGACGAGGAAACGTTGCGCCGCCAAGAACGCTATCGTCGATCGCATGTGCGCGGGCTCTAGCTCATCCGCCAAAAGGGGTTTCCGGTTCCTGTTTGGAGGCACACCAGAGTTCCTGCTAGACACGCGCCGCGGCCTTTACAGCTATCAGGCGCTCCAATCGCGGTTGCAGGAGAATTCGTTTGCCGTGGGCGGCCTCGTCGATCTGTCAGGGCCGGTCGTGCGGCTGCAGAACCTGACGCCGGAAGAGATGTTGGTCTTGCTCCAGAACCTGCGCTCGGTCTTCGCGCTTGGCGATCCGGACCGATATCTGGTGCCCGACGAAGCGTTGCCGGCCTTCATGCGCCATTGTGCCGAAAGGATCGGCGAAGCGTATTTCCGAACACCGCGAAATACGATCAGGAGTTTCGTCCAGTTCCTTGCCGTCCTCGAACAGAACCCGGGAACGGATTGGCGCAGCCTGATCGCTGCCGTCGAGGTCACGCCCGATGCCGGAGCGACGGAGGAAGAGCAGGGGGATTCAGAAGCCGAAGGCGACGACGACCTTGCCAGCGTCAGGCTCTGACTCGTTCGACCGTCTGCACCCCGAAATACGCCGCTGGATCTGGGAGCAGAAGTGGGACGAACTCCGCGAAGTCCAGGACAAGGCCATAGGCGCCGTGCTGGATAGCGGTGACGACGTCCTCATCTCGGCCAGCACCGCCGCAGGCAAGACGGAGGCAGCCTTTCTGCCCATCCTCACTCTCGTTGCCGGGCGCGAGGAAAAAGGCCTGTCGGTCATCTACGTTAGCCCCCTCAAGGCGCTCATCAACGATCAGTTCAGACGCCTCGACCTGCTTTGCGAACGCATGGAGATCAACGTCGTTCGCTGGCATGGCGATGCGCCGCAGTCGGCCAAGCAGCGCACGATCAGGAACCGGCAGGGCATCGCCCTGATCACACCGGAATCGATCGAAGCGCTGTTTATCCGGCGACCGAAGGATGCTGAGGCCCTCTTTTCCTCGCTTGATTTCGTCGTGATTGACGAGCTGCATGCCTTCCTTCAGGGGCCTCGTGGTCTCCACCTCTCCTCTCTCCTTCGGCGTATCGACCTTATGGCGAAACGGCGCGCGCGTCGGATCGGGCTCTCGGCCACGATCGGCGATGCGGCCGTGGCAGCGAAGTGGATGAACTGGGACGCACCCGATAGCGTGCGGGTCGTCACGGCGACCTCGGACGCTCCTGAACTGAAGCTGCAGATCAAGGGATATGTCGAGCCGCCGGACAGGGACCAGGTCGATGAGACGGAAGACGACGGTGGTAAGCGCGTGGCGCTGGACGATATCGCCGATCATGCTTTCGCGACGCTGCGCGGGTCGAACAATCTTCTCTTCGGCGGCTCGCGCCGAGTAGTCGAGGCCACGGCCGACCGGCTTCGGCGGCGATCAGAAATGGCCAATGTCCCCAATGAGTTCTTTCCGCATCACGGCAGTATCGCCAAGGAGTTGCGTGAGGAGCTTGAGGGTCGGCTGAAAGAAGGCGCCCTGCCGACGACCGCCATTGCGACGACGACACTCGAGCTCGGTATCGATCTCGGCTCGGTCAAATCGGTCGCGCAGGTCGGCGCGCCGCGCTCATTGGCGTCGCTGCGTCAGCGGCTGGGACGCAGCGGTCGGCGCCAGGGCACGCCGGCGATTCTCAGGGTCTATGTCCGGGTACCGTACCTGGCGCCGGATTCTGACCGGCTCGATCGTTTGCGCTTGCCGATCGTTCGCTCGGTTGCGGCCATACGCCTTCTGGTGGCGAAGTTCGTGGAGACGCCCGAGTCCGATCCGGCGGTTGCGACCGTCGTGCTCCATCAGATTCTCTCGCTGATCATCCAGCGCGGCGGCGCCCGCGCAGATCGCATCTATGCAGCGATCTGCGGAGCCGGACCGTTATCGGCGCTGGGCAAGGTCGATTTCGTTGCCCTTCTCCACCACATGGCGAGCCCCGACATTGGCCTGATCGAACAGGCGCCCGACGGAACGATCATGCTTGGGCCACAGGGTGAGCGCCTCACGGGTTCACGCGACTTCTATGCGATTTTTCCGAGCGACGAGGAATGGCGGATCGTCCATGACGGGCGAGCGTTGGGAACCATCCCACTGGCGAATGCCGTCGGCGTCGGATCCATGATTGCATTCGGTGGGCGCCGGTGGCGCGTCGCGGCCGTCGATGATCGCGGCAAGGTCCTTCAAGTCGAGCCGCATCGCTCGGCCAAGATTCCGCGATTTGACCGACTGGGCGTCGAGCCGATCGATGACCGCCTAGCTGGTGAAATGCGCGCCGTCCTCGAAAGCGAAGATTTGCCCCTTTTTCTCGACCGGACGACCCAGGCGCTTCTGGCCGAGGGCCGGACCGCCTACCGGGAATTCGGCCTCGACCGGAATTGGCTGCTCGCGCAGGGGAGCAACGTCCATGTGCTCACCTGGCTCGGCTCGCGCATCAACAATCTGCTTGTCGTAAATCTCACGACCGCCGGGCTGGACGCGACCGCCCACGATATCGGCGTCACCGTCAGCGATGTCGACGAAGGCGAAGTTGCTCGGCTTCTTCGGATTATCGCCGAGAAGCCTGCCACGGATGCAGGCACGCTGTCCGAATTTGTGGAGAGCCTGTCCCTCGCGAAATATGACGAGTTTGTCCCACCGGCCGTTCTCCGGAACCTCTGGGCGATGCGGCACGACGAGGCCGCCACGCGCATTCCGATGGTCGCGCGCAAGTTGCTTGGTTCTGAGCCTTAGCCCACCGGCTGACGTTCTCCGAGAAGCCATGCCTTGCTCCCTGGGGTGGGAGCCAACTCTTTAGCTTGAAAGAATGCTCATATGAGACTATATTGTGTCTCAATTGAGCAGGAGATGAGAATGCTGACGGTCGAAAGCCTTGCCGAGGTCCTTGGTCTTCCTAAAGCTCGCACGCCGCATTCCACCATATGGTTTGTAGCCAGAATAGAAGACGGCTTGCCAATTGCAGCGCTCGACCGGGTCGCGCATATCGTTGCGCCGGGTGACGTCCAATTCAAGTATCGGTTGGTCCCTCGGGCGACTTACGAACGGCGCAAGAGCGGGAAGGTGCTGTCGCCTGAAGAGGGGACGCGCCTAGCGCGACTTGCTCGCGTTTGGGCAGTGGCTCGGGATGTTTGGGGAGATGATGCCGAAGCGCGGGATTTCCTGTTCCGTTCTCACGCCATGCTCGAGGATAAGCGTCCCGTCGACGTCGTTATCCAGAGTGAGTTTGGTGCCGAAATGGTAGTCGACATTTTGGAGAGCCTGAAGTACGGCAGCGCCGCGTGACAGCGCAGGTTCTCGACCGGACTCTGACCGCCTATCGGATTGGGGACCCGACTGGTACATTCCCGATCTTTGATGCCACCGGTTCGACGTTGGCGCCCGGACGCTGGAATACGCCGGGAAGCCCGATGATCTATTCGTCGGAACACTATTCTACAGCCCTTCTCGAAAAGCTGGTGCATGGCAGTGGGCGGTTGCCGCCAAACCAGCACTATGTCGAGATCGCCATCCCGCGAGGCCTCAGCTACGAGACGTTTTCACAGCCTGCCTTGCCGGGTTGGGACTCAATGCCGGCGACGGTCAGCAAGGTCTTCGGAGAGGCTTGGTGTGTGGAACGACGGAGCGTCGTCCTCATCGTGCCCAGCGTCGTGGCACGGCTCGACAACAACATTCTGGTCAATCCGGCGCACCCGGAGTTTTCGTCGATAACTGCGGGCCTGCATCAGCCGGTCTATTGGGATCGACGTTTGTTCGGGGCCTGAAAGATGAAACCTCACGCGCAGGGCCTACGAACTAGCGTAGCGACGCGCCGAAGCGGCCACAACGCTTGCAGATCTTGGGCACATTCTACGATCTCACCCAGCCTCTCAAACCCTGGATTAGTTGCCAACCCCGACATTGGCTTGGCGCACACCAGCCCGAAGTTCGTCGCCAGCCACACCAGCTGCTCGCGCGCCGGCTTGCTATTGGGTGGGGCCTGACCCCCACGATGTTGAGCCTCCTGCGAAATCCCTTGCGGCGTCAGGGGGGCGTTCGGCGCGCTCAGACCAGTCCCCAGTCTAGCTCACGCTCGATCAGCTCGGCGAAATGAAGCGTCGTCAAACCTTCCCAGCGCAGACCGATGATCTGTACGCCGACCGGCAAGCCCGCCTGAGCGCATGTTGAAGGAAGCACGGGAAATCTCGCAATTCCTACCCAAGCGCGTCCGGGCACCCAATCGGCATCTGCTCCCAGGCCCTACCAGACGAGTGGGATGAGCACTTTCGTTCTTGCGGCATAGCGAGTGCCGTCCTTGACGGCCAAGAGGTCCGCGAACGGGTAGTTGGCGTGGCGCTCGTTCAGGTCCTCGACGTCGGTGAACCCGTGCAGTTGGATGAGCTGCATGGCCGTCGCGCCTCCCGGCTCCCCCAAGTCTTTTGTCAACCGCGAACGTGGGTTCACTGGCGCGGAGTGACCGACTTGCCCCGGACCAATCTGATCTTCGGGTCGCTCATTCGAGAGGCGGTTGTGTGACGGCTGGCGACCGCTTTCCCCCCGCGTGGGGGTGGCACGGTGAGGGATGCGCGTTTGCTAGGGAGTGCTAGGCTGACGTGCCGCTATCGTCACTTTTGCCCACTTCTCGGCCTGCGCTTTTTAGTCTATTTCTACTTTCCTAGTAGTAAGCACGGGTACTTCTTTCCGCTTAGGATGAACCACCGTGTTCAGCGTAAACAAAGCTCACGGTAGGCAGCGGTGTATCGCCACAATTACGGCTTTGCTCGATAAGGGTGGTGACATCGCCGAAAGGTTCGAGAAGACAAACGACGTTGGCGCAATTGCCCACGACGCTCCTGAGTGGACCGAAGCTGTCACTGTTTTCCTCACGACAAGCCTGGGTAAGGAGTGCGCGGCGCGTTTCAGGAATGCCCCGGCCTATGTCTACGCGCTCCCGCATCGAGACTTCGTCGGCAACAGCTACTGGCAGCAAGTTGAAGGCAAGCTCAGAACCCTTTCTTACATCCTTGGCGAACTTCGCGTACGGAAGGTCCGCGTGTTGGCTCACTGAGGCAAGTGGAGCTGCCAGCCCGGGGCGATAGCTGGTGCAAACCACCTATGGTCAAGACGGTGGGCAAGGCGAACTTGTGGCGACTGTCCAAAGAAGGCGTATTATATGAACAGTCTCATTCTGCGGAGGGCCGAAAGCCATGGCAAAGCCGCGCCTCAAGCTGGTCACGCCAAGCATACCGAACAGTTCTACCAAAGCGTCTGCCCAACCGTGAGCTTCGCAGCCGGGAGCACCTGACTGAGGCGGAGGTGGAGAAGCTGATCGCTGCTGCCAAGCACGACCGCCACGGCCACCGAGACGCCACCATGATTGTGGTCGCGTTCCGCCACGGGCTCAGAGCCAGTGAGCTTACGGACCTTCAATGGGATCAGATCGACTTCCAAGCCGCCACCATGCACGTCAATCGCGTCAAGCACGGCACAGAGGCGACGCATCCGATCCGGGGTAACGAGATGCGAGCCCTGCGTCGGCTCCAACGTGAGCAGGACCCGAAGTCGAGCTTCGTGTTCACAAGCGAGCGGAATGCCCCCTTCACCACCGCTGGTTTTGCCCGTATGGTCCGGCGGTCAGGAGAGGCGGTGGGCCTGGGCTTCAAGGCGCATCCCCACATGCTGCGCCACGCTTGCGGTTATGCTCTGGCTAACAAGGGGCACGACACGCGGGCGCTGCAAGCCTACCTCGGGCACAAGAACATCCAGCATACCGTGCGATACACCGAACTGGCTCCCACGCGGTTCAAGGACTTCTGGCGGTAGCTGCGTCGTCACCGAGGTTCAGTGCCCAATTACGCCCGGTGGCGTATTCCTTGCTGGCGCTTGATGTCCTCGCGTTCGACGGCCTTGGCCGCTGCGTCAAAGGCGTCGAGATGCACGGCCAGAAGTTCGTCCGACAAGCGCGGTCTCATGAGGCGGAGACCGACCTCAAAGCGCGTACGGACGCCCCACAGGAACCATCGGCGTTTGAGCGGAGACTGCATGTTCATTCGATGCAGAACATCTCGCATTTCTGCAGCATAGCCGTTGGCTAGCGGGACTTGTCGCGCCTCGGTCGGCTCAGGCCGGCGCCGGTGGTTTTGCTCGGCTTGGTGATCCCGGTCGGCCTGGTCTGGGTTCTCGCCGCCCGATACGTCGTGGAGAGCAGCGTCCAAAGACGAAAAAGCATCTTCGTCGTCGGCCTGCTCGTCAAGCATCCGCCCGTGTGGCGAGACGCGGCCCCTCACCAACCAGCCAAGCCCAGCCAATCCGGCGGCTGGGACAGCACCGTCAAGATCGCTCGCCAAGCCCGGTTGCCAAGCAAGGCCCAAGACAGCCGCGAGAGCGACGGCCACCACTATGAACGGTGAAACGCTTACCACAGCCGCGCAAAGGCGGCCCGAACTCTGGACACAAGTACGCACGTTGGTCCCCCCAGACCGACGATCTTGCAAAAAGACTAATGTGAAATCAGCGCTACGGCAATGAGCTAATGCAATGTCTCAAGCACAGTGGGCCATCCGCAAGGCGGAAAACAGCGCTGTCGCCCCGTGGCAACCATCATCCAGGAGAGCCAGAAGCTGCGCGACTTGGCTGCAGCCAACGGCGACGACTTCCTGGCCTACCTCCTAGAAAACGTCCTGCATGAGGCAAGATCGACGCTGCTGGGTGCCGGGCAAAGCAGTCCTTCGGGGGGAGGGACTAATGGCAGTAGTTCTTTATGCCGTCGGCGTGCTGGGGTTCGTCGGTGCAATCGTCCTCGGTGTGTTCAGAGCCCTGGGTCATCTGCGCGACACCAGCTTTGCGCTGATCATCGTGGCAGCCGTCAATGCCGTCCTGTTGATTGGCCTCGGGCGGGCTTTGGAGCTGCTGCGATCGATCGACCAGCGTCTGGGGCAAAACAGCAAGACGTCACCACCTCCACCAGCGGATGATACCCGCCTGCCTACCGAGCCGAGGGATGAGCCGCAACGCTTTCGCTACGCCGACTTCCGTATTGACGCCTTCGACGATGGCACCTACGTCGTCCGCGGACCAGGCATGAAGCCGAGACGCTTCAAGAACCAAGACGCACTCGACGATTTCTTGGATCGGCAGGCCTGAGCAGTTTGCCACCATCTGCGGCGTCGGCATCGTGTGGAGCCGTCCCGATGCGATCAAGAAGGAGCGCTGGGCCTATGCAATGCTCTGAAGCGCAGAAAGCTGTGCCTCAAGTTGGCTTGTCGCCCAAAACACCAGTCTCGACCACGACGGGCACGCCCTCGCGAGCCGCAAGCCTAGCAATCGCCGACTGCATTCCTCTGGTCGATGCAAACGTCGTGTATTCGCGCTGAAGTCGAACTGCGAGCGTGCCCACATGCAGAGGTGATCCGTTGAATTTGGCGCGTCGAATCTCGACCGCGGCGGCCTGAAGCGCTGCCCTTCGCGCAAATCTGATTTGAATCTCTCGTCTTTTCGTGTCCATGGCTCCCTCCCACGCGGGCTTTCTCGACAGGTGTCAAGGCCGACAATGCTTCTTCGCTGGCGATGTGCGCCCGGCTCGGGGTCGAGCCTTCCGAGTTCCTCTATGTCGGTGTCTCCAATCCTGAGATCATCAGTTCGGGCGCGATCACCCGTTGACCCCCGCAAGTTCGAGGAACGCGTGTTTCAGGTGCCCTTTGAAGGCAATGCCAGAGATCTTGAGGGCTGTGCTCTGGCGGCTGCTAAAATCAGGAATGCATGGTGCATCGCAATGGTCCGCTTCGGATCGATTTTGTTTAAAAGGCGGCTGTTGCAGGGAGTGCGGTGCGCTGATTCAGTCCACTGCGATTGAGGCGGAGGGACTGAGTCGATGATGGGACCGCGGCAAGTCGAGCAGGCGGCGCTGTTCTACGAGTTTTCACTCGATCGCCACGACCCGGCGGATCACCTCCTGCGCTCGATCGACCGGTTCGTCCCTTATCCTTATCGTGAATCGGCACCGATCGACCTGACCGGCGGCAGCCTGCTTATTAGGCGCACCAACTCTCGCTGGCTGTCGGCCCCCGTCTTCAGAAAGATCGAGGCCAGATGCGTGCGCAGGGTGGTGATCTTGACCCCCTTCGCGGCGGCGATCTCGTCGAGAGTCTTGCCTTCATACAGGTCGATTGCGAGCGCCGCTTCGCGGGGCGTCATGCCAAATAGCGAAGCAAGCAAAGTCTCGGTGAAATCGCGCTTTCCCGAGGCCTTGCGCAATGAAACCATGACCCGGCCCGGCTCATCGGATGTGTTCAGGCGTCCGGTAAGCGCTGTCACCAGAGCGAACAAGGGCCCCAGCCCGGTCCGTGCGCCCAGGACCATGGCTCCACCGGGGCCACCCATGCCGGCGCTGTGGATGAGTGCCGCCAGCCGCGTTGATTCACCGCTGCGCAGCGCGGTGATCGTCGGGGGCGTTGCGCCAAAGGCAATTCCTGCCCGGTCGCGGGCCAGTGCCTCGGCCTCGGCATTGGCGAACAGCACACGTCCGGTGCGGTCACAAACGACGACGCCGAACTGCAGTGCATCAAGCGTGGCCGCGGCTGCCTCGGCCAGCGCAACGCTGTGTCCGACGCGTCGCCGGAGCTGCAAGGCGCTTTTGATTTGCGGCAACAGCCTTTCGATACGCAGCTTGTCCTCGACTTCGAACAGCCGCTTGGCGAATGGGTTGTCGCTGCCCATGGTGGCGTAGACGCGAGGGGCGAGCTGCATCCTGACGCCGATTGGGCGGAACATGCCGCCGTGCCGGGCCCAGTCGTTGTAGAATTCGGTCTTGACGAGGGTCTTTTCGTCCATGTTCTCCAGGCCAAGCATGACCGTTCCCGGCGGATGGCGGCGCAGGCCGGACGACCATGGGTCCAGCTTGGAGAAATTCTCGCGATAGGGCTGCACCAGTTCACGGTAAGCGGGGTCGATACTTGTATCGCCAAATTGGCCATCCTCGATGATCCACACCGAGACCGTTTCGATACCTGTCGCCCGTCCGATGACCTTGCCGAAATGCGGCCAGAGATCGTCATCGACCGCAGCGTCGTAGATTGCTGCAACGTCCTCGGCTGAAGCAGAACGCACCAACTCACAATCTCCCAATGCGGTACCTTGGTTCCTCGTAGTCCAAAGAGACTGGCGGATCCGCCGCAGAACAATCGCAGGGCCACAGAACTGCTCTGCCCTGAGTCCACATGCCGTCGGGCGCTGTTGCAGCGTAGTTCAAAGGCAGTGCCCCGAGATTTCAGGAACCCGTTCTATTCCTGACCGCCTTGCGCCAACTGCCATTGCGTCAGAGAAACGATCGGGAAAGCTTCACGGACATTTTAGACTAATTTCAAACTAACACCGAGACGTTCATTGTCCAGGCCCGTTTTTGGTCATGAGCCTCGAACAGAGAGGCCGTCGATGTTGCCCGTTACTGCCCAAGAACCCGACGTGGTTAGCCTCCTGCCAGCCGTCGCTTGAGAAGCCGGCCGCCAAGCCCAGGGAAAGCCTCCAAGTTCGGTTCTCCTTCATTTGGAGGAAGTCGCGGACATTTCTTCATGCCATGATAGTGCCCAGCCACGCAGGGATTCCGCCTGCGACGGGCGATGCGGTTTTGAGCCTAATGCCTTGAAAAAATTGGTGACTTGGTTCGAGGGCTAGACCGCAGGGGGAAGGGGCAGGGGAAGGAAGGGGGCGGTCCGGGAATCGGCCGGTCGGTCCCTGGTGAGTTCCTTCCTGGAGTGGGGGTTGGCTGGATGTTGCGGGGCAGATTGCGCAAAGCCTTGAACGGCTTTGCTTCGCGAGATGTGATCGCTGCCCGTTTGCAGGGGGGGCCAGGGGCCGGTCCGGCAACGGGTAATGCGGCTCTGGACGAGGTTTCGCCGCGGCCCCGGCTTGGCCGTGCGGTCGGGCGACCGCGGCGCCCGCTGCGGCGCGACCCGCTTGCGGTGGAGACCCTGGAGCCGCGCATCCTTCTATCGGCTACCAGCCTGACCAGTGCCGAGGCGGGCGCGATCGCCGGCGGCCTGACGGCCTTCAAGGACTGGGCCTCGAACGCGGCGCAGGCGGGAAACCTGGCCGACTACCTGCCGGTCGTCCACGCCAGCGTCGGCTCCGTGGCCGACGTTGCCGGCGTCATCGACCAGTCCGTGGTGACGCCGGTCACCACCTATCTCGACAACGGCGACGCGACCCATTCGCTGGAAGGGATCAGGCAGGCGCTTGCCGGCGCCGGCGGCATCGATTCGGTCGATGTCTCGCAGGCCGAGGGCGAATATCTCTTCCATCTTTCGTTGCACGGCGCCGCGTCGCCCTCCCAGCCCGACCTCGATCTCGGCAGCGATCCGGCGGGGCTGGCCCTGTCGCTGCAGACGGGCGCCCAGGTCCCCATGTCGGGCGGCGTCGCCTTCGATTTCGGCTTCGGCATCCAAGGAACGCCGGGCAGCGATCTCAATGACGGCACGTTCTTCATCGCGCCGAGCAGCCTGCAGCTCACCGCGAGCGGCTCGGCCAGCGATATCTCCGCCAACGGACGGCTCGGCTTCGTAGACGTCGGCGTGACGGGCGGAAGCGCATCGTTGGACGCCACCGCCACCGTCGGTTTCACCGACCCGACGCCGGGCGATGCCGGCCTCACCATCAGCGATTTGAACGACACGCCGCTGGCCAACCTGCTGTCGATCGATGTCGAGGGCACGGCTTCCGTCGACCTGCCGGTCACCAGCGCGCTCCTGCCGGACGTCCATACGCTGTCGCTCGACTGGACGGGAGCGCTCGATTCCGCGACGTCGACCAGCAATATCGACACGCTGCCGCTCTATCGTGGCCTCGACCATCTCACCGGGCAGGCCATCAGCGATTTCCTCGGCCAGACCGCCGACTGGCTGGGCGCGATCAATGCCCAGGATCTGCTCGGCGGATCGCTGCCGCTGGTCGGCAGCAGCCTCGGTTCCCTCGTGGATCCGGGCGGGCTGCTTCACGGGCTTGTCAACGGGCTCGGCAGCTTCGATTCGGCCTCGGCGCTGCAGACGGCGCTTGGCTCCGTTACGGGCCTGTCGAACGGAACCGTGGCGATCGCCGACGCCAATCACGATGGCACCGACGATTCGCTGCTGATATCGGCCGACTTCGCCGGCGATCAATCGGGCACGCTGCACCTTGCCTGGAATGATCCGGCTCTCGTCGACCTCGGCTTCGGCGTGGACGCGGCCGCGACCGCGACGGTCGGCGGCAAGCTGGTGCTGGGCGTCGATCTTACCGGCCAGACGCCGACGTTCTTCCTGCCGACCTCGGCGACCGACGCGGTGCTGACGGCGGGCGTTCACCTGACCGGCATCGATGCCACCGGGGAGATCGGGCCGCTTGGCGTGGCGATCACCAACGGCTCCGCCGATGTGGACGCCCGGATCTACCTCGCCGCCCGCGGCGGCGCAGACCGCATCACCGCCGCCGACATCGCCGGCTTCATTGCCGATCCCGGCGATTTCAGCGTCGGCGACTTCGCACATCTCGGCGGCAGCGCCGACGTGTCCCTGCCGCTCAGTGCGGCCCTGCTCGGCGTGGACAAGAACGCAACACTGACGGCGTCCTGGACCGATCTCGGCAATCCGGCCGCGGTGACGACCAATGTCGCCTCGCTCGGCCAGTTCACCCAGTTCGCCGGTCTCTCGACCGATTGGCTGCACGCTGCGCTGGCCGGACTGCCGAACCTCCTGAACGGGCTTGACGGCGCCAACGGCCTCGGCACAAGCCTGCCGGTTCTGGGCAATGCGCTGGGGCCGGCCGCGGGGCTTGCCGACACGTTGAAGGGGCTCCTCGCCGGTCTGCCGGACTTCGCCTCGCTCGACGAGCTGCAATCGGTGCTGTCGTCGCTGTTCGGCGATGTCCAGTTCACGGTAGGCGCCGACGACATCCAGTTCGTCCTCGGTTTCCAGAAGGACGTCGACGCCACACTGCCGGTTGCCATCGACCAGACGGTCGGTCCCGCCGAGCTGTCGCTCAACACCGACGTCCACGCGACCGGCCAGGCGAACGGCAAGCTCAGGATCGGCATCTCGCTCGACCGGACTAAGGCGGACGACGAGCGGCTCTACATCGTCACCGGCACCGACAGCGTCGTCGACCTTGCCTACAAGGTCATGACCGATCAGCCGATCGTGGCGACCGCGGCGCTCGGGCTGGTGCGGGCGGGGGTCAACGGTGGCTCGTTCACCGTCGCCGGCCGTAACAACCAGGACCTCGATCCGGACAGCGAGGCAAGCCTGCATCTGGCCCTGGTCGATCCCACCGGCGACGGGCGCATCACGCTTCGCGATCTCGGCCCCTCGCCGGCGCGCATCTTCGGCCCGGTGGAGAGCGACGGCGTGCTGGAGGTCGACCTGCCACTGGCCGCGGCCTCGGCCGGCAGCGGCGCCACACCGGTGACGACCGTCCGGTTGAAATGGCGCCTCGATCATCCCTCCGATGCGCCGCAGATCACCTACGACGCGGCGGCTCTCGCCTCGCTCATGCCCGATCCGTCGACGCTGCTCCAGGACACGGCCCTGTCGCCAGAGGTCACCCAGGGGCTAGAGCAGCTTCGCGACTGGTTCGCCAGCCTGTGGTCTGATCTGGAGACGACGCCGGCCTTCCAGGTCAAGCTGCCGCTTCTCGACCAGACGCTCGCCGACCTCACCGGCTTCGACGCCGTCTTCGGCCAGATCGCCGATGCGCTGGTGGCCTTCTCCTCCGGCAGCAACCCGTCGACGGCCGATTTCCCCGGCCGGGTCTCGTCCGACCTGCAGGCGGCAGCGACCGGAGGCACGACCGTCTCAGTCGATCAGACGCGGACCCATGCCGGCCTGGTCGCCGCCGACGATGCGGCGGACGCGACCGACCTCGGTCTCGCCCCGGGCAGCGACAAATACGTCTTCACCGTCGCCTTCGACGTCGCCAAGGCGATCTCCGGCCTCGATTTCGGGACGCTCTCCGGCGGCAATACGCTGGCACTGGCGCTCCATGCCGCCGCCAATGCGACCGCGAAGTTCTCGATCGATCTCACCTTCGGCTACGACACGCGCTCCGGCCTCCCGGCCGGCGACGCGCTGTTCGTTCGGCTCAACGGGCTCGCCTTCGCCTTCGACGCCGAGCTTGACGGCAATGCCAGCATCGACGTTGGCCTCGGCTTCCTGAGCGCCACGGCGACCAATGCCACGGCCGACTACAAGGTCGGCCTCGGCATCGGGCTGACGCCGGCAGGCAACGACCCACGGCAGGTGCTGACGCTCAACCAGCTCATCGGCACCTCGCCCGAGGCGACGTTCACGGTGACGCCGCTCACCTCGCAGCTCAGCATCGTGCTGCCGCTCAGCGCCGATCTCGCCGGGCTCGTCGGCGCCCATGCCACGGTGACGATCAGCGGCGATCCGCTGGCCGGCACGCCGCTCACCTTCGCCCTTGGCGGAGCCGGCGCGGAGGATTTCGGCCGCTTCGCGACGCTCGATCCGGGCACTGTCCTGCAGGCCTTCACCGACATCGCGCAATGGTTCGGTCAGCTCGGCGATTCCGATGCGTTCGCCAAGGCGATCCCGCTCGCCTCGTCAAGCCTCGGCGACATCCTCAAGTTCGGTGACGCGCTGCAGAAGCAGATTTCGGCCGCGCTGGCCGATGCCAATGGCGCGGCGAACTTCACCTCGACTGCGGATCTCGCCCAGAAGCTGGTTGCCATGGCCGGCGGCGACACGTCGGCCATCGACTTCAACTACGACGTCTACAACGACCGGCTGCTGTTCACCCTCAAGCTCAGCCAGACCTTCGCAGCGGTGCACAGCGGCTTCGACTACGCGCTCGATCTGCCGCCGCTGACCGGGCTCGCAAGCGACAGCCAGCTCGACATCGGCGCCACCGGCCTCATCCAGCTCACGTTCGGCATCGACCTCGCCGCCGCGGCCGCCGCGATGACCGCGAACCGGCCGGTTTCCGGCAACGGCAAGCTGCCGGCCGGTCAGGACGCCATCTTCGATCTTCTCGTCAACGGCACTGACGTGAAGGTGAAGGTCGCCAGCGCGCTCACGCAGGACAATGCCTCCCCGAACGACCTTCTCTCCGACCTTCAGCAGGCGCTGGCCGACGGTCTGCGCAGTGCCGGCCTCGATCCGTCGCTGATCACGGCTTCGCTGGTCAATGGCAATGGCGGCCAGCATTTGAAGCTCGACGCGTCGAAGGCCGGCAGCGATGCCACGCTGATCCTCCAGGCCGACGCGACGAACCCGGCGGTCACCGCGCTTGGCTTCGCCAGCACCGCGGGCGAGCAGACCGTCCAGCTTCTCGGCAGCCAACCGCTGCCGACCAACGGCCAGCTCGGCGGCGACGCCAGCTTCCGGCTCGCCGTCGGCGATCGCGCCTATGTCACCGTCACGGTGAAGGCGTCGGACACGGCCACCAACAGCAGCGCTCAGGATCTCGTCGACGACATCAACCGCGCCCTTGCCGCGCTCAATGCCGATCTCGCCACCAACAACCTGCCGCAGGTGACGGCGAGCCTCAATTCGGTCGGCCGCCTGGTGCTTCGTGTGAGCGGCACGGCACCCAAGCTCAGCATCCAGGCGAACGGCAACGCGGTGGCGCTGAACGAGCTTGGCCTGCCGGCCGCCAAGACCGTCTCCGGCGGCACGGTGATGCAGGCCGGCGGCGCCAACCTGCTCGACCGTGTCTTCATCAGCGATCTCACCCTGACCGGCGATTTCAACCTCAGCGGCACGGTCGATGCCACGGGCGGCTTCGGCCTCGTCGGCATCGCCGTCAACGGCGCCACCGTTTCGGCCAGCGGCGAGGCAAAGCTCCAGCTTGCCGGCGGCCAGCGCTCGCTGAGCGACCTGATCGACGGGCTTGCCAACGTCAGCTCGCTGCTTTCCGGCGGCGCAATCAGCGTCAGCGGCACCGGCAGCCTCGACCTTCCGGTGACGGTGACAGGCGCGCTTGCCGACCTCTTCAACCTCTCGACCGCGGCGCACATCACGGCCTCGGCGCCGAACCTGTTCGATCCTTCGAGCTGGACGGCGGATTTCGAGGGGCTCGAAGGCCTCTCCAGCTATGGCAGCATCACGCCGGCAAGCCTGCTCGCCGCGCTCGACCAGCTCGAAAGCTCGCTCACCAAGCTTCTGACGAACACGCTGCTCAGCCAGAACATCCCGATCATCAACGAGACGGTCGGCGACGTGGTGCAGCTCATTCCGCAGTTGCATGCAGCGATCGAGGCGCTGAAGGCGCTGCCGATCAATTCGCTCGACGGCTTCGAGACGAGCCTCAACAACGCGCTCGTCGATGCCTTCGGCATCACCGCGGCGGTGGCGCCGCACGCGTTCGCGCTGTTGAGTTTCGACAGCTCGCCGTCGCCGCCGCACATCGTCGACATGACCGTCAGCGGCGGCGACATCCATTTCAGTGTCGACCTGGCGCCGGTTCTCGATCCGCTGTCGCTGCCGCTCGACCTCGACCTTTCGGCACTCGGCCTCGGCTCGCTTGCCGACCTGCCGGGCGTCGGGACCCTCCTCGACGCATCCTCGAGCGGACTACTGACGGTCGATCCGACGCTCGACTTCCACCTCGGCTTCGGCGTCGACCTCAGCAATCCGACGAGCCCCACCGCCTATCTCGGCGGCGACACCAATCTGGCGATTGGGCTGCACATCAATAGCGCCCCGCTCAATCTCAACCTGGCGGTCGGGCCGCTGGGCGTGTTCATCCGCAACGGGTCGGTCCTGCTCAGCAGCAGCGCGAGCAATTCTACCCCGGCGACGATCGCGCTCGGCTTCGCCGATGCGAACGCGCATCTGAAGCTTGCCGATATCCTCTCCGGTGCGATTGCACTGTCGGGCAGCGGCAGCCCGGTCACCGTCACCGTCGACGGCAAGGCCAGCGTCAACCTGCCGATCTACTATCCGACCGAGTCCCAGCCCTATCTGGTCGACGGCAACCAACAGGCCTTCAAGCTTCAGATCGACGATCTCGCGGGCTTCCTCGGTGACCTCTTCGCCCACAGTCCGATCGATCCAGGCATATTCCAGACCCCTGATCTCAGCGGTCTGCTCGGCAACGCCGATGTGTTCGGCAGCCTCGGGCCGTTCGGCTCGGCGCTCGACCTGCTGCTCGGCCAGATCCAGGACATGCTCACCAAGGAGGTCTTCTCCGCCGATCTGCCGCTGATCGGCGACGGCCTCGCCGGGGTCGCCAATTTCATCGGCGACCTGCGCAGCCTGGTGCACGCGATCAACTATTCCGGCCAGGGCATCCAGTCGCTGCTCACCACCATCGAGCAGACGCTGGGCGTGCAGGACTATGCCAACCCGAATGGGCTGCTAAAGCACCGGATCGGGCTGACCTACGACGACACCGAAGGGCACACCTACACGCGCGACACGCTGCCCTCCAGTCTCGATGCCAGCACCTTCCAGGACGTCACCTTCGACCTGCAATTCGGTCAGGTCTGGCAGGACACCACCGATCTCGGCCTCGATCTCGGCATCCCGGGTCTGGCGCTGCAGATCGCCAATTCGAGCAAGCTGGTGGTGACCGCCGACTGGGCGCTCAATCTCGCCTTCGGCGTCAACCGCCGGGGCTTCTACCTGGAGACCGACGAGAGCCAGCCGGAATTCACCGCCGACATCTCGGTCGATCTGCCGACCGGCTTCCAGGCCAGCGGCCAGCTCGGCTTCCTCCAGGTGCTGGTCGGCTCCGATGCCAACGGCGCGCCGACCGACGCCCAGCTTGCCCTCAGCGTCGACATCCTCAACGACGAGGACCACTACCTCACCTATGACGAGATCGCCCGCGGCGAACTCGCCAATCCGGGTCGGATCGACGCCGAGGTCACGGGCAGCGCCGACGTCAACCTCGACCTCGATCTCGGTGTCGGCTTCGTCAAGGACCCGACCAGCGGCCTGTACAGTCACAGCTCGGATTTCCCGTCGCTGGAGGCGGATTTCGCGATGGACTGGCAGTTCGCGAACGGCGGCGGGCTGAGCGGTTCAGTTCCGCATGTGGCGCTCAACAACGTGCGGATGAATTTCGGCGAGTTCCTGTCGGGCTTCGTCCACGACGTCTTCGACCCGATCAAGCAGGTACTCGATCCGCTGCAGCCGATCATCGATGTTCTGTCCGAGCCGCTGCCGGTCATCTCCGATGTGCTCCAGCACAACGTGACCATGCTCGATCTCGCCGCCGCACTCGGCTATGTCAGCCCCGATACGGCCCAGTTCATCGAGAGCGTTGGCGGCATCACGCGGCTCCTCGATCAGCTCGACAGCGTCGGTCCGGACAGCTACCTGCTCCTCGGCGACATCAATTTCGACGGCTTCGACCTGCGCCTGCCGCAGGGAAGCGTCGGCAGCCTCAGCGCATCCGATCCGTTTGCCTCGCTGACCGCATCCAACATCCAGGCGGAGACCGCCGACCAGATCCGCGCACAGATGACGAGCGAGGGGGGCAGCAGCTTCATCGGCGCCGTCGATGATCTGGGGTCCGGCCTCAGCCTGCCGATCCTCAGCAATCCGGCGAGCTTGCTTGGCCTGCTGTTCGGCCAGAACGTCGATCTGGTCCGCTACGTCATGCCGACGCTGCAGGCGAATTTCCAATATTATCAGAAGCTTGGTCCGGTCTGGCCGCTGCCGCCGGTGTTCATCAATATCGGTGGCGAGATCGGCGCCATCGCCAAGTTCACCTTCGGCTACGACACGCTCGGCCTTTCCGAATACGCGAAGTCGCACGATGTCAGCAACCTGCTCGACGGCTTCTATGTCGACGACCAGGTCGTCAACGGCGTCGATAAGCCGGAAATCAAGTTCTATGGCGATCTCAGCATCGGCGGATCGGTCTGGGCGGCGCTCGCCGAGGCCGGCGCGCGCGGCGGCATCGGCTTCGATGCACTGGTCAACCTGAAGGACCCCAACAAGGACGGCAAGCTCAGGATGAGCGAGCTGCTGAGCGAGGCTCGCGGCGGCCCGTTCAACCTCTTCAACCTGTCCGGCGAGGTCTACGGGTTCCTGGACGTCTACTATTGGCTCGGAGCCGACGCCGTGGTCGGCAAGGTCACGCTGTCGGAAGGGACGGTCGAGCTCTACCGGCAGGTCCTCCTCAATCTCAACTTCACCACCGACACCACTACGACCCCTCCGCCGGTGCTGGCGACGCTCGACAGCGACGGCACCCTTCAGCTCAACATCGGCGACCGGGCGGCGCTGCGCGGCGCCGATACGGGCTCGATCGAGGACGAGAACTACACGATCTCGACGGTTGCGCCCGGTATCGTGGCGATCGATGCCGATCTCGGCGGCACTCACTACACCGGCATCTATGGTGCCGATGGCGTCACCGTGTCTTCCATCGTCGGCGACGCCGGCTCCAGCAACGACACGATAGTGCTCGATGGTTCGCCGCTGGCCGCGGACGGCAGCGCCATCCGCGCCACGCTTTATGGCGGCGCCGGTGACGATACGTTGATTGGCGGCGGCGGCGACGACGTGCTGGTCGGCGGTGCCGGCAGCGATACCATCTCGGGAGGCGGCGGCAACGACACGATCTTTGCCGCCGACGAGACCGGGACCGGTGACGCGAGCGACGTCGACACGATCCACGGCGGTGCCGGCAACGATCATATCTACGGCGGCGCCGGAACCGACACGATCTATGGCGAGGCCGGCAACGACGTCATCTATGGCGGCGGCGGCGACGACAAGCTCTACGGCGGCGACGGCAACGACGAACTGCACGGCGGCGCCGGCAACGACCAGCTCTATGGCGACGACACCAACGCGGGCGACGACAAGCTCTTTGGCGGCGCCGGCTCCGACCTCCTGGTCGGCGGTGCCGGCTCGGACCTCCTGGTGGGCGGTTCCGATCTCGGCGGCCTGCAACCCGACGGCGTGGCCGAGACCTATGACGCGACGGCCGCGACCCTCTATGGCTCAGTCGATGCCAGCGACGGCAACGATTTCCTGTTCGGCGAAGATCTCGACGCCCGTACCGTCGCCGACTTCGGCCAGAAGGCCGCCTTCCTCGCTGCCACCGGCTTCTCCGACAGCGCCTTCGCGGCGCTGGTCGCCAAGGGCCCGTCGGCGCTCACCTCCGGCAACGACACGATGTATGGCGGCGCCGGCAACGACCAGATCTACGACCAGGGCGGTACCTCGGAGCTGCATGGCGGCACCGGCGACGACGTCATCGTCGGTGGCGACGGCGCCGATACGATCTACGGCGAGGCCGGTGCCGACCGCATCTGGGGTCGCGCCGGCGACGACACCATCTACGGCGGCAGCGAGGACGACACGATCGACGCCGGCAGCGGCAACGATACGGTGCACGGCGATGTCGGTGACGACACCATCCTCGGCGGTACCGGCCAGGACACGCTCTACGGCGATGCCGGAGCCGACGTTATCCGCGGCCAGGAAGACAACGACACTATTTACGGCGGCGACGATGCCGACCAGCTCTTCGGCGATGCCGGAAACGACACGATCTACGGCGAGGCCGGAGCCGACCAGATTTCCGGCGGCGTCGGCGACGACGTCCTCATCGGCGGCGATGGCGCCGACACGCTCTGGGGCTTCGACGGCAACGACCTGCTGAAGGGCGGCGCCGGCGACGACGCCCTCTATGGCGGCGCCGGCAATGACGAGCTGCATGCCGGCACCGGCGCCGATCTGCTGTCCGGCGAGGAGGGCGACGATTCCCTCTATGCCGACGACGGCGTGCACGTGACGCTGCTCGGTGGCGATGGCGCCGACCTGATCATCGGCTCAGCCGCCGATGTCGGCGTCGATCTCGCCGACATCATCGACGGCGGCGCCGGCAACGACGTGATCTTCGCCCGCGGCGGTGCCGACCAGATCCATGGCGGCGCCGGCGACGACCGCATCGACGGCGGTACCGGCTCGGTCACCATCTGGGGCGACGCCGGCGACGACGTCATCCGCGCCGGCACAGGCCAGTCCGTCACCCTCTATGGCGGGGATGGCAACGACACCCTCTACGGCGCGGACAACGCGGTTGCCGCCGGGCTTGCCGATACGATCCATGGCGGCGACGGCAACGACACGATCTACGGTTTTGCCGGAGACGACCGGCTCTATGGCGATGCCGGCAACGACGTCATCCATGCCGGCGATGGCAATGATTTGGTCGAAGGCGGAGCTGGGGCCGACCAGATCTACGGCGAAGCCGGCGCCGATACGCTCTATGGCTTCGCCGCCGACGGGACCGGCGACGACAACGCGGCCGATGCCATCTATGGCGGGCTCGGCGACGACTTCATCCAGGGGGGCGGCGGCAGCGATCATCTCGACGGCGGCTACGGCGCCGACGAGATCCATGGCGGCGGTGGCGACGATCAGATCCTGGGCGGCTTCGGCACCGGCGACCAGCTCTATGGCGATGCCGGCAACGACCTCATCGTCGGCTCCGACGAGGGCGCGGACACGATCGATGGCGGCAGCGGCAACGACCGCATCCTCGGCGGCGGCGGCAACGACACGATCCACGGCGGCACCGGCGACGACCAGATCGACGGCGGGGCCGGCAACGATACCATCTATGGCGACGGCGGGGCGGACCTCATCCTCGGCGGTGCCGACGGCGACACGATCTACGGCGGAACGACGCCCGATGCCGGCGACGGTGCCGATCTCATCTACGGCGACCTCGGTACCGGCAGCGGCACCGGCGGCAACGACCAGATCTACGGCGGCGGCGGCAACGATCGCATCTTCGGCGAAGGCGGCGACGACGCCATCGATCCCGGCACCGGGGCTGGCGATCTGGTCGATTATGGCGGCGACGGCGACGGCGCGGGATCGGCCGGCATCGTCAGCGTGGCGGCGCCGACGCTCTCCGATCCGACGGCTGATCCCAATGCGGCGGCGACCCTGCCGCAGGATGTGACCAGCGGCGCCCGCTGGGCCTCGCTCGCCGGCACCGCCTCCGCGACGCTGAGCGATACCGTCGTTCCGGGCAGCCAGGCGGCGGTCGCCGTCGATGGGTCCGGCCGGCGCTTCCTCACCTGGGCCGACGATCGCAGCGGCACCTCCGAGATCTATGTTGCCTATCAGCAGGGCGATGCCTGGTTCGAACTCGCCGGCAGCGCCGGCTTCGGCGGTATCTCGGATACCGCTTCGCCGTCGCACGATCCGGTGATTGCCATCGGTGCAGACGGTCAGCCGATCGTCGCCTGGGTCGAGGCCGGGCAGGGCGGCGCGACCGTCCAGGTCATGCGCTTCGACGCCGACAGCGCGACCTGGGTTGCGGTCGGTGGGGGGACTGCTGTCTCCGGTGTGTCCGCGATCCACGACCTCCGGCTGGTCGAGACGACTTTGGGGCCGGCGCTGTTCTGGCAGGCGCCCGGAACCAGCGCCGAGCAGGTCTATGCCCGCCGCTTCGATGGCAACAACTGGGTGGCACTCGGCTCGGGCTCCGACAGCGGCGATGGCATCAGCGCCTCGGTCGGCGGCGCGGCCGATTTCTCGGTGGCCGCGGATGGCGCCAATCTGGCTCTGGCCTGGACGACCACCATCGACGGCACACCCACCGTCTATCTCGAAAGCTTAAGCGGCGGAGCCTGGCAGGCGCTTGCCGGCTCGGCCAGCGATGCCGGCCTCGGTACCGCCGGTGAGGCAGCGCGCGACCCGAGCGTCGCCTGGCTCGGCGGCAAGCTCTTCGTTGCCTGGCAGGACGGGGGCGCCGCAGCCGGGCGGCCGGCGATCGCCGTGCGCGTCTTCGACGGCGGCGCCTGGAACGATGCCATCGATGTGAGCCCCGGCGCCGATGCGGCCGCGACGCCGGTTCTCGGCGTCAATGGCGACGTTCTGCATCTGGTCTATCAGAGCCGCGTCACCGGTGCTGATGGCGCCTTCACCCGCCTCGATGCGCTGCGCTGGAACGGCAGCGCCTTCGTCGAAGAACTCGCCGGCGATGCCTCCGGCCTCGGCGTCGTCACGACCGACGACGTGCTCTCCGGTCTCAGCCTCGCGGTCGACGGCAACGGCCATCCATTCGCCGCTTGGATCGAGGGCGGCGCCGTCCACCTTGCCGGCAACCTCGTCACCGCCGGACACATCTACACTGCCGCCGACGCGGCCGAGCTGCAGTCGATCCTCGACGGCAATTCGCTCGGCGCGGGCGACGTCATCCAGCTTGCCGCCGGCACCAGCACCGGCGCGCTCACCATCGGCAGCGACGATGCCGGCGTGACGATCGTCGGCGTTCCGGGGGCTTCGGTCCTCAACGGCACGATCACCGTCAGCGGCGCTGCGGACGTCACCATCGAAGGGCTGAAGTTCACCAGCCTCGCAGCGACCGGCGCCCATCGGCTGACGCTCTACCGGAGCACCGTCACCGGCAGCGCGATGCTGAGCGGCGGCGACGGCATCGTGGTCGCCGGCGCGACGCTCGGGGAACTCCAGCTCGACGGCACCACCAACGTCCGCATCATCGAGAACACGATCGCCGCCAAATCCGGCGCCGCGCTCGCGATCGCCGGCGCTGCCGACGGGCGGATCGCGGCCAACAGCCTGTCGGGTCCGACCGGACTGGCCATTGAGGCGGCCTTCGGCGGGCTCATCGAAGGCAACGACATCTTCGGCGGCGGCACTGGCGTCGCCTATGATGCGGCTGCGGCGCTTGCCGGCAACGACATCCATGACAACGACACCGGCGTCGAGGCGACGGTGGCCGATCCGGCAACCGCGCTCGGTGCCGTCGCGGGCTCCGCCGCCAACACCATCCACGACAACACGCTGGGCGTCGATCTCACCGGCGCCATGCAGGGCCAGATCATCGAGGCCAACGTCACCGGCGTTTCGGGGGCCGGCACGCTCGGCGGATCGAGCCTCGACACGGCCAACACGATCACCGGCAATGGCATCGGCGTCTCGGGCTTCAGTGGCATCATCCAATTCAACCGCATCGCCGGCAACACGGTGGGCATCGCCGCCGCGAGCGGCCAGCGTGTCATTGGCAATCTCATCTATCGCAACAGCGATGCCGGCGTGCTGGTCGATGGCGTCAGTGCCGTGGAGATCGTCCAGAACACGTTCTACGCTCCGGCCGGCGACAACATCCGACTCGTCGGCGGTGCCAGCGCCGTCGACGTCCTCTCCAACATCCTGTGGGCCGAGGCTGGCTACGACATCAACGTTGCCAACGACTCCCAGGCTGGCTTCTTCAGCGACTACAACACGCTGTATGCCTCAGGCGCGGGCAGGCTGGTGCACTGGTCGGTCGATTTCACCGACATCCTCGACTGGCAGGTGGCGCTGGACCGCTTCGACCTCCACTCGGTCGGCACCACGGTGGTCAACCCGACGCTGAGCCAACCGCGCTTCGTCGACATCGGCGCGGACGACTACCGCGTGCTCGGCCTGATGGCGGGCCAGCGAACGAGTGCCTTCGCCGCGGATGGCGGCGATCCCTTCGTGCTGTTCGACACGGCGCTGCGCAGCGACAACCTGCTCGTCAACGGCGGCTTCGAAAGCGGGCTCGACGGCTGGACCAGCAGCGGCGCAACCATCGGGTCGAGCAACCCGACGGCCTTTGCCGGCTCCGCCTATCTGTCGGGAGGCAATAGCGGCGTCAGCAATGCCGAGCAGACGATCGATCTCATCGCCAGCGGCCTCACTGCGGACCAAATCGACCGCACTAGCGGTGGATCGGTCAGCGACGTGCTGTTCGGCGCGCGCGTGATGGGCGAGGGCGGGTTCGGCTCCGACAAGGGTGCCGTCATCCTCACCTTCAAGGACGGCACAGGCGCGTTCGTCGGCAGCGTCCGCATCGACGCGAGCAATGTCGGCGACCGCTGGGAACTCCTTGGCCAGCGTGTGGCGATCCCGGTCGGCGCGCGGACGGCGACGCTCCGGCTGGAGGCGACGCGGGAGACCGGCGGCAGCAACGACGTGCGGTTCGACAGCGCCTTCCTGGCGCTGGCACCGGAGGGGGCATCGTTTGCCCAGGGCGCCTATGGGGCCGGCCCCTTCGGCACGTCCACCAGCGCCAGCCGCATCGCACTGACGACACCGGACCTCTATGTCGACTGGGAGCGCGGCAAGCCGCACACGATTGCCTGGCAGACGTTCGGCAACACCATCGGATCGTCGGTGAAGATCGAGCTCCTGCAGGACAGCGCCGACGGGCCGCGGGTGCTCCAGACGATCGCAACCGTGCCGGATACCGGCAGCTACGACTGGACTCCTCAGAGCAGCGGCATCGATTTCGGCACCAAGGGCCTGCGCATCCAGGTCTCGCTGCTCGACAATCCCGGTGCCATCGACCGTAGCGTCGAGCCGTTCACCGTGCCGGAGGACGGCAACACCTACTATGTCGATGACGCCAGCAACGCGGGCGACGTCTTCACGCCCAATGCCGTGGGCAGCAACCGCAACACCGGCAAATCGGCGGATGCGCCGAAGCCGGATCTCGTGGCGGTGCTGAGAACGTACGACCTCGGGGCCGGATCGACCGTCAACATCGACACCGGCGACTACGGTCTGTTCGCGCCGGCGCTGGTCTCCGGCACCACGGATTTCGGCCTCGGGCTCGACGAAGGCTTCACCATCACCGGTCCGGGCGATCCGGCACAAGTCGCCGCGCTCCATCCGGCCAATCCGCTCGACCGCTTCCCGGCGCTGATCGAGCTCGACAATGCCGACTTCGTCACCCTCAGCCATCTGACTCTGAGCGGGGCGGCCCGCGGCATCTGGGCCCACGACAGCAGCGACAATCTCTCGCTCGACCACATCACCGTTTTCGACACCATGGACGAGGGCATCCGCGTCGAATCCGACTCGGCTGCCAAGACCTTCTCCGACCTCACCGTCTACCAGGCGGGCAACGCTTCTGAGCTGACCACGGGCGCGGCAATCGTCTTCAAGGGGTCGTTCGGGACGATCGCTGATGTCACCGTCCACGACAGCCGGTCGTCCGGCCTGATCGTGCAGGGGCCGGTGACCACCATCGAGAACGTCGTGGCCCACGGCAATGCCTGGATCGGGGCTTACCTGATCGATACCGGCAACGCGCAGGTGAGCGGCGGCGAGTTCGATCACAATGCCATCGGCGTCGAGGTCGATGACAGCACTGCCAACACCATGACGCACGTCGGTTCGGAGGACCTGACCCTGGGCCTCGGCCTCAAGGTCCACGACAACCGCAACGGCGTGATCCTGCACGGCAATGTCGAGATCGCGGGCAGCGCGATCCTCAACAGCGCCGGCTCGGACAGCGAAGGCATCGGCATCGCGCTCTACGACGGCGCGGTGGCGACGGCCAATATCGTCGCGGCGGCGCGGATCGGCATCGCGCTCGACTACAACAGCGGCCGCGCCAGCCGGAACCGGGTCTACGGCAACACCTACGGCCTCGTGGCCAATGCCGGACCCGCTTCGGTCGAGATCGACCAGAATGTCATCTACTCGAATGTCACCGGGCTGTCGGCGACCTACAGCACCTTGTCGGTGCACAACAACCTGATCTACGGCAACAGCAGCGTTGCGGCGGCTTTCGACAGCAGCACGGTCGACTTCGTCAACGATACGATCTACCAGCTGGCGGGCGATGGCGTGCGCATCACCGACAATGCGCACGATGTGATCCTGCGCAACGATATCATCGTCACCGGCAGCGGTGTCGGTCTCAGCGTCGACGCCACCAGCCAGTCCGGATTTGCCAGCGACTTCAACCTGCTGTGGAGCGAGAGCGGCGCCGTCGGCCGCTGGCAGGGCGTTCTCCGGCAGACGCTGGATGCCTGGCGCAGCGCCACGCTCAAGGATCAGGACAGCATCTCGACCGATCCGCTGTTCGTGGACGCCGCAGGCGTCGACGGCGTGCTCGGCTATCAGTCGCCGAGCGTCGACGGCAGCGACGACAATCTGCACATCCAGAGTCCCGAGGGCAGCGTGCGCGGCGGCAGCTTCGCGCCGAGCCTGAGCGCGGCCACCGGGCTGCCGGTCAATGGGACCGAGACCTTCGCCGCCGATGCCTCCCGCTCGCCCGCGCTCGATCGTGGCAGCGATTCCGATCCGGTAGGCGCCGAGACGGCGGCAAACGGCGGCTACATCAACATCGGCGCCTTTGGCGGCACCGCCGAGGCGTCGCGAAGCCCTGCGTCCTATGTGCTGGTCATGTCGCCGAACGGCGGCGACGTGCTGCAACAAGACACCACCGCGACCGTCAAGTGGCGCGCCGACGGCTTCTCCGGCACGGTCGACATCGCCTACCAGGTCGATGGCGGCGTCTGGCAGACGCTCGCCTCCGACGAGGCCAATGACGGCAGCTACGACTGGGTGCTCGACCCCGGCACCTTCACCGTCTCCGGCAGCTACGCGCTGAGGGTCTCATCGCATGACGACAGCGCCATCGCCAACACCAGCGACGGCGTCTTCGCGGTCGTGCCGCGCGTCACGACCTACTACGTCAACGACGGCTCGACGGTGGGCGACCAGTACACGACCGCGGCCGGTAGCGATGCCAATGACGGCCGTTCTGCCGACGCGCCCATGGCGAGCCTCGCGGCGCTCCTGCAGAAATACGCTCTCGGCGCCGGCGACATCGTCTATGTCGATGCCGGCACCTACGACGTGTCCGCCAACATCGTGATCGACGCCGGCGATGCCGGCAGCGGCACCGGCGACTACCAGCGCCTGCGGATCGTCGGCCCGACCGATGCCGACAAGGTCGCCGTCCTTGACCGTGGCAACACCGCCGACGGCACCTCGGTGTTCCAGGTCGTCGGCGCCGACTATGTCAGCCTGGAGAACCTCGACATCGTTGGCGGCTACGATGGCATCAACGTCGACGATCCGACCGGCAGCGATGGGCTGACGGTGCTCAACAGCCACCTGAGTGGCTTCGCCGATGCCGGCATCCGCCTCGGCAGCGCCAGCGACGATGCGCTCGTCGCCGGCACGCTGATCGACGGTGGCAGCGGCAGCTACGGCATCTGGTCGGCGGACGGCGCCACCGGCTCGGTCTTCGACGGCGTCACCGTCAGCGGCATCCAGACCGGGATCCAGGCTTCGAACGCCACGATCAAGTCGTCCGAGATCAGCGGCGGCCAGACTGGCATTGCCGGTTCGGATCTTCAGATCCTCGACAATTCCATCCACGACGGCACAACCGGCGTCGCGATCGACAGCGGCCTCGTCGTCGGCAACCAGATCCGTGGAGAATCCAGCTTTGGCATCTCTGCCGGGGATGCCGAGATCCGCGGCAATACCGTGCATGACATCAGAACCACCGGCATCTCCGGCAGTGGCCTGATCATCGGCAACGTCGTCTATTCGAGCGCCGTAGGCATCTATGGCTACGGCACCGTCACCGGCAACCGGGTCTACGACAACGATGTCGGCATCACTGCCTCGGGCGGCGTGATCGAAGGCAACCGCGTCTATTCCAACCGAACCGGCATCGGGGGCGACAACGGGTTCTTCGGACTGGTCCGCAACAACGTCATCGCCGACAACGACATCGGGCTGGACATCGCCAGCAACGGCTACACCGCCTCGGGCGCTGCGATCAACAACACGATCTACGTGACCGGCAGCGGCACCGCGGTCCGCTTCAGCGGCGGCACTGATGCGGTGCTTGCCGACAACATCGTGTCGCTGGCGGCCGGCAGCACCGGATTCGACGTCGACAGCGCCAGCGCCGGCAGCTTCGCCAGCGACTACACCCTGTTCGATCTCCGCGACGGCTCCGCAGTGCTGGCCGATTGGGCCGGCCTCTCGATCGACAGCCTCGCCGCGCTCTATTTCACCACCGGGCTGGAGCAGCACAGCCTCGTCGGCGATCCCGGCTTTGTCGATCCCACCGGCGCCGACGGTATCCTCGGCTACAACGCCGCCGACGGCGACCATGGCAGCGACGACGATTTCCACTTGAGCGCGGGCTCGATCGCCATCAATCGCGGCAGTCCCAACTTCGCCTATCTCGGCGAGACGGCGCCCTCGGGCGACCGCATCGATCTGGGCGCCTATGGCGGCACCGCCGGGGCCGCGGCCAGCGCCTCGCAGCTTCTTCAGTTCATCGGCCTCTCGGGCTTCGACAAGCTGGAGGTGGGCCAACCGGTCTCGCTCGACTGGCAATCGGCTGGTCTTCTCGACCAGCGCGTGGTCGCCTTGATCCGCGCCGGTGCGGACAAATCCTTCACCGCATCCGATGGCGGCATCTGGACCGCCGACTGGTACCGGACCACCGACGCCAGCTACTACTCGGCAACCGCTTCGACCATCAGCGACCCGGTCGATGTCAGCGCACCCGGAACGGCGCCGGCCGAGGTTTACCAGAGCTACTTCGACGACGGCACGACGATCGGCTGGTCGCTGCCTGTGGCCGACGGCGACTATTCGCTGAAACTCCACTTCGTCGAGCCCAATGCTTACGCCGAGATCGGCGATCGGGTCTTCGACATCCTCGTCAATGGCGAGGTCGTGCGCTCGGGCTTCGACATCGCCGTCGCCGCGGGTGGCGACCTCAAGGCGCTCGTCCTTGACCTGCCGGTCAACGCGGCCGATGGCAAGGGCCTGACCTTGACGCTGCGCGCCGAGGATGGCTCGTCCTACAACCCGGTTCTCTCCGGCATCGAGATCGATCAGGCGGTTGCGGCCGGAGCGGCCTCGGCCAGCGCCGACCTCGAGGTGTCGAAGGACGGCGGCCAGAGCTGGACGACGCTTGCCAGCGACGTGGCGCTCGACCGCTACGGCCACGGCAGCTTCGTGTGGACGCCGGATGCCGGCTATGCCGACAGCGACGTCCTCTTCCGTGTCCGCTCGGGTGCGGTCAGCGCCATCTCCGACGCGCCCGTGCAAGTCGCCAATGGCGGCCATGCCTTCTACGTCAATGACGCCTCCACGACGGGTGACCAGTACACCACCGCGATCGGCAACGACCTCAACAGCGGCAAATCGCCGGACGCGCCGATGGCGAGCCTCTCGGCGCTGCTGCGCGCCTACCACTTGGGCCCGGGCGACACCGTCTATGTCGACAGCGGCACCTATCGGCTTCCCACCGACATCGTCATCGGCTCCGATGATCAGGGCGACGCCAGCCTCGGCCAGTTGACCATCCAGGGTGCCACGGCCCCGGGCAGCGAGACGGTGATCGACCGCGGCACGACCGATAGCGGCAGTGCCGTCTTCGACATAACCGGCGCCTCATACGTGACGATCTCGGACCTGACGCTGACCGGCGGAGCGGTAGGCATCAACATCGCCGCCGATAGCGACAGCCACTATGTCGACCTCAGCAATCTGACCATCTCCGGTTTCGACCGCACGGGCATCCTCTTCGGCGCCGGCGATGATCACGGGGCCGTCGAACACGTCACCATCACCGGCACCGGCAGCAACTACAGCACCGGCATCAGCAACGGACGCGGCTATTCCGGCGGCGGCGCGACCGACATCACCGTCACCGACGTCGAAATCTCCGCTGTTGCCACCGGCATCGCCATCGATGACAGCACGATCGAAAACGCCCGCGTCCACGGCACCGGCACGGCGATCACCGGCAGCGGGCTCACCGTGCGCGGCAGCGCGGTGCATGACAATGGCGCCGGCATCGTGGTCTCCGGCAGCGGTCTGGTTACCGGCAATACGGTGTATGGCCAGGCCGCGACCGATGCGCAGGGGATCAGCGCCGGCAGTGGTGTCGAGGTCACCGGCAACGACGTCTATGGCAATGCCGTCGGAATCCGCGGCGGCGTCATCCGCGGCAATACCGTTCACGGCAACACGGTCGGCATCGAAGATGGCGAGGCCATCGACAACGTCGTCTACGACAACACGACCGGCATCGAGAGCGGCACGACGGTTCAGCAGAACCGCATCTATTCCAACGAGACTGGGATCTACGCCACCGGCGGCCTGATCGAGAACAACCTGGTCTACGGCAGCGGGATCGGAATTGACGGCGGCTCGTTCCAGCTCGTCAACGACACGATCTACATGCTCGCCGGCACCGCCGTGAACGTCAGCTATGGCGGTTCCGGCACCGACTTGCGCAATAACATCCTGTCGCTTGCTGACGGTGCGGTGGCGCTGAGCGTCACGGCCGACGCCGTCGCCGGCTTCGCCAGCGACTACAATCTGTTCGACCAGCGTGCTGGGTCGCTCGCCATCGACTGGGCCGGGACCCGCTATGGCAGCCTGGTCGACTGGTATTTCGCCAGCGGGCTCGACGCCCACAGCCTGGCCGGCGATCCGGGCTTCGCCGATCCGGCCGGCGCCGACGGCATCCTCGGCTATACCCAGGCCGACGGGAACCACGGCGCCGACGACGACTTCCATCTGCAGACGGGCTCGATCGCCGTCGATCGCGCCAGTCTCGATGCCCCCTGGCTCGGCGAGCCGCTGCCTTCGGGCGGCCGGGCCAATCTCGGCGCTTATGGCGGCACCAGCGAGGCGACGGTCAGCCCGTCGGCCTTCTTCCAGTTCCTGACGCCGTCGCCCTACGACAAGGTGGAGGTCGGCCAGACCATCGACCTCGCCTGGCGCTCGTCCGGCGTGACCGATCAGCGTGTCGTGGCGCTGATCGACGCCGGCTCCGACCAGGGCATCTCGACCGGCTGGCCCGGCTGGAGCGCCGATTCCTACCGGACCGCCGGCAGCAGCCAGTCCAACTACTACGCCGGGCTTACCGATGTTTCCGCGGACGGGGCCGGTCCGGCGGCGCTCTACGACACCTACGTGACGGGCGATACCATCGGCTACACCATCCCAGTCGCCGACGGCAGCTATGCCGTGCGGCTGCATTTCGCCGACGATCCGAGCTACGTCTATGCCGGTCAGCGGCTGATCGATGTGCTGATCAACGGCGAGATCGTCCAGTCCGGCTACGATATCGTTGCCACTGCCGGCGGCGGGAAAGCCGTCACGCTGGACCTCAACGGGGTTGCCACCGACGGCAACGGCCTGCAGATCACGCTCCGCCAGCACGACGGCTCGCTGCTGTCTCCGATCCTGTCCGGCATCGAGGTGCTGCAGGACGACGTCGGTGGAACGGCGGGTGCGACGACCGACCTTCAGGCTTCGACCGATGGCGGGCAGAGCTGGACGACGGTGGCCAGCGGCGTTGCCCTCGACCGCTTCGGCGATGGCCACTTCGCCTGGACGCCGGACGCCTCGTTCGCCGACAAGGCGGTGCTCTTCCGGGTCTCGTCGGGCAGCATCGCGACGGTCTCGGCGGGCACGGTGCAAGTGGCCAATGACGGCCATTCCTTCTACGTCAATGACGGCTCGACCACCGGCGACCAGTACACTACCGCGATCGGCAATGACCTCAACACCGGCAAGTCGCCTGACGCGCCGATGGCGAGCCTTGCGGCGCTGCTCAGGAGCTACGACCTCGGCCCCGGCGACACCGTCTACATCGACAGCGGCACCTACACCTTCATCAATGATCTTGTGATCGGTGCCGACGACGCCGGCTCCAGCGCGGGCCGGGTCGTGTTCCAGGGGCCGACCGACGCCGGCAGCCAGGCGGTGTTCGTCCGCTCCGGCGGCGGCTACGACACGTCGCTTCTCGACCTTGAGGGCGCCGACTATCTGACCTTTGCCGACCTGACGCTGCAAGGCGGCGACCGCACCGTCAATGCCCCGATCGTGGGGTCTTATGGCGGAAGCTCCAACCTCCGCCTGGAGAACGTCAGGATTTCGGGCTTCACCAATGCCGGCGTGGCGCTGGCGGACTACAGTGCGGGAGCCGTGCTCGATCACGTCACCATCGACCTGCCGGCGGGCGCCAGCGCCATCGGCGTCGACGCCGGCAATACGTCGGTCACCGTCATCGACAGCATGATCTCGGGGGCGGCGACCGGCCTCAAGCTCAGCGGCGGCGAGGTGTCGGGCTCATCGATCTTCGGCAATCTGACCGGCATCACCCAAACTGGCCAATACGGCTCGCTGAGCGTCCACGACAACACCGTCTACAACAACGTAGAGGGCGGCATCGATGTGCGCAGCGGCGAGGTGGTCGACAATGTCGTCTACGGCACCGACGATGGCGACTATGCGCGTGCGATCTCGATCGGGGCCAACAGCACCGCGCGCGGCAACACGGTCTATTCGAGCGGGGTCGGCATCTACGCCCACTACGGCACCGTCACGGACAATGTCGTCCACGGCAACGCGACCGGCATCAGTGCCGAATACTCGACCGTCAGCGGCAATCGTGTCTTCGGCAACAGCATCGGCCTGACGATCGACGAGAGCACGGTCAGCGGCAATCGCATCTATTCGAACGCCACCGGCATCCACGCCGACTACAGCACCAACACGAGCTCGATCGTCAACAACCTGATCTATGTGAACAGCGACACCGCGATCGACCTGGCGAGTGGTGCCTTCGACATCATCAACAACACGATCTACCAGGATGTCGGCACTATCCTGAATCTCGGCGACCAGGTGGTGACGACGAAGCTGGTCAACAACATCCTGTGGCTCAACGCGGGCACCGTGGCGGTCGTTGCCGGGGGCGCCGAGGCCGGTTTCTCCAGCGGCACCAATCTCTGGTACCGCGGCCCGTCCAGTGCCGCTAACATCGGCAATTGGGGCGGCACGGTCGCGGCCGACCTCGCCGCCTGGCAGACAGCCACCGGCCAGGACGCCGGCAGCCTGACCGGCGATCCGCGGTTTGTCGATATGGATGGCGCCGACAACGTGCTCGGCGGGCTCGACACGCCGCTCGGCGGTGGTGCCGACGACAATTTCAGCCTCTCTCCCTATTCTCCCGCCATCGATGCCGGCAGCGCCTATGATGCGCCGGCGACCGATGCCCTCGGCCGCGGCCGCCACAACGACCCGGGCACACCCGACACCGGCATCGGCTGGGACCTCTACGCCGCGACGCAGACCACCGGCGGCATCTATGACGGTTCTCCAGTCTCGCTGCCGGGCACTGCGCTCAACATCGACGACTACGGGCAGCAGTCCTACGACCTGCCATTCAGCTTCACGCTCTACGGCCACAGCTATGACAGCGTGACCGTCAACGCGAACGGCTACCTGAGCTTCGGCAACAGCTACGGAAGCTCAGGCCAGAGCGACTGGCGCCTGCCGGATGGCAGCGTGATCGCGCCGCTGGTCCCGGAGTTGGGGCTGACGATGACGACGTACGATTCCAACTACGATCCGGTCCGCGTCGGCGACGTCTATGCATCGAGCGGAACGGGTTCGGTGACGTTCCGCTGGGACGCACAGATCGGCGAGAACGCGGATCAGCGCGCCAATTTCGCCGTCACGCTGTTCTCCGACGGCAGCTTCCGCTTCGACTATGGCGCCGGCAACCAGGGCGGCGGTGCCGTCGGCGCCTCGGCCGGCGAGGGCGGCATTTCGGTGGAGTTGTCCGACTATTCCAGCCGGAGCGACCTCAATGGCGCCGGTTCGCTGCTTTGGGCGGTCGTCCCCGGCGGCGGCTATGACTTCACCGATGTCGGCGCCCTCGAGATGCAGGGGGACAGCGGCGATGTGACCCCGCC
Source organism: uncultured Alphaproteobacteria bacterium (assembly GCA_963750065.1). Lineage (GTDB taxonomy): Bacteria > Pseudomonadota > Alphaproteobacteria > Rhizobiales > Kaistiaceae > CAVSRC01. The sequence goes on from CAVVPK010000015.1 coordinate 112,526, forward strand.
GACCATCACCGGCGTCTCCGGCCTCCCGGACGACGGCGGCACCACCGCGCTCGCCTTCACCACCATCGGCATCGAGACCAGCGAACCCATCGACAGCGTCAGCGCACTTGCCGGAACCAGCTACAGCCTGGTCGAGGCCGGCACCGACGGCCAGTTCGACACCGGTGACGACGTGGTTGTCGCCTTGACCCCTCGCTATTCCGCCGGCGACACGACGATCCATCTCGACCTGCCGAACGGAGCCTTGCCAAAGGGCCATTATCGGCTGCAGGTTGACGTGCTCGACACCGCGGCCAATGCGCTCGACGGCGACAACAACGGTCAGCCTGGCGGCACCTACACCCGGACCTTCTCGATCGACCGCAGCGCCAACCATGCGCCGACGGCCGACGCCCAGACCGTCAGCGTTGCCGAAGACAATTCCGTCGCGATCACGCTGACCGGCGCGGACGTCGACAACGATCCGCTGACCTTCGCCATCGTGAACGGTCCGGCCCACGGCTCGCTGAGCGATTTCGACGCCAACGCCGGCACCGTCGTCTATACGCCGGACGCCAACTACAACGGTGCCGACAGCTTCAGCTTCCGTGTCGACGACGGCAAGCTCGGCACCGCCGAGGCAACCGTCTCGCTCGGCGTAACGCCAGTCAACGACGCGCCGAATATCTACGGTTACGACACCAGCGCGATCGCCGGCCAGCCGGTCACTATCACGCTTTCCGGAGACGACACGGAGACCCCGACCGATCAACTCGTCTATTCGCTGGTCGGCGAGGCGGCCCACGGCACGGTGGTTGCCGGGGACGGGCAGGGGGTCTTCATCTACACCCCAGACGACAATTTCGAGGGGACGGAGAGCCTCACCTTCGAGGTCACCGACACCGGCGATCCGGCCGGAACCCCGGGCAATGTCACCTCGGCGACGACGACGGTGAATGTGGGAGTCACCAATCCGAACCACGCGCCGGTCTTCCAGACGGTGCAGGACCAGCGCGTCACTGCCGGCACCGACGTGTCGCTTTACGTCACCGCGAGCGATCCGGATTACAACACCGTCGCCTATTCCCTCGTCTCGGCACCCGAAGGCGCCGCCATCGACCCGTCCAGCGGCCAGTTTACCTGGACGGCGGCCGGCGATCCCGGCGTCTACGCCGTCCAAGTCAAGGCAACCGACGACGGCACGCCGACCCGCAGCACCACGACGAGCTTCGACATCCGGCTGGTCGATGCGCTGCCGACGGTGACCGTGGCGGGCGGCGGCATCGTTGCCACCGGGCAGCCCTACGATCTTTCGCTCGGCTATCAGCCGGCGGACGGAAGCGTGCTTTCCGGCTGGACGGTGGACTGGCGCGACGGCAACGTCGACACGCTCGGCGCCGATGCCACCGACGCCAGTCATGTCTATGCCGAGGACGGCGATTATTCCATCCAGACCACGGCGACCGACAATCTCGGCGACCTGCAGGCCGACTCACTCTCTGTTCAGGCGACCAGCCTGCCGATCCTCACCGCCTATGACTTCAGCTTCAGCTACGACAGCGGCGATTACTACTACGGCACCGTCTATGACGACGGCACCATCGGATACGCGCTCAACCAGCAGATCCCCGACGGGCTCGGTCACTACTGGATCTACGGCAGCAATCAGGTGGTCGGCGGCACGTCGGGCGAAGTCGACATCTACAGCTACCACGACGCCGATGCGCCCGATCAGTACCAGTTCACGCTGCAGACCAGTCAGGCCGGATACGGTGGCCTCGGCTCGGAGAGCGACGCGATCCAGCGGGCCGACGGGAGCTGGGGCGCGTTCGGCCCCAATCAGGAAGCCGACTACAACCCGACGCTGGCGATCGCCAGCAGTGACTTGCCGCCAGAAAACGGCATCGTCACCCAGCAGCCTTCGAGCTTCACGCTCTATCTCAGCGATCATGTCAGCCAGACGACCGCGGAGGATGCGAGCAACTACAGCCTGGTCGAGGCCGGTGCCGACGGCCAGTTCGGCACCAACGACGACGTCACCTTGGCGGTGACACCGACCTACTTCGACAGTTCTGAGATCATCAGTCTGGGCCTGGGTGGTCCCCTCGCGGATGGCAGCTATCGCCTGACGATCGACGGCAGCGGCATCACCAACGGTGCCGACCTTGCGCTGGATGCCGATGGCAACGGGCAGCCCGGCGGCACGCTGGTACGCGACTTCACGGTGGCCACGGAGACCAACAGCAACCACGCGCCCGTGGCTCAGGCCGGCGCAACGACGGTGGCGGAGGATGGCTCCGTTCTCGTCAGCCTGTCGGCGAGCGACGCCGACAACGATCCGCTGTCCTTCGGCCTCGATCCCAATGCGCTGCCGCAGCACGGCTATTTCGCGAGCTGGGATCCCGATACCGGAACCGGACTTTATGTCCCGGACCCCGACTTCAACGGCGTCGACGGTTTCAGCTTCACCGTCACCGACGGCCAGGCGGTCGACAGCGCCAACTACACGATCACCGTGACCCCGGTGAACGACGCCCCGGTGGCCGAGGGCGGGACGGCGAATGCGACGGCCGGTCAGGCGACCATCATCACGCTCGCCGGCGACGACAAGGAAACGCCAGCCGGCGATCTGGTCTATCAGATCGTCGATCAGCCGGCGCATGGCACGCTGGTGGCCGTCGAGGGTACCAACAACCAGTTCAGCTACACGGCGGCCGACGACTATGCCGGTCCCGACAGCTTCACATTCCAGGTGGTCGACAGCGGCGATCCGGCGGCAACGCCCGGCAGCGGCCTTGCCAGCGACAACGCCACCGTCTCCATCGACGTGAAGGCGATCAACCATGCGCCGGTCGCCTCCGACCAGTCGCAGACGCTGGCGGAGGACGGGTCGCTGCTGATCCAGTTCGGCGCGACGGATGCGGACAACGACCCGCTGACCTGGTCGATCGTGACGGCACCTGAGCACGGCACGCTCGGCGCCATCGACCAGGAGGCCGGCACCGTCCTCTACACGCCAGACGCCAACTACAACGGTACCGACAGCCTGGTCTTTGCCGCCAGCGACGGCGTCGCATCCGGCCAGGGCACTGTGTCGCTCACCGTCACGCCGGTCAACGACGCGCCGGCGGCGCCGGATCAGCAGGCAACGCTCGACGAGGACGGTTCGGTCCTCATCGACCTCGGCGCCAGCGACGTGGACGGCGACCCGCTGACATTGACGGTCAAGACCGCGCCGCAGCACGGCATGCTCGGTGCCATCGATCAGCAGACCGGCACCGTGCGCTACACGCCCGATGCCAACTACAACGGCAACGACAGCTTCGACTTCACGGCAAGCGACGGCACCCTCTCCAGCGACGGCACGGTGTCGCTCACCATCAATCCGGTCAATGACGCGCCGGTCGCCTCCGACCAGTCGCAGACGCTGGCGGAGGACGGGTCGCTGCTGATCCAGTTCGGCGCGACGGATGCGGACAACGACCCGCTGACCTGGTCGATCGTCACAGCGCCTGAGCACGGCACGCTCGGCGCCATCGACCAGGAGGCCGGCACCGTCCTCTACACGCCAGACGCCAACTACAATGGTGCCGACAGCCTGGTCTTTGCCGCCAGCGACGGCATCGCATCCGGCCGGGGCACCGTGTCGCTCACCGTCACGCCGGTCAACGATGCGCCGACTATCGCGCCGGTGGCGGACCAGACGGTCGCCGAGGGCGACGTCCTTTCGGTCCAGGTGAGCGGCAGCGACGTGGAAGGGGATCAGCTCACCTATTCGCTGGTCTCGGGGCCGGATGGTGCCAGCATCGATCCCGATACCGGGCTCCTGACCTGGACCGCCGGCAACGGGCCGGCCCATCAGGACTTCGAGGTCGGCGTCAGCGACGGACAGGCGCCGGTCCAGACCACGGGCTTCGGCGTCACCGTAACCGACAAGCCGCCGGCTCTTTCGGTGACGGGCGCGGCAGACGGCGAGGTCGGCACCGACTACACGTTGTCGCTCGGCTACGCCGATCAGTTCGGCACGCTCGATCACTGGACGGTCGACTGGGGCGACGGCAGCCAAAACGTGGTCGCTGCCGGAACCGCTGCGGCAAGCCATCAGTATCAGAAGACCGGCCACTACAGCATCGTCGCCGTCGCCACGGACGGGGAGGGAGCCACCGATGCCAGCCCGGTTCCGGTGCTGGTGACCGGCCCGATCGAGGCGTTCAATTTCACCTTCACCTTTGCCGATGGCGAGCAGTATGGCGGCTGGGTGTGGGACAACGGCACCTATGGCTACGATGTGGGCCAGGTGATCGACGCCCGTTCCGGCGGGACGGTGACAGGCAGCTACGCGATCGGGGCGCGCCAGCCCAGCTACGACGCGTTTGGCCAGGTCGGCGAAGTCGATACCGGCTGGTACCGTGACATCGCCAACGGGGTGCAGCGCATCATCACCAGCCAGGACGCGGTTTCGGGCACCGCACTTGTCGCAGGTGAGGGCGCGGGCCTCGCCGGCCTCGGCTCCGAGCTGGACGCCATCCGCCGCAGCGACGGAACGCTCAGCAGCTTCGGCGAGGGGCGGGTGGAGGCCGACTACCTGCCGCCGGCGGCCGACACCGTCGGACCGATCGAGTTGATATTTGCCGACGGTGGAACGGGGACGACCGGCGGCACGTCCTCGACCACCGTCGCTCCGATCGTCATCACCGTGCCGGAAAGCCTGCTGGGAGGCAGCGGGACCACGGGGTCGGGATCGAGCGGTGTGCCGGGAGGCTCGGGCACGTCGTCGGGCGGCGGCGCGTCACCGTTGGTGACGACGGTGGAACAGACTGCCGCGGTCCATTCGGAGGCCTCGTCCGCGCGGCAGGCCCTGCAGCAGGCCCTCGCGACCGGAACCGGCGTTGCGACTGCCGAGCAGCGTTATGCGGCGGCGCTGACCGCAGTGGCGCAGGCCGACATGAACCTCTCGGCTTTCGCAGTGCCGAAGACGGGCACGCTGACGCCGGCCCAAGCCGCGCTCGCCGATCTCAGGAGCAAGGTGACCGCTGCCCTCGATGCCTTGCAGAAGGCCGAGGCGGACGGTGGCGACATTGGTCCGGTGCTTGATCAGCTCGAATTGGCGGTGAAGGCGCTCGAGGCCGCCGGCCGTGCAGCCGGGCTGATGCCGGACGTGGGTGATTGGACGGACAGCCGCCAGGGCTCGCTCGATCTGAAACCGGTCAACGGCGAGCCAGCCGGCCGCGTGCAGATCGCAGTGTCGACGGCGGTGCCGGGGCACACAAGGCCGCAACCGATCAGCGGCATGGCCGCTCTGGCGCTCTTCGGGGTGCTGCCATCGGTCTCAGGACTCGGCGGTCTGGCGGGCATCGGCCAGGTGCCGCGCGCACCCGGCCTGCGGGAACTGCTTGGCAAGAGAGACAAGCGTGCGGCCGAAGACGAATTGACCACGCTTGTCTTCGACGAAACAACCGGTGAATTCGAGAGCAGGGCGGCATGAAAGAGCCAGAGCGGTGCCGCGTTGGTCGCAAAACGTTGACGTGTCAGGGAGACTTGAATATCGGCGCCGCCGTTTCGGGAGCTAAATCCGAGCCTTGCCGACCGCGGTGTCCGCTGCGGCGCCAATGCGCCTCCGACTGAAGATTGCACCCCAGTACAAAGAGGAAAGACGATGGACGAGACCGCCAAGAACACCAAGAGCATCAAAAGCGCCGCCCCGGAGGACACTACCGAGACCGCCGCCGGAGCAAGCGTGCCGCCTCATGTGAAGCGCGTGCGCTGGGATGACTCGAAGATGTCGACGACCTTTGCCAATGTCGTCAACGTGCTCAACACGCTTGAAGAATTCATGCTGCTGTTCGGCACCAATCAGACCTGGAATGCGCAGGAATCGGAGGAGCTTCTGGTCGCGCTTAACTCGCGCGTGGTGCTGACGCCGCATGCGGCCAAGCGCCTCTTTCTCCTCCTGCAGAACCGGGTCCAGGACTACGAGCGCCGCTTCGGCAAACTCGACATCTGATTGGCGTCAGGGTCGACGGTCCGACGGTCATGCTGCATGTGAAGCCAGACGATACGCCGACGGTGACCGCCGGCACTGCGCCTGCCGACGGCAGCGCCTGGGGCCGGCTCGTCGGTTCCCTCGGCGTGGAGGAATTCGCCAACGCTTGGCTCGGACTGCAGGCGTTGGCGCTCGACGGTGCCGTGGAGGGCCTCCTGCTGTGCCGTCGCGATGATCGGGCTCAAATGCTGCCGCTGGCCGCGTGGCGGTCCGTCGGTGGCTCGGCCTCCAACGGAGCGGGTCTGCAAGAGGCTGCCGAAGCCGCCGCAGTGCAGCGTTCCGGCGTGGTGCGTCTGCCGAAGGCCGACAAGCACGCGAACGGGCCGGTCTTCATAGCCTATCCGGTGGTGGCCGACGGGGTGCCGAGGGCGGTCGTCGCCTTTGCGCTGGCGCAAAGGGGCGAGGCCGAGCTTCGCCAAGCGATGCGAAGCCTGCAATGGGGCGCCGGCTGGCTCCGCTTCCGCCTGAATCCTGACGGCGCATCGGGCACGGCCGCTGCCGCTGGATCTGGGCACGCTCTGCTGGCGCTCGACCTGTTCGCCTTGACAGTCGAACAGCGGAACTTCGCGGATGCCTGCCGGGCGCTGGCGACCGAACTCGCTGTTCGTCTTGCCTGCGAGCGGGTCGCCATCGCCGAGCGGCACCGCGACCGCTGCCGCCTGATCGCGATCTCCCACAGCGCCGATTTCGACCGCCGACTGAGCGAGATGCGGTCCATCGAGGCTGCCGCGGAAGAAGCGGCGGAGCAGCAGGCGGTGATCTGCTGTCCCGACTTGGCCGGGGGCCCTGTGCTGGTGCGGCGGGCTCACGAAGAGCTGGCGCGGGTGAGCGGCAATGCCATTCTCACCGTGCCAGTGGTGAGCGGCACCGAGATCGTCGCCGTGATCGTGGTCGAATTCGCCGGCCCGGGCCTGATCGAGCCGGCGGTCGTCGATCTGGTCGACGGGCTTGCTGCCGCGCTTGCCCCGGCGCTCCGCCACCGGCGCGAGGCCGACCGGCCGATCCTCGGCCGCGTCGGATCGGCTGTCGCTCAAGGGGTCCGAACGGTGGTCGGGCCGCGGTTCCTGGCCGCCAAGCTGGTCGTGCTCCTCGTTGTCGCCTTGCTTGCGGCGACCATGCTGATTTACCGCGAGTACCAAGTGGTCGCCGACGGCCGGCTTGAGGGGGAGACACTGCGGGCGTTGACCGCGCCCCTCGACGGCTATGTCGTATCGCAGTTCCACCGCGCCGGGCAGCAGGTCAAGGCGGGCGACGTGCTGGCCGGGCTCGACGACCGCGAACTGCAGATCGAACTGATGCGGCAGGAGGCGACCCGCGATCAGCGTCAGGTCGAGCTGGACAAGGCGGTTGCCGATGGGAATCGGTCGCAGGTGAACATCAGCGGCGCCCAGGTCCGGGAGGTCGACGCGCAGATCGCACTGCTTCAGGACAAGATCAAGCGCGCCGCCATCGTTGCCCCCTTCGATGGAATCGTCATCTCCGGTGACCTCAGCCAGTCCGTCGGCGCGCCGGTCAAGCGGGGCGATCAGCTGTTCCAGATCGCGCCGCTCACCGGCTATCGCGTCGTGCTGCATGTTCCGGAAGACGCGATCGACGACACCCGTGTCGGGCAGCGCGGCCGCATCCTGCTCACTTCCCTGCCGAACCAGCCCTTCGCCTTGACGGTGACCAATGTCACGCCGGTTACGGAGCCGCGCGACGGCCGGAACACCTTCAGCGTGGAGGCCCGCCTCGGCCGCCAGGACGTGCACCTGCGACCCGGCATGGAAGGAACGGCCCGCCTGCAGGTGGCGCCGCGGTCGCTGCTCTGGCTCTGGTCGCATGGCTTCCTCAACTGGCTCCGCCTTAAGGCGTGGGCCTGGCTTCCCTGAGCGGCGGGTTTCTTCCATGTCCGTCGTCGTACAGAGCGCCGCCTGGTACCGGATCAAGGATTTCCGGCCGAGGCTGCCGCGCCAGATCGGCATCCGGCCCCAGAATTTCCGCGGCCGGCGCTGGTATGTGCTGCGTCATGCGGCCTCCGGCCAGTTCTTGCGCGTGACGCCGCAGGCCTACCGGCTTCTCGGCCTGATGGACGGCCGCCGGACCATGGACGAAATCTGGGCAGTTGCCGCCGGCGACGGCCACGAAGAGATGCCCACCCAGCATGAGCTGGTCCGGCTCCTGTCGCAGCTTTACCGTTCCGGCGCCCTGGTCGGCGACGTGCCGCCGGCGATCCGCGAACTGACGGAGCGGGCGGGCAAGACGGCGCGCGACCGCGTGCTGCAGCGGCTGCGCAATCCGCTCGCGCTGCGGCTCGGCCTGATCGATCCGGATCTCTTCCTCGACCGCACGATCGGCGTCGTCGGCGCTTTGTTTTCTCTTCCAGGGCTCCTGCTCTGGCTCCTCGTCGTGGGCTGGGGTGCGCTGAACGCCGGCGCCAACTGGGCCGAGTTGACGCACAATCTCGCCGACCGGGTGATCTCGGCCGACAACCTCGTCCTGCTCATCCTGCTGTTCCCTCTGGTCAAGCTCGTCCACGAACTCGGCCACGCCTATGCGGTGAAGTCATGGGGAGGGGAGGTGCACGAAATCGGCGTGATGTTCCTCGTGTTCACGCCGGTTCCCTATGTCGATGCCTCCGCCTCGCTCGCCTTCGACAGCAAATGGCGGCGGGCCGCGGTGGCTGCTGCCGGCGTGATGGCCGAACTGATGCTCGCCACCGGTGCACTAGCGCTCTGGCTAGCGACCGGCCCCGGTCTCCTGCACGCGGCGGCGTTCAACATCGTCTTCATCGCCAGCGTCAGCACGCTGCTCTTCAATGGCAATCCGCTGCTGCGCTTCGACGCTTATTACGTGCTGAGCGACCTCACCGAGATTCCCAATCTGGCCAGTCGCGCCGCCCGCTTCTGGGGGGCGCTCACGCGGCGCATCCTGCTCGGCCAGCGCGAAGAGGCCGACTGGACGCGGGGCGAGGCAGCCTGGTTCGCATTCTATGGCCCGGCCTCCTTCGCCTATCGCATCGTTGTGTCCTTCGGCATCGCGTTGTTCCTCGCCCAGAAATACCTGGTGGTTGGCGTCGCGCTCGCACTTTTCACCGTCGGCAACAGCTTCGTGCTGCCGGCCGGTCGCGCCGTTTCCCGCTTCGTGCGCATGCCGAAGCCGCCGGGGCGGCGACCGCGCATGTTGGCGGCCTTCGCGCTGGCGGGGCTGGTGATGCTCCTCATCGCCTTCATGCCGCTGCCCTACCGCACGGTCCTCGAGGGCGTGACGCTGCCGGCCGAGACAGGCCGACTGGTTGCCGGCGAGGCGGGCACGGTGGCGGCGCTCCTGGTGCAGCCGGGCGAGCGGGTAACGGCCGGCCAGCCGATTGTCCGCCTCGACGATCCGGAACTTGAGAGCGACCGGCGGAGCAAGGCCGCCGCCGTCGATCTGCTGGCGGCGAAGTATGCCGCCGCCGAGGCAAGCAGCCGGACCGAGACGCGGGCGCTTGCTCAGGAGCTCGTCTTTGCCCGCCAGGATCTGGCTGCTGCGGATGACAAGCTCAGTCGGCTCGTCATCACCGCCGGGCAGGCCGGTCGCGTGCAGGTTCCCGATTATGCCAGCCTCATCGGCAGCTTCGTCGAGCGCGGCCAGATGATCGGCTACATCGACGGCGAAGATCCGGAAGTTGCGGTCTCAATGCCGGAAGAAGACCTTGACCTTGTCCGCTTCGATACGAACAGCATCGAGGTGATGTTCGACCGCAATGACGGCGAGGCGGTGCGCCCGGCTTCGCTGAAGGAGGTGGTGCCGGAGGCGACCCGCAAGCTGCCGAGCGCGGCGCTCGGACGTGCCGGCGGCGGTGCGATCGCAATCCAGCCCGGCAATCAGGACGGGCGGGATGCGCTGATGCCTGTGTTCAACGCCAGCATCCATGTGGCCGATCCGGTTGCACCGGTCCTGATCGGCGAGCGCGTCTATGTCCGTTTTGACCATCGCCCGACTCCGCTCGCGTGGCGGGTGGTCCGTGGCCTTCGGCTTCTCTTCCTCAAGCGGCTGAAGTTCTGACCATGGACGCGGCTCCGCTCACCAGAGGCGAACTCCTTTCTGTTCCGCGACCCGCCTCCCGCTCGCGGCCGGCGCTGAGGGCGCCGGAAAGAGAACCGCGGGAGGGAACGATCGAGCGGCTCTATCACGCCGCCCGCGGACGAAGCATCGGACGGCTCACCCGCCTGCGACGCGCCGTCCTCGCCCGCTTCGCCGACGCGGTCGATGCCCAGGCGGGCGCGGTCAGGACCCTGTCCGACGAGGCATTGCGCCAGGCGATCGAGGACGTCCGCACCCACGTGCGGCGCCGCGGCTTTGCCGGCGAAAGCGGCATCAGGGCGACGGCGCTGTTGCGTGAGCTTGCGGCCCGCCGGCTCGGCCTCCGTCCGCATCTGGTCCAGCTCATGGGGGCCGCCGGCGTGTTGCACGGCTGGGTGATCGAGATGGAGGCGGGCGAGGGCAAGACCCTGACCGCCGTGATGCCGGCGGCGATCCTCGCCTTCGCCGGCCTGCCGGTCCATGTGGTCACCGCCAACGACTATCTCGCCGTTCGCGACGCCGAGATCATGCGCCCCTTCTACGCCGCGCTCGGCCTCACCGTCGGCTGCGTCGGCGAAGGTATGCCGCCCGATGCGCGGCGAGCCGCCTACGCCGCGGCGGTCACCTATGCCAGCGGCAAGGAAGTGACCTTCGACTATCTCCGCGACCGGCTCGCCGGCGCCGGCAACTCGGACTTCCGCATCCGGCTCGACACCATGCTCGGCCGCACGCGGAGCGACCGGATGGCGATGCGCGGCCTCGGTGCCTGCATCGTCGACGAGGCCGACAGCGTGCTGATCGACGAGGCGCGCACGCCGCTGATCCTGTCCGAGAAGGAGGAGGGCGGCTTCTTCACCGGAAAGGTTCTCTCGGAGGCGCTGGACGTCGCCGCAGGGCTCCAGGAAGGCCGCCATTTCGTGCTGCGTCCGCGGGCCCACTTCGTCGGTCTGACCGACGAGGGGGAGGCGGTGGTCGAAGCGGCCGGCGATGCCCACGTGGGCGCCTGGAAAGTGCCGCTGCTGCGCAACGATCTCGTCCACAAGGCGCTGTCCGCCATGCACCTGTTCCGGCGCGAGGAGCACTACATTCTCAAGGACGGCAAGGTCGCCATCGTCGACGACAACACCGGACGCACGATGGCGGACCGGACGTGGAGCGAGGGCCTTCACCAGATGATCGAGGTGAAGGAGGGGCTGGAGCCGAGCGCGATCAACCGGACTCTGGCCAAGACCAGCTTCCAGCGCTTCTTCCGCCGCTACCAGCACCTGTCCGGCATGAGCGGCACACTCAAGGAGGTGGCGGCGGAGCTGTGGTCGGTGTACCGGCTGAAGGTTGTCGACATCCCCACCCGCCTGCCGTCGCGACGGCAGCATCTGGAAAGCCGCCTGTTCCCGCAGGCCATCGCCAAATGGGCGCATGTCGCCGAGACCGTCGAGACCGTCTCGGCGGAAGGCCGTGCGGTGCTGGTCGGCGTGCGCAGCGTCGAGGCCTCCCGTGCGGCCAGCCTCGCCCTTGCCGCACGCGGGATCGCCCACGCGGTGCTGCATGCCGGCAACCATGCCGAGGAGGCCGAGGTGATCGCCGCCGCCGGACAGACCGGTGCGGTGACGGTTGCCACCGGCATGGCCGGACGCGGCACCGATATCGCGCTTGCCCCCGAGGTGCGGAAGGCAGGCGGCCTGCATGTCATCATCGCCGAGCGGCACGATTCAAGCCGGGTCGATCGGCAGTTTGCCGGACGCAGCGCCCGCCAGGGCGATCCGGGCAGCGTCGAATACCTGCTGTCGCTGGAAGATCGCGTCACCAATATCTTCAATGTGCGTCTCTGGCGCATCGTCGCCGGCCGCCTGGGCAGGGCGGACGCCAGGCTTGGCCTCGCGGCGCTGCGGCTTGCCCAGCTGCGCATCGAGGCGGCGCATCGCTCGGCCCGGTCGCGGCTGGCCCGGCACGACGAGGAGATCGAACGCATGCTCGCATTCGCGGGGGAACGGGAATGAAGCGTCTGGCCGCCTTTGTTGTTGGTGTCTGCATGATGGCGCCGGCGGTCGCGGCGGAGGAATCGATCTGTCTGCTGACGCCGGCCGAGACCGTCGACCTCGGCAGCCCGGTCGAGGGCATGCTCGCCGCAGTGCTGGTCGATCGCGGCGACGTCGTGCACAAGGGCGAGGTCGTGGCCCAACTGACTGCGGGTGTCGAGAAGGCGACGCTGGACCGTGCCCATGAGCGGGCCGTCGATACCGCAGCCATCGACGAGGCGAAGGTGGCGCTCGCCCAGCAACAGGCCAAGCTCGATCGCAAGCAGGAGCTGTTCGACCGCAAGGTGATCTCGGCGCAGGACATGGACGACCAACGCTTCGAGACCGAAAAGGCGGCGAAGGCGCTCAAGCAGGCCGAGTTCGACCAGAAGCTGGCGATGCTCGACGAGAAGGTGGCGGCTGAGACCCTGGCGCTGCGCTCTATCACCAGCCCGATCGACGGCGTCGTGTTGCAGAAGACCCTGTCGGCGGGTGAGTATTCCAGCGCCCAGTCGACCATCCTGAAGGTTGCCGAGCTCGATCCGCTCTATGCCGAACTCACTTTGCCGGCGGAGCAGTTCGGGACCGTCAAGGTCGGCATGAAGGCGGAACTGCATCTCCTCGATCCGGTCGACGCGACCCGCATCGGCAAGGTGAATGTCGTCGATCCGCTGATCGACGCAGCGAGCCGCACCTTCGGCGTGCGAGTCGCGATCGATAATCCCGGAAACTCTCTGCCGTCGGGTGTGCGCTGCGCGGTCCAGCGCTGGATCAACTGACCACGGCCGCGGTCTCGGACAGCGCCTGCACTTGTCGCCCGCGGACCTGACGGTTCGTGGCGGTGTGCGGCCCCTTCTTGTCGCTTGAAGCCGGGTAGATGCGGTGCAACGACCAACGATGAAGTTCGTCGCCACCAAGACCGCCGATCAGCTCGATCTGCAGGCGCTGCACCGTGTGCGTGAGCGACTGGTCAGCCGGCGCACGGCGGTCATCAATCAGATCCGTGCCTTCCTGCTGGAGCATGGCATCGCCGTGCGGCAGGGACAGCGCTTCTTGCGTGCTGGCGGTTGCCCTCGCCAACAAGCTCGCCCGCATCGCCTGGAGCGTCCCGGCCCGTGGCCAGGACTTCGGGATGACGACGATCGCTCAGGCGACCGCTCAAACTGGCTGATCGTCGAGCCCCGAGATCGGGAATACGCGATGACGTAGTAACCTACCGCCGAGGTCTGCGAGAGAACGAGACGAGATGGAGGTTCGGTCTTCCCGGCGCATGCGAACACTGGTGACCCAAATGGCCCGGTCGAGGTCTATCCCCTAATGAGATCGCATGCGCGCTGATATCCATGGTGGCCCGGAGCCCAACACGCTCCAACCAAAGGCCGGATGCATTGATGCAAGACCGCTCACCGCCACCGCGATAAACTCTCTTGCGATGCACGACCGGACCATACATCTGGGTCAGGCTTAAGACCAGGAAGAGCAGCTGCAACGTCGCGTCATCGGTCGGGAAGTGGCCGCGAGCGCGAACCGCCCGGCGCAATTTGGCGTTCAGAGCCTCTATAGCGTTGGTCGTGTAGATCATCCTTGTCGAAGGCCGTCTTGGCGTCCGCTCCAGCCAGAAGCTGATCAAGAATGCCGTCGGGAATCGTCGGTTGCTTGCGTCGTGCCATGCGATGTCTCCTCCAATCTCATCGTCATGGCCCTCACACGAAATTTCGGATAGGCCTGTTGAGGCCGAGACGCCTGAGGATGCGGCTGACCGTGGCCGGCGAGATACCGAGTTCGGCGGCGATCTGCTTGCTGGTCCACCGCTGGCGGCGCAATCGCTCCACCTCGGTGACCACGGCCTGTGATGTCGGCTTGTGCGGGCGATGCGGCCGCGAAGAGCGATCCTTCAAGCCATCGACACCCACGGCCTTGAACCGGGCGACCCATTTGCGCACCGTCCGCGGACAGACGCCTGCGGCGCGTGCGGCGGCCTCCGGCGTCTGCCCGCTCAACACCTGCATCACGATCCGCTCTCGACCGAGCGGCGTTAGACGGGCATTCTTGTGGATGTTCATCCGGTCCTCCTCCGAGGGCTTGCTGAAGCGTCGCAACTCCGGCTTCCGGTCGTGTCCCTAGTGAGTTCGGCTGTGAAGATTGAGGTTTCAGGCGGATATAGGGATCGGGAGGCCAGCGATGGCGCTCAGGATTTGGAGCAACAGAAGCCTCAGCCAGCGGATCAGGAGGCTGAAGTTGTATCCGGCCGCGGCCAGGACGGCGTCGCCGGCGCGATCGGCGAGGTAATTGCGGCTCATTCGGTGCTCGGCCTTGAGATGGCCGATGACGGGCTCGACGGCTGAACGGCGCCGCATCTGGCGCTTGATCTGCGGCGTCATGCGCCGCTTCTGACCGGTGGTGTAGACCCGGAACTTGTATTGGGGCGGGGCGTTGTGGCCGCGGTATCCGGCATCGGCGAGAACGCGCTCGATGGTGTTGCCGACCAGTGCTCGATCTCCGGGATCACAGTGGCCAGGCTACATGACTTTCCCCGCCCAGCATCGCGCCAAGTTACGGGACTGTCGGATATTTTGTGCGTGAGGCCGGTTTCGTCATTGGCCGACGAAGCGCTCGCCGAAGATGACGGCGAACTGGGTTCTGGCCTCGACCCACTCGCGCGGCGGTCGTTTCCATTCCTCGGCCGCGTGGTTGAGAACCAGATATAGCAGCTTCATTGCCGCATCGTCATTGGGGAAGTGACCGCGGGTTCGAACCGCGCGGCGCAGTTTTGAGTTCAGCGCCTCGATCGCGTTCGTGGTGTAGACGATGCGGCGGACCCCTTCGGGGAAGGCGAAGAACGGTACGACGTGCTCCCAGTTGCGCCGCCAGCTCAGCGCGATGGCCGGGTATTTCTGGCCCCAGGCACCGGCCTCGAACGCCTCCAGTGCCTTCATGCCGGCCTCGGCGTCTTTGGCCCGATAGATCGCTCTGAGCGCCGGCATCACGGGCTTGCGGTCCTTCCACGACACGAACGCAAGCGAATGGCGGATCAGGTGAACGATACAGGTCTGCACGACGGTCTCGGGGAAGACCGCGGTGATCAAGCCCTTCAGGCCGTCAACGACGGCAATCAGGATATCGCCGACGCCGCGGTTCTTCAGCTCGTTCATCACCCTGAGCCAGAACTTGGCGCCTTCTGTCTGCTCGATCCAGATGCCGAGAATCTCCTTCGTGCCATCCGCCAGGATGCCGAGCGCGATGTAGACGGCCTTGTTCCTGACGAAGCCCTCGTCCCTGATCTTCACCCGGATGGCGTCGAAGAAGACAAGTGGATAGCAGGCGTCCAGCGGACGGTTCTGCCACTCGGCCACTTCCTCCAGCACGGCATCGGTGACGGCCGAGACCAGGTCCGGCGACACGTCGATGCCATAGAGTTCCTCTAGAGCGTTTCATTGCATAACTGAATCGGGAGGGTTCCCGATTGGTGGGGATTGTGATTCAAGATGCTGGCTGGGCAGGAGGCCAGCATCTGATGACCCGACCCCTTTCCAACGATCTGCGCGAGCGTGCTGTGCAGGCGGTTATGACGGGCGAGAGCTGCCGGTCCGTGGCAACCCGGTTCGGGGTTGCGGTGTCTTCGGTGGTGAAGTGGTCGCAGCGCTACCGGGCGACCGGCTCGGTGGCGCCGGGCAAGATGGGTGGCCACCGCAAGCGTGTCCTGGAGCCGCACCGTGCCTTCATCGTGGAGCGCATCGGCCAGACCCCACACCTGACGCTGCACGGCCTGAAGGACGAACTGGCGGCGCGCGGGGTGACGGTCTCGCACAATGCGGTGTGGCAGTTCCTGCGGCGCGAAGGACTGCGCTTCAAAAAAAACGCTGTTCGCCCTTGAGCAGGCCCGTGCCGACATCGCCCGCAGGCGTCGGCGATGGCGAGCGCGGCAGAGCCGCTTCGATCCCGCCAGGCTGGTCTTCATCGACGAGACCTGGATCAAGACCAACATGGCCCCGCTCAGGGGCTGGGGCGCGAAGGGCAAACGCCTGCGTGGCTTCGCCCCACATGGCCACTGGCGCACGCTGACCTTCCTTGGGGCGCTGCGCTGCGACCAACTCACCGCGCCTTGCGTCTTCGACGGCCCGATCAACGGCCAGTGCTTCCGCGCCTATGTCGAGCAGTTTCTCGTCCCCGCCCTGAGACCCGGTGACATCGTCATCATGGACAATCTCGGCAGCCACAAAGCCGCGGCTATCCGTGACGCCATCAAGGCCGCCGGGGCAAGGGGCCGAGGCGCCGGAGCTTCTCGACCGTCAGGTCCACCGGCTGGAGCCCCTTGAGGATCCTCTCGACGATATCTGGAGCAAGGAAGGCAAGGGGCAGATAGCGACTGATCTCGTTGCGATCCTCGTCCTCGCGGACGGCCAGTTCCGTAATCGAGGAGGTCGAGCCATCGGTCATCTGGTCGCACCAGCGATGAGCCTTGGCGATCAAGGCGATCAGCGCGGTGTCCAGGTTCGAGGCGGGCTCCGCATCGCCACCGACCACCATCTTGGCTTCGACGCCGCGTCGCTTCAGTCGCAGCGGAAGGTGAATCACGCTGATGGTGGGCGCCGTCTCGGCTCCGGTCGACCCCGCCTCCGGGAGACTAAGCGAGCAAGACAGCTTCTGGACGTCGATGGCGATGCTGACGTGGTCGGGATGCACGTCGATGCGATCGACGAACAACTGCAGCGCGGATCTGCGGCTTGCGGTCGAAGCCGACCGCAGGTCGTCTGCAAGACGTTGTGCGCCGGCCTTCATGGCCCGAAGGACTCGCGGCGGCGTGTTGCGGAGGCCCAGGAGCGCCATTAGCTCAATATCGTCACCAAGGAGGCGAGCCAGCTCAGCGAGAATCGGTCGCTCAAGCTCCTGAGCGGGCAGACGGCGACCGGTGTCGTCCGTCTTGAGTGCGTTCATCAGGCGGTGAGAGACGTAGTAGTGGTGGCGGACGCCAGCCTTGACCGCATGCGATGGCGTAAGCCGGTCACCTGTCTCGTCGAAGACGAGACCGGTCAGGATACAGGGCGAGTTGAGGTTCTTCGGTGCGCGGCGTGCAACGGTGTTATCGGACAGGATTGCCTGAACCGCATCCCAGGTCTCGCGATCGATGATTGCCTCATGCAGTCCGGTATAGGTCTGACCTTTATGCGGGATGTCGCCGACGTAGATCGGATTGGACAGCAACTGGTACAGGTTCCCGCGGGAGAATGGTTGGCCACCCTGAATCCGGCCACTTGCGAAGGATCGCCGTTTGGTCACGATCCCCTCGTCATCTGCGGCTGCTTTGAGCCGTCGCACGCTCCGGATTTGCAGATAGAGATCGAAGAGGCGGCGCACCGTCACCGCCTCCGCTTCATTGGCAATGAGCCGCTTGTCCCGGACGTCGAAGCCGAGCGGCGGGCGGCCGCCCATCCACATGCCCTTCTTCTTGGAGGCGGCGATCTTGTCGCGGATACGCTCGGCGGTGACCTCGCGCTCGAACTGGGCGAAGGATAGGAGCACGTTCAGGGTCAGTCGCCCCATGGACGTGGTCGTGTTGAACTGCTGGGTCACCGAGACAAAGGAGACGCCTTTGGCGTCGAACACGTCGACGATCTTGGCAAAGTCCATGAGGGATCGGGTCAGGCGGTCGATCTTGTAGACGACAACAACATCGACCTTGTCTGCGGCAATATCGTAAAGGAGTCGCTGTAGGGCAGGGCGGTCCATGGTGCCGCCGGAGATGCCGCCATCGTCGTAACGTGTTCGGATCAGTTTCCAGCCGAGACCCGCCTGCGAAGCAACATACGCTTCACAGGCCTCACGCTGGGCGTCGAGCGAATTGAATTCCTGGTCGAGCCCTTCCTCGGTTGATTTGCGGGTGTAGACGGCACAGCGATGGGTGGTGTTGCCGCTCATAGACCGAAGAACCTCCGACCTGACCAGGAAGTGCCTGTGATGGCCCTGGCGATGGCCGAAAGGGACCGGAATGTCTGTCCATTCCAAGTGAAGCAGCCATCAGATACATCGACCTGATGGACGGTGCCGTGCCACTCACGGACAAGTCGAGTTCCCGGTCTCAGGTTCCGATCGTGCTGGCGCACCTTGATCGGTTCACCTTCATCCCGGTCAAGAATTGCCCGTCGGGTCGAGCGGCCAAGACCGCCGAACGCCTTGGCCTGAAGGTCGTACGCACAGGCTCGCTCCAACAATCCGCGCTTGATGCCTTTCGGCGGCGGTGACCCGAACAGGGAGGTCCACCGCACTGGCAAGCTCGGCGCGCGAAAGTTCCGACAACCGATCAATCTCCGCCAAGACATCGGCTTTGGACTTGGGCCGCGTCATCGGGCTATCGGGGGCTGGCGGCGATGCGGTAGCGGCGGATGCCCTTCTCGTCCTTCTCGCTGACGATCTCGAAGCCTTTGCGTTTCTTCAGCGTGCCCGACATGAACCCGCGGACGCTATGCTTCTGCCAGCCGGTCGCTTTGCCGAGTTCGGCGATCGTGACGCCCTTCGGGCGCCGGAGCAGAGCCAGTGCCTTCTCCGTCTTCGTCGACCTCGCCGCCGTTCTCTTGACAACTGGGGTGGTCAATCCCGGCTCGGTCTTTGCGGTTACCTTCTTGCTCGGCATGCTAGCCTCCTGGTTACGGCGCCGGACAATCCGGCGCTCCCACCAGGACAAGCCCGACGATCGGGTCGGGCTGCGTCCGGCTCAGGCCCGCCCTCGTAGCGTTCGGCCCGCCGTCGAACCATGGATGCTTCCTTTGCGCCGCAAGTCCAGTGCAGTCTGGTGGTCTTCGGGCTCATGACCTGACGGTGGGCTCACAGGGCTCCGTTGGCTATTCAGCGGCACTACTGACTACAAATCTGGGGGTCAGGGGTTCGAATCCCTTCGGGCGCGCCAATCTTTTCAAGGGCTTGGGCCCTGCCTCAGGCGCGGTCCCGTCCTCCAAGCACCGTATGAGCACCGTGCCGCGTCCCGGCCCGGATTCCCCGGACGTTAACCTGGTCGTCGGATGATCGCGGCCGGAGGGGAAACGACGGTCGGCCGCGGACAGGCGCGCCCGAGAGACTGAGCCGCGCCCGCGCCGGGACAGAGAAGCCCGGCCCGCTCTGACGGAGCGGAACCGGGCGCGGGCGGAGTGACGGGCAATGGATACGACGGAGAAGGACGGCGGGAAGCCGTCGAAGCGGCCCCGCGAGGGCTGGACCGATGCGAAGCGCACGGCATCGCGCAACGCATTTGGATCGCACATGCCTCGCCTGACCGCGGCAGAAGCGCTATTCCGGCTACAGCGACTTTGACCGGGGGCGTGTGATGACCGAGCAGTGGCCCAGCCTGTTCAAGTACACGTCCGCCGATGCGGCCAAGATCATCCTCCGCACCGGCAGCCTCCGCTGGTCAGCGCCGTCGAGCTTCAACGACCCGTTCGACGGCCAGTTTGACTTCCACCTTGAATTCGACGTCGAGCGCGTGGTGGCGCGCGTGACCGCTTTCCTCGTGGCGGTGCTAGAGGGTAGAGCTGAGCTGGTGGCAGGCAACGAATTCGGCGAAGTCTTCCTGGCTCACCGTCAGCACCTAACTCGTGCAGACATCGATGGCGAGGAGTTCCAGGGGTCCTTTCGGGAGGGGCTTCAGAACGCGGAGCGATATCTGCCGGAGTTGCAGGCGCAACTCCGCGAGATCCAGCGCGGTGCGAAGATCATCTGCGTATCGGAATTGCCAGACAGCATCCCGATGTGGTCGCACTATGCCCATAACCACGAGGGCGTGGTACTGGAATTCAGGCACGACCCCGCGACCGATAGCGTCTGGCGTGTGGCGCCCCGTGTGGGTTATGTGGGGCAGATGCCTCGTCTGATGGATGAAGACACGGCCGTACGGTTTCTATCCGGGCAGTCCCTGCTCGATCGAAGCAAGATCATGCATCAAGCGATCTACACGAAGTCTGACGCATGGGCCTATGAGACCGAGCGGCGGGTCGTCTGGCACGGGCACGTATCCGACCAGCCATTCGAGATGTTCGGCTTCGGCCCATCGGAGCTTGTCGGCGTCGGCCTCGGGTGCCGCGTCGCAGGCGCCGATAGTGCAGAGATCGTGCGCCTTGCTCGCACCCGATATCCGCACGCGAGGATCTACCAGGCGCGCCAGGACCCTCGCGCGTTCGCTCTGACCTTCGAGCCGATCACGGCGTCTTAGGTGCTGTCGAAGATTACCCTTCCCCCTGCGATCTCGCCAAATCTATGCGCTCGCTGCGACTTTTTCGTTGCAAACGCGGACAGATGCCACGCGAGCCGGTTCTACTTGCCGCACCAAGATTTTGAGCTATATTATTCAACAGTGCATCGTGTCGCGTTGTGTGACTGCTGGCTGTGCACCGGTGAGGCTGAACCCACGCCTCTAAAGGTGCTGCCGTGGGCAGCGAAGGAGCGCGAACGATGTAGCATTACGCGGTGCCTATAGTCGCGCGTCCGCGAGGTTGTGCTTTCGGGACCTCGTAGGACGCCTGCTTGAAGCAACGACGGAACCCCCGGTTTTCTGCGTCCATAGGGACGTGGAACGCCGATGATCCACTTGGATCGTCCCGGTCTCTGTCATGCTTTAGGCGAACAGAGTGGGGACGATCCGGCAACAGGCGGACGTCCCATGACCAACGGTTCTTATCCGACACACACGCGCCGCAGAGAGCCCCCAGATTGGGATTCTGCGCGCGATCACCTCGCCTTGAGGATCGGCAAGCTGGTGCACGCCGAAGCCAGAGGCCGGCTCGCTATCTTGGTCGTTGCCGGCATAGTTGCGCTCTTGCTGGTCTTGGCGCTGCACGGCCTCATCCAACTGTGATTGTGGCCCGATATCGGCTTTGCAGGGCGTAGATGACGTCCAACTCGAGGCCCGCTCGATGACAATCACGACCTCATCCGGGGCGTGCAGGTATGCACGAGGTGAAGCGCATTGATGCGGCTGAGCCGAGGCAGCGCAACAGCCGTCGTCGCAGCCGCACTGCATCGTGCGTCTGGCACTCCCACACCACGTGAACTCGCCAGCCGAGCGACCGCAGCTCCTGAACGATGCGCTTGTCTCGGGCGACGTTCTTCTGAAACTTCTCCCGCCACATCTCCGTGTGCACCTTCGGGAAGGTCGCACGTCGACATCCGGGATGGCGGTGCCAGAAACAGCCATGAACCAGGATCACCGTTCGGTGTCGGGGAAGCACGATGTCGGGTTTGCCTGGAAGATCCTTTCGGTGCAGCCGGAAGCGAAAGCCTAACGAGTGCAGCGCGCAACGTACGACAAGCTCGGGCCTCGTGTCTTGGCTGCCGACCCGAGACATGCGGTAGGAATGGGCATTGCGCGACATCCCTAGGTTTGAGCTTGGTCTGCGGCTGACTGTTTGGGGGCATCTTTGGTCGCAAGTTTGCCATCGCGAAGGGGCCTGCCAGCGCGCGACCGCGGTGCGTCAAGCGGGAACCGAGGAAGGCGCCTGCTGTCGCGGGCGGCCGCGGCGGCCAAGCGATCCCAAGCCAATGTCACTCGGTCATCGCTCAAGGCAATGGGCGCGCTCGTCCATTGCCCATCCAGGACGCTCCGAAGGACCTGACCATGCTGCCGGGTGAACTTCGGCGGCACCGCCTCGCCGATCATGCTTCTCGCGTTGGTGTGGCCCCACTTGTTCAGAGCCTCTCCCCAAACGAAATCCCTGGGAAAGGTCTGGAGTAGCGCGCATTCAAGCGTGCTGAGCAGGCGAGTTTCGTTCGGGTGTATGGAATTGTCGCTGCCAATGTGACCGCTGGCCGTAGTGATCGTTGCGGCCGGGCGATCACCCTTCATTCGCCGGTAGCTCGTCTTGAAACCGCGGATCAGTCGGTAACTCCCATCCTTTTCTCGGACGACGGGTCGGAGAAGCGGGCGACCACAAGTTGGGCACACGGCCGCGGAGGCCTCGACCTCGATCGGTCCGCAATCCAGACATACCTGGTTTTCCCATGCGCTCGCGCCGGAGGCAGCCGGGATGGCCGACACCATGGTATAAGTCCTCTCGTCCCACACCGGCACCGAGTGAAGCCCGCCGTAGCCGTCGACCGTGGCCGCTGCGGCGCTCGCCGCATCGAGGGATGGCAGGGCGAACTCCTGAAGCGCCTCGTCGAGCGTCACCGGGCGCGCGTCGCCGTCCACGCCATGGGTCGGGCGGGGATAAGGCGCCCTACCCGATCCCCTCAGTCGACGAAGGCCCGCGTGGTCGCGTCGGATGAACGTGAGGAAAGATCGGTTGCGGGATTGAGGAACACCGTAGCTGGAAAGGTCGGCAAGGAGCGGGAACGCCTGGTATCGTCGGGAAAGGGCGGAGATCAGGTATACGGCCGCCGAGACGGGCTCTTCGTCACGCGGGTGGCGCACGCGGCGGGTCAGGAAGGCCGGCACGTTTTCGACCACGATGATAGAGGGCTCCAGGGCTCTCGCGACCTTGGCGATGACGGTCACCAGCAGGTTGCGGTCATCTCGTGAGCCGGCATCTGCGTCGCCATGGTGCCCCTTGCCGGACCGGGCCGAACTCATGCCCTGGCAAGGAGGGCAGGCGCAAAGCAGCGCAGGCCGTCTGTTGCCGGCCCGGTCACGGTACTTCCTCACCACGGCAGACCAGGTTTGCCGAAGGTCCCCAACGACGCCGTCAGCGCCCGGGTGATTTCAACAGGCTCACCTCGAGGCGCCGAGGGTCGAGTTCGGCCATGACGTCAAACTTGAAGCCCGCCTCGCGGTAGCCAAGATCGCCCGCACCGCAGTTGGAGAATAGGCTGACCGCCCGGTATCCACTCATTTCTTGCCGCCGATAATCGCTTTGAGCTTGGCGCCGCCCGGCGTCGTCTTTCGGTTGACTTCCTGATCGTGTATTTCAAGGAACTGCTCGTGCACCTTCCTCGCGCGGTCCAGGAAATCCTCCCAAGATGCGCGCTTCACGAAACCGGCCTCCATCGCTTGCCGCAACGCCCGCTTGATCGTTGGATCCTTGACGGCATCACCATCGGCCACGACATCGATGCGCCAGCCCCGAGCGAAATTGGACGCAATTCCCTTATTCTTCTCAAAGAAATCCTCGAAGCCGTCCACATAGGCCAGGAGGCGGCTGGCGTCAGCATCGTCAAGCGAATGCCCGGCCTTTTTGATTTCGACGACATGGAGAAAGCCATCGATGCTGACCAGCGTGAAATCTGGTCGCTTGGACTCGTAGCCAATCGCCAGCACGATTGTCTCACCGTGGGTCTTCTTCCAGTAGGCCTCGAAGGCCAGTTTGAACGTCTTGAGCGACTGATTGATGGTGATGACCGACCAAGACGGTTCAATCAGCCACGGAGCACCGGCCAGGAGAGATTGGAACTCACTCTCATCCGGCGTGTCGTCAATCAGTCGCCGAAGATCGTCGATCACCCGGACCCGTTCGACCGCAATCTGAGCGTAGGAAGCGAGCTCGGCCAGTTGGGTCTTGTCGAAGATTAAGGCCAGCTCCTCAACCGTTGCATTGCCTCCTGTGACGCGACTGTTGAATTCCTGAAATGCCTCGATGAGTGCATGATGCGGTGCGGCTGAGAGAATGAACGAGGTGAGAGACTCCACATAGTCGTCATCCTCTAGTTCGTCTTCTGCCGCGAATGCGCCGATTTTCTGGGCCAAGTCGACCGCGACCCGCACGACATCCTTGTCCCCGAAACGGCTCTGCGCGCGCTCCTCAATCCTGGACCGCCGCATGAAGATGTCACGGGCGCGTTCGCGTCGAGGTGTTCGCGAGTTCCTCGCTATTTCCTTTATGATCTCTGCGCCCCACTGCCTCAGATACCTCCCCAAATCTGAATCCCAGAGTATGTCCTGCCGGTCAGTGCGGATCAGATCGTCGCCGTCGTCGCTGTCGAGCCAATCAGCAGTGACTTCACCGACGAGATAAGAGCGCATCGTGAACTCACCAGTGAAGCCGGCTGGCTGGTTGAAGTCGCGCGTGATCGCGACGATCTTCCCGCGGGCATAGATGCGGACCCCAGACGTCTCCTCGTATTTGTATGAATTGCGTGCCATCGCCATCCAACCGGCCACGGGCAGCTGCGACCCATCGTCGGTAATAACCGGGCGGGAAGCGAGGTCGAGTTCTTGTGCCTTTCGCTAAGGGGATGTTTAGCGGATCAACCGTCTCAGGCGTCGCCTGCCCACTA
Organism: uncultured Alphaproteobacteria bacterium; assembly: GCA_963750065.1. GTDB lineage: Bacteria > Pseudomonadota > Alphaproteobacteria > Rhizobiales > Kaistiaceae > CAVSRC01. The sequence goes on from CAVVPK010000015.1 coordinate 136,799, forward strand.
CCGCCCGTGTCGATGACCGATATCTCGAAGTCAGGCCGCGCCAAAGTGAACCGGGCGGCGAGTTGACGCAGAAACGTCTCCTTGTCGGGCACCCTCTTGGCGAGGAAATTCGTCAGCCTGATGCGAGTTCCCCTCTTCTTGACCCAGGCGTCGTCGTCTTCGCCTGCGTCGAGCGGGACGGGGCTATCTTCGTCGACCAGGATCTTGTCGAAATCCATGAAGAAATGGGTCACCCGGTAGCCGTTTGGTGTCTTGGGTCCGCCTGCCGACCAGACTTCGATGCGCCGGCAAATACCGAATGGCGCCAGCTTGCCCGATTCCTTTGCGCCCCATCACGGGGCGCTTCTTTTCGCGGGAGAGTGCCCCGTCTGTTCTTGCCCGACGATCCGTGCCGACCTTGAGATAGAACGAGCGCGCTTCGTCGGGCGTCATGCCATGCCCATCGTCTACGACCTCGATGGACAGGCCCTTGTCCTTGACCTCGCCGCCTGCAGTTGTCGCCATTGCGACGTTAAGGGGCAACCGAACTGTTACCGTCTCGGCGTCGGCATCGTAACTATTTGCAATGAGCTCGGCGACGACGGCGCTGACTTTGTCGTACAGCTTCACGCCGAGTTTATCGATTGTCAGACGAGAGATCGTGAGGTGGTAGGGGGAGCCGCTATTGGCCCCCGAGGGCTTGCCAGCTGCCATCATATTGCTCCCAGGATACTCGTTCCTTGGGGAGCTTAGCACACCACCCGGGCGGACAGGGGCAAGATGCTGATGCAGGAGCGCGCACATTGAGCAGGCGCAAGGGACTGGGCTCGTTCGAGGACATCCTTAATCAGGAGTTTCGGTGGCCCCGAAAGGGCGATCGCCCCTTCGTCTCGACCAAGGCGGGGGTGGGAGATGCCTATCTCGAAGACAACGCGTCGATACGGCTCGCCGCGATGAGCTCGGGTTACAAAGACGCGGCCGACGAATTGGTGGATCGCACCCGATCGGATCCAATTACCCGCAATTCGCTCGTGTATCCGATCATCTTCTGCTACCGCCACTACCTCGAGCTGACGTTGAAGACGATGATTGCGCAGTACGGAAGAGCCGCAGGCATGAAGCCGATATGGAACACTCACGACCTCACGAAGCTGTGGGGCGCGTTCGTCAAGATGCGCGGACAATTTCTGCCGGACTCCGACGAGGCAGATGCAATCGTGGCCGATTGTGTGGCCCAATTCGCCAAGATCGATCCCGATTTCGTTCAGCCTGAGGTATCCACTCACGAAGGATGGCAAACCGGTCCCGCTGACGATCGACCGCCTCGATCTGATTAACTCGCTGACGTGATGGAAGCGATCGACGGGTACTTCTCAGGCGTGGATGGTGCGATTAGCGCGACGCGAGACGCCTACGACCCAACCTGGTAGCGGGCGCACGTCGACCTTGGCCTGCGTTGCGGGAGGGCGCCGGGGAACCGCGCGTTGCCATCCCTCATCTGCACCGCGTACCAGCGGAGGCAGGCGGCAGTCGTCTTCGCGTAGGGGAATCTCGCCCTCAGCCGCTCAAGCAGATCGGCGTAGCTGGGGCCGACCGAGCGCAGCGCCGAGCGGTCAAGTCTGGCCGCTTGCTCGGCGGACAGGCGGTTCGTTGGCCCGCGTTTCCGGTCCCTTCGCTCGCAGTACTCCGCCTCGGAGAGCAGCTCGATGACGGCCGGGCGTATCGCCCCCGGTACCGTCTCGCCGGCCTTATTCATCGGCGTCGCCCGTCACGAAGGCGTCGAGGTCGTCGCTGTGGTATCGGACGAGGCGGCCGCCGGCGATGCGGTAGCGCGGCCCCTTGCCCTGGCTGCGCCAGACGACGAGCGTCTTGGGCTTTACGCCGAGGTAGGTGCCAGCCTGCTCGCTGTCCATCCAGGGTGAGGTGAAGGCGATCTGATCCATTGTCGCTATCACCGGGCACGAAGGCGGCGACGCACTCGACTGGTATCTAGTTGCTAGGCAGCCAGTCGGTCACCTTGAGTGCATTGCCGCCGAGATTGGCGAAAGCGCGCTGGCGGCATGAGAAGACGATGATCTGCTGGGTGCGCCCTTGCCGGTGCAGCGCGTCGAACATCTTCTCGATGCGGTCGTCGTCGGAATAGGCCAGCGCGTCGTCGAGGATGACCGGCGTCGGGTGGCCTTCACGCGCCAACAGCCGGGCGAAGGCGAGGCGGGTGAGCACGGCCAATTGCTCGCGCATGCCGCCACTCAGATGCTCGACATCCTCCACCAGCCCGTTGCGCCGGACGGTCTGGGGCAGCAGCGTCTTGTCGTCGAAGACCACGGAGGCGTCGTCGAAAAGCAGGCCCATCAATGGCCTCAGTTCGCCGAGCACCGGTGCGAAATAATGTTCGCGTGCGGCAACCCGCGAACTCTCCAGGGCACCGCTCAGGCGCTGAAGCAATTCGACCTCGTGCTCCAGGCGGGCCAGCACGGCTTCGGCTTCGGCGCCCTGCTCAATTACCTCGCGCCACGCTTCTTCTATGGCGCCGTCCGAGCGCGTCCTGATGTGACCATTGAGGTCCGCGATCGCCTCTCGCAGTCTGCCGGCCTCGTCCGCCGCTTCCTTCACGATGGATCGGGCCCGATTAAGCGCGGCCTCGGCCGACTCGAGGTCGGCAGCAGACTTGTGCAGGGCGGCGAGCCGCTCTTGCGCTTGGGCCAGCGCCGCCTCGGCATTGGCGAGTGCCGTGGTCAGCTCCTGCTCCCGTTCGTCGCGCTGTGCCAGCGGGCCGAGGGCCTCGTTCACGAGATTGCCTTCGCGCTCGATGGCAGCCACGGCTTTTTCGGCCTCGATCAGCGCCTGATTGGCCTTTGCGACGAGGGGTTTGCTCTCGCGTTCGGCGTTGCGTGAGGTTTTCACGACACGCTCGGCCGACTCCAAGGCCTCGCGCGCCTGGTCGGGGTTGCCTTTCAGCTCAAGCGCGCCGACGCTTTCGGCTTCGGCACGGGCAAGGTCTTCGCGGAGCGCGTCGATGCCGTCGGGCGCAAACAGCGCCATACGATCCTTTGCCAGCTTGATAGCGGCCTGCTTTTCCTGTGCGTCGCGGGCGCGCTGCTGGAGGTCAGCCAGCGAAGACACCTTCAATCGCTCGAGCAGCGTGCGGTGGCGGTCCTCGGCCGCGCTCAGCGTGTCTGCCGCGTCGTCGCGCAATCCCGGCGTGACGGTGAGCGTGCCGATGCCCTCGAGCGCGACGACCGTCGTCGTGGTGATCGGATAGGTCTCGTTCGCCTCCAGTGGCTTCCCCCCAATGCGGGCGGACTGTCCGGCGCCCTCGGCGTAGTGCAGGGTCAGGCTGGTGGTGCGGGCCATGGCTGTCGCGCGCTGCACGGTCAGGTCGTTGTCTGCGGCCTCCAGCTCGGCGATGGCCTTCGTCGGGACGACGAGCAGGCGCAGCGCCGACTTGCCTTCCTCAACCTCCCGTCGGGCCGCGTCCGCCTTGGCCAGCCTGTCGGCGAGGCCCGCCTTGCGCTCGGCCGCCTCCTGCGCGCGCATCGCCGCTTCCAGCCGCCTGAGCAGGTCGCGCGTCTGCCGTTCCTGATCCTCGGCACTTTCCACCGCGCCGGTCGCCGCATCGACACGGGCCTGTGCCTCACGCTGGAGCGCCACGGCGTCGGTACGGCGCTGCACGGCGTGCTGGCGAGCCTCGGCGAGTTCTCCCGCGCGCTTCAGCCGGTTGTGGTGGCTCTGCAACGCGGCAAAGGCATCATTGAGGCGGATGCGACGCAGCTCGGTTTCCCTCTCGGCGCCCTTCAGGGCCTCGTTGTCGGACCTGGCGCTCTGGAAGGCGGCATCGGCTGTTGCGAGCCTCTGCTGTCGTTCGGCCGCGGCTTCGGGGTTCTCGATATCCGTCAGGCGGGCACTGTCCTTGCGCCGCGCATCGAGCGCCTCGTGCAGGTCCTGGACCTCGTCATGAAAACGGCTCTCCTCGGCGCGCAGATCCTCAAGCCGCTTCTGCGCATCTGCAAGGGGCCCTCCGGCTTTCGGCCTGCCGGTCGGCGTGACGAGGCGCCCCAGCTCTTCCTGAGCCGCGGCAAGGACCTCGACCATGCGGCGTCCGCCGGTCAGCGTCTCGACTTCACCCTGCACGGACGACAGGACGCTCTCGCGGGCGCTCTTCTCGCTCTCCTCCTCGCTCCTGGCGCGCTTGTCGATGCCGGTATTGCCCTGGCGCACCCACAGAAGGCCCGCAGGACCGGCGGTTCCACCGCGCACCAAGCGACTGATGAATTGCTCGGCTTCGTCCGCCTGGGCGATCAATCGGCCAGACTGCAGGTCGGCGACCGTCGCGCGCTTGCTGCCGTAGAACCGCTTGGTGACACGAAAGCGGCCCTCTTCGGTGGCGATGTCGGCTTCGACCAGCGGGCTGCCGCCACTGTAGGGCCGCAGCGCCTGGACAGCGCCAGAGGTGCCGGTATGAGCCTGAAAGAACAGGGCATGGAGCGCATCGAAGAAGGTCGACTTGCCATATTCGTTTGCGGCCGACAGCACATTGACGCCATCGCCGATTGACTCAATAGCGACGCCGCGCGCCGCGAAGCGGCGCACATTGTGGAGGCGGATCGCGGTGAGCTTCATCGGCCCATCGCCTCGCAGAAGGAGAACAGGCGCACCAGCGCATCACGTGCAATGCACCGCTGTTTGGCGGTGAGGGCCTGATCCTCGCTCTCGGCAAGCAGCGTCTCGGCGGCCTGCCGCAGCGCGCCAGCTTGGTCGATGAGGTCGAGGTCCCCGACAGCACAGTCGGTGGCAAGCGCCTCGGTATCCAGTTCGGCGTGGCCGAACTCGGGTGCGATTGCTGCAAAAGCGGTCTCCAGCTCCAGCCGTTCGGTGATCGCCACGTGGCCACCGGCCACCAGACGCAGCAGGGTTTGCCGGCGCGATGCCGCGGCTGGAAGAAGGGGGTCCAGAGCGGCAGCTGCGCTATCGCCGGCCGGAAGCGCAAGATCCCGCGTCAACCAGTCGAAGAGACCGGTGGTGACGGGTTCCACCGCTGGCTCGGCACCGTGTGCCTCGATCGCCACCACGAGAGCCCGGCCCGGCGCGCCATGCTTGAAGCGGTCGGGTTCGGGCGTCCCGCTGTACCACATGCGCTGGTTGATGCTCATCTGGCCGTGCCAGTCCCCCAGCGCCAGATAGTCGAGTCCGGCGCGGCTTGCGCGATCAGGCGCAATGACGTCCGAAGCGCCGCTGTCCTCGGAGAAATCCTGGATGGGCCCGTGGGCAAGGCCAATCCTGACCGTGCCGTCGGGCGTTGCCGCCGCATTCATCCATTCGCTGAGGTCACGTCCGGGTCGGCGCGTTGTGCAGGGCGCCGGCAGAAGGACAACATCCGGCATGAGAGAGATCGGCTCGGAGGCGGTAGCCAGCATCAGGTTGCCAGGCAGGGCTTCGCGGGCCCCGCTCCACAGCTCTTCGGCCAGCAGCGAATCGTGGTTGCCGGGCAACAACACCCAGGTGATGTCGTGCCGGTCGCGCATGACCGCAAGCGCCTGGCGGAACATGGCCGGAGTCGGCGTCTCAGTGTCAAAAGTGTCGCCGGCCAGGAGGATGGTCGAGGCGCCATGTGTGCGGGCCCGCTCCGCGAGGCGTTCGAGCACCGAATGGCGAGCCTCGCGCAGCCGGCCACGAAGGTCTTCGGGCAGATTGCCGAAGCGCTTGCCAACGTGGATGTCGGAACTGTGAAGGAACCGGAACATAGCTGCGAGCGCTGGTTATGCGGCCACCGGGAAGCCACGTGCCTGTGGTGTCAATTGACAATCCTCCGTCGCGCAAGGGCAAGCGCCTCATCAAGACGTTCGCGTGAAGCTTGGGCAAGGCGATCGAGGCCGATCAGCCGCGCGAAGGACAGCGCGGGATCACTTTCGTCGAGGAGCCCTGGGTTGGCCTGCACGCAACCGACAAGCTCGGCGATTGCGATTTCTGGGACGGAACGTCGGTCGTCGTCGCTGGCGGGCGGTCGATAGGCAATCGAGTCCTGGACGGTGCCCTTCAGCCACAGGAACCGCCCGGTCCGTTCGTCGGTCCGATCCACGTCGCGCAGATGGAGCGCGATCTGGTCGCGGATGCGTGAACCCGTGCGCAGCCAACCGTGCGCACGTGCAATGCGCTTCGCCAATATATCTTCGCGTATTGGTGCTTCAGCCGCCATGACTGCTGCGATCATGCCGCGAATCGTCTGGCGATAATGGAACTCGAAGAACTGATCGGGAGCGGCCTGGAATCCTGAGAGATCAGCTGTGCGGAACAACGGCACATCAGTGCGGGCCTGCTTTCGCGGCGCAACAGAACCTGAGGCGACTCGCCGAACCGCATCCTGTTTGGCATCATCGTCATATGGCAATGCATTGATGCCCGCCGCACTCTCGTCGGTCTGCCAACCCGGTTCCGGATCATTGGCCCTATTGACCTGGGCTACGTCGGCTGCTTGCTCATCGAGGGCTTTCGAGTGCGTTGGGGCCTGACGTTTGGCAGTAGCACGGGCCTCGGCTTCGGCGCGGCGCCGAACGTCCTCCTGCCGGCTTTCCTCGAGCAGACGGGACAGGTCACTCACAATCCGGCCGCGAACCTCGTCAGGGCCGTACCACCAGTCTGGCGACCAGATGCGCAGGATGGTCCAGCCCAGATTCCGAAGCACCTGCTCGCGCACCTTGTCGCGATCCCGCGCCGTGGCGGCTCGATGGTAGGTGGCGCCGTCACACTCGATGCCAGCCAGATATGCGCCGGGCTTGTCCGGATGGACGATGCCAAGGTCGATGCGATAGCCAGAAACGCCAACCTGCGGGCGCACCTGCCAGCCGGCTTCGCCCAATGCCTCGCCGACCGCCTGCTCGAACGGCAACTCGAAGGTGCCGCCGGTTTCCACTGGCTGTGCCGGCAGAGCGATCGTGCCGCGTTCGGCATAATCGAGGAACGCTTTCAGGTCCTGAACGCCCTGACCGCGTGCGCGTCCCGTGTCGATCTTGTCCGCTGTGATCGAAGCGTAGACGACAAGCTCCTCGCGGGCACGGGTGATCGCGACGTTCAGGCGCCGTTCACCGCCATTCTGGTTGACAGCTCCGAAGGCCATGGTGAGCTTGCCGGCATGGTCATGGCCATAGGTGATCGAGAACATCATCACGTCCCGTTCGTCGCCCTGGACATTCTCCAGATTGCGCACGATCACGGGTTCGATCCGGTCGTCAGAGAAGAACCATTCGATGTCCGGATTGTCGCGCCGCGCCTTGTCGAAGAGGTCGTCGATCAATGACTGCTGCTGCGAATTAAATGTGATGACACCGAGGGTGGGCCGTTCGTCCTCGGGCAGGTCGAGCCATCTCGTCATGCGCAGCCCGACATCGTTCACAATCGCCTCGGCTTCGGCTCGGTTGGTGCGGCTCTTGCCGCGGTCGTAGACCCCTGAGGGCAGAAACTCGAGATGGACGGCGCGATCCGACGTTACGGGAGAGGGGAAGGTGATGAGCCGGTTCTCGTAGTAGTGCCAATTGGAGAACGCGATCAGCAATTCATGCCGGCTTCGATAGTGCCAGTTGAGCTGTCTGCCCGGCAATCCTGAAGCTCCCGCTTCGTCAAGAATGCTTTCCAGGTCGCGCTCATAGTAGGCGTCCTCGTTCTCGGCCTCCTCGCCGTCGTCGGAGCGGCCGAAGAAGTTGGTTGGCGGGAGCTGTTTAGGATCGCCGACGATGATGGTCTGGCGGCCACGCGCAATGCTGCCGATGGCATCCCAGGTCGTGATCTGCGACGCCTCATCGAAGATCACGAGATCGAACAGGGCCTGGTTGGCGGGCAGATATTGTGCGATCGATAGTGGCGACATGAGCAGGCACGGCGCCAGCTTGGCAAATGTCTCTGGCATGGCCGCGACCATCTCTCGGATGGACTTGCTTGGCCGCTGTAGCTGCATCTGATGGCGCAGGAGGCCCAGCTCTGACCGGCGTGGCACGTCCTGAGGCACCGGCAGGTCATGGGCGAGTGCGCGGCGCACCTGGCTTGCGGCGATCGAGCGTGCCCGATCGTCCAATTCCCTGAACTGACGCAGCGCGTCATTATGACGGAAGCTCTTGAACTGGCGCAGAAGATCGTCGCGGTCGATGGCCTTCGGCAGCCACCAGCGTGCATATGCAAGTTCGAAAGCATTCTCGAGATCATCGGGCGTGAGATGCCCGGCCTCGATGGCTTCAACAAAGGGCGAGAGGCTGCATGCCCGCGCCTTTTCGCGCAGACCACACCAGTCGCTCCACGTTTGCAGAGCGGTCTGATTGGCCGTGATCTCGTCCATCGCATGGACCACTGCGCCCAGAAAATCAGCCTGTGGCAGATCCTCCGGCAGTCGTCCGCCAAGCTCGGCATAGGCCCGCGCGGCTTGAACGAAGCGCGAGACCGAAGCCCGCAGGTGATCCGAACGCGCCAGGATCGCATCGTCGGAGCCGCCGGAGGCGATCGTCTGGCCGAGCGCGTCGATGACGGTATTGATGTCGCCTGAAATCCGGCTCATGCGGACCAGTGCCGATCGCATCTCCTCCGCCAGCTTGAAGTGATCGCGCAACTTGTCCGGGTCGGTGCGGATGCCCCGCCAGGCCGGCGCCGCGGTGCGCAGCGGGCTTGCCTCGAGGCCCGCGAGCGTGCGCTGCATGACCCGCAATTGTGGCAGGTCCTGCTCGGGGTCGGCGTCGCCGCCGCTGGAATAGCCGGTCAACAGCTTCCTGATCTTGCGGCGGGCAAAGAACGATTTGGGCCAGACCGCGGCGCAGGCCTCCCGCCACCGTTTTTCGAGATCGTCGACCGGAATGCGCGCAACCGTGTCGTCCTCGTAGGCGCCAGACAGCTTCTCGGCGGCGTCACCGAAAACGTGAACTGCATCCACCAGTGTGCCGACCGCGGATTTGAGCTGCTCGAATTGTTGTTCGAACACGACGTCCAGCCGCACGCCCCGCAACTCGGTCAGGAGGCTGGCCATCGACACCAGATCGCGAATATCCGAGAAGGACAGGTTCTCTGCCTGTCGAATGCCGGCCTCTGTGCAGAAGCCACCGATATGCGGCTTCAGCTGCTGCGCCGTGTCTCGCAGGTTCTTGCAGGCGGCGATGAGGCTCTGCTGCCAGCGGACCGACCAGTCTGGCGCGACGACAAGCTCGAGCGCCGGCAGATGGCGCACCGCCCTGCGTGTGAGGGCCAGGTCGCTGACAAGCTGCCGCAGCGCCTGCAGCGCCGTTTCGTCATGTTCGATTGTTTCGTCCCAAGAAAGTTCCGGTGCATAGCGGTCATTTCCGTGAACGGAGACGCCGAGCGCCTGAAACACGGTCCAGCCCGATGGGCTGCGACGATGAAGGGCTTCGACATAGCCGTTGAGCTCGTCCTGCCTGAGCCGGAGCTTCTCGTTGATGTCGACCCAGCCGTTCGCCTCAGGGGGAACGCTCGCCTCCCAGGACGCCTTGAGCTGGGCGAGGAACGCTTTGCGTTCGGCCTTGTTGGAATGCAGTTCGAGGCAATAGTTGCCGAGGCCATTCTCACGCAGGCGGCGATAGACGACGTTCAGTGCGGCGGCCTTTTCCGCGACGAAGAGCACGCTTTTGCCCGTTGCGAGGCATTGCGCGATCATGTTGGTGATCGTCTGGCTCTTGCCCGTGCCAGGCGGGCCGACCAGGATGAAGTCGTGTCCCTCGCCAGCCGCAAGCATGGCGGCGAGTTGCGACAAATCCGCCGGCAGCGGGTTGATGATCTCCTTCGGATGGTAGGTCGAGTCGATCCGGCGCTCGTCAGGGAACGGCGTCGCAATTGCCGGTTCGAATGCCTTGTCCGGATTGTCGATCAAGTGGCGCACGACGCGGTTGTTGCGCAGCGCGTCGGTGCGATCGACGAGGTCCTTCCACATCAGGTACTTGGCGAACGAGAAGGTGGAGAGAGCCACCTCGTCGACGACCTCGAAACCTGCCACATCGCGGACCGCGCGGCGCGCCGTCTCCAGGACCTGCGGCACATTGATGCCGCTTTCGTCCTGGGGCAAGTCGCCCTCGAATTGAGCGAGGTCGAGGGCAAAGTCCTTCTTCAGCATCTGCACGAGGGTAGCGTTGAAGCGGACCTCGTCCTCGTGATGCAGAAGGTGGAACCGCGAGGCGGCGCTGCGGCGTTCCAGCTTGATGGGCACCAGCAGCAGCGGCGCACGATAGGTGCGCTCGTCCTCGGGCGATTTCTTCCAGCGCAGGAAGCCGACCGCGAGGAACAGCGTGTTCGAGCCACCCTCGTTGAGGTCGTTGCGGGCGCGCCGAAAGAGTTCCGTCAGCCGTGCATCGAGTTCTTTCGATTCGAGCGGCGAGGGCAGTTCGTCGCGCTGCAGGGCTTGCAGGGCGAACTCGGTATCGAGGTCCGTTCCCGTCGTCTGCAGGTGGATGGCCTTGTCGCGCTCGCCCTGCGGGTTTTGTTCGGGCAGCGAGATTACCCGGATGCGGGCTCCGTCGGCGAGGCGATCCTCAAGGAAGGGCACATCCGGGCAAAGGAACGGGATCGTCTGCTTGGTCGGGCGGAAATTGAGCAGTCGGTTGCGCAGCGAGAGATCGAGGAGCTTGCGTTGCCAGCGTTCGATGCGCCCCTCAGGTGTGGTCGGCTTCTCCTCCGCCTGCTCGGCCGGGATGGCGTCGAAATCCGGTATGGGGGGCAACGGCAGGGCCGCTGCTTCGGCGCTGTCCGGTGCGACAGTCCCCGCTGTTTCGCGGCGATGCGAGGCGAGGGGGCGAATCTGCGAAGACCGCGCGCGGGTGATGTCGATGGCCGCGACGAATCGATCTTCTTCCTGTTCGGTGGTCGCTTTGTGGGCCAGCGCGACGGCTGTTTCGAAGGTTGCCGGCGGCGAATGGGTGACGGCGGTCGTCTCGAAGGTGATCGCCTCGCGGGCGGCCAGCGCCTTGCGCACTTCCGAGGCGTCCGTCTCCAGAAGGTTTGGGAAGGTTTTCTTGACCAGCCAGACACCGGTGAAGCTGTGTCCGTCGAGCAGCACGATGAAGGGGTTCAGCCCGACGGCCTCGAGCGCCGAAGCGAACAGCAGGCTGGAATCGAAACATGTCGCCAGCCCGTCGTGCAGGACGGTACTCGGCAACCGAACTTTCTGGCCGACCTTCTCGAAGCTGCGGGGTGGCTCGGCATAGGTCAGGCGAAGTCCCGCCACGGCCGACCAGATTGCGGCGCTCAGCATATAGGCGCGGCGCGGATCGCCCGTCTGGTAGCCGTCGAGCGCCGATGAGAGGCCGTGGGTGGAAAGGACCTCACCCGCCTGCTTCATGATGCTGGCGATCGCCGGGTCGTTCGGCATGACGAAGGCCGCGGTGATGGCAGCCATCGACGAGAAGCCACCCCACTCGTCGCGAGCGAGCAGGCGGATGTCGTGGCTGGCTTCCGCCAGCAGCGTGTCGCTGCCACCCAGCAGGCGCAGCGTGACAACGCCGCGCTCCGCCTCGTTCAGGTCGGCGAGGAACTCGGGGTCGAGCTGGACGAGGTGATCCGAAAGGGCAAACGCTTCGCCTGCAGATATGCGGTCAATCGTCCAGACCTTGTGCCGTGCAAACGCCGGGACCGTGCTCAGCTCCAGGCGAAGCCGTTCAATCTGGATGTCGGTGTTGTTCGCGATCTTCAGCGAGCGAACGATTGGAACGCTGTTCTGCCAGCAGGCGTAGTTGATCGCCGATGCCAGATCGGCCTCGATCTGGAACGGCTCCTCCGGCGGCTCCTCACGGTCGGAGGCGTCCAGGGTGCCCCCATCCCACGCCTGTTCCATGCGCCCCTCGCACCCAACAACACGGGTTGCAGAAGGACGATACTCACAATCCGCTGCTGTCGCGAGTCTCGATTGCGAGGTTTGCTGGCAAGGCCGACCACTCACAATGGGGTGAAAGGGCACGACTTCTGTCATCTATCGGTGTGCGCGGCCAACAAGCGATAAAGTCTTGGTGAACCGTCTCAGCGGAATGCTCTCAGTGCAGTGGCAGCTAGCAACTAAATTATTACTGAATAAGTGTAGTCTGACATGGGGTATTTGTGATTCGCGTCAATTACTTTCGTGCCGCCGAAATATTTCGTGGTTATTTCCGCCTTAGACGAACTTGCTTGGTCGAGAATAAGCATACCCTTGACGTCGCCATCGGCAGCAACTGGATTTCCGTTGCCGTCTACGTATCCTATGAATATCGCCGCATGGGCATAATTCGCGGGAGCTGGGCGATCAGGATAGAGAATTCCCTCTTTCCCCGCCTCGTGTGGATAATTCCCAGAAGCATCGAACGTTGCGATAGGCGTGCCAACCTCGATCGCAGGATAGCCACCCGCACTCTTTGTTAGTTTTGTGCCCCCGTCCCAATTACCTGTTGGGCCAACCGATGCAATTGCTTTTACCAATGCAACACATTGTTTTGGATCGGCATCGCCTGTGTCGTAGATGTAGCCATCATCATGCTTGTTCGCAAATATGCTCCGTAATAGTTCAACTTCTGCCGGGCTGTATCCGGTCAAATCCACTAAGTTGCCGGCCAAGATTACGTCGATCGCCGTTGAATAAGAGATATACGGCGGCTCCGGCTGAGTTGGCGTTGGTGACGTCGACTTGGGAGTCGCTTCAGTAGGAGCTGTCACGTTTTTCGGGATAGCGGAGTCGATACTTACAACACCGGATGCCATCACCACACCCAGTCGCGCGTATCGGCTCGCTCGGTAGAATGCATAGGCGGATGGATCGTGGACCGAGTAATCGCCGACCTGCATGAATGCGAAAGGATCTCCGATGGCGGAGAAATCGCCGACAAGATAGAGCCATGAAATATCGGGATTGGACGCGTAAATGCTTGGCGCCTTCGAAGCTAAATAGCTCAAGGTCCCGGAGCCAACCGTCCTGGTATCGTAGACGGTAGTGTACTTGTTCGCGAAGGCAACAAACGATCCGCCATTTGTGTAGATATGTGCGTTAGCCTTGACGTCCAGCGTGCTCGTCTGCGCCTGCGCCCACGCGCTGGATGACATGAAGGACCGCATGCTGGTGAAAAAATCCTGCCCACCTAGCGCTGTGCTCGTTAGCACCGGATACACGGATGTGTTGCCAGCAGCATATATGTCAAAGAGTGACTGCAGGTAGGTTTCATATGCCGCCCAAGCATCCGAATGCTCCGAAGATGAAGCGGTACCTAGATAGTCCGGGTCGGCTTCCTTTGTGTGGAGCGGTGGGTACGTGAGACCGGGAAAATTGAACGGCGAATTGTAGTCGGCGTCGGCGTCGAGCTTGATGTTCAATACGCCTGAGGTCGACCCAATCGTGACGTTCGACGCAATTGTGATGCCGTCGTCTCCGAAAATCTTGAGCCAGACAGATGGGCCGCTGGTCTTGAAGATATCCGCGTTCACATCGACGTGGCTGGCATAGACAATGGTGTTCGTCCCGTCGTTCAGCTGGCTCGAAATTGCCGCCGCTTCACCTGAATTGATTGGCGAAGTGAAAAACGGGTCGAAGAGAACGGTGCCGCCGAGTCCTGCCGCGGCGCTTAGGTTAAGCTTCGCATGCGCATAGTTGAGAGAGTATCCACCCGAAATCTCAGCGAATCCACCGTCGCCACCGTTAGGGCCGCCCTTCGCGTAGATGGTTCCGGCGAAGTCGTTGGCGAAGTCGGCCCAGACGATTGCCTTGCCACCGTCGCCGTTGTCGGTCGCGGACACATCGATCTTGGATGTCGGATCGACGGTGACGTTGGTGGCGGTCGGTACTGCCGTGTCTTCCGCCTGCGCCTTGGGGTTCGAGACGACGTTCGCGTTAGGGTGCCCACCGGAGACATCGCCACCAACGAGGACCGTGCCACCGCCGGCCGGACCCGAGGCATCGATGGTCGCGCTATTGAGGGCGATGTCCTCGCCGGTGATCTGGACCTTGCCGCCGGTCTCGCCTGGGTTGTTGCCGGCCGCCAAGAGCGCGCCCGAGACCTTCACCTTCTGCGTCGGTGTGCCGGCGGGCTTGGTATCGGCAGTCGCGGCACTGAGAACGATCTTGCCGTTCTTCATGCCAACCGAGTTGGCCTCAATGATGCCTGTGGTGTTGATGACCGAGTTCGACCACTTGGCGTGCCGCCGCGGCGGTCAACTGGACCACACCGCCATCGGCCTTGAGCGCGCCTTCGTTCTTGACCAGGGCATCAAGCGTCTGACCGGTCTGGACGTCCCTGACGGTGCCGGCGATCTCGTCGCCGACATTGAGGGTGAGAAGCTGGTCGCCATAGAAGTCGAGCGCAAAGCCGTCGCCGGCGGCAATACCGACCTTGCCGAGCCGCGCGGTGATGCTGCCGGAATTGCGCACGCCCGGCGCCACCAGGGCGGCGAAGCCCCCGGTCGCAGCGGTGATGCTGCCGGCATTGACCACAGAGGCATCGGCCTTTCCCGGAAGACCGAAGACATAGTGACCCGCCATGAAGTCGTCATTCTTGATGTCGTGGGTGGTCGCCACCAGCCCACCGACATCGATGATCGAATGCGGTCCAAACAGGATGCCATCGGGGTTGATGAGAAAGACCTTGCCATTGGCTTTGAGAGCACCATCGATCTGGGAGCTTCCGAGCCCACCAGTCACCCGGTTGAGCATGACCGAACCGGTGCCCGGCTGGACGAACTGGGTCGTCTCGCCGGTGCCGATATTGAACGTGTTCCAGTTGATGATGGCCTTGTCGGTCGCCTGATTGACGGTGAGGTTCGCAGTCCCTTCGCCGGAGACCTGCGCCGTGCCGGCGGCCACAGACGCCCCAACCGGATTGGCCTGGGCCGCCGGCACAAGGCCGAGCGGCACCAGTGCGCTGGTGGCAAGCAGGAGAGCCTTCGTCGTCGGTCTCATGGCTATCTCTGGGGTGCGCTCCGCTCGATGGGCGTTCCGGCCGAGAGGTTCTGGCCGACGCCCGACTGGCTCTGCGAGGAGGAGGAGCTGAGGAGGATTCCGTTGCGGTCGAAATTGAACGTGACGGTGCTCGACTTCACGTCCGCGCCGCCGATCAGCGGGCCGATATAGGGGATGAAATTCTCCGGGCGCTGCTGGAAGGCGCTGTAGTTGTACATCGCGACCCGCGTGCCATCGGAGTTCAGATTGGTCGTCGTTGGGTTCCCAAGCTTGGCGACGACATCGGCGTAGGTCGACTTACCGACAGCAAAGCTCTGTGCTTCCTGCTCGCTGACCCGGACGCCGGCTGATGCGCAGGCGGACAATGCCAAGGCCGCGGCGGCCACACCAGCGAGGACAAAATGTGTGAATCTCGTCATGTGGCTCCCTCAGAAATGCGTTGCGGCTGTCAGGAAGTACCGCCAGCCGTCATCGATGCGCCCCGTCAGCGGCTTGGAGGCAGAGACGTCGGCGCTGAACTTGCCCTTGCCGAGCCTGAGGCCGAAGCCGGCCGAAGCACCGTCCTGGCTGACCGCGGTGCCGCCCGCGGGCGCGCGGTTGTAGACCGTGCCGTAGTCGATAAATGCATAGAGCTGGCTGGTGCTGATCAGTGGTGTTGACGGCAGGTCGTAGCGAAGCTCGCCCGACACGGCCCAGCAGCTGTCGCCGGTGATCTCGGATGGATCGAAGGCCCGGCCGAAGCTGCTGCCGCCATAGCCGCATTGCTCTGAGGCGAGCAGGGGCGTGACGGCATACTGACCTTCGGCCGCCGCCTTGATCGAGAAGCTGTGCCGCAAAGGCTGGATGCGGCTGATCATGCCATCGATCTTGGTGAAATCGACGCGGCCATTGGCGCGTGAGGCCAGCGGATTGCCGTTCGACGTGCTGCCCAACCCATCGATGCCCTGGCTGAAGGTGATGTTGCCCTGATTGGTCGCGCCGGTGTTATTGGCCGAGTCGAAGTCGGCCTTGAAGCGAAGCCCGCGCAGCCGGTCGTCGCTGTTCGGCGCGGCGAGGATGTCGCCCTTGTCATCTGACAGGAAGGCAAGGGCGGAGAGCGTCAGGTTCTTGTCGCGGCTGCGAACGAGCGGGAAGCTGAAGCCGGCGTCGAGAGCCAGACTGTCCGAGTGATACTCAAGGGCGCGGAGGATATCGGTGCCAGGATTGCCCCAGCTGTAGCTGCCGTCAGCAACAGCGGTCAGGCCCTCGCTGTTCAGCACCTGCCGGTAGCCGAGCGCCACATACTGCAATTCGTCGGTCTCAATGGCGCCGGCATAGGTCGCAGTGAACGCTTCATGCTTGCCGAGACGATTGTTGGCGGTCGCGCTGAGGTTGAACTCCCACGGGCCCCGCGCCTCGGTGCCGCGGCTGTCGATCTGGGCGGATGCATCGAAGGGCTTCTCCGTCACCTGCACGACCAGCGTCGAGGCGGCGACATTCTCCGCCGACGGTTTGAAGCTGGAGCTGACGGTGAAGCCCGGCAGATCGCCCGCCAGCAGCAGGTAGCGCATGATGGTCTTGATGTTCGCCGGGCGCTGGGCGGTGATCTTCGCCGAATAATCGGAGAAGAAGTCGCGATGGCCGGCGACCGATGGTGGCCATTCGACCGTGTCGACATAGCCCTCGATCACCTTGATGGTGACGGTCGCCCCACCGGGCTCCAGGCTCTGTGGCGGCACGATGGCGCGCGACAGCACGTAGCCGTCGTTACCGTATTTGGCGGTGATCTTCTGCGCGAGCGCATAGACCGCGCTCAGCGCCACATCGTGACCGACGATATCGGCATAGAGCGGCTTCAGGGCATCGGCCGAATACACCGTCGCCCCGACGATGTGCACACCGTCGATGTGCAGCCTGATCGAAGCCGCGCCGGCGGGTGCGGTGGTGCTCGGCAAGACGATGGCTGGGCCGGACTGCCGGGCCTTCGGTGCCGGCTGTTCGATAAAGCGCTGACGCGCCACGCCCGGTTGTTCGCCAGCAGGCATCTGTGCCCAGGCAGCGAGCGGAACGCACGCCACCACAAACACCAAGGCGCAACAGCGCCAAACAGCCCCCACGGCACAACCCCCGATCTCATCCCCTAACAAATAGTAAATGCCGATTGTATCAGGGAGTCAAACCATAGGTTGTGACTATGGTTGCGGCACATTGGACCGCGTGGGGGGACCGTTAGGGAGCGCCTTTAGCAGCTCACGGGCCACGTCTTGGGGCATCGCCATCAGGGATCTGTCGGTTACGCGCGGCACGAGCGCGGCCCCAAAACCAGCAGACTACCGGAGCGCTTTCTTGGCAGGCTTAGCCAGCGTTCCAATCTGTTTGCCCCACCAAGACTTGGCCAGAGCCAGCGGAGGATGGGTGCACGGCGTTCCTGCCGCGCGGGCTATGCCGCGGCGCGCACGCGCAATACCCAGTCGCTTCATCTCAGCACGCGATTGACAGATAGGTATCGCCTATGCAACTAACATAACATCAATGACCTATCATACAGGATGATCCCGAGGTAAAATATAGTGATCTCTGACGTAATCCGGCTCTCCTCAACCGTCGAGGCGACCAGCAAGGGCGGTCTGGTTTCGTTGGTCATTGACAGGGTCAACGAGCACATCCGCAAGAACAACCTGATGGTCGGCGACCTGCTGCCGAGCGAAGGCACCTTCGCCGAAGAACTGGGCGTATCGCGGGTGGTCATGCGCGAGGCGTTCCGCGCGATCGCCGCGCTCGGCATCATCGATGTGGGCAACGGCCGGCGTGCCCGCGTGGCGGCGATCGACAGCCATGTGCTGGCCGTCATGATCGACCATGCGGTCCACGTCGAGCAGGTCTCGATCCAGCAGATCTATGACCTGAGGCGGACGCTGGAAGCCAGGACCGCGCGCCTGGCGGCGCTCCGCCGCAGCGAGGTCGAGGCGCAGAGCATCCTCGACCTTGCCACTGCCATGCGCACCGATTTTCTCGTGGCCGAGAAGGTGATGGCCCATGACATCGCCTTCCACCGGGCGATCACGACCGCGGCGCGCAACCCGTCCTTCAGCCTTGTGCTCGGCAGCTTCGAGAAGGTCATGCGCCAGACATGGCCGATCGGCTGGCGCAGCCGGATGAGCGATGCGCTGCGCATGAACCACGTCGAATGCCACGAGGCCATCGCCCGGGCCATCCAGGCGGGCGACCCTCAGGCGGCGCAGACCGCCATGGACGAGCATTTCGACAGCAGCGTCACGGCGCTCATTTCCGCCGGCCTGATCTGACGGCGGACCGCACCATGAAGATCACCGCGATCGAAACCGTCCGGCTCGAGGAAAACGCCAATCTCCTCTGGCTGCTCGTCCACACCGACCAGGGCCTCATCGGCCTCGGCGAGACCTTCTTCATGGCGCGGACCGTGGAGACCTACGTCCACGACCAGATCGCGCCGCGGGTGATCGGCGAGGACCCGCGCGACATCGAGCGGCTGTCGCGCAAGCTCCGCCCCTATGTCGGCTATCGCTCGCCGGGCGTCGAGATGCGCGGCAATTCGGCCTTCGACATCGCGCTGTGGGATCTCATGGGCCAAGCCACCGGCCAGCCTATCGCCCGTCTGCTCGGCGGCTTCGCGCGCCAGGATATCCACGTCTACAACACCTGCGCCGGCGTCTCCTACATGCGCAAGGCAACGGGCCAGAATTCGAGCAACTACGATCTCGCCGCCACTCGGCGCGACCGCTACGACGATCTCAACGGGTTCATGAATGCCGCCGACGAGCTCGCCGCCGATCTGCTGGAGGAGGGGATCTCCGGCATGAAGATCTGGCCCTTCGATCTTGCCGCGGAAAAGACCGGCGGACAATCGATTGCGCGCGCCGACCTGAAGGCGGCGCTCCAGCCCTTCGAGAAGATCCGCAAGGCCGTCGGCGACCGCATGGACGTGATGGTCGAGTTCCATTCCATGTGGGAGCTGCTGCCGGCGATCGAGTTGGCGCGGGCGCTGGAACCGTTCGACACCTACTGGCACGAGGACCCGATCCGCATGGACAGCCTCGTCGACCTGAAGCGCTATGCAGCGGCCTCGCGGGCGCCGCTCTGCGCCTCGGAGACGCTCGGCTCGCGCGCCGGCTTCCGCGATCTGCTGGAGACCGGCGCCGCCGGCATCGTCAATCTCGACATTGCCTGGTGCGGCGGGTTGACCGAAGCCAGCAAGATCGCGGCGATGGCGGATGCCTGGCACCTGCCGGTTGCCCCGCACGACTGCACCGGGCCGGTGACACTCACGGCCGGTACGCATCTGTCGCTGAGTGCCCCCAACGCGCTGATCCAGGAAATCGTGCGCGCCTACTACCGCACCTGGTACGCCGACCTGGTCACCCAGCTGCCGCCGATCGCCAACGGCCGGATCACGGTCCCGCCGGGCGCAGGCCTCGGGCTCGCACTTTCACCGGACATCGACAAGCGGTTCGCCACGATACGCGTGACGAGCGACGCGACGTCGCTGTGAATGAACCAAACCTGAAGGGAGGGAGGAAACATGTCATTGAAGATGGGAACGCTGGCATTCGCCGCCGCGGTTGGGCTCGCGTCGCTGACAGCGGCACAGGCCGAGCCACTCAAGATCGTGTTCACGCATCATTCGTCGGCATCGAACACGTTCTGGCAGGCCGTGAAGAAGGGCTATGACGACGCCTGTGCGAAGATCGGGGCCGAGTGCCAGATGATCTTCACGCAGACGGAAGGCTCGATCGACCAGCAGCAGGCCAACATGCAGGCGGCGCTGGCGCGTCACCCGGACGCGCTCATCACCTCGATCGTCGACGATCACGCCTTCGATCAAGTCATCGCCGATGCGCGTAAGCAGGGCGTCATCGTGATCGCGGCTAACGTCGACGATTCCGAAGGTGCCAAGGGCAACGCCCGCCAAGCCTTCATCGGGCAGAACTTCACGCCCGCCGGTGCTTCGCTCGGCGAGGCGATCGGGGCGCATTTCCCGGAGAGCGGGCCCATCCACGTCCTGGTCGGCGTCTCGGCGCCGGGCCAGAACTGGTCCGAGCAGCGCGCCCAGGGCGTCGTCAATTTCCTTGAGGCCTATAAGAAGGCCCACGCGGATCGTGACGTGACCTGGGACAAGATCGATTCCGGCACCGACCTCGCCACCACCGCGGATCGTGTCGGCGCCTACCTCTCGTCCCATCCGGACACCACGGCCTATTTCGATACCGGCTTCTGGTGCGCCTCCGTCGCCCGTGTGCTGAAGGACCGCGGCGTGGCTCCGGGCAAGGTGCTGATGGGCGGCTTCGATCTCGTGCCGGAAGTGCTGCAGCAGATGAAGGCCGGCTACGTGCAGGCGCTGGTCGATCAGCAGCCCTACGAGCAGGGCTTCATGCCGGTCATGGAAGTCTATCTGGCCAAGACCATCGGGCTGGCCCCGGCCGATATCAATACCGGCAATGCGATCGTTACGCCCGATCAGGTCGACAGCGTGATGAAGCTCTCGGCCGAAGGCGTCCGCTAGGCCGCTCGATAGCGGGGCCGGCCGGGCCCTTTCGAGGCGACGGCCGGTAGCCTCTCGCGGGGGCGAGGGGGGGCACGCTGCAAGAACAACAAAATGCCGGCGTGCCCCCGCTTTCGGTCGCAGATATGGGATGGCGGGCCTCACCCGCCATCCATCGCCTGCCTACTAGGCTCCGTTGGTGCTGGGCTCTGATGAAGCGACTTCTCAAGATCTACATGGAGAAACCCGAGCTTGCCGGGCTCGTCCTGCTCGTCCTCATGGTCGTTGTGTTCCAGATCAGGTCGGATGGGGTCTTCCTCGGCGAGCAGAACCTGCGCGGTATTCTCGGCCTGCTGCCCGAGATGGGGCTGATCGCTATCGGCGTCACACTCCTCATGATCGCGGGCGAATTCGATCTTTCGGTGGGTTCGGTCTTCGCGCTGATGCCGATGACCATGGCCGTGACCATGACCCACGGCATTCCGTTCCTGCCGGCGGTTGCCGCCGGCATCGCCGTCTGCGTGGTGATCGGCCTCATCAACGGTTACATAACGCTCACCTTCAACATCCCGAGCTTCATCACCACGCTCGGCATGCTGTTCATGGCGCGCTCGCTCACCGTGGTCATCTCCGGCGGTTTCCCGCCCCTGCTCTCCGACGACGTGCCGACTTGGCTGTTCACCTCCTATGTCGGCCCCGGCCAGCTCTTCCGCATGTCCTTCATCTGGTTCGCAGTCGTCGGCGTGCTCGCCGCCTACCTGCTGGAGCGGACGAATTTCGGCAACTGGGTGAAGGCGGTCGGCGGCTTCCGCGATGCCGCTGCGGCGACCGGCGTTCCGGTCAAGACCGTCAAGATGCTGAGCTTCATGTTGTGCTCGGTGCTGGCCGGCTTCGCCGGCATGATCCAGGTGCTGCGCCTCGGCTCGCCGCTGCCCTCGATCGGCGAAGGCGCCGAGCTGCAGGCGGTTGCGGCCGCCGTGATCGGCGGCACGGCGCTTACCGGCGGCATCGGCACGATCCTCGGTGGCGTGCTCGGTGCATTGCTCATCCGCGTCATCGACAATGGGCTTGTGCTCACCCAGGTCGATGCCAACTGGTTCAAGTTCGCTATCGGCTTCCTGACGATCTTCGCCGTCGTTGCCAATGCCTGGCTGCGCGCCCGCGCCAAGAAGATCAAGGTGGAGATCGCCGAATGACGGATCCCATCTTGTCGTGCCGGCAGATCGACAAATGGTACTCGGGCGTCCACGCCGTGAAGGGTGTCTCGCTCGACATCCAGCCCGGCGAGGCGCTCGGTCTGGTCGGCGATAATGGCGCCGGCAAGTCGACGCTCATCAACATCATCTCCGGTGTCCAGATGGCGGATTCCGGTAGCGTGCGCTTCGAGGGGCAGGAGGTCTCCATCCGCTCGCCGCGCGACGCGATGACCCTCGGGATCGAGACCATCTACCAGTACAATTCGATGGTTCCGAGCATGTCGATCGCACGCAACCTGTTCATCGGGCGCGAGCCGCTGAAGGTGAAGTTCGGCCGCTTCGGCACCATTGACCTGAAGAAGATGCGCGAGGAGAGCGTGCAGGCGATCGCCGATGTCGACCTGCACCTGCGCACGCCCGACGCGCTGGTCGGCGAGCTTTCCGGCGGCCAGCGTCAGGGCGTGGCGATCGCTCGCGCCATGCATTTCAAATCGAAGCTGATGATCCTCGACGAGCCGACCAACCACCTGTCGGTCAAGGAGACCAACAAGGTGCTGGGCTTCGTCAAGTCGCTGAAGGACCAGGGCGTCACCAGCATCTTCATCAGCCACAACATCCACCATGTCTTCGAGTGCTGCGACCGGATCGTGGCCATGGCGCGCGGCGAGATCGTCCTCGACAAGCCGGCCAGCCAAACGAACATGGATGAGATTCTCGACATGCTGTGAGTGAGGAGGAGGCGCGGATGACCGATTTGAATGGAAAGACCGTATTGCTGACCGGCGCGCTGGGTTCGCTGGGGCGGGCACAGGCGGAAGCCTTTGCCGCGGCAGGCGCGCGCCTCATCCTCCTTGACCGACCAGGCGAGGCGAGGGGGCCGGTCTTCGCCGCGGAGCTCGCTGCTAGGCATGGCGTGCAGGTAGATTATGTCGGGCATGACCTCGCCGACCTGGAAGCGACCGAGAAGGTCGGGCGCGAGATCGCCGAACGGGCCGGGGGTATCGACATCCTCATCAATGATGCCGCGCTCATCATCAACCGGCCGTTCGAGGAATTCTCGGTCAGCGAATATGACGAGCAGATCCGGGTGAATGCCTCTGCCGGCCTGGCGCTCGCGCGTGCCGTGGCGCCGGGCATGAAGGGCAAGAGATACGGCAAGATCATTAATTTCTGCTCGCTCACCCTGAACGGCCGCTGGGATGGCTACGTGCCCTATGTCATCTCCAAGGGCGCTGTCCTCGGTCTGACCAAGGGGCTGGCGCGCGAGCTCGGCTCCTTCGGCGTTTGCGTCAACGCCATTTCGCCGGGTGCGGTCGTTTCCGAGGCCGAGGAGCGCGTCTTCGGTGATCGGCTGCAGCAGTACAATGACTGGATTCTGGAGAACCAGAGCCTGAAGACCCGCATCCAGCCTGAAGACGTGGCCGACCTGTCGCTATTTCTGGCCTCGCCGGCCTCCGACATGATCAGCGGGCAGAACATCGGCATCGACGGCGGCTGGTAGGCCGGGGGCTCCTCGCCATGCCGTCTCCTGCCTCGCTCGGCATCACGCTCTCCGACGGCCGGGCGGAAGTCGAAATCCTCCCGGACCAGGGTGCCGCCATCGCGCGCTACGACTATGTGGACAGCGAGGGCCGCGCGCCGCTGTTCGCGCCGACGCCGTTCGGCGCCATCGATGTTGCGTCGATTGTTCTCGTGCCCTGGTCCAACCGGATCAGCAATGGCGGCTTCATAATCGACGGACGCTTCATCGCCCTCGAGCCAAACCTGCCGGGCGACACCCTGCCCATTCATGGCAATGCCTTCCAGCGTCCCTGGCTCCTCAGCCATCACGACGGGACCGCGGCACGGCTGAGCCTCCATTCGGAGGGTCCGTCGGCTTTCCGCTACGACGCCGAGGTCGCTTATGAACTCGCCGAGGGTGCGCTGACCGTCACCCTTCACGTCGCCAATGTCGGCGATATGGCTCTGCCCTTCGGGTTCGGCATTCATCCCTGGCTGCCGCGCACGCCGCAGATGCAACTGGCCTTCACCGCGACCGGCGTCTGGCTCGAGGACGACCATCACCTGCCCACCGAACGCCTCGCTGTCGCCAATGCTCCCTTATGGAACTACGCCGACGGTCGCCGTCTGCCGCTCGGATGGATCAACAACGCCTTCGACGGCTGGGACGGCCGTGCCGGCGTCACCTGGCCGGAAAACCGGCTGGCGCTCGACATCACGGCATCCGCGAACCTAAGCACCTGCATTGTCTATTCGCCGGACAGGGATGCGCCCTTCTTCTGTTTCGAGCCGGTCAGCCATCCGGTCGATGCGCACAACCTCGAAAACCCGCTGGACCACGGGCTTGTCATGCTGAAGCCCGGTGAATCTTTCGGCGCCTGGGCGCGTTTCACCCCACATCGTCCCGGCTGACAGCAATCGCGATTGGGGGAGGACATCATGAGCGAACAGGCATCCGGCGCCACGCTGCTTTTCGATGCGCGCGACATCGTTGGCGAGAGCATCGTGTGGGACGATCGCCGCGGTGTCCTCTGGTGGGTGGATATTGGTGGCCGACGCGTCCACAGCCTCAACCCCAAAAGCGGCGCGCACAGCTTGTGGAACGTGCCCGAGTTTCCTACCTCCATTGGGTTGCGCGAGGACGGCGGCGCGGTCCTCGGCCTCACCCAGCGGGTGGCGTTGTGGGATTTCAACGACTGCTTCGAGACCTTCGCGGTTCCCGAACCGAATCGTCCCAACAACCGGCTCAACGAGGGACGCGTCGCGCCAGACGGCTCCTTCTGGGTCGGCACCATGTCGAACAATCTGACCGGCAGCGGCGAGCCTAAGGAGCAGGGGCCGAAATCCGGCTTCTACTACCGCATCGATGGCAATGGCGGCGTGACCCGCCTGTCGGGCGATGCCTATGGCATCACCAACACGATGATCTGGCCAGCGCCCGGCGCCTTCGTCACGGCCGACACCGTTGACAACGCGCTCTACCGCTACACCCTCTCGTCCGATGGAAAGTGCCTGTCGGGCCGCGCACTCTTTTCAGCGCCCTTCGAACGCGGCCTGCCGGATGGGTCCTGCATCGACAGCGACGGCGGTATCTGGACCTGCCGCGTGGTCGGTGGGCGGTGCCTGACGCGCACACTGCCCGACGGCCGTGTCGACCGTATCGTCGAGCTGCCCTGTTCCTGGCCGACGAGCTGCACCTTTGGCGGCGACGATCTGGCGACCTTGTTCGTCACTTCGGCTCGCTTCACCATGACGCCCGAGCAACTTGCCGCCAATCCGCAGGAAGGCGGTGTCTTCGCCTGGAAGCCGGGCGTCACCGGCCTCCGCGAGCCGCGCTTCCGCTGCGGCGGCTGACGCAAGTATCGACCGTTCAGGGAGTATGGGAATTGGCGATAGCAGATATCCGGGCGACGACGGTGACGATGCCGCTCGAGGCGCCCTTGCGCCACGCTAATGGCGTGCATTGGGGGCGCTTCGTGCGCACCGTCGTCGAGGTCATCGACGACGACGGCCTCAGTGGCTTCGGCGAGATGGGCGGCGGCGGCCAGGGCGCCGAGGCGTCTATTGCCGGGCTGGTGCCCTATCTCAAGGGACACGATCCGCTCCAGCTCGAGCAGTTGCGCTGGAAGATCATGAATCCCACCGCCAGCCTCTACAACAACCGCATGCAGCTCCATGCGGCCATCGAGATGGCCTGCCTCGACCTTGCCGGCAAGCGGCTCGGTATCCGCGCCTGCGATCTGCTTGGCGGGGCGTTGCGCGAGCGCATTCCCTTCGCCAGTTACCTCTTCTATCGCTATCGCGACCCAAAAACCGGGCTCGGAGGCGAGACGATGCCTGACGAGCTCGTGGCCCACGCCCGCGCCCTGAAGCAGGAACACGGCTTCACCGCGCATAAACTCAAGGGCGGTCACTTCGCGCCCGATCACGACGTCGAAGTCTTCCGCGCCATCGCCGAGGCGTTTCCCGAGGACCCCGTCCGCCTCGATCCGAATGCCGCGTGGTCGGTGGAGGAATCGGTGCGCGTGGCGCACGCCATCGAGGATCTCAAGAACGATTATTTGGAGGATCCGACCTACGGTCTGGAAGGCATGCGCCGGTTGCGCGACTTCATCCGCATCCCGACCGCGACCAACACCGTCGTGGTGAACTTCGAGCAGCTTGCCGCCGCGATCCGCCAGACGGCCGTCGATGTCGTGCTTCTCGACACCACCTTCTGGGGCGGTCTCCGCCAAGCCTATAAGGCCGGCGCGGTTCTCGAGACCTTCCAGTTTGGGGCTTCCGTCCACTCTTCGGGCGAGCTTGGCATCCAGCTCGCCTCCATGCTGCATCTGGGCGCGAGCCTGCCCAATCTGCGCTTCGCTGCCGACGCGCATTATCACCATCTGACCGACGACATCCTAGTGGGCGGCAAGATGCGCTATCGCGACGGCATGATCGACCTGCCCGAGGGGCCGGGACTTGGTATCGAAGTGGACCGCACGAAACTCGCCGAATATGCCGAGCTGTACAGGCAACTCGGCGGCTATTCCTACGACCGCGATCCGGGGCGCCCGGGCTGGTATGCGGTCACGCCGGAAAGCCGCTACGCAGATCCTCATGTCAAGGAAATGCCGCCGATGTTGGCGCGAGGGTGAGCCGGCCGGTGGACCGCCTGCGAGTCAGCTGACGCGGCACGAGGAAGAGAACACGGAGGTGGGCAAGCAGTGACCGCCCTATCCTCGACCGTCAGGTGCCGCAGGACGTCATTTGCCGAAACTCTGAGGCCTGTCCGGCAGCGCAGGCTGGTTGACTGAGCCACCCTGCTGAATTGGCCCACCGGTAATGTGAGGAAACGCAGGACCAGAGATGGCGAACAGGCGACACGACCGTTCGCTTAGCAACACTGGCTTCCCACTTCACGACAACCGACAACCGCTAAACAGCAATCCGTTCCCGCTTTGCTGCAACGGCTTCCCGCTCAACGCCACTTCGATCCCGGATAGCGACAGTCGCTTCCCACTTAACGACAATCGATTCCCACATAACGACAATGTGTTCCCAGATAACGGCAACGATCGACGCGCGGAATTCCCTGTTCCTGGCCCTCTGGACCCTGCAAACGGCGAGGAATTCGCCGATCGCAAGGGGAGGGATTTCTCCAGCAACTGATTGTTTTTTCGGGGGAAACACCGCCACAATCTCAGGCAATAAGGCCGAGAACGGCCAAATTCCCTGTTAATTCGCTGAGAACAGGGAAAAAGAAAACAGAGACAAGTTCACGGTGGACTGCCAGCACCACCACGCAGTCTCCCGTTTTCGGGTCTCCACGAGTGGTCGTCGGAAATCCCACGATATTTCCGCGGCTTAGTCGGTCGGTCGGCTCGAAGGTCTGGTCGAGAGACGGCTTTGGCGGCGCCATTCCGGGCGATTCGGCGGTTTGTCTCAGGAGGCCCTTTTCGGCCACCAGACGTTTGAACCGGCGATTACCCGACTGGGCCGACGAGAGTCGAGGCCGGAATCAGACCGTGAAGCCGAGGACGGCACGCTGCTCGTCCCATCGGTACGGCAAGGAGCCGAGGCGCCGGAGCTTCTCTACTGTCAGGTCGACCGGCTGGAGCCCCTTGAGGATCTTCTCGACGATGTCTGGAGCAAGGAAGGCGACGGGCAGATGGCGGCTGATCTCGTTGCGATCCTCGTTCTCTCGTACTGCGAGTTCTGTGATCGAGTTGGTGGAGCCATCGGTGATCCGGTCGCACCAGCGAACCGCGGCAACAGCGAGGTGCTCGACTATTACCTTCTGCCTCGCATCGATTTTGCCGTCAGCAAGCTCCGTATGGCCGAGGAAAGGTGGTGAACTCCTCTGGGCTCATCTCGCCTGAGGCGAAGGCGAACTCCCGATGGCGGATTGAGCCCAGACCGCCAACATGCCCGTCGATCGACACATTGTAAGGCGGGTCGGTGAAGATCAGGTCCGCCGTCTCCCCAGTCATCAGGCGAGTGACGTCCTCTGGCGACCTTGCATCGCCACAGAGCAGCCGATGGCGCCCAAGGTGCCAGAGGTCGCCCAGACGGCTCACGGCCGTCTCCGGCGGCTCCGGAATGAGATCTTCCGGGCCGGTGGCGCTCTCGGTGGACGCCTCCCGTGCCTGGTCGAGGGTCAGATCGATCTCGGCCAGAGAGAAGCCAGTCAGCGTGACATCGAAGTCGAGATCGATGAGGGCCTGCAGTTCGATGGCGAGGATCTCGCTGTCCCAGCCGGCATTGAGGGCCAGCTTGTTGTCGGCAAGCACATAGGCGCGGCGTTCCTCGGCTGAGAGGTGAGACAGCCTCAGCGTTGGGACAGCATCCAGCCCCAGTTCCTTGGCTGCCATGACCCGGCCATGGCCGGCGACGATCTCGCCGTCGTCGCTGATCAGGATCGGATTGGTGAAGCCGAAGCGGGTGATGCTGTCGGCGATCTGCCGCACCTGCTTCTTCGAATGCTGACGGGCATTGCCGCGGTAGGGCTTCAAGCCCGCCACCGGCCGCATCTCGATCTGTGGTGTCGCCACAACATCCATTCCATCGCTCCATCGTCATCGCGCGCTGCACATTCAGCGGGCGGTTGATGCAGAACGATGGATGCGGTTGTTCGGCGAAATCAACGCTCACCCCGCCGATGGAGCTCAAGCGTGGACACCTCAAGAACGCTTCTAAAGTAGCGTCGTTTTTGAGGAGGTTTTGAGGCCGCTGGAGTACCCTCGCGAGTTCCGGACACGGAAATCACCGGCCGAAGGGCGCAGATCACGAACGCGTGAACTAGGCATGCAACACGTGACGTCGATGAGCACCTTGGCCGGCAATCTGACAACACCGGCGAGATTGATTCGCGAGCGACCAGGTCAGTTAGCTGCTGGTCTACCCCGAAAGAACAGAGTTTGCCGGTCCCGGTAGTCATCTTGTTGGGCTGCCAACACGTGAATCAGCCTCTCCCGGCGCGCCGCTCAATCACTAATTGCGTTGGGACCTCACAGCGAATTGCGCCGCGTGCTTGTCCTTGGGTGCGCACCGTCGTCCGGTCCCGGCAAGGGTGACGGGTAGCCAAGGCAATAGGACCAGCAGCAGCGATCATCGCTGCTTGAATATCGTGTGACGGTCCCCGAGCCCCCAACAGGCTACCGCGGAAAACTCCACCTCAAAACGATCCAGTTTCCTGGGCTCGGATCACATTCACCGACCTGACGCCGCCCGCGTATGAGAATTCCAGGCTAGCCCTGAACACGCCTCGGACGTGTCGAATCCCAAGTGGAGCCGGGCGTGAAGATTGATGGCCGCCGCGCGTTCGCGATTTGGCAGGGCGTGTGACCCATATGCCGTAATCTGGGCAGTACTTTTCCTGCCGGACAACTAGGCGTTGACCTTCGCCAACCGACTGTTCACGATCCGTGCGAGCTTCCTGCCGGTGATTCTCTGCGAATAGAGAACGACTGTCCGCTGCGGCGGCTGACAGGGCTTAAGGGGGTAGGGCTTCGGTCGATGTGCCAACTCGGCAAGTTGCTAGCACGCGGGCGTCGGCGGCGTCTCGTCCGATATCGGGTTCAAGGCCGTCCCATTATTGCGGGACGACGCTTTTTCAGTCGTTTCCTGCCGCGGCTAGTCGCGATCGCTGCGCTCGCCGTTGCCCCGACGGCCGCTTCGGCGCTGGAACGCAATCCGCCTCCCTCGCCGCCGGCAACGTCCACGACACTGCCAAGCCCCAATGTCACCACTACCAACGCCGATGCGACCGCGCTCGGCCCGAATCTCGCCGCCATCGTCCTGATCGGCCTCAACGACCCGGTTGCGCCAGCGCGCGCCGGTGTCAGGGTCGACGCCTCACGCGTTCCGCTGCTCAACGACCCGGCGTTCATTGCCCGCCTCAAGGGGTTCATCGGCAAGCCGATCAGCGGGCTGCTCATTGCCCAGGTCGAGGCCGAGATCGCCAAGTTTCAACGCGAGCGTGGCTATCCGTTCGTCTCCGTGTCGACGCCGCCGCAGGAGATAACCAGCGGAACGGTGCGCTTCCGTGTGGTCGAGTTTCGTGCCGGGACGATCACCGTCTCGGGTGCCAAGCGATTCAACGATGCGGCAATCCGCGAGCGCATTCGTCTGGAGACGGGAGACCGCATTGCCAGCGGTCCGCTGTCACAGGATCTCGACTGGCTCAACCGCTCGCCCTTCCGCCATGTGACGGCTGAGTTCGCGCCAGGTGCCACCCCTGGTGTCTCGAACCTGCAACTGAACACGGTCGAACAACGTCCATGGAACGTCTTCGCGGGATATGGGAATAGCGGTAGCCGCGCCTCGCCAGACCGCTATCTCGTCGGCGCCTCGGTCGGCGACATCCTCGGGTTCAACTCGGTTCTTTCGGTTCAGCTCACGGGCAGTCCGAATTTCTGGACAAATGGCGGCTGGCCGTTGGGAGCGAAGACGGCGGCCGATTACGCCAGCCTGTCGGGGACGGCGTCGCTGCCGCTACTGCCGCGAAGCGAGCTTGACCTGACGGCCGACGCCATCGGCCAGAACAGCTCGGACGGCACATTCGCCGCCAGTACACAGACCGTGGAGGGGAGCGCCATCATTCGTGCGGCGCTGTCCAATTTCCTGGCGCTCCCCGGCGATATCTCCGTCGGCGTCGAAGCGCGCAGGGAAGAGCGCACGCGTTATTTCGGCGGGCTGTTCGTCGATTCCGCCACCGCCGACGTATACCAGGCGGTGCTGGGATGGAACGCCTCGTGGAGCGGTAAGCTGTCGGGCAGCTTCGGGATCACCCTCCATGGCAGCCCGGGCGGCATTGGCGCCAACAACAGCGACGCCGCCTTCAGCGCCTATTCCCAGGGACGGGTCACAAACGCAACCTACGGCTACGTTGATGTCGACGCCGCGCTGCGCCGCGATCTGGCTCACGGCTTCGCTTTGTCGGCAGCGTTCACCGGACAGGCGGTGAGCGGTCCTCTGCCGGACACCGAGCAGGCCGCACTCGGCGGCCTGGACGCGGTGCGCGGCTATAGCTCGGACGACGGCAGCTATGACAACCTTGCGCTGCTGCGCAGCGAACTCCTGTTTCCGCAAGCTGACCTGAGCAAGGGCGGCCACATCATCAGCGTCGTTCCCTATGTTTTCGCCGATGTCGGCATCGGCTCCGCCGTCGCCGGGGCGTCTGTCTCGGCGGCATCGGCCGGCATCGGCAGCCGTATTGCCATCGGCCGGTCCTTCACCGGCGAGGTTGCGCTTGCCCGCTCGTTCATCGGCGCGCCCACCACTCCGGCAAACGCCTGGGCATTCTATGCGAAGCTATTCGCCAAGTACTGAAGGAAAGGGAGGACCCTGTGATGAAGAGATCGTGCTTCGCGGCATTCGTGGTGGTTGTTGCTCTGGCGGCTCCGGCCGCCGCTGACGAACCGCAAAGCACGACGGCGACCTACGGCACCTGGCAGCTCAGATGCCGGATCTCGACGATTGCCGGCAAGCCCACCAAGAGCTGCGAGATCGCCCAGACGATTCAGATCAAGGGGCAGGCCCAGCCGCTCGTGCAGATCGCTATCGGACCGCAGAAGGCCGCGGCGGTTCCCTTGACTTCTGGTCCTGCTCACGCCGATCGGCGTCTGGCTGCCGGAGGCTCCGGTCATCGAGCTGGGCGACAAGAGCCCACCGGTACCCACCACCTTCAGGCGATGTCTGCCGTCGGCGTGTTTCTCCGACGTACCGTTCACCGACGAGCTGAAGGCGCGCTTCGTTTCCAAGGGCGACGCACAGGGCTCCATCATCTTCCATCCGGACGAGGGCAAGGACGCCAAGATCCCGATTTCGTTCCAGGGATTTTCCGACGCGGTCGACGCACTGTCGGCGGAAATCAAGCCCCAATAGCGGCCTCGGCGTCTGCGCCCCAACCATCAGTCCGTCTCGCTTCGCGTTAACCGCGTTACGAGTTCTCGGTAAGGTCGCGCCGAATCAACGCTTGCAACCCCCGGCAATATTCTGGTTAAAATAATGTAAATGTCCTGCATCCCGGCGTGCCCGGGGGAGGGGGGATGTGTTGTTGCGTAGCATTGCGTTCTGCGGTCGCACCTGCGGAGGGATGTGGCATTCTTGGTGGCGACGCACGGTGCGTTCGGCCGTCGCCGGTGTTTTCGTGTCATCGCAGATCGTGCTGGCGACCGGGGCGCCGGCACTGGCTGGTGAATTGCCTTCGGGCGGAACGGTCGCTGCCGGAACGGCAAGCATCTCCAGCGGCGGCAATAGCCTAGCCATCAACCAGTCTTCCTCTAGGGCGATCATCAACTGGTCGTCGTTCGGGATAGGCACCGGCAATTCGGTCCAGTTCAATAACGGCAGCGGCGCAACCCTCAACCGCGTCACCGGCTCCGGCGCGTCGTCGATCGACGGCCTGCTGTCCGCGACCGGGTCGATTTATCTGCTCAACCCCAACGGGGTGATCGTCGGCAAGAACGGCGTCGTCAATGTCGGCGGCTCGTTCGTCGCCTCGACGCTCGACGTGACCGACAGCAACTTCCTCGCCGGTGGCGATATGACCTTCGCCGGTAGCAGCACTGCCTCGGTGGTGAACCTCGGCAAGGTTGGTGCGCTCGGCGGCGACGTCGCGTTGATCGCCACCACGGTCGAGAACGACGGTACGATCAGCGCCCCGAATGGAACGGCAGCGCTCGCCGCCGGCAGCGACGTGCTGATGCGCGATGCTGCCCTCAATGGCGGCAAGTTCGTGGTGCGCGTCGGCGGCGCCGGCACTTCGGCAACCAACAAGGGCAAGATCGAAGCGGCGACGGCGGAGCTCCGCGCCAACGGCGGCAACGTCTACGCGCTCGCCGGCAACACCGACAGCGTCATCCGCGCCACCGGCGTGTCGAAAGTTGGCGGCCGCGTCTTCCTGACCGCCGGCAAAGGCGGCAAGGTGAGAGTGTCGGGCCGCGTGGTCGCCCGCAAGCCGGCCGCGCATATTGCGAAGCCGGGCGCCAAGGATGGCGGCACGGTCATCGTCAGCGGCGACTTCATTGAGCTCGATCCGACCGCATCCATCGATGCTGCCGGCGAGACCGGCGGTTCGGTTGCTGTCGCGGGGCGCGCCGTCAACCAGTATGGCGCGATCGACGTCAGCGGCACGTTGGGCGCAGGCGGCACCGTCACCGTCGCCGCCGACCAGGACTATCTGGCCACGTCCGCCGCGAAGATTGACGCCAGCGGCGCGACCGATGGCGGGCTGATCACGGTCAGCGCCGGTCATGCCTTCTTCACCTCCGGCGCCATGGACGCCTCGGGTCTCTCCGGTCAGGGCGGTACGATCACGCTCGCCGCCGACACCATGCGCTTTGCCAGCAGCGCCATTGCCGCCGACGGCGGCACCCAGGGCGGCAACATCGTCATCGGTGGAACCGCCGACGCCACCCTCGCCACGCAGGTATTCGCCGATGCTCACGCGACCTTTTCGGCCTCCGGCACGGGCGCGGCGGGGCAGGGCGGATCGATCAGCTTCTGGTCGAGCGACAACACCGCCGTCGGCAGCCATCTCATCACCACCGGCGCAGCCGGCGGCGGCCAGATGGAAGTCTCCGGCCATAACGCCATCCAGTTCGGCGGCCTCGCCGAGGGCGCCAATCTGACGCTCGACCCGAAGAACATCTTCGTCGGCGATGCCGCCTCGGCATTGTTTTCCACCTACACGATCCAGGACCCCAACAATTCGGGTGCCAACGGTGCATTCGGCTCTTCGATCGTGGCGGGCGACAGCTATCTGCTGATCGGCGACTATCTGGACGATGCCGCTGCGTCGAACGCCGGTGCCGTCTATGTCTTCGATGCCCAGACCCGGGCGCTGGTCGGCACAATCACCGGCAGCGCCGCGGGTGACGAGATCAGCTCACGTGTCGTCGCCGCGCTTGGCGACAGCGGGGTTGCTTACGTCAGTTCAAGCCTGTGGAACGGCAACCGCGGCGCGGTGACATTGATCGATCTGTCGAGCGGCGATTTTCTTGGAACGAGTACGCCGGCCGCCGGCGCGGTCAGCGCCGCGAATTCCATCGTCGGCAGTACGGCGGGCGATGAAATCGGCTTCTACTTCGTAGGCATGCTCGGGGACACCGGCACCGCCTATATTTCCTCTCGTTCGTGGTCCAATACGACGACTTTGGCAACCGGCGCCGGGGCGGCGACCATCATCGACTTGTCGACAGGCACCTTCCTGGGCACGGCAACTCCGGCCGTGGGCGCGATCAGCGCCGCCAATTCGATCGTCGGTACGACGACAAACGACGCGGTCGGTGCTGGGGTCTATCTTCTCGGCGATAGCGGGGTCGCCTATGTCTCGTCGGGCAATTGGAGCAACGCGGCTGCTTCTGCGAGCAAAGCCGGGGCAGTGACCTTCGTCGACTTGTCAACCGGCACATTCCTGGGCACGACAACTCCGGCAATTGGCGCGGTCGACGCCACCAATTCGATCGTCGGCACAACGACGAACGATCAGGTCGGCGGCTTTGGCGTAGCCGTGCTCGGCGACACTGGAACCGCCTACATCCGGTCAGTTTACTGGAACAACAGCGCCGCTTCTGCGAGCAAAGCCGGGGCAGTGACCTTCGTTGATCTGTCGACGGGCACATTCCTCGGCACCTCGACCACGGCAATTGGGTCGGTCAGTGCCGCCAATTCGATCGTCGGCAGCAAGACGAATGATTATATAGGCAACGTCGTCGATGTGCTCGGCGACAGTGGCGTGGCCTATGTAAGCTCGGATAGTTGGTACAACAGCGCGGCTTCGGCAAGCGATGCGGGCGCGGTGACGCTGGTCGACCTGTCGACCGGTACCTTCCTGGGCACCGCGACCGCGGCGATCGGTGTGGTCAGCCCCGCCAATTCGATCGTCGGCACGACCGCAAACGACCAGGTCGGCTGGCGTGGTGTCGGAATTCTCGACAACGGCATCGCCTACATAGGCTCACCGTATTGGAACAACACGGCGGCTTCGGCGACGCAGGCAGGCGCAGTGACGCTGGTCGACCTTTCGACCGGCTCGTTTTTCGGCACGACGACCATGGCCATCGGCGGCGTCAGTGCCGCCAACTCCATCGTCGGCACGAGTGCGCAAGACCAGGTTGGCGGCGTCATTGGCATTCTCGGCGACAGCAGCGTTGCGTATATCAATTCGCCTTATTGGGACAACACCGCGGCCTCGGCGAGCGACGCTGGCGCCGTGACCCTGATCGACCTTTCAACAGACACCTTCCTCGGCACCTCGATGGCGGCAATCGGCGCCGTCAGCGCCGCCAACTCCATCATCGGCACGACGGCGTCAGACAGGGTCGGCAGCAGCGGCGTCGGGTACCTCGATGACGGCGTTGCTTACATAGGCTCGTCGCTTTGGGACAACACGGCGGCATCGGCGAGCGATGCTGGCGCCGTGACGCTGGTCGACCTTTCAACAGACACCTTCCTCGGCACCTCGATGGCGGCAATCGGCGCAGTCAGCGCCGCGAATTCCATCGTCGGCGCGACGACAAACGACCAAGTCAGCCGTGCCTACGGCGTTTTAAGCACCAACATCGGCATCCTTGGCGACAGCGGCGTCGCCTATGTCCGTTCGGACTACTGGAACAACACTGCGCTTTCGGCAACGCAGGCCGGCGCGGTGACCTTGATCGACCTGTCGACAGGCACGTTTCTGGGCACCACAACCGCGGCGATTGGCGCGATCAGCGCAACAAACTCCATCGTCGGCACGACGGCAAACGACCAAGTCGGCCGTGTCTACGGCCAATATGGTGGCAACAGCATCGGCGTCCTCGGCGACGGTGGCATCGCATATATCCAATCGAACTACTGGAACAACGCCGCGGCTTCGGCGACGCAGGCCGGCGCGGTGACACTGATCGACCTGTCGACGGGCACCTTCCTCGGGACCACGACCGCGGCGACCGGTGCGGTCGGCGCAACCAATTCCATCGTCGGCACGACGTCGAACGACACTATCGGCTGGGGCATCTACGGCGTCGGCACGCTCGGCGACAGTGGTGTCGCCTATGTGACATCACCGTCCTGGAACAACACGGCGGCCTCGGCTACCGGCGCCGGGGCGGTCACCCTGATCGACCTGTCGACGCACACCTTCCTGGCAACTGGCGATCCGGCCATCGGCGCGGTCAGCGTCGCCAATTCCGTCGTTGGCACGACAGATTATGACACGGTCGGTTCCCACGGCATTCACATGATCGGCGACAGTGGCGTCGCCTACATCTTTTCGTTTTACTGGAACAACTCGGCGGCTTCGGCAACGCAGGCCGGCGCGGTGACCTTGATCGACCTGTCGACGGGCACCTTCCTGGCAACCGGCGATCCAGCCGCGGGCGCGGTGAGTGCGGCCAACTCCATCGTCGGCGCGACGACGGGTGACGGGGTAGGCGGCGGCAGCGGGAACGCCGGCGTTCACCTTCTCGGTGACAGCAATGTCGCATCCATCGGCTCGGACTATTGGGACAATGCGGCGACATCGTTGACAGATGCCGGGGCCGTGACGTTGGTCGACCTGTCGACGGGCACCTTCCTGGCGACCGGTGGGCCCGCGGCCGGCGCGGTCAGCGACGCCAACTCGATCGTCGGCGCAATCTCAAATGAACATTTTGGTAGTCGCTTCCTCCCGGATGCGTCGAACACCAATTTCTTCTTCGCAGGCAATTCCGGCAACGTCGTCATGGTCTCGGCCGAGACGCACGCCGGGTCGGACTACGCATTTTCCGACTTGCCCGCCAGCACCGTCGCCGTTTCCGCCTCCGCCCTGGCAACGACGCTCGCCGCCGGCACCGCCGTCACGCTTCAGGCCAACAACGACCTGACCGTCGACAGCGCCATCACCGTATCGGCCGGCGGCGCCGGCGGCGATCTGATCCTCTCGGCGGGTCGCTCGGTCATCGCCAATGCCGACATTTCCACGGACGGCGGCGATCTCACCAATCCTGGCGAATGCCGGCACCACCGACGGCGTGGTGGACGCCTATCGCGACGCCGGCGCCGCGAACATCGA
The DNA here is from genome assembly GCA_963750065.1 of uncultured Alphaproteobacteria bacterium. GTDB lineage: Bacteria > Pseudomonadota > Alphaproteobacteria > Rhizobiales > Kaistiaceae > CAVSRC01. The sequence goes on from CAVVPK010000015.1 coordinate 173,380, forward strand.
CCTGTCGGGCGCGGCGATCGACCTCGGCGGCGGCGACCTCACCGTCACGCTGGCCGATGGTGCCGGCCAGACCTACGCGACGGCGGGCACGGTCACCTTCGGTTCCGTGACGACGAGCGGCAGCCTCGTGCTGAGCGCGGTCGGCGCGGCCAACGCGACCGGCGCCATCGACGTCGGCCTGTTCGAACTCGCCTCGGGCGCCTGGACGCAGAACGCCGCTTCGCTGCCCGCCTTCGCCGCCACCGACTTCCGCCTGACCGGCGGTTCCTTCCTGCGTGTTGCCGGCGGCGATGGGACCAGCGGCACGCCCTACCAGATCACCGACGTCTACGGCCTGCAGGGCATCGGCTCCAGCGCCACCTACCTCGCGGCGAACTGGGCGCTCGCCAACGACATCGACGCCTCCGGCACGGCGGAGTGGAACGCCGACGGCCTCGGCGGCTATGCCGGCTTCGTGCCGATCGGCAACAGCGCCTCAGCCTTTACCGGCACGTTCGACGGCATGAGCCGCGTTATCTCTGGCCTGACCATAAATCGGCCAAGCAGTGACTATGTCGGGCTGTTCGGCTGGACGACCGATACCACAATCCAGAATATCGGTCTCGAAGGCGGCAGCGTCTCGGGCAACTACGATGTCGGCGGCCTAGTGGGTGTAGACATTTCCGGCAACGGCAGCACAATCAGCGATGCCTACACCGTACTCAGCGTTAACGGGGTCAGCGAAGTCGGCGGCCTGATTGGACTTGATTATAGCGTGGGTGTCGGCACCGGCACGATCGAACATGCCTATGCCGCCGGCAGCGTCACCGGCACCGGTTTCGCCGTCGGCGGGTTGGTAGGCCATGTCGGCACCCTTGGCACCAGCATGATCTACGACGTCTACGCCACCGGCAGCGTTCAGGGTGACTACTATGTCGGCGGGCTGGTGGGGCTCGAGAACTTCAGTGGCAACAGCACAATCAGCCAAGCTTATGCCACCGGCGCCGTCAGCGGCAGCGAAGAGATCGGCGGATTGATAGGGTACGATAATCCCGGCAGTGCCGGTAGCAGTACGATCGAGCAGTCCTACGCCACTGGCGCGGTCAACGGGACAACCAATTTTGGCGGCCTCGTTGGCAGCAACGCAACGTCATCAACCGTTTCCGATTCATATTGGGACATCGACACAACGGGCCAGTCCACCGGTGTTGGATTAAATAGCGGCACGTTCGCCGCCACCGGCGAGAACGACGCGGCGATGCATAGTCTGGCGACCTTCGCCGGTTGGAATATTGACGACGGAGGCGGCACGGGAAAGGAATGGCGCATTTATGACGGGCTGACGACGCCGCTGTTGCGCAGTTTCCTCACCCCTATCAGCGTCACTTATGCCAACGCCACCAAGACGTATGACGGCCATGTCTATTCCGGCTTCGGCGTGCCGACTTATTCCGATCCCGGCGCGACGCTTCTCGGTAGCGCGGCCGTCGCCGGCCCGGCGGCCACGGCCGTCAATGCCGGCACCTATGCCATCCGCGGCGGAGTTTATTCCGATCAGCAAGGCTATGACATCGCCTACGCCGGCACGCTGACGATCGATCCGGCGCACATCACCGTCACCGCGCTGGGCGGCAACTCGACCTACGGCGACAGCCCGACCAACCCCGGCCTGTCGGCGAGCGGCTTGCAGAACGGCGAGAACGTCTCGGTGCTGGCCGGCCTCGCCAACAGCTTCGGCATCATCGCCACCACCGGCGTGGCCGGCAGTCCCTACACGCTGACGGTCACCGGCACCAACACCGACGCCAACTATGTCGTCGACACCACCTACGACGGCAGCTGGACCGTCGACCCGGCGCACATCACCGTCACCGCGCTGGGCGGCAACTCGACCTACGGCGACAGCCCGACCAACCCCGGCCTGTCGGCGAGCGGCTTGCAGAACGGCGAGAACGTCTCGGTGCTGGCCGGCCTCGCCAACAGCTTCGGCATCACCGCCACCACCGGCGTGGCCGGCAGTCCCTACACGCTGACGGTCACCGGCACCAACACCGACGCCAACTATGTCGTCGACACCACCTACGACGGCAGCTGGACCGTCGATCCGGCGCACATCACCGTCACCGCGCTGGGCGGCAACTCGACCTACGGCGACAGCCCGACCAACCCCGGCCTGTCGGCGAGCGGCTTGCAGAACGGCGAGAACGTCTCGGTGCTGGCCGGCCTCGCCAACAGCTTCGGCATCATCGCCACCACCGGCGTGGCCGGCAGTCCCTACACGCTGACGGTCACCGGCACCAACACCGACGCCAACTATGTCGTCGACACCACCTACGACGGCAGCTGGACCGTCGACCCGGCGCACATCACCGTCACCGCGCTGGGCGGCAACTCGACCTACGGCGACAGCCCGACCAACCCCGGCCTGTCGGCGAGCGGCTTGCAGAACGGCGAGAACGTCTCGGTGCTGGCCGGCCTCGCCAACAGCTTCGGCATCACCGCCACCACCGGCGTGGCCGGCAGTCCCTACACGCTGACGGTCACCGGCACCAACACCGACGCCAACTATGTCGTCGACACCACCTACGACGGCAGCTGGACCGTCGACCCGGCGCACATCACCGTCACCGCGCTGGGCGGCAACTCGACCTACGGCGACAGCCCGACCAACCCCGGCCTGTCGGCGAGCGGCTTGCAGAACGGCGAGAACGTCTCGGTGCTGGCCGGCCTCGCCAACAGCTTCGGCATCATCGCCACCACCGGCGTGGCCGGCAGTCCCTACACGCTGACGGTCACCGGCACCAACACCGACGCCAACTATGTCGTCGACACCACCTACGACGGCAGCTGGACCGTCGACCCGGCGCACATCACCGTCACCGCGCTGGGCGGCAACTCGACCTACGGCGACAGCCCGACCAACCCCGGCCTGTCGGCGAGCGGCTTGCAGAACGGCGAGAACGTCTCGGTGCTGGCCGGCCTCGCCAACAGCTTCGGCATCACCGCCACCACCGGCGTGGCCGGCAGTCCCTACACGCTGACGGTCACCGGCACCAACACCGACGCCAACTATGTCGTCGACACCACCTACGACGGCAGCTGGACCGTCGACCCGGCGCACATCACCGTCACCGCGCTGGGCGGCAACTCGACCTACGGCGACAGCCCGACCAACCCCGGCCTGTCGGCGAGCGGCTTGCAGAACGGCGAGAACGTCTCGGTGCTGGCCGGCCTCGCCAACAGCTTCGGCATCATCGCCACCACCGGCGTGGCCGGCAGTCCCTACACGCTGACGGTCACCGGCACCAACACCGACGCCAACTATGTCGTCGACACCACCTACGACGGCAGCTGGACCGTCGACCCGGCGCACATCACCGTCACCGCCGACAACGAATCCAAACTCGTCGGCCAACCGGACCCGGCACTAGCTTACCAGATCACTACCGGATCGCTATTCAACGGAGACAGTCTGACGGGGGTGTTGACGCGCGAGCCCGGCGAGATGAGTGGTATTTATGCCATAACCAAAGGGACACTGGCGGCGTCCAGCAACTATAGAATGATCTTTGTTCCGGGCGTGTTCACGATTTCCCCGGCCGCGCCTCAGTTCGTATTCGAGGGCGCGGATTTCTCCGGAATCGACAACAACAACGCCGGCGGCGGTGAGCAGGGCTCCGGGGGATCGAACTCGAACCAATGCGTCGATCAGGTAACCTGTCCCTATCCCGGCAACGACAGCATTCCGCCGTACATAGGTTTCCAGGCTTCCCTATGATTATGAGGCGGAGCCGGAACGCTGACGACCTTTCCCAAGCCCCGTTCCGGGGCCTGGCCATCCGGTGACGATCCCGCGCGCCGGAGCGCCCGAAAGGCTCACGGCGGGAACTATTGCCGTCTCCGCCGTGTGGCTTGACCTGAGCGTTTGTCGTGTTCTTTCGCTCGTATGCCTGGATAGCGTCGGCGGAAGTGCCGGGCGGCGGGTTTTTCTGGTACCTGACGATGATCGCAGCGATCGCGATCATTGCGCTCGTTCCCGCCGGTGCGGTCTTGCCGTTTAAGGTATTCCGCAGCCTCAACCGCTGCGGCGCGATGCGCCGAGGCCGTCACCACCAGGACGGTATTTTCGCCCAGCCGCATCCGTCCGGATCGGTGAATGACTGTCAAATCCTGGCCAAAAGCCGACAAAGGACAGCGCAAAGCATCGCAGTCTTGTTGGCCGGAATGCTGTCTATTGGTCCAGATAGCTCGTTGGATCGTTGCTGCCCATCGAGAAGCGGACCTTGGCCTTGGTGCGGTCACCCGGCTCGGCTTTCGCCGCATTGGTGGTCCTGAGGACGATCGTATGGGCGACCCGGTCGCCGAGCCGCTGCTTGCGTTTGGAATTGAGAGCGAGGATCAGGCCGACCAGATAGAGCAGAAGCCCGTCGATTAGGCGCAGGAGATTGCGCATGAATGCCTGGCCGAAACTGGCTTTGCCTCCCGACACATCGGCGACGCGGATGCCGACCAGCATCTTCCCGAAGGTTTTCCCCGCCGGCAGCGCCTCGAAAATGGTGAAATAGAACAGGACGACGAGATAGGTGATGGCAATGGCGACGAGTGCTGGCCCATCCTTCATCTCGAAACCGTTATCGGTCATACCTCCGGTCCGTGTCGCCACGATCGAGCCGACAATGGCGTAGATGACCGCGACCGGGATGAAATCGATGATGTGGGCGAAGGCGCGCCGCCCGACGCTGGCCAGCACGATGTCCCCCGAAGCCGGATGTACCGACACCGTCTCGCCGGCTGGCGGCGCTGCCGGTACGGATGTGTAGGGCGGTGAGAAAGTAGGCCACGAAGCGGCGGATTGGGTCCGCCGCGCCGGAGCAAAACCCGGCCAGTGGTAAGGCTGTTTTCCTTTTGGGAGAGCGGCCGGGAATGTTTGCCGTGGAAGTCTACGCCGCCGTCCGGCATTTTGTTTTCATCGAGGGCAACAGCCAGCGGGAGGCGGCCCGGGTTTTTGGTCTGAGCCGCGAGACGGTCTCGAAGATGTGCCGGTTCTCGCTGCCGCCCGGCTACACGCGAACGAAGCCAGTGGCGAAGCCGAAGCTGGGCCCGTTCACTCCGGTGATCGATGCGATCCTGGAAGCGGATCGGACAGCGCCGGCCAAGCAGCGGCATACGGCCAAGCGGATCTTCGAACGGCTTCGGGACGAGCACGGGTATGGCGGCGGCCTGACGGTGGTGAAGGATTATGTCCGGATTGCCCGCGGCCGCCAGCGAGAGACCTTCGTGCCGCTGTCGCATCCTGCGGGGCATGCGCAGGTCGACTTCGGTGAGGCGATCGGGATAGTCGGTGGCGTCAGGCAGAAGATCCACTTCTTCTGCATGGATGTTCCGCAATCAGATGCGCCGTTTGTGAAGGCCTATCCGCGGGAGACGACGGAGGCCTTCCTCGACGGGCACGTCTCGGCCTTCGACTTCTTTGGCGGCGTGCCGCTGTCAATCCTCTACGATAATACGACGCTGGCCGTGGCGAAGATCTGCGGCGACGGCAAGCGCGAGTGCACCCGGGCCTTCACGGAGCTCCAGAGCCACTACCTGTTCCGGGACCGCTTCGGCCGACCGGCCAAAGGCAACGACAAGGGCAAGGTGGAAGGGCTGGTGAAGTACGCCCGGGCGAACTTCATGACGCCAATCCCGCATGCGGCGAGCTTCGACGAGCTGAACGCCATGCTGGCCGAGCGCTGTTGCCGGCGGCAGACCGAGCGCGCCGGACGCCACAGCGAGACGATCGGCGAGCGTCTCGTCGCCGATCTCGCGGTCTTCAAGCCATTGCCGGCCACGCCGCTCGAGCCCTGCGAGAAGCGGGCGGCCCGGGTCTCGTCGACATCACTGGTCCGGTATCGCTGCAACGACTACTCGGTGCCGACGGCCTTTGGGTTCCGGGACGTTGTGGTGAAGGGCTTCGTCGACGAAGTGGTGATCCTGTGCGCCGGCGAGGAGATTGCCCGGCACCGGCGCGACTACGGCACTGGCACCTTCGTCTTCGATCCGCTGCACTACTTGATGCTGATTGAGACAAAGCCGAATGCCCTCGACCAGGCCGCGCCTCTGCAGGGCTGGGAGCTGCCGGAAGCGTTCCAGCATCTGCGCCATCTGCTTGAGGCACGCATGGGCAATCGCGGCAAGCGCGAGTTCATCCAGGTCCTGCGGCTGATGGAGACGATCGCCATGCCGATTGTCGCCGAGGCGGTGAGCGAAGCGATCCGTCTCGGTGCCGTCGGCTTCGATGCCGTCAAGTTGATTGCGCTGGCCCGTGTCGAACGACGCCCGGCCCGGCTCGATCTGTCGGCCTACCCGCATCTGCCGAAGATGGACGTCAGGACGACGGCTGCCGCCGATTACGCCGTTCTCATTCCCGGGAGGGCGACATGAACGGCAAACCGTCTCCCGGGAAGATGCCGACGGGAACGACTGGTGGCACACCGCAGGTCCTGCTCGCCCACCACCTCAAGCAGTTGAAGCTGCCGACGGTTCTCAGGGAATACGACAAGGTCGCCTGCGAGTGCGCCCGTGACGGCGTCGATCATCCCCGCTATCTGCTTCGCCTCGTCGAACTCGAGCTAATCGACCGGGAACGGCGCATGGTCGAGCGGCGGATCAAGGCGGCACGGTTCCCGGCGGTCAAAAGCTTCGACACCTTCGACTTTGCCGCCATCCCCGGCCTCAACAAGATGCTGGTGCTGGAACTTGCCCGCTGCGAGTTCGTCCTGCGCCGGGAGAACGTCATCGCGCTGGGGAACTCCGGAACGGGAAAGACGCATGTCGCCCTGGCTCTCGGCCTGGCCGCCTGCCAGAGGGGCTTTACCGTCACCTTCACGACCGCCGCTTCGCTCGTCCACCAGCTCATGGAAGCCCGCGACGAGCGACGTCTTCTGAAGCTGCAACGAGACCTTCAGGCCGTCAAACTCCTGATCGTCGACGAGCTTGGCTATGTGCCGTTGTCGTCGACGGGGGCCGAGCTTCTGTTCGAGGTCTTCTCCCAGAGATATGAGCGTGGCTCGACGATCGTCACGTCGAACCTGCCGTTCGAAGACTGGACGAGCGTCCTCGGCTCGGAGCGGCTCACCGGCGCGCTGCTCGATCGCCTGACGCACCACGTCCATATCCTGACCATGAATGGCGACAGTTACCGGCTGAAGCAGTCATCCGGTCGCCGCCAATCCCCGGCCCCGGGAAACGGGGCGGAGCAAAACCAGGCCACCCGTGAGACCGTCGATCCGCAAACCGGCGAGATCGTCGCCTCCTGATCCCCAAGGCAACTTGCAGACGTACGAAGGGGGCCCATCGGGCCCCTTCGTACGTCACGCCTGCCGACCAATGGCCTGCTTTTCCTCCGCCCCTCCGGCCTGGAATTGCTCCGCCGTTGACAGGCATGCCGGCGCACGTGGGCCAAAGTACGCTTGTCTCCCTGCGACAATGCAATCAGAGACGCCAAGAAGATGCCCTCTGCTGGAGGTCGCGTGTCTACGATGGCCATGACCGCGGCGGCAATGTTCTCCCTGAGCCTCGGCAGTGGTTGCGCCGGCAGCGCCGCCCTGGAGGCCTTTGCCGAGGGGCCATGGGGCCGCAAATACCCGGCCATCGTCCAATCCTGGCCGCGGAACTGGACCGAGGTCATTCCCTTCTTTGCCTTCCCCGATGACGTTCGGCGGATGATCTACACGACCAATGCCATAGAGGCTTTGAACGCCAAATTGCGCCGCGCCGTTCGAGCTCGCGGCCACTTCCCGACCGACGAGGCCGCGTTGAAGCTGCTCTTCCTGGTCTTGAGCCTGACCCAGAAGGAGTGGAAGATGCCGGCTCGTGAATGGGTGATGGCCAAGGCACAACTCGCCATCATCTTCGAAGGCCGGTTCAGGCTCGCATGACAAACCCGGCCCTTACACGAAAATCCTGACAGACCCTGCGGGATCGCCATCGGTGCCCGCGTGCCCAAAGCCCGCTTGCTGCGTCCGCGCTTCCTAACCGTCAGCCGTTCTTCACGGTAGAGCCGATAGAGCTTCTTCCAGTTCACCTCGACGCCCTCGCGCTTCAACAGGAGGTGCAAACGGCGATACCGACCGACCTTGGCTATGAGGTCAGAATTCCTTCTTATATATCGTGATTGGGCTTATATCACCCGTTGCGAGACAGACCTTGAACGGACCGCCACCGTCCGCCGCACGAATGTGGACAGACCCCATCCCCCAAGCGGAAAATTCGGCCTGTCCCGAATAGGTTTCGCGCCATCCCAATGGATGCCCCGCTATCGACACCCCGGTGCCGACTTCGTAGCGTCTTCCTGCCTGCCCTACGGACACATACTTCACGGATGCGACGAAATGGTCGCTGAACCAAGTCCATGAAGAGCCGACATTCTTGCAAACATAGTCTTGAGCGTACCCGCTACTGATCGAAAGCGTGCTCAACAAGATGGCGACTAAGATGCTGCGCGTCATCTAGAGACCTGCATCCACGCTGACTGTGCCTTTCGCAAGCGCCGTCAGAGCAATGCCATTTTCCTTCACCGACAAATCGGTGACACCTGCGGAGGTCATGCTTCCAGATATCTTCACTTCGTTCTCGAGTGTGATGTTCATTGCCTTGTTGGCGGCCGCCACACCCGTTTTTAGATTGTTGCTGTAATCGTATTTCGCTGAATCCGATATAAATTCGCGGATCAGTGGCAAATTGGCAATTTTGACCAACGAGTCGACGATTGGGTTGTTGGTATCGCTGTGAAGAGCAAGATCGTTAACATGAATGATATCGTTCTTAGGGTCGATTACCGGCACGCCCGAAAATTCAAGCGTGCCGCGTGTGTCGAACCAGTCCCAGTAATCGATGAACCTCAATAATTTCGACCTGTTATCGTAGTTTACCCCAATCGAAATGCCCAGCTTTCCATCGCCCAGGCGCATGATTTTGAGATTGTTGACCGTTACCTTGCCTTTGAGTCCGTCGGTATTCACGTCAAACGAATATCCCTCCGGGAATTGGGATTTCGCCGCGTTTTCAATCTCGGAGAAGTCCACCAAGGAGGGAATAGAAATTTGGAAGATCCCGGCCGACAGCCCAATCTTTTTCAATGGAGCCAGCGGCACCGGCTTCACTGTCGGCTTCGGTCCTACCACAACCGATGTCACACCTGAAATTTGCACCTGGGCCTTCAATATATTGTTTTGAATGTCGACACCCGAAAAGCCAACGGACTCGGGTTTAAACAGAAGATATGCTGTCGGATCCTTAGCGATTTCGAGAGGCTGCTGGATTTGCGTCCAGGCCGTTTCCACTTTGGAGTGAATTTTCAGATCACTCAGAAGCTGAGGGACCTGTGACGCAAACTTGTTCATCTGGTCCCGCAGTTCGGGCTCAACCTTGTCCGCGAACGTGATTTTGATGATGTGGAAAAGTTCAAGCGTGGGCTTTTGGTCCCATCTCATATCCGGTTTGACAACCGCAGAGACATTCCAGTTTTGATCTATGTCTGGGGTTATGTCGACGAAAAATGTGGCTTTGGCGTCCGCCGACTGACTGATGCTCGCAGCTTTGGCGCTTACGCTTGACGCAACGGGAACCGATAGATGTAGCGTCTGGCCTTGGCCCGAAACTCCTATGGTTCCATTGCGGTTCACCCAGCCCGACACGTCGCAGTGGACATCGGGCGAGATATAGGTCCACCCGTGACAGGTATACAACTTGATGCCATGGAAACAGGGATAACCGTACTGGGCCTTCTGTGCGGGAATGCAGACGTGGTTGGGTTCATTGATGGTATAAAGGTGTTGAGGGACTTCGGAATTGAGACGGGTCTGCACCTCCGCAAGATTTATGCGGATCGGAACAGAGACTTGAGATATCTGCTCGGCTGCATTTGCCGTCCCGATCGCTGAGGCCGACATGATTGCAGTCAAACCGACCGTCAACGGCGAGATGCGATGCATATCCACCCCCCCCCCTGTTGCGAATGCACATTTGTAAACCTATAACAAATGAAGGTTGCAATGTGAAGTCCTAGAGTTGCTGAGAGTTGGCAGGGTGCATCCTTTGGATGTGAATCACCCGAAAGAGCTTTGGCGAGACCGTCAAAGGAGCACCCCATCGGTCACGAAGGCGAGGTGCTGGTCGTCGGTGCCATCCTGCGCATCGACGGCGGCAGCACCGGTGTGGAGGTGGGACCGCGGCCGCCAAACGCTTTCTCGATTGGGGCTGGGCATCAAGATTTCCCAAGACGATGGCTTCACCGCCTTTCGGTCGTCCAGCCGCAAAGGACAAGGCGACAGGGTCGCATTCGAGAAAATGTAACCTCTTGATGGCTCGCGCGCTGGGAGAGGTACCGCGAGGACGCCGCCCGATGTGAATCGGCGTGGGGTCACCGCTCTTAGAGGTGTCAACCGTAACGGCCTGTAGGCGATCAACAAACTCCCGCCGAAGTGGGGTCACGATCGGCGCCGATCGTGACCCCGCTCGAGCGTCGATTCAGTCAACCGCTAAAAGCCGTTGCCGCCGTTCGTTCGAGGGGCCGAATTCGGTGCCGACTTACAGCCCAGGCTCTCGTGGTAGCGCCGGTGATTGTAGTCGGCGACGAAGGCGCCGATTTCAGCTTCGAGGTCGCCGGGCAGGTAGTAGTTCTCGAGCAAGATGCGGTTCTTCAGCGTCTGGTGCCAGCGCTCGATCTTGCCCTGGGTCATCGGGTGGTAGGGTGCGCCACGAACGTGATCCATGTCCTCGCGGTCGAGCCATTTGGCGAGGACAGGGGCAGATCTGCCGCCCTTCTGAGGTAGCGGCTGTGGACGCGCCGCGACAGTCGCCGGCACAGCGGACAGCCCCGCTCAGCGGCAGCAGCGCGAACCGAAACCACGATCGCTCCCTCGGCCACGCCGTCACCGATCCCGGCCTGAATCCCAAGAGACTCCGGCTCCCCGGAAACGCCGAATCCCCTGAAACGCCGGCTCCTTGATCACGCCGCCGAGCGCTTTTCGCGCGACCGGGGCCACTCCACTGCCTCCTGCCGTCGCGGCATCGTTGACCGCTTCAATATTCTATGAAATATATTCTACATAATAAGCGTGCTTCGTTGTGAAATGGCACTAGGGAGGGAAACGGTGAAAGCATTGAAGAAAGGGTTCGGGAAAGGACGGCAGCGTGGGCTCGCGCGTTTGCTCGGTGCGGCCCTGGCGGTTGCGGCGCTGCCGCTGGCAGCGGCACAGGCGCAGGACGGTCTCGGAACGCCTGACAATCCGGTCGAGATCCGCATCGCGGCGAACGATGCCTATGCCAATGCCTGGCAGACGATGCTGGTGCCGCTGTTCAACAAGGAATTTCCCAACATCAAGGTCACCATCGACGGCGTGCCCTATGCGCAGGCGCTGACCAAGATGATGCTGGACGCGACCAATCCGACGCCGGAATACGATGTCTTGCTGGTCGACGACCCGTGGACGCCGCAACTTGCCGAAATCGGTGCGCTTGTGGACCTGAAGGGCAAACAGATCGCGGCGATGACGAAGCCCGACTACGACTGGGGCGATTTCAATGCCGCCCCGCTCGCGGCCGGAGCGTGGAAGGGCGTCCAGTACGCCGTTCCGGCCCGCTCCAACATGCTGCTGATGTTCTACAACCGCTCGCTCTACAAGAAGGCCGGCGTGCCCGAGCCAACGCCGAAGCTGACTTGGGACGAGTTCTTCCAGCAGGCTCCGAAGCTGGTGCAGGACTTGAACGGCGACGGCAAGCCGGACGCCTGGGCGGTCGACACCTTCTTCGTGCGTGACGTTCTGACGCCGACAGTGTGGCAGACGATCTTCAATTCGAACGGCGGCCACCTGCTTGACGATTCCGGCAAGCCCGCCTTCGATAACGAGAACGGCATCAAGTCGTTCGAGATGTACAAGCGCCTGCTCGACTACGCTCCGCCCGGCGCGCTCAACCACGGCTTCTCCGAATCGCTCCAGGCGTTCCGCCAGGGGCAGGTCGCGGTGATGTTCCAGTGGGGCAGCGTGTTCAAGGCAACCGCCGTGGACCCCAAGGCGACGACGCTGACCAAGGATGAGGTCGGCATCCAGGTGATGCCGGTCGGCACCAAGAGCGCCGGTGCCCATCGCGGCATCTGGAGCATGGCGATCGCCGCCAAGACCGAGCACTTGGAAGCCGCCTGGGCATTCGTGCAGTGGCTGACGTCCAAGCAGGGCGAGCAGATCAACGCGGCGACCGTCGGGTCGTTCCCGGCACGCAAGTCGACGCTGAGTTCGACGCCTTCCGAGGACTGGGAGGCGCCCGTCTACAAGACGCTGCAGCAGGCTTACGATGTCTCCGCCGCCGGCCAGATGTGGCGCATTCGCAGTCCGAAGTCGAATGCCGCCCAGCAGGTCCTCGGCGATGAGATCGCCCGGGCGACGACGGGGGAGGCGACGGCAGCGGTGGCGCTCAAGGAAGCGTCCGACAAGATCGCCAAGATCCTGCAGTAATCGCACCGACAGGAACGTGGGCGCCGCCGGGCGCCCACGTTTCTCGCAATTTTCATGTTCGCCGCCCGGCGCCGGGACTGAAGCTTCCGGTGGTCGCTGGCCACCTGGAGCGCATCCCGGCGAATGGGGGGGCGGCTGCGGGCCTATCGAATCCTGTGCCACTGGCGGCATAGCGCGAGCCCGGATGCATCACGCCAGACAAGGATGAAAACAGCAAATGCCGAGCAAAGCGATCGTCAGTGAGATCAAGGTCCTGGCGAGCAGCATCGGGTGGCGCAACTATCACTTCGTGAAGGTCACGACGGAGGACGGCATCGTCGGCTGGAGCGAGTTCGACGAGAGCTTCGGCTCGCCAGCGGTTTCGGCCGTCATCGGCGAGATCCAGCATCGCGTGATCGGCCAGAGCGCGATGCATCACGAGCACGTCTTTCAGGATCTGAGCCAGGTTACGCGGCCGGGTGCTGGTGGCGTCGTCGGGCAGGCGCTGGGCGCCATCGAGAACGCGCTCCTCGACGTCAAGGCGAAGGCGCTGGACGTGCCCTGCCACGTCATCCTCGGCGGCAAGGTGCGCGACAAGATCCGCGTGTACTGGTCGCACTGCGTCTCTTACCGCACGCGCACGCAGTATTTCGAGCCGGGCATCGTCGACCTGGAAGGTACGCGGCAGATCGCGCGCGAGGTCGGCGAAAAGGGCTTCACCGCTTTCAAGACCAACATCTTCCACTACGACGAAGAAGACCGCATCAAGGGCTGGGGGCCGGGGTTCGGCACGCCGCATGAGCCCGGGCGCAACGTCGAGCGCGACACACTGAAGAACCTGCGCAGGCACCTTGAGGTGATGCGCGAGGAGGCCGGTCCCGACATCGACATGCTGATCGATCTGAACTTCAACGGCCGCACCGAGGGGTTCCTGAAGTACGTGCGGGCGCTCGATGACCTGGACCTCTTCTGGATCGAGATCGATACGCTCGACGCTGAGGCGCTCGCCTTCATCCGTTCGCAGAGCCGGCATCCGATCTCGTCGTGCGAGACGTTGATCGGGCTGCGCCAGTTCCTTCCCTTCTTCCGCAACCAGTCGATCGACGTGGCGATCGTCGACACGCCGTGGAACGGTGTGTGGCAGTCGCTGAAGATCGCGGCGGCAGCGGAGGCCTATGAGATCAACGTCGCCGCGCATAACTTTTATGGCCACCTGTCGACCATGATGAACGGCCACTTCAGCGCGGTCGTGCCCAACATGCGCATCATGGAGACCGACATCGACCGCGTTGCCTGGGAAGATGAGCTGTTCACCCACGCGCCGGTCTACAAGGACGGCTACCTCATCCTGTCGGATCGGCCGGGCTGGGGCACCGAGCCGATCGAAGCGGCGCTCGCCGCCCATCCGGCCCAGAATACGCTTGGCATGTTCAAGCGCACCGAGTCGGCAAAGCTCGCGACCTGACCGATGTTGAATTGCCGCCCTTGCAGGAGCCGCCTGTCGCCATGAACGAGCCGGTTGACGTCGTCATCATCGGCGCGGGCGCCTCCGGGGCGGCGTTCGCCTGGAGCATCGCCGAGACGAAGATGCGCGTCCTCTGCCTGGAGCAGGGGGCATGGCCTTCGCAGGCTGATTTTCCGAGCAACGGCCGCGACTGGGAAGCGCGCCAGTCCGAGGATTATGCGATCAGCCCCAACCGTCGCGGGCTGGCCGCCGACTATCCGATCAACGAAGACGATTCGCCGATCAAGATCGCGAACTTCAACGGCGTCGGCGGCGGCACCGTCCTCTACGCCGGGCACTTCCCGCGCCTGCATCCATCCGATTTCCGCGTGAAGTCGCTCGACGGCGTCGCCGACGACTGGCCGATCGATTACGCCACGCTCGTGCCGTTCTATGCGCTGAACGACCGGATGATGGGCATCGCCAGCCTCGCCGGCGATCCCGCCTATCCACCCAAGGACGCGGTGATGCCGCCGATCCCCATGGGCAAGACCGGCGAGAAGATCGGGACGGCCATGAACAGCCTTGGGTGGCACTGGTGGCCATCCGACGCCGCGATCGCCACGCAGGACTACCAGGGGCGCGCGCCGTGCATCAATCTCAACCATTGTGGCGCCGGCTGCGCGCAGGGTGCCAAGGCCAGCACTGACGTCACCTACTGGCCGGAAGCGATCCGCGCCCGCGTCGAATTGCGAACCAACTGCCGTGTCAGCCGGATCGAGACGAATGCGGACGGCATGGCGACCGGCGTCACCTATTTCGACGCCAACGGCGAGGAAGTCTTCCAGCCGGCCGAGATCGTGGTCATGGCGTGCAACGGCATCGGCACGCCGCGCATCCTGCTGAACTCGGCCTCGGAGCGCTTCCCCAACGGCCTGGCCAATTCCAGCGGGCTGGTCGGCAAGAACCTCATGTTCCATCCCTACGCGCAGATCAGGGGGCACTTCGACGAGCCGCTCGACGGCTATCGCGGCCCCATCATCAGCCTGTGGAGCATGCAGTTCTACGAGACCGATCCCGCCCGCGATTTCGTGCGCGGCTACTGCTACCAGTTCTCGCGCGGCCTCGGCCCCGTGGCGACCGCCACCAACGGCATGGCGGATGGGCTGATCCCCTGGGGCGAGGGCCATCACGCGGCCTTCCGCCGGCTGTTCGAGCGCAGCGCCGGCATGGCGGCGATCTGCGAGGATCTGCCCGAGGAGACCAACCGGGTCACCCTCGATCCGCAGCTGAAGGACGGCAACGGCATCCCGGCGCCGAAGATCGTCTACCGGCTCGGCGAGAACACGCAGAGGATGCTCGATCACGCCATCGCCCGCGGCAAGGAAATCCTGACCACCGCCGGCGCGCACGACATCACCGTCAAGGCGCCGCTCACCTATGCCGGCTGGCACCTGATGGGCACGGCGCGCATGGGCACCGACCCACGCCACTCGGTGGTCAACGAATGGGGGCGTAGTCACGACGTGAAGAACCTGTTCATCGTCGACGGCAGCGTCTTCGTCACCGCCGGCGGCGTGAACCCGACGTCCACCATCCAGGCCGTCGCGCTCTACGTCGCCGACCAGATCAAGACCCGTATCTACGAGCTGTTCGATTGAGGCCGATGAGCACGTCTCCCGACAAATCCAGCAAGGCTCCGCTGTCGGAGGCCGAGATCGAGACGCTGCGTTGCGTCGTCGATCTCCTCATCCCGTCGAGCGCCGAATACGGGCTTCCGGGGGCGGGCGACCCGGCGATCTTCACCGACATCGCGGCGTCGGCCGGCCGCTATACGGCCGAGCTCAGCCAGGCACTGCATATGATCGACGCTGCCGCCGGCGGTGGGCTGGCGGCGCTGCCGCGCGACCGGCAGGCGGCGGTGCTGGCGACCTTCCGCTCCGAACAGCCGGATCTGGCGGCGGTGATCGGGGCCGTGACGGCGCGCTGCTACTACCGCGACGACCGCGTGATGCGCGCGATCGGCATGGAAGTCCGGCCGCCGTTCCCGCTCGGCTTCGACGTCAAGCAGGGCGATTTCTCGCTGCTCGAACCGGTTCGGGCGCGCGGCAAGGCGTATCGCGACACAGCCAGCGGGGGCGACCGGCGATGACCGTGGCACTGGCGATGACCGCAGGACGGACGCACAGGCGCCAGCTTCACCGGCTTTTCGATCTCATCGAACGCTGGTCGTTCATGGCGCCGACGCTGATTATCCTGGCAGCGCTGCTCGCCTATCCGGTCTTCTATTCGATCGCCCTCAGCTTCACGCAGTTCGACCTGATGACCTTCGGCCCCGGCGAGTGGGTCGGCCTGGACAACTACCGGGCGGTCATGTCCGACTACCGGTTCTGGGAATCCATCCGGGTCACGCTGGTCTATCTGGTCGTCGCCCTGCCGGTCCAGGTCGCGCTCGGTTTCGGCATCGCCTATCTCATCAACGTCGAGTGGCGCGGGCGCGGCGCCGTGCGGGCGCTGTTCCTCATTCCGATGGTCGTGGCGCCAGTCATCGCCGGCGGCATCTGGAAGATGATGCTCGATCCTCTCTGGGGGCTGGTGAATTTCGTCTTCGTGCATATCGGGCTGAACGCGGTCGACTGGTTCGGCAGCGGCACCATGGCCATGTTCACAATCATCATCATCGACACCTGGCGCTCGACTCCCTTCGTCATCCTGATCGCATCGGCGGCGATGCTGTCGCTGCCGAAGGATGTCTTCGAGGCGGCCAGGATCGACGGTGCAAGCTGGTGGTCGATGCTGTGGTCGGTCGCTCTGCCGCTCCTCGTCCCGGTGATCACGGCGACCTTCATCATCCGCTGGCTCGGTGCGGTGAAGATGTTCGATATCGTGCTGGCGGCCACCAATGGCGGGCCCGGGACCTCAACCGATGTCGTCAACCTGTTCATCTACGAGGAGGCGTTCCAATCGATGCACTTCTCGCAGTCGGCGGCGATGGCGGCGATCGTCCTGGTGCTGACCTTGGTCGTGACCGGGGTATTCCTCTACCTGAGCCACAAGCTGGAGCAGCTCTATTGACCGCCATCGCCATCGATGCGCCGCGCCGGCGGCGCCGCAGGCCGATCGGACATCACGTCCGCGTCGTCTCGGGCGTGGTGATCGCCGTGCTTTTCCTGTTTCCCATCCTGTGGATGGTGATGACGTCGTTCAAGAACCAGGTCGACATCTTCACCGACCCGCCGAAGTTCTTCTTCACGCCGACGCTGGACACCTACATCGAGTACATGCACCGGACCGACTTCATCCAGCGGTTCATGAACACGGTCATCGTGGCGACCGGTTCGGCCCTGTTGTCGGTCTCCGTCGGTGCCCTGTCGGGCTATGCCCTGGCGCGGATCAGGCTGCGCGGCGCCAAGACGATCGGCCTCATCGCCCTCCTGTCGCGCGGCGTGCCGCCGATCTCGATGGCCGTGCCGATGTTTCTGGTCGCCCGCCGGCTTGGCCTGACCGACAAGGACATCACGCTGATCTTCGCCTACAGCACGTTCCTGATTCCCTACGTGATGTGGTTGATGCGCAGCTTCTTCGTTTCGCTGCCTCCCGAACTGGAAGAATCCGCCATGATCGACGGATGCTCGCGGTTCGGGGCGTTCTTCAAGATTATCGTGCCGATTTCGCTACCCGGCCTGATATCGACGTTCATCTTCAGCATGATCCTGGCGTGGGAAGAACTGCTTTTCGCGATTATTCTGACCAATAGAAATGCTACGACGCTGCCGGTTACCATTGCCGGAATCAGCGCGGATACTGTCCATGGAGCCAACTGGGGAGCGCTGACCGCGGTGGGTACGATGGCTGTCGTGCCGGTCGTCATCTTCGCGCTGTTGGTGCAGAAGTGGCTGATCCAGGGGCTGGTTGAAGGAGCGACGAAGGGATGAACGTTCCGCTGAATATCGAGAGAAGTCCGGACACCTTCGTTACCAAGGCCGAGATGGCGCGCCGGCACATCCGCAAGATGATCCTGTCGGGCGAGGTGAAGCCGGGCGACCGCATCACCACGCGCGAAGTATCGACTGCGCTCAACATCTCCGAGACGCCGATACGCGAGGCGATCCAGGGCTTGGCGGCCGACGGCTGGCTGTCTGTCCAGAACCACGTCGGCGCGGTGGTGCAAGGCCTGCGTATCGAAGAGGTGACCGAAATCAGCGCCTTGCGCGGCGCGATCTGCGCACTGGCGATCGAGCTGGGCGCGCCGAGCTACGATGACGCTCTTCTGGACACGATCGATCGCAATATCGACGCCCAGGCGAAGGCCTTCGACGAAGGTGATTTCGAGCGTTTCGCCGACCTCAACTACGCCTTCCACAACCTGTTGTGCGACCGGCCGAACACGCCGTACAGCAACCGGCTCATCAACAACATGCTGGGCCTGATGTCGTCGCAGCGGCACGGCATAAGCCCCAACGCGGAGCGGCTCGTGGAAGCCCTCAAGGAACACCGGCAGATTCGCGATCTGCTGCGTGCGAGGGACTTCAAGGGCGCCGCGGAAATGGCGAAGCAACACGAGGTGAATGCCGGTGCCTACGTCATCAAGAAGCTGAGTGCACCGGTGTCCGGCGATCCTCCGGGTCGCCGGTGAGCGAAGACAGCCGCAAACGCCGAGCGCCGACGGACCGCCTGTCCCGCCGCGCTCCAACAAGCACGCCCAACAAGCCGGGAGGAATGCAGGCATGAGCGTCGTGGATATCCAAGACGTGCGTAAATCGTACGGCTCGCATGAGGTGATACATGGCGTCTCGGTCCATATCCCGGACGGCGAGTTCGTGGCGCTGGTGGGCCCGTCGGGATGCGGGAAATCGACCCTCCTGAGGATGATAGCCGGGCTGGAGGAGATCACCGACGGTGAGATCGTCATCGGCGACCGTGTGGTCAACGATGTCGCACCGAAAGATCGCGATATCGCGATGGTGTTCCAGAACTACGCGCTCTATCCCCACAAGAACGTGCGCGATAACATGGGATTTGCGCTGCGCCAGCGCCGCGTACCACGCGCGGAGATTGAACGCCGCGTGATGCATGCGGCGCGCATCCTGGGGCTCGAACAACTGCTCGAGCGCAAGCCGCGAGCGCTGTCGGGTGGCCAGCGCCAGCGCGTGGCCATGGGGCGGGCGATCGTCCGCAATCCAAACGTCTTCCTGTTCGACGAGCCGCTATCGAACCTGGACGCCAAGCTCAGGGTCCAGATGCGCTCGGAGATCAAGGAGCTGCATCAGCGACTCAAGACGACGACGATCTACGTGACTCACGACCAGATCGAAGCGATGACGTTGGCGGATCGCGTCGTAGTCATGAACAGCGGCGTGGTCGAGCAGGAGGGACAACCGCTCGACCTTTACGACAAGCCCGGCAGCCTCTTCGTGGCTGCGTTCATCGGGTCGCCGCCGATGAACTTCCTCGAGGGGTCTCTCGACCGGGCCCGGCTCGTACTCGACGACGGAACCATGCTGGACTTGCCAACCGGCGATCCGAAGGGGCGGACGCGCGCAACGATTGGCATCAGGCCCGAACACTTCGTGCTCGCCAAAAGCGGATGGCCGGCGACGGTGTCGGTGGTCGAACCGACCGGATCGGAAACGCAGATCACCGCCCGTATCGCGGAACACGTCATCCGCGTTCTGGTGCGCGGCCGCGCCACGGCAACTCCGGGACAGGTCATTCACCTGATACCCGACCAGATCCATTTCTTCGACGCCGGCCCAGTGCCGGAAATAGCTCTGGAAGAAGACGTCTAGGATCGCCGCCGAAGCGCCCGGCAGCTGCAGCAGAATACGACCAGCAGGAGCGGACAATCATGCGCGAACTACGGGAATTCTATATCGCCGGTCAGTGGACGCCGGCGCACGCGTCGGCCGAGCACATCATGATCAGCCCGTCGACCGAAGAACCGATCGGCGTGGTTGCCATGGCCGATGCGCGGGATGTCGACGCCGCCGTTGCGGCAGCGAAGGAAGCCTTCTCCGGCTGGTCGGCAACCGATCCGTCCGAACGCATGGCCCTGATCGAGCGCATGCGCGAGATCTATCAGCGGCGGAGTGAGGAGATGGCCCAGGCCATCTCGACTGAGATGGGGGCACCGATCGAACTCGCCCGGACTCGGCAAGCTGCCGCCGGGGCCAATCACTTGACCAACTTCCTCAAGGCGATGGAGGGCTTCTCCTTCGTCCGCCCGCTTGGTCCGCACGCGCCGAACGACCGAATCGTGATGGAGCCGATCGGTGTCGTCGGACTGATCACCCCCTGGAACTGGCCCATTCACCAGGTCGCCCTGAAAGTCGTCCCGGCGCTGCTTGCCGGCTGCACCATGGTGCTGAAGCCATCCGAGTTCGCGCCGCTTTCGGCGGCCCTGTTTGCGGAGATTCTCGACGAGGCCGGCGTGCCCAAGGGCGTGTTCAATATGATCTACGGCGATGGCGAAGTCGCCGGGACGCGCCTGGTTGCCCATCCCGACGTCGCGATGATTAGCTTCACCGGCTCCACTGGAGCGGGGCGCAAGGTGCTCAAGGAAGCCGCCGATACCTTCAAGCGAGTGGCGCTGGAGCTGGGCGGCAAGGGCGCCAATCTGGTGTTTGCGGATGCGGATGCAGAGGCCGTCGATCGCGGCGTGCGCCGCTGTTTCAGCAACAGCGGGCAGAGCTGCAATGCGCCCACGCGGCTGCTGGTGGAACGATCGATCTATGACGCAGCCGTCGATACCGCGTGGCGTGTCGCCGAATCCGTGTCCGTCGGTCCGCCCGAGGCGGACGGCGCCCATATCGGCCCGGTGGTGTCTGCCCGCCAGTACGAGCGGGTGCAGAGTCTGATCGAAACCGGCATCCGCGAGGGAGCGCGGCTGGTGGCGGGCGGACTCGGCCGCCCGGCTGACATCAACCGCGGCTACTACGCACGGCCGACGGTGTTCGCGGACGTGACCCCAAACATGACGATCGCCCAGGAGGAGATTTTCGGGCCGGTTCTGTCGATCATCCCCTTCGACGACGAAGACCAGGCAGTGGCGATCGCCAACGGCACACCCTACGGGTTGACCAATTACGTCCAGAGCCAGAACGGAGAGCGACGCAACCGCGTCGCGCGTCGCCTGCGGTCGGGCGTGGTCGAGATGAACGGTCAGCCGCCCGGCGCCGGCTCGCCGTTCGGCGGCGTGCGCTCATCGGGCAACGCCCGGGAGGGCGGCGTCTGGGAACTCGAGGAGTTCATGGTCGTCAAGTGCGTGTCGGCCTGGGGCTGACATGCCGGGGCGGCAGCGAGATGCTTTTCCTTGTCCTGATCTCCCGCATGTTCTTCCCGCCGCAGATCATCCTCATTCCGCTGTTCAAGATGTTCAACTGGCTCGGCCTGCTCGACACCTTGTGGCCGATGATCATCACCCACACCGCGATGGGCATTCCCATGTGCACGCTGCTGACGCGCAACTTCTTCACCGCCGCCCTCTGCAACTCTTTCCGCTGCACGACGACGTAGTCGGCTGAGGGGGCCTGCATTCATGTCATCCGGCAATCCATCCGGCGGTGCTCGCTTTGACTGGCTGGATCCGCTCGGCCTCGACGACCAGTTGAGCGAGGAGGAGCGGTTGATCCGCGATGCGGTTCGCGACTACGCGCAGGAAAAACTGCTGCCGCGTGTGGTCCCGGCCTTCCGCGAGGAGCGTTTCGATCGCGAAATCATGAACGAGTTGGGGGCGCTGGGCCTGCTCGGCGCGACCATCCCGGAGGAGTATGGCGGCGGTGGCGCCTCTTACGTCACCTATGGGTTGATCGCGCGCGAGGTGGAGCGGGTCGATTCGGGCTACCGGTCGGCGATGAGCGTGCAGTCCTCGCTGGTCATGCATCCCATCCACGCCTATGGCAGCGACGATCAGCGACGGAAGTACCTGCCGAAGCTCGCCACCGGTGAGATCGTCGGTTGCTTCGGCCTGACCGAACCGGATCATGGCTCCGATCCTGGCGGCATGACGACCCGCGCCGAGAAGGTGGCAGATGGCTACCGCCTGACCGGCGCCAAGACCTGGATCACCAACTCCCCGATCGCTGACGTGATGGTTGTGTGGGCGAAATCGGTCGCCCACGACAATGCCATCCGCGGCTTTCTGCTGGAGCGCGGCGTGGTGGGGCTGTCGACGCCGAAGATCGCGGGCAAGGTCAGCCTGCGCGCCTCGGTCACCGGCGAGATCGTCATGGACGGCGTGGTCGTGCCGGAAGAAAACCTGCTCCCCGAC
Organism: uncultured Alphaproteobacteria bacterium; assembly: GCA_963750065.1. Classification (GTDB taxonomy): domain Bacteria; phylum Pseudomonadota; class Alphaproteobacteria; order Rhizobiales; family Kaistiaceae; genus CAVSRC01. The sequence continues at coordinate 195,545 of CAVVPK010000015.1, forward strand.
GCATCCGGTCTCGGCGGACCGTTCGGCTGCCTCAGCCGGGCTCGCTACGGCATCGCCTGGGGGGTGATGGGGGCGGCCGAAGACTGCTGGCAGCGGGCGCGCGACTATGTGCTCGATCGCAAGCAGTTCGGCCGGCCGCTGGCGGCCAACCAGCTCATCCAGAAGAAGCTCGCCGACATGCAGACCGAGATCGCGCTGGGGCTGCAGGCGGCTCTGCGCGTCGGCCGGATGTTCGACGAAGGCAAGATGGCGCCGGAGATGATCAGCCTGGTCAAGCGCAACAATTGCGGCAAGGCGCTCGACATCGCGCGGACGGCGCGCGACATGCACGGCGGCAACGGCATCGCCGACGAGTTCCACGTCATCCGCCACATGGTCAATCTCGAGTCGGTCAACACCTATGAAGGCACCCACGACATCCACGCCCTGATTCTCGGCCGAGCTCAGACTGGAATCGCCGCCTTCTCATGACAGTGAATCCGTCGCCGCTCGCCGGCCTCAAGGTCCTCGAACTCGCGCGGGTCCTGGCCGGGCCTTGGGCGGGCCAGCTTCTCGCCGATCTCGGTGCCACGGTGGTCAAGGTCGAACGGCCGGGCTCCGGCGATGAAACTCGCGCCTGGGGGCCGCCCTTCGTGCCCGGGGAAGGCGACGAGCCGCAGACGTCCGCCTATTTTCATGCGACCAATCGCGGCAAGCGCTCGATCGTGGCCGACTTCACCGACGCCTCCGACCGCGCCATGGTGCTCAGTCTCGCTGCGGAGGCGGACGTCGTGGTGGAGAACTTCAAGGTCGGCGGACTGGCGGCCTTCGGGCTCGACTATGCCAGCCTGTCTGCGATCAATCCCGACCTGGTCTACTGTTCCATCACCGGCTTCGGCCAGGACGGCCCGTATGCCGCACGTCTCGGCTATGACTTCATCGTCCAGGGCATGTCGGGGCTGATGGACCTGACCGGCCGGGCAGGGGACGAGCCACAGAAGGTCGGCATCGCCTGCGCCGATATCTTCACCGGCCTTTATGCAGCGAGCGCCATCCTGGCAGCCGTGCATCAGCGCCAGCAGAGTGGTCACGGCACGCATATCGATCTCAGCCTGATGGACTGCCAGGTGGCTGTGCTCTCCAATCAGGCGATGAGCTACCTCGCCTCGGATGTCTCCCCGCGTCGGCTGGGCAATGCCCATCCCACGATCGTCCCCTACCAGGTGTTTGCGACGCAGGACGGCCATATCATCATCGCCGCCGGCAACGATCAGCAGTTCCGCCGCCTGTGTGAGGTTCTCGGCATGGATGCGCTGGCCACTGACACCCGTTTTGCGAAGAATGCGAGCCGCGTCGACAATCGCGCGGCATTGATCGCCATTCTGGCTGAGGTTGTCGCCCAGCGTTCCTCACAGGAGCTGTTGGCAGCGCTGGAGCAGTCGCAGGTTCCTGCCGGTCCGATCAACCGCGTCGATCAGGTTTTTGCCGATCCGCAAGTCGTTCATCGCGGCATGCAGCGCAACGTTGCCCGACCCGATGGCTCAACGGTTCCTACGGTGCGTTCGCCGATCCTGTACGACTCGGTTGCGGCGCTTGCCGTGCGCGCCAGCCCTGGCATCGGAGAGGCGACCGCCGGCATGCGGGCGGCCTTCGGCAAGGGGGAGAGCCTTTGGCAGGCAATCGCTGATGGGGTCCAATGAGTTCGGTTGAAACGCAATCATCGGAACCGCGCGAATCGATGGATTTCGACGTCGTGATCGTCGGCGCCGGCCCGGCAGGTCTGGCGGCAGCGATCCGGCTGAAGCAGATCGCCGCCGACCTCTCGGTGGTGGTGCTGGAGAAGGGCTCCGAGGTCGGCGCCCATATCCTCTCCGGCGCGGTTCTCGACCCGATCGGCCTCGACCGGCTGCTGCCGGACTGGCGGGAGGATGCGGACTGCCCGGTCAAGACGCCGGTGAGCGAGGACCGCTTCCTGTGGCTGGGGGCGGCGGGTGAAGCACGCCTGCCCAATTTCCTGCTGCCACCGCTGATGCGCAATCACGGCAATTACGTCGTCTCGCTGGGCGACGTCTGCCGCTGGCTGGCGGGCAAGGCGGAGGCGCTGGGCGTCGAGATCTTTCCGGGCTTCGCCGCGGTGGAAACGCTGCATGACGACAACGGCGCGGTCATCGGCGTGGCGACCGGCGACATGGGAATCGGCCGCGACGGCAAGCCCAAGGCCGGCTTCCAGCGCGGCATGGAACTCAAGGCCAAGTACACGCTGATCGGCGAAGGGGCGCGTGGGCTCCTGGCGAAGTCGTTGATTGCCCGCTTCGGCCTCAGCCAGGGGCGCGAGCCGCAGAAATTCGGCATCGGCTTCAAGGAACTGTGGAGGATAGCGCCGGACAGGCACCGGCCCGGGCAGGTGCAGCATTCTTTCGGCTGGCCGCTCGACAACCGCACCGGAGGCGGCGCGTTTGTCTATCACTTCGGCGACAATCTGGTGTCGATCGGCTTCGTCGTTCACCTCAACTACGCCAATCCCAACCTGTCGCCCTTCGAGGAGTTCCAGCGCTTCAAGACCCATCCGTCGATCCGACCGCTGCTGGAAGGGGGAAAACGCCTCTCCTATGGCGCACGCGCAATCACCGAGGGCGGCTGGCAATCGGTGCCGAAACTCGCCTTTCCCGGCGGTGCGCTGATCGGCTGTTCGGCCGGCCTGGTCAACGTGGCGCGCATCAAGGGCAGCCACAACGCCATGCTCTCCGGCATGTTGGCCGCGGAACACGTCAGCCGAGCGATCGCCGGCGGCCGCGGCAATGACGAGCTGACCGCCTATGAGGCGGCGTGGCGAACGTCCGCCATCGGCGACGACCTGAAGCCGGTGCGCAACGTCAAGCCGCTGTGGTCGAAGCTGGGCACGCTTGCCGGCGTCGTCGCGGCGGGCCTGGATCTGTGGACCAATACGTTCGGCTTCTCGCTGTTCGGCACGCTTCGCCACGGCAAGGCCGACCACGAAGCGACGCTGCCGGCGGCAAAGGCGAAGCCAATCGCCTATCCGAAGCCCGACGGCGTGGTCAGCTTCGACCGGTTCTCCTCGGTCTACCTGTCGGGCACCGCCCATGCGGAAGACCAGCCGGTGCATCTTTATGTGCGCGACATGGGATTGCAGAAAACCTCGGAGCACGATGTCTTCGCCGGGCTGTCGGCGCGCTATTGCCCGGCCGGCGTCTATGAGTGGATCGAAGAGGGCGCGGACGCCCCACGCCTGCAGATCAACGCCGTGAACTGCGTCCACTGCAAGACCTGCGACATCAAGGACCCCAACCAGAACATCGACTGGCTGGCGCCGGAAGGCGGTGGCGGGCCAAACTATCCGAACATGTGACGCGGGCCGGATGACCATCCCGGAAGCGCAGTCGCGCGGCTTCGTGATGGCGAATCCGCTTCGGACCGTTCCTATCGCGCGGCGGAGACGTCTTCGCCGCGCTGGTTCCATCGGTGCCGCTTATGCAAACGGCGGGAATGCTTTCTCACGGTTGACCGAATCCATGTTGTTTTGGGGTGAGCATCGGCGCCGATCGTGACCCCACCTTGACGCGGCTTTCCTAACTCCCGACAGAGCGTTACCGGCGACACTGCCACCGACGTGATCCACATGCCGATTCACATCCGGAAAAGCCGGGACGCTTCACTCAGGCACTCCGATATCTCCCCAGTAGATAGGCGAGTTTGGCGGGCATCGAGAGCTGCCGGGTCGCGATATACACGCGCCGGGGCGTATAGTGGCCTGTCTCGTGCAGCATGTTCACGGTCGCGACGAGTTCACCGCGCAGGCTGACCGGCAGATTGACCACCGACTGGCAGCCGAGCGCGTTGATGAGTTCGTGATCTGGGAAAACCTTCGCAATTTCTTCGATCGTATTGGCGACGAATGGGCGGCGGTCGCGATGAACGACGTCGAACCAATCGTCGCGATTGATCGGCTTGGTGCCCGTTGCCGGGTAGGCCTCGGGCTCGCTGGTATAGGTGCGGCGCGCGACACCCTCCGCCATGTCAACGGTCATCACAGTGAAAAGCTTAACGCCGACGGCCGCCTCCGCCAGCGTCTGCAGTGCGCCGAATGCTTCGTCCGGCGTTCTTGTCAGCGCGATGGCGTGGTCGAACTCGGCCAACGCCATTTCCACGATGGAACTGCTCATCTGGATGCTCTTTCGATGTTATGAGGTCTTGCCGCCGCTCGCCGTGTAAAGCTCGCGAGAATAGGGATCGTTCAGCGCGCCCGTCTTCAACTGCGACACATCCGCCGTTTCGACGATCCGACCGCGCCGCATCACCGCAAGCCGATCGCACAGAAACGAGACCACCGGCAGATTGTGGGTGACGAGCAGGTAGGTAAGATCCTGCTCTGCCTTCAGCCTTTTCAGCAGATTGAGGATTTCCGCCTGCACCGACACGTCGAGCGCGGAGGTCGGCTCGTCGAGCAGCAGCACTTTCGGCTCAAGCATCATCGCTCGCGCAATGGCGACGCGCTGGCGCTGGCCGCCGGAAAGCTGGTGCGGATAGCGGAAGCGGAAGCGGCGGTCGAGCCCAACGGCCTGAAGCATTGCCTCGATCCGATTGCTGCGTCCGCCGATGCCATGGACCTGGAGGGGCTCGTTGAGCGTCGAATCGATGGTCTTGCGCGGATGGAGCGATCCATAGGGGTCCTGGAAGACCATCTGGCACTGGCGCGCGAATGCCTTGTCGATGCCCGGTCGGCGCGGCTGGCCGAGAACGGTTATGCCGCCGGTCCAAACCGTGCCGAGCCCGGCAATGGCCCGCAAAATTGTCGATTTGCCGGAACCGCTTTCGCCGACCAGCCCGAAGCTTTCGCCTTCTTCGACCTCGAAACTGGCGCCGAAAGTGACCTTGGTGTCGCCATAGGAGATATCGACTGCGTTCAGCAAGATGGCGCTCATGTCGCGTCCCACTGGCTGCGATCGAGCACGGGCAGAACGTCGCGCGTCTCGTTCATATGCGGCATAGCGGCGAGGAGGCCCTGCGTGTAGGGGTGCGTCGCTCGCGAGAGTTCGCTCGCCACGCATTCCTCGACCACTTCGCCGGCATTCATCACCAGGATCCGGTCGCAATAACGTGAGACGAGATCGAGATCGTGACTGATGAGAATGAGGCCCATGCCCTTGTTGCGGACCAGCTCGTCCATGATGTCGAGAACCTGTGCCTGAACCGACACGTCGAGGGCAGAGGTCGGCTCGTCGGCGATCAAGAGATCGGGTTCCGGAACGAGCATCATGGCGATCATCACGCGCTGGCCCATGCCGCCGGAAACCTCGTGGGGGTAGAGCCGCATGACGCGCTGCGGATCGTCGATGCGCACCGCCTCGAGCATGTCGCGGCTGCGCTCGGCGATCTCGCGACCGGACAGGCTTGTGTGTGCCACGAGCGCTTCGGCGATCTGGGCGCCGATGGTCATGACCGGATTGAGCGAGAATTTCGGGTCCTGCATGACCATGGAAATACGGGCGCCACGAATGGCGCGCATCTGTCTTTCGCTCTGCGCAAGGATATCGATGCCCGAAAAGCGCAGCCGGTCGGCCGTGATCCTGCCGGGCGGGCGGATGAGACTGAGGATGGAGCGGCCGGTCAACGATTTGCCAGAGCCGCTTTCACCGACGATGCCGAGCCGTTCGCGTCCGAGCTCGAAGGAGATGCCCCTGACCACCTCTGCACGCCCGTATGGGGTGGGAAAGCTGACGCGGAGATTCGCGATATCAAGCAGGGGGGCCGTCACGACTTTTCCCCCTGCCGTGGATCGAGGACATCTCGCAGACCGTCGCCGAGGAAGCAGAAACCGAGGCTGACGATGATGATGGCGAAGCCTGGCATGGTGGCGACCCACCATTGATCGAGGATGAAGGTGCGCCCGCGCGAGATCATGGCGCCCCATTCGGGCAGCGGCGGTTGCGCGCCAAGGCCGATGAAGCCGAGGCCCGCCGCGGTCAAAATGATGCCAGCCATGTCAAGTGTGACGCGGATGATCATCGACGAGGTGCAGAGCGGCAGGATGTGGGCCGAGATGATACGTGCGGCGGAGGCGCCCTGCATCTGCACGGCGGCAATGAACTCGGAATTGCGGAAGGTCAGCGTTTCGGCCCGCGCGATGCGCGCATAGGTCGGCCATGCGGTTATCGCAATAGCGATGATGGCGTTCTCGACGCCCGGGCCGAGGGCGGCGACGAAGGCCAGCGCCAGGATGAGCTTGGGCATCGACAGGAAGACGTCCGTGACACCCATGAGCACCCTGTCGGTCCAGCCGCCGAAATAGCCCGAGATCGCACCGACAACGAGCCCGATCGGGGCAGAGATGACGGCCACCAGCAAGACGATCATGAGCGTGATACGCGAGCCGTAGACGACGCGCGAATAAATGTCGCGCCCGAGTTCATCCGTCCCCATCCAATGCTCGGAGCTCGGTGGTTGCAGCCTGTTGGCGAGTTCCTGCCCGATGGGGGAATGGGGCGCGATCAGCGGCGCGAAGATGGCGGTCAGAATCAATACGAGGACGATGATGAGCCCGAGTGTCGCCAGCGGGTTGTGCAGAAGGGCCGCAGTGACGCGATAGGCCCGGCCCATGCTTGCCTGAAAACGCGAGGTTGGGGAATCGGCAAGGAGCCAGTCGCGGGTCGTCGCCATCAGCGGGCCCTCGGATCGAGGACGCGATAGAGCACATCCGATATCTTGTTGATGAAGATGAAGACCGAACCGATGACGAGGGTCGCACCAAGAACGGCGTTCATGTCGGCGTTCAGAAGCGCGGTCGTCAGATAGTTGCCTATGCCGGGCCAGGAGAACACAGTCTCGATCATCACCGAGCCCTCGAGCAGTCCGGCATAGCTCAGGCCGATGACCGTGATCAGCGGCACCAGGATCGGCCGGAAGGCATGGCGCCAGATGACGATCCGTTCCGGGAGACCCTTGACCCGCGCGGTGGTGACGAATTCCTGGCTTAGCTGGTCAAGCATGAATGAGCGCGTCATGCGGGCGATATAGGCGAGGCTGAAAAATCCGAGGACCGAGGCCGGAAGGATGAGATGGGTGATGGCATTGAAGAAGATGCTGGGCTCGCCCGCCAGAAGGCTGTCGACGAGGATGAGGCCGGTCACCGGCGGAATGAGCCCGTCATAATAAATGTCGAGCCGTCCCGGCCCGCCGACCCATCCGAGATGGGCGTAGAAGACGGCAAGACCGACGAGGCCGAGCCAGAAGGCGGGCACCGAGTAGCCGAGCAGGCCGAAAACGCGGATGATCTGATCGAGCCACGTACCCTGTCTGCTGGCGGCGTAAACGCCCATCGGCACGCCGAGCATGACGCCGATAATGATGCCGATGGTCGCCATTTCGAGGGTGGCAGGAAAGAAGCGGCTCAGATCCTCGATCACCGGCCGGCCCGTCGAGACCGACATGCCGAAATGGCCCTGCGCGATGTCGGCGACATACGAGATGAACTGGACGATCAGCGGCTTGTCGAGGCCCATCGCCTGCTTGGCGGCATTGTAGACCGCGGGCGTGGCGCGGTCTCCGACGGCGGAGAGCACCGGGTCGATCGGGATGACGCGGCCGATGAAGAAGGTGATGGCAAGAAGGCCCAAAAAGGTCAGGAGGACCGTGACGACGAATCCGCCAAAGGCCAGCAAAAGCCGGTGAGCGTGCTTCACATGCGCCTCTGTGCCGGAAAGCCGGGCAGGTCGCATCGTGGGCGTCAGGTCCTGCGGTTCGAAGCTCAATTGGCCAACGTTCTCCTTGAAAATCGAATGAAAACACTTGCAGCCGGATGGGCATGCCACCCCTGCTCGTCACTTTTCGCTTGCGATCATATAAATGATTTTGCTTTCATAAAAAAAATTTTGGCGACGCGGGGATGCACAGATGGGGGAAGCGCTTCCCAACCAGGTGCCAGAGGAGCATCCCAGGGTTGGGGCGATCATTCGTGCGCGCCGCCGCCAGATGCAGATGACTCTGCAGGAACTCGGCGATTCGGCCGGCGTTTCCGTAGGGTATCTCAGCCAGGTCGAGCGCGACCACGCGACGCCGTCCCTTGGGACCCTCGCGCAGATCGCCCGCGCCCTCGAGGTCGGCATCGACTATTTCATCGCCACCCCAAACGCCAAGGCAGCGCTGACCCGGAAGGGGGAACGCCGCAAGTTCTCGGTCGACGGATCGTCGGTGATCTATGAGCGCTTGGGGGCGGAATTCCCCGGCAACGTGCTCTCATCCTTCATCCTTACCGTGCCGCCCGGGTACCGTTCGGAGGTCGTCAGCCACGAAGGCGAGGAGATCCTTTACGTTCTCGAAGGAGCGATCATACAGCGGCTCGACGACGAGGAGATGGTCATGTCCGCCGGGGACAGTCTGCATTTCCGTGGCAACCGTCCACACGCCTGGTCGAACCATACCGACCGGCCGGCGCGGCTCCTGTGGACGGGATCGCTCACCCTCTTCCGGTCGAGTGCGCAGCCGCGCGCCACGCCGGTGTTGAAGGACAGAAAAAGGAACGTCAAACTCCAGGAGAGAAAACAATGAGATTTTGGAAAGCCGCGTTATGTGCGGTGGCCATCGTCGTGCCGTTGTCGTCCGGAGCAGTCCAGGCGGCTACGCCCAAGGACGTGCTCGTGGTCGCCCAGAACATCGATGACATCGTCGCGATCGACCCGGCACAGGCCTATGAGTTCACCTCGGGCGAACTGGTGACCAATACCTATGATCGACTTGTGCAGTACGACGCCGAAGACCCCACCGTGCTGGCACCGGGCCTTGCCACGAAATGGACGGCGGACGACGCCAACAAGACGATCACTTTCACTCTGCGTGACGGCGTGAAATTCCACTCGGGCAATCTCGTCCGGGCAGAAGACGTCAAGTACTCGCTTGCCCGCGTGATCAAGCTCAACAAGACGCCGGCCTTCATTCTCGCCCAGCTCGGCTGGACCCCGGAGAATGTCGACGGCATGATCACGGCCAACGGCAGCACCGTCACCATCAAGTATGCCGGTGCGTTCTCGTCGAACTTCGTTTTGAACGTCATCGCCTCGCGCCCTGCCTCTGTCGTCGACGAGAAGACCGTGATGGCGCACGAGGTCAACGGCGACATGGGCAATGCCTGGCTCAACCAGCATGATGCCGGCAGCGGACCGTTCAGCCTCGCCGACTACCGGCCGAACGAGATCATTCGCCTCAACGCCAATCCGGACTATTTCAAGGATGGTCCGAAGGTGAAGCAGGTGATCATCCGGCATGTCGCGGAAGCGGCGACCCAGCAGCTTTTGTTGAAGTCCGGCGATGTCGACATGGCCCGGAATCTCACGCCGGACCAAATCGCCTCGCTCGATAAGGACAAGATCAAGGTCGAAACTTTCCCGCAGGCTGCGGTGCATTTCCTGTCGTTCAACCAGAAGGACAAGGATCTGACCAACCCGGCCCTCTGGGAAGCGGCCCGCTACCTCGTCGATTACAAGGGCATGGCCGACACCTTCTTGAAGGGCCAGATGGAAATCCATCAGGCTTTTTGGCCGAAAGGCTTTCCCGGGTCGCTCGATGACACGCCATACACTTATGATCCGGAGAAGGCGAAGCAGATCCTCAAGGACGGCGGTGTGAAGACACCGATCGACGTCACTCTCGACGTGATCAATTCTGCCCCCTTCACCGATATGGCGCAGTCTCTGCAGGCAACCTTCGCGCAGGCCGGCATCAACTTCAAAATCATTCCGGGGACGGGTGCGCAGGTCATCACCAAATATCGTGGCCGTACCCATCAGGCGATGCTGCTCTATTGGGGTCCGGATTTCATGGATCCGCACTCCAACGCCAAGGCGTTCGCCTACAACGCCGACAATTCGGACGGCAACTATCAGGCGACCACCACCTGGCGGAACGCCTGGGCCGTGCCGGACGACATGAACAAGGAAACCATGGCGGCGCTGGCCGAGTCCGATCCTGCAAAGCGCAACGCGATGTATATCGACCTGCAGAAGAAGGTGCAGAAGAGACTCGCCGATCGTCATCATGTTCCAGGCCTCTTACGAAGTGGCCATGCAGAAAAACGTGAATGGCTATGTCAACGGCGCGACCTCTGACTTCGTCTACTATCGCCTTGTGACGAAGTAGGGCCGAACGCCTTCCGATCACTGGCCGGGGCGCCAGCGCCCCGGCTTTCTCTTTTTGAACGATTGGAACCGTCCCATGTCCGTTGTCACGATGGAATGGATGGCGGAAGCTGCCGAAAAGATCGAAGGCGCGATCGAATTCGACCGGTCTGTGCTGAAACTTCATCCGTCTCCAGTTGGCATGCAGCACGATCAGCGCAAACAGGGTCTCCCTGTTCTCACGAGTTGGTTTCGCCTAACCTGGCCGGGGCAAGGCGCGGACATAGCCGTCATCGGCCTCGTCCTCCTCGCTGGCCTGTCGCAGACCGCAGGCGGCCCCCGAGTAGGCGCTGCTCGGCCACCTTGGTCGCGCCAGGGCCGACCACGGCATCAATTTCTGGCTCAAGGTCAAGGTTGCCTGCAAGGGCGCGCCGCAGGACTTCGACATCGTCGTCGGCTGCAACGTCGACGTGAGTCCGAACGAGGGTGGCAGCAGCCCAACTTTTGAGGTCGGGCTCATCCCCACGCCCTTCGGAAGGCGCATGTTCGCGTGAGCGCCTCCGCAGTTCGACGTAGGCTCCGATGCTGAGCTTCAACCACCGCCCACCAAGCGCAACGACGCGATTATGGAAATGTTGCCGATGGGCGTCATTGCCTTTAGCGACACAACAGTTCGCTTAACAGCACTGCCTTCCCACCTCGCGACATCGACCAATCGCCAAACAGCAATCCGTTCCCGCTTTGCTGCAACGGCTTCCCGCTCAACGCCACTTCGATCCCGGATAGCGACAGTCGCTTCCCACTTAACGCCAATCGCTTCCCACTTAACGACAATGCATTCCCAGATAACGACAACGGCTGACGCGCGGAATTCCCTGTTCCTGGTCTTCTGCGCCCTGAAAATGGCGACGAATTCCCTGCGCGGACAGGCAGGGGTTCCTCCCGCAACCGCCCGTTCTCACAGAGAAATCGCGGCCACAAGCTGGGGATCAGGGCGGAAATCGGCCAAATTCCCTGCAAATTCGCTTAGAACAGGGGAAATGAAAACAGAGACAAGTTCGTAGTGGACTGCCAGCACCACCACTCAGTCTCCCGTTTTCGGGTCTCCACGAGCGCCCCTCGGAATTCCCGCGACATTTCCGCGACTTAGCTGGCAAGTCGGTATAGGCGACTGGTGGAGAGACGGGCTTGGCGGCGGCCATTCCGGGCAATTTGGCGGTTTGTCTCAGGAGGCCCTTTTCGGCCGCCAGACGTTTGAACCGGCGATTACCCGACTGGGCCGAGAAGCATTCGGCAATGGCCCGGCGGAACTCGTTGCCGCTGGGCAAAATGCGAGACTTTCTCAACTGCGGCGGGAATCAGACCGTGAAGCCGAGGACGGCACGCTGCTCGTCCCATCGGTACGGCAAGGGGCCGAGGCGCCGGAGCTTCTCTACGGTCAGGTCGACCGGCTGGAGCCCCTTGAGGATCTTCTCGAGGATATCCGGTGTAGATCGGCGTCGAATCGAGGCGGCCAAACGAACGGCAACATTTCCTTGCGGCAAATGATCAAATGTGCCCCGGGGGCGGGGTCACGATCGGCGCCGATCGTGACACCATCTGGATTGACGTTTTCTAATTAGCTTCAGAACCTTACTGCTGAAATTCCACCCATCTGACCCCGGCGCCAATGCACATTGAAGGTCGCAAACTCACGTAGCGGCCATTCGAACCTGGTTAACGACGTCGGCTCCCGGGGGCGACAATCCTATCGCGGATACCCTCGCTGTCTTTCTCCACATCTGATGCTGGATGCTACGTGGTGACGACCGGGCCTGAACGCTTCCCCGCGCCGTCAATAGGCGAGTGTGATGGCGACGTTTGCGAAGCTTGAAGTGCCGCTCGCGCCCGGCGCCTCGGCAAGCTGCCAGCCATAGTCGAAGTGGGCCTTCAGCCGACGGGAGATGTCATAATTGAGGCCAAGCCCAACGCTCTCGAGGGTAATACTGCGCGGTAGGTTCTGCTGCGCGTTCCTGTAGGACACGCTGCCCAGATCGACGAAAGCATAAAGATCGGCGCTGTCCTGAACGGTGGCGCCGATGCGCTGCAACGGATGGAACGCGGGTGCATGCAGCTCAAAGCTCGCCAAGATGCCCTAGACTCCCATTTGCGATGCGGGGATCGTAGCCGCGGACGCTGCCGATACCGCCCAGGCCAAGCTGCTCGCTGGGCAGGAGCTCACCGCTGGCAAGCTGCCCGTCCAGGCGTACGATGCCGCGCATGTCTCCGGGCAGGGTGAAGAGCCGGGTCAACTGCAGATTGTCGTAAACATAGCTGGCACTGGCGCCAGCCACGCCTGAGGCCTGGAATGCCCGCCCGGTATTGCCGGCGGAAAGATTGCCGGGGCTGGCCACGAGCCGGTTGGTGAAGGCGGTCTGGCCGTAGGCGTCCGGAATGCTGCCGCCGTAGATCAGCAGGAACTGCTCGATATCAGTGGCGTTGGCGAACACCGAGGTGCCACCGAAGGCCAGATTGTTGTCGGAACGCTTGTAGTCGAAGCCGACCTGGAACTGCTGTGCCATAGCGCCCAGATCGGGCAAGTCCCTCTCATAGCGCAAGCCCAGTTGCAGGCTGTGTCCGACTTCGTCGAAATTTGGCCCCAGATTGGGCACCTGCTCGGAATAGGCGCCGAAGACGTGAAGGAAATCACCCCAGGGCAACGGAGCGAGATAGTCGAGCGAATGGGCCGTGAAGCGCGGATCGTTCGAATGGCCGGCGCCGCGATTGCGGCTGCGCCAAAGGTCGGGGCTGGTGGTGAAGCGATAGGAGAGCTGCTGGTCGAGGCCGAACAGATTGCCCCAGTTGAATCCGATATCGTACTCGTCGCGGCCGGTTACGGGCTGGCCATCATTGTCGTAGCCGGCGTAGACGCGCAGGGGGAAGCGGTCCTGCACATGCAGGGCGAGATCCGTGCGGCCGGGCGCCTTGGAGCGTTCCAGCACGGCGTCGACGCTGCGGAAGGGGTTGCGGTCGAGCCGGTTGAGGTCCTGCTTGAGACGGGCGATGGCGATCCTGCGGCCGGGCTTCAACTGCATCTCGCTTTTCAGCATATCGCCGGAGAAATATCTGTTGCCGGTGACGGTGACCTTGCCCAGCCGGTAGACAGTCACGACCGCCTGGACGGTGCCGCCGGTGATGTCCTGCTGGGGAAAGGTGACGCTCACCACCGGCAGATCGTGGGCGCGGTACCAGGCAACGACCGCATCGGAGATGCGGGACAGATCGCCTTGGTAGAGCGGTTTGCCGAGGAAGGCAGCAAGCCGGGTACGGATTTTGGCGTTGGTCAGCAGCGGCAGGTCGGCCATGACTGTGATGCCGGGCTTGGCCACGCCGTTGGGCCTGATGCGCGCCGTGCTGTCCACGAAATAGAGCCCCTTGAGGGCGGGCAGAAGCTGCTTGCCCGGTCCGGCGGGTTTGGCGGGCGCGGCCTTGGGCGAGGCAATGGCGCCGGGCATGTGGGCTTTGGGCTGGCTGGGCGTTATGCGGCCAAGATCCTCGGCGGCGGCCGGCGCGGCGGCGAACAAGACGGCCAAGGACACGCAGGCGGCGAGACGACCGGCTCTGCCGCTCACGGTCCTGCCCCTGAATTGCCGATGCTGGAAAAGCCCTCGATCGTAATCGGGGCATAGGGGCCGATCGTCCCCGGCAGTGCGGTCGGGAACAGATAGATCGCCCCAGTGCCTACCAGCACGCCGGTACAGACACTGGCGAAAGCACAGGCGCCGAAATTGCCCGTCACTTCCAGGCTGGAATGGCTGCCGTTGCCGAACGGCCCGGGCGGGAAAATGGAGGATGATCGTGTGAGCGTCAGAAGACCGGAGTGGAAAGTGATCGCATAGTTCGGCGCTGTGGCGCCAAACGGATCGATGGAGAACGTCAATGGGCTGGTGGCGACAGGGGACAGCCCGAAAGCCAGGCCGCTGACGATCGCGGGGGTATCGCCATTGACGAAGCCGGAATAGCTGGCCGTGAAATCGAGATCCGACAGATCGCCGGTCGCGATGCTGTTCGCCGTAATCGACAGCGGCGACAGCCCCACCGTCAGGGTCCCCGGCGTGAAGGCGGTCAGATCGTAGTTGGACGAGGCCGCCAGCGTGCCTTGCGTGATTGCATAGTCGCCGGTGGGACTGGCCGCGGTCGCCGTGGTGGCGAGTGCGCCCGACAGGTCGTCGCCGTTGACCAGACCGTCCCCGCCCACCGTATAGGTCAGCGTCGGGTTGACGGCGCCAAAACCGCGGCTCTGGTCGTCCGCGGTGATCGTGATCGGCCGCAGGTCGACCGTCCAGGTGCCGGTCGTCGTGGTGTCGACGACATAGTTGTCGTTTGTCAGCGTGCCGGACATCGACAGCGTGTGATCGCCGGCCGGGGTCGAGCCCGTGATGCCGAAGCTGTTCGAGAGCCCGGTCAGCACCGACACGTCCTGGCCGTTCTGCAAACCCGTCGCCGACAGGCCAGGATCGTTCGGGTTGTCGCCGTAGGTTGAACTGCCGCCGAGCGCCGTCACCGTGATCGGCCGCGGGTCGACCGTCCAGGTACCGGTCTTCGTGGTCTCGACTAGGTAGTTGTCATTGGTCAGCGTGCCGGACACCGACAGCGTGTGATCGCCGGCCGAGGTCGTGCCCGTGATGCCGAAGCTGTTCGAGAGCCCGGTCAGCACCGACACGTCCTGGCCGTTCTGCAAGCCCGCCGCCGACAGGCCCGGATCGCTCGGGCTGTCGCCATAGGTTGAGGTGCCGCCGAGCGCCGTCACCGTGATATGTGCCGGATCGATCGTCAGCGCGCTCGAACCGGAATCGACATAGACACTGCTTCCGCTCACAGAGCTCACGTCGAGCACGTTCGCGCCCGAATAGGCATAGGTGCCCGCGTTGGTCGACGGCGTGATGGCACTGCCCCAAGCGAGCGCCACGTCACCCGCGCCGGTACCGGTGACCGTTACGCCCGTCAGCGCAGGATTGGCGCCGCCATAGGTCATCGACGTGTCGCCCGACAGCGTGACGTAATCGTCATAGAGCCCGGTGGAAAGCGGCCGCAGCATCATGTAGCCACTATTGGTATCGGTGGTGGACTTGCCCCAGACGGCAGAAGAATCCCAGCCGGCATCGATGAAGGTGAAGGGATCCGTCATCTCGGCCGTAGTCAGGCCGGTGGCGCTGATGTTCGTCGCGGACTTCTTCCCGCCTCCGATGGCGCCGAGCGGATTGGTGTTGGTGCCCTGGGTGGTCTCAGCATCGTAGAAGGACGCGGAGATTGCGCCGTGGCTGTAGTTGGTGCCGACGAGGCCGCCGATGTTGCTATTGTTTCCCGCCGTCACGGCGCCGGTTGCGTAGCTGTCGGTGATCGTGGCGTTGTTGGTGTTGTACCCGACCAGGCCGCCGGCAGCGCCGATGTCCGTCGTCACCGAGCCCGTGGCGAAGGTGTCGGTAACGGTGCCGGTGCCGCTGTTGCCCCCTGTCACGCCGCCGGCGGTCACGTAACCGGCCGTGTCGCCGGTTGCGTAGGAGCCGGTGATCGAAGCCGAACCGGCATTGCCCCCGGCCAGCCCGCCGACGTAGGAATTGCCCGTCACGTTGCCCGTGGCGTAGGAATCGACAATCGAGGCGGGGGCGAGGGAGGAGGGGCCGGCGTTGTTCCCGACCAGCCCACCGACCTGATCGAATCCCTTCACTTCGCCGGTCGCATAGGCGTCGACAATCGTACCTTTATAATTGTCGCCGACCAGCCCGCCGACATCATTGCTGTTACTGCCAACGCCCTCTACGGCGCCGGTAGCGTGGGCATTGCTGATCGTTCCTCCATTTTGTCCGACCAAGCCGCCGACCGAGCTATGGCCCGTCACATCGCCCGTGGCATAGGCGTTGCTGATCGTGCCGGAACTCAGTCCAGCGAGGAAACCCGTGTCGTCGTACCCATGGACATTGCCTCCGGTCAGGCCGACATTACGCACCACGCCGGTCGGGCTGATCACGCCGAAAAGGCCGACGTCGTATTCGTTGGCCCGGTCAATCGTCAGGTTAGTGATCGTGTGGCCAAGCCCGTCGAAGATCCCGTCGAAATCATAGTTCGCTCCGCTATTGCCCACCGGATCGAATCCGCTGCCGGAGTTCCAACCGGATGTGGCGCTGGCGTCGATATCGGCGCCGAGCACGTAGTTGCGCGACAGATTGGCGGAGCTGTAGGGCGTGCCTTGCATGCCCTGCAGATCGGCGCCGGTGCTGCTGCCCTCGGCGCCGAGGCTGGTGATGACGGTGTAGTCGACCACGCCGCCGTCGCTGCCGAGCTTGGTGCTGAATCCGCCCGCTGACGTGAGGTTGATCGGCGCGTTGACCTCATAGGTTGCCGTGTTGCCGGAGGCCACGGCACCCTGACCATATTCCAGCGCCAGCGCGCCAGACCCCGACGCGGTCACCGAAGAGTTGAACACGATGTTGCGGTAGGCCGACAGCGTCAGTTTCGAGCCGTTGGACCAGGTGACGGGGCTCGCCACGGTGATGTCGCCCGCCTGGCTGCCGGCGCTGCTGCCCGTGGTGACCGTGACGTTCGAGGTGGCCAGCGCGGCCTCGAGATCGGCGGCGCTGATGATCGAGTCGTCGCGCGACGCAGAGAACGTGTTGGTCGGCGAGCCGCCATCCAGGCTGCCGTTTGCCGTGGTTCCGCTGGAAATCGTGACGTTGTAGGGGTCCAGCAGCCAGTCGCCGGTCTCGCCTTTCGGCGCAGTGGTGTCGACGCGCGCGCCCGAGACATCCAGTACATCGCCCGAAGTCTCTATGGTGCCGCCGTCGCCGCCCTGCGCGCCGCCCCTGGCCGATGCATGGCCATGGAAGGCGGTGTTTTGGGAATCGACCTTGATGTTCCCGCCGTTGCCGTTGCCGGTGGCCGAGGCATCCAGCCGGGTGGTGGCATCGGCGGCGACGCCGGCCGCGGCCGCATCGCCGACTTCGATTCGCCCGCCACCACTAAAGCCAGACACCGAAATGTCGGCGCTCTTCAGGGCGATATTTTTCGCCTTGACCGTGACCTGGCCGCCCGTGCCATCCGCATTCTTCGCTGTGACCTTGCCGGAGATTTGTGCGTCACCGCTGCCCGAAGTCAGCCACACATGGCCGTTCACCGTCTTGGTGCCGGTGGCCGAGATCCCTCCGGCGCCGTTCTCGACCAGCGCATAGACATTGCCGCCAGCCGCGGCGAGTTTCGTCTGCGCGGCCTTGATCGTGCCCGCATTGGTGACGTCGCCCTTGCCGCCCGACACCGCGATGCGCGCGTCGCCGCCCACCGGCTGGAGCAGAATCTGATTGCCCGCGACCAGATCGGCCTGTCCGTTCGGCGCCTCGATGCTGCCTTTGTTGGTGACCGTACGGCCGACCAGGATGGCATCGCCGGTTTTGGACGTGATCGTGCCCGCATTGACGACATCGCCATTCGACGCGCCACTGGCGGTCATCGCCCCGCCGTTCATGAATGCGTTATTTGCGATGTCGCGGCTCGAAGCGATAAAGCTGCCGTTGGTCACCACCTTGCCGCCCGGGCCCACCACCACGCCCTGCGGATTGATGAGATAGACCGACCCGGTGGCGCTGAGCGAACCGTCGATTTTCGAGAGATTGCCGCCGGTCACGCGGTTGAGCGTGGCGCCGGAGCCGTTGTTGAACTGGACCTTCTGGCCGGCCCCGATCGAAAAGCCTTGCCAGTCGATGATCCCGCGTTGCGACGACTGAGTGATCGTCGTCGCGTTTGCGGAGTCCTGGATCGCACCCGCGCCGGCCACATAGTGCCCGCCGGTCGGCAGCGCAGCGCCGGCAAGGGCAGGGCGAGACATGAGCAAGATGGGCGCCAGCGCCAGAAGCGATGCGCTGGCCTTCAAGCTTCCCATTTGCCGAACAAGCTCGCCCGCCGACGAAAGACGATTTTGTGCTGCCACCGGTCGATTTCCCGTCCGAGCGCGGTGCGCATTGGCCGCGCAGTAGCCTGGGCCTGTTCACCAACCACGGCACCTAACCGCTCTATGGTCGCATCCGGGCCGGACGGCGATCCATGGACAAACGTCTCAAACTTGTCGTTTCAGGAAATTCGCCGGTACCAGCTGCTCAGCGTATGGGCATGGCCCGCCGGTCCGGCAGAGGGAACCTGCGATCCTGCCAGTTCGGAGGGGGATTGCCCGAACTGGCGCTTGACCAAGCGATGAAGATGGCCCGCATCGCTGAAGCCCCAGCGCTCGGCCGTCGCGGAAATCCGGCCACGTGCAGCCGGCTGCATGGCCAGTTCGCGGGCCGCGTGCGCGATCCGGCGCGTGCGGATGTAGCGTGCGATGCCGCCTTGCTCCGGAAAATGGCGATAGAGGCTGGCGCGCGACATGTGAAAGGCGGCACAGATATCGCGCACCTGGAAACCTGGAGAGCCGATCCGGGTCTCGATGAAATTGTCGATGGCAAGACGTCGGGCGTGGATGACGGCCTGCGAATTCGCTTGCCTTATCTGGAGAAAATGCCAGCTCCGAAACGAGCGCCGCGAAGCGGTGCGCCAGCCGTGGTGCTTCTTCCACAGCGACGTAATCGAGCTGGTGGAACTGGGCGAGCAGTGCGTCGAACAGCACCCGGCCGTGGGGCGTGTGCGACGGCAGCGATAGGGAAGGGGGGTGACGCGAAGGATCGTAGCCAACGGCGGCATGCGGGATCAGGACGCCATAGGTGGACACCGCCGTGGTGGCGTTGACGAAATGGCGCGACAAGTCCGTTATCTGAATGCTGCCCGGCCTGAGCCGCAGCAATCGGTCGCCGGCAATGCCATCTCCGCTGCCTCCAAGATAAGTCTCCACCAGGAGACATTCATGGTCGACGCCCTTGAGGCGGCGCGGCGCGTGTTCGAACACTAGACTGCTGAAGCATGCCTTGGAAAAAAGCAGCTGGTCGAGGTTCCAGATGGTCCATTTGCATACAACGTCGCTCGCGGGCTCTGCGCCCACCTCGTAGAACGGCCGCAGTGCTTTGCGCATCGCATCGAGCCGCTCGCGCTGCGGCAGGGCAGTGAAGTCCGCGGTGCCCGAGGGAATAGGGGCAAACGTCCTCGTCGCACCGCGCCGCTCTCGGGAAGACCCGCCGAAGTCTTGCATCTGCAGCCGCCTTGTCTGCCGCCGTGGGGGGCCTTCAGCGCGCCCCCGGTTTACGATCTAGCGAGTCTCCCCGAGAGATTTATATGCGACGAGCCGAAGTTGGGAAACCTAGGAGCCGCCATGAAGAGTCTCTGCGCGTTCCTCTGTTATCC
The DNA here is from genome assembly GCA_963750065.1 of uncultured Alphaproteobacteria bacterium. Taxonomy (GTDB): domain Bacteria; phylum Pseudomonadota; class Alphaproteobacteria; order Rhizobiales; family Kaistiaceae; genus CAVSRC01. The sequence goes on from CAVVPK010000015.1 coordinate 214,945, forward strand.
GGTTGAGCGTTGTGCCCGCATGCCATAGCTACTGACGTTGCCCCCAGGTTTTATCCAGCCATGAGTGGAATCCGGCGGGTTGATGCCGCTGGAGCGGCACGGGTGAAGGTGGCGGCGTAGGCAGCCGGGGTCAGCCAGCCGAGCCGCCAAACTGTCTCGGAAAACGGACCCACCTCTCTTCGGCGTTCCTCGCTCGCACTTTTATGTCTGGCGGACCGCTTACCGGCATCACGGTGTGTCCGACATCAGCGCCTATGGGCCCAATTAAGCTGATTGCGTGGACTTGGATTTGCGGCTCATCGTTTCCAGTCAGGAGGACGCCACCGTGTCGCATTGACCAACCCTCGTGCATTTTGCGATTTCGTTTCTGCAACGCAATGGGCGCTGAGCGCGGTCCGGTTTCTTCCACGAGCAACGGGCAACCGCGGCGCTTCGGCCCTGTTCGTGCGAGTGTTGCCGCGAAGTCTTCCGGGGCCGTTTGAGAGAGCCCTCAGATGAAGACCATCATCGAACCGTTCCGCATCAAGTCGGTCGAGCCGATCCGCATGACCACGCGTGCCGAGCGCGAGTACCTCATCGAGCAGGCGCACTACAATCTGTTCGCGCTCAAATCGGACGACGTGATCATCGATCTTCTGACCGATTCCGGAACCGGCGCCATGAGCGCGGCGCAGTGGTCGGCGATCATGCGCGGCGACGAGAGCTATGCCGGTTCGCCGTCTTTTTATCGCTTCGAGGCGGCGGTGAAGAACCTGATGCCGTTCCGGCATGTCATCCCCACCCATCAGGGGCGGGCCGCCGAGGCGATCCTGTTCTCGATCTTCGGTGGACCGGGCCGGAAGATCCCGTCCAACACCCATTTCGATACCACGCGCGGCAATATCGAGGAATCGGGCGCCGAAGGGTACGACCTGGTGATTGCGGAAGGGCACGATCCGTCCTTGCTGCACCCGTTCAAGGGCAATATGGACCTTGAAAGACTCGACGCCTTCCTTGCCGAACACGGCGACGACGTGCCCTGCGTGATGCTGACCATCACCAACAATGCCGGCGGCGGCCAGCCGGTGAGTCTTGAGAATATCCGCGCAACGGCCGGGTTGGCGCACAAGTACGGCAAGCCGTTCTTCATCGACGGTTGCCGTTTTGCCGAAAATGCCTGGTTCATCAAGCAGCGCGAAGAAGGCCAGAAAGACCGGTCGATCCCCGATATCGTCCGCGACTGCTTCAGCGTTGCCGACGGCATGACGATGAGCGGCAAGAAGGATGCCTTCGGCAATATCGGCGGCTGGCTGGCCCTCAACGACGACGAGATCGCCTTGCAGGCACGCGCCCATCTGATCCGCACCGAGGGCTTTCCGACCTATGGCGGATTGGCCGGGCGCGATCTCGAAGCGCTGGCGCAGGGGCTGACCGAGATCGTCGACGAGGACTATCTGCACTACCGCATCCGCAGCAACGAATACATCATCGAGCGGCTCGAAGCGCTTGGCGTACCGGTGGTCAAGCCGGCGGGCGGACATGCCGTTTTCGTCGACGCTCGCGCCTGGCTGCCGCACATCCCGGCGCTTCACTATCCCGGCCAGGCGCTGGCCGTGGCGCTATACGAGCTTGGCGGCATTCGTGGCTGCGAGATCGGCACGGTGATGTTCGGTCTTCACCCGGATGGCTCGGAAACACCGGCAGCGATGGACCTCGTCCGCCTTGCCGTTCCGCGCCGCACCTACACCCAGAGCCATGCCGACTATCTGATCGAGGTGTTCGAAGAACTGGCGGCGATCAAGGACAGCCTCAAGGGCTATCGCATTTCCCGGGCGCCGAAGCTGATGCGGCACTTCACCTGCTGGTTCGAGCCGCTGGGGGCGTAGGCCGAGCGGCGGCGATTCGGCAAAGACCGAGGGCCATAATCGCCACATCGCTTTTTGTGGTGAGGTGCTGCGGCAGGTGGCAGCCGATGGCGGCTTCGCCACGCGCGACAACCTGGCCACGGCGACGGACACACCTTGACTCCCGCGCGGCCGAAACGGCGAGGCCGCGCCTCGCTGCGACGCCTACGTGAAACTGGAGCCGTCCTTGCTAGGATGGCTCCCGTCAATTTTCCCATGCAAAGCTATGAATGGCTTGAATCAAACCGGGCTCAAGAGAGTCGTCGATTGTTGCTCTATGCCGCCGTGCGGAGCCGCAGCTTGGCCGCGCCACCGTCGTCCTCGTTGGCGATCCTGAGTATTACCCGCGGTTCGGGTTCACCGCCGAACCGACCACCGGCCTTGTCATGCCGGCGCCACGCTGCCGCTCCGGCGGCGGTCGTGCGGCCGCCGACTGTGCGATCGGATCGCTCACGGCCGTTCAGACGTCGTCGCAACGCCACGACGCAGCGCGTAATAGCGTGCCAGTGGCTCGATCTGAAATCAGTCAGCCGCCGAGGTCCTGCTTCTTCTTGAGATATTCGTCGCGGTCGATCTCGCCCTTCGCGTAGCGTTCATCAAGAATGTCGAGACCTCGTGAACGACCATCCAGCGTCGGAGAACGGCCGCCGCGCTGCCATCCACCGCGAACCAACCAGACGACCACCGCTATGACGACAACGAGGAAGATGAGCCCGAAAAACATGCCGAATGCTCCCGTCCAGCCATAGCCGCCCCAATCGCCCATAAAGCCCCAATGAGGTCCGTTTCCCCACATGGTCAACCTCCATGACGATTGCCGGTGTTAATCTTCCCGAAGGATAGCCTGCGGCGCAGGCGGTGCCGCATTGATTCCGCGCAATCTGTACCGCGGCAAAATGGTGCCTCCGGAGCGGGACCGGCATCGATAGCAATTTCCTAAGTCTTAGGCTGTGAATTGGCGCTGATTTTGGCCTTTAAAAACGGTGGCAATTCTTTCTCACGGTTGATCGAATCGATGTTGGGGAGGGGTCACCATCGGCGCCGATCATGACCCCGCCGCGCCGCGATTTTCTTAATTCCCGACAGAGCGTTACCGGCGACACTGCCATCGGCGTGATCTCCATGCGGATTCACAGCTGCGACTGTGGGGCCTGCTGCGCCCGCACCAGGAGGAAACCCGTGGGCTCGATCCATTTCGAAGCGGAGGCGATGTTCGGAAGCCTTTCGGATGCAGTTGGCGTCGAGTTCGGGCTTGGCGCTTGAACGACCAGCAACTCCGCGAATTGCTGGCGCGTGACGAGCACGAGCGGTTCCCAGAGTATGTGCCTCTACGGGATGAGGATTGGGTCCGAATTGAATCCGTCACCTTCGAGGAGATGTTCGAATTTCTTCTCGTCGTTATGGGACGCCTGAAGGAACCGAGCAACCTTCGTACCATCGTCAATCTTTATCATCGCATTGAGAACAAGCCGAAAAACTGAAAATCCTCCATCAGATCGACGGCCGATTTGCTGAATTCCTCAATGAGGCGGTGTCCAACCCCCAACTGAAGCGCGGCGACAAGATCGATCCGTCCCCCTTCCGGCTTGAATGTCTGGATCGGTTCGGGACGTTCGGCCTCGAAGTCGCCGACGAGCTAATCACCAAGTTTGCGATTCAGCTCACAATTCATTCGTGCCACTTTCCCGTCGTTTCGGATTGGGCCGATACCGCCGAGCTTGAGGCGCTGTTTCAATCGGAGGGGCTCGACACTCACTATGGCCGCTTCTTTGATCAGAGATGCATCGACTATCTTCACCGGGACTTCGACGATATCGACCGGATCAATTGGCGGAAATTCGAGGGTATGACGGCCGAGTATTGCGACCGTCAAGGTTTCCGCGTCGACCTCGGTCCGGGCCGCAATGATGGCGGCGTGGACGTCCGTGTCTGGCCAGCCGACGGAGCGGTTGCGGGACCTCCAGCTATCCTCATCCAGTGCAAGCGCCAGAGACAATCGGTCTCAAAAGTCGTCGTCAAATCATTCTATGCCGACGTTCTCGACGCTAACGCCACTTCCGGTCTGATCGTCACCACGACGAAGCTTTCCGCAGGTGCAACGGACGTTTGCAAGATACGGCAATATCTCTTGAGATTAGCCAAGCGGAGCACGCTTCGGCAGTCGATTGCAGACCGGAAAGGCCGGATGCAACGCCAGCACCTTGTAGACGAGTTGTTCGATCGTGGCGTCGGGGGCGCAAAGGCCGAGCCGGCCGAAGACCTGGCGGACGTGCACGTCCGCCGAAATATCGATCGAGTAATCGTCGGCGAACGGTGCCGGGATCTGGCGGTCATCGAAAGGAGAAAGCGCATCGAGGAAACAACCATCCGGAACCACCGTTTGCACCATCACGGCCAGGCGGCTTAACCTTGAACCCCGATGAGCCCAATATTCCCATCGCCGGAGAGCTCACTCGTCCCGTTCGTTTTGATGACGGACCGCCTTGGCTATCAGGCAGCACTTCGCGCGCAACCGATGTCGGCGATCCCGTCGAAAGGTCCGCGGCGGGCCTTGTCCCCTTCTGTAGTCAAGCTATGCTTCTTCGCTGTCATTTCGCTAGTGCAGGAAGCGTGCAATGCGACTCTCGATGTGGACCTATCCGTGGGACCTTCAGGATCTCGGGATCGAAACCGCGTTTTCCGAAATTCGCGATCGCGCCGGCCTGAACTCCGTCAGCCTGGCGACGTCCTATCATGCCGGCCGGTTCCTGCAGCCGCGCAGCCCGACGCAGAAGGCCTATTTTCCGCAGGACGGCACGGTCTACTACACACCCGACGAAACGCTGTGGCAGGACAAGACGATCCGCCCGCTGATGGCGCACAATGTCTCGGAACGCGGCGACATGCTCGCGCGCCTCGTCGACGAGCGCGAAAAGGGCGGTCCCGGCGTCTCCTGCTGGACGGTCTGCCTGCACAACAGCCGCCTCGGCATGGCGCATCCCGGTGACGTCACCCGCAACGCCTTCGGCAACGCCAACTATTATAATCTCTGTCCGTCGAGCCCGGCTGCGCGCGACTACGTCGTTACCATGGCGCGCGACATCAGCCGCCGATACAAGCCCGACATGATCGAGCTCGAGAGCCCGAACTTCATGGGCTTCGCGCACGAGTACCACCACGAGAAGGATGGCGTCGGCCTCGGTGCCGAGGACGATTTCATCCTGTCCATCTGCTTCTGCAAACATTGCATGGAGCGCGCCGCCAGGGCCGGCGTCGACGCCGAAGGTGCGCGCGCAACCACGCGCACGCTGATTGCCGAGATGTGCGAACGGGAGGTGCCGGAGAAGCAGTTCGCGGACTTTCCCGCCGCCGGTATCGATGCGTTCAAAGCCTATCCGGCGCTGCACGCCTATCTCGCATGGCGCAGCGAACCGGTCACCAGCCTGATCGCCGAGATCCGCGCGCAAAGCGATCCGGCAACCAGGATCGTCCTCATCGACCTCAAGGACGGCTGGCTCGGCGGCGTCGATCTCGATGCGGTCGGCAAGGTCTGCGATGGCGCCATACTGTGCTGCTACGACATGACGCCCGATCAGGTGCGCGCCCTGATTTCGGCCGGGCGCGCCACGCTCGGGCCGGACAAGTATCTGGGCGCCGGCTATCGCCTCTTCTATCCGGAGATGCGCTCTGCGCAGGAGGTGGCCGTACGCACCAAGGCGGCGGTCGATGCCGGTGCCGACGGCGTCAACTTCTATAATTACGGCCTGGTTCCCGCGAAGCGGCTCGATTGGGTGCGCGCCGCGGTCGACGCTCTGAGTTGACGCGGTTGCCGGCAAGCGACGCCCATGCCGACGCGGCGCACGGGCTCGCCGCATCGGACCTGCGGCCGAGACCTACTTGACTACTTGAGTGGACAAGATAGCATGTCACCCCGGATCAACCTGGATCCGTGCGCATCCGAAAGGGGGAGCCCGCATGAACTGGACCAAGACCTTCATCGCGGCTGCGACGGCGCTTTGCCTCGCAGCACCGGCAGCAAACGCGGCCGAAAAGCTGCACATCGGCTACGACATCTATTTCACCGGCAATTCATGGTCGGTGCAGCTCTACAAGGAATTCGAGGCCGAGGTGGCGCGCTATGCCGATACGGTCGATGCGACCTATACGCAGTCGGACCTGAAGGCCGACAAGCAGATCGCCAATATCGAGGACCTGATCACCAAGAAGGTCGACGCGATCGTTGTCACGCCGATCTCGCCGACGGCTCTCATTCCCGCCCTCAAGAAGGCGCGCGCCAAGGGCATCAAGGTCGTCCTGCTCGCCTCCAAGATCAAATCGGGCGACTACGACTCGCTGGTGACTGTCGACGACGTCGATTTCGGCATGGCGGGCGCCGAGTGGCTGGCCAAGAAGCTTGACGGCAAGGGCGACATCATCGCGCTCAACGGCATTGCCGGAATTTCCGCTAATGACGACCGCTGGACCGGCGCCCAGGAGGTCTTCAAGAAGTATCCCGGCATCAAGATCATCAGCTCGGTCAATGCCGATTGGGACTACGCGAAGGCCAAGGTCGCCGTTTCCAACCTGCTTGCCGCCAATCCCAAGATCGACGGTATCTGGTCGCAGGGCGGCGGCATGACGCTCGGCGCAATCGACGCCTTCCAGGCGGCGCAACGTCCGCTCGTGCCGATGACCGGCGAGGACAATAACGGTTACCTGAAGCGCTGGAAGGCGCTGCAGGCGGATGGCTTCTCCTCCGTCGCTCCGTCGAAGCCGACCTGGCTCGGCTCCGAGGCGCTGCTCGTCGCCATGAAGCTGATCAAGGGCGAGACGGTCAAGAAGGACGAGATCCTGCCGGTGCCGATGATCACCGACGCGAATCTCGACAAGTTCGTGCGTCCCGATCTGCCCAACTCATTCTGGGCGAATACTCGGCTCAGCGACGCCCAGGTCCGCGCCATCTTCAAGGACTGAGCGGAGCAGACCGCCGGGCGATGGATCGGGTGCAGGACACAGCGGACGGCGCCGTACTTCGCGTCGCCGGTCTCTCCAAAGCGTTCGGGCGCAACATCGTCCTCAAGGACGTGTCGTTCGTGCTCGAACGCGGCGAGGTGCTGGCACTTGTCGGCGAGAACGGCGCCGGCAAGTCGACGCTGATGAACATCCTGTCCGGCAGCCTCTCGCATGACAGCGGCACAATCACGCTTGCCGGCCGCGACTACCGGCCGGCAAGCCCCGTCGAGGCCATGGATCACGGCATCGCCATGGCCCACCAGGAGACGGCGGTGATGCCCGACCTGACGGTCGCGGAGAACATCTATTTCAGGCGCGAGCCGCGCAATCGCCTGAGGTTCATCCGCCAGAAACAGCTTCATGCCCAATGTCGCGCTCTGCTCGACGAACTCGGCTTCGTCACCGAACCACGCCGGCTCGGCTTCGAGCTATCGGCCGCCGAACGGCAGATCGTCGACATCGCCCGCGCCGTCGAGCGCGAGCCGGCGATCCTCATTCTCGACGAGCCGACAGCCTCTCTGTCGGCACAGGCAGCCGAACGGATGATGGCGTTGATGCAGCGCCTGAAGGCGCGTGGCACGTCCATCATCTTCATCTCCCACCGCCTCGACGAGGTGATGGATGCGGCCGACCGGGTTGTTGTTCTCAAGGACGGTGAACTCACGCTGGAAGCGAGGCGCGGCAATTTCGACCGTGACGACCTCATCCAGGCGATGGTCGGGCGCAAGCTCGCCAACATCTTTCCCGAGCGCCCTGCAATTCCTGACGAGGCGGAAGAGGCTTTTGCCCTCGAAGCGGCGGCCAATGCGGCGCTGCCACCGATCACCTTCACGATGCGCCGCGGTGAGGTCCTCGGCATTGCCGGCCTCGAAGGCCAGGGACAGAGACCGCTGGCGGCGGCACTGTCCGGCGCGCGGCCCTTCACCCGCGGCAAGATCCGCATGGACGGCAAGCCCATTCGCCTGTCGTCGGTCGCCGCAGCGGTGAAGGCCGGTGTGGCGAGCATTCCGGACGACCGCAAGGAAGAGGGCCTTGCCCTCAACCTGCCGATCCACATGAACATGAGTCTCTTCGCCATTTCCGGAAAGTCGCGCTTCGGCCTGTTGCCGATCGCCGGCGAGATGGCCTTCGCCGAAGAGGCGCGCGCGCGCTTCTCGATACGTTCCACTGATCTGCGCCAGCCGGCCGGCGAACTTTCGGGTGGCAACCAGCAGAAGGTCGTCTTTGCCCGCTGGCTCGCCCATGTACCGAAACTTCTGGTCCTGTTCGAGCCGACCAAGGGCGTCGACATTCAGTCGAAGACCGAGATTTACACGCTCATCGGCGAACTGACGGCGCAAGGCGTTGCGGTCATCCTGATCAGCTCCGACCTGCTCGAACTGATCGGGCTCAGCGACCGCGTCCTGACCCTATATGAGAGGCACATCACCGGCGAGATCCTGCGCGCCGATTTCACCGAAGAGACGATCATGCGCCATGCGGCCGGCGCCGCGGCAGCGCCGGAGCCGGCCGATGCTTAGCGGATCGGCGCGGTTCAACCTGATGCTGTCGCTGCCGGCGATCGTGCTGGCGTTGCTGCTGGTGGCGATCGGCGGGTTGATGTCGCCGGCCTTCATCAGCAACTCCAACCTCGCCAATCTCGCCAACCGGGCCCTGCCGCTCGGCCTCGCCGCGCTTGGCGAGGCGCTGGTACTGTTTGCCGGGCGTATCGACCTGTCGGTCGGCTCGATCGTCAGCCTGGCGACGGCGATCATGGCGGTCGTCTCGCCCGCCATCGGCTGGATGGCGATTCCACTGACGCTCGCCGCCGGTGCGCTGGCCGGTGGCGTCACGGCGCTCGGCGTCTTCGCGCTGCGCATCAATCCGCTGGTGATGAGCCTGGCGACGGCGGCGATCGTCAAGGGCTGCGCCTTCCTCGTCCTGCCCTCGCCGGGCGGCGAGGTCGACTATGCCTTTTATGCGCCGCTCTTCGAGACCGAACGGCTGCTCAATCCCGCCCTGGTCATCCTGCTTGCCAGCTATGTGCTGGCGACGCTTGTCATGGGATGGACGCGCCTCGGGCGCACACTCTATGCCTTCGGCTCGGATCCGAGCGCCGCCTATGCCAATGGCGTGGCGCCATGGAAGGTCGATGTCGTTGTCTACGTCGTGGCGGGCATGCTCTCGGCGACCGCCGGGGTGTTGCTTTCGATCCGCATCCTGTCCGGTGATCCGTTGATCGGTGAGTCCTACACGCTCGACGCGGTGGCCGCCGCCATCCTCGGCGGCGTTGCGCTGAAGGGCGGCCGCGGGGCGCCGATCGGCGTGCTCTTCGCGGTCGTCGCGCTGGTGCTGGTCGACAACATGTTCAACCTTCTCAATCTCGACACCAACCTCCAGGCGATCGTGAAGGGCCTGATCTTCGTTGCCGCGCTGCTTTTCTTCATGCGTGGCAAAGCTGCGGAGGGTGCGTCGTGAGCGCCGATATCCTCCCGTATCGGCAGTTCCGCCCCTCCGCAGCAACCTTGCGGGCGGTGGCGCTGCTCGCCGTCCTCATCGGCATCCTGTTCTGGGCGACGGGAAGCGTCTCCTTCATCCAGGCGATGGACAATGCACGCCAGGCCGCACCGCTTGGCGTCATTGCGCTCGGCCAGGCGCTGATCCTGATGATGGGCCGCCTCGACCTGTCGGTTGGCGCCACCGCGGGACTCGCCAATGTCGTGCTGGCCACGACCTTCGCCGGCCAGATGGACAACATGCTGCCGGCGCTGGCCATCACCTTCGGCTGTGGCATGCTGGTCGGGCTGGCCAATGGATTTCTGGTCGTTGTGCTGCGCATTCCGGCCTTCCTCGCCACGCTGGCGACGTCGCTGATGCTGTCCGGCATCATTCTGGTCTATACCGGCGGCAGCCCGCGCGGTTCCATCCCCGCCGGCTTCCGGACCATCACCGAAGGCTGGCTCGGTGGCGTGTTGCCGTGGTCCGTGGTCATCTGGCTCGCCGTTTCGGTGGCCGGCCTGGTGCTCGTCCACTTCACGCTTCTCGGCCGCAAGATGCTGCTTTCTGGCGCCAATATCCGCGCGGCCCGACTGAGCGGCATTCCAGCCGACGGCCTCGTCATCCTGTCCTTCGTTCTGGCGAGCATCCTTGCGACGCTCGGCGGAGTGCTTCTCTCGGCGATTACCGGCATGGCGTCGATCGGCGTTGCCGATGCCTATACCGTCGATTCGATCGCGGCGGCCGTCATCGGCGGCGCGCTGTTCATTGGCGGCGTCTTCCTGCCGGCTGGCGTGCTTGCCGGCAGCCTCATCCTCTTCTTCCTGCAAAGCCTGCTTTACGTGCTGTCGCTGCCGACGGCGGCGCGCTTCATCCTTCAGGGTGTCATCATCATTGTCGTCCTGGCCCTCGCCAATCTGCAAAGGAGGCGCTGATCTATGGCTTTCGTCCGCACACTCACCGGCGATATCGCGCCGGAGGATCTGGGTACCACCTATGCCCACGACCATCTCTTCTGCATCCCGCCGCTATGGAAGGAGAAGGGACAGACCGACCTGCTGATCGACGACATCGAGAGCACGATCAAGGATGTCGCGCTGTTCACCGCGGCTGGCGGCCAGTCCGTTTACGATGCCACGGCCATCGACTACGGGCGCGATCCGAAGGCGCTGGAGACGATCTCGAAGCGCACCGGCATCAAGATCATCGCCACCGCCGGCTTCAACAAGGCGATCATGTGGCCGGCCCAGATGCCCGGCCAGAACTGCACCTTCCAGCAGTGGATGGATGCGCGCAGCCGCGACCAGATCCGCCAGCACGTGGTCGATGAGCTGACCGTCGGCATGGATGGGACCGCGCTGAAGGGCGGCGTCGCCAAGTTCGGCACCGGCTATAACGCGATCTTGGAAAGCGAGGACAAGATGGTGCGCGCCGTGCTCGATGCGCACAAGGAAACCGGCTGCCCGCTGCATGCCCATACCGAGCTCGGCACCCTGATTCTCGAACAGCTCGCCATCGTCAAGGAAGAGGGCGTCGACCCAACCCGATTGACCATCGCCCATGTCGACCGCAATCCGGACCACTGGGTTCATCTCAAGGCCGCCGAGACCGGGGTCTTCATGTGCTTTGACGGCATCAGCCGCATCAAGTACCACCCGGAGAGCATCCTGATCGACTGTATCCTCAACCTCGTGCGCCACGGACATGCGGACCAGATCGTGGTCGGCGGCGACATCGCGCGGCGGACCATGTATCGCAACTATGGCGAGGGAGGACTCGGCCTCGGCTATATTCTCGCCAGCTGGGTGCCACGCTTCATCGAACAGGCTGACGATGCGGGCTTCGACGGCAAGGCGCTGGTCGAGACCTTCTTCGTCAAGAATCCGCAGCGCGCCTTCGCCTTCAGACCCTGAGGAACGCCTTGACCACCGACGAGACTTCGATTTCCCGCCTGAATGACAGCCAGATGGAGGCGGCGCTCGCCCGCCGGCCGGTGCTTATCCTGCCGGTCGGTGCCATCGAGAGCCATGGCGACCATCTGCCGGCGGGCACCGACAACATCCTTGCCGAACGCATGGCCGAGGAACTGGCAAAGCGCGTTGCCGGCACCATCCCGGTTCTGCGCCTGCCGGTTCTGCCCTTCGGGCAGGTCTGGTCGCTGGCCGACGCGCCCGGCTCCTTCACCCTGTCGAACGAGACGGTGACGGCGGCGGTGCTGGAGATTGCCCTTGCGGCAAAGGCAAAGGGGCTCAGCACGATGGTCGTCGTCAACGGCCATCTTGGCAATGTCATCGCCATCCGCGACGCTCAGCGCAGGGCCAAGGAACAGAGCTTCACCATCGCCAATTTCTTCTATCCCGGCGCCGAGGAAGTGATCTCGCAAGTACGCGAGCGGCCGGAGGCGCGCGCCGCCTACATGCATGCCTGTGAGATCGAGACCTCCTATATGCTGCATCTGGCGCCCGAAGCCGTCGACATGGATGCCGCGATCGAGAACTATCCGGATTTTCCGGAGGATTTCGGCACGGTCGCCTATCGCTGGAGCGAATTCTCCAGGAGCCCGGTGCTCGGCGACGCCCGCGCGGCAACCGCCGAAAAGGGCCGCAAGATTCTCGATGCCGTACTGGCCAATATGGCAAAGCAGGTGGCGGTTCTCTATGCTCGTCAGCCCGAACAGCGGGGGCGTGGTTGAGAGCGTGAACATCGACGCATTGGCCAGGGACCACCGGCCGGTCTACATCCAAATCTCGGACGTGCTCCGGGCGCGCATCGTTTCCGGCTACTACGCCGACAAGATCGATGGCGAATTGCCGCTGGCGCGCGAATGGAAAGTGAGCCGGCGGACGATCCAGCAGGCGCTGGAAATCCTGGTGCAGGAGGGCCTGCTCGTGCGCCAGCACGGCATGGGAACATTCATCAACCGCAAGGGTGTCGAGCGGCGCTATCGTGCCATCACCAGCATTACCGAAAGTATCCGGGCGCAAGGACTGGATCCGGTCTTCACCGTGCTGGAAAGCGGCGAAGCCCAGGCAAACGAGGTCGAGGCCGGCTTCTTCGATCTGCCGATAGGCGCCAGTGTCTACCGGCACAAGCGGCTTGTCGCCGCCGGGGGCCGGCCACTTGCCATCGCGGCCACCAGCCTGAACCTGTCGCTGCTGCCCGGCCTTGAACTGTCGCACCTCGACAGCTCGCTCTATCGGACCTTGCGCAGCCAGTTCCGGCGCACCATCGTCCTGGCTGAGGATCAGTATGTGCCGGCCATCGCCGGCGCGGAGGCAGCGCGCCTTCTGAAGATCGCGGCGAAGAGCCCGATCTACATTGCGCTTCGCCGCGCCCGCGACCAGACCGGCGCGCCGATCGAGCTGTCGCATATCACCATGTTGCCGGTGCCGCTCGACATCTCCGTCCGCCACGCCGCCTTCGTGCCGGCGGCGGACATTGAGGCTAATGCCGCCGAAGGCCGCGAATGGACCTACTCGGTCGGCTTTGGCGATTTCCACGGATGATCGTGCGTGCGCCTGCCACAGGGCGGGCGGTCGACCTTAATCGGCGACCTCTCTGAGTTCGTCGAGTGCAGCGGCACTGGCCGTCGCATAGCGCCGGTAGCCGGCTTCATAGGCATCCTTCGCGGCCGGATCCGGCTCGTGCACGCGCCTCGTGCGGAAGGTGGCGGCGCAAGCCTCGGTGACCGAGGCATAGCGGCCGGTGGCGACAGCCGCACATAGTGCGGCTCCCTTCGCGCCGAATTGCGTGCCTTCGGGAATCTCGACCGCCATTCCGGTGACGTCGGCGATCATCTGGGACCAGAACAGGCTGCGCGCGCCACCGCCCGACAGGCGGATCGAGCCGGCGCCGCCGCCGATCTGCTCGAAGCAGGAACGGACCGCATAGGCGACGCCCTCATAGACCGAGCGCACCATGTCGGCGCGCCCGTGCTGCGGCGCCAGCCCGGCGAAGGTCGCTCGCGCCCGCGGTTCGATGCGTGGCGCGATGACGCCGCTGCTCGACAGATAGGGGACGAAAGCGACGCCGTTGGCGCCCGCGGCGCTTTCCGCGGCGACGGCGCCGAGCGCTTCGTAGGGCTGCGGACCGCCGGCGATATCCGGGCAGAGCGTGTTCAGGCACCAGTCGATGGCGGCCGTGCCGACGACATTGACCATGGTCTTCATCCAGCGCTCGCCGGGAACGATGAACAGAAGCCCCAGGTCCTTTGGCTCATAAACGGCATGATCGAAGAGGACGCCGTTCAGGCAGGTCGTGCCAAGCACGGTCGCCGCCTGGCCCGGCTCGTGACAGCCGGCGCCGATGAGGCTGGCGCAGGCATCCCCAGTGCCGATGGCGACCGGCGTTCCGATGACAAGCCCGGTGGCTTTTGCGGCCGCGCCCGTCACTGTGCCGGCCAGCGTCTCGCCGCGGCGCACCGGCGCCAGCAGCGGCAACAGGTCTTCGACGCCGAGAAGGGCCGCCGGTTCGCGGTGAAAATCGCGCGCGACCGCGTCGCCCGGCGCCATCGCCGCCTCCAACTCGTCGGTGGCGAATTCGCCGGTCAGGCGGAAGCGCAGATAGTCCTTGGCGGCGAGCACCACGCGGGCGCGCGCGAGGTTGTCCGGTTCGTTCTCCCTGAGCCAGGCCAGGGCCGGCATGGTGCAGCCGAGCTGCATGACCGATCCGGAATGGGCAAAGATCTTCGACAGGAAGGCCGGGTCCTCCGCCAGATGGCGGTCGACCAGCGCCTGGGCCCGCGCGTCGTTCCACAGGATCGGCGGCCGGATGATGGCCTGCTGCGAATCGAGCAGCCAGGCGCCGACCATGACGCCGGTCAGGCCGATGCCCTCGACATCCTTCGGGTTGTGACCGGAGGTGGCGAAGAGCGCGCCGATGACCTTGATTGCCGCCTGCCAGACAGCCTCGCCATCGACCTCCGACCAGCCGAGCGGGGCGGGGAGCAACGCGGTGCGCTGGGCGGCCTCGCCGCATTCATTGCCCGCGTCGTCGAACAATGCGGCCTTGATGACCGAGGTGCCGACATCCAGTCCAAGGAACATGATTTCTGACTGCCCAACTTGTCTACAACACAGGACAAGTTACGCCGGCAGGGTATTATTTCTCAAGAGCGCCGGCGCAGCAGACGGCCCGGGCGGGCGCCGGTCTGGCGCCCGTCGGCGACGACCGCGCCGCCATTGACCCATAGGCCGGAAATGCCGCTTGGCAGTTGCATCGACTGCTCGAACGTTGCTCGGTCGCTGATCGCGTCGTCGAAGAGCACGAGATCGGCCGCCATGCCGGGGCGCACGAGGCCACGGTCTGCGAGGCCGAAACGTTGGGCGGCCATCGACGTCATGCGGCGGACGGCGTCTTCCAGTGGAAACCAATGGTGCTCCCGGCGCAGGGGGCCGGCAATCCGCGGGAAGGTTCCAAAGGCCCGCGGATGCGGCTTCGAGCCGGGGCGGGGAATACCGTCGGAGCCGACCATGTAGAGGCGGTGGCAGCAGGCCGCGTGCAGGTCGCTCTCGTCGAGCTGGAAGAGGATGATTCCGGTCTGGCCATTGTCTGACTCGATCAGGCGCAGCATGAGGTCGAAGGGTTCGAGGCCGAGGTCGTGGGCGGCGGAGCGCATGTCGCGGCCCTCGATGTGCTTGAGGTCTGCCGCGCCGACGGCCGAGAGACGCACATTCTCCCAGCCAATCAGGCAGACCTTGCTCTGCCCCTCGAAGGCGTCGCCACCATTCTCGATCCAGTTGCGCAGCGTCTCGCGGGCCGTGTCGTCGGCGAGGCGCCGTCGCAGCCCGTCCAGCCCGCCATCGAGCGCCGCCGGCGGCAGGAGCTGCAGCATCCATGTGGAGCCGGCCGGATAGGGATACATGTCGAAGCTGATGTCGATGCCCTCGGTCCGCATCTCCTCGAGCCGGGCCATGGCACGCGGCACCTGCCCCCAGTTCGGCCGGCCGGCCGACTGGAGATGCGACAAAAGCCCCGCCGAGCCGGAGGCGCGCAGCACATCGCCGAATTCCTCGATGGCGTCCATCAGGCCGGCTTCGTAGCTGCGGATATGGGCAGCGACCAGTGCGCCGCGGCGGCGAACGGTGGTCGCCAGTGCGACCAGCTCGTCGCGCGCCGCGAAGGCTCCGGGAGGATAGACAAGGCCGAAGGAGAGGCCGGTGGCGCCCTGGACCAGCTGGCGATCGAGCAGAGCGCACATACGGTCGATCTCCTCGCCGCTGGCTGGCCGCCGCTCATAGCCCATGACCGCCAGCCTGATGGCGGAGTGACCGACCAGCGAGACGACATTGAGGGCAACGCCACCACTGGACAAAGCGGCACCGTAGCCGTCGAGATCGGTGAAGATCTCGTCGTCACGGGTCTCGCCGACAAGGCCGGAGAAATGCTGACGCAGGCTCGCGCGCGAAGCCGCATCGGCCGGGTAGAGCGAAAAGGAACAGTTGCCGACGACGATGCTGGTGACGCCCTGGAGTGCCTTCTCCGGACGGTCGCGCTCGCGCAGGAAGATGAGGTCGTCGTGGCAATGGGCGTCGATGAAGCCCGGCGCGAGATAGCGTTCCGCGGCATCCACGATCTCGGTGTCGGGGCCGGCGGACAGATCGGACCCGATGTGCCCGATGCGGCTGTCGACGATCTCGACATCGCCGCGATACCAGGGCGCGCCGGTGCCATCGATGATGCGTGCGCCACGAATGAGCGTCGTCATGAGTTGGACCCTGTCAGGAAACGATCGGCTCGGCGACCTGAATCAGGCAGTCGCCGGCCTGGCTGTCGCAATGCAGGCGCTCGGAGATCACGATGCCGCTCTCGGCAAAATGCAGCGGCTGCTCGGCATCCTCGATGCGCTCGAGATCATGATACCAGCCGGCGAGGTCGCCGGCGGCAACCCGGGTGCCGAGCGCAACGGCCGGCTCGAACCAGCCGCGGCGGATGGCATAGATGCCTTGGCTGTGCCGTGACAGGGAGAGTAGCTGAAGAGCGGGTTGTGGGCGCTCCAGGCCGGGAGTGAGCACTGGAGCGTCCACGATGCCCAGCGCGATCAGCAGGTTGTCGATCGCCTGGGCAGTAAAAGCCATCGATTTCGGGCGTCACGGTGCCGCCACCACCGAATTCGCCGGAAACGCCGATCGCTCCTGCGCGCGCGGCTGCGCCCATGCTGGTCGGCGCCGCCGGCCCGTTGTCGGCGATGAAGGCGTAAGCGGGCTTCATGGCGCGCATGAGCGAAAGGGCGCGCCGGAAACGTGCTTCGCCCGCCTGGCGCTCGATCAGCGTGGTGAGCAGGTGCGCCATGGAGGTGCCGCCGGAATGAATGTCGAAGACGACTTCGTGGCGGGGAAAGAGATCGTGCTCGAGAAACCAGGCGAGCCGCGCTGTTGGCGCGCCCGAAGGATCGCCCGGAAAGGCGCGGTTGAGGTTGCCGCCGTCCAGCGGCGAGCAGCGCGTCGCCGCCATCACCGCCGGTGTGTTGGTCGCCGGCAGGATGGTGATCGAACCGTGCATGGAGGCGACATCCAGCTTGCGGATGAGGCGCGCGAGTTGCAGTTCACCCTCATACTCGTCGCCGTGATTGCCGGCCATCAGCAGGAGGCTCGGTCCTTCACCCCTGCGAAAGCGCGCAATGGGAATCTTGACCTGAAAGTAGGGCGACCGATCCACCGAAAAGGGAACGGAGAGGTGGCCCGTCTGCTTTCCGTCGGCGGAAAAATCGATCGAGTGGATGAAGCCGGTATGCATGCTGGGTTCCTCATTGGTCCTGCCAGCCGCCCGGCAGGCGTCCCCGCGTCGTCCCTATAAAGCGGCGATGGCGGTCATTTCGACACGCAGATCGGGAATCGCCAGACGCGCTTCGACGCAGGCGCGCGCCGGCGGGTTCTGCGGATCGATCCAGGCATCGTAGACCGCGTTCATGGCATCGAAATCGCCGATCGCCGGCAGGAAGATATTGACGGCGAGCAGCTTCGACTTGTCGGTGCCGGCTTCCTTCAGAAGAGCCTCGATCTTGCCGAGCACGCTACGGGTCTGTCCCTCGATGCCGACACTGCTGTCGTTGGCGACCTGGCCCGCAATGTAGACAAGACCGTTGTGGCTGACGGCCTGGCTCATCCGGGAGCCCTTCTGGTAGCGCGTGATCATGTTCATTCCTCTGCTTTTCAGGTCTTCAGGGGTTTCGCCGGTCAGCCGAAGCTGCTCGGAAGAGCCGCAATGACGGTGTGGTTGCCGTCGATCTCGTAAAGCATCGTGTGGCGGTCGAGGCAGGTGCAGGGATGCGACAGGCCAAACTCGATCACGTCGCCGATGCGAATGTCCGCGCTTTCGCCGATCTCGACGAAGGCATGCTGGTCGTTGAGCTTGCTGACGGCGGCATGGTCCAGCGCGTGCAGGCGTGCGCCGCCGCGATAGAGCGCCAGCGGTTGCGGCAGGCCCTGATCGATGGCCGCATCGCGCAGGCCCATGCCGGCGATGGCCAGCCCCGGCTCGGGACGCGACAGCACCTCGGCCCACACGCGCAGCGCCGGCCGGAACGCATGGACGGCCGACTCCACCTGGCCGTCAATCTCGAAGCCGCTGCGGGCGTCGAGCGCCGTCAGCCCGCGCACATAGACGCCGTGGTCATAGAAGAAGATGGCGCCGCTGCGCAGCACCAGCGTGGCCCGGCTATCGCCCGCAAGCACCGGCTTCAGCGCCTTGACCACCAGATCGAAGAACACCGATCCGCCGGCGGTCACGACGAGCGGGCGCTCGGCGCCAACGCGCCGCCGCACCAGTCGAGTGAGTTCGGCGGTGAGCGTCATCAGATTGGCAATGCGCGACTGCGTTTCCGCGGCGTCGGGGCCCGCGAGCGTTCCCTCATAGGAGGCGATGCCGGAGACGCGGAACGTGGGCGTTTCGGCCGCCAGCGCGGCGTCGAGGATCGCGGTCGCAGCGGCCAGCGAGCGCGCACCGGCGCGGGCGCCACCGACCTCGACCAGAATGCCGAGCGGCGGCAGGTCGTTGCGCGCGGCCCAGGCGGCGGCAAGCGATTCCACGAGGCCGACGGAGTCGGCGAAGATGTGGATTTCGGCGTCGCGGTGGTGCGCCAGCATGGCCGCGAGCCGCACGCCGGCTGCCGGCCCGCCGATCTCATTGGCGATGATGAGGCGGCTCAAGCCGGCATCAAGCATCACCGAGGCCTGGCGGATATCGGCGACGGTCGTGCCCCAGGCTCCGGCCTCGACGAGGCGCGCGGCCAGGACCGGCGACATGGGCGTCTTGCCATGCGGCGCGATGGCGACGCCGTGGCTGTCGACATAGCGCATCATCAGCCGCACATTGGCGTCGAAGGCCGCGCGGTCGAGGGTAATCAGCGGCAGCGACATGACGCCATCATAGGGCTTCCAGCCCTGGCGGCCGATCTCGCCGAGCGGCAACGGCGCATGGCCAGCGGGAAAGCCGCGAATGCGATCGTCGACGAGCGTGGCAGCGTCGCTGCCGAAGAGATCAAGCTGCGCCATGGGCCCGTTTCTCCTGCGGCGTGCCGTCGTCGGTGAGACCGACGCGATAGATGCGGTTGGCGGTTGCGAAGAAGAGGTCGTGCTGTTCTTCGCGGCTCATCGCTCCGACGATGCGACGGAAAGCGTCGTAGATTTCGGCGAAGGTGGCGTGCAGCCCGGTCACCGGAAAGTCGCTGCCGAACATCGCTCGGCGGCTGCCGAAGCAGGTGATGCAGTGCTCGACGACCGGGCGCAGGCTGTCGAGCGTCCAGTCATTGTCATAGGCGACCGGGTCGGAAATCTTGATCGCGACATTGTCGGCGCGGCCAAGTTCGGCAAGGCCAGCACGCCACAGAGCCATGCCCTCGGCGCTGCGGTCGGCCGGGCTGCCGCAATGATTGACGGCGAAGAGCGTGCCGGGGAAATTCGCGACCAGCCGCGCCGCATCCGCCATCTGCCAGGGATAGAGCATCAGGTCGAAGACCAGACCGAGGCGGGTCAGTTCCTTCAGCCCGGCGCGCCAGGCGGGATCGTCCATCAGGTCGGATTGGTGTGTGAAGCTCTTGGCCGGGTCGGGATGCCAGGCGACGATATCGCGGATGCCGACGCAATTGCGGTCGGCCGCTTCCCGCTCCAATAGCCGCGCCGACTCGGGGTCGCACAGCGGCACGCGCGCGACATGGCGCCGGGCGACGCCGCTTTTGCGGTCCAGCGCGGCAAGCCAGGGGCTCTCCTCCGCCAGATGGTCTTCCGCCCAGCCCGCCTCGATATGGACGGTGGCGACGATGTTCTGCCCTTCGGCGTCCGCCAGATATTCGGCCACGCCGTAATCGCGGCGGATGGCATTGATGCTGCCGAAGACCATGTCGTCCTCGCCGACCGGCCGGCTATCCGTCAGCCAAGGGTGCCGTTTCAGCGACAGGTCCCACAGATGGTGATGCGGGTCGATGACGGGACCGGCATAGAGATCGGTCATTGCCGCGCTTCACGCCCCGAGATGAGCAGGATCGCCATGATCAGGGTGCCCAGCATGATCGACCGCCAGCCTGCCGACGCGTTGATGACGGTGATGAGCGCGGTCGCGGTGACCAGCAGGATCGCGCCAGGGATCGTGCCGGCATAGGTGCCGCGCCCGCCGAGGATCGACGTGCCGCCGAGCACGACGGCAGCAATCGAGGTCATCAGGTAGGGATCGCCGATGCCGACATAGCCCTGGCGGTTCATGCCGAGGATGAGCAGGCCGGCGAGACCCGCGAAGAAGCCCGACAGCGAGAAAAGCGTCAGCCAGGTGGCGTGGACATTGACGCCAGAAAGCTCGGTGGCCACCGGATTGGCGCCGAGCGCCAACATGCGGGCGCCGGCTGGCATGCGATGGATGATGAGAAGGGCCACGGCGGAGACGATCACCCAGATGACGATCGACGCCGAGATGCCGAACGGCCGGGCCGAGCCCATCCAGATGACGGCGGGGCTGTTGACCGAAATCGCGCTGCCGCCGGCGACCAGAACCAGCAGGCCCTTGAGCAGGGTCGCCATGGCCAGCGTCATGATGATCGGCGGCACGCGCAAATAGGTCGAGCCAGCGCCGTTCACGAGGCCGATGAAGGCGGCGATGGCCAATGTCAGGATGACGCCGACAAGACCGGTCTGGTCCCAGGCAGGGGAGATCAGCGGCAGGATGATCGAGGTGACGGTCATCACTGCGCCGACTGAAAGGTCGATGCCGCCGACGAGGATGACGAGCGTCTGGCCGGCCGCGACCACGCCGATGATGGCGGCAAGCTCCAGCATGTAACGCAGGTGGCCGTAAGAGCCGAAGCCGCGCAGCGTTACGCCGGCGACGATCCAGACCAGCACCACCAGAAGCAGGGTGAGCAGCGGCGGGCGGCGCAGCAGTTCCCTCAGCATGGTGCGGAGCGCACTCATGCGCGCCTCCAACGGCCGATGAACTCCGGCAGGGCGACCGCGGCTACGATGATGATTCCCTGCGCCACGTATTGGGCCACCGGTGGGAAGCCCAGGAAGAACATGACGTTGATGATGACCGAAAGGAGCAGGCTGCCCAGGATGGCGCCGCGCATGGTGCCGCGTCCGCCGAGGAAGCCGACGCCGCCGAGCACGGCGCCGGCGATCGAGTTGAGCGTGAACGGATCGCCGATCACCGGATCGCCCGAGCCGGTCTGGGCGGCAACGAAGAGGCCGGCGAGAGCGGTGAGCAGGCCGGAGAGCGCGAAGGCGGCGATGTTCACCTTCTCGACCGGGACGCCAGAGCGGAAGGCACCGACCGGGTTTTCACCCGCGGCATAGATGCCAAGTCCGATTGGCGTCGCCAGATAGAGCTTCCAGCCAATCAGGATGACGACGAGCAGGAGGAAGGCGACCGGTTGGTCGCCGGCCAGCAGGTTGGAGAACCACGGCGGAATGTAGCCGCCCGGCCGCGGCAGGATGAGCAGCGCAATGCCGCCGATGATGAAGGAGCCTGCCAGCGTCACGATGATCGCCGGCAGGCCAAGGCGGGCGACAATGATGCCGGTCAGCGCACCGATGGCGAGCCCGACCATCACGACGGAAACGATGCCGCCGAACAGTCCGAACGGCCCCGCCATGGTGGTGGCCGCAATCACTGCGCCGAGGCTGACCAACGGTCCGATGGCCAGTGTTATTCCGCCACCCAACATGAGCAGTGCCTGCGCCATGGTGACCAGAGCGAGCGGAAACCAGTTCTGGGTGAACTTGGCGAATCCGCTGATGCTCGCGACGCCGGGGAACTGCCACAGGTAGATCAGGATGAAGGCAAGGACGACGAGATAGAGACCGCCGAGGCCGCTGTTGCGGTGCCGCTGCACAGCCCAGTAAAGGGTGCTCGAAAGGAACGACATCAGGCGGCATCCTCGTCTGGATCAACGCCCATGGCGGCGCCGACGATCGCTTCTTCGGAGAGGCGGTCGCCTTCCAGTGTCGCCACCGCGCGACCCTCGCTGAATACGACGACGCGGTCGCACAGATGGACCAGTTCGGGCGTGTCGGTGCTGAGCAGGATCACCAGCTTGCCTTCGGCGGCGAAGCCGCGAAGCATGAGATAGATCTCACGACGCGTCTCGATATCGACGCCGCGTGTCGGGTCGTTGAGCAGAAGCACGGCCGGCTCCAGCGGCAGCCACTTGGCAAGCGCGACCTTCTGCTGGTTGCCGCCGGACAGCGCGCGGACGGGTCGCGCAGTATCGCCCATAATGGTCAGCCTCTCAGCCAGCTCGCGCACGAGGCTGCGTTCGCGAGTGCTGTCGCGCAGGCCATACCGGGTCAACCGGTTGAGCGAGGGCAGAAGAAGGTTAGAGGCGATGGAGTGGGGCAGCACCAGCCCTTCGCGCTTGCGGTCGGCCGGGACATAGGCGACGCCAGCGTCATTGGCCGCCTCGACATTGGGGAGGATTCCGTTGTGCCCGCAGATGACGGCGCTTTCCGCCGAGGCTGAAAGGGCGCCGTAGAGGCCGAGCAGAAAATCCTCCTGTCCCTGGCCGACCAGGCCGCCAATGCCGACGATTTCGCCGGCGCGAGCCTGAAAATCGAGATCGTGGACCATGCGGGCCCGGAAGCCCTTGACCCGGATGCGCTCCTCGCCGGGCGCCACGCCACCATGAGGCGGGAACAGGCTGCCGGCATCGCGGCCGACCATCAGGCGGACGAGTCCCTGGGCGTCGACGCCGGCGAGCGGCTGATCGGCGGTGACGGCGCCGTCCTTCAGGACCGTCACATGGGAGCAGAGCGAGCGCACCTCGTTCAGCCGGTGGGAAATGAACAGAAGTGCCACACCTTCGTCGCGCAGGCGGCGGATGAGATCGAAGAGAATATGGACTTCGTGCGCCGACAGCGACGAGGTCGGCTCGTCGAGAATCAGGATGCGCGGCTTTCGGAAGAGCGCCTTGGCGATCTCGACCATCTGCTGGCGGCCGAGGGGCAGCTTCTCGACCGGCATGTCGGGCGGCTCGGCGAGGCCGACGAGGTCGCAGACCTCGCGCACCTGGCGCAGAAGAGCATTGTAATCGATCAGTCCGAGGCGCCGCGGATAGGCCCCGAGGCCGATATTTTCGGCGATCGACAGGCCCGCCGTCAGGCTCAGTTCCTGCTGGACCACGGCGATACCGCGTCCACGCGCATCGGCGGGCGAGAAGCGATGGACGGGCTCACCGTCGATGATGACTTCGCCACTGTCCGGCGGGAACACGCCGGACAGCAGATTGATGAGGGTCGATTTGCCGGCGCCGTTCTCACCGAGCAGCGCGTGAATGCGACCCGGAGTGAGCGCAATGTTCACATCCTTCAGCACGGTATTGCCGAAGAACTTCTTCGACACGGTCCTGGCTTCTGCCAGGGGTGCGAAGTCCGTCATTGCGCTCACTTTCGCAACTCAGGCCTCAGATGACTACTGAGCGAGCAGCTTGTCGAACAGTGCTTGGTTGTAGTCCGAATAGATGTAGCCGTCGGCCGGGAACTTGTCGGCACGCGCCAGATAGCTGTCGAGATTGGCGTCGTTGATGACCGGCAGCGGCACCTTCACATAGGCCGGAATGTCCTGGCCCTGCAGTGCCTTGACGGCAGCATAGACGGACAACGCACCCAGCCAGTTCGGCTGCATGGTGGCCCAGCCCTTCATGTTGTACTTCTTCCACAGCTCGAGGAACTGCCGGTAGTTCTCGCCGGTGGTCGGCACAAGCGCGCGGCCCTGACGCTCGAAGGCGAGCACCGAGCCGGCGGAAAGGGCGCCGCCGAGAGAGAGAACGCCGTCGATCTCGGGATTCGAGAAGAGCAGGTTGGACATCGCCTCCTGGGCGGGGGCGACGTTGTATTCGGTGTTGGTCTCGGTGATGACCTGGATGCCCTTGTTGGCGTCGAGTACCGGCTGAGCGCCCTTGCGCCGGTCATCGCTGACCGAAACGCCGGCCGGGCCGTTCATGATGATAATCTTGCCCTTGCCGCCGAGCTGTTCGACCAGCCACTGAGCCGCCTGCTTGCCCCACTCTTCCGAGTTCGTGTTGATCTTGGCGGTCAGTTCGTTGGTGTCGACGAGGCTGTCGAAGTTGAGGACGGCAATGCCCTTGGAACAGGCATCGGCGATGACGCGGTTGAGCGCCGTCGATGAGCCGGCCTCGACGATGATCGCGTCAAGCTTGGCATCGATCATCGACTGGATCTGCTGGATCTGGGTCTGCGCATTGCCCTGCGCGTCGGTGATCATGAGGCTCTTCACGAGCCCCTCCTTCTTCAACGTGGCAACCTCATCCTCGATCGTGCCCTGGGTCTGCTTCATCCAGGTCGGCACGGAATAGATGTTGGCCCAGCCGATCGTGTAGGGCGCCTCGTGCGTGCCGGTGACACATTTCGACGCCGCATAGGCATCGCCCATCGAGGCACCGAGCAGCATGATGCCGACGCCGAGGCCGGTCAGCGCGGCCCGCCTCGTTACTTCCTTGAAGAATGCGGTTTTCATCGTCCGTTCCCCTGTTTCATCCAGCTTGCCAAGGGGCAAGCTTTGCCGTATGTCCATAATAACAGACATGCCGTCGAAATACTGGACGCGGCGACTATATTCCATTTTTGTGGGCCTGCAAGCGGGCGTGTCGATCCATTGTGACAGCCGGCCGGCGAGGAGCTTTCTTGCTGGACGCAGCAATTCTGGGTACGTGGGAGTCGGCGCATTGATTGCATCAGGAGGTGTCATGCACGTGGTCAAGGCAGAGCAGGAGGCCAAACGAACACGCGGCCTCGATCGCGCTTTCGCGATTCTCGACTTCCTGCGGCTGAACCGCGAGGCGGCGAATCCGAACGAGATTTCCTTGCATATCGGCGCACCACGCTCCTCGGTCTACGAGGTCGTGAGGCTCTTGCTACAGAACGGAATTCTTGAGCCAGCCGGCGCCGGGGGGCGTGTCTTCCTCGGGCGCAAGCTCTATTTCCTCGGGGCGGCATATGAGGACCACTTCAACTTCATGCACGAGTGTGACGGTATGCTGGAGCGGGTGGTCGAGGCGACCAGCGAGACGGCGCAGTTCTGCATGCTCGATGGCGACAAATACACGGTGGTGCGCATGAAGGAGGGCTCGCGCCCCTTTCGCATCTCATCCGACGTCGGCCAGTTGGTGCCGATTCCGTGGACCGCCTCCGGCCGCCTGCTGGTCGCCCACATGAGCGACGCGGAAATCTGCGATTTCATTCCCAACGACGATTTCACCCTGCCCGATGGAAGCCGGCTCGAGCCGGGGGCCTTCCTCGCCGAGGTGCATCAGGCCCGGCGCGAAGGCGCCTTCACCTTCGACAGCATCGTCGACAGCTTCACCCACTGCTTCGCCGTTCCGGTCCATGACGAGGACGACCGCTGCGTTGCCACGCTGTGCATCGTCGCCCCGCGCGAGGACAGCCAGCGGAACCACGCCCGTTATCTGGATGTGCTGAAGCAGGAAGCAGTGCATCTGCGCGCCATGGGGCTCACGCCGCGCACCATCGGGACCCAGTGAAGGCACGGCCCGGCAGCCTGCGTGCACTGGGCCGATCCGCGATGTGGGCGAGGACATCGCGGAGATAGGCCGAAGACGTTACTGCCACCCTCGACTTGGCGCTGAAAGCATCGGGATTGGACCGGGGCACGGTCGTGCACCGGCCCCGGCTCGTGTCGGACGACGGTTCGAGCTATGTCTCGGTCGACCACGCCAAATGGCTCGGCGGCCAGGACATGGATCACGTCCGTGGCACACCTTATCACCCGATGACCCAGGGCAAGATCGAGCGCTGGCATCAGACGCTGGTTTGATCGTCGGGTTTCTTTCCTGGTGGTCGGCCACGGCGTTTCGGCGCTGGCGGCGGGGTGATATGGGCTTTCGAGCGGACGTGCTCAGGGACGAGATCGGCACGCTGACGCAGCCGATAAGAAAACGGCGGCAATGCTTTCTCACGGTTGACCGAATTCGTATGGGCCCGTTTGTCGGGCTGATTCTTCATTGTTCGCCAGCCGCCCCGGCTGACGAATTACTTCGGCGCGTGCACGGGGATATCGTCCTTTATACGCAGCCAGGTGTTCTGTATGTGCGTGCGCATTCCTTTGGCGACGGCTTTGGCATCTCGTGCTCGGAGTGCCTCTATGATCTTGGTGTGCTCCTCGGCGGCTTGAGTCCACCTGTCCGGCCCACTGTGGCCCTCATAGCGAATGCGCTTCATGCGCGCCTGAAGCAGGCTATGCACCTCTGCCAATGCCTTGTTGCCCGCCGCCTCGACGATCATCGAGTGGATCTGCTGGTTGAGCTTGTAGTAGGGAAGCCGGTCCTTCGCCTCGAAATAGCGCATCATCTGCTCATGCGCCGCGGTTATCGCCGCGATCTGTGCGTCGCTTGCGCTCTCACACGCCTTTCGCGCAGCCAGAGCCTCGAGTTCGGCGATCACCTCCAGCATGTCATGCACTTCTTCCGGCGTGAACTGCCGCACAACGGTGCTCCGGCTGGGGCGAAGGACGATCAACCCCTCACCAGCCAAAGTCCGAACGGCTTCGCGTATAGGCGTACGGGAGACGCCGAGAAGATCGCAGAGTCGTGGCTCGCTGACCTCGTCGCCCGGCGCCAGCCTGCCTTCGATGATCAGATCCCGGATACGCCCCGCAACAATCTCGTGTAGCGGGTGGCGCGCTATCAGGTCGGTTTCCGTGCTTTCCAGTTCCTTCACTCTTCGGGCCCTTTGCTGGCTCCCCGCGTGCCACCGCGCGACGCCGCGCATGCGCTGCGCCGCCACCATGCAAAATCCGGCGAGCATCGCGGCCGTTTGATGTCAAATGCATCGGACTTACGCATAGTAGCCGTCCGGCAACACATGCATGACATCGGGTTCCCTACCGGTCTCGAGCGCACGAACGACATCAAAGCTGTCCAGGCTAATCCGCTGTACCTGCTCACAATCGATCGCGATGTAGGCAAAAGCTTCTGCCGCATCAACATTCATGGCAAGCGCAACGGCAGGCATCTTGTGGCGGTGGATCTCGCGTCCTGTCGGCTCGTCAAAAACGCTGAGCGACTTGTCGAGATAGTTGATCGTCAGGAGCCGGTTGCGCTTGCCGTCGTAGTAAATCCGGCAACAATCCGGTGCCGCCTTGAAGCTGCGGACGATGGTCTTGGTTCCAGTATCTACGACGGAAACGGTGCCGGACCCACGATTGGCCACGTAAAGTGTCCGCCCGTCTCGCGTCAAGAAGGGACCTTCAGGCTTCGCGCCGGTCTTTATTGAAACCGGCGCGACCGCGGCATCATATGGATCGAATACGGTCACGTCGCCCGAGACGAGGTTCATGGAATAGCACGTGTGTCCATCGCCGGTCAGTGTGAACAGGTGTGATTTTGCGCCCCCGGTCGGCGTCACGTGGTCCCAGCCTTGATCGAAGGCGCGTGGGTTCTCCTTGACGAGCATGTGGGCCGTGAATTCCGAAAGAACATAGAGCCGACCCTCATCGTCAAGCCCGATCCCGTGTGGTCGCGCATGCTCACCCGTGTCATACGTGTGCACGACTTTCTGTGCGGCGATGTCGATGACGATGACCGAGCGGCCCTCGGTGCCCTCCAGGGCGGAGGTCTTGACGCCATAGTGCCCGACATATGCGTAGCGGTCCTCGGCATCGACGACGAATTCATGGGGAAAATCGGGAAGTGCAACCGGATGTCCAACGGGCGCGCCGGTCTCGACATCGTACCAACTGATCCGGTGGTCGCTCTTTTCAACGAGCATCAAAGTTTGTGTCACGAAACGACCCATGCTGAATTTGGTCGGGGGGCAATGCGCGCACCGCCCCCCGGAAGGCGCAGGCTCTTATTTGCCCCAGATCTTGCGGTACTGGTCCCGATAGCCGTTCTCGGGATCGAACACGTTGTTCTTGCCGCCATCGTAGTCGATGTTGGCGGCGGTCACGACGTGAAACGGCGCGACATAGCCCGATGCCGCGTCGCCCTGGACGGCCCGGTTCAGTTCGTCGATCAGCTGCCAGCCCTGAAGGTTCAGCGGCTCGGCGACCGTCACGGCCTGATACTGGGCGGTACGAATGCGCTGATAGGCGCTTTCCGATCCGTCACCGGCGGCCACGGCGATGGGATGATCCGTGCCACCGATGCCGGCAGCGGCCAGGCTCGGCCCCATGAAGTCGAAGTAAATGTCGTTGATGGCGATCGAATGCGTCCACTTGGCGCCATAGCGCTGAAGGAGCGCCGTGGTCAGCGTCGGCATGCGGTTCGAGGTGTCGGCGATCGGGGTGTCGACATATTCGAGCACTTCGCCACCCAGGGCCTGGATCTCTTGCTTGATGCGATCGGCCTTGGCGATGGCGATTGCGCAGCAGCTATCCGTGAAGATCACCACCTTGGGATGACCCTTGGCGTCGATATAGGCCCAATCGGCGGCCGCCTTGGAAACCAGCATGGGATCGGTGGTGACGTTTGTGAAGATGCCGCTATCGGGATCGGGGCCGACCTTCGGACCGGCATGCCAGCTGACCAGCGGAATGCCCGCTGCCTGGGCAGCCTTGACGCCGACCTGCTGCTCGACCGCGTCGAAGCCGAGAATGGCGATGCCATCGGGCTTCAGCGCCATGGCCTGGTCGAAGATCGCGGTGCGGGTCTGGACGGAGCCGGCACCATCGAGCACGCGGACGTTCCAGCCGATGACCTTGGCCGCCTCCTGGACGCCGTTCACGACGCCGAGGATGCCGCCATTCTTCATGTCGCCGGCGAGCACGGCGATGGTCTTGCTTGCGGCGGCCTGGGGACCGGTCGTCGGGCCGTCCCAGGTGGTGACGCGCTCGGCGTACTTGGCGAGCAGCGCTTTCGCATCGCTCATCGAGTCGGCATAGGCCCCCCCGGCAACGACGATCAGGCCGGTCGCCAGAATGGCGGCACGGAAGACTCGGTTAAGCATGGGCAGTTCCTCCTTATGGTTGGTTGAAGTCACCTATGCGCCGCACCTTTCCGGCGCTGCGCATAGCCTGCGATGCCGATCGCGATCAGCAACGTCAGACCGTTGAACATCGGCTCAACCCAGAACGAGCCGCCGAATTGCTGAATGCCGGCAATGCCCACCGCCAGGATGGCGACGCCAGTGATGGTGCCCCAGACGTTGACACGCCCCGGCTTGATCGTGGTCGAGCCGAGGAAGGCGCCGACAAGGGCGGGCAGCAGGAACTCAAGCCCGACGCTTGCCTGGCCGATGCGCAGTTTCGAGGCGAGGAGAACGCCGGTCAGAGCCGTCATCGTGCCGGAGGTGATGAATGCGCCGACGACGAACTTCCGGATCGGGATTCCGTTCAGCTCCGCCGCGCGCGGATTGGCCCCAATCGCGTAGAGGTAACGGCCGATGGGGGTGTATTCGAGCATGATCCAAAGCGCGACGGAGATGGCAAGGACATAGAACGCGGTGATCGGCACGCCCCACACGAAGGTGCCGCTGATGGCGTAGAAGCCGGTCGGCAGCGCACCGACCATCTGGCGGCCGCCGGTGTGCCAGAGCGCCAGCGCATACAGAACCGTTCCCGTCCCGAGCGTGGCGATGAAGGAATCGATCTTGGCGACTTCGACCAGAAGACCGTTTAGGAAGCCGACGAACGCGCCGAGGGCGAGTACGATCAGCACCGCCAGCGGCCAGGGGATGCCAAACAGCGTCTGCAGCGAGATCGCCAGGATGTGCCAGATGACGATGCCGTAGCCGACCGTCAGGTCGATCCGGCCCGCCGCCATGGGGATCATGGCGGCCAGCGACAAAAGCGCGATGATCGACTTGTCCGACAGGATCGCGCGCAGGTTCAGCATCGTCGGGAAGGTGTTCGGCAGGAGAACTGAGAAGAGCACGATGAGGACGAAGGTGAGGATGACCAGGCCATAGACCGGCGTGAGCCGAATCAGCCTTTCGCCCATCGACATGCCGGCAAGCTCGTCCTTTGTCGGTTCGAGCGCGTTCGATTCAATGGATTGCATTCATCCCCTTCCTCAGTCCCCTCAGATGGATTCGCTGGTCGATGCGGCGCTGATCAGCGATTCCGTTGTCAGCTCGTCTCCGCTCAATTCCTTGACGATCGCGCCGCGGTTGAAGACCAGTGCGCGATGGCAGATATGCGCGACCTCCTCGAAATCGGTCGAGACGACGAGGACGCCCATCCCGGATTCGAGCGCCTCGTAAAGCAGGTTGTAGATCTCGGTCTTGGCGCCGACGTCGACGCCTGCGGTCGGGTCCTCGGCGACGAGAAACTTGCGCCCCGTCCCGATCCAGCGGCCGACGACGACCTTCTGCTGGTTGCCGCCCGAGAGCGCCTCGATGGGCAGCGACGGATCATTGGGCGAAAGGCCGACGCTGCGGCCGATCACCTCGGATTTCCGGGCTTCGGTCTTCGCGCGCTGGAACGAGAAAAGACGGCGATTGTGGATCGCCGGATTGATGAAGAAATTCTCGCGAATGGCGAGGCCCGGCGCGATGGATTCGGTCACGCGATCGCGGGCGATGAAGCCGAAACCTGAATCGAGCGCGGTCTGGGGCGTCGACAAGTCGTGCTCCGCCCCGTCCATCACCACCAGACCGGTGAAATCGGTCAGGCCGAAGAAGGTGCGGCCGACATCCTCGTGGCCGGCGCCGCGCAGGCCGACCAGGCCGACGAGCTCGCCATGCCGGACCTCGAAGGAGACCGGGCTGGCACCGTTCACCTGAAGCTCGCGAACGTCGAGGGCCAGCGTTCCGTCGCGTACCTCGGGTCGGACGAGTTCGCGGGTCTTGCCGCCGACGATGAGCTGCACCAGCTCGTCGGGCGTCGTCTCGGCCACGTTGCGCGCGCCGACCGTCGCGCCGTCGCGTAGGACCACGACGCGGTCGGCGATGCGGAACACCTCATCGAGCCGGTGCGAGACGTAGATGATGCCGACGCCGCGGTCCTTGAGCGGCCGGAGGGCCGAGAAGAGCCGCTCGACCTCGTCCATCGGCAGGCTCGCCGTCGGCTCGTCGAGGATCAGGAAATCGCACTCGACCGCCAAGGCGCGCGCGATCGCAACCAGGGACTTCTCCGTCCGCGTCAGGCTGGAGACCCGGGCCGTCGCCGGAAAGTCGGCGTCGACCAGCGTCAATGCCTGCTCGGCCACGCGCCGCGTCTCGGCCCAGTCGATCCGTCCGCCCTTGCGCGCATAGCCGATGGCCAGCGCCATGTTCTCGGCCACCGACATCCATTCGATGAGGCCCAGGTCCTGGTGAATGAAGGCGACGGGCTGGCGATGGTGCAGCCGACCGGGCATGTGGACATAGGGTGTGTCGCCGATGCGCACTTCGCCAGCGCTGGGGCGGAAGATACCGCCAAGCACTTTTATGAGCGTGGACTTCCCGGCGCCGTTCTCGCCGAGAAGCGCAACGACCTCGCCTGGACGCACTTCGAGCGAGACGCCCCGCAGCGCGTAAACGCCGCCGAAGTGCTTCTCAATCCCTTCGAACCGCAGAACGCCGGACTGAGAATTTCCCGAAGTTTTGTGTTGCGCATGCAGCATATCGTATACATTATGTGATTTACCAGAGCTGGCAAGGATTTTTTTCGATGACCGCATACCCCCTACCGACACTCGCGCTTGCCTTGGGAGACGCCGCGGGAATTGGCGGCGAGTTAGCGGCCAAGGTGCTGTCGGACGCGACGGTCGTGCAGGAGGCGCGGTACATCGTGATCGGCGACAGGCGGCAACTCGATGCCGGCGCCGCCCAGGCCGGTCTGACCCTGGACGTGCCCGACTGGAATCCCGATAGGCCGCAGGATGTGGCGCTCGTCGACAGGCGCAACATCGACGCCCATGCGGTGAAGGCGGGCCAAGGAGACGAAACGACCGGCGCCGCGGCGCTCGACAATTTCGGCGCCGCGCTCAGGATCTGTGCCCGCGGCGCGGCGAGCGCCGTCTGCTACACGCCCTTCAACAAACATTCGATGCGCATGGCGCTGCCGACCTATGTCGATGAAATCGGCTTCATCCAGTCGGTTCTCAATAGCGACGCGGAGGGCTCCGAATTCAACGTGCTGGACGAGATCTGGAACGCACGGGTCACCAGTCACGTGCCCCTGCGCGAGGTGGCGGGAATCCTGACGGAAGACCTCATCGTGAAGCGCATCCGCCTGACGGACGAGACGATGCGCGGCACGGGCAGGCTGCGGCCAAGGATCGCCGTCGCCGCGCTCAATCCGCATGCCGGCGATGGCGGCAATTTCGGCCACGAAGAAGAGGAGATCATCGCGCCGGCGATCGCTCGCGCCATTGAGCTGCAGATCGACGTGAAAGGTCCCATCCCCTCCGACACCGTCTATATGCGTGCGGCCAGGGGAGAGTTCGACGTGGTGCTGTCGATGTATCACGACCAGGGCCAGATCGCGATGAAGCTGATCGGCTTCGACCGGGGCGTGACGTTGATCGGCGGCTTCCCGTTCTGGATCGCGACCCCCGCACACGGCACAGCCTATGACATTGCCGGCCGCGGCATCGCCAATACGGGTGCGACCAAGAATGCGTTCAAGCTGGCCGCCCAGCTTTCACGGGACGTCAGGTTGGTCAGTCCCGACATACAGCAGGAAGTCATCGGTGCCGAACTGGCGGGCGAGGCGCGTGCGGAATGACGGTTCTCGGCTGCATCGCAGATGACTTCAGCGGGGCGACGGACCTAGCCGGGCTTCTGGCGCGCAGCGGCGTTGAGGTCAGCCTACGGATCGGCGTCTCCGACGCGCCACCGGCGGAGGCGGCGCCGATCGAGGTGATCGCGCTGAAATCGCGAACCGCACCGGTAGCCGAGGCGGTGGCCGGTGCGCGCGCCGCTCTCGCCTGGCTGCGCGCGGCGGGGGCGACCCGCTTCTTCTGGAAATATTGCTCGACCTTCAATTCGACACCGAAGGGGAATATCGGTCCGGTGGCCGAGGCGCTGATGGCCGAACTCGGCACCGACCAGACGATCTACTGCCCGGCCTTTCCCGAAAACGGCCGCGCGGTGTTCATGGGCAACCTCTTCGTCGGGCGCCAGCCGCTCGCCGAGAGCCCGATGAAGGATCACCCGCTGACGCCGATGCGCGATTCCGACCTGACGCGGCTTCTGGCGCCGCAGGTCAGCCGGCCCGTCGGGTTGGTCGACCGGCTGGCGGTGGCGCGGGGCGCCGATGCGGTGAAGGCCGAACTGGCGCGGCTGGGGCGCGACGGCGTGGCGCATGTCGTCATCGATGCGGTGAGCGACGGCGACCTGCAGGCGATCACCGCGGCCTGTGTGGACATGCCGCTGTTGACCGGCGGTTCGGCGCTGGCGATGCCGCTGCCGGCCCTCTATATCGGGCAAGGCCTGCTCGCCGGCGATGCCGCGCGGGCGGCAAGGGCCAAGCCCGATTCGGCGGCGGTGGTGCTCTCCGGTAGCTGTTCGGCGATGACGCGGGCGCAGGTTGCCGCCTATGCCGGGAGCGGGGCGCCGGCCTTCAAGCTCGATCCGGTGATGCTGTCCCGGTCGGGACCGCAGGCGGCCCTCGACTGGCTGGCGCAACAGGACCTCGCCAGGGCGCCGATGGTCTATGCCACCGCGGAGCCCGACGAAGTCCAGGCGGCGCAGAGTGTGCTTGGCGTGGCCGGAGCCGGCGAGGTCGTCGAGGCCGCGCTTGCCGCCGCCGCCGTCGCGGCGCGTGATCTGGGCGCACGGCGCTTCGTGGTTGCCGGTGGAGAAACGTCGGGCGCTGTCACCAGGGCGCTCGGCGTCGAACGGCTGGACATCGGCCGCGAGATCGCGCCGGGCGTGCCATGGACCTATTGCGTCTCGGAGGGCCAGCCCATGGCGCTCACCCTCAAATCTGGAAATTTCGGCTCGGAGAGCTTCTTCTGCGATGCCTTGGCAAAACTGGAGGCGTCATGAGCGAAGAAGCCCGTCTGCGCGAGCAGATCTGCTCGCTGGCGAAATCCATGTTCGACCGCGGCCTGACCGGCGGCTCCACCGGCAACCTCTCGGCCCGCACGGCCGATGGCGGCCTGCTGGTTTCGCCAACCGGCACCAGCTTCGGGCGCCTCGACCCGGCGCGGCTCAGCCGCTTCGACGCCGGTGGCCGTCTGGTCGACGGCGACAAGCCGACCAAGGAGATGCCGCTGCACACGGCATTCTACGACACGCGCAGCGGCACCGGCGCGGTGGTGCATCTGCATTCCGCCCATGCCGTCGCGCTGTCGATGCTTCCCGAGACGGACGAGGACAACTTTCTGCCGCCGCTCACTCCGTATTCCATCATGCGCCTGGGCAAAGTGAAGCTGCTTCCCGTCTTCCTTCCCGGCGATCCGGCAACGGGGGATGCGGTGCGCGGGCTTGCAGGACGGCGCTCGGCGGTCATGCTGGCCAATCACGGTCCGGTGGTTGCCGGTACTGACGTCGAAGCCGCCTGCAATGCCATCGAAGAATTGGAAGACACCGCGCGGCTGGCACTGCTGACCCGCGGTCTGTCGCCGCGGGTGCTGGGCGAGGCTCAGATCCGAGCGGTCGTCAACCAATTCGACGTTGAGTGGGACGCATGAGGTTTTCGGTCAATCTCGGGTTCCTGTGGACCGACCGGTCTCTGCCCGAGGCGATGCGCGCTGCGAAGGCAGCGGGATTCGATGCCGTCGAATGTCACTGGCCCTATGCCGTGCCTGCCGCCGCGGTGGCCGAGGCGCTGGCCGACACCGGCCTCAGGATGCTGGGGCTCAACACGATCCGCGGTGCGGCGGGGGAAAATGGTCTTTCCGCTCTCCCCGGCCGCGAAGCGGAGGCCTGCCTGGCCATCGATCAGGCATTGACCTATGCGCGCGCGATCGGCGCCGCAACCGTCCATGTCATGGCCGGCTTCGCGGAATGCAAACCGGCCGGTCCGACGGACGACAGTTTGGGCTGGATGTCGACGCTGGCGCGAAGGGAGGCGTCCGGACATGTACTACGGTGAAATAGAGGGGACCGGGTTCGAGGTGATCGAACCGGAATTCGCGAGCTGCCTCATCGGCCATGCGCGGGTCGAGCGCCTGTGGAGCGGGGCGCGTTGGTCGGAAGGCCCAGCCTGGTTTCCGGCGGGCCGCTATCTCGTCTGGTCCGATATCCCGAACAACCGCATGATGCGCTGGGACGAGACCGACGGCTCGGTCTCGGTGTTTCGCCAGCCGTCGAACAACTCGAACGGCAACACCACCGATTTTGAGGGACGGCTGGTCAGCTGCGAGCATCTGGCGCGCCGTGTCACCCGCACCGAACACGATGGCACGATCACCGTGATTGCCGACCGCTGGCAGGGCAAGCGGCTGAATTCGCCCAATGACGTGGTGGTCAAGTCAGACGGCTCGATCTGGTTCACCGATCCGAGCTACGGCATCCTGATCGATTACGAAGGCGAACGGGCGGAAAGTGCGATCGGCGCTTGCCACGTCTACCGCGTCGACCCGGCCAGCGGCGAGGTGACGGCGGTCGCCACCGATTTCGTGAAGCCGAACGGGCTCGCCTTCTCGCCGGACGAGGAGCATCTGTTCATCTCCGACACCGGGGTAACCCATGACCCCGACGGCCCGGCCCATATCCGCAAATTCAAGGTCGGTTTGGACGGCAAGTCGCTCAGTGGCGGCGAGGTCTTTGCCACATGCACGGTCGGCGTGTTCGATGGATTCCGGCTCGATCGCGACGGCCGAATCTGGTCGTCCTCCGCCGATGGCGTGCATTGCATGAACGCCGAGGGCATTCTGATCGGCAAGGTCCGTATCCCCGAACTGGTCGGAAATGTCTGCTTCGGCGGCGACAAGAAGAACCGCCTTTTCATCGCCGGCACGACGTCGCTCTATTCGGTCTACCTTTCGGTCAATGGTGCGCGCTGAAGTGCGGGTCGATTTCAAGGGCCGGGCGGACGCCTGACGTCGTTCCCGTCTCGACCGATGCCCGGCATCGCCCTTCGCCGGGCTCGACGCCGGATCGCCGCACAGGTCGAGAAACGGAACTGCTTCTATCTGACCAAGAAGCGCTCTAGCTTCGACACCGCGTCGCTCCAGTCGGAGCGGAAGATCGATTGCCGTGACGGTTCCGGCCGTCTCGGTTCGACTGCGTCACCGAGGCGACGAGCCAGTTCGATGAGGATCGGTCGTTCAAGTTCCTGGGCGGGCAGGCGCTACCCATTGCGGTCCGCGCCCCGCGCGCGCTCATAAGTCGGTGGGAGACGTGGAAGTGATCGCGAACGCCGACCTTGACCGCATGTGATGGCGTGAGCCGGTCGCCCGTCTCGTCGAATGCCAGACCGGTGAGAATAGATGGCGAGCTGACATTCTTCGGTACACGGCGAGCGATCGTCTTGACCCACAGGATGCTCTGAACGGCGTCCTAAGTCTGGCGGTCGACGATCGGCTCATGCAGACCGTCATCAGGTCCAGTCGCCGGGCAACAAGGGGGCGATCAGCGTTCTGTTTTCGGCGCTCGCTTGAGACATGCGCGCGCTGGCGCGTGCACTTCGATCGGGAGCACGAGTCACTGAAGCCGATGTCGATCGAAACCTGGATTGGGCTTCGGTCCTAATGCAGGCGTTCGAGACGAAAGGGTGCAGGGTCGACGCAGGGCGGACGCGTGAGCACCAGATCGGCTGTCAGGCGCCCGGCGCCGGGGCCGATACCGAAGCCGTGGCCGGAAAAGCCGCTGGCGACGAACAGACCGGGTATGGACTCGATCGGGCCGATCACCGGGATCGCATCGGGAACCATGTCGATCAGACCTGCCCAGCTATGGGTGATGCGGGCGTTCCTGAACGCCGGAAAGGCTCGCGTCAGATTGGCGAGCGCGGTTTCGTTCAGCCCCTTGACCGGCGGCGGGTTGTTCACCCGCACGCGTTCGAACGGGCTTTCCGCATCGAGCGCCCAGCGCCGCGGCGTCCGCCATTCCTCGAAGAAGCGACTATCGAACTGTAGCCGAAACATGCCGACGTTCTTGAGCAGGTTGGGCAGGAAATCGAAGAACAGGCGGAAGCTGTCCGGCACGATCGGCGCGATGTTGACGTTGCGGCGCGCGACGTTAAATCCGCCATCGAGGCGTTTGCGGAACGAGAAGTCGTAACCTCCCACGGGCATTGCCGTCATGGCCTCGGCGGCCTCGTCTGCCTCGATACGGGCGACTGTGCCCAGGATTTTCAGTTGCGGAAAGTTGATGCCGTGGTTGCCGAGGAAGAGCCGCGTCCAGGCGCCGCCCGCGACCACGACGCATTGGCAGGAAATCGCGCCGTGTTCGGTGACCACGCCGCTGATCCGGCCAGCCCGTGTCTCCAGTCCGCGCACCGCACAATCGGTATAAATGCGTGCGCCGGCCTGACGCGCGGCCTCGGCGATCGCGGGCGCCGCCAGGGAGGGTTCGGCCCGGCCGTCGGTCTCGGTATGGAGCGCGCCCTTGAACCGGCGCGCCATGCCTGGCAGCAATTTCTCGATTTCGCCGTTCGACAGCCAGCGCGAGGCGATTCCCCATTTGCGCGCATGGGCGAGCCAGTCCTCGTATTCCGCCACGTCGCGGTCGCGCTCGCAAAGATAGGTGACGCCCGTCTCACGGAACCCCGTTTCTGTCCCGGTTATCCGGTTCAGGTCCCGCCACAGTCTGAGGCTTTCGATGGCGAGCGGGATCTCGGCCGGATCGCGCCCCATCAGCCGAACCCAGCCCCAATTACGCCCTGACTGTTCGGCGCCGATGGCGCCTTTTTCGCACAGGGCGACGCGCGAGCCCGCCTGGGCAAGGAACAGGGCGGTGCTCGCGCCGACGATGCCACCGCCGATGACGACGACGTCGGCTGGGGCGGACGAAAATACGTCTCCGGCGACGGGGCGGAGCTGGATGCCGTGAAGCAGGGGGAGGGCGGCGAGATCGGAGGACGGGGCGGAGTTCGTTCGAAGACGTCATGGCGTGCTCGCCAGCGAAGGAGGATCCCGTCCCGCCGATCACGCCTGATCGGCCTGAGTGGTCCGGAAAACCACCAGTTTGGGATTGTTGATCGAACTCATGTATTCGATCGGTTTCTTATCCTTGGTTTCGACCAGGAGCCTGAGCGCCAGAACCGCCGTGCCGGGCGCCAGATCGAGCAGGCGGCCTTCGATATCGTTGACATGGCTGACGGTGATCGTGCGCTCGGCGTTGATCGTCTCCAGTCCATAGCGGGTGTTGAGCAGTTCGTAGAGCGATTGGCCGGACACCAGATCGTCTGCGGTCAACCCCGGCATCAGGCGCGACACGAGATAGCTGGTCTCGATACAGAAGGGCGAGTTGTCGATGTTCCAGACCCGGCGAACGATGATCACCTCGTCGCCTTCCGCGATCTTCAGGCGTTCGGCGATATTGGCGTCTGCCGCGGTGATCTGGAAATGAAGCAGCTTGTTGCTCGGCGTGCCGCCGGCACCGGTAATCACCCGGTGGATGCCGATCGAGCGGTAGATGTCGACGCGGCGGATCATCTTGTGTGAGGCAACGCGGGTGCCGCTGGTGCCGTTGCCCATCAGCAACCCGGCATCGATCAGGTTGTTGACGGCACGCCTGACCGTCAAACGATTGACACCGAGCGTGCCGGCGAGGTCGCGCTCCGACGGCAGCCGGTCTCCGGGGCCGTAATCGGTCGAATTCAACAGCCCTTTAATGTGCTCTTCGACTTTTTGATAGCGCAGCATGGCGCGTTGTCCTTCGGTTCGATCCCGCGCCGGGGAAACGACAGGTCGCGCGAAACTGGAACGACTTCGCCGCGATCCTCGTCCAAAGGATGGTTGCCTATGCCCCAAGGCACCGTTGGCCATGCTTTTGGACGGATACGTTTGCGATGTCAATTGACGGGTCCGCCGCCGCGATCGGCCTTCACGAACCATACCAAAAGTCGAAAAACTAATCCACTAACTTGATCTGGTATATATTCTGGGTTAAGCCGCGGAGGCGCAGGAGAGGTGAGCGACCCGTGATCAACATCCCGGCCCTTCATTTCGCAGCCGAAGGGGCGCGGCCGTGACCGACGCCCGCGTTCGCCTGCTCGGACTGGGCGACAATACCGTCGATATCTATGCCGACAAGGATGTCATGTATCCCGGCGGCAACGCGGTGAACGTTGCCGTGCTCGCCGGGCGCCTGGGGGCCGAGACGGGGTATCTGGGCTGCCTGGGCAATGACGTGTTTGCGCGTCTTCTTGACGAGTCGATGACGGCCGAGGGAGTGGATTTCTCCCGTTGTCGCCATGTCGACGGCGAGAACGCCCATGTTCTGGTCCGCCACCGCAACGGCGACCGCGAATTCATGAAATCGACGCCGGGCGTCAGGGGGCGCT
The DNA here is from genome assembly GCA_963750065.1 of uncultured Alphaproteobacteria bacterium. GTDB lineage: Bacteria > Pseudomonadota > Alphaproteobacteria > Rhizobiales > Kaistiaceae > CAVSRC01. Next base: position 254,076 of record CAVVPK010000015.1, read on the forward strand.
ACGGGCTCGGCGAAGAGGATTTCGCCTATATTCGCGGCTTCGATGTCGTGCACACCAGCTATTGCAGCGATATCGACAGCTGGGTGCCGCTCCTGGCGAAAACCGCGAAACGCCTGTCCTATGACTTTGCCGACCGTTTGACGGACGAGCGACGGACCCGCATCGCGCCGCATGTCGACATCGCCTTCTTGTCCTATTCCGGAAATCCGGACGACGCTTGCGTTGCAGAGCTGCAGCGCTGGGTGACGGCCGGCCCGCGCCTGGTGGTCATGACCCGCGGCAACGGCGGCGCGCTTGCCTGTGCCGATGGTGTGCTCCACCGGCAGGACGCCCTGCCGGCCACTGTCGTCGACACGCTGGGAGCCGGGGATGCTTTCATCGCCGGTTTCCTCACAAGTCTTGTGGGCGGCGAGGACGTTCCCTCAGCCCTGCTTGCGGGGGCGCGCAACGCTGCCGCCGCCTGCGGCTGGCCGGGCGGCTTCGGCCACGGCGTGCCCATTGCCGGCGCCTTGTCCCTCGCGGCTTCGGATGCCGGTTCCCAAAACACGAACACAGAACGAGAAAGCAGAGTGATCGACCATGCCTAGCCCAATCCATGACGATATCCAGGCGGCACTGGCGGCCGTGGCCAAGCGCGAGTCGCTGGCCAATGTCTTTTTCGTCGCGTGCGGCGGCTCCTTCGCGCAGATGCATACGCCGAAATACGTCATCGATCGCGAGTCGGCGGACCTTAACGCCGAGACCTACAATGCCGCCGAATTCGTCGCCCGCGACCTGCCGCGCCTCGGTGCGCCCAGCCTGGTTATCCTGGCATCGACGTCGGGCGAAACGCCGGAAACCGTAGCCGCGGCGCAATTCGCCCGGGCGCGCGGCGCCTATACCATCGGCCTGACCACGAAGCCGGAATCGGCGCTGGCCAAAGCGGTCGATTGCGCCGTGCGGTATGTCTCCAAGCCGCAGGAAGGCAATGCCGATGGCGTTGGTCCGGCTCTGCTGCGCCTAGCGTTCGGCTTGCTGCGTGATCGCGAAGGCAATGCCAAGTTCGATGCCTTGACCCGGAGCCTGCAGGCCCTGCCGGACGTGGTGTCGCGTGCCCAGGCGGCGCATGGCGAAGCAGCGCAGCGCTGGGCGCAGGAGGCGAAGCGCGAGCCGGTGATCTACACGCTGGCAAGCGGCCCCAATTACGGGGTGTCCTATTCGTTCTCGATCTGCATCCTGCAGGAAATGCAGTGGATCCATACCCAGGCGATCCACGCCGGCGAGTATTTCCACGGACCGTTCGAGATCACGGACGATCTGGTCCCGTTCATCGTCGTGCTCGGGCACGGAGCATGCCGGACGATGGATCAGCGGGCGTTGGATTTCACCCGCAGGTTCACCGACAAGATCCTCACCATCGACATCGAAACGCTCGATCTGGCCGGGATCGATCCCGGAATGGTCGACTATCTGCAGCCGCTCGTTCTGCAGCCATTGCTGCGCATCTATGCCATCCGCCTTTCGGAGATGCGCGGACACCCGCTGACGGTGCGCCGCTACATGTGGGCAATGGAGTACTGACGAGGCGATTGGACGAGGGTGGGAAGAGGGGAGTCCGATGAGTTGGATGATCGGTGTCGACGTCGGGGGGACCTTTACGGACTTTTTTGCCTTCGACGGTCAGTCGGGGCGGACCGTATATTGGAAGCGGCCGTCGACGCCTGCCAACCCCACTGAGGCGGTGATCGCCGGTCTCGAGGAAATGGCTGCCGCCCATGACGTGCCGCTCGACGATGTCGAGCGGCTGTGCCACGGCAGCACGGTGGCGACCAACACGCTCATCCAGCGGCGCGGCGCCGAGGTCGCCATGGTCACCACCAAGGGTTTCCGCGACGTCCTCGAAATCGGCCGCCAGGTCCGCCCCGCCATCTACGATTTCCAGCTCGATCCGCCCGATCCTCTCGTGCCCCGGCGCCGGCGTTTCGAGATCGGCGAACGCATCATGGCGGACGGTTCGGTGCGCACGCCGGTCGATGGCGGCGACGTGGCCGCCGTCGTCGAGCGCATCCGTGCTTCCGGCGCCGAAGCGGTCGCGGTGTGCTTCCTGTTTTCCTACCTCACCCCCGATCACGAGCGTGAGGTGGCCGAGGCGCTGCGCCGGGCGCTGCCGGGCGTGGCGATCTCGCTGTCCAGCGAAGTCCAGCCCGAGTTCCGCGAGTTCGAGCGCTTCACCACCACGGTGGTCAACGCCTATCTCCAGCCGCGGCTCGAAGTCTATCTGTCGTCCCTGCTGAACACGGTGAAAAAGACCGTGCCGGGTGCGCTGGTCGGCATCAACCAGTCGAGCGGCGGCCTGATGACGCTCGATGTCGCCCGCGCCTTCCCGGTGCGGATGGCGCTGTCGGGCCCGGCGGCGGGCGTGGTGGGTGCGATCCAGATCGCCAAGGAGGCGGAGCGGCCGAACGTGATCACCCTCGATATCGGCGGCACCAGCGCCGACGTGGCCCTGATCAAGGATCTGAAGACCGAGCCCACTTATGGCCGCGACGTCGACGGCTTCCCGATCATGCTGCCGATGATCGACATCACCACCGTGGGCGCGGGCGGCGGCTCGATCGCCTGGTTCGATACCGACGGGCTGTTCAAAGTCGGCCCGCAGAGCGCCGGCGCCAGACCGGGACCGGCCTGTTACGGTCACGGCGGCACGCTGCCCACCGTTTCGGACGCCAATCTGGTGCTCGGCCGCCTCGGCGAGACGCTGCTGAACGGCAATATGCGCCTCGACGCGGAGCGGGCGCGCGCCGCCATCGCCACCGTCGCCGACCCCATGGGCAAGACCGTCGAGGAAGCGGCGCTCGGTCTCCTGGAGATCATGGTCGTCAACATGGTGCGCGCCATCCGCATGCTGTCGGTGGAACGCGGCCACGATCCCCGCAATTTCACCCTGATGCCCTTCGGCGGCGCCGGCGGGCTGCACGCCCGCGACGTGGCGGTGGCGCTCGGCATGGCGGAAATCCTCATTCCCGTGGCGCCGGGCATCGTCTGCGCCCAGGGACTGGCGGATGCCGAACTGCAGGAGAATTTCATCCTCAGCCGCGTCTTCCCGATGACGGTCGAGGCGATGGCGGATCTGGCCGACCAACTTGCGGCCCTGGAACGGCGGGCGGCGGAATGGTTCGAGACCGAAAAGACGGACCCGGCCCGGCGGCAGGTCGCGTTTTCGTTCGACACACGCTTCAAGGGCCAAAACTTCGAACTGATCGTCGACGTCGGCAGTGGAAGCGGCAATGGCAACCTCGACATCGCCCCCTTGCCGGTGATCCTCGAACGGTTTTTCGCAGCCCACGAGCGCGCCTACGGCTTTGCCGATCGCGCCGCGTCGGTGGAGATCGTCTGCTGCCGCGCTACCGCCCGGGCTTCGCTCGGCGCTCCGCGCCCCGCCAAACGGACGATCGCCGAAACCCGCAGGCCGGTCGCCGATCACGCCCGCCCGGTCCGCTACTCCGCCGACATGATCCTGTCGACCCCGGTCTTCGACCGCGACGCGCTGCAACCCGGCGATCTCATCACCGGGCCCGCGATCATCGACCAGATGGACGCCACCACCGTCATCTTTCCCGATGACGTCGCCCGCATCGACGCCTATGGCAATATCCTGATCACGGTGAAGCGCTCATGACCGAGCCCGTCGTCCACGACCCGATCACGCTCGAAATCCTGTCCAACGCCTTGCGTTCGGTGGCCGACGAGACCTTCGTCGCCCTCCAGAAAAGTGCCTACTCCACCAACATCAAGGAACGCTGCGACCATTCCACCGCCCTGTTCGACGCCGGCGCGCGCTTGATCATGCAAGCCAAGCGCTCGCTGCCGCTGCATGTCGGGGCCATTTCCGGCACCGTGGCCCGGCTGGTCGAGAAATACGGGGACGACATCCATGAAGGCGACATCTTCGTCGGCAACGATCCCTACGCGGCCCGTGGCACACATCTGCCCGACATCTGCATCACTGCGCCGGTGTTCTACGGCGAGCGGCTGGTCGGGTTCAGCGGCTGCACGGCCCATCACGCCGACATCGGTGGTTCCAATGTGGGTGGAGCCAGCGGCGGCCTGACCGAAATCTTCCAGGAAGGGTTCCGCATTCCGCTGGTGCGGCTGTTCGACAAGGGCGTGCTCGACCGCGATCTGTTCGAACTCATGCTGCTCAACGTGCGTGGCGCCGATGAGCGGCGGGGCGATTTCAACGCCCAGTTCGCAGCGGTCTCGCTCGGCGCCAAGCGGCTGAAGGAAATCTGCGACGGTTACGGCGCCGATTTCGTCGAGGCCGCCTTCGAGGAACTGATCACCCGCACGCGCGACCGCATGCAGCGCGCGCTCGAGCGCATCCCGGTCGGCGAGTACACCTTTCACGACGTTCTCGACGACGACGGGGTGGCCAATCGCGACCTGCCGATCGTGGTGACGATCCGCAAGACCGAAACCGGCCTGAGCGTCGATTTCACCGGCACGGCGCCGCAAACTCCGGGCAATGTCAACTCGCCCTGGGGCGACACGATTTCGATGGTGATCTACACCTTCAAGGGCCTTTTCGATCCCGATATTCCCAACAATCACGGGCTGTTGAGCGCAATCGACATCACCGCGCCGCAAGGCACGCTGGTCCGCCCCGACTATCCGGCGGCGGTGACCAATCGCTCCTATACCAGCCAGCGCATTGTCGACGTCATCCTCGGTGCCTTGGCCGACGCGCTGCCCGGGCAGGTGGTCGCCGCTTCCAACGGCTCGAACACCGGCATCTACATCTATGGCACCGATCCTCGCACCAACCGGCCGTTCTATTTCTTCGAGACCATGGGCGGTGGCTTCGGCGGCCGTGCGACCAAGGACGGTCGGGACGCCATCCAGGTCCATTGCACCAACACCGCAAACACGCCGATCGAGGTCATCGAGCGGGAATTCCCGTTGCTCGTCGAGGAATATGCCATCGTCGAGGATTCCGGTGGTGCCGGGCGGTTTCGCGGCGGTTGCGGATTGCGACGGATCATCCGGCCACTGGCAACGGACTGCACCTTCGGCGGCACCGGAGAACGCTTCACCCACAAGCCGTGGGGACTGTTCGGCGGCGGCGAAGGCGAAAGCGGCTTTTTCGCCATCGAAGAGACCAATGGCGCCCTGAAACGGCTGCCGACCAAGGTGCCGCGGATCAAGGTCACGCTCGAGAACCGGATCGTCATGCAGACCGCCGGCGCTGGCGGCTACGGCGATCCGGCGCAGCGCCCGATAGCGGCGGTGGAGGCTGACCGCGAAGACGGCAAGTTTTCGGCCGAATTCATCGCACGGCATTACGGGCCGACAGACAAAGCATGATGGGGAGCCGGGGCTCCAATCAGGTTCCCGGTCCACGCCCCTGGCAATTGAGCTAATCCAATTGCTTGAATTGGACTAGTCTGCGGGGTACTATCTTGCGTTAGCCGTTTGTCCACTGGGTCGGGCGCGCAGGCGACTGGTGGGGGGCGGTGCCATCGGGAGCAGGCATTTCCAGGATTCACTGAATCCTCCGGAAAATGTCTCGTAGGAGGGTTGTTATGCGCATCTCACGTAGGAATGTCCTGAAACTGTCGGCCGGAATGGCGGCCGCCTCCGCGGCGTCGGTATTGCCGTCGTCCGTGTTCGCCGCGACCCACAACTGGGGCCTTGCCGACGAATACGATCCCAATTCCCTGACCGGGATGGACTGCAAGTTCTTCATCGACGAGGTGAGCAAGCGGGTCGGTGACGAACTTGAGATCACCTATCACGGTGGCGGTTCGCTCGGCTTCAAGTCGGTGGACCAGTTCAGCGCCGTTGAGGATGGTGCTGTGGAGAGCGCGATCACACTGACTTCGCAGTTGAGCGGCATCGATCCGTTCTTCGACCTGACGTCGCTACCCTTCCTGGTGCCGACATTGGCGGACATGCGCAAGGTCTGGGAGCTCGCCAAACCCGAATTCGACAAGATCTTCGCCGCCCACAACATGGTGGTGCTGTGGGCGATGCCCAATGCGCCGAGCGGCATTCACGCCAAGATGCCCATCGACGGCGCAGCGGCGCTCAAGGGCCTGCGCATCCGCACCTATGATTCCATCGGGACCAAGACCTTCAAGGCGGCCGGAGCGGCACCTCTGCAGATCGCCTGGTCCGATCTGGTGCCACTGCTCTCGACCGGCGGCGTGGATGCTGTTCTGACCAGTGCCGACGGCGGCATGCGGCTCAGCGTCTGGGATTACCTGAGCAACTTCACGGCGATGAACTACGTCATGGCGCTGTTCATGATGCACGTGAACAAGGACGCCTACGACCAGCTGTCTGCCAAGGCCAAGGATGCCCTCGGCGAAGCGTCGTCGCTGGCCAACGACTACGCCTGGAAGACCACGGGCGAGTCGGTGGAAAAGGCGTATTCGGCCATGGAATCGCACGGCATGACGATTACCCGCGAGCCGCCGCCGGAGGCATTCAAGGTGCTCTCCGATGCGGCCAAGCCGATCAAGGAAGAGTGGGTCACCAAGGTTGGCGACCGCGGCCGCAAGATTCTTGACGAGATCGCCAAGATCACGGCCTGATCCTTCAGCGGGGAAAGACCGACGATGGCAGAGGGCGGGAGCCGGGACAAGTCGCGGACGCCACCGAAATGGGTTGCGGTGATTGCGTCGGTTTCGTCCAGGCTCAACGCCCTTGCCGCGTTTGTGGCCGCGGTGATCCTGGTGGCGATGGCGAGCCTCATCATCATCGAGATCAGCCTGCGCTTCTTCTCGATGTCCACCTACATGACCGACACCCTTGTAGGCTATGGCGTTGCCGCCATCACCTTCCTGGGCATGGCCTGGGCGCTGGAAAAGGGGACCATGATCCGCGTTACCGTCGTAACGCAGCGTCTTCCTGCGTCCGTGCGGCCATGGGTGGACGGCGTCACCCTGGTCGCGGCAATCGCGATGCTGGCATTTCTCATTTCATATCAGTGGTTCATCCTGTCTCGTGACTTTGTCCGCGGCACGACCACCCAGAACATGCTGCCGATCCCCTTGTGGATTCCCGACACGATCTTCTTCGTTGGACTGATGCTGCTGGCGCTGCAGTTCGTGGTGCGTCTGCTGCTTCTGCTGACCACCCCGTATGAAGGAGAGTCCGCGCTCGTGCTTTGACGTGCCCAATGCTTGGCATCGGCACGTCCTGCGACCGGAATAAGAAGGATTGCCGATGGACACATTGACGGCGGGTCTGATCGTTCTTGCGCTGACGACGGTGTTCCTCGGTGCGGGTACATGGATTTTCGTCGGGCTGCTGCTCGCGGCCATGGGCACGCTGTGGATCACGCTGGGCTACCCGCCGGAGCGCATCGGCCTGATCGCCGTCAAGGTCGTCGCCTCGAAGGCGGTGTCCTGGGAACTGGCCGCCATCCCGATGTTCATCTGGATGGGGGATATCATCTTCCGCACCGATATCTCGCAGCGGCTGTTTCACGGACTGGCGCCGTTCGTCAAACGCATTCCCGGGCGGCTGTTGCACACCAACGTGCTCGGCTGCGCCCTGTTCGCCGCGATCAGCGGATCGAGCACCGCGACCTGCGCGACGGTGGGCAAGATCACCATTCCCGAACTCATGCAGCGCGGTTACGACATCGATCTGTCCTCGGGGTCGCTGGCCGGCGCCGGCACTTTCGGCCTGCTCATCCCGCCGTCGATCGCGATGATCATCTACGGCGTGATCGGCGGAGTCTCGATCGCGCAGCTTTTTGCCGCCGGCATCCTGCCGGGGCTGATGATCGCCGGGCTCTATTCCGGCTATATCGGGCTGCGCAGCATTCGCAATCCCACGGTGGCGCCGCGCGAGGACGTCACGATCACCTTCCGTGAGATCCTCAGGAGCCTGGGCGATCTGGCGCCGATCATTGTCCTGATGGTGATCGTTCTGGGGGCCATCTATTCGGGACTTGCCACGCCATCCGAGGCCGCCGCCGTCGGTGTCTTTTTCGCGATCGTCATCACCATCTTCACCGGGCAGTTCTCCTGGGATCTGATGAGGGATTCGCTGGGGGCGACGATCCGAATCTCGGCGATGCTGGGCATCCTCATCGCCTCCTCGTCGCTGCTTTCGGCGTCGATCGCCTATCTCAGCCTGCCGACGGCGATCTCCGAGACGATCGTGGGCTGGAACCTGCCGCCCCATCTGCTGTTGGTCATATTGGCCCTCATCTACATTGTGCTCGGCATGTTCATCGACGGCACTTCGATGACGGTCATGACGGTTCCCATCGTGTTGCCACTGGTGGTGCACGCCGGTTTCGATCCGGTGTGGTTCGGCGTCTTCTTGATCATCATGATCGAAATGAGCGCGATAACGCCGCCGGTTGGATTGAACCTCTATATCCTGCAAGGGCTCACGGGACGGAGCTTCGAACGCACGGTTGGAGCGACTGTCCCTTTCTTCCTGCTGCTCTGCGCCGGAACGATCATCCTTGCGGCGTTTCCGCAGATCGCGCTGTGGCTGCCCCAGCACCTGTTTGCGCGGTAACCGGCGCGTCAAAGTCGGGCTGACCCTTTCGACATGTCTTCGATATCCGGTGAAGCGCACCCGTGCTGGACAAGTCGAGTCAGCCTTCCTGCTGAACTGGCCTGCCGCCATGGCTAGGCCGTTTCGAAGACGACCCGTTGTGGATGGTTGACCGACGTCAGGTACTCAACCGGCTGATCGTTCTCGTCGTTGGCGACGGAGCGGAAGATGAGGGCAGGCGAGTCCGGCCTGAGGCCGAGGAGCTGCGCTTCCTGGGCAGTCACCGACGACACGCTGAGCGTTCCACGGCCGCCGCCCATGGCGATGCCATAGCGCTGTGCAAGAAGGGCATAGAGCGACTGTTCGCCAAAGAAGTCGTCGGCGGCAAGACCGGGCACGCGCGCTGCCGCGAGCACGGTGGTCTCGACGCAAAAGGGCAGGTCGTTCACCGTGCGCACGCGCCGGATCGCGATGACGCGCTCGCCCGTGCGGATGCCGAGATGTTCGGCAACGCGCGGCTCGGCTTCGTGCTGCTCGAAGAAGAGCAGGCGGCTTCCGGGCGTGCCGCCGCACTGCCGCACGATCTCGGTGATTCCGTGCGAGAACATCTTTCCGGTGATCGGCCGGCGGACCACGGGCATCGGGATGTAGGTGCCTGCCGTGCTGTGGCGCTCGAGCAGCCCCTTGTCGATCAGCTTCTCGATCGCCTTGCGCATCGTCATGCGACTGATGCCGAACTGCTCCGACAGTTCGCGTTCCGACGGGATGCGGTCGCCGCCGACATAGCCGGGCCCCTCGATCATCTCGATGAGGTGCTGCTGGGCGCGCTCATAAACGCGCGGCTCGCGATCCGCTTTGAACGGGCCGTTCATGAACGTCTCCTCCACAAGAACCTTCGCCGGCGCGAAGACTTTTGGTCTAGCCGCCGACCCGCGAATCGAAGCCGCCACATATCAAGATTTCCGGAAGATAGCACCGGAATCATCCGCCATGTGTATGTATACCAATTATGATTCATTCCAGCCGTGTATGTTGCGATGCACAGAAATGGCGCCAGTTTTTGCCGCCCGGCGCCTATTTCGCCTTGACCCCCGGTACATATACCAGATACCGTGTTGGTATATATACAAATGCAGGAGCGAATATGGCTACGGATGTGAACACGGCGGCGATCGTTGCGGCGCTGGAGCAGTCTGCGAAATTGCTGCAGACGGCCGCGCAGCTGGGCGAGCAGATCGCGCCTAAGGTCGACAGGATCTATCTGGTGGGGTGCGGCGCGCCGAACCGCATCATGCTCGGCCTGGAATACTGGCTTCAGCATTACAGCGCGTCCCTCGAGGTGCGGCGCTACTTCCCGGCGGAATTCGTCACCCAGGACCCGGCCCGCTTCGACGAGCGCACCGTCGTGCTCCTCGGCTCGAAATCCGGCACGACACAGGAAACGGTCGAGGCAGCCGAGTTCATCAAGGATCGTCCGTGTATCACTGTCGCGGTCACCCAGACCGAGGACCTGCCGTTGGCCAAGGCGGTGCAGCATCCGCTGCTGATGGGCGAATCGGAGCAGTCCCACACGGGCATGTTCATGCTCATGCAGGCGTTCGTCGGCGGTCTCATGGCGGCGAAGGACAAGTGGCCGCTCAAGGACAAGCTGCTGCGCTCGCTGGCCGCCATGCCGCAGATCATTGCCGATACGCAGGTCGAGACCGACGAACGGGCCGCGACGACCGCGCGCCTGCTCAAGGACGACCACAACCTCTATCACGTGGCTTCCGGCCCGGCCTTCAGCGCAGCCTACGTGTTCGGTGTCTGCGTGCTCATGGAGATGCAGTGGATGCACTCGATGCCGCTTGAGGCGGCCGAATTTTTCCATGGGCCGTTCGAGATCGTCGATGAGAACACGCCGCTCATCCTGATGCTCGGCGAGGACCCCAGCCGGCCGCTGATGGAGCGCGTCGAGCGCTTCTGCAAGAAGTATACGGAGCGGTTGTTCATCTACGATTCCAAGGACTACGCGATGAAGGGGGTCGATGCCGAGATCCGGCCGATCGTTGCTCCCTATGTCCTCGAGGCCGCGCTTCACCGTGTCGCCGAGCGGCTTGCCGTCTGGCACAACCACCCGCTGCCGACCCGTCGCTACATGTGGAAGACGGAATACTGAGCGATGGTCCGCGTCCTCGGTATCGGCGATAACACCGTGGACATCTACGTCGACCAGGGGGTCCAGTTCCCTGGTGGCAATGCGGTCAATGTCGCCGTCCTGACCCACAGGTTGGGGGCGGAGGCCGCTTATCTCGGGTGCTTTGGGAGCGATTTTCTCGGAGATCTTCTCCGCGACGCTCTCAAGGCCGAAGGCGTGGACATTTCGCTCGCGCGCACGATCGACGGCCCCAATTCATGGTCGCGCATTCGCCACGTCGGGAACGACCGCTATTTCGATGGCAGCCGTCCCAGCGGGCGTGACGACTACAAACTGGGGCCGCCGGACTTCGCGGCGATCGCAACCTTCGACGTCGCCCATTCGAGCGTCTACAGCCGCCTGGAAGCAGAGCTTGGCCGTATCGGCCAGGCCGCACGGTTGCTGTCCTTCGACTACTCCGCCGAATACACCGACGACTACATTGCCGCGACCGCGCCGCACCTTTCGATCGCCTTCCTCTCCGCGGCGGATCTGAACGATTCGGGATGCCGCGACCTGGCGCGCTTCGTTCACGCGAAGGGGCCTGGGCTCGTCGTCATCACCCGCGGCGCGAAAGGAGCGCTCGCCTTCGACGGCGACGAGTTCGCCGAGAGTGGCATCGTGGCCGTCGACGTCGTCGACACGCTCGCGGCGGGCGACGGCTTCATCTCGGGTTTTCTGATGGCGCACCTCGAAGGCCGGCCGATTGCGCGGGCGCTCGAGGAAGGGGCGCGCTGCGCAGCATCCGTCTGCGGCTACCGCGGTGCGTTTGGTCACGGCCAACCGCTTCGTCCGGGCCAGCCGGGACTGTCGATGGCAACCGACTAGCCAGCTTGGAAGCAAAAGGGAGAAGAACCATGAGACTGACGATACCAACCGCCTTCGCACTAGCCTCGGCACTCGGCCTCGCCCTCGTGGCGGGCCCCGCCTCGGCCGAAACCACGATCAGCTTTCTGCACAAGTGGCCAGAGCCGCAGAACATGGCCTTCTTCACCAAGGCGGTGAAGGACTTCGAGGCCGCTCATCCCGATATCAAGGTCGACATGAATGCTGTCGCGGATGAGCCGTTCAAGGACAAGATCCGCGTGCTGATGGCGTCCCATCAGGTGCCTGACGTGTTCTTCTCCTGGTCCGGCGAGTTCGGGCAGAAGTTCGCTCGCGGCGGACGTGCCATGGACATCACGTCGGCTGTCTACGACAGCAACTGGAAGGACAGCTTCTCGCCGGCCTCGCTCGGCCCGTTCAAATATGACGGCAAACAGTACGGCATCCCGATCAACGTCGATGCCAAGTACATGCTCTACAACAAGAAGATCTTCGCGGACAACGGTATCACCGTTCCCACGACGTTCCAGGAACTCCTCGACGACTGCGCCAAGCTGAAGAAGGCCGGCGTCACCCCGATCGCCTTCGGCAACCAGTATCCCTGGGCGGCGGCGCACTACATCGGCGATCTCTTCGCCAAGCTCGTGCCGGATGACGTGCGCAAGGCCGATTACGCCCTGAAGACGTCCGAGGCCGATCTCTACACGGATCCGGGCTACGTCAAGGCTCTGGACGCATTCAAGTCGCTCAACGACGACGGCTACTTCAACCGCGGCTCCAATGCCCTGACCCACGCCATCGCGCGTGGCAGCTTTCTCGCCGGGCGCACGGCGATGATGTATCTGGAGCTTGTCGAGTTCGTTGAGGTCAAAGACGGAACACCGCTCGCAAAGGACGGCTGGGACTTCTTCAAGCTTCCCGGCTTCCCCGATGGCCGTGGCGATCAGAACATGCTCACCGGCGCTCCCGATGGCTTCATGATCTCCTCCGAAACCAAGCACCCCAAGGAAGCCATCGAATTCCTGAAGTTCCTGACCTCGGTCAAGGAAGCCCAGCAGTATGTCAGCATTACCGGCATGACGAGCGCCGTCAAAGGTGCTGTGACCGATCAGAACGCCGGGCCGATGGTGCGCAAGGGGCTGGAAGTCCTGAACGCGGCATCCGGTCTGGCCCTGTGGCTCGACACCGACATGGACGCCCGTTCGACGGAGACGCTGCTGGCCGGCAGCCAGGCCATCATCGACGGCTCCCAGACGCCTGAGCAGGTGATGCAGGCGGTACGCAAGACGGCCCTTTTGGTGCAGAAGGAACGCGAACAACAATAATAAGGTCTTGCGGACGCATGACTGGGCAACAGGGGACGATCATGACGACGATGAAGCGTTCCCTGTTGCCCTACCTTTTCCTGCTTCCGACGATCGTCCTTCTGGCCGTCTTCGTCTACGGTCCAGCCTTCCAGAACATCGACTACAGCCTTTATTCCTGGAGTTCGATGAGCGCCTCGCGGACGTTCGTCGGGCTCGCCAACTTCCGGGAGTTGTTCGCAAACCCGATATTCTGGACCGCCGTCGTCAACAACACGGTCTACGCCGTCGTGTCGGTCTTCTTTCAGGTGGTCGTGGCGCTGATCTTCGCTGCCATCCTGCAGTCCGGCATCTTCGGCAAGAAGACGAGGAATTTCTTCCGCACGACGCTGTTCCTGCCGTCGATCCTGCCGGTCATCGTCGTCGGCCTCCTCTGGCAGCTGATCTACCAGCCGACCATCGGTTTGATCGACCAGCTGCTCTACTCGACCGGTCTGGAGGGCCTGTCCCACATCTGGCTCGGCGAGCAGCAGACGGCGATGATTGCCGTCATCATGGTGTCGCAGTGGCAATGGACCGGCTACATCATGGCGCTGTTCATGGTGGCGATCGCGGCCATCCCGGTGGACCTCTACGAGGCGCTGTCGCTGGAAGGCGCCAACCGCATCCAGCAGTTCTGGTACATCACGGTGCCGGGCGTGCGGGAATCGACGCTGATCCTATCGATCATCACGATCATCAACGCTTTCAAGGTTTTCGACATCGTCTGGGTGATGACGGCTGGCGGGCCGAACCACGCCAGCGAGGTGCTGGGCACCTACATGTATCGCTCCGCCTTCAGAAACGACGTTGTCGGATACGGTTCCGCGATCGCCGTGGTGATCTTCGTGATCGCCCTGGTCATTGGCGTGGCCCAGATCCGGCTGCAGCGGGAGGAGTAGGTGATGGGCGAGGCGATCGGCCAAGGCAGGCGGGGCTTTTCATATTCGATCCTGCTCATCCTCTTCTGGGGCTTGACCATTGCGGCGATCTATCCGCTGGTTTGGCTGTTCTTCAGCTCGCTGAAGACATCGGCAGAGATGTTCGGCTCCGTCTGGGCGCTGCCCGCAAGCTGGAAATGGTCGAACTATGTCGAGGCCTGGAACTTCGGCATCTCGCACTACCTGATCTCGAGCTTGATCGTCACTTTCGCATCGACGATCGGCGTCGTGTCCCTGGCGGCTGCTTCGGCCTATGCGTTGGTGGCGCTAAGGTTTCCCGGCAAGACCATCCTCTATGTCGCCATCCTCGGCGGCACGATCCTGCCGCCTGAAGTCAGCCTGTTTCCGCTGTTCAAGACTCTGAATTACCTGAAGATCTACGACACCTACTGGGCGTTGATCATACCCTATGTGGCCTTCGGGCTGCCGTTCTCGACGTTCCTGATCCGGGCATACATGATCAAGATTCCGAGCGAGCTAAGCGAGGCGGCGACGATGGACGGCGCAGGACCGCTATGGACCTTCTGGCACGTCTACGTTCCCCTCAGCCGGCCCATTCTCGCCTCTGCCGCACTCATCCAGGCAATGCGGTCCTGGAACGAGTTCATTTTCGCCCTGACATTCGTCGAAAGCGACAGTGTCAAGACCATAACGATCGGCATGATGAGCTTCGCCAATGCGCTGCGCGGCGACTGGGCAGTCATGATGGCAGGGCTGGCGATTTCGGTCGTTCCGATCCTTGTGGTTTTCCTTTTCATGCAGAGGCAGTTTATCGGTGGCCTCACGCAAGGCGCCGTCAAGTGAGATACCACCATGAGTGAGCTTAAGCTGGAAGGATTGCACAAGGCCTTCGGTGAAGTGAAGGTGCTCCACGACATCAATCTCGAGGTCAGGGACCGGGAGTTCGTCGTCCTCGTCGGTCCGTCCGGCTGTGGCAAATCAACTCTGCTCAGGCTGATGGCGGGTCTTGAACAGATTTCTCAGGGCGAACTCGTCATCGACGGCGAGCGGATGAACGACGTGCCGGCGGCACGCCGCGGTCTGGCGATGGTCTTTCAGTCCTATGCGCTCTATCCGCATATGACAGTGGCGGAGAACATGTCCGTTGGCCTGCGCATCTCGGGCGTCAAGAAAGACGTCATTCGCCAGAAGGTTGCCGATGCCGCCGAAACACTCCAGCTCACGGAGTATCTGGAGCGGAAGCCGAAGCAGCTTTCCGGCGGCCAGCGCCAGCGCGTCGCCATCGGCCGGGCGATCGTCCGCAACCCCAAGATATTCCTGTTTGACGAACCGCTGTCGAACCTTGATGCCGCTCTACGCCTGCAGATGCGTCTGGAACTTGCCAAGCTGCATCGCAATCTCAATGCGACAATGATCTATGTGACCCACGACCAGGTGGAGGCGATGACGCTCGCCGACAAGATTGTGGTCATGAATGCCGGCCGGATCGAGCAGATCGGATCGCCCCTCGATCTCTATCGCAAACCCGCCAACCTGTTTGTCGCCGGGTTCCTCGGAAGCCCGAAGATGAATATTTTCCACGGGACGGTGGCTGCGGTCGGTGACCAACAGGCAACCGTTCGACTGGACGAAGTCGATGCGACGGTCGATGTGCCCCGGTCGTCCCTGGAGATCGGCCAACCGGTTTCGATCGGCCTGCGTCCGGAGGATGTGGAAACAGCGCGCAACGGTGAGCCGTCTGCCAACCGTCTGAAGATCTCCGCCTCGGTTGTCGAGCGGCTGGGTGGCAGGACATATGCCTATGCCGAGTTCGGCGAGGGTGGCACGGTGACCGTCGAGTTCGATGGTGTTTCGGCAGTCGAGCCGGGCGACGATATGGAAATCGGGCTGCCTCTGAACAAACTGCATCTCTTCGACGACGACGGGCTCAGCCTGAACTGACCGCCGGATTTGCTCCCTGCCCGGCGGGAATGCCGCAAACGCACCTATCCATGTATACCGGCGCCTATGGGCCGAATTGAGCTGACTGCGTAGGGGAGGATTTGCGGCTCATCGTTTCCAGTCAGGAGGAAGATGATGAGACGCGAACCGATTGATGCCAAGGATGCCGTCGAGCGGACGATCACGGATATCCGGCGGCGTACCCGCAAGCAGCATTCTGCCGAGGAGAAGATCCGGATCGCGCTGGCGGGGCTTCGCGGCGAGGAGACGATTGCCGCACTGTGCCGCCACGAGGGGATTGCCGAGAGCCTCCACTACAGCCGGTCGAAGGAGTTCCTGGAAGCCGGCACGAAGCGGCCGGCAGGCGACATCGAACGCCAAGCCAATAGAGGCGAGGTGAAGGAGTTGCGCCGCGAGATGCGTGGTGTCAACCTTGTCCGCTCGTGTTGACGTGAATCAAGCCAATCGGCTCGCTTCCAACGTAGAAGTATTCGAGACGTGCTGAACCCTTCGGCGCCTGCGCTTGCGGTGAGACAAGACCACCGACTGGTGGGAAAGGACTAATGGACATCGCTCTCGCCCTCTCCGGCGGCGGCTTTCGAGCTGCAGCGTTTCACGCCGGGGTCCTTCGGCGCCTTGCAAAAGCCGGCCTATTAGCGTCCGTCACGCAGCTCTCAACGGTATCGAGCGGGAGCTTGCTATTATCGGCGATCTTCGCGCGCTTCGGGTGGCCAACGGACAGCGACTACGAACATTTAGTTTTTCCAGAACTTCAGAAGTTGTTGACGAAATCAGACCTCTTTTCTTTTCAAGCGCTCAATCTTGCGAGATCAGGGAGGTTCGATTACGAGTTTATTTTCGATAGGGCCACAATATTGGCCCGCTTTCTGGAGCAACGGTGGAGAGTAGAGGGTTCGCTGGGCGATTTGCCCGACTATCCAATCTGGTGGATCAACGCAACCTGCCTGGAGACGGCCAAAAACTGGCGCTTTTCTAAGCGGGAAATGGGCGGTGGGAAATTCGGCCGCCATTACAATCCCAAGATAAAGATCGCGACCGCGGCCGCTGCCTCAGCCGCGTTTCCATATTTGATCGGGGCATTAAGGGTCGGATTGCCCAGAGACGGATGGCACAGAACTGACCCTGTGAACTGGGCTCCAATGGAGCGCAAAGACCCACCCTACACGTCGGTTCGAACTCTGGGACGGCGGGGTCAACCAGAACCTTGGTCTGGAGGCGTTGTTCAAACCCGAGGGCCGGCTCATCGATAGCGACTTTCTCGTTTGCAGTGACGCAACGCGCTCGATCCGACGCTCGACCCAATCAAGAATGTTCGTGAAGGCGATCGAGCGCGGAAAGGTCCGCGGATCGCTGGTTCGTTTAGGGAATTCGGTGCGCGATATTGACTCGCGAGTGAACCGCAAAAGGGCTCCGGCCAGCTACGACGCCTTCTTGCGCGATGAGGACGTGTCCGCCGTTGCTCGCACTGTGACCGCATTGACCGCGCTGACGCCTGGTCGCTTTGAAGCGGTCGCACGACACGGCTATGAAGTCGCCGATGCAACGCTTACAGCTTATTGGCCTGAAGAGTTCCCGATCTCGTCGGTATGGCCTGCACTGCCGCCGGCGGCGACGACGGAACGGCCCCCCGTCGAAGCAAGGCAGTGGACAGAGAGCAAAAAGGTCCACGATGCCGCACCGTGGGGCGGCCTTCGCAGTCGATCATGATGAGGCTGCACGGGACCCTGAGCGCACCTAGATACTCACGCGAGGATGCACCCTTGGCGGCGAGACCATCGCAGGCCTTCTGGCCGCTCTTGGGGACTGTTCTCGCTCTTTCATTGATTCTTCAGACAGCCCCCGTGTTCGGTATCGAAGGGGGCGACCTTGGCGCAAGCGCAGTCGTGTCGCGAATAATCGACGCGGTAAATGAGGCTCCGTTCTCTGACCGTGCAGAAGCCGACGGCGTCGCGCGAACAAGCTTCGATGTAACGGCGATCGCGAAGACGATCTTGGGCAGATACTGGTCAACGGCGAGCGCTAGAGAGAAAGCCAGATTTATTGATACGCTGTCGGGTGCCGTGCGCATCAGTGTTTTTGACCTACTCAAGAAGCACGAAGGGCTCGATATCGCCCTCGGCAAAACTCGCAATACTTTGAACGGAGATTCCATAGTGGAGACGAATGTGACGGAAACCAGCGGTGATATGGTGAAAGTCGATTGGCGGTTGCGTCCTTGTGATTATGGTCTTTGCATCGTCGATTTGATCGTCAATGGAGCTTCGGTGGCAATTCAACTTCGCGATGAAGCTGCACCCATTCTGTCCGCCAACAACGGCGCCATCGACGAACTCAGCCGAAGGCTGCTTGCCAATCCCACCCATCCTTTCAATTGACGGCCCTGATGCCCCACCTGCTTGAACTGAAGGATGTTCGCCGCGAGTTCGACGGCGGGCGCATTCTGGCACTCCAGGGCGTTTCGCTGACAATTGAGGCGGGCGAGACAGTGGCAATTCTGGGTCCAAGCGGAAGCGGCAAGTCGACTCTGCTGAACCTGCTTTCCGGACTCGATCAACCGAGTTCCGGCGAGGTCCGCTTCGATGGAAAGAGAATTGAAGGACGGAATGCCTGGGCAGACATACGAGCCAGCCGCATCGGGATTATCTTTCAGAACTTTTGTCTCATCCCAACGCTTTCCGCTGAGGAAAACATCGAGCTAGCGATGATGACTCACCGGGGTGGCGCAATTCAGCGAAGGAAGCGCGCGATGGGACTGCTGCAGGATGTTGGGCTTGCCGCGCGATCCGAGCTCCGGCCGCCGGAGCTGTCGGGCGGCGAGCGCCAACGCGTTGCCATCGCGCGGGCACTTTGCAACAAGCCCGATATTCTGATTGCGGACGAACCCACCGGAAGTCTCGACCGGAAGGGCAGCGCCGCCATCATGCAGATCCTGCGTGAGCTTCATGACCGCACCGCCGCGGCCCTGTTGGTCGTTACGCACGATCCGTCGGTGGCCAGCTATTGCGATCGACACATCGAGATCGTCGACGGCCGCATAACGCACGACCGCGCCCAAAGGCACGGCGATGTCCGGCTCGTCGCTACATCGATCGGCTGAACGGAGAGTCATTGAGATGCACCTGGTGACACTTCCGATCAGAAACCTCGCCGGCCAACCGATCCGATCGGCTCTGACGATTCTTGGCGTCGCCGTAGCGATCGCTGGCTTCATTTCGATTACCGGCATGACCGAAGGGGCTCAGCACAACTTCGCAAGTGGTATTGACGAACCGGGCGGCGATCTCGTGGCCACGCAACGCAACGGCTACAGCCTGCTGAGCAGTTCGGTTCCGCAGTCTCTTGAGAAAGAGCTTTCCGCTGTCGACGGGGTCGATGCCGTTTCGGGTGCCCTGCTGAACATCACCACGGCCGATGACGAGGCAAACGTCGTCATCTCCGGATGGCCGCCTGACAGCTTCATGTGGTCCAACCTACACCTTGTCGCCGGTCACGTGCCGGGAGCATCCGAACCGTGGGCCGCGGTTCTCGGCGAGTTCATCGTGGAGGCTCTCGGAAAGAAGCTCGGCGACACCATCGAACTTCATTTCCAGCCCTATACCATCGTCGGGATCGCTTCCTTTGACACGGTGCTTAACCAGAATATTGCTATCGTTCCGCTTGCTGGCCTTCAGGAACTGCTTGGCCGCGAAGGCAATGTGACTCTCTTCCAAATACGCCTGAAACGTCCGCTTGATCCGGGCAAGGTCGCCGCGGTGCGCGCTCGACTTGCTACAGCAGCTGACAATTTCGCCGTCACTACGACCAGCGAGTTTGCTGGCAACCTTCGATTCTTCCGATTGATGCAAGCCATCGCATCAACCGTCTCCGGCATCGTTCTCGTCACCGCGGTGCTGGGGATCGCGAACACGATGCTCATGGCGGTCAACGAACGAATCTTTGAATTGGGTATTCTCGCGTCGATCGGCTGGCGACCCTCGCGGATCCTCGGTCTCATCCTTGTCGAGGGTTTGGCGATCAGCGCGATCGGCGGAATCCTTGGGATAGGTCTCGGCGTCTTCGCGATGAATGTTGCGTCGTCGAGTCGCCTCTCAGCCGGACTGATCGAGCCGTATATGACGTCGGG
>CAVVPK010000016.1:0-71165 GCA_963750065.1 uncultured Alphaproteobacteria bacterium
CCTCCGACAGGCCGCTCTCGACGTAGCGGCGAATCTCGCTGTCGATCTTCTGCGCCGTCTGCTCGGAGATGTTCTGCTGGCGCGACACCGAATGGCCGAGGAACACCTCTTCCTGGTTCTCGCCGTAGGAGACCGTGCCCAGCTCGTCCGACAGGCCCCAGCGGGTCACCATCATGCGCGCCAGGCGGGTCGCCTGTTCGATGTCGGAGGACGCGCCCGAGGTGACCTTCTCCTTGCCGAAGATCATCTCCTCGGCAACCCGGCCGCCCATCATGATGGCCAGCCGCGAGGTCATCTGCTCGAGGCTCATCGACAGCTTGTCGCGCTCCGGCAGCTGCATGACCATGCCCATCGCACGGCCGCGCGGAATGATCGTCGCCTTGTGCACCGGGTCGGTCGCCGGCACATGCAGCGCGACGATGGCGTGGCCGGCCTCGTGATAGGCGGTCAGCCGCTTCTCGTCCTCGGTCATGACCAGCGTGCGGCGCTCCGCACCCATCATCACCTTGTCCTTGGCGTCCTCGAACTCGGCCATGGTGACCAGCCGCTTGCCGCGGCGGGCGGCCAAGAGCGCCGCCTCGTTGACAAGGTTCATCAGGTCGGCGCCGGAGAAGCCGGGCGTGCCGCGCGCGATCACGCGCAAATCGACGTCGGGCGCCAGCGGCACCTTGCGCACATGCACCTTGAGGATCTTCTCGCGCCCGACCACGTCCGGATTGGGCACCACGATCTGGCGGTCGAAACGGCCGGGCCTGAGCAGCGCCGGGTCGAGCACGTCGGGCCGGTTGGTGGCGGCGATGAGGATGATGCCCTCGTTCGCCTCGAAGCCGTCCATCTCGACCAGCAGCTGGTTCAGCGTCTGCTCGCGCTCGTCATTGCCGCCGCCGAGGCCGGCGCCGCGATGACGGCCGACCGCGTCGATCTCGTCGATGAAGATGATGCAGGGCGCGTTCTTCTTCGCCTGCTCGAACATGTCGCGCACACGGCGACGCGCCGACGCCGACGAACATCTCGACGAAATCGGAGCCGGAGATGGTGAAGAACGGCACGTTGGCCTCGCCGGCGATGGCGCGCGCAAGAAGCGTCTTGCCGGTGCCGGGCGGGCCGACCAGCAGCACGCCGCGCGGGATGCGCCCGCCCAGCCGCTGGAACTTCTGCGGGTCGCGCAGGAACTCGACGATCTCCTCGAGGTCCTCCTTGGCCTCGTCGACGCCGGCGACGTCCTCGAAGGTGACGCGGCCATGCGCCTCGGTCAAAAGCTTCGCCTTCGACTTGCCGAAGCCGAGCGCCTTGCCGCCGGTCCCCTGCATCTGGCGCATGAAGAATATCCACACCGCCAGGATGAGGAACATCGGGAACCACGACACCAGCATGCCGATCAGCGACTGGCCGCCTTCGCTGGGCGCCTTGGCGGTGATGGTCACGCCCTTGTCTTCCAGCTTCTGCACCAGGGCCGGGTCCTGCGGCGCGTAGGTCTGGAAGGCGGTGCCGTCGGTATAATTGCCCGCGATCTGCTGGCCGGCGATGACGACGGCGCGCACGTGGCCCTGATCGACCTCGCTGATGAATTGCGAGTAGGCGATATCGACGCCCGCCGACCTCTGTCCGGTGTTCTGGAAGAGGTTGAACAGGGCGATCAGGACAAGCCCGATGATGACCCACAGGGCGAAATTGCGGAAGTTGGCGTTCATTCGCGTCCCTTTGGGCTAACGGGCGGAAGCCCCGCCGCTCACCCTCTAAAGCGTCCGGATTGCCTCATAAGATAGGTACCGGGCGTTACGAAGCCAATAAGACTTTCATTAGTATCGTGCTGGAATTACGGCAACGTGATCGGGGTGCCGTTCACAATCCGGCCGAAAAATCCGGGAAAAGCGGCGGCTGGGTGAGCCGCTGCCCAAGGATTGGGCAGATCGCAACGTCCAACGCCTTGAATGGACTGGCGAAATAGCCGAGGGCCGGCACCGCGACGATACGCGTGCGGCGTTTGAGGGCAGGAAGCGCGGCGAGCGCTGCACGCGGCGCAAGGCCGCGGCTGGCGCCGACCGAGCGGCGCCCATCCTCGCCCAGAGCGGCCACGGTCAGCCCCGCCGGCGCCGAATGGCCGGCGCTCACCTGAAACCGGCGGTCCCAGACGATCGTCGCACCGGGCCGCAAGGCGGCGACCGCGGGCCCTGCCCGTCCGACCTCCCGGTAGAGGACGAAGTCGCCGTCCCGCTGCTCGACCACGCAGCCGCCGAGCGTGCGCTTGAAACGGCCGGCAGCCGGTGCCGTCATCGCCTCTGTGAGCGCCGCAAGCCGCTCGAAACGTGGTGGATAATCGCCACCGCCGATCGCCATCAAGAGCCGCACCGTCACGCGGGCGCGCACGGCCGACGGCGCCGCCCGCAAGCGGTCGCCATCCAGCCGCGCGACGGCGAAGTCGTCGACCGCCACGGCTTCGGCGATGAGATCGCTCGCCGCCGCATCGATCGCATCGGCCGCATCCGCCAGTCGGCGGGCGGTTGCGGCAAGCTCGGCAGGGTCCAGCCCTTCGGCCGCAAGCAGCGGCAGCAGCGCGCGCACCCGCGCACGGGCAAAGCGCGGGTCGCTGTTCATGGCGTCGACCGCTGGCTTGAGGCCGGCCGCCGCCGTGGTTGCGGCCAGACGGGCGCGCGGCACGGCAAGCAATGGCCGCGCAATTACGATTCCGCCCGCATCGACCGCCGGCCGCATGGCGGCGAGGCCGAACACGCCGGCGCCGCGCGTGAGGCGCAGGAGCAGGGCCTCGGCGAGATCGTCGCGATGGTGGGCGGTGAGAAGGTGGCTGGCACCGAGCCCCCGCGCCGCCGCGATGAGCAGCCGGTAGCGCGCCCCACGGGCTTCGGCTTCGATATTGGCGGCCGGCGCCGGCCCTTCACGCACCAGAACGCGGCCTGCAAGCCCGCGTGCCCTGGCCGCCGCGACCACCTCCGCCGCCTCGCGCCGCGATCCATCGCGCAGGCGATGATCGACGGTCAGCACCACGATGTCGGGCCTGCCGCGGCGCCGCTTGCGCCAACGCGCCGCCGCAACCATCAGCCCAAGCGAATCGGCACCGCCGGATACGGCCAGCGCAATTGTCCGCTGATCGGCAAAGGGGGCGAAAAGACCGTCGAGTTCGGCGTCGCCTAAAGGACCGTCCGCCGCCTCAGCATCCCGCATTGGCTTGTTCGGTGATGACGCGCTGGCGCAGCGCATTCGACATGTTGGGATACTGCTTCAGTGCCGCGGCGAAAGTCTGGCAGGCCGCCGCGCGCTCGGGAATCCCGGCCAGCGACTTGCCGAGCAGCAGCATCGTATCGGCTGCCCGCGCGCTCTTCGGATAGAGCTTGTGACCGTTGACGAATTCCAGCGCCGCCTCGCGGTACATGCCGCGCGAGAACAGGCTCTGGCCGAGCCAGTAGATCGCGTCCGCCGCGTGCTCGTCGCCCGGATAGGCATCGAGGAACTGGCGGAACGCCTTGTCGGCCAGGGCGTACTGCCCGGAGACGAAAAGCTCGTAAGCCGCCTTGTAGTCGGTCGCCGGATCGCCGCTCGGCGGCGCCACATCCTGCGGCTGCACCATGGGTGCCGCACCGCCACCGGCATCGGCCGCCGCGCCGTTGCCACGGGCAAGCGCCGACAGGTCGAGCGGCTGTTGTCCGCCGCCCGCCGCCGGCTCGGGCAGCGTCAGCGTGCCGAGCGGATGCGGTGGCGTACCGAGTTGCTGCTGGCCGTCGGCGGCCGGTGCCGGTGCTGCCGCGGTATTGGCAGGCGCGGGCGCCGCAGCAACCTCGTGTTTGCCGCTGCCACCCTGCTCCAGCTGGCTGAAGCGGTACTCGTTGTCGGCCTGCATCTTCTGCAGCTCTTTGGTCAGCTCATCGAGCTGGTGCTGCAGCGTCTCGACCTGTCCAGTCAGGTCGCGGATCGTCCGTTCGAGCTGGTCGAGCCGCGCACTGTCGGCGCCGGATTGGGCAAGCGTGATGCCCGACCGCGGCTGCTGCGTCTGGTTGCCGAGGCCGAACCATCCGGCTTGCGCCACCGGCGCGATCATCAGGCCGACGGCGATCACCGCCGCTCCGGCCGGCCAGCGTTGCATCCACAGCATGGGCAAGTCTTCCCGCGTCCTTTCATCCGGCGATCGCGCAAGCGCGCCGGATCGTTGCTCGTTTCCTAGCATGGAACAGGGCAGTTCGGCCAAAATTGGGCGCGGGCGGTCCCCATGCCGGAGCCGCCCGCTGCACATTGTCGGCGGCGGCGAGCCCCCGCGCCCCGCTACGTGCCGGTGTTGTCGAGCACGGTGACCGCACGCCGGTTCTGCGACCAGCAGGAGATGTCGTTGCACACCGCCACCGGCCGCTCCTTGCCGTAGGAGATCGTCCGCATGCGGTTGGCGGCGACACCACGCGCGGTCAGGTAGTCGCGCACCGTGGCGGCGCGGCGGGCGCCGAGCGCGATGTTGTATTCGCGCGTGCCACGCTCGTCGGCATGGCCCTCGATGATGAAGGTGTAGCGCCGGTTCTGGTTCAGCCACATGGCCTGCTTGTCCAGCGTGGCCCGCGCCGCGGAGCTGAGTTCGCTCGAATCGGTATCGAAGAACACCCGGTCGCCGACATTGACGACGAAGTCCTGCGGGCTGCCGGGCGACGCCGAAGTCACCCCGCCGAGGCCGCCAACGCCACCCAGATCGCCGCCCGGATTCCTTGCGCAGGCAGACACCAGCAACGCCAGGCCAAGGACCGCGATCGGCACGGCCATGCGGGCAATGCTCGGTATTCTCAGCATTTCGGTAACTCCTCGTCCACCATGCCGCCGGTGTAGCAATGCGTGGTTAAGCGCCCGTGCAGGAAGGTGGTTAAGTTCGGGTTAATCGGGGTCGTCCGGAGCTTTGATGGCAGCCTGTTTCGCCCGGCCAATCAGCCGGTGACACCACCCCTACCCGGCCGACAGGCTATCCCAGGCCGGGATGAAGGGGAACCGCCTTTCGACAGTGTCTTGCTGCAACGCTGTCCGGGGCCGGATTTCAGCTCACGATCCGATACGCACGGACGATTCACCCGCGGGGAGCGAACCGATTTCCTGCGATTGGCGCGCGGCGCGCGGCCCGCGCAGACCGAGAAGTCGGATCTAGCGGACGAACGGCAGCGCAAACGCCGCGCCGAGCGTCCTGACCTCGACGTTGTCTACGCCCGTTTGCGGACGCTCGTCGCTAGCCGGAAGATAGAGCGTGCCGAAAAGCCAGTCCCAGACGGGAAACCAGTTGGTGAAATTCTTGTCCTTGTGCCGCTCTTCGATCGAATGATGGATGCGGTGATAATCCGGACTGATGAGCACCCACCAGAAGCGCCCGTATCCCAGCCTGATGTTTGCATGCGCGATGAACTGATAGGCATAGGGAATGACAGAGAGAACGCCGATCGTGACCGCCGGCAAATCGAACAGGACCGCCATCGGCAAGGTAATCAAGAACGGGGCGATCAGGCCCTCCGCGAAATGCCCCCGCTGTGCCGTCATGGCATTCATGTGCTCATCCGAGTGGTGAAGCAGATGGGTTTGCCACAGCCAGCGGTTGGCATGGAGCACGCGGTGGAACCAGTAGTAGAAGAAATCGAGTACGAAGGTGGAGATCAGGAGCGCCACCAGCGATCCGCCGAGGCCACCGAGCCGGCCACGCGCAGGTCGATCAGGCCAAGTCCGACCCCTGGATTCCCCAAGCCACTGCTGCATTGAGCGTCGGCGCGATGAGCGCCAGCACCACCAGATTGGCGAGCCAGAACCTGATGCCGAACAGGTAGTGGCGCAGCGGTGCGTTGCTCGCCGGTCGTCGAAATTCAAAGAAGATCACGACCGGCGCGACGAGGACCGTCATCACGACGTTGTCGCTGAGGACCGTCCCGAGGATCCACTCCCGGACCTGCTCCATCGTGCGAAAACTCCCCTCCGAGCGCGCTTGCGGCAGCGCCTCCACCGTGCGTGGGCTCACCGCGCCAGCAGGAGACACACGAAGTTCGTGATTTCGCCTCCAAATACCCGGGCCATGCCCTTGCGCGGGAACCCGCCCTCTGGCGCTTTTTCCGGGCCTTTCCCGCTTCCCCGGGGCTCAGTTGATCAGCGGCGACCACGCCGGATCCGAGGCAAAGCCCTGAACCGGGACGCGGAATTCGTTGTAGCCGGTGAGGTCGATGGTCCACAGCTGCGGCCCGCCATTGGCGCCGGGCGTGTCGCGGAAGAACATGATCACCCGCCCGTTGGGGGCCCAGGTCGGCCCTTCGTTGTGGAAGCCTTCGGTGAGGATGCGCATCCCCGAGCCGTCCGGCTTGATGACGCCGATGCCAAACTGGCCCTGATTGCGCCGGGTGAAGGCGATGAGATCGCCGCGCGGCGACCACACCGGCGTCTCGAAGGTGCCCTCGCCAAAGGTCAGGCGTTTCGGATTGGAGCCGTCGGCACCCATCACGTAGAGCTGCGGCGAGCCGCCGCGGTCGGAGGTGAAGACGATCTTCGAGCCGTCGGGCGAATAGGACGGGCTGGTGTCGATGGCGGCATCGTCGGTCAGCCGCGTCGTGCGCTTGGTCCTGAGGTCCATCGTATAGATGTTGGCGTTGCTGCCCGGCTGCAGGCTCATGACCACCTTCTGCCCGTCGGGCGAGAAGCGCGGCGCAAACGTCATGCCGGGGAAATCGCCGACCAGTTCGCGCTGGCCGGTCTCGATGTTGAGCAGGTAGACGTGCGGCTGGTCGAGGCCGTGATATGACATGTAGGTGATTTCCTGCGCGGTCGGATTGAACCGCGGCGTCAGCACCAGGTCCTTGCCGTCGGTCAGGTAGCGCACATTGGCGCCGTCCTGATCCATGATCGCCAGCCGCTTGACGCGCTTGTCCTTGGGCCCGCTCTCGGAGACGAACACCACGCGGGTGTCGAAATAGCCCTTCTCGCCGGTCAGCCGCTGATAGATGGCATCGGCGATGATATGGGCCACGCGCCGCCAGTTGTCCGGCGTAGTGAAGAACTGCTGGCCGGCGATCTGCTGCGTGCCGAAGACGTCCCACAGGCGGAACTCGGCCCTGAGCCGGCCGTCCGGCTGGTGCGCGATGCCGCCGGTGACCAGGGCCTGGGCATTGATCACCCGCCAGTCGGCGAAGCGCGGCGTCTCGTCCGGCCCGATGCGCCGCTGCACGAAGGTGGCGGGATCGAGCGGCAGGAACAGGCCGGAGCGCTTGAGGTCGGAGGCGATGACGTCGGTGATGTCGGTACCGAGCTTGGCGTCCTCGCCGGAGCCGACGAATCCCGGCAGTGCGATCGGCATCGGCTGAACATTGCCGCGATTCACGTCGATCGCGATCAGCGCACTGGCCGGCTGGGCGAAGGCTGCGGCGACCAGCGCCACGGCAACCAAGGTGAGCGCCCGGATGACATGGCGGCGAATGGCGGCGGTCGCTGGCATTCTGGCACTCCTCATGGCTTCCTCGCGTGTCTCACTCACCTGTCTCAGCCGCCGCCCATCTCCGTTGGATCGAATGTGATCCTCACCTGCTTCCATGATTTATACTTCTCCGGCGGCAGTGTGTAAGGGGCACACCTGCGCACGGCGCGCAAGGCACTCTCCGGCGCAGCCTGCTCGTAACGCCCGGCCGGCCGCTCCAGCACCTGCGGGTCGCCGCCCACCGAACCGTCCGGATTGAGCGACAGAAGCAGCACGACGCGCACCTCCTTCGGGTCGGTCCACCCGATCGGCGGCGACCAGCATTGGGCCAGCCGCGCCCGCAAGGCGTCGAGCTCGGTCGCCGTCATCTGCGCATCGATGGCCGATGTCGTGCCGCCCAGCGTCGGCTCCTGCTTCTGCGGTTCCGCCGGCGTCTTGTCCTTGTCGAGCAAGGCCGCAATCTTGTCGGCGTTGAAGGTGTCGGGCTGCTTCGTCTGTGCCTGCGCCACCATGCGCGGCCGCGGCGTGGGTAGCGGCACATTATCCGGCTTGGGCTGGATCTTGACCGTCTCCTGCGGCGTCGGCGCGGGCGCGGGTGGCGGCGTTTCCGGCGGTGGCGGCTCGGGTTGCGGCGCCGGCTCGGGCTGCGGCGCCGGCTGAGCCGGCGCGGGCGGTGTCGGTTCCGGCGGTACGGGTTCCGGGGGGGTCGGCTCGGGTGGAGTTGGCTCGGGCGGTGTCGGCGGCGTCGGGGCAACCGGGGCCGGTTCGGGCGGCTTCGGCTCAGGTGGCGGCGGCAGCGGCGGCGTCTGTTCTGCGATCGCCTTGGCGATCGCGTCGGGCTTGGGCATCGGCTTGGGCAGTTTGGGCGGCTTGGGGACGTCGACGCCCTTGGGAATGCTGGTAACGTCCGCGATCTTGACGAAGTTTATCGGGATCGCCTCGATCGTGCTGGCGTCGAGCGCCTTGGGCGACGGCAACGACAGCAGGGCCCACACCAGCAGTGCCGCGTGGCCGAAGAGCGAGACTGCCAGCCCATCGCGCATGAAAGGCTCTAGCCGCTCGGTTCTTTCAGCGATACCAGCCCAATATTGCGGAAGCCGGCACCGTTGATGTCGCCCATCACGCGCATGATCGCACCGTAACTGACCGACCGGTCGCCGCGTATGTAGATGCGCTGGTCGAGATTGCCGCCGACCGCGGCCGACAGCTTACTAACCAGTTCATCGATCGGCACCTCGGCGTCCTTGATGAACACCCGCCCGTCAGCATCGATGGTGACGGACACCGGCTCCTTGTCAACCGCCAGCGGCTTGGCGTTGGCCTCCGGCAGGTTGACCGGCACCCCGGCGGACAAGAGCGGCGCGGTCACCATGAACACGATCAAAAGCACCAGCATCACGTCGACGAAGGGCGTGACGTTGATCTCGCTCATCGGCCGCGCCCGCTGGCGCCGGCGACCCGAGCGCGACCTCAGCGATCCGATCGATCCCGCCACGGCTTCAGCCTCTCTCGTCGACTTGGCGCGACAGGATGGCGGAGAACTCGTCGCCGAAGCTCTCCAGGCGTTGTTCGATCTTGGCTGCCTCGTTGGACAGCTTGTTGTAGGCAATCACCGCGGGGATGGCGGCCAGCAGGCCGAGCGCAGTGGCCAGCAGCGCCTCGGCGATGCCGGGGGCGACGACCGCAAGCGCCGTGTTCTTCGAGGCGGCGATGGCCTGAAACGAGGTCATGATGCCCCATACGGTGCCAAAGAGGCCGATAAATGGCGCCGCCGAACCGACCGTGGCCAGGAACAGGAGCCGGCGCTCGAAACGCTCGGTCTCGCGGCTGATGGTGACGTCGAGCACCTTGTCGATGCGCGTCTGCAGGCCGATAGGCGAGCGCGCCCCCGCTTCGAAGCTGCGTTTCCACTCGCGCATCGCCGCCACGAACACCGAGGCCATCGCCGTCGGCGTGCGGCCGGTGAGCGAGCGGTAGAGCTCTTCCAGCGACTGCCCCGACCAGAACAGCTTCTCGAAGCGGTCCATCTGGCGGCGCACCCGGCCGTAGAGGATCGTCTTGTCGACGATGATCGCCCAGCTCCAGATCGAGGCGAGCAGCAGCCCGATGATGATGACCTTCACGACGATATGCGCCTGCAGGAACAGGGCAATCACCGAAACTTCACCACCTGTGGGAACAGCAAGCGTTGCCTGCGTGACCGCGTCCGGCATCAAACCCTGACCTTTCGGATGTCATCCCCGCCCGGCATCTGCGGCGAGACTATCCGCGACCACGGCCCACGACCAGCCACGACCATGTACGCGAAAGTCACTGACGCGGCTGCAGTTTTCCGGAGCGGGTGTCTCTTCCGCAATCTTGTCAAAACGAGGGCGTGTGTCATTCATCGGGAGCCCGAAACACCAGGGAGTCCTAAGGCTCCCACGGTTAACCGACCGTTAAGGAGTATCCTCGCCAACAAGTGCGGCACGCACCGCGTCCGGCAGCCGCCGGGCCTGGCCGGCGCCGTTGATCATCGCCACCGTCACTTCGGCCGTGACCAGCACCTCGTCGCCGCGCCTGACCGTCTGCGTCAGGACGATTCGCGCCCCGCCGAGCTGCGCCGACCGGGTTTCGACCTCCAGCACGTCGTCGATCCGCGCCGGTCTGAGGAATTCGGCGGCGATCCGGCGCACGGTGAAGGCGAGCGGCTCGCCATGTTCGCCGCGGTCGAGCGCGTCGTGGCCGACGCCGAGCCGGCGCAGGAAATCCGAGCGGCCGCGCTCCATGAAGCGGAAATAAGCGCCGTGGTAGACAACGCCGGAGAAATCGGTGTCTTCGAAATAGACACGCACCGGCAGGACGTGCCCGCCGGGGATCAGCCGACCGGCAAGGTCGGGCCATCGGTCGGCGCCACTCATTGGCTCGCACAGGTTAGGTTCGTCATGGCAGACATCTCTATCAGACCCTTCGCCGAAGGGGACCTCGCGGCGCTCGCCGCGCTCCTCGGCGAACTCGGCTACCCGACCACCGTCGATCAGATGCGGCAGCGCATCGACAGGATCGCACGCCACCCCGACCATGCCACATTCGTTGCCGTGGCGGATGGTCGCGTCGTCGGTCTCACCGGCGCGTATGTTACGCCCTCCTACGAGCACGACGAGCCGACCGGACGCGTCACCGCCGTGGTGGTGGACGAGACCGTACAGGAACTCGGCATCGGCCGCCGGCTGATCGCCGCTGCCGAAGCCTGGGTCCGCGCGCGCGGGGCGCATGTGATGATGCTCACCAGCCACAATCGCCGTGAGGGCGCCCACGCCTTCTACCGGCACCTCGGCTACGGCGAGACCGGCAAGCGCTTCGTGCGTGAACTCTAGAACGACCCCCATCCTGAGGAGGCCGCCGCAGGCGGCCCTCGCAGGATGGGCGGGCCGCCCTCGATCCTTCGAGGCTCGCTGACGCTCGCACCTCAGGGTGAGGGCGGAGATGTCCCCCCGCCATCGCGCGCCGCGCGCTGCTCCGCCGGTCCGCCCCGCGCGGCGAGATTGTTGGCGCTGTTGACGATGCCGACATGGGAGAAGGCCTGCGGGAAATTGCCGAGCTGGCGTTTGGCAACCGGGTCGTACTCCTCGGCAAGCAGGCCGAGATCGTTGCGCATGGACAAGAGCCGCTCGAACATCTCCTCGGCCTTGTCGCGGCGGCCGGTCATCGCCAGCGCGTCGACCATCCAGAAACTGCAGACCAGGAACGTCCCCTCCTCGCCGGAAAGCCCGTCGCCGGCCTCTTCGGTGCGATAGCGCAGGACGAGGCCGTCATGGGTCAGCTCCTTGCCGATCGCATCGACGGTGGCAACTATGCGCGGATCGTCCGCGGCCAAGAAGCCGACCAGCGGCATGAGAAGCAGCGAGGCATCCAGCGCATCGCTGCCGTAGCTCTGCACAAAGCTCTTGCGCTTGTCGCTCCAGCCATTGGCCAGGATGTCGTCGCGAATGGCATCGCGCAGCTTGCGCCATTCGGCGGCCGGGCCGGAGAGGCCGAACGTCTCCACCGCCCGGATCGCCCGATCATAGGCGACCCAGGCCATCAGCCGCGAATGGGTGAAGTGCCGCGCCCCGCCGCGCACTTCCCAGATGCCTTCGTCGGGCTTCATCCATTTGCCCTCGAGGTCCTCGAGCAGGACCTTCTGGAATTCCCAACCGTCGTGCGAGGCATCGAGCTGGAACGTGCGGCCGACATGGAGCGCGTCGAGGATCTCGCCATAGACGTCGAGCTGAAGCTGGGCGTAGGCGGCGTTGCCGATTCTGACCGGCCGCGAGCCCTCGTAGCCGGTGAGCCAATCGAGCGTCTGCTCGGTCAGCCGGCGTTCACCGGCAAGCCCGTACATGATCTGCAGCTGCTGCGGATGGCCGGCGCTGGCGCGCAGCATCCAGCGGCGCCACGCCCGCGCCTCCTCGCGATAGCCGGAATGGAGCAGCGCATAGAGCGTCACAGTCGCGTCGCGGATCCAGCAATAGCGGTAGTCCCAATTGCGCTCCCCCCCGAACTGTTCGGGCAGCGAGGTCGTCGCCGCTGCGACGATGCCGCCCGAGGGCTCATAGGTCAGCCCCTTCAGCGTCACCAGCGAGCGCACCACAGCGTCGTGCCATCTATGCTCGGGGCCACCGCTGAAAGTGCAGCGGCCGGACCATTCGCGCCACCAGGCTTCGGTCTCGGCGAGCCGCGCCGACGGATCGACCGAGCGCTCACGGGCGCGATAAGACGGGTGATAGCAGAGCGTGAACGGCACCGTCGCACCCGCTCCGACGACGAATTCGGCCGTGGTGCGCATGTTCTCGTTTTCGAGCGGAACGTCGGTGTGCAGCTCGACGCCGTCGGGTCCGGCGATCGCGCTCAGGCCGAAATCGCGCCGCCGCACCCAGGGAATGGCGGTGCCGTAGCCGAAGCGCAGGACGAACTCCATGCGCATGGCCACGCGGCCGCGGTCGCCACGCACCAGGCGCATCACGTTGACGTGCTCCTCGTCGCCGCCGAGCGGCATGAAGTCGATCAGGGTGACTGCGCCTTGCGCCGTCTCGAAGGTCGTTTCGAGGATGGTGGTACCGTCGCGATATTTGCGGCTGACGCTGTAGTCGCCGGCCGGCGCGATGCGCCAGTAGCCATTGTTCTCGTCGCCGAGCAATGCGGCGAAGCAGGCGTCGGAATCGAAACGTGGCAGGCACAGCCAGTCGATCGAGCCGTCGCGGGCAACCAGTGCCGAGGACAGCATGTTGCCGATGAACCCGTAATCCTCGATCGGCTTGCTCATTGCGGCGATCTTCTCCTCTTCCGGCCCGCGCCGGGCCGATGTCACCCGACCCGGTCAACGGGCGGTCAGTCACTCACTTGCGCGGCAGGATATGGTCCTCTGTCAGCGGAGCGACAGGGACCGGCGGCGGATTTTCCGGATCGCGGGACTTCTACTCGACCATCACCGCGGCCAATTCAACCTCCTGCTCCTGTGCCTGCCGGGTGGGACCGGCCGACGGTCTCCCCACCGTCTTCTGGCGCAGCAGCAACAATAACGGCAGGGCGGCGAGGGTGATCACGAACATAGCCCGGAAGTCGTCGAGATAGGCGACCATCGCGGCCTGCTGCGTGATCAGGCCGTTCAACTGGGCCAACGTCTGGGCTCCCGCCGGCGTCGCAAGCAGCGCCGGCGACAGTCCGAGCACCGACAGGTTCGGATTGAACAGGGTGATCTGGGCAGCGAGGTCGGCGTGGTTGACCTGGATGTTGGTGGCGAGCAGCGCCGCCATGATCGAGATGCCGATCGAGGACCCGACACTGCGGATGAGGTTGAACAAACTCGACGCCTCGGTGCGCAGCTGCGGATCGAGCGTGCGGAAGGCGATGGTCGTCAGCGGCACGAAGACGAAGCCGAGACCGAAGCCCTGGGTGATGCCTGATACGATCAGCGGCCAGGAATTCATGCCGAGGTCGAAGCCGGTCATCTGGTAGAGCGAAAAGGCGGTCATCGACAGTCCGAAGCCGATCAGCAGACGCGGGTCGACCTTGCCGACCAGTCGGCCGACGATCATCATCGCCGCCATCGTGCCGACTCCGCGCGGGGCCAGAACCAGACCGACCACGATGACCGGATAGCCCATCAGATTCTGCAGCATCAGGGGCAGCAGGGCCATGGTGGCGAGCAGCACGATTCCGACCGCGAAAATCAGGACGAGCGACGAGGTGAGGTTGCGGTCGATGAACAGGCGTCGGTCGAGGAACGGTTCGCGGTCGGTCACCGTATGGACGACGAACATCCAGATGGCGGAGATGGCGATTCCGGTCTCGATCAGGATCTCGGGCGAATTGAACCAATCGAGCTGCGCACCGCGGTCGAGCATGATCTGCAGCGCGCCGACGCCGACCGCGAGCAGGCCGAAGCCGATGAAATCGAAAGCGCGGATGCGGCGCACCGTGTCCGGCATGAACAGCAGGATGCCGGTGAGCGCGGCCATGCCGACCGGCACGTTGATATAGAACACCCAGCGCCAATTGAAGTTCTCGGTAATATAGGCGCCGATGACCGGGCCGGCGATCGGCGCGACCATGATGCCCATCCCCCACAACGCCATTGCCTGGCCGTGGCGCTCGCGCGGGTTGATGTCGAGGATGACCGACTGCGACAGCGGGGCAAGGGCCGCGCCGAAGGCACCTTGCAGGATGCGGAACAGCACCATCTCGTTCAGGCCGAGGGCGGTTCCGCACAGCGCCGAGGAGGCGACGAAGCCGGCGACGCAGACGGCGAACAGCCTCTTGCGGCCGATATTGTCGGACAGCCAGCCGGTGATCGGCGTCATGATCGCCTGGGCGACGATATAGGAGGTCAGCACCCAGGTGATGGTTTCCTGATCGGCGCCGAGGCTCGCCTGCATGTGCGGCAGGGCGACGTTGGCGATGGTCATGTCGAGCATCACCATGATCTGAGAAGCCATCACCGCCATGGTCATGAGAGCGCGATGCTTCACTTCCAAGACGGGGGGATCGTAGGAGGCGGTGGCGCTCACGGCTTCAACTCAGCGATTGGCGGTCATGTGGCGGCCGCACGGGGCAACACCACCCTGGTGTCGACCGTCACAGCGTCGCTGATGCCCGAGATCGCTGGCGCGTCGGGTCCACCTTCGCCAAGCGAATACGCACCGGCACCCGCTGGACGACCTTGAAGACCGGTGCGGCCCCAAGAATGAAGCATGGCCGTCCTCGCGCCAATTCTCGCGCGACACGGTAGGTCTCCGCAGGTGACGCGCGTTGATTTGGCGCAATGTCTGCCCGGCAGAAAGCCCGCGCCCGTTTCAGGCGGATGGCGCGTTGCTCTGAAACGCGATCAACGGAATCGTCCGCTCACCGTAGGCGCAGAATATGGTCCCGCGTGAGCGGAGCGACAGGGACATGCGGCGGATTTTCCGCATCGAACCACAGAAGCTCGGCGATCTCGGCCCGGGCAGCGGGCTCGCCCGTCACCGCCACGTCATAGACGGCGGCCACCACCTCGCGGCCGGATTCGTTGGCCGCACGGGCCCGGAAGGTGCCGAGGCTCTCGGCCGAGCCGGCAACGATCGCCAGGCCGAGTTCTTCGTCGAGTTCGCGCGCCAGCGCCGTGAGATCGTCCTCACCCGGCTCGCGCTTGCCTCCCGGCTGCATGAAGACCGAGGTACCCTGCTTGCGCACCAGCAGATAGCGGCCGGTATCGTCGCGAATGACCGCCGCCACGATCTCGATCGGCGGGCTCATTGGTCGCCGGAATCGAACAGCGGCATTTGCGGTCCGTCGCGCTGCGGCACGGCGAGACCGAGATGGCGGAAGGCCTGCGCGGACAACATGCGGCCGCGCGGTGTGCGCTGGACCAGACCCTGCTGGATGAGGAAGGGTTCGACGATCTCCTCGATGGCGTCGCGCGGTTCCGATAGCGCCGCGGCGATGGTCTCGATGCCGACCGGCCCGCCGCCGAAGCTCTCGGCGATCAGGCTCATATAGCGCCGGTCGAGCGCATCGAGCCCGAGCGCATCGACTTCCAGGCGGCGGAGCGCATGGTCGGCGACCTTGGCGTCGATGGCATCGACCTTCTCGACGCTGGCGAAATCGCGCACCCGCCGCAGGAGCCGCGTGGCGATGCGCGGCGTGCCGCGCGAGCGCCGGGCGATCTCGGTGCTGCCGGCGTCGGTGAGATCGGCGCCGAGGATGCGCGCCCCGCGCCGCACGATGTGCTCGAGTTCATGCACTTCGTAGAAATTGAGCCGCACCGGAATGCCGAAGCGGTCGCGGAGCGGCGTCGTCAACAGCCCCAGGCGCGTGGTCGCGCCGATCAGGGTGAACGGCGCCAGACCGATCTTGACCGAGCGCGCCGCCGGCCCCTCGCCGATGATCAGATCGAGCTGAAAATCCTCCAGTGCCGGATAGAGGATTTCCTCGACCGCCGGCGACAGGCGGTGGATCTCGTCGATGAACAGAACGTCGCGCTCCTCGAGATTGGTGAGGAGCGCCGCCAGATCCCCGGCCTTGGCGATGACCGGGCCGGAGGTGGCGCGGAAATTGACGCCAAGCTCGCGCGCCACGATCTGCGCCAGCGTTGTCTTGCCGAGCCCCGGCGGGCCGACGAAGAGCACGTGGTCGAGCGCCTCCTGGCGTCCGCGCGCCGCCTCGATGAACACCTTCAGGTTGGCGCAGGCCTGCGCCTGGCCGACGAACTCCGACAATAATTGCGGGCGCAGCGCCGAGTCGGGCGCGTCGTCCTCGCGCAAGGCGCCGGCAACCATCCGCTCGCTCATTTCGACCCCGCGAAGATGCGCGTCAGCCACCAGCAAGCGAGCGTTGCCGCCGTGGCGCCGACGAAGGCCAGCACGCTCAGCGTCGCCGTCGTTCCTTCGCTCGCCAGAAACAGGCTCCAGACGACGCCGACGCTGGAGCTGAGACCGGCAGCAAGGTTCGCCGCCACCGGACGCGCCATCACCTGACGAGCAGCGACCAGGGCGCCGACCACCGCCACCGGCACGACCACCATCAGGCAGGAATAGAAGAAGGCGCCGCCGAGATCGCTGGCGAAATCGGGCGGAACGGCGCCGAGGACAAGCACGCCGAGAAAGATCATACCGCCACCGGCGAACGGCCCGATGACGATGAAGGCGAGGAACGTCGCCAGCGCGCCCGGCAGCCGCCTAGTCTTGCCTGTCATGTGCGCGCTGCCTTCCACCGTCGTCATCCCTGCCTCCGCCCGGCGGCCCCTGTCTCTGTCCCAGCCAGGGTCCGCGATGCGGCCTGCCCGCGCTCCATTACCGCGCCAGTTCCTTGAGGCCCAGGCGGATGAGCTGCTCGGCGGTGGCGCTTTCGCCCGCCGAACGCGATGCCGCGGCCACCGCCGCGCTTGCCTGCACCTGGGCGTAGCCGAGATTGGTGAGCGCCGAGACGGCATCGGCGACCGGCCGCGGTGCACGATGCTCGGCAAGGTCCGCCTGCAGGTGCGCCACCGCCGGATCGGCGTTGGAATAGCCCGGCGCCTTGTCGCGCAATTCCGCCACGATGCGCTCGGCCACCTTCTTGCCGACGCCGGGCGCGCGCGCCAGCGCCGCTTTGTCCTGCAGTGCGATCGCCGTGGCCAGATCGCCGGGCTTCAGCGTACCCAGCACCGCCAGCGCCACCCGCGCACCCACCCCCTGCACGGTCATCAGCAGGCGGAACCATTCGCGCTCGTGATCGCTGGCAAAGCCGTAGAGCCGGATCATGTCCTCGCGCACATAGGTCTCGATCGACAGCGTTGCCGCCTCGCCGACCGAGGGCAGCGCCTGCAGCGTGCGCGCCGAGCAATAGGCCTGGTAGCCGACGCCGCCGACATCGACGATGACCCAATCCTCGCCATAGGAATCGATGACGCCGCGCAGCTTGCCGATCATGGCTCTGTTGTTACCATGAATCGGGCTTTCCAGGGGCGGGACGGCGGATTTGCCCGCGTTTCAGACGAGCGGCACCATGGCGCGCGCCGACTGGCGGTGGTGGGCGTGGCAGATGGCGATGGCCAGCGCGTCGGCGGCGTGTTCGCTGTCGAAGCTGGCGCGCGGCAAGAGGACGCGCACCATGGCGCGAATCTGCCCCTTCTCGGCATGACCGGCGCCGACGATC
Organism: uncultured Alphaproteobacteria bacterium; assembly: GCA_963750065.1. Classification (GTDB taxonomy): domain Bacteria; phylum Pseudomonadota; class Alphaproteobacteria; order Rhizobiales; family Kaistiaceae; genus CAVSRC01. Next base: position 17,552 of record CAVVPK010000016.1, read on the forward strand.
GCCTTCTTGACGGCGTTGGGCGCGTATTCGGCGACAGCCAGACCCATCTGCGCCGGCGCCAGCAGGGCGATGCCGCGCGCCTGGCCGAGCTTCAGCGTCGCCTGGGCGTCGCGATTGACGAAGCTCTGCTCCACCGCTGCCTCGTCCGGCTGCCACTGGCCGAGCATCGCGACCAGGCCGGTATGGAGGACGAGGAGCCGGCTTGCCATGTCGCCCTCGACCGGCGCCTTGATGGTGCCGGAGGCGACGAAGGCGAGCGTATTGCCCTTGATCGTCACCACGCCCCAGCCGGTGGCGCGCAGCCCCGGATCGATGCCGACGATGCGAATCGGTTCGTTCATTGCACCCCAAGGCGTAGCGCGCTCAAGCGCCGCTTGCCACTGCGCGCCGGACGCCGAGCTTCACCACGCCGGTTGCCAGCGCCACGCCGGCAACCACCAGCACCACCCCGCCCAGCGTCACGGACGAGGGCACCTCGCCAAGCACGGGAATGGCCAGCACGGCGGCGAAGGCCGGCGGCAGAGCGGCGAGCAGCGCCGCGCGCGAGGAACCGAGAATGCGCACGGCGGTGCCGTAGCAGGCCAGCGCGACGATGCCGGAGAGCACGCCCTGCGACAGCACTTCGCCGGCGAGCACGCCCGGCCCGGCTGCCAGCAATGCCGCTGTGCCTTCCATCGCCGCGAAGGGCGCCAGCAGGATCGTCGACCATGCCGCGACGATGCCGGCGGCGGGGATCGCGGCCAGACCGCTTCTGTGAAAGGCGTGGGTATAGACCGCCCACAGCGCCGCACCGACAACGACCAGCCAGCGACCCAGGCCATGGCCGTGGAAAACCGCCACGCCGCCGATGGCCGCCATGGCGATCACCACCAGGGCGAATCCGGCCAGCCGGCTGATGCCGAAGCGCTCGCGGTCGATGGCAGCGGAGAAGAGGGCGGCGAACAGCGGCATGGTGCCGCCGAGCAGCACGCCACTTTCGGCGGCGCTGGCATAGTGCATGCCCGTCGCCACCAGAACAAAGAAGGGCGCTCCCGCCCCGGCGACCATCATGGCAACCAGATGCACGCGGACGCCGCGCGGCAGGAGGCCGATCCGCCACCAGAAGGGTGCCAGCGCCACGGCCGGAATCGCGAAACGCAGGATGCCGAGCCAGGCTACCGGCAGATGCACGGTTGCCGCTTGCCGCGTGGTGACGATCCACAGCGACCAGATCAGCACGGTGACCACCGCGGCGATGACGCCCGTCGCCATCTGCCGCCGCGGGTCTCCAGTCCGATCGAAATTCAGAGCCTTCATGGTCCTGCCCCATTGGTTGGAACAGGTTCAGATTTATGCCGCCACTTGCGACATTTCCTTGCGAAGATTGCGCAATTGGTAGACGGTCAGCAATATTCAGCCAATCGAGAGCATGATACCGATGAAAAATGGCAAGAACGCACCGGACCGGATCGACCAGCGGATTCTCGCCACGCTGCAGGCGGACGGGCGGCTCTCCAATGTCGACCTCGCCGAGCGGGTCGGGCTGTCGCCCTCGCCCTGCCTCCGACGGGTGAAGCAGCTCGAGGACGCCGGCATGATCGACGGCTACCGCGCCGTTCTCAACCGCAAGGCCGTCGGCCTCGGCCTCACCGTCTTCGTCGAGTTGAAGGTCGGCAAACACAGCCGCGACAACGCCGCCATGTTGCAGCAGGCTCTCATGGCGCTGCCCGAGGTGGTGTCGTGCCACATGGTATCGGGCGTATCGGACTTTCTGGCGGAAGTCGTGGTGCCCGACCTCGAAGCCTATGAGCAGCTGATGACCGACAAGATCCTGACGCTGGAGACCATCGAGGACGTGCGCTCCAACTTCGCCATCCGCACGATCAAGAGCAACGGCCCCCTGCCGCTCGGCTACCTCGCCTGACTGCTCTGGCGGGCGCACGGCAAACCTGCTTACTGCTAGGCGCACGAGATATCGCTGCGAGTCGCCTGTGTCCTTCGATCCCGCCTTCTTCACCACGCCCGTCTTCCTGATGACGCTCGGCGCGGCGGTTGCGGCGGCGCTGGTTCGCGGCTTTGCCGGCTTCGGCGCGGCGCTGATCTTTGTCCCCATCGCCAGTGCCGCCTACGGACCGACCGTGGCGGCGCCCACCTTGTTGCTGGTCGATTTCGTGATGACCCTTCCGTTCTTCCTCGGCGGCGTTCGCCGCTGCCGCTGGCCGACCGTCCTGCCCGCGGCCCTTGCCGCCATGTTTCTGTCGCCGCTGGGCGCCTGGGCGCTTGCCGTCGGCGACCGCACGGCGCTGCGCTGGGCGATCTCAGTCGCCATCCTGCTGCTCGTCGCGCTGATGGCGTCCGGCTGGCGCTACCGCTCGGAGCCGACGGTGCCGGTGTCCGCCGGTGTCGGCGCCATTGCCGGGTTCCTTGGCGGCTTCGCCCAGATCAGCGGACCGCCGGTGATTGCATTGTGGGTCAGCGGGCCGCTGCCGGCGGTGATCATCCGCGCCAACATGTTCGTGTTCTTCACGGTGATCACGCTGGCCTCGTTCACCGCCTATTGGCTGAACGGCTTCTTCACGGCCGAGGTGCTGCACCTGGTCGTTGCGGTGGCGCCGGTCTACGGGCTGGCACTTTATGTCGGCGCGCGCATCTTCGGCCGCACCGCCGGCGCCGGCTATCGCCCGCTGGCCTATGCCACGATCGCGCTGGCCGCGATCACCAGCCTGCCGCTGTTCGACGGGCTTCTGCGCTGAGGCAACATGGAGCCTGTCGGCGCTTACGCCGCCGTCAGCTTCTCCAGCATCTCGTCGGAGACCTCGAAGTTGGAATAGACGTTCTGCACGTCGTCGTCCTCTTCGAGCAGGTCGAGCACCTTCAGCATGGTGGCCGCCTTTTCCTCGTCGAGTGCGGTCTGGGTCTGCGGCAGCCACACCGCCTTGACCGTCTCGGCCTCGCCGAGCACCGCCTCGAGCTGACGCGCCACCTCGCCGAGGTCCTCGAAGGCGCAGGTGATGACGTGACCGTCCGCGTCGCTCTTGACGTCGTCGGCGCCGGCCTCGATCGCCGCCTCCAGCACCTGATCGGCGCTGCCCGCCTCCACCTTGTAGTGGATCTCCCCGATGCGGCTGAACATGAAGGCGACCGAGCCGGTCTCGCCGAGCGCCCCGCCGTTCTTGCTGAGATAGGAGCGCACGGCACTGGCGGTGCGGTTGCGGTTGTCGGTCAGCGCCTCGACGATCATCGCCACGCCGCCCGGCCCGTAGCCCTCGTAGCGGACCTCCTCGTAGTTGTCGCCCTCGCCGCCGGTCGCCTTCTTGATGGCGCGCTCGATATTGTCCTTGGGCATGTTCTCGGCGCGCGCATTCTGGATGGCCAGCCGCAGGCGCGAATTCATGCCCGGATCGGGCGCGCCGAGCTTGGCGGCAACGGTGATTTCGCGCGCCAGCTTGGAGAACAGCTTCGAGCGCCGCGCATCGGCAGCGCCCTTGCGGTGCATGATGTTCTTGAACTGTGAATGGCCGGCCATGTGCGTCCCTGAAAAGGCAGACGTAGCGGCCGCGCGCCCCCTGCGCGGTTCAGCCGCCACGACCCGGTTCGGAATTGTGGCCGCGTTATAAGGCCGCAACCGCCGGAAGGAAAGGTCTACGCCTTCCGGCTCCAGAAGCCGGGCACCGTCTCCGCCAGCACGCCGCCGAGCCTCAGCGGCGCCACCCTCAGCGCCAGCCCGGTGGCGTCGTCGATCTCGACCGCCAGGCCGGCGATCGTCGGCGGGCCGTCGGCCGGCGAGAAGCGCTCGCCCGGCACCTTGTGCAGGAAGCGGCGCACCGGCTCCTGATAGTTCATGCCGATGACCGACTGGTAGTCGCCGCACATGCCGACGTCGGTCTGGAAGGCAGTGCCGCCGGCCAGCACCCGGTAATCGGAGGTCGGCACATGGGTATGGGTGCCGACGACCAGCGACACCCGCCCGTCGAGATGGTGGCCCAGCGCCTGCTTCTCGCTCGATGCCTCGGCATGGAAGTCGACCACGATGGCGTCCGCCTGTTCGCCCAGCGGACAGGCGGCAAGCTCGCGGTCGATGACCGCGAAGGGGTCGTCCAAGGCGTCCATGAACACCCGCCCCATGGCGTTGATCACCAGAACGCGGGCGCCGCTCCGCGCCATGTAGAGGCTGCTGCCGCGGCCGGGCGTTCCCGCCGGATAGTTGACCGGCCTCAGGAAGCGCTCCTGCCGCTCGGCGAAAACCAGTGCCTCGCGCTGATCGAAGACGTGGTTGCCGGTGGTCACCACGTCGGCGCCGGCGCCCAGAACCTGGCGCAAGATATCCTCGGTGATGCCGAAGCCGCCGGCCGCGTTCTCTCCGTTCACGACGACGAAATCGAGCCTGTATTCGACGATCAGTGCCGGCAGACGCTCGATCACTGCGTTGCGGCCGGCGCGCCCGACCAGATCTCCCAGAAATAAAAGCCGCAACGTCACCGCCTCGCCGTCTGCGACGCCATTTCGAGCGTCTCGTTCTCGGTCACGATCCAGTCGAGCCGCACATCGTGCGGTTCGGCCGGGATCACCTCTACCTCCTGCGCCGCAAATGCAATGCCGACGAGCTTCGGCCTGATTCCGCGCGCCGCGAGCTTCGCCAGCGCCCGGTCGTAATGGCCCTTGCCGTGGCCGAGCCGCGTTCCTGAACGATCGAACGCGACCATCGGCATGACGACAAGCTGCGGGATCGAGGATCGGCCGGTCGGGCGTCGGCGCCAGCGTGCCGAAGCCGCCGGCAGCAAGCGGATCGTCGGGCTCGTGGCGGCGGAAGACGAGAAGTCACCGGGTCGGTGACCGCGGGCAGCACGATTGCAATTCCCAGCCCCCGCGCCGCTGCGATGATCGGCCGGCAGTCGCATTCGCTGCGGATCGGCAGATAAGCCGCCACGATGCGCGGCGTCTCGGCGGCGACGATCGCCATCACGCGCGCGGCGATCCGCACCGACGCATCGGCCCGCTCGCGCGCGCCCAGCCGCTCCCGCCGGGCCAGTGCCTTGGCCCTGAGCGCCGCCTTGGCTGGATTGTCGGATTGTGCCGGACTCATTGCCGCTGGCAGGACGAGGTGAGGAGCGAGGCCACAGCAGCCGGTGGAGGTTTCGATCCCGGAGACCTACTGGTGTAGGTGGGCGCCGTATGAATGAGCCCACGGGCTCGCCCAGGGACAGCTCCCATTAGGATCGTAAGGCCCCGGGGATACTGTACTCCTGCCGCACCCCGCAGCCTCGCCGGCTCGATATATAGGCTGCCGCCTCGCCCGGCGCCATAATCGCTTTTGGCGCGCGCGGCCAACGATCCGGCAGTACTGTCGCCCACGCGGGATAGCGCCGCCATTTCGATCAGGCTCCAGGAGCAAAGTCGGCCATCGCTGTCAGCGAGAGATCATTGTTGCTTTCCGGAAGCATCGAGCTTCTCGGCGAGCCAAATCTTGATCAGCGACTGATAGGGGACGTCCCGCTTGCCGGCCGCGATCTTGATCCGCTCCAGGAGAGCGTTGGGAAGCCGCAGCGAGATCGCCGTAGACGACGGCTTCAACTTGGGAAGCCGCACCCTGTCAGCTTTGCTCCAGTCGATGTGATCGGCTGAGTCGTGGCTTTCCCAAAACGCGCGTTCTTCGGCCTCTGTCTTGAACTGCGGCAATGGTTTAGGTCTGCTGCTCATAATAGCTCCGCTCATTGCGGCTCATGTCCCGGGCCGAAATCACCCGTATTTTCGTTTCTTTGTCGCGAAGCGTGAAGGTAATGTGAAGCAACCTTCCGTCGTCGGTGCGTCCGAGAGCGTGGATACGCTGCTCCATGGCGCTATGCTTCGCGTCGGGAGCCATCAGCAATGGCTCGTTGAAGAAGACCTGCTCGGCCTCGGCCTGGCTGACCGTATGCTTTTCAACGCTCTTGCGAGCGTTCCCCGCGTCCCAGTCGAAGCTGGTGATCCGCTCCCAATCGACCATCCTTGTATATTATCACCATATACAGCAATTTCAAGAGCAGGTGACCGGCACGCCGCTCGACGAGACCGGCCGCGCACCCTCTACAGGCTTGGTACGAGCCTTTGCCGGGCACCTTTTCAGGCCGGCCCGTCGCTGCCGTCGGCGCCGGCAATCCGCGCCGCCAGCGCCTCCACCCGCGACGCCATCGCGTTGATCGCTTCGGCGATCCCCGCCTCGGTTTGCGCCTGGCGCTCGACCACCGCCGCCCGCGCCTCCTCCAGACCCGCGACTTCGGCGTGCAACTGCTGCAGCCGGCGCGCCGCTTCCGTGTTCTGGTCGGCCAGCGTAATCGCCGCCATTACCGTCAGCCGCTGGTCGCCGATCTCGCCGAAGCGCTCGCGCAGATGGTCGATCGACTGATTGAGCTGCTCGGCCATGCCGGCCAGATGTTCCTCCTGGCCATCCTCGCAGGCCATGCGATAGGTCTTGCCGCTGATAGTGACGTTGACCTGAGCCATCCCGCTCTCCCGCTCCTCAGCCGTGCCGCGTCAGGACCTCGCGGATCGATTCCATCGCCGCCACCAGGCGGCGCGAAACCTCGCGATTGGCCTCTTCCAGCCGCGCCGAACGCGCTTCTGCCGCATCCAGCGATTGCGCCAGCCGTGAACGGTCGGTGCCCAGCCGGTGCAGTTCGCCCTCCAGCGATGTCATCTGGTCGGCGGATTCCAGTCGCCCGTCGATCGCTTCCTCAAGCCGGTCGAAGGCGCCGGACAGTCGTTGCAGGGCCGCGTCGATGGTGGAAGAGCCCGTCATTGCACCCGCCTCGCACAAGGGCCCGAACGTCCGCCTGTACCGCCCCCCGACGGTGGCGCCCCATAAAGCCGCCGGTTCCTGGCCCCTGGCACCGGCAATCGCTGGAAGCAGCAATGAGCGAAGATTAGGCAGTGCCGCTCCACCGCGTCAATGGCGCGGCGCCGCGCCGGCACGCATCGCCCCCTCGGCTGCCATGCCACTGCCGCGATTGACTAGCCAGCCACACCTGATATGTGTCTCGCGCCTTGTCCGGACCGGTCCCCGGTGCTCGGGGGCACCACGATCCGAGCGGGCCGATTTCCGATTGGTGTCTGCTGAAGGCAGCTGCTCCGAAAATCGTCGCTATAGCGCCACGGTACCGGATCAAACACTCATGCCCGACCTTGCCAAACATGACCGTATGGCCAACGCAATCCGCGCGCTGTCCATGGATGCCGTTGAGAAAGCCAAGTCCGGCCACCCCGGCATGCCCATGGGCATGGCCGACGTCGCCACTGTGCTGTTCACGCGCTACCTGAAATTCGATCCCACCGATCCGCGCTGGCCCGACCGCGACCGCTTCATCCTGTCGGCCGGCCACGGTTCGATGCTGCTCTATTCGATTCTCTATCTCCTCGGTGTCGAGGACATGACGATCGACGAGATCAAGCGTTTCCGCCAGCTCGGTTCGAAGACGCCCGGCCATCCGGAGAACGTCCACACACTCGGCGTCGAGACCACCACCGGGCCGCTCGGCCAGGGCCTGGCCATGGCCGTCGGCTTTGCGCTCGCCGAGCGCATCATGGCGGCGCAGTTCGGTGACACGCTGGTCGATCACCGCACCTATGTCATCGCCTCCGACGGCGACCTGATGGAAGGCATCAGCCACGAGGCGATCTCGATCGCCGGCCATCTCAGTCTCAACAAGCTGATCGTGCTCTTCGATGACAACGGCATCTCCATCGACGGGCCGCTGAGCCTTGCCGAAACCGGCGATCAGGTGGCGCGTTTCATCGCCGCCGGCTGGAACGCCATGCATGTCGACGGGCAGAACCCCGAGGAGGTCGCGGCGGCCATCGAGGCGGCGCAGAAGAGCGACAAGCCGACCATGATCGCCTGCAAGACGACCATCGGCTTCGGCGCCCCGACCAAGGCCGGCAAGTCCTCCGCCCACGGCTCGCCGCTTGGCGCCGAGGAGATCGCCGGCGCCCGCAAGAACCTCAACTGGGATTCGCCGCCCTTCGAGATTCCGGCCGATATCCGCGATGCCTGGCGCATTGCCGGCCTGCGCTCCAGCCCGGCGCGCAAGGAATGGGAGAAGCGCCTGGCCGCCGCCGACAGCAACCTGCGCGGCGAGTTCGAGCGGCGCACGCGCGGCGATCTGCCGCCCGGTTTCGACGAGGCGATCAGGACCTACAAGAAGACCCTCACCGCCGAGGCCCCCAAGGTCGCCACGCGCAAGGCTTCCGAGATGGCGCTGACGGTCATCAACGCGGCGGTGCCGGAGACCATCGGCGGCTCGGCCGACCTGACGCCCTCCAACAACACCTTCACCAAGGGCCTCAAGGAAATAAAGACCGGCGACTTTGACGGCCGCTACATGCACTGGGGCGTGCGCGAACTTGGCATGAGCGCCGCCATGAACGGCATCGCACTGCACGGCGGCCTGATTCCCTACGGCGGCACCTTCCTGGTCTTCTCGGACTATGCCCGTCCGGCGATCCGCCTGGCCGCCCTGATGGGCAACCGCGTGGTCTTCGTCATGACCCACGATTCGATCGGTCTGGGCGAAGACGGGCCGACCCACCAGCCGGTCGAGCAGGTGGCGGCGCTGCGCGCCATCCCCAACCTCATGGTCTTCCGCCCCGCCGACGCCACCGAGACGCTCGAGTGCTGGCAGCTGGCGCTGGAAAGCCGCAACGCCCCCAGCCTGCTGGCGCTGACCCGCCAGAACCTGCCCCTGCTGCGCACCGAGTTCATCGACAACAACGCCTGCGCCCGCGGTGCCTACGAGATCGCCGCCGCCGACGGCGACGCCGTGGTGACCCTTTTCGCCAGCGGCTCGGAAGTGGAGATCGCGCTCGCCGCCAAGGCGCTGATTGACGCCGCCGGACACCCGGCGCGCGTCGTCTCGGTGCCCTGTTTCGAACTCTTCGAAGCGGAAAGCGAGGACTACAAGGCCGAGATCATCGGCGATGCACCGATCAAGGTCGCCATCGAGGCGGCCGTGCGCTTGGGTTGGGACCGCTTCATCGGCCCCGACGGCATCTTCGTCGGCATGCATGGTTTCGGCGCCAGTGCGCCCTATGAAGAACTTTACAAGAAGTTCGGGATCACCGCCGAAGCCGCCGCCGAAGCGGCTTTGACCAGGGTCAAGGCGATCGCCTGAGCCTTGTGTTTTGTCACCGCGGCGCCCCCTCCCGGGTGCAGGCCGCATGCATTGAAGGAGAAAAGACATGACCGTGAAGGTCGCGATCAACGGATTCGGCCGTATCGGCAGACTGGTGCTGCGCGCCATCTACGAGACGGGCCGCAAGGACATCGACATCGTGGCGATCAACGATCTCGGTCCGGTCGAAACCAATGCCCATCTGCTGCGCTACAATTCGGTGCATGGCCGCTTCCCGCACGAGGTCAAGGTTAACGGCGACGTGATCTCCGTCGGCAAGGAAAGCTTCAAGTGCCTCGCCGAGAGGGACCCGACGAAGCTTCCGTGGAAGGACCTCGGCATCGACATCGTCATGGAGTGCACGGGCATCTTCACCTCCAAGGAGAAGGCCTCTACGCACCTCGCCGCCGGCGCCAAGCGCGTGCTGGTCTCGGCCCCGTCGGCCGGCGCCGACCTCACCGTCGTCTACGGCGTCAACGACGACAAGCTGACCAAGGATCACATCGTCGTCTCCAACGCCTCGTGCACCACCAACTGCCTGGCGCCGGTCGTCCACGTCATCCACAACGCCGTCGGCATCGAGCACGGCTTCATGACGACGATCCATTCCTATACCGGCGACCAGCCGACGCTCGACACGCTGCACAAGGACCTCTACCGGGCCCGCGGCGCCGCCATCAACATCATCCCGACCACCACCGGCGCTGCCAAGGCCGTCGGCCTGGTCATCCCCGACCTCAACGGCAAGCTGGATGGCGCCTCGATGCGGGTTCCCTCCCCGAACGTATCGCTGATCGACTTCAAGTTCGTCGCCAAGCGCGCGACCACCGTCGACGAGATCAACAATGCCCTCATCGCGGCGGCGAAGAAGGGTCGGCTGGCCGGCATTCTGGCCGTCACCACCGAGAAGCTGGTCTCCTCCGACCTCAACCACGACCCGGCCTCGTCGACCGTGGCGCTCGACCAGACCAAGGTGATCAGCGGCAACTTCGGCCGCGTCGTCTCCTGGTACGACAACGAGTGGGGCTTCTCCAACCGCATGGCCGACACGGCCCTCGTCATGGCGAAGCTCATCTAGCGGACTGAGGTGATGGGCGGGGCCGCGGCACCACGAGCCTCGGCACCGCCCTCGCCATCGCCGGGTTCGCCTTGCTGGTGGCATTTATCGTCTTCGCGTTCCGTCAGGGCGACAAGGTCAAGCAGGACAAGAACGCCAGGGAACACGGCCAGCTTTCCGATCCCGGGCATCATGATTTTGGCGGCCACGGCGGAACCGGTGGCGGCCACTAGAGACAGGACATGCAGATGACGTCAGCTTTTCGTACCCTCGACGGCGTCGATCTCAAGGGCAAGCGCGTGCTCATCCGCATCGATCTCAACGTCCCCATGAAGGACGGCAAGGTCGCCGACGACACGCGCATCCGGGCCAGCGCTCCGACCATCCGCGAGGTTTGCGAGAAGGGCGGCAGGGCAATCCTGCTCGCCCATTTCGGCCGCCCCAAGGACGGACCGGACCCCAAATACTCGCTCAAGCAGGTGGTGCCGACGGTGGCCGAGGTGCTCGGCAGGCCGGTCGCCTTCGCCGAGGATTGCGTCGGCCCGGTTGCCGAAAAGGCGGTCGCCGCCATGCACGACGGCGACGTGCTGGTGCTTGAGAACACCCGCTTCCACAAGGGCGAGGAGAAGAACGACCCGACGCTCACCGCCGAGATGGCCAAGCTCGGCGACATCTTCGTCGCCGACGCCTTCTCCTCGGCGCACCGCGCCCACTGCTCGACCGAGGGCCTTGCCAGGCACCTTCCCGCCTATGCGGGCCGAGCCATGCAAGCCGAGATCGAGGCGCTGGAAGCGGCGCTCGGCAGCCCGAAGCGGCCGGTGGTCGCCGTCGTCGGCGGGGCCAAGGTCTCGTCGAAGATCGACGTGCTCACCCATCTGGTCGAGAAGGTCGATGCGCTGGTCATCGGCGGCGGCATGGCGAACACCTTCCTGCTCGCCAAGGGCGTCGCCATCGGCAAGTCGCTGGCCGAGCCCGACCTCGCCGACACTGCCCGCAAGATCATCGAAGCCGCGGCCAAGGCCAAGTGCAGCATCGTTCTGCCGGTTGACGTGGTCATCGCCGCGGAACTGAAGGAAGGCGTCGCCACCCAGACCGTCGCGGTCGATCAGGTGCCTGCCGGTGAGATGATCCTCGACGTCGGGCCGAAATCGATCGTCGTCGTCAACCAATGGATCGACAAGGCAGCCACCCTGGTCTGGAACGGGCCGCTCGGCGCCTTCGAGGTGCCGCCCTTCGACAAAGCGACGGTTGCGGCTGCCCGCCACGCGGCGGAGCGCACCAAGACCGCCGGCCTGCTCTCGGTCGCCGGCGGTGGCGACACGGTATCGGCACTCAACAAGGCTGGCGTCGGCGACGATTTCTCCTTCGTCTCGACCGCCGGTGGCGCATTCCTCGAATGGATGGAGGGCAAGGCCCTTCCCGGTGTCGAGGTGCTGCGCAAGCGCTGACGCGCTTTCCTCCAGCCCGGGTCGACGGGCAAAACCGCCGACCCGACCCCCGCGTCCGCATTTGCGCTGAATCATGAATGATCCCCGGGTCTTCGGCTATAAGGCCGCTTGAACCCCCAAGCACAATGGATAGACCAATGGCCGCACCCATTTCCCCGTCGAACGCGATGCTCACCGATCGCGTTCAGCAAATCCTCAAGCTCTACGAGTTCGACAGCCCGGCGGTGAAGGCCCAGTTGGCCAGGATTCTCCTCGCCGGCCGCCTCGGCGGCACGGGACGCATCGTCATCCTGCCGATCGACCAGGGCGTCGAGCACGGCCCGGCGAAGAGCTTCGCCATGAACAAGCCGGCCTTCAACCCGCTCTATTTCTTCGAACTGGCCATCGATGCGGGCCTGAACGCCCTTGCCGCGCCGCTGGGCCTGCTGGAGACGGGCGCCTCGACCTATGCCGGCCGCATCCCGCTCATCCTCAAGGTCAACAGCGCCAACGGGCTCTACCCCTCGGGCCAGTACAAGGACCAGGCGGTGACCGCGAGCGTCAAGGACGCCGTCCGCCTCGGCTGCGCGGCCATCGGGCTGACGCTCTATCCCGGCTCCGAGAAGTCCTTCGACATGATCGAGGAGGCCCGCGAGCTGATCCGTGAAGCCAAGGATGCGGGCCTCGCCTCGGTGGTGTGGGCCTATCCGCGCGGCGGCGACATCAACAAGATCGGCGAAAGCGCGCTCGACGTTGCCGCCTATTCGGCCCAGATCACCGCACAGATCGGCGCCCATATCCTGAAGCTCAAGCTGCCATCGTCGGACTTCATGGATCCCGAGATGAAGAAGCTCTACGACAAGAACAAGATCGCCTATGCCACGGTGGCCGACCGTGTGCGGCACATCATGGAATCCGCCCTGGGCGGGCGTCGCATCGTCATCTTCTCCGGCGGGCCGCAGAAGACCGACGCCGAGGTGTTCGACGACGCGCGCGGCATCCGCGAAGGCGGCGGATACGGCTCGATCATCGGCCGCAACTGCTTCCAGCGTCCGCGCAAGAAGGCGATGGAGCTGCTCGACAGCATGATCGAGATCTACGCCGACTAGCGCGGCCCCATCGGCGGCAACCGCAAGAAAGGCCGCAGTGCTGGCATAATTTTACCGAAATGCGGTTGCATTGACTGCCCGGCCCCGTTCAATGTGGGGTCGGGGCCCGGTTGAAGGCGGCGGAAAGCGGCCCGGGGCAAGGTGGTGCCTGTGAATGGCGAACGACATCGCAAGCCGTTGCCGCCTGTGTCTGGTGACCCCTGCCGGGGTCGACGCCCGGACGTTCGCTCCCCGTGTCGCTGACGCGCTATCGGGCGGCGACGTCGCTTCCCTGATCATCGCTGCCCACCCCACCGATCCCGCCGCCCTGCAGAAGGCGGCGGAGGCCTTCGTGCCGATTGCCCAGGACGCCGGTGTTGCCGCGATCGTCCACGGCGATACACGCATCGTCGGGCGCAGCAAGGCCGACGGCGTGCTCGTCGACGGCGGCGCGGCCGAACTCGCCGCCGCGCTTGCCGCCCTTCACCCCAAGCGCATGGTCGGCGTCGCCGGCCTCACGTCCCGCCACGAGGCCATGGCCGCCGGCGAAGCCGCGCCCGATTTTCTGTTCTTCGGCCGCCTCGACGGCGATTCCGGCGACGGCATCTTCCGCAAGGCGCTCGACCTCGCCGCCTGGTGGTCGGACGTCACCGTCATCCCGGCGATCGTCATGGGCGGCAGCACACTCATTTCGGTACGCGAAGCCGCCGACGCGGGTATCGAGTTCGTGGCGCTCGCGAAAGCCGTCTGGGACGACCCGCGCGGGGCCCGCGCCGCCGTGGCGGAAGCCTGCGAGCGCCTGGCCGGAACCGGCGAGGCAGCGACGTGAGGCGCCTCGTCACCGCCGCCGCGGCGCTCGCGCTTGCCGCCCTTCCGGCACTGGCCCAGGACGGCCCCCAGGACGGCCCGATGCTGCTGACCCCGCCGGCGGACACCGCCGCCCCGCCAACGGCCGCCGACCAGCCGGTCCAGCTCGTTCCGGCGCAACCGCAACCCGCCGCGCCGGCGGCCTCCAAGGCCGGCCCAGCGCCCGGACACACGGTTCCCCTGCCGAGACCGCGGCCGGCGGCGACGGCCGGCCAGCCGGCCGGCATCACGCCCCCCACCGACGCTGTCCCGGCACCGCCAGCGGCACCGGCGGACGCCGGCGCCTCCTCGACCGGCCCCGGCGACACCCCGCCGGACCTGGCCTACGGGGCCTTCCAGCGCGGTCTCTACATATCCGCCCGCAATCTCGCTCTGCCGCGGGCTGAAGCCGGCGACACCGCCGCCGAGACGCTGCTCGGCGTGATCTACGAGGGTGGCTACGGGGTGGCGCGCGACTTCGCCGAGGCCGCACACTGGTATGAACTGGCCGCGGCCGGCGGCGACCGCGAGGCCGAGTTCGCGCTCGGCAACATGTACCTCGAGGGTCGCGGCGTGCCGATCGATCACGGCAAGGCGGCGGACTATTTCGAAAAGGCCGCGACGCTCGGCCAAGTCGACGCGATGTATAACCTCGCCCTCCTCTATATCGAGGGCAAGGCGCGGCCGCGGGACATGGCACGCGCCGCCAGCCTGCTCGAAAGTGCCGCCTCCGTCGGCAACGCCGACGCCGAATACGTGCTCGCCCAGATCTACGACACGGGCCGCGGTGTCACCCAGGACAAGGCACGCGCCACCGAACTCTTCGCCGACGCTGCCCGCCAGAACCACGTTGCAGCCGAGGTCGAATACGCCATCCGCCTGTTCAACGGCATCGGCACCGCCAAGAACGAAGCCGCCGCCGTGATCTGGTTCCGTCGCGCCGCCGACCTCGGCAATGCGATCGCCCAGAACCGGCTGGCGCGGATTCTGGCCACCGGCACCGGCGCTCCGGCCGATCCGGTGCAGGCCGCCAAGTATAACTTCCTTGCCAGCCGCGCCGGAAAGACCGACCCATTCCTCGACCGGTTCGTCGCCGGCCTGACGCCTGAGCAGCGTCAACAGGCCGTCGCCGCCGCCGAGCGCTGGCCGGCCAACTGATCTGCATCATTGCCTCTTGTGGCACGCCGAGAAGTATGGTGCGAGAGCCTCGCCCACCCGAAACCGGAATCTCCCCCACATGGCCCGCTCTGCCCTTCTCAACGTCATGGTCCAGGCCGTCCTCAAGGCCGGCCGCGGCCTCACCCGCGATTTCGGCGAGGTCGAAAACCTGCAGGTCTCGCTCAAGGGGCCGGGCGATTTCGTTTCCGCGGCCGACCGCCGTTCCGATGAGGTGCTGATCGCCGAATTGCGCAAGGCCCGCCCCGGCTATGGCTTTCTGACCGAGGAGAGCGGCACCATCACCGGCAGCGACGATGCCCACCGCTGGATCATCGACCCGCTCGACGGCACCACCAACTTCCTGCACGGCATTCCGCTCTTCGCCGTCTCGCTGGCGCTCGAGCGCGAAGGCCAGCTGGTTGCCGGCGTCGTCTTCAATCCGATCCTCAACGAACTCTATGTCGCCGAAAAGGGCAGCGGCGCTTTTTTCAACGACCGTCGGATGCGGGTGGCGGCGCGCCGCAATCTGGCCGATTGCGTCGTCGCCACCGGCCTGCCGGGCATCGGCCGCAGCGTTCGCGACATCGCCATCCCCCAGATCAACCTGATGATGCCGAAGATCGCCGGCCTGCGCCGCTCCGGCTCGGCGGCGACCGACCTCGCCTGGGTGGCATCCGGCCGCTACGACGGCTACTGGGAGAACGGCGTCAACCCGTGGGACACCGCGGCCGGCATCGTGCTGGTGCGCGAATCCGGCGGCCTCGTCACCGACACGGCCGGCAACGGCGACATGTTCGCCACCAATTCGGTGGCCGCCGGCAACGAGGTCATCCACCGCGCCATACTGGAAAACATCGCCGGCGCGCGGACGGCTGCCTGACCGATTCCCGGTTTTTCGCAGCCGGCCGCGATTTTGCCGTTTCTCTGGGGTCACAAATCACGCTAAAACTCGTGCCAGGCGAGAGAGGCACAGACCTTGCGTTTCTTCCGACGAGCCCGGACACGCGAATACGACCCGTACAAGCTTGCCAGCCCGCAGGTCTACCTGTGGCGTATGACCATTTTTCTGATCATCGCCGCCTTCATCGCGCTGGCACTCTATCGTCAGGTCATCGCGGCCTTCACCGCCAACCCCGGCCTCAACGGTGTCATCATCGCGGTGCTGTTCATCGGCATCGTGCTGGCCTTCCGCCAGATCTTCCGCCTGTTCCCGGAAATCCGCTGGGTCAACACCTTCCGCGTCGCCGAACCCGGCATCGAGGTTGACCGCCCGCCGATCCTGCTGGCGCCGATGGCAACGCTGCTCGGCGATCGCATCGGACGCATGGCGATTTCCACCCAGACGATGCGCTCGATCCTCGACTCGATCCAGATGCGCCTCGACGAGGATCGCGATCTCAGCCGCTACCTCACCAGCCTGCTGATCTTCCTCGGCCTGCTCGGTACCTTCTGGGGCCTGTTGCAGACGGTGAGTGCGGTGGCCGACACCATCCGCGGTCTCGATGTCTCGTCGGCCAATACCGGCGTCATCTTCGAGGACCTCAAGGCCGGGCTCACCGCGCCGCTGAACGGCATGGGCACCGCCTTTTCGTCATCGCTGTTCGGCCTCGCCGGCTCGCTGGTGCTCGGCTTCCTCGACCTGCAGGCCGGCCAGGCACAGAGCATGTTCTACAACGACCTCGAGGACTGGCTGTCGACGGTCACCGATCTCGATCCCGACATGCTCGACCGTGGCGGCGCCACCACCGCCGAGGACCTGCGGGTGGCCATCGAGCGCCTGACCCGCACGATCCACGAGGATCACGCCGGCGATCATCGAGCGGAGGCCGGCACCACGCGCGCCACCACCGCCATGGCCAACCTGGCAGAGGGCATCCAGGGCCTCGTCCAGCACATGCGCAGCGAGCAACAGGTGGTCAGGAGCTGGGTCGAGACCCAGTCCCGGCAGCAGCAGGAGGTCCAGTCCCTGCTCGAGACCATCGCCCGGGCGCTGCAGACGCCGGCCCCCGGGGAGTAGACGCCAGCCATGGCCCGCGCCCGCCGCATGGCCGCTCGCGCCGAATACTGGCCGAGCTTCGTCGACGTCCTGACCAACCTGCTCCTGGTCTTCATCTTCCTGCTGTCGATCTTCGCGCTGGTTCAGTTCCTGCTCAGCCGCGAAATCACCGGCAAGGACACGGTGCTGCAGCGGCTCAATTCGCAGATCGCCCAGCTCACCGAAATGCTCGCCCTGGAGAAGGCCAAGAGCAGCGACGCCGCCGATACGCTTGCCGCGCTGCAGGCCAGCCTGTCGTCCGCCGAGAGCGAGCGCGACCGGCTGCGCGGCCTGCTCGACAACCAGGCCGGTGCCTCCTCCGCCGCCGATGCGAAGATCACCGCGCTCAGCACCGACCTGAACAGCCAGAAGCAGATCAGCCAGCGGGCCCTGTCGCAGGTCGATCTGCTCAACCAGCAGATCGCGGCACTGCGCAACCAGATCGCTGCGCTGGCAAGCGCGCTCGACGCGTCCGAGCAGAAGGACAAGGAAAGCCAGGTCCAGATTGCCGATCTCGGCCGCCGGCTCAATGTGGCGCTCGCCCAGCGCGTCCAGGAGCTGTCGCGCTACCGCTCCGACTTCTTCGGTCGCCTGCGCCAGATCCTCGGCGACCGGCCGGACATCCGCGTTGTCGGCGACCGCTTCGTCTTCCAGTCGGAGGTGCTGTTCGCCACCGGCTCGGCCGACATCAACGACCAGGGCAAGGTCGAGCTCGACAAGGTGGCCAGCGCCATCCAGCAGCTGATCACGGAAATCCCCCCGGACATCAACTGGGTGCTGCAGATCAACGGCCACACCGACAAACAGCCGATCAGCGGCGGCGGGCGCTTCAAGTCGAACTGGGAGCTATCGGCCGCCCGCGCCATTTCGGTGGTCGAATTCTTCATCTCGCAGGGCATCCCGCCGGACCGACTGGTGGCGGCCGGCTATGGCGAATACCAGCCGCTGGTCGAGGGCGACACGCCCCAGGACTACGCCCAGAACCGCCGTATCGAGCTGAAGCTGACGTCGCGCTGAGCGGCGCCTGAAACGCCTGGGCCCTCCGGCCTTGCCCCGCCCCGGCGGCTCCGCTATACCCCCGCCAACGAGATCGTCGGCCTCAGGCCGGCGCCACGGATTCCGAGGCTACAGGCCATGAAGAAAGACATCCATCCCGACTATCACGAGATCAAGGTCGTCATGACCGACGGGACCGAATACGTGACCCGTTCGACCTTCGGCGAGCCCGGCGCGACGCTGCATCTCGACATCGACTCCAAGACCCACCCGGCCTGGACCGGCGGCAGCCAGCATCTGGTTGACCGTGGCGGCCGCGTGTCGCGCTTCAAGTCGCGCTACAAGGGCCTGATGGGCGAATAGCTGCCCGGACAGGTTTTCGGGAGGACGTTCAGCCCCGGCTCCGGCCGGGGCTTTGCTTTGCGGCCGGCGAAAGCCTCCGAAGGCTATTTGCGGCCGCCGAAGGCCTCGGCGATGCGGCCGAGATCGCGCGCCACCTGATTGTCCGTCGCTGGCGTCTCGCCCTCCTGGCGCAGCGCCGCATCGAGCCGGATCACCCTTTCCTGAAGGCGGAGCGAGCGGTCGATAAGCTCCCTCAGCCGTTCCGGCAAATCCTCCCAGCCGGGCCCGTCGGTCGACGACGAAACGCCGCCGAGCTTGACCTTGGCGCGCTCGTGGCGGGCCTGCTCGTTGCTGATATCGCCCTCGTTCACCGCCCGCTGCAGCAACAGCCACGAGGCCAGTTGCATCAGCCGCGTCGTCAGCCGCATGGATTCGGCCGCATAGGACAGCGAACCCGTCCGCGACAGACGCTTCGATTCCTGCCGCCCCTCGCGATCGAGATAGCTCGCCGTCTCCTCGACCAGGCCCATGCCCTCGCGGAACATCGCCTTGAAGGCTTCCGAACCGGCAAGCCGGCGCCCAAAGGCAACGGGTTCGCCGGCGCCCCGACCGGCCGATTTGCTGTTGTCCATCATCTGTCGCCCCGCGGCCGCCTCCCACGCCTCCGTCCCGATCCGAAACCCTGTCGAATGGTAGAGCAAGTCCCGTTCCGCCTCCCGTCATCCCACTCCCGGCGGCGGCGGGCAAGGCTCGAAACAGGAGCTTGAGGAAAGGCGTGAAAAAAGAGCCGCACGAGGCGGCTCTTGAGAGTTTCCTTTGACAGGGAGGCGTCAAGAGTGGACAGGAGCCACTCAGTCCAGATGACTGGACAGAGGTTAGTTAAGCTCCGTAAAGCCTAAGAAACGGTTAATAACGGCACACCGGTTGTCCGCAAAACGGCGCCGCCGGCCGTTGTTGCGTGTCAAAATGGGAGGGTTCGGGTCGCTTTGGCCGCCGGATATCCTTACCGTTTGAAGAAGGAAGCGGCCACGTCGGCGCTCGCCCGCTTGGCCGCAATCGCTGCCTCGATGCGCCCGATCTCGCCGTTGAGCAGGGCAATGCGCTCGGCCAGTTCGTCGAGGGATAACGTGGATAGGTCCTCGCCGACCTCGTGCCTGCGCTTCTTCTTGGGGGCGTCTTCTTCGTCGCTGATGGCCATGGCGTCTTCTCTCCTCGCCCGCCAAGCCTAATTGAGACGGCAACGATTGTCAGCGCGTTCGCGGCCGGCTAGGACGGCCTTCGCCCACGCAAGCCAGCGGAAATTGCCATGCCTTCCCTCCCCGCCTCCATGACCGCTGTCGCCATCACCGGGCCCGGAGGCCTCGACACGCTCAAGGTGGTCGAGCGCCCGCTGCCGGTGCCGCAAGAGAACCAGATCCTCGTCAAGGTTGCAGCGGCCGGGGTCAACCGACCGGACGTTCTTCAGCGTCTCGGCCACCACCCGCCGCCCGCCGGCGCCCCGGCCGATATCCCCGGTCTGGAGGTCGCCGGCGAAGTGGCGGCCCTCGGCCCCGGCGCCGCGCGCTTCGCGCTCGGCGATCACGTGACCGCGCTCCTCCCCGGTGGCGGCTATGGCGAATATGCTTGCGTTCACGAGACCAACGCCCTGCCGGTGCCGGACGGCTTCTCCATGGTCGAGGCGGCGGCGATCCCCGAGACCTTCTTCACCGTCTGGCCGAACCTGTTCGACCGCGGGCGGCTCGCCGCCGGCGAGACCCTGCTCGTCCACGGCGGCACCTCGGGCATCGGCACGGTGGCGATCCAGCTCGCCAAGGCCTTCGGCGCCCGCGTCATCGCCACCGCCGGCAGCGCCGACAAGTGCGCCGCCTGCCTGACGCTCGGCGCCGACGCCGCCGTCAATTATCGCCAGCAGGATTTCGTCGCTCGCGTAAGCGAGATCACGCGAGGTCACGGCGCAGACGTCATCATCGACCTGATCGGCGGCGATTATGTCGCCCGCAACTACGCCGCCGCGGCCGAGGAAGGCCGCATCGTCCAGATCGGCACCCAGCACGGCAACAAGGCCGAGATTCCGATCGGCCTCCTGATGGTCAAGCGGCTCACCCATACCGGCTCGACGCTGCGCAACCGGCCGGTCGCCTTCAAGGCGGCGGTGGCTGAGGCGCTCCACAAAAACGTCTGGCCGCTGTTCGCCGCACGCAAAGTGGCGCCGGTGATCGATTCGACCTTTCCGCTTGTCGATGCGGCCAAGGCCCAGGCGCGCATGGAGGCCTCGCAGCACATCGGCAAGATCGTGCTCACCACCGGCTGATACCGGCGCGCGCCGGGCTAACCTTCCCGGTCACCTCGCAAAATCGTGTCGATCGCGGCTCACAACCGGTTTGCGTCGCTCGCGCCAAGGCCCTATATAGACGCCACTTCCCTCCATTCAGTTCGAGGATACGGTTCGCCGGGCGGAAGGTCCGGCGGAACGACCGGGAGAACCACATGACCTCAGCCGTCCCTCTGATGCCCAAGGCGACCGCCGTCTGGCTGGTCGAGAACACTGCGCTGTCCTTCGAGCAGATCGCCGACTTCTGCAAGCTGCACCCGCTTGAGGTGCAGGCGATCGCCGACGGCGAGGCGGCCCAGTCGATCAAGGGGCTCGACCCGATTCTCACCGGCCAGCTCAGCCGCGAGGCGATCCAGCGCGCCGAGGCCGACCCATCCGTGAAGCTCGGGCTTGCCGCGCAGAGGGTCCGTGCCCCGGTCGCCAAGCGCAAGGGCCCGCGCTATACGCCGGTGTCGCGCCGCCAGGACCGGCCCAACGCCGTGCTGTGGCTCCTGCGCAATCATCCCGAGCTCAAGGATGCGGCGATCATGCGCCTGGTCGGCACCACCAAGCCGACCATCGAATCGATCCGCAGCCGCACCCACTGGAACGCCAACAACCTGCAGCCGATGGATCCGGTGACGCTCGGCCTGTGCTCGCAGATCGACCTCGATTTCGAGGTCGAGAAGGGAGCCAAGAACCTGCCGCCGCAGGAAGCCCAGCCGGAAGGCGCCACCCTGTTGCCGGCAAGCGAGACCACCACGCCGGCGCAGATCGAGACCGAGGTGGCGCCGGCGGACGCCAAGCGCGATGCCGACCGCGAGGCCAGTGCGGTCTTCGCCAAGCTCAAGTCGATGGTCGCGCCGGAATCGCCGGACGAGGACGAGTGATCACGGCGCGCGCGTGATGCGCGCCAGGTAGTCCTCAAGCGTGCGGCCCGCTTCGCGCGGAAACCGCACCTCGGTGATTTCCAGCCTCTCGACGCGGTCGACGCGGAAGGTGCGGAAATCGTCCCTGAGCTCGCACCAGGCGGCGAGCGTCCACACCTGCCCCCAGAACTGCAGCGCCAGCGGCCTGACCGTGCGCCGGCTGGCGCTTCCCTCGGCGTCGCAATAGGCGAAACGCACCTTCAGCCGTCCGTCGATGGCCCTGCCGAAGGCGTCGAGATGGTCGCGTTCGCTCTCCTGCAGGCGGGAGCCCGGCGCGAAGACCGGCACGCGCTCGGCAGCGCGCATGCGCTCTTCCGGCACCACCGCACCGATCTTGATCAGCGCCTCCGCCGCCGCCTCGGCAATGCTCTTGCCTGCCCACGCCTTGACCATGCGGGCGCCGACGATCAGCGCCTCGATCTCGGCCGGCAGGAACATCAGCGGCGGCAGCTGGTAGCCCGGCCTCAGCAGGTAACCGACGCCCGCCGCGCCATCGATCGGAACCCCCGAGGCCTGCAGGTCGCGGATGTCCCGATAGACCGTGCGTACCGACACCTCCAGCTTATCGGCAAGCGTCTGCGCGGTGACCAGACGGTCGCCGCGTAGCTGCTGGATGATCTCGAACAGGCGGTCGGCGCGGCGCATTGAGCCGTTCCTCACGACGCGGCGTGGAGCCCTACGCGATTACCCTCGCTGTCGCGAATATGGAAGTAGGCACCCATGCCCGGCGGCAGGTCGATGCGCGGCGTCAGCAGCTTGCCGCCCGCCGCCTCCACGCGGCCGACGACCGCGTCGAGATGGCCGGTGCAGTTGAGGTAGATCACCGTGCCGTGGTCCTTGCCAGCGCGTTCCGGCGCCTCCATGACGCAGCCGGAGACCTTCGGCCGGTCATAGGTGAAGACACCCATCTTCGGGCCGCCGAAGGTTTCGCGATTGAGCTTGGTGTCGAAGATGGTCTCGTAGAACGTCGCCGCCCGGTCGAAATCCGCCGCCGGGATCTCGAACCACACCACGACATTGTCGTGCTCTGCAATCATGCTCATGACAGTGTCTCCCGTTGTCGCCGCAGACGAGCGGCACCGGGGAGAGACTAGCCGGGGCCCACTGACAGCCCTGTGTCAGGAGACTGACGGCGCCAGTAATCGTCGAGATAGGCGGTGACGTAGCCGGTCATCTGCGGAACGTAGTCTGCCGGCGAGCGCACGATATGGATGTCGGCCAGTTCCGGGTCTGCGACCGTGGCGAAGTTGGCCAGGATTTGCTGGCGGAAGGCCACGGCCGGCTCGGCCGAACGCACAACCCGGATGAGCGCGATGCGCGGCCCGTCGAGGACCGCCGTCCAGCCCGGCGCGATGGCGAAGTCGTTGGCATCGAGCCCGGTCTCCTCGTTGAGCTCGCGCCTGAGGCCGGCATCGATGTCGACCCGCTCGCCGTCGATGTCGCTCGGGTCCGGCGTGCCCGACGGAAAATAGACATGGCCGGCATTGGACGTGTGATTGCCCATGACGCCGAGCAGGAACGCGCCGTCCGCCGAAAGCAGCGCGGCTTGCGGAAAGACATTGCGCATCGACGGATCCGGGAAGCCCCAGTCGCGCCAGGCGAGGAAGCTGGCGAAATCGGTCTCCAGATAGCTGCCGGTCAGCACCCGGCCGGCGATCGCGTGCTCGTGGAGCAGCAGCACGCGCCCGTTCCACAGCGCCGGCTGCGCCACCTGTGCCTGACGGAAATAAGCATCGATTTCCGCCCGGCGGGATTCGGCGAACGGCCACGGACGCGGCGCGAAGCGGAAAGCTACGCGATCCAGATCGACGATGCGCAGCGGCTCTATCCCTTCACCGGAACGGTGTAGTTCAGCGGCAGGCGCCCGCCATCGGCATAGATCGTCTGGCCGGTGATGTAGCTGGCGTCGTCCGAGACCAGGAAGGCGGCGATGCTGGCGATCTCCGCCGGCTCTCCCAGCCGGCCGAGCGGCGTGCGCGACAGGATGCGCTTGCGCGCGTCCGGGTCCGCCATCGTCGCCGCCAGCATGTCGGTGGCAATCGAGCCCGGCCCGATGGCGTTGACGCGGATGCCGTGCGGGGCCAGCGCCAGCGCCATCACCTTGGTGAGCTGGTTGATGCCGCCCTTGGAGACCGAATAGGGCACCTGGTTGGCGATCGCGAAGACGGCGTTGACCGAGCTCATGTTGACGATCGCGCCCGGCGCCCCGCCCTCGGCGATGTGCTCGACCATGGCCCGCGCCACCGCCTGGCCGCACAGGAACGCGCCCTTGAGGTTGGTGCGAATCACCTTGTCGAAATCGGCCTCGTCGAGATCGAGAAAGTCGCCGCCGATCAGCATGCCGGCATTGTTGATCAGCGCGTCGACGTTGCCGAAGGCATCGATGGTCGCGGCGACCAGATTGTGCACGTCGAGCCGTTCGCCGACGTCGCACTCGACGAAGCGCACCGCGCCGTGGGCACCGAGCTGCTGCACCGCATCGGAACCGGCGTCCTCGTCGATATCGGCGATGACCACCCGTGCGCCGTCTTCCAGAAAACGACGGGCAATCGCGTAGCCGATGCCGCGCGCGCCGCCGGTGACGATGGCAACCTTGTTGTCGAGGAGCATCGAGGTCTGCCTCTCCTGACTGACATGAGCGAGGCCCAAGCGTTAGCCAAAGCGACCGCGGGTGTCCACGGTTGTACGGCGGCACATTGAGGCATAGAGTCGCGCGGCCGTCCCGTCCGGCCGGCTCTTCCAACCCCAGCTTCACCCCATGATTGCCGACCCCTGGTTCTACGCCGCCGCGATTCCGGCGATGATCATCCTCGGAGTAGCCAAGGGCGGGTTCGGTGCGATCGGCCTGCTCACAGTGCCGATCCTGGCGATGGTCATTTCGCCGGTGCAGGCGGCCGCGATCGTCCTGCCCATTCTGCTGATCAGCGACATCGTGGCGGTCGTCTCCTATCGCGGCCTCTACGACCTGAAGACGCTGAAGATCATGCTGCCCGGCGCCTTGGTCGGCATCGGCATCGGCTGGTGGACCGCGGCCTGGGTGACCGAACAGGAGATCCGCCTGATCGTCGGCGCCATCTCGGTCCTGTTCGCGCTCAACTACTGGTTCCGCCACCGCCTCAGCCAGAAGCCGCACGGCCACAACGTCGCCGCGGGCGGCTTCTGGGGCACGGTCACCGGCTTCACCAGCTTCGTCAGCCACGCCGGCGGCCCGCCCTTCCAGATGTACGCGGTGCCGCTGCGCCTGCCGCCGCGCATCTTCATGGGCACCTCGGTCATCCTGTTCTTCGTCGTCAACTGGGTGAAGACCGTTCCCTACTTCCTGCTCGGCCAGTTCGACGCGACCAACCTGGAGACCTCGGCGGTCCTGCTGCCGATTTCGATTCCGGCGACCTTCCTCGGCATCTGGCTGGTCAAGGTGCTGGATGCCACCATGTTTTACCGGGTCGCCTATATCCTCATCTTCCTCGTCGGGCTTTATCTGGTCTGGGAAGGCATCGCGGTGGGCAGGGCCTGAAGCGCCAGGCTTCGACCGCCTGCATCGTCGGCCAGGGACATGCGGCAATATGCACCGCTGAGCGTATCGATCGCACGCTCGATAAATTTGAACAAATCTACGAACAGATTCTGCGCTGCGGTTCGACGGACCGCGAGACGCTGTTTGAAAACACCGAAATCAGCAAGTGACAGCGTCTCGCTGCCGGCTGTTGCGGTCCTTGCAACCGCTGTCCGAAAATCGGCCCCGGCTAGTGCAGATGCTCGCCGGTAAGGCGGGCAATCTCGTCCTTCACATGCAGTTTCTTGCGCTTCAATTCGCGCAGTTCAAGCGAGTCAACGCCGGGGTGGGCCAGCGCTTCCTCGAGCTCCTTCTCAAGCATCTCGTGCCGACGCTCAAGCTCGGCAAGATGCGATTCCATAGCCATCAGCAAAGCCTCCTGTTGACTATCAATCTGACGACACGAGTGTGACACAGGATCGTCAAACTGTGAACTACAACCGCTGTCTGCGCGCTCCGAAAAACGCCCGTTGACGCCCATTCACACGGTCCGTCTATGCATCTGGGGCGGCGCCGGGCAGGCATCAAGCCCCCGCCACCCTGCCACCGAAGCCGATGGAGCGGCGGCAGCCAACTATGCTAGCCTCGACCGCCGTCGAGGAGACCGGCTGCTAACCCAATTTTAACCGATCGAAACCACATGAGCGCTCACGACGGCCGCCCGATGGACGAGGAAGAACGCGAGATTCGGCGCCAGCTTGCCGAACTGCGCCAGGAACACCGCGACCTCGATCTTGCCATTGCCGCGATGACCGAATCGGGCACGGCCGACACCATCCAGATTCAGCGCATGAAGAAGCGCAAGCTGGCGCTCAAGGACCGCATTGCTGCGCTCGAGGACCGCCGCCTGCCCGACATCATCGCCTGACGCCCGGCGCTCCTTGCGATGCGGGGCCCCGCGCCTATAATCCGCCGCCTGCGCGAGAGCGCCCAGCCGACCACGACAGGATCAATGGCGGACCCTTCCCCTCCGATAGCCATCATCATGGGCAGCCAATCCGACTGGGCGGTGCTGTCCGAAGCCGCCCGCACGCTCGACGCGCTTGGCATCGCCCATGACGACCGCATCGTCTCGGCCCACCGCACGCCCGAGCGCATGGTCGCCTTTGCCAAGGGCGCCAGGGCTGCCGGCTACAAGGTCATCATCGCCGCCGCCGGCGGGGCCGCCCATCTGCCCGGCATGGTCGCATCTCTGACGCCGCTGCCGGTTCTCGGCGTCCCCGTCGAGACCAAGGCGCTCGGCGGTCAGGACAGCCTCTACTCCATCGTCCAGATGCCGGCCGGCGTACCGGTCGGCACGCTCGCCATCGGCCGGGCCGGCGCCATCAATGCCGCGCTCCTGGCAGCCGCCATCCTCGCCACGGCCGATACGACCGTGGCCGAGCGGCTCGACCGCTGGCGTGCCGAGCAGACCGCCGCGGTTGCCGAACAGCCTGCCGATGAATGAACAGCCACTGGCGCCCGGCATGATCGTCGGCATTCTCGGCGGCGGGCAGCTCGGGCGGATGCTGGCGGTGGCGGCAGCCGAGCTCGGCCTCTCGTGCCATATCTACTGCCCCGATACCGAGAGCCCCGCCTTCGCCATCGCCGCCAACCGCACGGTCGCGCCCTATGACGACGAGGCGGCGCTGGCCGAATTCGCGGCCTCCGTCGACATCGTCACCTACGAGTTCGAGAACATCCCGGCGGCCACGGTCGAGTTCCTCGCCGCCCGCACGACGGTTCTGCCCGGCGCGCGCAGCCTGGCGGTATCCCAGGACCGCCTTGCCGAAAAGCAGCTGATGGCCGACCTCGCCATTGCCGTGCCGGCTTTCGCCCCGGTAGCCGCGCTCACGGACATCTATTCGGCGCTTGCCCGCACCGGCCGCCCGGCGATCCTGAAGACCCGCCGCCTGGGCTATGACGGCAAGGGCCAGGCCGTGATCCGTGCCGGCGACGATCCCGTCTCCGCCTGGCGGGCGATCGGCGAGCAGCCGGCGGTCCTGGAGGCCTTCGTGCCCTTCAGCCGCGAGATCTCTGTGGTGCTCGCCCGCGCCCGCGACGGCGACCGGCGCGCCTGGGACGTGACCGAGAACCGCCACAAGGCCGGCATCCTCGACACCTCGACCGTGCCCGCCGCGGTGACGCCGCTGACCGCCGCCCACGCCGTGGCCATTACCGAGAAGATCGCCGTGGCGCTCGACCATGTCGGCGTGCTGGCCGTCGAGATGTTCGTTCTCGGCGAGGGCGACAACGCCAGCCTGGTGGTCAACGAGATCGCCCCCAGGGTCCACAACTCCGGCCACTGGACGGCCGACGCCGCCTATTGTTCGCAGTTCGAACAGCATATCCGGGCGATCTGCGGCTGGCCGCTGGGCGACACCGAGCGCCACAGCGACGTGGTCATGCAGAACCTCATCGGCGACGACGTCGCCCGCTGGCGGGAGCTGGCGGCCGAGCCCGGCGCCCGGCTGCACATCTACGGCAAGGCGGAAGCCCGCCCCGGCCGCAAGATGGGCCATGTCAATCGTGTCACACCGGCGGCCAAGACTTGAACAAACCCGCAGCCGCAGGCACGGTTGGTTTTGACTGGCGGCACGCGCTCTGGTAAAGGAGCGCCCAATCCGGAGTACGCGGCAGCGGCCGAAAGCCGTTGTTTTTTGTGCTCCGGCATCCGTTCAGCGACATTATCCAGGGACGTTTCGCTTGCAGGTACTCGTTCGCGACAACAATGTCGACCAGGCGCTGAAGGCCCTCAAGAAGAAGATGCAGCGCGAGGGGCTCTTCCGCGAAATGAAGCTTCGTAACTATTACGAGAAGCCGTCCGAGCGGCGCGCGCGCGAGAAGGCCGAGGCCGTGCGCCGCGCACGCAAGCTCGCCCGCAAACGCGCCCAGCGCGAAGGGCTGATCGCGGCTCCCAAGCCGACGCGTTTCGCCGCGCGCCCTTGATTCGCCGCCTTTCGGCGGTTTGCTGATTGCGATGGGGCCTCGCCTGCTTGACAATGCAGGCGGGTAGGTGAGGACAAGCAGCGGCGCAGGCCGGGGGCTAGAGTGCAAGCGTTGATCCCGACCGGACAATATCTCCAGGGAACGATCGCGTCTCACCGCGCATTGAGCGCGGCGTGCATCGTTCTGATGGCCGGCCTGGCGCTGGCCGGCTGCCAGTCGAGCCGCGGGGCCTTCGGCACCGGCACCATCAATACCTCGGCCGGCTCGGAGGTGAACATCGCCTCGCTGACCGAGGTGGTGAAGCAGAACCCCAACGACCCCGGCGCCTACAATGTGCGCGGCACCGCCTACGGCAAGGCCGGCGACGTGAGGTCGGCGATCGCCGACTTCGACACCGCCATCAAGCTCAACCCGTCCTTCTATCAGGCCTATGCCAACCGCGCTTTGGTCGAGCGCCGGCAGAACCGCGACGACCTCGCCTTCAACGACTACAACAAGGCCATCGCCATCGCGCCGGACTATGCTCCGGCCTATGTCGGCCGCGGCAACATGTACCGGCAGCGCAAGCAGACCGATCTGGCGCTGGCCGACTTCAACACCGCCATCAAGCTCGATGCCACCGACCCGCGCGCCTATCACAATCGCGGTCTGGTCGAGCAGGCCCAGGGTCAGCACGCGGCGGCCATCGCCGACTTCTCCAAGGCCATCTCGATCGCTCCGGCCGCGGTCGAGCCGTACAACGCGCGCGGCCTCTCCTATCTGGCGACCAAGGATTACAAGGCGGCGCTCGACGACTTCAACGAGGTCGTCAAGCGCGACAGGAACTCCTACGAGGGCTGGACCAACGAAGGCCTGGCGCTCGAGCAACTCGGCGAACCCAAGAAAGCCTTTGCCGCCTTCGCCCGCGCCAGCACCCTCAATCCAAACTATTCGCCCGCACGCGAGGGCATGCGCCGCACCGCCCAGAGCAATGCCGGCGGTACGGCCTTCGGCAACGGCAGCAGCTGAAGCAGCGTTAGCCTAGGCTGACGCCCTGCCCGGCAGGGCGGCACAGGCCACGCCGTAGGCGTCCCACAGCTTCTTCCCCGGTTCGTCGAACAGGTTGACCGCCGCGCGCAGCGCCTTGAGATGCGCGTCGTCGGCCGAGCCGATCTTGGCCGGAGGATGATTGCCGCCGCCACCGGCCGCGACTTCGCCGCCGAACCCGCCAGGATCACCGAGATGAACGAGCGGTTCATGCCGGCGCACATGATGCAGGACAGGATGGCGCCCGAGGAGCCGACCAGCGCGCCGGTGATGATCAGCGCCGTGTTGCCGAGCGTGACGCCGATGCCTGCCGCCGCCCAGCCCGAGTAGGAGTTGCGCGGCCCCGAGATCCTGACCGGCCGAAAGCATTCCCGAGGCAAGGCAATTAATGTCGCCGGCCCCGTGCGGGGCCGGCGAGTTGCTTATCTACTTCGCCTTCAAGGCCGCGACGACTTCGTCGAGGACCTTCTTGGCGTCGCCGAACAGCATCTGGTTGTTCTCTTTATAGAACAACGGGTTATCGATGCCGGCGTAGCCCGAGGCCATCGACCGCTTCATGACGATGGACGTCTTGGCCTTCCAGACCTCGAGCACCGGCATGCCGGCAATCGGGCTGGTCGGGTCGTCCTCAGCCGCCGGATTGACGATGTCGTTGGCGCCGATCACCATTGCCACGTCGGTGTCGGGGAAGTCATCGTTGAGCTCGTCCATCTCCATCACGATGTCGTAGGGCACCTTGGCTTCGGCCAGCAGCACGTTCATGTGCCCCGGCATGCGCCCGGCGACGGGATGGATGCCGAAGCGCACGTTGATGCCCCTTGCGCGCAGCAGCTGGGTCAGCTCGAACACCGAGTGCTGGGCCTGCGCAACCGCCATGCCGTAGCCGGGCACGATGATGACGCTCTTGGAGTCGGCGAGCAGGTCCGCCGTCTCGGTCGCTGTGATTGACCGGACCTCTCCGCCCGGCACCGCGGCAGACGCCGCCGCCGCGCCCTCGGCCGCGCCGAAACCGCCGGCGATCACCGCGATGAAGTTGCGGTTCATGGCGCGGCACATGATGTAGCTCAGGATCGCACCCGAGGAGCCCACCAAAGCGCCAACCACGATCAGAAGATCGTTCGACAGCATGAAGCCGGTCGCCGCCGCCGCCCAGCCGGAGTAGCTGTTCAGCATCGAGATCACCACCGGCATATCAGCGCCGCCGATGGCCATCACCATGTGCACGCCGAAGGCGAGCGCGATCACCGTCATCACGAGGAGCGGGAACATGCCGGCGCCGGTCGATCCAGCACCCACAAAGAAGTAACCGAACACGATGACGAGGATGAGGCCGGCAAGATTGATCCAGTGGCGCGCCGGCAACAGGACGGGCTTGCCGCTGATCCGACCCGAGAGCTTGCCGAAGGCGATCACCGAGCCGGTGAACGTCACAGCGCCGATGAGCACGCCAACATAGATCTCGATCAGATGGATCGTGTGCTCGGCATGGGTCGCAAACACCGTCGAGGTGTCGATGTAGCTGGCGTAGCCGATGGCGCAGGCGGCCAAGCCGACCAGCGAGTGCATGATCGCCACCAGCTCCGGCATCTGCGTCATCTTTACGATGCGCGCCGCATAGAGCCCAAGGCTGCCGCCGATGCCCATTGCCAGGACGATGATGAGGATGCCCACGACGCCGCTGACGATCGGCTCTTCGCCGTTCGCCAGCAGACGCGAGCCGAACACGGTGGCCAGCACCGCAATTGCCATGCCGACGATACCGTACCAGTTGCCGCGCTTGGCGGTTTCCGGGTTCGACAGGCCGCCGAGGCTCAGGATGAAAAGAATCGTGGCCCCGATATAGGAGACCGTGACAAGACTGACAGACATGTTTCCGGGCCCCTTATTTCTGGAACATCGCCAGCATGCGGCGGGTCACTGCGAAACCGCCGAACATGTTGATCGAGGTAAGAGTCAATCCAACGAAGGCGATCACCAAGATCCACAGATCCGGACGCCCCTCTGCGGCCGGTGGCCAGATTTGCAGAAGTGCGCCGATGGCGATGATCGAGGAAATCGCGTTGGTGACGCTCATCAGCGGCGTATGCAGCGCGGGCGTAACGTTCCACACCACCATGTAGCCGACGAAGATCGCCAGCACGAAGACGGTGAAATGGCCGAGGAATACCGGCGGGGCTCCAGCGCCGATCAGCAGCAGGATGATGGCGCCGATCCCGAACGTGATGAGCGTGGATCTCAGCGACGCCGGCGCCCCGGCGCCATGGCCGTGGCCGCCCTTCTTGTCCGCCGCCGCGACCGCCGCGGCAGGCTTTGCCGGCGGCGGGGCCGGAAGCTTCAGCGGCGGGGCCGGCCACGTGATGTCGCCGTCCTTGATCACGGTGAAGCCGCGGATCGCATCGTCTTCCATGTTGACGACGATCTGGCCGTCCTTGGCCTTGCACAGTTCCTCGGTCAGATGCAGCAGGTTGTTGGCGTAGAGCGTCGAGGACTGCTTGGCCAGGCGGCTGTGCAGGTCCGTGTAGCCGACGATGGTGACGCCGTGCTTGACGACGGCCTTGCCCGGCTCGGTCAGCTCGCAGTTACCGCCCTGCTCGGCAGCAAGGTCGACGATGACGCTGCCCGGCTTCATCGACTTGACCATGTCGGCGGTGATGAGCTTGGGCGCCGGCTTGCCCGGGATCAGGGCAGTGGTGATGATGACATCGACGTCCGCCGCCTGCTTGGCGTACATCTCGCGCTGGGCCTTCTGGAAGCCTTCGCTCATGACCTTGGCGTAGCCGCCGCCGCCCGAGCCTTCTTCCTCGTAGTCGACCTTGACGAACTCGCCGCCCAGAGACTTGACCTGATCGGCCACTTCCGCGCGTGTGTCGTTGGCGCGGACGATGGCGCCGAGACCTGCCGCCGTACCGATGGCGGCAAGACCGGCCACGCCTGCTCCGGCGACGAACACCTTTGCCGGCGGGACCTTGCCCGCGGCGGTGATCTGGCCATTGAAGAAGCGGCCGAAGGCGTTGGCCGCCTCAATGACGGCGCGATAGCCGGTGATGCCGGCCATGGAGGTGAGCGCGTCCATCTTTTGCGCGCGGGAGAGCAGGCGCGGAACCGCGTCCATCGCCAGCACAGTCACCTTGCGCGCCTTCAAATCGTCCATCAGTTGCGGGTTCTGGGCCGGCCAGATGAAGGAAATCAGGGTCTGGCCCGCCTTCATCAGCGCCACTTCACCCTCGGTCGGGGCGCGTACCTTGAAGATTATGTCCGACTTCGACCAGAGATCGGCGGCCGTCGGCGCGATTGTGGCCCCTGCCGTGACGAACACATCGTCGTAGAAATCCGCCCCGTCGCCAGCCCCCTTCTCGACGACGACGGCGAATCCGAGCTTGATCAGCTTCGTCACCACCTCCGGTGAGATCGCGACCCGCTTCTCACCGGGATATATTTCCTTTGGAATACCAATAAGCTGAGGCATTCTGTTGATTCTCCGATTCTTTCCGCCGCACATCGATACGCCGGCATTGGCGCATTGAGAACGGCAGTCATTCCCTGCGCGAGGGCCGGGATTAGCACAGAACCGAACAGCCGTGGCCCCCAGCAATGGTACTAAGCGCCGGAATACCTTCGCCGCCCGGAAGGCGCGCGGTCTTCATGGATGATCGCGGCCCGGAAATCGTTGACGTTCATCAAAGTCGGCCCGGTAACGACCGCATCGCCGAGGGCGCCGAAGAAGCCGTGGCCGTCGTTGTCGGCGAGCGCGTCCCTTGGCCGGATTCCGGCCGCCCAGGCGCGATTTGAGCGCCTGCACCACGACCGTGGCACCCAGCTTGACGTATTTCTTGACGGTTTCGGGCGTCGCCGCGACCCAGGCCTCACCCTTATGGCTTCCGCCGGTACAGCGATCTTCATGCGGAAGGGGGTGGGGGGCCCCGCGATGTGCTTGGAGCCAGTCGCCTGGAGCAGAAGCCGGCGACCGGCCAGCTAGAAAGTCTAGAGGAGGAAAATCGCCATCAGGATGAGCAGGACGACGATCCCCGACGCGACGTACTTAACGAGCTTGAGGAAGCTCCGATAGGTGTGGAGGTGGTCGGCAAAGTTCGTACCGGTCGCGACGCCGAGTTCGACGGTGCCCTGCTCAGCCATTGCTTCTGGTCTCCTTTGCCGTGTGTGAACCCGCGCGCTTTATAGCAAATAGTGCGGTGGGGGCAATCGAAGCCTCGGCCGGGTCGGGCACCACGCGGCGGCGTTATGGACCGCCGCCGGCCGCTGGTCATCGATGGTGATCAGACTCGGAACCGCGCCGCCAGCGCGGCGGACATCTGCAAGGAATCGCATGTGAAACAGGCCCCCCACGGCAGCCATCAAGGGCCGTGCGCAGGGCGAACCGGTGTTCGCCGGGTGGGCTGATGGCGGCCTTACAGCCCCACCTGCTTCAGCGCCTTGGCCTGGCGCTTTGCCAAAGCATCGACGTCGAAATCGGCGATCGCCGCTTCGAAGAGCTGGTGGAAGTTGAGTTCGGCCTTGAGGTGCAGCATGACCGCGCCGAGGCCGATCGCCGCGCGCTCCAGGAAGACGAATTCGCGCGGCACGGTAACCGCCTTCTTCGGCTTCAGCCGCTGCTTCACCTCCCACGCCTCGCGCCGTCCATAGGCCTGCGGCGCCACGTCGCCGGCGATGGTGCGCACCCGGTCGTCCATCAGCGGCCCGTAGATGAAGCGCGCCCACAGGGTGAGCGTGTCCACCGTCTCATCGTCGATGTCGCGGAAGCCCCAATTGCGATAGGCGGCGGCGATGCCGTCGCGGTCGTCCTGCAGGAGCGCGTGGTAGAGGTTGATGACGCCCGCGACGAAGACCGGCGGGAAGATGCGCACGCAGCCGAAATCGAGCAGATTTATTCCCGCCGCGTGCCCTGATTTCTCAAACACCGTGTAGTTGCCGAGATGCGGGTCGCCGTGGATGACGCCGTAGGTAGCGAACGGCTTCCACCAGGCGGTGAATAGCGCCCTGGCTATTGCGTTGCGGTCGGCAAGGTCGTGGCCGACATAGGCGAGCAGCTTGTTGCCGTCGAGCCAGCGCATGGTGAGCAGCCGGTCGGTGGACAGCTCCGGCCAGGTCTCCGGCACACGCACGCTCGCCTCGCCCTTCAGCATCAGGCGGAAGAGTGCCGCGTGCTTCGCCTCGCGGGCATAGTCCAGTTCCTCGCGCAGCCGCTCGCCGAGCTCCTTGGCGATCTCGGTGGTGTCGATCTCCGGCGCAACGCGCTTCTGCAGGCCGAGCAGGATGCCGAGCTGGCCGAGATCGGCTTCCACCGCCGACTTCATATCCGGGTATTGCAGCTTGCAGGCGATCAGCGTGCCGTCATGGGCGACCGCCTTGTGGACCTGGCCGAGCGAGGCGGCGGCGGCCGGCGTGCGCTCGAAGCTTGCGAAGCGGTCCTGCCAGTCGGGCCCCAGTTCCACCATCATGCGCCGCTTGACGAAGGCCGGGCCCATGGGCGGCGCTTCCGCCTGCAGCTTCTGCAGCTCGGCCGCATAGTCCGGCGGCAAAAGGTCGGGGATGGTGGCCATCATCTGCGCCACCTTCATCATCGGCCCCTTGAGACCGCCGAGCGTGGCGGCGATGTCGGCGGCGTTGCGCGGATCGGAGAGATCGCGGCCGAAGAGCCTGGCGCCGGCGATGCGCGCCGCCGCGCCGCCGACGCCGGCGCCCACCCGCGCATAGCGGGTAAGGCGGCCGGAGAGCCGGTTCTGTTCGGGATCGTCGGGAAGCTCTGCCATGGCCGCCTATGTAGGTTGCCGACACGGCAGCGGGAAGGAGCCGCCGCGCGGTATCGCATCAGCCGCAATTGCAACTTTTTAGCGCCGTACAACACGGCGGCGGCGGCCGCCGCGGACGGCAAAGTGGAAATAGAGGTAGAGGCCAATGAGCGGCCCCACCACGAGCCACAGAGAAAAGCCGGCGAGATAGGTGCCGATACCCAGGCGATAGGGCGGCAGTGGATCCGGCAGCAGGCCCTTCTTCTGGAACTCGGCCAGTTTGTCGGGCGGCGGCATGTCGACATAGTGCCTCGGCTTTGACTTCAGGCCGAGCACGTAGCCATCGTCGCTGACACGAACGCCGAGGATGAAATAGACGGTGGACGTCTTGTAGCCGAGATAGAGCGCGTCGCCGTCCGGCGTGGTCAGCGTCACGTCCTCGATGAGCGCGACACGCTCGACAGTGCCGAACGGAGTCCAGGCCCGCGCCTCGCCGGCAAAGGCGACGAGGACGAAAGCCACAACCAATCCGATGGCGTGTCTGGTCATGCCCCTGCTCCGATCGAGCCCAAGCCCTGCGGAGATTATAGCGGTGCGCGCCATGGGCAACACGAATTCCTAATCCTCCATCGCTTCCAGTTCGCCGATGAGGCCGTCGATGACACTCAGGCCCCGAGCCCAGAAGGCGGGATCGCTGGCGTCGAGGCCGAAGGGCGCCAGCAGCTCCTTGTGATGCTTGCTGCCGCCCGCCTTCAGCAGGGCGAAATACTTCTCCTGGAAGCCGGACTCGGCCTCCTCGTAGACGGCATAGAGCGAGTTCACCAGACAGTCGCCGAAGGCATAGGCATAGACGTAGAAGGGCGAGTGGATGAAGTGCGGGATGTAGCTCCAGAAGGTCTCGTAGCCGGGGCCTAGCCGAATTGCCGGCCCCAGGCTCTCGCTTTGCACCGCCATCCACAGTTCGCCGATGCGCTCGGCGGTGAGCTCGCCTTCGCGCCGCTCGAGATGCAGGCTGCGCTCGAACGAGTAGAAGGCGATCTGGCGCACCACCGTATTGATCATGTCCTCGACCTTGGCCGCGATCATCGCCTTGCGTTCGCGCTGGTCGGCGGTATCGGCAAGCAGGGCGCGGAAGGTCAGCATCTCGCCGAAGACGCTGGCCGTCTCGGCAAGCGTCAGCGGGGTCGGCGCCATCAGCGCGCCCTGCGGACCGGCCAGCACCTGATGCACGCCATGACCCAGTTCGTGGGCGAGCGTCATCACGTCACGCACCCGGCCCTGATAATTGACCAGGACATAGGGGTGGACCGACGGCACGGTCGGATGGGCAAAGGCGCCCGGCGCCTTGCCGGGCCTGACCGGTGCGTCGATCCAGTCATCTTCGAAGAAGCGGTCGGCGATCTCCGCCATCTCCGGGGCGAAGGCGCCATAGGCGCTCAGCACCTTGGCGCGCGCTTCGGCGAAAGGGATCACCTGCGTCGGCCGGTCGGGCAGCGGCGCGTTGCGGTCCCAATAGTCGAGCACGTCGCGGCCGAACCAGCGGGCCTTGAGTGCATAGTAGCGATGCGACAAGCGCGGATAGGCGCGCTTGACGGCTTCCACCAGCGCCGCCACCACCTCTGGCTCGACGCTGTTCGACAGGTGGCGCGCATCGGCAACGTCCTTGAAGCCGCGCCAGCGGTCGGAGATTTCCTTGTCCTTGGCCAGCGTGTTGGTGATGTGCGCAAAGAGCCGGATGTTCTTCTTGAAGGTTGCACCCAGCGCCTCCGCCGCCGCCTTGCGCTTCTCCCCGTCCTCGTGCTGCAGCAGGTTGAGCGTCGGTTCGATCGCCATTTCCTTGCCGCCGACGTCGAAGCGCAGCGCCGTCATCGTCTCGTCGAACAGCCGGTTCCAGGCGCCGCGCCCGGTCACCGACTTCTCGTGGAAGAGCAGCTCGACCCGGTCCTCGAGCTGATAGGGCTTCTCCTTGCGCACGTCCTCCAGCCACGGCCGGTAGTGGCCCAGCGCCGGATCGCCCATCGCCGTCTCCAGCACATCGTCGGCGATGCGGTTGAGCTCCAGCGGGAAGAAAAGCAGATGGGCGCTCGCCGTCGTGATCTTCTCCTGCACGTCGCCATAGAACTTGGCCCGCGCCGGATCGCTGGTATCGCCGGCATGCAGCAGGCCGGCAAACGAGATGATGCGGCCCATCAGCTCGTCGAGCTTCTCGAAGGCGACCACGGCCGGCGCAAGGCGCCCGCCGCCGTCCTTCGCCAGTGATTCGAGCTTGCCCTTGTACGTCTCCTCGAAGGCCGCCGACTCGCTCCCTGAAAGCGCCAGATCGCGCGCGAGCGCCGGATCGTCCATGCCGGCGTAAAGGTCTTCCAGGTTCCATTCCGGCAGAACACCGAGGTCCTCCGCCGCTTCGGCGGCAAGGCTGGCGGAACGGGCAATTTCGGTCGGGGTCATGTCGGCTTCCGCATCGTGAGGTGGGGGAGACAGGTTTCGTCGCCAGATAGGGCGCGCAGGCGGCCTTGTGCAACCGCTGAGTCGCGTTCGGCGGCAATCCGGCGGGCGCGCCATGCGCAACCGCCGATCCCGCCCTCTGCCCGCTATCCCCAACCGCGGCAGATGCCGCCGCCGCATGGCCGCCGGTTAATGACAGATTAACTGCTCGGCCCGATCATCACCCCCGAGCCGTTCACCACGACCATTGATTCCATTGGGATTTCTGAGCGGTAGCGACCAGTATTGTGCCGCAAAGAGACAGTTTCACGCCCGACAGGGAGCCTACCGCCTCACTATGTCGACCACCATCCTCATCGTCGACGACGATCCCGTCCAGCGCCGCCTGCTGACTGCAGCGGTGGAGCGCATGGGCCACACGGCCATCGTGCTCGAAGGCGGCGAAGCCGCCGTCGCCCTGCTCACCGGCAGCGACGGCGACGCGGTGGCGCTGGTCATCCTCGATCTCATCATGCCCGATCTCGACGGCATGGGGGTTCTGGCCAAGCTGCGCGAGATGGACCGCCAGCTTCCGGTCATCGTGCAGACGGCGCACGGCGGCATCGACACCGTGGTCAGTGCCATGCGCGCCGGCGCGGTCGATTTCGTCGTCAAGCCGGCTTCCGCCGAGCGCCTGCAGGTCTCCATCGAGAATGCGCTGAAGCTCGGGGCGCTGGAAGGCGAGATCGCGCGCATGAAACGCAGCGCCACCGGCACCCTCACCTTCCGCGACATCATCACCCGCAGCCCGGCGATGGAGCGCGTCATCCGCCTGGGCCAGCGCGGCGCGGCTTCGCAGATCCCGATTCTCATCGAGGGTGAATCGGGCGTCGGCAAGGAACTCATCGCGCGCGCCATCCAGGGCGCCGGCGACCGCCGCTCCAAGCCCTTCGTCACCGTCAACTGCGGCGCCATCCCCGACAACCTGGTCGAGAGCATCCTGTTCGGCCACGAAAAGGGCGCCTTCACCGGCGCCGCCGACAAGCATGTCGGCAAGTTCCGCGAGGCCCATGGCGGCACCCTGTTCCTCGACGAGGTCGGCGAGCTGCCTGCCGAGGTGCAGGTGAAGCTGCTCAGAGCCCTGCAAGACGGCGAGATCGATCCGGTCGGCGCCCGCCGGCCGCTGCGCGTCGACATTCGCCTGATCTCGGCCACCAACCGCAGCCTCATCGACCTGGTGAAGGCGGGCATCTTCCGCGAGGACCTCTATTACCGACTGAACGTGTTCCCGATTCGCGTGCCGCCTCTGAGGGAACGCCGCGAGGACATTCCCGAGCTGGTCCGTCATTTCACCGCGCGCTTTGCCGCCGAAGAAGGCAAGACCGGCCTGCGCGGCGTCACCGCACCGGCAATCCAGCTACTCACCCGCCACAACTGGCCGGGCAATGTCCGCCAGCTCGAGAATGCCGTCTTCCGCGCCGTGGTGCTCGCCGATGGGCCGATGCTGACGCCGGACGAATTCCCGCAGATTACCGCCCAACGCGACGGCGCCCCGCCGCTCCCCGAATCGCCGCCTGAACCGGCCGATGCGATCGAGATCGAAGTTGCCGGCCCGCCGGCCGCCACACCGGGCGAGGGCATAGCCACGCTCGACGCCAACGGCGACGTCCGGCCGCTGGCCGAAGTCGAGGAAGCCATGATTCGCCTGGCTCTGGAGCGCTATGCCGGACGCATGACGCTGGTCGCCCGCAAGCTCGGAATCGGCCGCTCGACGCTCTACCGCAAGCTGAAAGACCTTGGTATTTCTGACACAGTCGCCGGAATTGCGGCCGAGTAGGCGGTAAATTTCGCTTGAGGTGTGACCGACGTCATTGAAATCGGGCGTTAACCTGTATCATTTCGAATGCTCGTCCGACGCTGCATGACAACGAGGCCGTTCCTATGCTCTTTCGCAAAGTATTCCCGACGCTGATCGGCGTTGCCGCCCTGCTGGCCGCAGGGGGCACCATGGCTGCCGCCGCAACGAGCGAAAGACCGGTGGTTCTGGCCAGCTACTACGCGATGGGCGATCGCGCCGTCGATCCGATGGGCGAATCGATCCGCGCCATCCTGACCAATGTCGGCGGTCAAGGCGATTTCGTCGCCAAGAAGGACGCCGGGGCGCTGACCGCGTTCTATCGCGCCCAGGGCTATGCGCCGTCGTGGATTCTGGACGGCAAGCTGACCGAGCGCGCTCTGGCGGTCATTGCCCGCATCAAGGCGGCCGATACCGACGGCCTCGACCCGTCCGTCTACCACGTGCCGCACGTCCAGATCGGCGTCGCCATGCCGGCCACGCAGACCGTTCTGGCGCGCGCCGAGGTGATGCTCAGCCAAGCGGTCATCGACTATGTCCACGACGCCCATTCCGGCCGTCTCGACCCCGCCGACATCAGCCAGAACTTCGACTACAAACCGCACGTCGCCGATCCGGTCGAGGCCCTCAACAAGATTTCCATGGCCGATGACGCAGCCAAGGTGCTGGCCTCTTACAACCCGCAGCGCCCCGAATTTCAGGCGCTGCGCGAGAAGCTCGCCGAAGCCCGGGCGGCCGAGAACAACCTGCCCCCGGTCATCCCCGCCGGCCGCAACCTCAAGCTTGGCATGAAGGACCCGCGCGTCGTCATCCTGCGCGCGCGCTTGAAGATCGAGCCGCCGCCCCCGCCGGTCGAAACGCCCATGGCGGCGGCACCGGCTGCCGATGCGCCGCCTGCCGCCGACAGCCTCGCCACTGCCGACCAGCCGGCGGCGTCAGCGCCGGACGGCACCCTGGTGACGCCGGTTTCGGCGACTTCCGACCAGCCCGGAGCCATGCAGCCCGAAGCCGCGCCGGCCATCGACAAGACGGTGGTCGCGGCGACCGAGCCACCCGCCAAGCCGTTCGATCCGGAAGTCTTCGACGACAGCGTCGATGCCGCGGTCAAGGCGTTCCAGGAATCCGCCGGCCTGAAGCCCGACGGCATTATCGGCCCGGCCACCCTCGGCCGCCTCAACGCCGCCGCCGACAGCCATGTCGACACGATTCTGGTCAACATGGAGCGCTGGCGCTGGATGCCGGAGGACCTCGGCAAGTTCTACGTCCGGGTCAACATCCCCAACTTCAATCTCGACATCTACAAGGACGACAAGGTCATCTACACGACCCGCATCGTCGACGGTCAGCCGACCAAGCAGACGCCGATCTTCTCCGACCAGATCGAGCACGTCATCGTCAATCCGGTGTGGAACGTGCCGGCCTCGATCGCGGTGAAGGAGATGCTGCCGCAGATCCAGGCCGACCCCGGAAAGGCGCTCAGCGGCTACCAGGTCTTCGCCAATATCGGCGGGCGGTTCCGCGCGGTCGATCCGTGGACGATCGACTGGCATAACGTCGACATGCGCCGCATCCAGATCAAGCAGCCGCCGGGCGAAAAGAATGCGCTCGGCTCGATCAAGTTCATGTTCCCCAACCCGTTTGCCGTGTACCTGCACGACACGCCCTCGAAGAGCCTGTTCTCGAGGGACTACCGCGCGCTCAGCCACGGTTGCATGCGGGTGATGAACCCGTGGGATTTCGCCGCCAGCCTGCTCACTTACGATCCCAACGTATCGGCGGCCGGCCTCAAGAAGCTGGTCGGCGGCCCGCAGACGCAGGTCAACCTGACCCGGCCCATCCCGGTCCACATCACCTATTTCACCGCCTGGGTCGACGATTCGGGCAAGCTTCAGCTGCGCGCCGACATCTATCATCATGACGCGGAGATGGAGAAAGCCTTCGGGCTGGTTTCCTGAAACGGCGAAATCCACGCCGAAGGCCCGGAAAGTCGGCGATTTCCGGGCCGAACCACTTGCCCCATCGCCCTGCAAATGCCACGATCGGTCGTTAGCCGGGGATCTGGAGGGATTCCCCGGCCGCTAGGTATGGCGCATCCCGTTGGTACACCGGGCGTTAACTATACGCTCGGACAATGCGTCACTTGGTGGCCTGTTTTCTTGGGTAGGGAACGGCGGGAAGAGTTTTGTTCTGGCGGGGCAACCAGCTAATCGCGCCTGAGACGCGACCGGTGGCCGGTCGGATGAAGG
The DNA here is from genome assembly GCA_963750065.1 of uncultured Alphaproteobacteria bacterium. Lineage (GTDB taxonomy): Bacteria > Pseudomonadota > Alphaproteobacteria > Rhizobiales > Kaistiaceae > CAVSRC01. Next base: position 58,642 of record CAVVPK010000016.1, read on the forward strand.
CGTGGCTCAAGGTCGGTGCCACGGCGCTTTTGCTGACGGTCGCCGCCCACGGCTCCAGCCTCGCCAGCGAGCGGGCGCTCAGGCTCTACAATCTCCACACGCACGAGCGCACCGTCATCGTCTACAAGCGCGATGGCGTTTACGACCGCAATGGCCTCCAGGCGCTCAACCAGTTCCTGCGCGACTGGCGCCAGAACAGAGTGATCCAGATGGACCCGCATCTGTTTGACCTGCTGTGGCAGGTCTACAAGCAGTCCGGGTCGCATGACTACATCCAGGTGGTGTGCGGCTATCGCTCGCCGCCGACCAACGCCATGCTCCGCCGCCGTTCGAAGGCCGTCGCCAAGACGAGCCTGCACATGCGCGGCAAGGCGATGGACTTCTACATTCCCGACGTGCCGCTCTCCAAGCTGCGTGCGATCGGGTTGAAGATGCAGCTTGGCGGCGTCGGCTTCTATCCGACCTCAGGCTCGCCCTTCGTCCATATGGACACCGGCAATGTGCGCCACTGGCCGCGCATGACGCGCCAGCAGCTTGTGCGCATCTTCCCCAACGGCAACACGCTGCACATCCCCTCCGACGGACAGCCGCTGCCCGGTTACCAGCAGGCCCTGGCCGCGTACAAGGCGCGCATGGCCGGCGAGACCCCCGATACCAAGGTTGCCTCCTTTGCCGGTTCGCCGGTGATCGAGGACGTCAAGAACAGCAAGCAGGTGCTGGTCGCCGACACCTCGATCGACGACGAGGCGGCAAGCGACGCCGAGATCGCCGCCGATCTGCCGGCCGCGGCGCCGGCGCCGGCGCCGGTTCCGCCGTCGACGCGTGCCGTCGGCACCGCCGTTGCCTCCTATGCCACCGCGCCGGTGCCGCTGCCGCGCCTGGCGCCCAAGCGGGCGCAGCCGGTCGCCGTCGCCTCGCTTGCCGCGCCCGACGACATCACGGCGCCGGCCAGGCCGCCGCTCGACATCGCCACTCTGGCCAGTCTGCCCCTGCCGCAGGACACCTTCGGCAATCCGCAGGACTGGACCCAGCCGCCGGTTCCCGCCGTGCTCGCCGCCGCCATGGCCGAGCGCGACCAGACCCGGCGCGGCTCTTCGCTGCCGATCGCGCCCACCGCCGTGGTGGCGACGATCAACATGACGCGGCCGCTGCGCGCCGAAGCGATCACCACCGCCGTGCTGCGTCGTAACGGCAACACCGCCGACAGCGGCACCGTTCCCACTCTCCTCGCCTATGCGCCGGCCACCCTGCCGGAGGGCCCGCTCGCCTATGGCGTGCCGCTGCCCCACATCAGCCCGCTGCGGGCGTCGGCCGCCGCTGCGACCGCGGCGCCCGTGAGCACACCGGCGCGTCCGATGATGACGCCGCAACTGACTATGACCGCGCTCGATACGCGCAGCCTGCGCATGTGGATCGGCACGGCGTCGACGCGGCAGAAGCCATACGCCGTGCTCACCATGCCGGATTTCACCACCGACGCCGACCTGATGAGCAAGCCTGACGTGGCCTTCGCCGCCGGCTTCGAGCACCGTGCCTATGCCGATCTCAGGACCGACCACTTCTCCGGCGCGCTGGTCGGCCAGCCCACCATCGTCGACCTCAGGCACGATTCGTTCGTCGCTTCGACCCGCTGAGTGCGGGCCGCTGCCTCACTCGGACGGCAGCAGCATCCCCAGAGCCTGCATATAGAGTTCGAGCAGCGCCTCCTGCTCCTGACGCTCGTTCGAGTCCTGCTTGCGCAGGCGCACCACCGTGCGCAGCGTCTTGGTGTCGAAGCCGTTCGCCTTGGCCTCGGCGTAGACTTCCTTGATGTCGTCGGCCAGCGCCTGTTTCTCCTCTTCGAGACGCTCGACGCGCTCGACGATCGACTTGAGCTGGTCCTTGGCGAAGCCTGCCGAATCGGCCATCTGGTCTTGCTCCTGCTACCCATGAAAACGGCGCGCCTTTCGCGCGGGCGCCCGCGCGAGTGGTTCGCCCGAGTCGCGGCGCCCGGTCAAGCCCGCGGCTGGCGCACCGCCGCCGGCATGACTAAGGTCGACGAACCTCATCACTGAATTGACGCCGGTTCCCCATGCCCGCCTATCTCGTCACCTTCAAATTTGGCCGCAATGCGGACTTCGGGCGGCGGCTGGACGATTTCATCGCACGCCTGGCGATCGGCGACTGGTGGGGCGAGACCGGCACGACGATCATCGTCCATTCCGACGAGCCGATCGACGTCTTCAGCCGGCGCATCACGGCACCCTCCGTCTTCGACGAGGACAACGACATCGTCGTGGTCGTCGATCTCGACAATCGCCAGGGGCGCGCCCGGGGGCCGTTCCGCGACAGCGGCCTGTTCACCGCCGCGTCGTGGATGGTGCGGATATAGGCGGACACCCTCACGCTGAGGTGGCTGCCGCAGGCAGCCCTCGAAAGGTCGAGGGCGGCCATTTATCCTGCGAAGCCCCCAGACCGCCACCGGCTTCAGTGCTGCGGCCGGTTCTTCTCCAAGGCGGCGAGGTCCTCGGCGCTTGCCTCTTTCTGGTGCAGCGCCCGCCATTCGGCGTAGGGCATGCCGTAGATCAGTTCGCGCGCCGCCTCCTTGCTCATCGCCGCGCCGGCTTCCTCCGCCGCCTCGCGATACCAGTCGGCCAGGCAGTTACGGCAGAAGCCGGCAAGGTTCATCAGGTCGATGTTCTGCACGTCGCTGCGCGCCCTGAGATGTTCGACGAGGCGCCGGAATACCGCCGCCTGCAGCGCCGTGGTGAGGCCGGTGTCCGTTTCGCTGGTCATGATGTGGATCCCTTGCGGATGGCTGGTCTCGTCGGCGGTGAGGCCGCCGGCGTGCGAGCCAAAGCGACGGCGATGTGGCGCTGGAATTCGCTCGCCGGCGGGCCGAGATCGCCATATTCGGTCGGCAGGCGGTTGGCGGCATGGTCGCACACCACAAGCACGCCAGCCGCCGGGTCCCCGTCGACGAGCTCAAATGGTGGAAAATCATCGGCCACCGAGAGGATCGGCGCGGTTGTGGCGATATCCATGTGGGCGCCGATCATAATGCGCCGGCCGGGGCCGTCCAGTGCGTCATCGGCCACGATCCTGCCGTCTTCTCGCACGACAAGAACCGACCGCTTCTCCACCCCGTATCGGCACGCCGGCCCGCCATCGGGCAGGTGTGCGCCTTGGCGGATGACGCGTTGACAGGGCGAAAGGCGGCGCGTCATAAGTGCCGGAGACCGCACCCCAAAATGCATAACCCACCGATTTTCTGACCGTGGCCAAACGATCGCGCAACACATCATGGCATCGGCTGGCGGTGGTCACCGCGAGCATCGTCGGCCTGATCGCCATCGGCGGCATTCTCCTGGTGCTCCTGCACCGGAGTGGCGGCGGCGATGCGCGCGCCCGGCTTTTGACCGAGACCACGGTGACGGCCGGCGTTTCCGGCGCCGGTGCCGACAACGGGGCCGGTGGCCTGCGCCTGTGCAACCGCACGACGAGCCGGGTGGGCATTGCCATCGGCTACAAGGAGAACAACCGCTGGTCCACCGAGGGCTGGTGGAATGTAGCGGCCGATACCTGCGAAACGCTCGTCGCCGGCGCTCTGGTGTCGCGCTTTTATTACGTGTATGCGGTCGACTACGATCGCGGGGGTGTTTGGGGCGGCAAGGCGCAGATGTGTACACGCGACAAGATGTTCACGATCCACGGGATTGAGGATTGCGTGGCGCGTGGCTACTCGAAGACGGGATTCTTCGAAGTCGACACCGGCGAGCAGAAGAGCTGGACGGTCCAGCTGACCGAGCCCGACCAGCAGGGAACCAGCGGCTAACATGCGGCGTACACGGCGGACCAAGATCCTTGCCACCCTCGGTCCTGCCTCTTCCGACAGGGCGACGATCACCAAGCTTTTCCGGGCCGGTGCGGATGTCTTCCGCATCAATATGAGCCATTGCAATCATGAGCTCATGCGCCAGCTGGCGGCGACCATCCGCGAGGTGGAGGCCGAGGAAAACCACCCGATCGGCATCCTCGTCGACCTGCAGGGGCCGAAGCTGCGCGTCGGCATGTTCGCCGAAAAGACCGTCAACCTGACGCTCGGCCAGACCTTCGTCCTCGATTCCAATCCCGACCCCGGCGACGCGACGCGGGTGGAACTGCCCCACCCGGAAGTCCTTTCCGCCCTCGAAGTGGGCCACCGGCTGCTGCTCGACGATGGCCGCGTGCGCCTGCGCGTCACCAAGGCGACCAAGGCGCGGGTGGTGACCACGGTCGAGGTCGGCGACCACCTCTCCGACCGCAAGGGCGTCAGTATTCCCGACACCACCATCTCCTTCGGCGCGCTGACGCCGAAGGACCGCTCCGACCTGGAAGCGGCGCTCAATACCGGCGTCGACTGGATCGCGCTGTCATTCGTCCAGCGGGCGGAAGACCTGGCGGAGGTGCGCAAACTCGCCCGCGGCCGCGCCGGCATTCTGGCCAAGATCGAGAAGCCGCAGGCGGTCGAGCGCCTGGCGGCGATCGTCGAGCACGCCGACGCGCTCATGGTCGCCCGCGGCGACCTTGGCGTCGAGATGCCGCTGGAGCGCGTGCCCGGCATCCAGAAGCAGATCACCCGCGCCTGCCGCCGCGCCGGCAAGCCGGTGGTCGTCGCCACCCAGATGCTCGAATCGATGATTGCCGCGCCGGTGCCCACCCGGGCCGAGGTGTCGGACGTGGCGACCGCCGTCTTCGAAGGCTGCGACGCGGTGATGCTGTCGGCCGAATCGGCTTCCGGCGCCTTCCCCGAAGAAGCCGTCGCCACCATGGACAAGGTCGCCACCGAGGTCGAGCGCGATCCCAACTACGTCAACATCATGCGCTCGCAGCGCACCGAACCCGAGGCGACCAGTTCCGACGCCATCTCGGCGGCGACGCGGCAGATCGCCGAGACGCTGAATCTGGCCGCCATCTGCTGCTACACCGCCTCCGGCAATACCGCCATCCGTGCCTCGCGCGAGCGGCCCAATACGCCGATCCTGGCCCTGTCGCCGGTGGTCTCCACCGCCCGCCGCCTGTCGCTGGTATGGGGGCTGCACTGCGTCTTCGGCCAGGAGCCGGACAATATCGACGACATGGTCGTCCATGCCAGCCTGATAGCGCATCGTGAAGGCCTCGCCGGTCCCGGCGACCGCATCATCATCACCGCCGGCGTGCCGTTGGGCACCCCCGGCGCCACCAACATGCTGCGCATCGCCTATGTCACGGCCGGCGGCTTCGGCAACGAATAGGCGCAGAGCAGCCTCTAGCCCTAGAGGTGCTGTTCGGTCTGCTTCTCGAGCCGGTCGAGGGCCTCGCGGGCATTGGAGAGATGCGGGTCGAGCGCCAGCGCCTGGTGGAAGGCGGCGATAGCGCGTTTGTCGTCGCCGAGATCGTGAAAGATCGAGCCGAGGCCGACCAGTGCCCCGAAGTGGCGTGGTTCGAGCACCAGCACATGCTCGATGTCGGCGATCGACGGACCGTACTTGTCGGTGAGGTAATAGACCGTCGCCCGCTTGTTCCAGCCTTCGGCGTAATCGGGCTTGAGGGTGACGACGCGGTCGAGGATGTCGAGGGCCTCGGCGTAGTGCTTGGCGGCGATCGCCTGCACGCCCCACGACATCAGGAGATCGACCGTATCGCTGCCCGATTGCAGCCAGACGGCGATGATGGCGTCTTCCGCCTGTCTGGCGGCGGCATCGTCCTTGGCCGATTTCAGCTTGCCGAAAAGCGTGTCGAGCTGCTCGGCGCGGCTGGGTGCCGGAGCCGGCGTTGCCGGCTGATCGACCGCAGCCGGCGCCTCCCCGGCCGCCCAGGCGGGTGGCAGGACGGTGAACGCCAGTGAGGCGGCGAGCGCCGCGACCGCGATCTTCATGAGAAAAATGATAGGACGGGCGGCAAGGCCCGTCAAAGCCCGTACGTACCGACCGACCGCCCGTCGACCAACGGGCTTGACCCCGGCGCGCTTTGGACGGGCCTCAGCCCTGACGCGCTTTGAAGCGGCGGTTGGTCTTGTTGATGATGTAGACGCGCCCCTTCCGCCGCACGAGGCGGTTGCCCCGGTGACGGGTGCGAAGCGATCTCAGGGAGTTACGGATTTTCATCGGGAGCGGCCCGCGCATCTCAAGGACGAAACGAGCGCGGAAATCCGCGCCCTGTCGAGTTGGCGGGAAAATATGGAGACGCAGGCGGCGAGTCAAGCAAGGCTTGCCAGGGTCCGTCCGCTCCGCCAGCGCCCTGCCATTGCCGCGAAAACCCCGCCCCATCGCCTGTTCGGCGGTCATGCGCACGGCACGGTCTTCCTCCGGGGTGCATTCCTCGCCGCCTGCCATGGTCTCCCTGTCCTGCACGCTGCCCCTGCCAGCGGGCCTTTGGCGGACTCATAGCATCCCGGCGGCATGGGCCGAGCCCCCTCGCGGCCGTTCCTGTCGCCGGCAGGAACGGCGGGCGCGGCCGCGATCGGACCCGCGGGCAGGACGATGCACGAACGCGGCGCCCGCGGGCAGCCTCCCATGGGCCGTTGAGGCCGTCCACAACAGCCGCTGAATATCTGAAATATCTTATATACTAGATAGAGATTCCGGATATATTTCCATGGGCCTACACGCCAACCTGCGGTTCGCGGTCATGCACCTCATGCTCGGCAAGCTGACTATGGCGCCCGCCACCGGGCCGGGCCGCTACCGCACCGCTCCGGGCTCCGCCGCGACTGTTCGCAGGCGGGCATCGGGAACACATCGCCATCAAGACACACGGGTTCCTGTGGACGGAGACAGCCTGCTCGGGCAGCCGCCGCACAGGCAGACGCACCTTCGACCGGGGTGATCACGGTCATGAAATCGGGAGGATCTCAGATGACTAAATTCAAACACGTCAATCGCCGCCAAATCCTGCAGGGGGCGGCCGGACTCGGGGCATTGAGCCTGCTGCCGGGTTCCGCGCTGGCCGCCGGCTATCCGTCCCGCCCGATCACCCTGATCATCCCGTGGAGCGCCGGCGGCGGCACCGACGCCACCGGCCGGGCGATCGCAGCCGTCCTTCAGGAGGAGTTGGGCCAGCCGGTCAACGTGGTCAACCGCACCGGCGGCCAGGGCGTGGTCGGTCATGCGGCCATCGCCGCGGCCAAGCCCGACGGCTACACGCTGGGCATCATCACCGTCGAGATCAATATGCTGCATTGGCTGGGCCTGACCGACCTGACCGGCGCAGGTTCCTACACGCCGATCGGCCTCTACAATCAGGACCCGGCCGGTGTGCAGGTGCGCGCCGATTCGCCATACAACACGGCCCCTGAACTGATCGCCGCGGCCAAGGCCAATCCCGGCAAACTCAAGGGCTCCGGAACCGGCCAGGGCGGCATCTGGCAATTGGCACTGGACGGCATGCTGACCGCGGCCGGCCTCAAGGCCAGCGACATTCCGTGGGTACCCATGGAAGGCGCGGCACCGTCGCTCAAGGAGCTGATGGCCGGCGGCATCGACGTCGTCACCTGCAGCCGCGTCGAGGCGCAGTCGATGATCGACGCCGGCAAGGTCAAGGCGATCGCGCTGATGGCCGACGAGCGCAGCCCCAACTATCCCGACCTGCCGACCCTCAAGGAACAGGGCATCGACTGGTCGCTGACCACCTGGCGCGGCTTCGCCGGCCCCAAGGGTCTGCCCCAGGAAGTTGCTCGAAGTGCTGGTTCCGGCGTTCCAGAAGCTGACCCAGAATCCGGCCTTCACCGAGGTTCTCGACAAGCGCGGCTTCGGCCGGGTCTACAAGGGACCGGACGACTTCACGTCCTTCCTGACGCAGAACGATGCTTCGTTGGGCAAGGTCATGAAGGAGGCCGGGGTCATCTAGCCGACCACGCGCAATCGCAACCGCGAGCCACATCATGCGCTTCAACGACGCGGTGCTGGGGTCGATCATCCTGGCTTTCGGGGCCGCGGTTGCGCTTTTTGCCGTCCTGACGTTTCCAGCCTTGCCGGGCCAGGAATTTGGCCCGGCCTTCTTCCCCACCATCATCGGCGTCGTGCTGTCCGGCTGCGGCGCGATCCTGCTCGTCCAGGGCATCGCCAAACGCAAGACCGTCCCGCTGGTCGAAATGGGCGAATGGGCCCGCATGCCCCGTCACATCGTCAACTTCGTCTCCGTCTTCCTGGCCCTGCTCGTCTACATCCTGTTCACCGACACCGTCGGCTTCATTCCGATATCCTTTCTGATCCTCACCGTTCTGATGGTGCAGTTCGGTAGCCGCTGGTTCACCGCCGCCGGCATCGGCCTGGTGGCGACGCTGGTCATCCACACGCTGTTCTACAAGCTCCTGCTCGTGCCCCTGCCCTGGGGCATCCTGGAGCCGCTGCAATGGTGACCGACCGTGCTTGAACACGTCATCCAGGCCTTCGGTCTGATCTTCCAGGTTCAGGTCCTGGCGGTCATCCTGATGGCCGCGGCCTTCGGGCTGTTCGTCGGTTCGGTCCCCGGCCTGACGGCGACCATGGCCACCGCGTTGCTGGTGCCGGTCACCTTCTTCATGGACCCGGTGCCATCCATCGCCGCCATCGCCACCTGCGCCGCCATGGCCATCTTCGCCGGCGACATCCCCGGAGCGCTCCTGCGCATTCCGGGAACCCCGGCCTCGGCCGCCTATGTCGACGAGGCCTTCGCACTGACCCGCAAGGGCCAGGCCGAGCGGGCGCTCGGCACCGGCCTCATCTGTTCCGCCATGGGAGGCCTGGTCGGCGCCGCGGTTCTGACCACATCGGCGCCGGCGCTGGCGGAATTCGCGCTCAATTTCTCGACCGACGAGTTCTTCTGGCTGGCCTGCCTGGGCCTCACCTGCGCGGTCATTATCTCCAGCAACGCCCCGGTCAAGGGGATCGTCTCCCTGTTCCTCGGCCTGTTCATCGCGACCGTGGGCCTCGAAATCGTCGCCGGTTATCCCCGTTTCACCTTTGGCGTCACCGAGCTGATGGGTGGCGTCAGCTTCATTCCGGCGATGATCGGCATGTTCGCCATCTCGGAAATCCTCCGCTACGCCACCGAAACCAAGCCGCTGCCGCGGATCGAGCAGCGCCGGTTCGGCAACCTGTTCGCCGGCATTGGTGAAACGCTCGGCAAGTACAAGCTCAACTTCGTGCGCTCGAGCATCCTCGGCACGATGATCGGCATCCTGCCGGGTGCCGGCGGCGACATCGCCGCCTGGGTCGCCTACGCGACGAGCAAGAAATTCTCGAAGGAACCCGAGAAGTTCGGCACCGGCCACATCGAGGGCATCGTCGACGCCAGCTCGGCCAACAATGCGGCCCTCGGCGGCACGTGGGTGCCGGCCATGGTGTTCGGCATCCCGGGCGATTCGATCACCGCCATCGTCATCGGCGTCCTCTACATGAAAGGCATGAACCCGGGGCCAACCGTGTTCATCCATTCGCCGCAACTGGTCTACGCGGTGTTCCTGTCGTTTTTCCTCGCCAATATCCTGATGGTGCCGCTGGGTTTCGTGACCATCCGCCTGTCGCGGCAGATCCTCCGGGTGCCCAAGCGCGTGCTGATGCCGATCATCATGATGTTCTGCATCGTCGGCTCGTTCGCCATCAACAACACGGCCTTCGGCGTGGTGATCATGCTGGTGCTGGGGTTCATCGCCTACGTCATGGAGGAGAACAGCTTCCCGATCGCGCCGACCATCCTGGGCATCGTGCTGGGCCCCATGCTGGAGCAGAACTTCGTCACTTCGATGATCAAGTCGGACGGCAACGTGCTGGCCCTCTTCCAGCGGCCGATCTCCGGCGTCCTCGGCGCCACCACGCTGCTGGTGTGGTTCGTGCCGCTCGGCCTGTACCTCTACCGCAGATACAAGCGGCCGGTACCAGCGCCACAAGGCGACGGGACCGCCGGAAATTAGGGATTCGGGAGCTGCAGGTCGGCGCTCGGCCGGCTGACGGCGCAGGTTGGAGGGCGTGGGGCGCGCGGCTGCACAACAACGCCAAACCTCCCGAACAAGAGCCAGGTCAGCGACCGCCGCCGTCCTCGCGGACCTGGCGCAAGTCGACCTGCGGCAGCCGGTTCAGCATGCTTACGAGCGCGCGCTGGTTCTCGGCACCGGTCCTCAGGAAGATGGCCGCCAGATGCGACCGCAGGGTGGTGATCTTCAGGTCCAGCCTGACGGCGATCTCGTCGAGCGAGAGCCCGTCGCAGAGCAGCAGGGCGACGTCGGCCTGGCGCGGACTGAGCCCGTAGAGCGCGATGATGGTGGCGGCGGCGACGGAGAGGCCGCCATGGGTCGTGCGCAGCCAAACCATGACCCGTCCGCGGGCGCCTGCCTCATCTAGCGACGGTGGCAAAGGCGACACCAGCACCGCAACCGACCCCTCGCCTTCCTCCGTCGCCAGCATCATGGCGCCGCCCGGCCCTCCGCTGCCGGCCGCGTTGATCAGCGCCGCCAGCCGCCGGGCCTGATCCCGGCGCACGGCGCGGATCGTCGGCGGGCGGCTGCTGAACGCGATGTTCCGGCTCGACCGTGCCATCCGCTCGGCCGCAACGTTGGCGACCACGATGCGGCCTGCCCGATCACAGATCACCACGCCGAAGGAAAGTGCATTGATCGCGGCGGGACCGAAGTCGGCCCGGATCACGTCCACGCGGTGTCGCTGACGGAGCTGCAGCGCGTTCCTCACATAGGGAAGCACCCGCCCGAGGCGCGGCTTGTCCTCTGTCTCGAACAGCCGGGAGGCGAACGGCCTCTCGACGGCAATGCTGGCGACAACGCCGGACGCCAGCGGCATCAGCGCGCCCATCGGCCGGATCAGGCCATGATGGCGTGCGAAGTCGTTATAGAATTCGCCTCGGATCAGCTCCTCCTCCGGCAGGTGTTCGGCGGAGATGAAAACCGAGCCCATCGGCGCGCGGGAAAGAGCGCGTTGCCAAGGGTCGATCTTGTGGAAGTGCTCCACATAGGGCGCCTCGGAAAGGCTCATCGCACCGCTGAGCGAGATTTCGGCGAGTTGGGCGTTGTCGACGGTCCACACGCCGACGGCCTCCAACCCGGTGGCGCCGGCCAGGACGTTGGCAAACTCCCCCCAGCGGTGGGGCTCGATCACCGAGGCATAGATTTCGTCGATCTGTTGTGGAGTCAGCGACCCGTCAACCAGCGGACTTACTCACGCAGTACTGTCGCCCGCCGGGCAGATTAGGATAATTCTGCCACCAATGCATACATCAAAATTGGGCCCGACAGACTGGGCGGGTGGCGCACTCAGTATCGCCCGGTAAGGCCGAGACTGATCGAGTGATCGGTGTAGTCATAGAGTGCTATGTTCGACCGGTTCCACTCGAAGCGATACTGGATATAGGGAGCAAGGTTGTTGATCGCCCAGCCCCCGGCAATCAAACGCGCTGTCGCCGACAGCCGCCAGCCGGTGCGCGTGACGCCGAACAGCGGGTCGCGCCCGTCATAGCTGCGGCGGGCACCGTCGACATCGAGCCCGACGATGAAGTCCGCCGGCAGAACCTTCTCGAATCCGACGCTCGCCGATGGCTCCAGATATCCGTCCGACGGGAGGCTAGAGATCTGCGCGCTCAACCCGCCGCCAATCTTCAACGTGGTCGTTGGGCTGACCTGCCGGCTGATGTCGGCGACCGCCGTGATGGCGTGCGCCGTGCTGCCGTCGTCCCGCGTGAAGTGCAGATATTGCAGGCGGCCCGTGATCGAGACGGTGGCATTCGGATCGATCTTCGCGGTCAGCCATGGCCCGATGCCGGACTGGTAACCCTTGTCGCCGACCCAGCTCCGCTCGACCCGGACGCCGCCCGCCACCTCACCGAGGTCGGACTGGCGAATGAGTCCCAGCTCGCCGCCAACGACCCGTTCGCGCAACGGCTGGCTCTCGGCGTAGCGGTTGAAGCCATCGAGCTCGACGTGGAGGCGCCAGTCGTTGCCCAGCGCCGGACGCCAGAGAAAGGCGGCCTGTGTATCCCATGTGAAGCCTTTTTGCGGCTTGCCGTCGGCATTCAGCGTGAAGGGCAGGCCACCGATCAGCAACGACTGCGCGCCGGTGGCGTGGTTGACGTTGGTCTGCGGTGACACGTCCGTGGTGAAGAAGACGCTCCAGTCGCGGCGCTGGCGGATGGCGACGAGGTAGGACCGCGCCGCGGCTTGAGCGCTTGGCGGCAGCCCGCCGCCGAGCGCCAGGCGGAAATGGTACTCCGCCTTCTTGTCGTCGCCGATCAGGAAATACGCCCGCGCCAGCTCCAGCCGCACCCGCACCGCGGCCGGATCGACCGACAGGATGGCACGGAGCTTCGCGATCGCCCGGCGGGGATGCCGTGCCCGAATGTCGGCGAGCGCCAACTCGAACAGGCGCTCGATGACCGGCGAGCCTCGTTCAGCCGCCGCCGCGTGGGTGGCGAGCGTCTGCGAGGCGCGCGCCGCGCTGGCCGGCGCCACCATCGCTACGACGAGCAGCCCGACAGCCAACAGAAGCCGGCGGATCGTGACCAGTCGACCGGTGGCGCACACCATCTTGAGCAGGCTCGGCAAA
>CAVVPK010000017.1:0-62135 GCA_963750065.1 uncultured Alphaproteobacteria bacterium
TCTTGGGCGAGCATGCGGACGAGCTCGAGACACTGGCCCAAGGCCTGCTCGAATACGAGACGCTCAGCGGCGACGAGATCCGCAACCTGCTCGCCGGCAAGCCGCCGGTGCGCGAGACGCCGGAAGAGTCGGCGTCGTCCAAGGGGTCGGCGGTGCCGGTCACCAAGAGCAAGCCCAAGGGTTCGCCCGGCGGCGAGCCCGAAGGCGGCATGGCGCCTCAGCCGCAGGGCTGACCTGCCCGACATCGATGGTTACAGGGAACGGCCGCGTCAAGCGGCCGTTTTCGTTTTTGCGTCAGCAATATTTACAGGATTTCCCTTCCGGGCACGGTCTGAAGTGTCTTTTAAGCAACAGCCGCGGGTGTTTACGTTCTGTTAAGGTAAATAAACGTGGTTAAGCAACGTGGTTTACGCTGATTTAAGATTTATCCCTGACAATTCCTTTCCATAAGCGGCCATTTCGGTCGCCGGGGTTTGAGTAGGAAAGGAAACAGTCATGGGTCGCACCCGTCTTGCTGCGCTTGTCGGCGCCGCGTTTCTGCTGCCGCTGTCGGCCGGCGCCTGGGCGGCCGATCTTCCCGAGATCCCGCCGCCCTATACGCCGCCGGTGCAGGTGGGCGGTAGCTGGTATCTGCGTGGCGACATCGGCATGACCAATCAGGCCGTCGGCAGCCTGTACAATGTCCTCTATGACACCGCCACTTCGGTGAACACCGTCTCGAAGAACTTTAAGTCGTCGCCGCTGTTCGTCCTTGGCGTCGGCTACAGGCACAGCGATTACCTGCGCTTCGACGTGACCGGCGAGTTCCGCGGCAACGCGACCTTCCACGGTCTCGACATCTACAACGACAGCGGAACGCCGGGCACGGATGAATATACCGGCGTCAAGTCCGAGTGGACCTTCCTGGCCAACGCCTATTGGGACATCGGCACCTGGCATCAGATCACGCCGTTCGTCGGCGCCGGCATCGGCACGTCGTTGAACACCATCAAGGGCTTCACCGACGTCAACACGGCGCACGGTGGTGTCGCCTACGGTGCCGACCACTCACAGTGGAGCCTCGCTTGGCAGCTCACCGCCGGTCTGTCGTATCAGGTCACGCCCAACCTGACGGTCGAGGCGGCGTACCGCTACCTGAACCTCGGCAACGCAGCCTCCGGCGATCTGATCACGTATAATGGCACCAACTCGGTCTACAACCCGATGGAGTTCCACAATCTCACCTCGCAGGACTTCAAGGTCGGCCTGCGCTACGCCTTCGACATGCCGCAGTACTACGGCCCGGCCGTCGTCAAGTACTGATCGCCTCCTCCTCCGGGGCGCTGCTGAAGAGCACCGTCCGCCACATCGGCGGGCGGTGTTTTCTTTCTGGCTTCCCTGTCGCGCCTTCGGCGCTCCACGCCTCTTGGTGCCTTCCCGGTCCGGTCTCCAGCCGTCCACGCCTCTGCGTTTTTTTCGCCACAGTCAGTTTCGAAATTTCGTCGCATCGAATCGCGATTGACAGCATCGGCGACCCAGCGTATCTCGCGCGGCGGGACACCCCTCCCCAACGAGGGGCTTCTATCTGAGAGGGTAGACTGATGACCGCACCTGCTGCGCCCGCCGTTCGGCCGGCGAACCCCAACTTCTCTTCTGGTCCTTGCGCCAAGCGACCTGGCTGGTCGCTGGAAGCGCTCGGCGATGCCGCGCTCGGTCGTTCGCACCGGGCCAAGATCGGCAAGGCCAAGCTCAAGCAGGCCATCGACCTCACCCGCGAAATCCTCGAAGTGCCGGCGGATTACCGCATCGGCATCGTTCCGGCCTCGGATACCGGCGCCGTCGAGATGGCCCTGTGGTCGCTCATCGGCGAACGGCCGGTCGATGTGCTGGCGTGGGAATCCTTCGGCCTCGGCTGGGTGACCGATGTGGTCAAGCAGCTCAAACTCAAAGACGCGCGCACCATCAAGGCCGACTACGGCAAGCTGCCGGACCTCACCCAGGTCGACTTCGGTCACGACGTGGTCTTCACCTGGAACGGCACCACCTCAGGCGTGCGCGTACCGAACGGCGACTGGATCGCCGCCGACCGCAAGGGTCTGACGATCTGCGACGCGACTTCGGCCGCCTTTGCCCAGAACCTTGCCTTCGACAAGCTCGATGTCACCACCTTCTCCTGGCAGAAGGCGCTCGGCGGCGAGGCGGCGCACGGCGTCATCGTCCTCAGCCCGCGTGCCGTCCAGCGGCTGGAGACCTACACGCCGGCCTGGCCGCTGCCCAAGATCTTCCGCATGACCAAGGGCGGCAAGCTCATCGAGGGCATCTTCGTCGGCGAGACGATCAACACGCCGTCGATGCTCTGTGTCGAGGATTATCTCGATACGCTCAATTGGGCGAAGCGGGTCGGCGGTCTCAAGGGCCTGATGGGCCGCGCCGATGCCAACTTCAAGGTGCTGGCCGACTGGGCGGCGAAGACGCCGTGGATCGATTTTTTCGCCGAAGACCCGGCGGTGCGTTCCAACACCTCGGTGACGCTGAAGATCGTCGATCCCGACGTCACCAAGCTGGAGCCGCAAGCACAGGAAGCCTTTCTCAAGGCCATCTCGGCGCGCCTCGACAAGGAAAACGTCGCGCACGACATCAACTACCATCGTGATGCCCCGCCGCATTTCCGCATCTGGGCGGGCGCCACGATCGAGGCGTCGGATCTTGCCGTCCTGACCGAATGGCTCGACTGGGCCTTTGCGGTCGAGAAGGCGGCGCTCAAGCAGGCGGCGTAACCGTCCCGGAACCTCGTAGGGTGGGTTAGGCGCGTGAGCGCCGTAACCCACCGCTTGGAGGCAGACTCAACCGGTGGGTTACGCGCTTTCCAGCGCTAACCCACCCTGCACGCTCATCTCATCAATTCGCGTCGGCGCCCGCGAAATGCCTTGGCGCGACGCGAAGGAAAGGCTCTGAAAATGACCGCTCGTGTTCTCGTATCCGACAAGCTGTCCAAGACCGCCATCCAGGTCTTCAAGGTGCGCGGTGTCGAGGTCGACTACCTGCCCGATCTCGGCAAGGACAAGGAGAAGCTGCTTTCCGTCATCGGCGACTATGACGGGCTCGCCATCCGCTCCGCCACCAAGGTCACCGAGAAGGTGCTCGCCGCCGCCAAGAAGCTGCGCGTCATCGGTCGCGCCGGCATCGGCGTCGACAATGTCGACGTCCCGGTCGCCACCCAGCGTGGCATCATCGTGATGAACACGCCCTTCGGCAATTCCATCACCACGGCCGAGCACGCCATCGCCATGATGTTCGCCGTCGCGCGCCAGATTCCCGCCGCCGACGTCTCCACCCAGGCGGGAAAATGGGAGAAGAACCGCTTCATGGGCGTCGAGATCACCGCCAAGACGCTGGGCGTCATCGGCTGTGGCAATATCGGCTCGATCGTCGCCGAGCGCGCCATCGGGCTGAAGATGCGCGTCGTCGCCTACGATCCGTATCTGTCCGAGGAGCGCGCCCTGCAGCTCGGCGTCGAGAAGGTCGATCTCGACGAGCTGTTCGCACGCGCCGACTTCATCACGCTGCATACGCCGTTGACCGAGAAGACCCGCAACATCATCGACAAGGCGGCGATCGCCAAGATGAAGGACGGCGTGCGCATCATCAATTGCGCCCGCGGCGGCCTGATCGTCGAGGAGGACCTCGCCGAGGCGATCAAGACCGGCAAGGTCGCCGGTGCCGGCGTCGACGTCTTCGTCAAGGAGCCGGCGGATACGAGCCCGCTCTTCGGCCTCGCCAACGTGGTGTGCACGCCGCATCTCGGGGCGTCCACATCGGAAGCGCAGGAGAACGTCGCGGTTCAGGTGGCCGAACAGATGGCCGACTATCTGGTCAACGGCGCCGTCTCCAACGCCCTCAACATGCCGTCGATCACGGCGGAAGAGGCGCCGCGGCTGATCCCCTTCGTCAAGCTGGCGGAGAGCCTCGGCTCGTTTGCCGGCCAGCTCACCGAGACCACCATCCTCGGCGCCACGATCGAATATGCCGGCGACGTCGCCGACATGAACACCAGGGCGCTGACCGCGGCGCTGCTCGCCGGCCTGCTGCGCCCGATGTTGAACGAGGTCAACATGGTCAACGCGCCGATCGTGGCACGCGATCGCGGCATGGAGATCAACGAGGTGCGCCAGACCCAGCGCGGCATCTACGAGACCTACATCCGCCTGACGGTGAGGAGCGAACGGCAGGAGCGTGCGGTCGCCGGCACCGTCTTCTCGGACGGCAAGCCGCGCTTCATCCAGATCAAGAACATCAACATGGACGCGAGCTTCGGCCCGCACATGCTCTACGTCACCAACAAGGACAAGCCCGGCTTCATCGGCCGCCTGGGCACACTCTTGGGCAACGAGAAGGTCAACATCGCCAACTTCAACCTCGGCCGTGCGGCGCTCGGCGACGACGCCATCTCGCTGGTCGAGATCGACGGAGCGATGAGCGACGACGTGCTGGCGAAGGTCGGCGCCCTCGACGGCGTCGTGCAGGCCAAGCGGCTGATGTTCTGAAGCGGGACCGCTCAGAGATCGAACTCAGTCCCCATCCTTCGAGGCTCCCCCCGGATCACGTCCGGGGTCGCACCTGAGGATGAGGACTCTCTCCCAGCCTCATCCTGAGGCGGCGGCGAAGCCGCCCTCGAAGGACGGGGCTGGCCCTTGCGATGCCGGGAGTTCCCGACATCGGACCTCATGCTGACGCGCTCATCCTCCGTCTTCGAAGATGGCCTCGATCGGCCGGCCGAAGAGGCGCGCGATCTTGAAGGCGAGCGGCAGGCTTGGATCGTACTTGCCGGTCTCGATGGAATTTACGCTCTGGCGCGAGACATCGAGCCGCTCGGCCAGCTCTGCCTGGCTCCAGCCGCGCTCGGTCCTCAGCGCCTTGAGGCAGTTTTTCACGGACAGGCGCGCCCCTAACGCATCCTCGCTCGCCAGACGACCGCCGCGATCAGCGTCCCAACGAGCTGGGCGACGACAAGCCCGGCCCATCCCATTGCGAAGTAGGCGCCGGGCGTACCGGGATGGCTAATAAGGTGGGTGAGGAAGGCGCCTCCATTTAGCAGCCAGAACAGCATGACCGGTGCAGTCACCAGGATGGCCGCGGTGGATCCGATGAGCCAGGAAATCTTGCGGGCTTCGCGCGCCATCTCGTCCATCCGGCGCCAGGAAACCAGCCAGCCGATCACCGCGACCCATGCCAGGCTCGCGAACTTGGCGAGCGCCAGCCATGGCGCCGCAGCCGGCGTGTGGCCACCGAATATGGCCGATATGACGGCAGCCGCACCGAACCAGATGACGATGGCTCCGATGACGGCGACTGCAATGGAACTGGCGAAGGCGACCTGTCGGCGGGTAGGCATGGGCGTGACGATCCGCATGGCTGAGTGACAAGCAAACTTGTCACCATTGAATGCCGATGTCAAGTTTCCTTGTCATGGGGTATCGGCGACTTCGTCCGAAGGAACCAGACGACGGGAAAGCCCGGCACCGCCGATGCGGCCTAGCCCGCTTTCCTTGCCCCCCGCTGCGCCACGGCAATGCCGGTGATGATCAGCAGATAGCCGATGCCGTGATAGAGCTGCGGCCGTTCGCCGAGGAAGGCGATGGCGATGGCCGAGCCGGAGACTGGGATCAGATGGAAGAAGGGACCGGCGCGGTTGGCGCCGATCAGCTCGACGCCACGATTGAAGAAGATGTAGGCGATGAGCGACGGGAAGATCACCACATAGGCGAGCACGGCAAAGGCTGCCGGGGTCGGATGGACCCGTCGGCCGGCGAGGAATTCGAGTACGGTCACCGGCGCCAGCATCATGGCGCCAGCCAGCAGGCGTACTCATCAACCTTCGCGCCCCATTCTGTTTCTGGCGGCCGCTTCGTGGGTGTTCCAGACATTGCCGGTTCGCGTCAGCGTGGCAGACAAGCGCCAACAGCTGAACCTCCGGGCTTCATTCGTCTTGTCAGCTAGCCTGCCGTCGCGCTTATGAAAGTCGCTCGACGAGCTGACGAAACACGGGTGGCCACCACATGCCCTTCGGGAAGCGTTCGCTGAGGCGCACGATGACCACCTGGTGCCTTGGCGAAACGTATATGTGCTGGCCGAGAGCGCCCATGGCGAAGAAGTCACGCTCGTCCGGGCCCACCTCATGTCCCCACCAGAAGTGCTTGTAGAAGTATTTGCCCGACGCGAAGACCCGGCCCCAAGGCAGGCGGTCGTAGTACCGGAACCACTCGTGATCGCGCCGCGTGCCCTCAGGCCCAGTGCTTGTACGCACCCATTCGGATGGCACGATTTGTTGATCCTCCCACTGTCCTCGGTTGAGATAGAGGAGGCCGAATTTCGCAAGATCCACGGCGGTCGCGTTGAGGCCGCTCTCGAGATGAACGAAGCCGCTGCGCGTACTGTCGATCGTCAAGCTTGCCGGATAACGCACGCCAATGCGCTGCCAGAGCCTTTGTTCAAAGGTCTGGCCAACCGGCTCGCCCATGACCCGTTCCAGGATCATGCCGACAAGGAATGGATGGTAGTCGTTGTAGTGGAAGAAGCTTCCAACCGGATCGGTGATCGGCACGCGGCGGGTAGCGGAACGACAGTCGGGCGAAAAGTAGCAGATGGCGTCGTCCGACCAGGGTTGCGGTCCCGGCACGAACCGGATGCCCGAGCGCATTTCGAGGAGATGGCGAAGCGTCAGCTCGCCCGTCGGGCGGCCCGCGAATTCCGGCAGATGCTCGGAAATCGGCTGGTCGATGCCGGAGAGCCGCCCTTCTCCGATGGCAATGCCCACCAGCGCGGAGGCGAAGGACTTGGTCACCGAGAAGCAACGATTGACCGCGTCGCGAGCGCCACCATTGGCATAGTGCTCGTAAACGAGCTTGCCCCTGGCGAGGATGACGAGCCCAGTCGTGCCCGTCTGGTCTAGCACGGCCTCCAGGGGAGCCGACGTTGACCCCTGTTTGGACCGTATCGTAATCGCACCGAACTCTGCGGGCTTCTCCGCCGGTTCGAACGCGAACGGCGTCGCCGACGGTTGCAAAGCAATGCCAGGAAAGCGGCGATGATCGGAATTTGTCGGCCGGTTCCAGAAGACATAGCGGCCGAGGCGCGTGGCTGTCAGTACGCCCATTCGCTGGCCGTCACGTGCTGGAAGACAAACCGGAGCGGGCCGGGTGGCTATGAAGGATTGCGTCGATACCGCCCGCCGCACGACAGATGCCAACCGCTGCCAAGAGCAACCAAGCTTCGCGGAAGACAATGAATATCTTCTCGGCGAGACCGGCGACGGGCTGCCGGGAGGCCATGACCGCCAAAACGCCTATGAATGCGACCACCGTCAACCAGGCCAGAATGCGCAGAGGTCCCGCCAGCGAGCGATGTGCGGTGGCTCGCGCGAATGCTCCTGATACGAGCAACGCTGCACTAAAGGCCGCGACCCATCCAATCAGCGCAGCAATCGCGTGGATACCGCCGGCCGCGCCATGCGGGAATTCACCGGGCTTGAGAAGTTCGGTCGGAAAGAGCGCTGTCAGCGCGTAGGTCAGCCCGAATATGGCGACCAGAACCGCTCCCGCTTTGGCACGCCCGTCAGATGGCAATTGCCGGAACAAGGCTGCCGCCAAGGCAAGGCAACCTGCCACGGTCGCCCAGTAGGCGGTCACATAGATTTCGCCATGGGGCCCCACAGCATAATCGGAGATGTAGTTGCGGATTGGACTGAACGCAGGATTGAGCAAATGGACCGCAATCCCGGCGCACAGGTAGTAGATGGTCGTTGCCGCGGAAAACGCGGCGAAACGTGCCGTATTGGAATCGCGCGCGAACGTCATCGGCTAGCTATCCCCCAGTCAATCCGATTTGCCGCTCGTATTTTCGTCCATTTGGAGTGTCAACCGAAATCTCCCGACAACGACACGGGGCTTGGCAAAAATCGAAGAGGCCGCGCGGCCATTTCCTCTCTCCAGTTTGGCCGAGGTGAGTTGAATCACTCACTGCTTTCATGGTTTGGCAACGCGGCATTGAGGTCGCGGAAACCGGCCAACTCAAGCCCCGAAAAGAGCCAGCTCGGTGCGTTCGTGCCTACAAGTCCACGATCTTGCCTGCTTTCCTTGCCCCCCTCTGCGCTACGAATATCCCGGTGATGATCAGCAGATAGCCGATGCCGTGATAGAGCTGCGGCCGTTCGCCGAGGAAGAGGATGGCGACGGCCGAGCCAAAGACCGGAATCAGATGAAAGAAGGGACCGGCGCGGTTGGCGCCGATCAGCTCGACGCCCCGGTTGAAGAAGATATAGGCGATGAGCGACGGGAAGATCACCACATAGGCGAGCACGGCAAAGGCTGCCGGGGTCGGATGGACCCGGCGGCCGGCCATGAATTCGAGTACGGTCACCGGCGCCAGCATGATGGCGCCGGCGACGAAGGTGACGGCCAGGAACGACAGGAAGTGGATCGCCGGCCGTCGGCGCAGAAGCGCGGCATAAAGCGCGTAGCTCGCCATGGCGACCAGGAACCAGATGTCGCCGGGATTGAGTTTCAGATGCATGAGCGTCGCCGGATCGCCACGAGCGATGATGGTGGCGACGCCGAAGAACGAGATGAAGATGCCGGCGAGCTGAGCCGGCGTCAGCCGGTCGCGGAAGAGGATCAGCGACCACAGGCCGATCATCAGCGGTGCCGAGGATTGCATCAGCGAGCCGTTGAGGGCGGTGGTGTATTCCAGCCCGTGATAGGCCAGCGTGTTGTAGACGGTGACGCCGGCGAACGAGAGCAGCAGCATGATGCCGAGGTGGCGGCGGATCGTCGGCCAGTCGCGGCTGAGTTCTCTGTGCGCCAGCGGCACGGCGACCAGTGCGGCGCCGACCCAGCGGATCTCGGCAAGCGCTGCCGGCGGAACGGTGCCGGCGATGAAGCGCCCGAGCACGATGTTGATCGCCCAGAACAGCGATGTCAGCGACAGGAGCAGGTAGGGCCGGTCGAACAGTGCGCGGCTGGCCAGGGGCGGTGCGGTCACGGGTGGGCCTGGGATGGAGAGCGAGGATTTCGGCCGCGTCAGGTCCGGGCGGCGGCTGCCTTCATAACCGAGGCTCAACCGGCCGACAACGGCGGCAAAATCGGGCGTTTTCGCCTCGCATGGCGCGTTCGCAGAGGCTATAGTCCGCCGCGAGGCCGCCCCGGCATGTCAGCCGGGGCGATTCTTTGCCGGCAAATGCCGGAACCGGCGGGGGGCCGGAACCGGCAGCCGCCGGGATGTTTTGGGGAAACCGGGTAGGCAATGGCGAATGTGGTCGTCGTCGGCGCTCAATGGGGCGACGAGGGCAAAGGCAAGATCGTGGACTGGCTTTCCGAGCGCGCCGATATCGTCGTGCGCTTCCAGGGAGGTCACAATGCGGGACACACGCTGGTCATCGACGGCGTCGTCTACAAGCTGAGCCTGCTGCCCTCCGGGGTGGTCCGACCGGGCAAGCTGTCGGTCATCGGCAATGGCGTGGTGGTCGACCCGTGGGCCTTTGTGGCCGAGGTCGAGAAGCTGAAAGGGCAGGGCGTCGACATTTCGCCGGACAGCCTGCTGATCGCCGACAACGCCTCGCTGATCCTGCCGCTGCACCGCGAGCTCGATATCAACCGCGAGACCTCGAACCTCACGCAGGCGATCGGCACGACCAAGCGCGGCATCGGCCCGGCCTATGAGGACAAGGTCGGCCGGCGTGCCATCCGCGTGGTCGATCTCGCCGATCCGGCGAGCCTGCCGGGCAAGGTCGACCGGCTGCTGGCGCACCACAATGCGCTCAGGCGCGGCAACGGCGCGGAGGAGATCGACGGCGCGGCGGTGCTCGCGGCACTGATGGACATCGCGCCCAAGATCCTGCCGTTCATGGGCTCCGCCTGGCGCCGCCTCGACGCGGCGCGGCGGGCCGGAAAGCGTATCCTGTTCGAGGGCGCGCAGGGCGTGCTGCTCGATATCGACCACGGCACCTATCCCTTCGTCACCTCGTCCAACATCGTCGCCGGCCAGGCGACGATCGGCTCGGGGCTGGGGGCGCGGAACGGCGACTACGTGCTCGGCATCACCAAGGCCTACACCACCCGCGTCGGCGAGGGGCCGTTCCCGACCGAGGACAAGGGCGAGATGGGCGAGCGGCTGGGCAGCGTCGGCAAGGAATTCGGCACCGTGACCGGGCGCAAGCGGCGCTGCGGCTGGTTCGATGCGGCGCTGGTCCGCCAGGTTGTGCGCATTTCCGGCATAAACGGCATCGCGCTGACCAAGCTCGACGTCCTGGACGGTCTCGAAACGATAAAGATATCAGTTGGTTATCGTCTCGGCGGACGCTCGCTTGACTATCTGCCGGTGGCCCAGCAGGAACAAGCGGCGGTCGAACCGGTCTATGAAGAGATGGAAGGCTGGCAGGACTCGACGGCGGGCGCCCGGACATGGAATGATCTGCCCGCCCAGGCGGTCAAATACGTTCGGCATGTCGAAGAGCTGATTGGCGTTCCTGTGGCCTTACTTTCGACAAGTCCGGAGCGCGACGATACCATTCTTGTGCATGATCCTTTTCAAGGCTAAGGCAATTCGGTAAGAGGTCGGCAGAGCGAAGAAATGGCCGAATATTACGCTGTACTCAGCCGGGCGGTTGCCAGCCTTGAGGCTAATACGCCGGAAACGCGGCGCGCCGTCTATGACAAGGCGCGCAACGCCCTCATTGGTCAGTTGAAGGCGATCGTCCCGCCGCTGCCGACTTCCGAGATTTCGCGCCAGCGCCTGGAGCTGGAAGAGGCGATCCGGCGTGCCGAGCGCGAGGCCACCAGCGGTGCACCGGCGATGCCACGGCCGGCCGCCAGACGGCCCAGTCCTCCACCTCCGCCGCCGCCATCGCCGCCCGAGGCGCCGGTGGTGGAAGACCTGCCCGAACCGGAGCCGGTTGCGTCGAATTCCCCGCAGGAGGTCTTCCGACGGGCGATCCGCGAAGCCGAGAGCCGCACCGATATCTTACCGCCGGCGATAGAGCGGGCGCCGGTGCGCGAGGAAGCCTATGGCGACAGCGGGGCGGATTTCCACCTCGACAATCGCCCGCGCCGTCAGCCGCCGCCGCAAGAGCCGGAACCCTATGTGCCGCCGGACTACCGTCAGCCGCGGCGGGTGGAGCCGGAACCGAGACTGGCGCCCGAATATGCCTGGGACAAGGAGGCGCCGCAGCCGGAGCCGGCGATCCCGCGCTATGCGCCGACGCCCCAGCTCGACGGCGAAGACAGGCCGGCGCGGATCAGGGATGGCCGGCGCAAGGGAAGCCGTGACCGGGATCGCGACCGGGATCGGGATCGCGATGTGGACATCGATTTCGAGGATGCAGCCGTGCGGCCGTCGCGGCTGCCAATCGTTCTCCTGCTGGTGCTGATCGTCGCCCTGGTCGGCGGCCTGGCGGCTCTGGGATGGTGGCAGCGCGGCGAGCTTTCCAAGCTTTTCGCCGATAGTGGCTCCTCCGGTAGCAGTCAGCAGGTGGCCGCCGCGCCGCCGCCGCCCGCGGCTCCGCTGGCGGCGGACGATACGACGGGCAAGAACAGCGACCGGCTGCTCAGTGGCGGCAACGCCATCGCGACAACGCCGGGCGTGCGTGTCGTCGGCGATGCCGGCAATGCCGATGCCGGCGCAGCGAGCGGCAATGCCGACACTGCGGCCAACGGCGCCACCGACATTGCCACGGCGCAGCCTCTGCCGGCGGCGCAAGGCGGCGACGTGGCGCTGGTGGCGCAGAAGGCGGTTCTCTACGAAGAGCCGCTCGACAGCACCAAGGCGGCCGCCGGTGTTACCCAGATCAATGCCGCCGTAACGTGGAGCTACGTTACCGATCCCACCAACGGTCCGTCGGTGATCGCCAATCTGGACGTGCCGGATCGCGGCCTCAAGGTGAGGCTGACCATCCACAAGAACACCGACAAGACGCTGCCGGCGAGCCATCTGATCGAGGTGGTCGTCGATACGACCGCCGCCTTCCCGGGCAAGAGCATCACCAGCATCCCGCGTCTGGTGCTCAAGCCGTCCGAAGATGCCCGCGGCCAGCCGCTGATCGGTGCCACGGCGAAGGTTGCCGACGGCTTCTTCTGGATCGCGCTGTCGGCGCTGCCGGCCGATGTCGAGAGCAACATGCAACTGCTCAAGGAGCGCGACTGGATCGACCTGCCGCTGGTCTACGAGACCGGCCAGCGCGCCATCCTCACCTTCGAGAAGGGCACGCCGGGCGATCGCGTGCTGGCGCAGGCACTGAACGCCTGGGGCACCGGGTAGCAGCCATTCCGAAAAAAGCTTGCTGCCGGGCAGCAAGCCTGCAATTCTCTCGCCCGTTCCGAGGGGTGCTCGTTTTCGAGCTGAGATGGCCGCAGGGCCGAACCCTTCGAACCTGATCCGGGTCATGCCGGCGAAGGGACGGGAACTTTTCTCCGCCTAGATGCTTCGCCAACGCCCGGATCGCCCTGGAGCGAACGGTTCATGGCGGTGCAGGCTCGGTCCGGCGGGGAAGACAGGCGATGACGGCGCTGAGAGCGCTTGCCGTCGCCGCGGCCCTCATCGTCATCTGGCAGGCGATCGTCCTGATCTTCCAGCCGCCGCCCTTCATCCTGCCCGATCCGGCGCGGGTGTTCGCGGCGCTCGTCGAACGGCCGGACCTGTGGCGGGTGCATGCCGTGACGACGCTGACCGAGACCGTGATCGGCCTTGTCTCGGGCGCCGTGCTCGGGGCCGGCCTGGCGCTGGCGATGAGCTTCCTGCCGCTCACGCGTCCGGTTCTGCTGCCGGTGATGGTGGTCAGCCAGGCGATCCCCGTCTTTGCCATCGCACCGCTGCTGGCGCTGTGGTTCGGCTTCGGCGTCGCCTCCAAGATCGTCATGGCGACGATTGCCATCTTTTTCCCCGTCGCCTCGGCCTTTGCCGACGGCCTTGCCCGCACCGACACCAACCTGATCGACCTGGCGCGGCTGTATCGCGCCCGCCGCTGGCAGGTGGTGCTGCTCATGCGCGTGCCCGGAGCGATTCCGGCGCTGGTCACGGGCTTGAGGCTTGCCGCCGTCTACGCGCCGATCGGGGCGCTGATCGGCGAATGGGTGGGGGCTTCCTCCGGCCTCGGCTACGCCATGCTGCTCGCCAATGCGCGGGCGCAGACCGACGTGATGTTCGCCGCGCTGATCCTGCTCATTGCCATGTCGGTGATCCTGCGCGGCATCGTTGACCTCCTCACCGCCAACCTGACGCCATGGGCGGCGGAGAGCCATTAAGGGAATCCGTGAAAATGAAAATCATGAGTCGTTTGTTGGGCTTGGCTGCGCTGCTTGCCGTTATGATTCCACTTCAAGTTCAGGCGGCCGACAAGCTCACCGTGCTGCTCGACTGGTTCGTCAATCCGGATCACGCGCCGCTGGTGATCGCCAAGGAGGGCGGCTACTTCGCCCGCCACGGTCTCGATGTCGACCTGATCGCCCCGGCCGACCCCAGCGCGCCGCCGCGGCTGGTCGCCGCCGGGAAGGCCGATATCGCCGTCACCTACCAGCCGGACCTCATGCTGCAGATCAAGGAAGGCCTGCCGCTGGTGCGCTTCGGCACGCTGATCGCGACGCCGCTCAACTGCCTGATCGTGCTCAAGGACGGGCCGGTGAAGACGCTTGCCGACCTCAAGGGCAAGAAGATCGGCTATTCGGTCGCCGGCCTGCAGGACGCCTATCTCGGCGCCATCTTCAAATCGGCGGGGCTGACGCCCAAGGACGTGACGCTGGTCAACGTCAACTTCAATCTGGTCACGGCGCTGATGTCGCGTCAGGTCGATGCGGCCATCGACGGCTATCGCAATGTCGAGTTGATCCAGCTCGGCCTGCAGGGCATGCCTGGCGTCGCCTTCTATCCGGAGGAACACGGCGTGCCGCCCTATGACGAGCTGATCTACGCCACCAGCACCAAACTCAAGGACGATCCGCGCCTGGGGCGCTTCCTGGCGGCGGTGGAGGAGGCGACCATCTTCATCACCAATCACCCGGACGAAGCGCTCGCCATGTTCATGAAGGCGCATGCCGATCTCAATGACGAATTGAACCGCAAGTCCTTCTTCGCCACCCTGCCGCGCTTCGCCAAGCGGCCGGCGGCGCTCGACCCGGCGCGCTATCAGCGCTTCGCGCAATTCATGAAGGATGCCGGGCTGCTCACCACGGTGCCGCCGGTCGACAGCTACACCGTGGTGCCGAAAAGGTTCTAGCCCGGCGTGGTTGCCGGCTCGCGCGACGGCTGGAGCAGAGTGTTCCAGTCGACGCTCTGCGCCCAGTTTGCGAAGCTGTGCCACTTCACCTCGGGGAAATCGCGCTTCAGTGCGGCGATGTCGGCGCTGTAGCCGACATCGTTGAACCACGCATACATGCGCGCGACGTCGTCGCTCTGCTGCCGCACGACGTCGAGCGGGAGTTCCCGATAGCCGATCCGCCGCCCGGTCGCGCGTGACAGGATGGTGGCGGTTTGGATGCCGTCGATGTCGTCGCCGGCAATGTCGAAACGACGGCCGAAGACGTGCTCGCGCCGCTCGGCGAGCGCCGCCACGAACGGTCCGATATCAGCAACGGCGATCTTCTTGAGCTTGCGCGCCGGCGGCAGCGCTGCGGCGAATTCGCTCTTCTGCAGGCTGGGAATGGACCAGGACTCCAGGAGATTGTCCATGAAGGACGCCGGTGCGCTGATCGTGTAGGGCAGGCCGGAGGCGGCGAGATGACGCTCCACCGCGGCCTTGCTCTCGAAATGGGGGACGCCGGTGGCGCGGTCGGCGGAATCGACCGAGGCATAGATGACGTGACCGACCTGCGCCCGGGCGAGCGCCGCGACCGCCTTGTGGCCAAGTTCGCGTTCGCGGTCGGGACCGCCCTCCCACGAATTGCCCATCAGGAAGATGGTGTCGACATCTTTCGCTGCCGCGACGATCGTCGCTTCCTCGGCAAAATCGCCGGTGGCGATCCTGGCGCCGGCCTTCGCCAGCTTTAGTGCGGCCGGGCTGTCCGGCCTGCGGGTCAGGGCTCGCACCGTGTGACCGCGTGCCATCAATGCGGCGGCAACCGAGCCGCCTTGGTTGCCGGTGGCGCCGGTGACGAGAACCGTGAGTTTCGACATGGCTGTTGCTCCTTCCCGGATTCGATGGTGAGGACTTAGGGCTTCCGCCATTGGCGCAACAGCGTCTATAATCGAAAGATAGTGTCTCATTTCGAGCAATAATGATCGATCTCAACGAAATCGCGCTCTTCGTCAGGGTGGTCGAGGCCGGCAGCTTCGCCGGGGCGGCGCGACTGCGGCATCTGCCACGGGCGACCGTGAGCCGCAGGATTGCCCATCTCGAAGACTCTCTCGGCACACGGCTCCTGCAGCGCACGACACGCTCGCTCGGATTGACCGATGCCGGCCGCCGCTATTTCGAGCGGTGCCGGGACGCATTGGCGACCGTCGAGGAGGCCAACGGACAGCTTGCCGGGGCGCAACTGGTGCCGAGCGGCACCATCCGGATATCTGCCCCGGCCAATTCGGACGGCCTCTATCTGCCGGATCTCGTCGCGGAATTTCTCCGCAATCATCCGCGGGTGAAGGTGGAACTGCTTCTGACCGACGAGCGGCTGAACCTGGTGCGCGACCGGATCGATGTCGCTTTCCGCATGGGGAAGCTCTCCAACTCGACGCTGATCGTCAGGAAGCTCGGCACCAGCGACTGGCTTGTCTGCGCCAGTCCGACTTACCTGAAGACGGCGGGGCTTCCTCGGACTCCGGCCGATCTGGCGCGGCATGGCTGCGTCGTCCACGGCCCGTCGATCGAAGGGGCGACGTGGACCTTGCGCGGACCGAAGGGCACGTCGGTCGTCCAACTCAATGCAGTGGTGGCGGCGAACACCATGTCGTTCGTTCGCGAGGCGGCCTTAGCCGGGTTGGGGATCGTGATGCTGCCCGGGCCGATGGTGGCGCCGTACCTGCGGTCGGGCGCGTTGGTGCAGATTCTGGAGCCGTATCGTCGGGCGGCCACCAGCATCCAGCTCGTCTACCCGACACGCCGCCACCTTTCGGCCGCAACGAAAGCCTTCATCGATTTCGTGATGGGGCGCGCGGGCGATCTCTTCGCGACGGCGCCGCGCAGCGTTTTAACTTGACGTTACCGCCGGATCGCCTATCTCTCGGCGGTCAACAGCAATCGGTGAGACCAATGCCAAGCGACGGCAGTAGACCTCGACAGCGCGTGCCGCTTGCGGCGGTCGCGAGGCGTCTGACCGATTAGTCAAGCGCACCGCGACCGGCCGGCGAGCGGCCGGTAAAAGGCGGTGTGCCATGAACAACGAAATCCGCGTCCTTGCGCAACAGCTCCTGCACGGCGGCCTCGGGCCGCTGCCGGAGCGTGACCGGCGTGTCATCGCCCGCGTCGCCCGACGCCTGCATACGCGCAACCTCAATCAGGAATTCGAAGAACGGTTGACCGTCGGCCAGAAGCTGGCGGACCGCGTCGGAGCCATCGGCGGTTCGTGGGGGTTCATCGTCGGCTTCGCCGCGTTTCTCGTCGGCTGGGCGGCGTTGAACGGCGTGATCCTGGCGCACCATGCGCTGGATCCCTATCCGTTCATGTTCCTCAACCTGGTGCTGTCGCTGCTCGCCGCCTTCCAGGCGCCGATCATCATGATGAGCCAGAACCGGCAGGCGGCGAAGGACCGCATGGCGGCCGCGCTCGACTACGAGGTCAACTTGAAGGCCGAGCTGTCGATCGCCGAATTGCACATCAAGCTCGACCGCCTGCAGGCCAAGCTTGGGGCAGGGGAGGCGGACATCCGGGCGGGCGACGGCGTGCCTCC
The DNA here is from genome assembly GCA_963750065.1 of uncultured Alphaproteobacteria bacterium. Taxonomy (GTDB): domain Bacteria; phylum Pseudomonadota; class Alphaproteobacteria; order Rhizobiales; family Kaistiaceae; genus CAVSRC01. The sequence continues at coordinate 16,842 of CAVVPK010000017.1, forward strand.
GGCGGCGGCGGAAGCGCCAGGGCGCGAACTGGTCGACGCCTGAACAGCCGGGGAACGGGCCCGCCCGATTATCCCACCGCTTTGCCGACCGGGGACAACAAACAAGAGACCGAGGAGGGCCGAAGGCCCGACCGGGATCGAACAACGTGGCTGGACCGGGACACAGGAAAAGAAATCTATCCCCCCACCTCTGACCCCATGAGATGATCTGCTCGTCCGCTCCCGCAAAGGGGTCCCGTGTCGACCGGAACGTCGTGGGGGGAGCGGAGCGGTGCCCCCGCTCGGGAGAGGCTTCCGACCTTTCCCCCTCGGGGCGTTCCTGGCGGGATCGTCGGTCTTGCGACCGGCTGGCCTCAGGGCCTGAGGACAAGAGACCGTGGAGCGCGGAACGCGCGACAGGGAAAGACTAAAGAGCTCGCCGGGAGACGGGATAAAATCGCCGCGGCGGGCGCTCGGCGAGCGCCTCAGTTTCGCGGAGTAACCGCACGGCATTCGCCGGGCGCCCGCCACCCCCTCGTCGCGAGGGGAGAGGTCTTTGAAAGGTTCATAGCTCGGTGCTTTCGGCACGCGAGAACGAGATTGCTTGTTTTGCTTGTCGTCCTCGCGAAAGCGAGGACCCAGTCATCGCCGACACCCGCAATTCAATCGCATGCGCCTGCGATTACTGGATGCCCGGTCGGAGCCGGGCACCACAAGGTTTTCGTGTCGTGACGTTGATGCCCGCCTCGCGGGGGCATGAGCGGCGCGTGTCAGGCTCCCGCCGCTTCGATCTCGGCGTGGGGCGCTTCGAGTTCCTTGGCGCCCTTCTTGACCGCCTTCTGCACCTTCTCGAAGGCGCGCACCTCGATCTGGCGGACGCGCTCGCGGCTGACGCCGAACTCGCTCGACAACTCCTCGAGCGTGATCGGGTCTTCGGCCAGGCGCCGGGCTTCGAAGATGCGCCGCTCGCGGTCGTTGAGAACGCTCATGGCGTTGCGCAAGAGCTGGCGGCGGTTGTCGAGTTCCTCGTTCTCGGCCAGCCGCTCTTCCTGGCTCGGCGCTTCGTCGACCAGCCAGTCCTGCCATTCGCCGCCGGTCTCGCCATCGGCGCGCAGCGGCGCGTTGAGCGAGGCGTCGCCGCCCAGGCGCCGGTTCATCGACACCACATCGTCCTCGGTGACGCCGAGCTTGGTGGCGATCTGCTGCACCTGATCGGGGTTGAGGTCGCCGTCGTCGAGGGCCTGAATCTGGCCCTTGACCTTGCGCAGGTTGAAGAACAGCCGCTTCTGGTTGGCCGTGGTGCCCATCTTCACCAGGCTCCACGAGCGCAGGATGTATTCCTGGATGGCGGCGCGGATCCACCACATGGCGTAGGTCGCCAGCCGGAAGCCCTTCTCGGGCTCGAAGCGGCGCACGGCCTGCATCAGGCCGACATTGCCCTCGGAGATCACCTCGCCGATGGGCAGCCCATAGCCGCGATAGCCCATGGCAATCTTGGCGACGAGCCTGAGATGGCTGGTCACCAGCCGGTGGGCGGCGTCGCGGTCGCCATGCTCCTTGTAGCGCTTGGCGAGCATGTACTCCTCGTCCGGCGCCAGCATGGGAAACTTGCGAATTTCGGAAAGGTAGTGCGACAGGCCGGATTCGCCGGCTGCGATCGCAGGCAGTGATGCACGGGCCATGAGTTATGCGCCCCTTTCGTTTTCCGGATCCCCGGCCAATTCCGGCAAATCCATCCAGACGTCCGTCAAGCGGCACGTCTGGAACGTAACATATAGGGAGGACTTTGGCGGAATCACGCCCGCCCTGGCAGCCATGGCGATCAAATATTGTTCACAAGGACTTAAACGCCGCAACCAGGGCCGCCATGTCGTCCGGAGGCGGGCTTTCGAACAGCATTTCCGCCCCCGTCACCGGGTGCTCGAAGCCGAGTCGAAAGGCATGCAGCGCCTGGCGGGGGAAGGCGGCGGTCAGGCTTTTCGCCGGTTCGTCCAGCAGCCCCGCCTTGGTGGCGAAGCCGGAGCCGTAGGCGCGGTCGCCGACCACCGGGTGGCCAATGGCCGCCATGTGGACGCGGATCTGGTGGGTGCGGCCGGTTTCGAGCCGGCATTCGACCAGGGTGGCAAGCGGCCGCTCCCCGGGCCCGAAGCGCTCCAACACCGTGTAGTGGGTCACCGCATGGCGGCCGCCGGCGCGGGTGACCGCGATCTTCTCGCGGTTGCGGGTGGAGCGGGCAAGCGGCAGGTCGACGGTACCCTGCGGGCGGTCGGGCGCGCCCCAGATGAGCGCCAGATAGGCACGCTCCAGCGGTCCCGTGCGGCCGTGATCGGCGAACTGGGCGGCGAGCCCCTTGTGGGCGCGGTCGGTCTTGGCGACCACCATCAGGCCCGATGTGTCTTTGTCCAGCCGATGGACGATGCCCGGCCGCGCCACGCCGCCGATGCCCGACAGGCTTTCGCCGCAATGGGCGATGAGGGCGTTGACCAGCGTACCGCCGGCGTGGCCGGCGGCAGGGTGGACGACCAGCCCCGGCGGCTTGTCGATGACGATGAGGGCGTCGTCCTCATAGACGATGGCGAGCGGAATCGCTTCCGCCGCCGGCTCGGCCGGCTCCGGCGGGGGCAGGTCGATCGTGACGCACTCGCCCGGTTTGACCGGCCTTTTCGGCTCCACTATCGTCCGCCCGCCGATCGCCACCCGGCCTTCGACGATGAGCTTCTTGGCGCGGTTGCGGCCGAGATCTTCGATTGCGCCGGCAAGCCAGGCGTCGAGGCGCGTCCCGCCGGCCTCGACGGCGACGGTCCGTTCAACCTGGCGGGCAGGCTCTTCCGACACCATGGCCAATCCATCCTTCGACGACGACGAGAAACCGCTCGACCCGGCACTGCTCAGCGTCCAGGCGAAAATGCGCCGGCTGATGCTGATCGCCGGCCTGACCCTGGGTGTCGGCATTCTCGCGGTCTTTGGAGCGATCCTCTACAAGATCGTCCTGATCGGAGACAAGCCGCCGACCGCCTGGCAGCAGGGCGACGCCGTTCCCACGCTCGCCCGCGCCGACATGGGGCTCTCGCCCGGCGCGCGGCTGGTCTCGACCGCTTCCGACGGGCGGCGCCTGATCCTTACCTACGCAAGGCCGGGTGGCGGCCAGTCTCTGGTCTTCATCGATGTGGCGAGCCTGAAGGTGACCGGGCGGCTCGATCTTGCAGGCCAGTGAGATCGCCTTGCCAAGGTGAGGGTTGCCCCGCTATATCGTGGCGTCCGCGCTCGAAACGAGCGCGCCGCCGCGGCTCCCTTCGTCTAGCGGTCCAGGACGTCGCCCTCTCACGGCGAAAACAGGGGTTCGAGTCCCCTAGGGAGCGCCATAAAAATCCAATAAAAACAATATCTTATGGTGTAGCTGCGGCGGCGACCCGGCCGGCCGGCAAAAAACGGGCAAAAATAAAGGGCTAACTGGTGGCCCATGCGTGCTTCGCAACGCGTCAATACTGGGGCGTGAACTCATAAATGGCCCGGCCCATCGCAAGCCTAACGAGGCCCCTGATGTCCGCTTAGGATGAAAGTAGATTTCACGGTTCGACGGCTAGGTGTCAGGCGATGACCCGAAGCGGTCCTTTCGTCCTCGTCAGACGCTCATCGCGCGACTACACCAGCGCTCCCCACGCAGCGTCCCAAAGATCGTCGCTTTCGAGTGCAACGACGGCAGTGGATTTCTTGTGGTCAACGAGAACTTCTGCAACTGGTCGGGCTCCGGAAGTCACCACATCTGCGTAGCCCGTATACTCGTGGCCGTCCGGCTCAAACCACTCGTAACTAGTAACCGTGGCGACAACCTTTCCCTTCTTCCGGAAAATTCTTATCAGAGCGCCGGCGTCAGGTGCGTCGGAGTCGAAAGGGACACGCTTCCACCGCTTCATCGGGAGCCTCGCCTGCCAAAGACCCCTCGAGAGACGTTGGAGGGCACCTCTCCGCGGTAGGCGCCCGGAAGCTGGACTAAGACCTGCTCGTCGGGCTTCAATACTTCATTCAACTTGATGGCTACGGCTCGCGGCAGTTCCTCGATCAAATCCATGTGCTACCCTCCAGAACACGGGCAAAGAATACTCGCGACCTAGGCATAAAATCGTAAATTTTGATTGCTTAAATACTACGACCTCTGGCCAGTTCCCTTGGCGTTAGCCCCCTTATGGTCAACACAGCATGAACCTCTGGATCACGCCTTCGTGGCCGGGTGGCCTTGGCGCGCCTGCCGGGCTCGCTGGGCAACTCCGTGGCGGGCTTTGCAGCCTTGGGGGCAGGGCAGTGGCCGCCAGCTTGGCCGCTGCCGCCCGGCGGGCGCTGCGCTGGTCGGCCAGGGTTGCCCGGCGCACGGCCGAGGGCGGCCTTGGGTGCGGTGCGCCCCGGCCGGCTCGCAGGGAGAGTCAAGGGAGCCCCTTGCGGCCGCCGCCCGCACCCCGGGCGGCCAGTTTGGCCCCGGCCGCCGCCGGCGAGCGGCCCTGGTCGGCCGGCACGGCGGCGCGGGTGCGGCGGCGCTGGGGTCACAGCGCCAACCGACCGCGTTGAACAGCGCTCCTGACCAGAGGCTTCTAGTTAGCAGACGGTTTGATCTTGCCTGAGCGGACGCGTCGAGTTTCGGCTGCCTTGCGGGCGGCGGCTCGACGCTTGCGCGTAAGCGCGGCTTTCGCCCCGGCATCTTTCATCCGGCCCTTATGGTCAGGCACGGCTCGGGTCTGCTGCCAGTAATCTTGCAGGAGCCTGATGGCCTCGACAGGATAGAGCCCCGCGTCGAACATCCAATGATGCGTTGGACAAAGGCGAGCAAGGTTGGTTGGTGCGTTGTTGCCAGCGTCGTTATCAAGGTGAGCGATCTGCAAACAGGTCGGTATTTGCAGGCCGCAGACCGCGCAGCAACGGAATGGGTACGCCTCGTTAGCGACCCGCCGGGCCTCGTTTTGATTGCGCTGAGAAACCTCTGACATTTTTTGTGGTCAACGGTAGTCCGCTCCGACTGCACCCGCGAACCAAGCTAGTCAAGTTCATCACCGTTCGCATCTCAACAATCCCTGATTGCACTCGCGAGACCAAGCTTCAGCGCGGTGGCTAAGGCAACAGGAAAAGAAGAAAGGAAAAGAATCAGTCAGGGCGTTAGGGTGGCCGGCACAACCGCATGGTGCTGAGGGGAGCTGAATGCCGAACGCGCTCTATTACGGCGACAATCTGGGAGTGATGCGCGACAGCATCGCCGACGAAAGCGTGGACCTGATCTATCTCGATCCGCCCTTCAATTCGAACGCCTCCTACAACGTCCTCTTCAAAGCCCCCTCCGGGCAGTCGTCGCAAGCCCAGATCGAAGCCTTCGAGGACACGTGGCATTGGAACGAGTCGGCCGAACGGGCTTTCGATGAAGTCGTGACCGGCCCGCATTCCGATGCCTCGGTCATGCTGCGGGCCATGCGCACGGCGCTCGGCGAGAACGACATGATGGCGTACCTCGCCATGATGGCGGTGCGGCTGATCGAGCTTCATCGGGTACTCAAGCCAACCGGCTCGCTCTACCTGCACTGCGACCCGACGGCGAGCCACTACCTCAAGCTTCTGCTAGACGCGATCTTTGGCGTTCTCAACTATCGAAGCGAGATAGTCTGGAAACGAACAAGCGCGCATTCAGATGCTTCCATTGGGTTCGGCGACGTGACGGATCACATCTTCTTTTACACGCTGTCAACGTCCGCAACGTGGAACCGGCCACGGGCGCCGCTGTCCGACGAGCATGTCCAAACGAAGTACACTTACAAGGAGCCTGACGGTCGGCGGTATGCGACGCGCGACCTTCGCAGCCCTCATCCACGACCCAATCTCACCTATGACTACAAGGGCTACAAACCTCACCCGAACGGATGGTCAATTTCGCGGGAACTGATGGAGCGGTACGACGGCGAAGGGCGTCTATACTTCCCCGCGAGTAAAGATGGTCGGATTCGTCTGAAAAACTATCTCGATGAGTTAACCGGCCAACCGCTCCAAAATCTTTGGACAGATATTCCGCCAATAAATTCGCAAGCCCAAGAACGGCTTGGCTACCCCACGCAAAAGCCACTTGCGCTATTGGAGCGCATCATCTCCGCTTCATCGAACGAAGGCGACGTGGTGCTTGATCCCTTCTGCGGGTGCGGAACGGCCGTCCACGCCGCGCAGAAGCTCGGTCGCCAGTGGATCGGCATCGACGTGACACATCTCGCCATCTCCCTGATCGAGCGGCGGCTCAAGGAAGCCTTCCCGGATATCAAGTTCGGCGTTCACGGCGTGCCCACGGACTACGCCGGTGCGCGCGACCTCGCCGAGCGGGACAAGCATGAATTCCAGAAGTGGATCACAGCGACCATCAGCGCGCAGCCGTACAAGAGCGGCAAGAAGGGCATGGATCGCGGCATCGACGGCTATCTTCATTTTCGCGATGCTGACCGCAAGCCGCAATTCGCCATCGTGTCGGTCAAGGGCGGTGAGCACATCAACTCGGGCATGATCCGCGACCTTAAGGGCACCATGGAGCGCGAGAAGGCAGCCATGGGCCTGTTCCTGACGCTCAACGATCCGACCCGGGAGATGGAGCGCGAAGCGGCCTCCGCAGGGATGTATGAAACCGGCGGCATCAAGGTGCCGCGCCTTCAAATCCTCACCGCCGCGCAAATCCTCGACCACCGCCGCCCGCAGGTGCCGTTCGGGTTCACGGAGGGGATTCAAGAAGGCAGAGCGCGAGCATTCCGAGGCGAAGGGTCAGGGGCAGCTGCTTTGATCAGACCGGCCGTGCGCCGCGAAGAGAATTGGCTTCTCGCGGCCGGCGCGATGACGGCGCTCCTCGCAGTCGGCCAATGGCCATCGGCGGAGCCGTCGCGGGCTCAACCGATCTTGGCCGACCAAATTTCCGTCATCGACGGCGACACCATCCGTGTCGCTGGCGAAAGAGCGAACGTCCGCCTCGTAGGGTTCAATGCTCCCGAGACGCGGAACGCCGAATGCGCCGTTGAGCACGATTTGGGTGCCCGTGCGGCGCGACGGCTCAAGGAGCTTGTCGCCACGGCGCGGCTCGACTTCACGAAGGTCGCCTGCTCATGCGCGCCGGGCACCGAAGGGACATCCCGCTGCAACTACGGCCGCAGTTGCGGAACGTTGCGAGACGACGGCATTGATGTCGGCGAGACACTGATCTCAGAAGGCTTGGCGGTGCCGTTCGTATGCGGCCGCACCAGTTGCCCACCGACGCCGCGACCGTGGTGCCAATGAAAAAACCGATGACCGACCACGACCACCGCGCTCTGCGATGTGCCACTGGCAAGAGGGATTACGGAACACACCATGCGATGATAGGTCATCGCCCATTACAGCCAACGGTGACGCGGTGCCAGAAACGCCGATAAGTACACAAATCCTTGCCAGCCTCGTAGTCGATCTGTTTGATGTGCCCGTGATGGGGAACCTGTTCCGTCCACACTACGTCGAGCGAATGGTCGCCATCGGACTTGGAGAGGGCTTCACCCTTGTCAGCGCGGATTGGGCCGGTTGGGACATTGAACATCGGTCGGGAACGAGGATTGAGGTGAAGCAGTCCGCCGCGCTGCAATCTTGGAGCGGCACCGCTGAGAGGCCGGTAGCCCGGCTGAAAGGCGCCTTCGACATCGCGCCGCGCACCGGACATTGGATTGGTGGTTCGCAATGGGTCGAGGAGGCCGGCCGCCAAGCTCACCTGTACCTCTTCGCGTGGCATCCAGTCGCGGATAGGCGGTTCGCGGACCAGCGTGACCCGCTCCAGTGGGTGTTTTTCGTTGTGCCAACCTCACGGCTCCCGGAGAGCCAGAAGACCATAAGCCGAACTGTGCTTGAGCGGAGTTGGCCAGCAATACGGTTCGGCGATCTGCGGAACACGACACTTTCGGCCATGAGGGCCTTGCCGACGTAACAAATCGGCGGCCATCGCCGACCACCGTCAGGGCGTGCATCCGAAGAAGCAGGTCGCGCTCGTCGGCGATGATCGTCTCAATCGAAATGACACTGGGAAGACTGGGTTGGCGCCCTATGCGCCACTCCCGCGCCTTGTGTCGAAGCACGATCCTCGCCCTCGGGCGTGCCGCTGCCGCTGACCAGAAAGCCGACACACGCATATCGCTTCCGCGCCTGGCGCAACCGACCGGGGACTGCGTGGGGTCGCAGTTGGCCTATTTGTCGATGAGATCGGTAACCGTCTTGGCAGTTTGGAGCTTCGCATACGTCGTGTACCGCGGTCCCTGCATGAATCCCGACGGAGCATCCGCGAATGGAATTGGGCCGATGGGTTTTGCCGGCTCGGAAAAGACGAGCTTGTACTTTCCGCTGTCGCCATAGGGTTCAATACGCGCGACCGGCGCTACATGCGTGATCGCTGATATTGGATGGCTTTGGTAAGCGGCCACGTACTTGATCTTGGGTATCATTCCGCCGGAGATTCGGATCGCCCACCACGCGTTCTCGCCGAGGAAGACCCTTTCAAAGCCTCCTTTCTGGGCCGGTACAACGATCGTGTCCGGCTCTCCGATGCCTACCCTTGTCTTCGGGGGACTGCCGGTCTTGCCCATGGGCTCGGCAACAGCCTTCGGTATTTCAAATGCATTGAGGCCGACCAACGGGAGAATTCGAAACATCTCGTGGAGGAATGCCTCAGTGTCGGCCCTTTCGGCTTCCGACAATTGAGGCTCTTGCGGCTCGGTGCCGTTCTCCAAATGACTGCGAGCCGCTGCTACCGCGCGATGGATGAGTGCGTGCTCCAGCCAAGTAGCATGTGCGCGATTGAGGCCGCCGCTCGAAGCACTCGACACGAAAACAACGGCTTTGCTCCAGAAGTCTTTGTTCTGGAAGTGACTTTCAATTCGAGCGCGGAGCACATCACCCTGACCGATGTAGATCGTTGGCAGATCGTCGTCGTCGGACACGTAACCGACGAGGATGTAGACACCAGGCTTGGAAAAGTCCGCTCGATGCTTGATCTTGGTCCAGTCTTCGCGCGGAAAGACAATGCCGAGGCCGGTCCAGTTCATGCGGTCAATAATGCGCAGTCCCTCCGGATCGCCGTCGGGCACAAAAATGCGGATGGTGTATGGATCAGCCATCTTCAACTCCAATGCACGTGAAGATTGTCGAGATTTAACTCATTGTGCAAGGATTCGATAGCTGGGATATCGGCCCAACGTTGTCACAGCGCGCGGAGGACAGACATCAAGACGGCGGCGACCGATGTGCTAGCTCCCGCGCCTTGTGACGCAGCACGATCCTCGCCTTCGGACGTGCTGCTGCCGCTGACCGGCACAAGCCGTCATAAGGCTATTCGAGAACTTGATAGCCATTCATCCGAAGAAGCCGCTCGACATAGGCCTGCCCAAGGACATCGGCAATCGAGAGACGGAGAACCTCCATGTCCCGAAGTGGCACGACAACGAGAAGCTGAATGACAAAGCCATCACTGTCTCTGTGGCGGTTACCTAAGGAGATGGTGACCTGCTCCGCGCAGATGGCATCAGCAACGATCATTTCAGGTAGAATTGGGCCGACCTGCGTCTTGTCGGAATTGGACTCACCAAGGGTAACAGTCCAGCCCCCGAACCGATCAAATTCGGGAGAAACAACCAATTCACGACTAAAGCCGAATTCCTCTCCTGAATAAGAGCCCTCAAACTGAATGTAGTTTATTTCAGTTCGATCATAATCACCGGAACGAGACGCTATGTCTTCCGGCATCGCGTTGAAGATCACGCCGCCGATGCAGTCTTCAGTGAACGCCAGTGCAAGATGACCTATGAAACCGGGGCCATCTGGGCGCGACAACGGCCGAACACTGTATTCCGTCTGAATTAGCCCACCAAGCCTATACCATGAATCTTGCAATACAGACTGATTGCCCTCACGGTATTCGGACTTGCGCTTTGAAATACGCATAGCATCCAACGTTGTGGAGGGGCTGACTAACCCGGCAACGACTATCGCCCTGCCAAGTTTCAAATGAGTTACCTTCTGGAGTCTTGGCAAAGACGTCCAAGAGCGCCTCGGTGATCGCCTGTCTGGCTCGAGACTCGGCCAGCGCCACCACCGCGTCATCATCGGCGAACGCAGTGACGGCCGCTCGCACCTCGGGCTCGGGCTCGTCCGACAGCAAGTCGTCCTCACCGCCGCTTCCGATCATGACTCCATGAAAGAAGAAAGCCGGGCTCGGCAACGCTGAGGCCATCGAACCGTCACCGAGCCCGGCCCATGGACAGGGCGCTTCGCTGAGAGGAGCGGGGCATGACGACCCGTCAGCATGCACCTGCCCGAAGAAGTGACCCGTGCCATGGCCCACTCAGGCGGGTCGCGCGATCGGTCATCCCTTCGGCCTCGTCCGTCCGCCGCCCAGCGTGGCCACGACCTCGGACACGGTCTTGCCCTCGGTGATGAAGCCTGGCGCGCGGGCCGACGCCCCGGCGACCTCGCAGGCGGCGACGATTCCCAGCGCCCGCTCGCGCTCCTCGGCGACGACCCGCTCGCGGATGGCGGCCTCGGTATCGCCGACGGGGGGCCGCCTGTCGTCGCTCGGCTTGACGCCCCGCTTCGCCAGAACGTCGTCCCACGATGCTGATGCGCTGTTCATGATCGATACTCCTCTCGGTTCGTCATAGCTCGTCCCTCGGGGCTGGCAGGTCGCCGCTCAGGCCCAGGATGGCGCGGGGGTCGCAGTCGGCGCGGTAGTCGTCGGTGTTGGCCATCTCGACGGCGGCGCACTCCAGTCGCTCGACGGTGAGCAGGTTGGCGCGCAGCTCTGCCAGCCGCGGGGGCCTGTCGGCCGGGGCGACGGCCGCCTCGTCGTCGGCCTGCTCGTTGATCAGCGCGGTGATCTTCTTGCGCAGGGCGTCGCGGTGCAGCCAGGCCAGCAGGGCTGGCGCGTCGATCATCTCGCGGCTGACGGCGGCCGGCGCGCCCGTCACCATCATCTGAACGTACTCTGTTGGCCACTCGATTCCGCCGTCCGGCTGGAGCAGGGGCTCGCCGCGCGCGGCCATCTCGTCGATCTGCGCCACGGCGCGCTTCACCTGATCGGCCGCCGGCAGCGGCGCGGTCTGAACCGCGACCATCTGCGCCCGGAGGTCCTCGATCCGGGCGCGGGTCATCGCGATGGCGTCGGCCGGGGTGGACCTGATCTGCGGGGCGGGGCCGGCGTAGGGCTCGATGGTCACGCCGGTGGGCAGGTCGCCGACGTACGCTTCGATGCGCTGCACGACCCTGTTGACCGCCGTCCATCGCGCGGACCGCTCGTCGTAGGCCTCGCTGGCCTTGCGCATCTTGGCGTCGAGTTGCCTGAGGTCGGCCTCCAGCTTCGCCAGATGCTCGGCGTTCTGGTAGCCGCGCATGTTGCGCGTCGCGCTGATGGTGCCCTGAAGTTTCTGGCGCTCCTCCCTGACGGCCCCCAGCCGCTCGCGGGCGCCCATCGCCGCGCCGTGCCGATCGTCGACCAGCTCGCGGAGACGACTGAGCTTGGCTGCGGCGGCCAGCGGCAGCGCATCGACGGCGTCGAACTTTACGGCGGTCATTGACCCGAACCCCTTCTGTTGTCGAAGCTTATGGGCATTAGGCGCCGAGGCCCCAGACCATGAAAAGGGGCAGTTCTTGGCGCGCGCGCCGCTAGGCGGGACCTGGACTTGCGGCGCCCGCGGCGGCCCGCAGTAGTCGGTCGATGTGCCTGGCCGAGAGCGGCCAGGCCGGGCGCCCGGCCGCCCGGTGGGCCGCCATGACGTGCCACAGGTAGAAGGCCAGGCTGCCCTCGGGGTGGCGGCAGGGGGACCGCCTCTCGTGGAGCCAACCGCGCCCGGCGTAGTCGCTCAATGCTGCATGGACAGATATGGCGCGACCGCGCAGGGTTTCGGTCGGGTAGTGCGCCGTCGCCATCTGCCGGTACAGGTCGTGCAGGCGGGCGGTGGCGATCTTCGTCGCCAGCGTGCGCTGGCCGGGCGCGGGGGCGAGTCCGAGCGCGGCGTCCAGCGATCCCGATACCTGCCCCGCCAGCCACGCCGCGGTGATGTCGCGACAGGCGACGACCGCCGGATCGTTCGCGGTGGCCGTCGCCTCGACGGCCGCGCGGAGGAAGGTGATGGCGGGAGAATCGTCCGTCGTCGTCGTCGGTGCGTCACCCTCGCCGGGGCGGCGGCGGGCGGCCGACGTCCGGCGGCTGGCGTTCGAGTCGGACCGCAGACCGTCATGCTGGGTGGCGCCGACCTGCGGACCACCCTCAGAGTGTGACGCGGGGCTCCGCCAGCTCACGGAGGTGCGCCTTGATGCACTGGTCGAGAATGATTTCCGTAGTGTGCGGGTCTGTATTTAGCTTGGCCGCGATGATCGCGGCGTATCGTGCGGGCCAGGACAGGAAGCTGTCGCGCGTTGCCCTGGCCAAGGCGAACACAGTCTCCATCGCGCGGTCCCGATCGATCAGCTCGCCGCGCGCCTTGCGCAGCCGCAGCTCGGTCGCCTGCCGCTTGACCTCCTCGTGCTTGGTCCGCGCCGCTGTCAGGCTGCCGGGGGCCGGCGTGCCCATGGTGTCGGCGCGCGGGTCCGGGTTCTGGCGACCCAGCACCGGGTTCGGCCGCTCGGCCCATCGCGCCCTGGACTCGGCGACCTTGACCATGTTGGTCTTCTTGTCGATGACGACGGTGCCGTCCTTGATGCGGTTGGAGACGGAGCCGTTGGTGACCCCCATATGTCGGGCAAAAGCCGCGCGTGTCATAAGGTTTCCCTGAGTTATATTTGGCATCAAATCACCCTCCGGTAATAAGCATCCATCGCACTTTGCCCGCCCGCGTGGTCTTTTCGCTGGCTAGGACCCATTTATACACGGCCTTAACTTGATATTAACTAACATCTTCTTCTCGCTGGCCGAGTCTATCTCGACGTATAGCTGGACGACCCGAGCGACCGAGTGGCCGGCGCGGCGGCCGGGCTGGCGTGGGGTGGCACCGGCGGGGCAGGGTGGTGCGGCTAGGCTGGCCGCCGGCCGCAGGGTGGCAGGGCGGGATCGCCCAGCTCCGCGGCGCGTAGGGGCGCTGGTGGGGCACCGGCCGCGCTGGCAACAGGCGTTGGGAGCGTCGCCGGCGCACCGCAGGGGGCAGGGCAGCGGCGGGCCAGGCCAGAAGTGGCGCAAATGCTGGAAAGTGCCGCATGTGCCGCGTACCCCGGTTACAGCCGTTGGCGCGCGCACACGTGCGGGCGTGCGCGTATAACGGTGCAAACCCAGTGACGCGGCACATGCGGCACTTTGGCTGTTTTTGCGCCATCCCCCCCTGGCTGGCAGCGCCCCTCATAACCCGGACCTCTCCGCCTGATCGACCAGATCGTCCCTCCATTCCGGCTCGTCGTCGGGGGTGTTGAGCCTCAGGCCCTTGAAGCCCTTGGCCGTCTTGGTGCGTTTGGGTTCGAAACCTCGGTCTTTAAGCTTCTGATGGAGGGCCTTGCTGCTGCCTACAAACTCCCCCGATCGCTCGGCCCAGAATCTCCAGGACTGAAAGAGATCGGTCGTCTTCTCCCAGGCCTGGGGGTCGCGCTCGCAGCGTTCTTCGATCCACGACGACACGGCGTCCTCCTCCGCGAGATAATCTGCCGTCGCGTCGGTGACGACCTTCGGCGCGGCCAGCCCGACCGGGCGCTGTCCGTCCCGGCGCTGCCAGTCGAGGCAGCCGTCGATCATCCACTGCAGGATGCCCGGCCACTCCGCCCGAAGTTTCTCGACGAGCTCCTTGTCGCGCTCCTCCGGGGGGATGGTGACGGTGAAGGGAATCAGGTTCAGGCGGCGCCGCATCGCCTCGTCGACGGAGCGGAGACCGGGCTTGTGGTTGCCGGCGATCACCAGTTTGAACTGCGGCACGAACTCGAAGTAGTCCTGCCGCATGAAGCGAGCGGCGATCGTGTCCCCGCCGGTCAGCGTCTTGATGCGCGCCTCTGCCCAGCGCCGGCCCTCCTCGGTCTCCGTCGCGGTCACCAGACGGGCACCGCGAAGACTGGCGAGGTCCGTGGGGTGCCGCTCCACCGCCGAAGCGACGAAGGTCTCGATCGCTGCGGTGCGGTGGTAGTCGGCGAGAATTCCGGCGATCGTGCTGAGGAACACGCTCTTGCCGTTGGCGCCGGTGCCGAAGAGGAAGAACAGCGCGTGCTCGGCGGTGGAGCCGGTGAGGGCGTAGCCGGCCACGCGCCGGAGAAAGCTCTGCAGTTCGCCGTCGCCGCCTGTCACGCGGCTCAGGAACTCTTGCCAGCCGGGGCACGCACCGCCGGGCGCGACGGCGGTCATGTGCGTGCAGTAGTCGGCCGGGTCGTGCGCGCGCAGCTCGCCGGTCCTAAGGTCGATCGTGCCGCCCGGCGTGTTCAGCAGCCACAGGTCGGCGTCCCACTGGTCGGTCGTGGCGGCCAGGCGACGATCGGCCTTCGCCAGCCGATCCACTGCGGCGACGGTCTTGCCACTCGCCAGGATCTTGCTGACGTTCGGCTTGTCGCACTCGGCGGCGGCCTCCCGGCAGATGGCGCGGGCGAGATCGAAGGCGTGCAGCGTTTCGTCGAACCGCCAGCGCCGACCGTCCCAGATCAACCACCGCCCCCAGGTGGCCACGTAACGGAGATCACCGACGTGCCGATCGGCGAAGCGGAGCGCGAGAGCCTCGTCGCTGAAGGCCGGCGCGCGATCGGCGTCGGCCCCGCTCGAACTCATCCCGCTTGGCATCGCCGCTGCCATTGCCGCTGCCGGCGGCCGGCGCGCCTTGTTCGGCCTTCCGTCTGGACGCTCCGCCTGTCGGCGTGTCCAGGCCGTAGTCCTCCGGGGCTCTGCCGAGCTGCGAGGCGAGCCAACGGGCGGCGCTGATGGCGTCCGGTGCCCCGCCGTGCTCCATCACGACGTCGATGGCCGTCCGCCTGCCGCCGCGCGGGTCGCCCATGTCGTGGACGCCGAAGTCGACGATGCCGTTCGGAGTCGCCGACAGGTCCTCCTCCAGATCGCGACCGAGGTCGGCGGAGGAGACGCGGTATCCGCGCGTGCCGGACATGTACTTGGCGGTGGGGAAGATCGACGGAAACCACGACGACAGGTCGGCGAGAGCGTCGTCGTTGATCTTGCGGTAGTTGATGCCGCCGTCTCTGGCGACACGTCGCCCTCCGCGGCCGGCGTCGCCCAGCATGTCGAGCGGGTCTTGCCCACTGGCCCCCCCTTCTGGCTGGCGCGGCGCAGGAGCGGGCTTGCCGGCTGCCGCCCGAGCCTGCGCGACGTGGGCGATCAGGGTTGCGATTGTATTCGGCGCGTCCCTGATCTCGGTCGGCGTTCCGGCGACGTGGTTGCCGGTGACGGTGAGGTAGCGTCCCGAGCAGTAGAGCTCGACGCCTTCAAGGTCGTGCTTGAAGGCGGCGTCCAGGTGACCGCGCGCGAACAGGTGGATGCCCCGGCCGGACGGGCTCAGCTCGGCGTAGGTCTCCGCTAGGTCGAGTACCTCCTGCGCCCACGGCATGACGACGCCGTCCTCGCCGATGCATTTGTCGAGATCGATGCCGATGTAGCCGTTGTCCTCCGTCAGCACGAAGCCGACGCCGGCCATGTTGTGCTTGGCGACGCCGGCCTCCGCCGTCTCGTAGGCCGACAAGTGGTCCGGTTTGTTGATCGCCGCCTTGTAGCCGTTGTGCGCGTTGTACGGCGGCTTGGTCTTGCGTCCCTTGACTGTGACGAGCTTCCAGCAGACCCACTGTGGCAGGCTGCACAGTTCGTCCATCGCCGGCAGCGCCGGCAACATGCGGCGCGGGACTGACGCCGTTACCGGCGCCGAGGCCCGCTGCGGCCGGGTTTGTCCGCCGGCTACCGAGTCGCGAAGCAGTGATCCCAAGTTGTGCGACACTGGATCACCACTATGCTTGACGCTTCGAGATGTGCCGCTCGCTGGCGACCGACGCAGTGGCGGCCGCGCGGGCGCGTTGCCGGAGCTTGACGCGGCTGGCATCGACGGCCGCCGCCTGCTCGGGCGTCGGGTTCTCCATCATCCGGCGCCAGCGCAATTCAGCCTCGGGCGAGATGCGAACGTACCTGCCGTCGCGCATCTCGGCGGGGCCGATATCGCGACTCTGCATTTCGTGGTAGGTGCTGCGGGCCATGCGATTGCGCTCGCAGAACTCGTCGACGCTCATCGCTTTGCCCACGACGGCCACGAGTTGCGTGAGCAGCTCCTCCAGACTCTTCACGCCCAGTTGGTCAATGAGGGTCGGTGCCGCCTGGTCATCAGTGGTGATTTTTGGTGCTTCGGTCACGGCCAGCCTGCTTCTCTGCCCAACAAACCCGAGAAGCATGCGGCCAACTGGCAGCCCCCGCCATGCGGGGCAAAACTATTATTTCCCCCCACCCGCGTGCCGGCGCTTATCAATCGACGGGGTCGCCTCAGACGGTGTCGTAGCGGTCCACGAGGTGGATGTGGGGACTGCTATTTGTCTTCTTCTTCTTGCCACTCTTTGCGCCAGTCGCGGAGTGACTTTCTGTTCGGCGGGGCATCCAGGTTGAAACGCGTCTGAATCTTCCGTGCCAGATCGCTGGGACGCATAAGGCTCTTGTGCTCGCGGTAGTATTGAGCGTCGAACAACTTCGCCATGGCGCGGACTCGGTGGTCTGTGTCTCCTTGGGACGTGCGACCTCGGCTCCAGACTGCCCACTCACCGACGCGATGGTTGGCAGGCAAGTCCAGTGCGAGCCGCATCAACTCGACTAGGTTGGGCGGAGGGCCGTGCTTATCGGGGAAGCTCACGCACATGAGGTCCAGTGCCATAGCGAGAATCACGTGTCGACGGAGTTTCCACTCGCCACGCGGTTTGTTGCGCTGTTCGGTAAGTCTGGCGATGAGGAACGCGATGCGCTCGTCAATGGTACCGCCGGGGGCGTCACCACGGAGGTTCTGCCAGTCCTGCCAAACTTGCTCTTTTATGGTCGGGATCATCTCTGCCGGCGTAGGCAACTCAAGACGACTTTTGTCGTCACTCTTGGCCTTCCGCTTCATCGGAGCGCCCTCACGTTGCTTGACTTCCCCGCGCCGAACCGCGGCGCACCGGCCCGGATCGCCTCCCGAACATACGACGCCGCGAGGTGACCGTAGTGCTTTTCCACCATCGCTACGCCGACGTGGCCGAGATTGGCGGCCACCACCTGCATGGGCACGCCCGCCATGATAGCGAGGCTGGCGTAGGTGTGGCGCAAGCCGTGGAAACTGATCGGCGGGCTTATGCGGGCGCGCTGCACAGCATCGGCCATCGGCCTTATCTGATCCGACGCCTGCCAAGCGCCGCCGTCGCGCTGACGCCGGACGCCGCGATACACCAGCAGCGGCTCGTCGCCCTTTCGGCCGGCAGCGAGGGCGGCGAGGTGCGCCGCGCCCTCGTCGGTCAGGTGCACATGACGCGGCCGACCCGACTTCGACTGCCTGACGTTGACCGTGGCAGCGTCGGGATCGAAGTCAGCAACCGTCAGGCGCGCCAACTCGCCGAACCGGCAGCCGGTGTTGAGGGCCGCCAGGACAAGGTCGCGAAATCCGGACTCGCTGTCGGCCGCGTTGATCAGGCGCTTGGCCTCGGCCACCGTCAGATAGCGCACGCGCGCCGCGTCGACCTTGCGGAACGGCTTCAGCCGGCGGCCCCAAGCGTCGTTGGAGGGCACGCGGCCGGTGTCGTACGCGTGGTTCAGGGCGGCCTTCAGTATGTTCAGCACGCGGTTGGCGGTCGACCGGCGCTGACGCACCGCCTCGGGATCGGCATCTTCCCCCCGAGCGAGATCGGCCAGCCAGCGCTGAAGGCGCGTGGCGGTCAGCTCCTCGACTAGCAGGTCGCCCAGCGGTGGAAGGATGTGACGCCCGATGCGACCCTCGGCGTCGCCGGTCGGCTGCCCCTTAGCGGTCAGCGTCTCGACGTACGCCTCGCAGGCCAGTGCCACCGTGAGCGGCCCGGCCGGGCGGCCGGCGGCGAGTGCGGCGGCCTGCGCGTACGACAGCACGGTCTGACCATCAGCATCGGCGTAGTCGTCGGCGAGGCCAAGCGGGCGCTTGGTGTACTTGCCCCCGCCGACGCCGTTGGACCCGCGATAGATGCGGACCAGCCACGTGCCCGGCGCGCCCTTGTGCGTGCGCCTGTAGCCCAGCGCCAGCTTGCCGGGCACCAGCATGCGCCAGTGCACCTTGCCCCGGCGCCCGGCCAGCTTGTCGCGCGCCGCGCGGGTCTCCAGGCTTGCGTCTCTGATAGTGCGGGCCATGCGATCTCGCCCCTTCGGCAAAAATGGGCAAAAATACAGGGGCAAACCCCGGCAAACCGGGGCAAGCCCAGGTGGCTGAAACATAAGGCTTTTTGCGGGTTATGCAAACCCAGGCAAACCCAGGCGGGGGCTATGGCGGCCCTCTCACGGCGAAAACAGGGGTTCGAGTCCCCTAGGGAGCGCCAATCTTTTCAATTACTTAGCCGTATTTTTGGGTGGGCCGGGAACGGCCGACCAAGAATCGACCAAGAATCGACGCCGAACCTAGCCGTGGCGGTGGAAGATGAAGTCCTCGCTGAAACCGCCGCGCGCGTCAGTGGAAGGAGGTGTCAGCCGCCACCGCAGCTCCACGCCGTTGCGTTTCAGCAGCCTGATGGCGTGCACCGGCCCGCGAGAGCACGAGGGTGAACTGCTCCGCGTCGATCGGCCGGGAGAAGAGGTAACCCTGAAGGAAATCGACGCCAGATTGGGTGAGGCTCAACGCCTGTGCTTCCGTCTCGACGCCTTCTGCGATCGTCTTGAGCCCAAGTGCGAGGGCCAGATCAATCACCGCCCGGACAATTGCCTCGGACCTCGCCCCAGTGCCGAGGCGGGAGACAAAGCTACGGTCGATCTTGAGTACGTCGAACGCCAGGTCGTTAAGCAGCGACAGGGATGAATAGCCGGTGCCGAAGTCATCGATATGGATGGCCATGCCGAACGATTTCATCAACTGGAGATTGTCGCGGGTCACATCCATGCTGTTAGTGATAGTCAACTCGGTAATCTCGATATTGATCAGCGACGGTGGAATACGGAACTTCTCAAGCGTCTTTACCAACTGCAGACCAAACGCCGGATCCCGGCACTGGACGGGAGAGACGTTCATGGAAATCGGAACGACTTCGAGGCCTGCGTCGATCCACCGCCGCAGATAGCCACACGCCTCCTCCAACAGGTGGAGCGCCAGCTGCGAAATCAGACCGGAGGTCTCCGCCAATGGGATGAACTCGCTCGGAGGAATGAGTTCTCCGTTCTCGTTCCGCCACCGGGCCAGCCCCTCGGCGGCGACGATGGTGCGGGTGTTTGCGTCGACGATTGGTTGGAAATTCAGGAAAAGCCGATTATTGGCGATGTCTTCGGGCATGCGCAGTCGTAACGCGTGCTCGGCCTTGACCTCGGCATCCATTTTGGCGTCGTAGAAATTGATCGAACCGCGGCGGACCATTTTTGCCTTGTACAGCGCCACGTCGGCATGGGAGACGAACTCGTCGACTTCGACATCGTCCATGGGAAATACCGAGATGCCGATGCTGACGCTTGCCTCGGCGGTTGTATCATTCAGACCGATAATCGATTTGACTGCGGAGCATATCTTCTCGGCGATCACTATTGCGGCGCTCGCTGATCCTAGATGGGCGGCCAGCACCGCAAACTCGTCGCCGCCGACGCGGGCAACCAAATCGGTCTCGCGAACTTGCCCTTCGAGCGTCCGCGCGACCTTGGTGAGAAGCATATCACCGGTCCGATGGCCAAACAGATCGTTGATGTTCTTGAAGTGATCAACGTCGATCATCAGCAGGGCGCATGCAAGCCCCGTGCGGCGGGCGTCGGCCAGCGCATGTTGGAGTTTTTCGAAGAACGCTCGCCGGTTGAGAACGCCGGTCAACGGATCGGTGCCGGCGAGATGGACCAGCTCGCTCTCGCTCTTCTTGCGTTCAATTGCGTAGCGGATCGAGCGCAGCAGCGGCCGCGGTTGTACCTCGGCCTTCTCAAGGTAGTCGCTGGCCCCGAACTTGAGTGCTTCGGTCGCGGTAGCAAGATCGGAAAGGCCGGTCAGCACGACGATCGGCACGTCCGGCTTCGCGGCCCTCGCCGCACGCAGGCCGTCTAGCCCCTTGGCATCGGGCAGGCCGAGATCGAGAAGCACCGCATCGAAGCAATTCTGGGAGTCGCCAAGCCGGGACAGGGCTTCGGCGAGCGTCCCGGCCATCTGGAGTTCGCAGCGAATGTGTGCGTCGCTGCTAGCCTCCTGTAACGCGATTTCCGCCAAGCGGCGGTCGCCTGGATTGTCCTCGACCAGAAGAATGGTGACGTGATCAGCAAGTCCGCTCATGGGCGCACCAACACTGTCAGGCTGCCACCGGCGGCAGCTTCACAACCTCGAACCAGAAATCCTCGATGGAATGCACGACCTTCAGGAATCCCTCGAAATCGATCGGCTTGGAAATGAAGCAGTTGGCGTGAAACTCGTAGGACTTGATGATGTCAGCCTCCGCTTCGGACGATGTGATCACGAAAACCGGGATGACGCGCAGGATCGGATCCTCCTTGATCTGCTTGAGGATAGTGCGTCCGTCCACGCCCGGCAGGTTAAGGTCGAGGAGGACCACATCGGGCCTCGGTGCGTCGACGTACTCGCCCCGATGAAAGAGGAAGTCGAGCGCCTTTCTGCCATCCATAATGGCGTGCAGCTTGTTGGCGACCTTTGCCTCCTTGAGGCCTTCGACCGTCAGCCGCACATCGGCGGGGTTATCCTCGACCAACAGGATCTCGATCGGTCGCACGCGCCCCTCACTTGTCATTGTTCTTCTCCATGGTTGCTCGCGCCGCCGGCAGTGTGAAACGGAATATCGAACCGCCGCCAGGCGCCTGGTCGACCCAGATCTTGCCGCCATGGCGCTCGACAATTCGCCGGCACGACGCGAGACCGATTCCGGTTCCCTGATAGCTTTCGCGGCTGTGCAGGCGCGTGAAGATCTCGAAGACCTTTTCCCGAAACTCCGGCTCTATACCGATGCCATTGTCGGCAATCGAGAACTCCCAGAAATCGCCCCGGCACTCGGCCGCCAGGCGGACTTGGGGCGGCGCGTCGCCGTGATACTTCAGGGCGTTGTCTATTAGATTGATGAACAGCCGATCCATATGGACCGGATCGGCCTCGATTTCCGGCAGCGGCTCGACCGCGATGTCGGCGCCAGTCGCCGTGATCTGATCGTCGAGCGCCCTGATCGCGCCCGTGACGATGTCGCCCGCGGCCAGGTTCTCGAGGTTCAACGGCCGGTTGCTAACGCGCGAGTAGCCGAGCAGATCGTTGATCAGGCTCTTCATGCGCCCGGCGCCATCGACGGCATATCCGATGAACTCGTCAGCCTCGGCGTCGAGCTTGCCTTGATAGCGGCGCGCGAGCAGGCCGAGATAGCTGCTGACCATGCGCAACGGCTCCTGCAGGTCGTGGGAGGCGACATAGGCAAATTGCGACAGTTCCTGATTGGAGCGCCGCAGTTCCTCGGCCTTGGCCTCCACCTCTTCCTCGCGCTCCGCGATCCTGGCGGCCATCGCCTGGAAGGCGCGGGCCAACACACCGGATTCGTCGCCCCGGCGCGCCGCCGCTTCGATGTTGATGGCGCGGCCGCCGGTGGCAATCGTAGCCGCGGCAACCGTCAGGTCGCGAAGCGGCCGCGTGACGGCGTGCCCCAGCAACACCGCAAATACGGCGCTGCCGGCGATCAGGCCGAGGGCGATCAAGATCATGATGTTACGCTGGGCCTGGATGCCGCTCAAAAGCACCCGACTGTCGAGCTTGGCAGCAATGACGACATAGCGATCCGGGTGCAGAGGGTCGAGGTAGGTCCGCTTGGCCGAGACGAGCTCGTCGCCGCCCGCCGCGTGGACGATCCCTGAGAATACCGGCGCTCCACCATCGAACAAGGCGTCGACGCCGGCGATCTCGTCCTGCATCCGATGGCGGTTGCCGATATCGAAGCCAAAGGTCTTCGACGAGTCGGGGTGAGCGAGATAGTCCCCCGCCTGGTTGGCGACGAGCAAGGTCTCGTCGCGCCCCAGCGTCTCCCTGAGAAGGCTGAACCAATACGCCGCGTCGACGTTGATGACCACCTCGCCACGCAGGATGCCAGCGTCGTCGAAGACCGGCGTCGCGGTACGGATCAACGGGCGGTATGGCACTACGATCTTGCCAAAATCCTGGTCGAGCTCGAAGTTGGAGACATACACCTGACCCTCGGGAAGCTTTGCCGTTTCCTCGAAAAACGACAGGTCGCCCTTGACCTGCAGCAGGTCTGGTGGTGTCGGCCGGACAGTGCCATCGGCTGCGCGGTCGACGCGCACAATCTCCCTGCCGCCGTTGGCGGTGCCGATATAGCGCAGCCGCACATAGGACGGCCTACTTTCGATGAGAGCCGCGAAGATCGCCCCAAGGCGCCGTTCCCACTCGGCTTCATTGACCCCGTCGGACGGATCGACACCGTTATTGAGTTGCGCGCGAACGATGCCCTCCATGGGGAGCGTCCGCGACAAGAACAGCACATCCTGCCGAGCAAAATCGCTCCGGGACACAAGGCGAAGGGCCGCGGAATTGACCGACGACGAAAGGGCTTGTTGCTCGCGCCCGGTCAACGCGTCGACGGCGCCTTGGTACATGAAGAGTGCGATCACGCCCGCGGTGACCGCTCCAACTAGGGTCGCCCCGACAGCGATCTGAGCCGCGAAGCCGAAGCGCACTTTTGGCTCAAGCCCGGAAGGCATCGCGGCAAGCGCGGCAGACGGCCGCTCCGCATCCGCGACGACCGAGGCTCCTGATCTTTGGAACGTCTCCAATATCGACATGCGGTCTGACCGATTTTTCAGGTCTAATTCCGCGTTAGATATCAGCAATTGAATAAGATTCTTTTGCAAGTCACGAGGGCATCAGGTTAACGCTCATTAACAAATTGGCATGAACTTTGATGGCGTGAGTTTTTCAACCAAAGGATTCTTCTTGTGAGCATGGATACATGATCGACAATTTTCAATTTCAAGTATTTATCCGAGCTGGCATGCGACCCAGTGAGGGGAGGCGGTCTGGTTGGCGTGGAGTCCAGTCGGCATTCACCCGATGACTGGCATCGTTGGGCTGAAATGGCCGCCATCGCCGGCTATTTGTAAGACCGGACCTTCACCACCGGGGCCACCTCGCACCGAAGTCCGTGATGCCGGATCATGCGCGATCTTGCCGCCCGCGCGGGAAATGACTTCCTTGCCTTCCTGTTGGCGAATGTGATCGAGGAAGCGCAAGCAACTCTCGCCACTGACGAGGCTAAAGACCAGAAATGAACTCACGCAGGCGGCTCCCGATGCGCTAACTCCCGCGCCTTGTGACGAAGCACGATCCTCGCCTTCGGTCGTGCTGCTGCCGCTGACCAGAACGCCGACATCGCGACCGCGAGATCGCCGACGCGGGCGATGATCTCGACAGGCCGCGAATTATC
Source organism: uncultured Alphaproteobacteria bacterium (assembly GCA_963750065.1). GTDB lineage: Bacteria > Pseudomonadota > Alphaproteobacteria > Rhizobiales > Kaistiaceae > CAVSRC01. The sequence continues at coordinate 40,356 of CAVVPK010000017.1, forward strand.
GCGGGTCCATTCCTCGACGGCGTAGCGAAGGTCTTCAAGCGGCCGACTCATGAGGCCGATGATGGCGTAGGAATTTATTCAGGGCAAGGCGGACGTTGCACCACCGAGCCTTCACGGCTCACATGAAGCCCGAGCCCTATCCATCGCCGGATGAACACCGGGGCTCACGTCACGATGGATAGGCTCCGGCGACGGGGTACACCTCACGGTGGCTCGCACAAAACTCCGCGTTTTCATTTTCGCTTGAACGCACCGCCGTCATGCAGAACATAGTTCAGCAGAGCCTTTTGAACTTTTAGGTGGCCGTTGTAGTCGATCAGACCGAGCTTTCGAAACTTGTTCATGAATTCGGTCACCCGAGCGCGGGTCGTTCCGATCATCTGGGCGAGCACTTCATGGTTTACTCTTATGGGGATTGGTTCCGGACCAGCGTCATTGCCGTAGTTGGCCAGCAGCAGAAGAGCCCGAGCCAGCCGCATTTCGCTGGAACTGAATAGCTGGTCGACCAGGTCCGATTCAACGCGAGCGGTCCGGGTCAAGAGGTGGAAAAGAAAATAGTCGACAAACTCTGGCTCGAAACGCAGGAGGCGCGTCATGGCCTCCTTATCCAGGCGAATAATGTCGCATGGCGTCATTGTGACGGCCGAAGACAAACGCCACGGCGCCCCGGTAATGGCTTGCTCGCCGCAGAATTCCTCCGGCCCGCGGATTGCGACGATCGCCTCCTTGCCACCCTTGGATATGACGCTGACTTTGACCTTGCCTGTGTGGATGTAAAAAACAAAATCCGCCGCGTCTCCCTGTGCGTAGAGAGTCTGATTTGTCTGATAATTCGTTATGGTTCTTGTGGGCCCCCTTTGCGTGAGGAAGCCTAAGACGTCAAAGGATGAACGTTTTTCGTTCGTTGCCATTTCCCGCCCCCGCCTAGAGCCAAGAATTCTCCATGATATTAACTACAACCGAGTATCGAGACAATGAATTGGAGGCAGAGATGGTCATGGGTGCCATCGGCCGTCATTCCCACATGTTCATTCATCGGTACGCGAACGGCGCGGTATTTGCGGTGATGTTGCCTCCACGCGGCCTCGTTCGCCGTTAGTCCGGCCCGATCCCCATCGCCAACGACAACTTGAGCATCGTGTCTGCCGGGTCCGTCGTGAACAAGGCGATGGCGGCAATATCATCCGCGTCGAACTCGACAAGCTCGGCGTGCATCGGAATTAGTTCGGCCGCGCGCCGAGGCGAGCACGCGAACAACTCGCCGGCCGGTACCATGCGGTCGGACCAGCCGTCATTCACCGGTGCGCCCTTGGCACGCATTCGGACCCTGAATGGAATGACGCTTATCTTGGTTTCCTCGCGATGCGGTCAAGGGCGGCAAGCAGCTGATCCGGATCGATGTTGGCGAGACTGGTCAGCAACTCGCGCACATGACGGTCGAGTGCGGTTTCGAGACTGTGAGGGCCGCAACCCAACTCCGCCGCGAGCAGCGACGAAATGCGCGCCGGCCATGTCACCAGTGCATTACGAAGGCGGCGCGACCATTCGAAGCCGATGGCCTCGGCCTGCGCCTTGTTGATCAACTCGCCACGACGTTCGGCGAGCCGGATAGCGCCCATTTGCGCCTTGACGATTTCGTTGGCGGTGCGTGCCTCGGTGAACGTCATCGGACCGTCGCCGATACGCTCGCCTGCGGCGCGCAGAACGTCGCGCGCGGTCTTAACGGCGTCGGCAGAGACGGCTTTCTGACCGGGCCTGACGCCGGGCTTGCTGTTGGAGGCGGGGTTGGTGTTTTCCTTCCACGCCTTGTCCGCTTTCGCCACGTCGATGTAGCCGTTCGGTTCCGGCTTGATCTTGCCGTCCTTGAGCGCCTGACGGACCTCCTTCGGGTCGGTGTGGCGGTGGGCGGCGTAACCCCTTTGGCTGAGTTGGCCGGCTTCCCGGATCGGACGTTTCGGCATCTGGCTTCCTCGATTATTCACGGCTGTTTCACGACCGCCCGGTCCCCCTTGGCCGGCGAAGGGCTGAAGGCCGTCCTCAGGGCCGGCAACCCGCTGCACGAGGCTTTCCGCGCGGGTTCGAGGGGATTAAATTTCAGGTCTGCAATCCGAGGTGGTACGCCCACCGCCCGCCCCCACTGGGCCGCCCCCTTCGCCGAGGACCCGCATAGGTTGTATAAGCGCGTCATGACCATTTTTCGCAATCGTCCAAATCGTGGCCCCACGAAAGAAGAAGACCGGACTCGGCAACGTTGAGGCCATCGAACCGTCACCGAGTCCGGCCTATGGACAGGCGTCTCGCTGAAACGAGGACGGTGGCCTCGCGGAGACCGGGCATGACAGCACCCGCAGCGATTGCCTGCCAAGCCGCCGGAAGGAAAGAAGCGACGGCGCACAACATGAACTCATTTCAGCCTCTGACCCTCGCCAGCCGCTGCTGATATCGCTGCTCGGGGGTCAGGCGGTCGTTCGCTTCCGGTGCGGCCAGACGGACCAAGGCCGCCAGCACGTCGCTCACCGACTTTCCGCCGCTCACGAAACCGGATGCCGCCTCCGGACGGCCGGCAAGCTCGCACGCCACCGCGATATCCTGCTGGCGCTGCCGCTCCTCGCCACGAGCGCGCTCTTCAACATCGCTATTGTCATCGCCCTGTTCCGTCGCTGCTGTCTTCGGCCGCAGCTTCGTGCCATGCCGACTGGTCAGTACGTTGTCCCATGGGTTCGACATCTCGTGTCTTCCTCCTGTGGTCCGTCAGACTTCATCGCGTGCGCGCGGGAGATCGTCTGACAAATTCAGCACGGCACGCGGATCGCAGGTCGCCCGATAGTCGTCGGTGTTCGCCGCCTCGACTGCCGCACATTCAAGTCGCTCAACAGCGAGAAGGTCAGCCCGCAGGGCCGCTAGACGCTTGGGACGTTCGGCCGGAGCGATAGCAGCCTTGTCATCAGCTTGCTCGGTGATGAGCGCAGCGACCTTCTTGCGGAGTGCATCACGATGCAGCCAGACCACTAGGGCTTGCGCATCAATAATCTCGCCGTTGACTGCCGCCAGAGCGCCGGAGACGCGCATGTACAGGTCCATCATCGGCCATTCGATTTCGCCGGTCGGCTGAAACGTCGGCTCGCCCCGCGCTGCGACTTCATCGATCTGCGCCAGCGCCCGCTTTAACTGATCGGATGACGGCAACGGCGCGGTCTGAACCGCGATCACCTCTGCGCGGATTTCTTCGACGCGAGCGCGACAGGATGCGATCGCGTCAGCAGGCGCACCCTTGAGCTTTGGGACGGGGCCAGCGAACGGTTCGATGGCGACGGTGGTGGGAAGGTCGCCGATGTAGGCTTCGATGCGCTGAACGACATGATTGATGGCGGTCCACCGGGCGCTCCGCTCGGAGTAAGCATCATTGCCAGCGCGGAGCTTGGCGTCGAGTTGCTTGAGGTCAGTTTGGAGCTTCGCCAGCTGCCCAGTGTCGACGTAGCCGTGATTGTTGCTGACAGAATTGATCGTGGCTTGAAGGCGGTTGCGATTTTCGCGGACGGTTTCGAGCCGTTCGCGCGCCCCCATCGCAGAGCCATGCCGGTCGTCAGCCAATTCGCGCAGATGCGTCAGCTTCGCCGCAGCGGCGGGTGGCAATGCGTCCACAGCATCAAATTCGACAACGGCCATAGCGCGATCCTCCTGCCCGTCTCGACAACGTGCCGGGATTAGGCGCCACGGCCTGTAGACACGAAAAGGGGCAGTTGCCGATGCGCATGCCGTCAGGCGGCACCTGCATTTCGGGTTGTGGAGGCGTCCCTTAGCAGGCGTTCAATGTGGGAGACGGACAGCGGTTGCGCAGGGCGCACCGTCGAGGCGATTTCGTGCGCCACCATGATCGACCACGCGAAGTGCAGCAGGCTACCTTGCGCATGCCGGCAGGGATGGCTCTTCTCGCGAAGCCACGCACGGCCGGCGTAGTCGGACAAGGCGAGATGGATGGAGGCCGCGCGACCACGCCGAGTGTCTTGAGGGAAATGCGCCGCTGCCAGAGCCACGTAAAGATCGTCTCGCCGCGAGATGGCTGCCTTCGTCGGCAAGCTCCGCTGACCCGGTCGTGGCGCGATGCCGAGTGCGTTGTCGAGCGTACCCGGAACTCGACCAGCCAACCATGCGGCCGTGGCATCGCGTCCGGCGACGATGGTTGGATCGTCCGCGCTTTGTGCAGCGTCCACAGCCCAGCGGAGGAAGGCGAGGGTGGAAGGATCAGACACGGCGGGCCGCGCTCCCTCCGGAAGTCGGGCGCGATTTGCCCCCTTTGCCCCTTTGCCCCTTTCGAGGCCGATTATCCTTAGAATTCATGGGCTTGCGGGGAGGGGCAAAATTCGAGGCCGGAATGTCGTTTGCCCCTTCGTCGGCAATTTGCCCCTCCGGGCGATTTTGCCCCTCGGTTTGCCCCTCTTCGAATTCCTTGATTTCGTTGAGAGAAGGGGCAAGAGGGGCAAAGGGGGCAAATTCGCCCTCTTCTTCGGAAGGCCCGTCGCTAGCGGGCGGAGCGGACTCCGCAGTCGCCGCCTTTTCCTGGGAGACCTCGACTTTGGAGATGATCAGGTCGCGGTCGTTTCCGCTCTTCTTGGGGAAGACGATATTGATGCCGCTTTGGCGCAGGGGAGTGGCCGCGCGCTTAAGCGCCGCTGACAAGGCTCGTGCGTTCTTCGGCCAACGCGTGCTGCGGCTATCGATGCCACGGGACTTGTTCGGGTCGAAGCCCGCAATCTCGTTGAGGTCGTTCAGCAGGTCGGTCGCCGAGCCCCTCCATTCGCTCCTGTCGATCATGAACACGCGAACCGCGAGCGCTACCGGACTGGCCTCGATCATTTTCTCGACCGCCTCGCGCTGACTTTCGCGATAGGCGACCATGAACGTGCCAGGCTCCCAATAGGCGGTTTCGCAGGCCGTGCCCCAAAGGGCGAAATCGGCCATCCGCGGCAGCTTTGGCAATGTGACCGATGAAAGTCGCCTGAGACCTGTCGAGATGCCGGTGAGGAGAGCGCCGAGGATGGATGGGTTCTTTGCGTCGAAGTCCCTCCATAATACTGCCTCGCTCTTGCGCTTGGCATCATCGATCGGCTCCAGCGTCAGGAACACTGCACGGTCCGCGAGATCGGGGCGGGTGACGATGTCGGTGATTCCGTTGAGCAGCACCGGCCGCGTCAATTCAAACAGCACTTCTTCGGTGTTTTCGTAGAGCTCACGCGTGGACTGTCCGCCTCCGGTCGCCAGACGGCAGATCGAATCCGACATCCATGGAGGCAACCCCGACACGTTGTCGAAACACAGGACGTGGCTGTTGCGCGCGGCGATGAACAAGTCTCGTTCCTCGCGCGGCAATGTCCGCAGCGGCGTGGTGCTTGGATCGATCAGCGAGCGCAGGACGCGCGACAGCGACGACTTGGCTGATCCCTGCTCGCCTGCGACAACGATCACAGGGTAGGGGCCGCGCGGGCGCAGCCAAGCCAACATGCATGCCACGAACAGATGGAAGTCTGTTTCGCTCTCAAGATTGAGGAAGCCCCGCAGATCGGTGATTGACCCGCCCTCGACCGGGGTAACAAGCGTCTTCATGCCCCGTGCGCGACGAAAACGGATGGGCGGGGTTTCGACAATCCGCCATCCGGCGTCATCGATCTCGACGGCGCGCCACGCACCATCGCAAAGATCGAGGTAGATCTTGTTGTCGAACTCGGCCACGCGGATATGCGTATCGATCTCAGGGCCGTCGAAATGCGCGCGCGCCTCGATAACGGCGAGAGCGGAGACGAAGGCATCCGAGTTCGCCGCGCTACGTGTCTCCTGATAGTACGCGCGAGCCAGCCACTGACGAAAACCCTTCGACTTCACCGGCCAGGACTCACGATGGCCGTTGATCATCAAGGACGCGAAAGCCGTGCCGTCAGCCTCATGGAACAATTCGGCTACTTCGGCCAGACGAATCAGGATATCGGCCTGCTTAGGGCGCGCATCCTGCTTCTCCTTTTCGGTCGCCTCGGGCGCGTCGGCGATGTTGTCGCTGCCGTTGGGCTTCGTCTTGCGCTGCGCGCGAGGCTTGCGGCCTTTTGCCCCGGCAGTGGCGCGCCTGGCGCCGTGCGGCTTGCCCGACTTCTTCGCACTGGTTGTTGCTTCGGTCATTTGCCATACCGCCCCTGGCCCTTCGCCAGTTCCACAAGTTGGTCGTTGAAATCCTGTGCGGTCGGCGCGATGGCAACGCGGGCGTCAATGCCGACCCTCAGCGCCCGACGCTGCGCCACCTTCGCCGCCTTGACGCTCTGCCCATCGTCATCGGCATCCGCGAGAAACGTCACGCGGCGGATCGTGGATGGCAGGTGGATGCGCGCCATGCCGCCCTCCGAGACCGCCGACCAAGCAGGGCGGTGCTCACGGTCTAGGATCGTCCCGCTCAACGATGTCTCGATACCTTCCCCGACCAAGATCGCCGGTCCCGGCGGTCCCAATCGGATCGCGCCGTGGTTGACAGGACCGAGTGACATCTTCACCGGGTCCACGGGGGCCTTGCGGCGGCCATCCAGCCAAGTGACGTGGACGCCGAGAAATCCGTCGTCCTTGTCGGTGACGACGGCGACCATCGCCGGCCAATATCCGCCGCCGCGCCAATGCTTGAGCTGACCGTGAAAATGGAGCGTCGGCGGCGCCGGCAACGTGATGGCCCGCGACCGCAGGTAGCTCTCAACGAGCGTCCCGACGCCGCTGACCGTCTGGTCCCAGAGCCGCTTTGCCTTCGCCTTGCGCTCGGCGGCGTCTGCCTCGACCGGCGCCGTCAACTCCAAGACCGCCCGCACATGAGCTTTTGCGATGCTCAAGGGCACGCCGGTGGAATAGACATAGAAGTCCATCGGCCGCACCGGGTCGATGCGGACCTTGAGTGAGCGGTCGGCGTTCAGGCGGCCGGGGTCGGGGGCTGTGATCCAATTGCCATTGGCTTCGCCACCGAGCCTCTCGGCGATTTCGTCAATGTCGGGTGCGGTGTCGCCTCGCCACCGTTCCAGGAGCCAGTCACCCACGACGCACCTCCGGCCGCTTGCGACGGCTAACGTGCTTGGGGGAGGCGGCGGCGATCCGGCCGGCCCGCCGGGCAAGGCCGACGCGGGCTTTCTGCTCGCGGGCAATCAACCGGGCTTCGGCGTCAGACGGAAATTCACGCTCCCGCTGCCAGTCGCGTTCCGCATCGAGCGTAATGCGGATGGTCCGACCGAGACGCATCTCGCGCGGGCCGCGCCCTTGCTGCTTGAGCTTGTGGTACAGCGTCAGGCCGATGCCGTTGCGGGCACAGAACGTCGCGATAGACAGCGTCTGCGGAGCGGCGAGTGATGAGGTTTCATCACCACGGCGTCCACGACGCATCAAAGCCTGCTCTTCTTCAGCATGCGTGCGCGCGCCTCGACCCCCTGCGCTTCGAGAAGGTGCGGCGACCGGTGGCTGTTGGCCAGCGTCAACTAAATTGCGTTCTGGTGTCGTCATCTCTGGAACCCCTTCGCTACGCGCGAAGCAGCCCAGAAACAAAACAAGGCCGCCCGCGCAAATTGCTTTGCGTCGAACGACCTTTCGTTTGGTGCAGTCGCTTGATCCTCGAATGCACCGGGCGCACTACCGCCCCGGAAAGTCTTGCTCGTATCCGACGTCACTCGGCCGAGGCTTTTTGGGCAGTCCTTTCGACAAATAGTCACCCGCAACCGGCGCAAAATGGATCAAGATGTGCGCACGAGTGCTAAGGTGTGTCGACCTAAGCGGATTTTTTCGGTTTTGGGAAGTGGCTTTCGAATTTGCCTGCGTTTCCAAACGGTTAGGCGTCTTTTTCGGTCGAAGGAAAAGAAAGGAAGTTGCGCTATTTTAATGCGCGCACGTTCTCCTCTTCCACAATGTCGAACCTCGGGGCGCCAGCCCGGATTGCATCCGCCACATAGGACGGCGAGAGATGACCGTAATGGTGCTGAACCATCGCGGTGTCGGCGTGACCGAGGGTCTTGGCGACGACCATCAACGGCACGCCGTTCATCGCGCTCAGGCTCGCCCAAGTGTGCCTCAGCCCGTGGAATGAAATCGGCGGAGAAATCTTCGCACGCGTTACCGCTTCCGACATGAAGCGCCCTTGCTGCGAGGGCATCCATGGTGCGCCGGTCTCGCGAGGGAACATGAGATCGTCTCCGGCGCGGCCGACGCAGGTCTGCCGGAAGAAAGCAATGCCCTCTTCGGTCAGCACGATGTGCCTCGACTTGCCGGACTTGCTCCGCCGAATGTGGACTGTCCCGGCATCGGCGTGAAAATCTGAGACGACCAGTCGCGCCAACTCGCCGTACCGCGCGCCCGTTTGAAGCGCGGCGACTACCAACGGCCGAAACACAGGAGCACAGGCATTGATCAGCCGCTGCGCCTCGGCCACGGTCAGATACCGGACCCGCGCGACATCGACATCGCGGAACGGCTTGACCCGCCGACCCCAGGCATCGTTGCTGGCCACGCGCTTCTCGTCATATGCATGGTTCAGTGCGGCCTTGAGCGTCGTCAAGACGCGATTGGCGCTCGACCGGCGACGACGTACAGCCTCTTCGTCCGCCGGCGTCGGTTTGAACTTCCGATCTGCTCCCTTCTTGGTACGCTTGAACGCGGGGGAGGCGGCGAGATCAGAGAGCCAACGTCGAATCCGGGTGCTGGTGAGGTCCGCAACCTCGATGTTGCCGAGCACCGGCAAGATGTGAGCCGCCGCCCGCCGCTCGGTGTCATTCGTGTCGCGGCCTTCGGCCTGCTTGAACTCGATGTAGTCGGCGAGCGCCCGTCGCACCGTGAGGCGATAGCGCGGCTGACCCTCGCCGGTATCGGCGGTCTCCAGCGCCTTCGCCTGCGCCTGCTCGAAGGTCAGGACGGATACGCCGTCCGCGTCGTCTGCGTCGTCGGCCCAGCCCAGCGCTTCGACTTGATAGGCGCCACCACGATGACGGCGAAGGAGCCAGCGGCCGGCCATCGCGTCGGCCTTCCGCTGGTAGCCAAGATGAAGGCGACCGGGGAGGATCGCTCGAAAGTGTGCTTGCCGCCCACGTTTGAGCTTCGCGCGTGCCGTGCGCGTCTCGATCCGCGCTTCGTGAATTACTCCCGACATGGCTCCAAGCTAGTGTTTTCGCCGACCAAGAATCGACCAAGAATCGAGGCGTTCGTCCGGGGTTGCCGGGGTTCGCCTCGGTTCTAAGTCTCTCTGATTGCATGGGTTTTAGGAACAACTTAGTTTGCGCCGGTTCGCAAAGCGGACTCTCTCACGGCGAAAACAGGGGTTCGAGTTCCCTAGGGAGCGCCACCCCTGTACTTTTCCCCAACGATTTCAGTCGGTTTGACACTTTAGGGTATCGAGTTTGACACTCTTGTGTTCGCCATTTGCCCCGGCCGAGCTACCACGCATTCTGAGTGAACAGTTTCACCCACACCTTGAACGCCTCGTCCGCGACCGTGCTGAAATAGACGAACTGGTTGCTGCCGACCTTGATCTTAACGGTCTGTGCGCCTCCATATGGTCCCTGACCATATGGCCCTTGACCATAGCCGGTCGACGACGATGAGGTGTTGGTAGCATGTTTAGCTGTGGTGCTCACCTTCTTTAGGGCCATGTGTTTTGAAGCATTCGCCACATCGCGAATGTGGCCAAACTCGCGGCATAAGCTTTCAAGTGTTGCGTTGTAGGCCCCCTCGTCTCCGCCGAACTTGTACGTCTGACCGTCATGCGTGGATTCGCCGGACTTGGAGAAATGCGCAAACGTCCAATCACGAAGATTGAAAAGCGAATTCGCCAAGTGGAACGCGCCACGCAGATTGCTCGTATCCGCGCGAAAGTCGTCGTAGTCAGGTTTGACAATGCCGTCGAAATACTCCCGAGGGGTCGTTACGCGCGCGACGGCCACGACTATCCACCTCCACTGTCGACTGATCCGACATGCCGTCCAATAGCGCGCGCATTGAGCCGCTCCTGTTCCGCGGCCCGCACGTACCGCTCAACCTCCGACAGAGTCTTGTGCCCGGTGACAGCCATGATCTCGTTGGCGCTACATCCGGCCTCGGCGAGCCGCCGCGCCGCCGCCTTCCGCAGCCCGTGCGCCTTGCAGTGGGTTGGCAGGCCGGCTTCAGCGATTGCAGCGGAGACGAATTGCCCAAAGCCCTTGACGCTGAACGGATGATCGTAGGCCGTCGTCAAGATCGTGACGTGATCGGCAGGAGAGGCGTCCAAGACGGTGCGCAAATCACGATGGACGGTGATGACAAGCTTGGCGCCGGTCTTTTGCTGCACGACGCGTAGGCGCCCGCCCACGTCAGGCTGTGTCATCCGACACACGTCTGACCCGCGCTGGCCAGTGTAGAGAAGCAGCGCGAATGCGAGCCGCTGTTTCGTCCCGATCGGCCAGCGGTTCTCAAACTGCGTAATCTCTGCCTCGCTCCACGTGTGAATCTCTTTCGATTTGCACGACCGTATGCGCTGCGTCGGGTCGACCGCGATCCAGCCAAGCTCCACAGCAAAGCGAATGAGGGTCCGCAAGCGCTTCAACAGGGTGATTGCAGCGCCGGGCCGATCTGCCATGTCGCCGATGATCTTGACCGCATGCTCACGCTTGAACTGGTCAACGCGGCGATGCCCGTGTTCGCGGACAAAGCCATCAATGATACGGCGGTAGTTGCGGCGGCTGGTCGGTGATAGGTCGTGGAAGTTGGCCGATGCGAAATAGACCACCGCCAGTTTGGCGAAGGTGCCCGGCTTCGCCGCTTCCCGCTTGGCTGGCTCAGGCGCGGCGTGCTCGGCGAGCGCCGCCCCATAGGCATCCATGAACTCGCCAGAGCCCGGGATGCCAGGCAGAACCACTCGCCTCCCGTTGCGGCGGAAGTAGTGGCGCCGGTGGCCATGGCGATCAGTGAATGCCTGAACGTATTTCAACGAGAACTTGGTCACTGGAAGTCTGCCCAAGTGTCTTCAGCCTGTGCTGCGTCGTCTGGCAGACTGTCAAATGCCAGATCCAGCGCCCGGACATCCCACACAACACGGCCGTCGATCCGCTTCGGCCTGGGCATCAGTCCGCGTCCTACGAGCTCCATGAATTTGGTAACACTCAATCCAACGTACAGCGCAGCGCCTTCTCGCTTAAGCCCGCGGCGCGGACTGATCGGGTGCAGACCACCTGATCGGTCAAGTGCACGGACCTGAGCTAAGGCTTGCGCCAAAAGCTCGCTGATGGCTTCAGGAATATCGGTCGGAGCACGCGAACTGCTCATGCCGTTGCTATAGCGAAAATACGCGGGCATGCAGGCGGCAAGCGGACTTTTTTTCGACGTCCGGATCAAGCGCGCCAAAGCAGCAGACCGCCAAGTCGGGGTGCGGCGTCTGCGCTGCCAGCCGAGGCGAAACTGGCGGGCGCGAGCTCGTGAATCGAGCGCTGCCAGTCGTCGAGCTGGACCTAGTGCTCATTCGTTGGCGCATCGAGCCGGACGACGTTCGGAGGCCCCAGGAGCAGCCGGGGCTGATTGGTCGCGGCGAGGGACTGGAGGCGCATAGCGGCAAAGATGGCGTCCTTCCAGAAGAAGAGGCCGCCTAGCTTCATCTGCCACGATGAAACGACGTAGAGGTCATCGCCCCAGCCAAGAGAGGACCTTGATCCGCACGAGTTCGACGTCGAAGCAGTCGACGGCTTCGATGACGGTGAGCTTGACAGGATTGTTGGCCCAGACGCCGCCGCCGACCAGCAGATACCCGGCCGACGATGCGCTTCGTGGAGATGAAGAGCCGCGAACAACAGAGCGTCATGGGGCTTCACGGTGTCCGCCTCATGCTCATGCGCCAGCACATCCGGCTGTCGAATGCCATCCGCGGCCACTTGAGTTATTGATCGGGACCCCCGCCGACCGAAGTGCATCAAGAAAACCCTCGCCAACCGAGCGCCGTCCACACTGGCGCATCGCGGACGCCCGCATTGACGCCGAACATGTCGGCTTTTGGGGGAAAAGCGGTCATCCCGATTGCGCCACTTGATCGTCGCTCATGACCCTGACCGGACATCGAACGTGGTCTGTCGCGGCATGGACAACAATGTGAGCGCAGATCAATTCCGCATGCGTTGCTGCCGCAACATGACGGTCCTCGCCGTCAGAGCACGCAGGGCGTATGAGAACTTCCGGGGCCTCGCGCGGCACGCCATCGAAAGGCGCGTGATCGCGGACATTCCCCGACCATCAGGTATGCCTGGAAGGAATTTCGACCGGGCGATCCTCGGGCAGCGCCGGGGCAATGCCGGCTCCACCCTGCTCGGAGCCGATGGTTAGATATCTCATTTTTCTAGCGCGAATGCTCAATTACGGCGCGATCCGGCGGATTTAGGCTAACCCAAGCTCGCAGAGAGTTGTCGAAGCCGACGGCTAGCTGCCGGGTTCCGCAATTCTGGGAGGTTGAACGATGAAGATCGGTGTCAACACGTGGGTATGGACATCGCCATTTAGCACGAAGGAATTCCACCTCATCTCCAAGGTGAAGCAGATGGGGTTCGACGTCCTGGAGGTGGCGCTCGACGATGCGTCGATCATCGATACCAAGCTCTTGCGCAAGATGACCGAGGACAACGGCCTCGAAGTGACGGTGTGTGGCGCCTACGGGCCCACACGCGACATCTCCAGCGATGACCCGGCGATCCGGCGGGAAGGCGTCGACTACGTCAAGCAAAGCATCCGGTTCGCTGAGGAGGTCGGCAGCACGCTGTTTTCCGGACCGATCTATTCCGCCGTTGGCAAGGCGCGCATGATTCCCGACGACGAAAGAAAGCAGCAGTGGGACTGGTGCGTCACGAACCTCAGGCAACTCGGCAAGGTCGCGAGCGACGCCGGCGTCACGATGGGCGTCGAGCCGCTCAACCGCTTCGAGACCGACATGATCACCTTGGCGGAACACGCACTCAGGTTGATCGCCGATGTCGGCCATCCCGCCTACAAGGTTCACATCGACACGTTCCACGCCAATATCGAGGAAAAGAGTATCCCGGACGCGATCCGCCGGGTCGGCAAAGGCAGGCTCGGCCATTTCCACGCCTGCGAGAACGACCGCGGCATCCCCGGCACCGGCCATCAGGACTGGGTCGGCATCCGCGATGCACTCAAGGAGATCGAATACGATGGCCCGGTGGTCATCGAATCCTTTACCCCCGGCGCCGTCGAAATCGCCAAGGCCGCCGCCATCTGGCGGCCGCTAGCGCCCTCGCAGGACGAACTGGCGAGCGGCGGGGCGCGCTTCCTCCGCGACCTGCTCGGCTGACCCTTGTCATAATCCCGTAGGCAGCGGCCCGAACGCGACTATATAGTTTGCGTTTGGGCCGATGCCGTTTCGTGACCACGGCGTCGGCGTGCGGCCGGGGAGGAGCCGGGATTGGACGAGCGGAACGTCGCGGTCATCGTCGAGACGTCGAACAGCTACGCCCGCGGCGTTCTGCGCGGGATTCACGAGTATTCCCGCACCCGCCACGGCTGGACCCTCTACCTGACCGAGCACGGTCGACACGAGATCGACGAGTCATTCGCCGGCAACTGGAAGTTCGACGGGGTCATCGCGCGGATCGAAACCGAGCGCATGGCGCGCATCATAACGGCCATGGATGTGCCGACGGTCGACGTCAGTGCCGCGCGCCTGATCGAGGGCATCCCGTGGGTCGAGACCGACGACGAGGCGATCACGCGCCTTGCCCTCGACCACCTTCGCGACTGCGGCCTGCAGAATTTCGCCTACTTCGGCGACCCGTTCTACAACTGGTCGATCTGGCGGCAACAGAGCTTCGAGCGCGTTCTCGGGCGCCCCGACATCATCCGATCGAGGATCTTCAATCTTCCGGCCCGCAAGGAACCGCGCGTCCGCTGGTGGACGCAGCGCGAAGCGATCCGGGAGTGGCTGGAGAGCCTGCCCAAGCCGGTCGGCATCTTCGCCTGTTACGATGCCTGCGGCCAGCAGCTCCTCGAGATCTGTCGCTACTACGACTTCATGGTGCCCGAGGACATCGCCGTCATCGGCGTGGACAATGACGAGCTTCTCTGCGAGATGGCGACGCCCTCGATGTCGAGCGTCATACCCAACTCGTTCAGGACCGGCGCCTATGCGGCCGAGATTTTGGATCGCATGATGAGCGGCGTGAAGCTGGCGGGGCGCAAGCACTCGATCGAACCGCTCGGCGTGCGCAAGCGCGTCTCGACTGACGTGTTGACCGTCGACGATCATCACGTCGCCCAGGCAGTCGCCTTCATCCGTCAGAACGCCCACAAGAACATCCGGGTCGAGGATGTCCTCAACATCGTTCCGCTTTCGCGGCGCGTTCTCGAAGCCCGCTTCCGAAAGACGCTGAACCGCACGCCGCACCAGGAAATCCTGCGCGTGCGGACCAACGCCGTGCGCGAGCTTCTCCTAGAAACGGACATGTCGCTCTCGGAGATCAGCGAAGCCCTCGGCATCGAACATCCCGAGTATCTGAGCGTGTTCTTCAAGAAGGAAACCGGTCTGACGCCACGGGAATATCGCGATCAGGTGCGCGGGCATTCCCTGCTCAAGGTTCCCGCCTGACGACACATCGACGTCCGGGAAAATATCTCAACATTCTAGCGTGAATGCTCATGTTCAAGGTTGATGAGGGCTCCCATACTGCCTCATAAATTGGCAGGTGGATCATGAAAAAGGCACGCGTTGGACTCATTGGACTCGGCTTCGGTTCGGAGTTCATTCCGATCTATCAGGCCCATCCGAACGCGGAAGTCGCGGCGATCTGTCAGCGGACGAAGAGCAAATTGGATGAAGTCGGCGACCGGTTTGGCATCGCCACGCGCTACACTGATTTCCGCGAGGTGCTGACCGATCCGGACGTGGATTTCGTCCACATCAACAGCCCGATCCCCGATCACGCTCCGCAGACGATCGCGGCACTGAAGGCAGGCAAGCACGTCATGTGCACCGTGCCGATGGCGACGAGATTGGACGAGGCCAAGGAGATCGTCGGCCTGGTCCGCGAGACCGGCCTCAAATACATGATGGCCGAAACGGTCGTCTACAGCCGCGAATACCTGTTCATCAAGGAACTCTACGACAAGGGTGAGCTCG
Organism: uncultured Alphaproteobacteria bacterium; assembly: GCA_963750065.1. Classification (GTDB taxonomy): domain Bacteria; phylum Pseudomonadota; class Alphaproteobacteria; order Rhizobiales; family Kaistiaceae; genus CAVSRC01. Next base: position 55,492 of record CAVVPK010000017.1, read on the forward strand.
GCAAGATCCAATATCTAGCGGCATCGCATCCGCAGGACATGGAAGGCTGGCCGGACTACTGGAAGGACATGGTGCCGATGCACTATGCGACCCACGTCGTCAGCCCGCTGATGGCGATGGTCGACGGCATGGCCGAGTACGTGAGCTGCTTCGGCTCGGGCACGGTCAATGACGAGTGTGCGCGCCGCTCCGGCTCCAAGTTCGCCGTCGAATCCTGCCACATCAAGGTCAAGGACTCCGACGTCGCGGCCCACATCTGGCGTTTCCTCTGGGATACCGCGCGGCAATATCGCGAGAGCGTCGACGTCTACGGTTCGAAGAAGTCGTTCGAGTGGCAGCTCATCACCGGCGAGAATCCGGTGCTGCACACGGCCAAGAAGCCAGAGCCGGAGATCGCCGAGCGCGTCGAGGTGCCGGATTACGCGCACCGCCTGCCCAAGGAGATCCGGAAGTTCACGCAAGGCATCGTGGACGAGGACCATCTCTCGTTCATCCAGGGCGGCGGTCACGGCGGCTCGCATCCGCATCTGGTCAACGAGTTCGTCTCCGCTCTCCTTGAAGATCGCGATCCCTTCCCGAACGTCGAGCAGTCGGCGAACTGGACCGCGGTGGGAATCTGCGCCCACCAGTCGGCACTCAAGGGCGGTGAAATCGTGAAACTACCGGACTTCGCGGCGCGCTGACGCGCCATCGGAAGTTGTCGTCGGTGTCAGTGAGTAGAAGCATGGATGAAATTCTGCGCTTGTCTCACATATCGAAAACGTTCCCCGGTGTGCGAGCACTGGAAGACATCTCGTTCGACCTGAAACGCGGCGAGATCCATTGCCTTTGCGGCGAGAACGGCGCCGGCAAGTCGACGCTGATCAAGATCCTTTCGGGCGCCTATCAGCCCGACGACGGCGGCCAGATCATCTTCAACGGCAAAGAGGTGTCGCTGAAGCCGCACACCGCCCTGCGCATGGGGATCCACACGATCTACCAGGAGCACATCATCTTCAGTGCCCTGACCATTACCGAGAACATCTTCGCCGGCTCGGAAATCACCCAATGGGGACTGATGCAGGGCAAGGAGATGCGGCGGCAGACCGCAGACGTCCTGCGCTACCTGAAGAGCGACCTCTCGCCGGACATGCGCATGAGCGATCTGACCAGCGGCCAGCAAAAGATCGTCGAGATCGCCAAGGCGCTGATCTTCAAAAGCAACATCATCATCCTCGACGAGCCGACGGCGTCGTTCTCCTCGCGGGAGATCGAAACGCTCCTCAATATCGTGAAGACCGTCAGGGATGACGGAATCGGCGTCATCTACATCTCGCATCACCTCGACGAGGTCTTCCAGATCGGCGATCGCGCCACCGTTCTGCGCGACGGCCGCAAGGTCAGCATGTACCCCATCGCCGGTCTCACCAAGACGACGCTGATCAAGGACATGGTCGGGCGCGACCCATCGACCTTCTACGAGCGCGAGCGCGTCACGCGCGGCAAGGTGGTCCTCGAAGCGCGCAACGTCACCGGCAACGGCGTTCGCAACGTCTCGTTCGAGCTCCATCGCGGCGAGGTCCTCGGCATCGCCGGCATGGCCGGATCGGGACGATCGGAACTGATGGAGGTGCTCTTCGGCAGCGCTCCGCTCGAACGCGGCCAGATCGTGATCGAGGGCAAGCCGGTCAAGCACGCCAGCCCAAAGGACGCGATCCGCAACAAGATGTGCTTCATCACCGAGGATCGTCAAAGCACGGGGCTCTTCCTGTCAAAGACGATCGCCGAAAACATCGCCGTGGCCAACATGGTGAACACGCGCCAGTTCGTCGTGCGGCCGTCGAACGACGTCCTCACGGGCGAGAAGTACGTCAAGTTGCTGGATATCAAGACCCCGAGCGCGCGCACCCGGGTGGTCAATCTCTCGGGCGGCAACCAGCAGAAGGTGGTGCTCGGCAAATGGTTCAACACCGAGGGTGAGATCTACATCTTCGACGAGCCGTCGCACGGAATCGACGTCGGTTCCAAGCAGGAAATCTACAGAGTCATGGTCGACCTGCTGAAGGAGGACAAGGCCATCCTCATGGTCTCCTCGGACATGCCGGAGGTGGTGTCGATGAGCGATCGCGTGATCGTTCTCAAGCGAGGAGAGATAGCGGGCGAGCTGGCTGGCGAGGAAATCACCGAAGAAAACATCCTCACCCTTTCAATAGGAGATCAGCAGCCGTGAACAAGCCGGAGATCTCGTACACGACACTGCCGGTCAGGGAGTCGCTGTTCAAGCGGCACGAGAACCTGATGGTGCTGACGATCTTTGCCAGTTTCGTCGTGATCATCGTGGTGCTTCAGCTGATCTCGACGGGCGGCGCGAAATACCCGACCTTCGTTAGTCCGATCAACATCCTCAACATCCTGCAACAGGTCGCCGTTCCGGGCATCGTCGCGGTCTCGATGACCATGGTGATGATATCCGGCGGCATCGACCTCTCGGTCGGCATGCTGGCCTCGCTGGTCTCGATCATCGTGGCGCTCGGCATCTCCAAATGGGGCCTCGGCGTGTGGCCGTCGATCTTCGTCGGCATCGCTTCAGCGGTTGTGCTCGAGGCCATGATGGGGTTCATCATTTCCAGAACCCGCATCGAACCGTTCATCATCACGCTCGGCGGGATGATCTCGTTCCAGGGCATCGCGCTGCTGCTTTCCAACTCGCGCGAGGTGGTGATGAAGGGCGAGCTCGACTTCCTCACGACCAACCTCATCGAAGGCGCCAGAGACCCGGTCACTGGTCTGGTCCTCCGCATCCCGCCTTATGTGCTGGTCTTCTTCGCGATCGCGCTGATCGGCGGATTGGTGCTGACCTACACCAAGTACGGCAGGCGCATCTACGCCGTCGGCACCAACGCCCGCGCCGCGTTCCTCGCCGGCATCGACGTCAAGAACATGCGGCTGTCGGTGTATGTGGTCCAGGGCCTGCTGGTGGGCATCGGGGCGACAATGCTTCTGGCGCGCATCAACACCGGAATCATCACGCTCGGCCAGGGCCTGGAGATCGACACGATCGCCATGGTGGTCATCGGCGGCACGGCACTCAGCGGCGGCAAGGGAAACATCGTCGGAACGCTGATCGGGGTCTTCTTCCTTGGATCGATCGCGAACGCGATGAACATGCTGCGCCTTCCGTCCGAGGTTCAATTCTTGGCCAAGGGTCTCGTCGTCATCATCGCGGTGTCGGCGGGCGATGTCTCCTCGCAGATATCCGAATTCCTGGCCTTGAAGCGCGAGCAGGCAAGAGCACGCACCATGATGGCGGCGGCGAAGAAAGGGGGGACACACGATTGAGCAGTCGTGCAGGCAGGTGAGCAAGGTTCATCCGTGTGAAGTCTCGGGACCAAACACAAAAAGAAGCAGAAAAGGGAGTAGGTGAAATGAAGAAACTGGTATTCGGCCTCATGGCCGCGGTCGCCCTGGGCGCCTTGCCCTTTGCGACCGGCGCACAGGCGGCGGGCAAGGTCATCGGCTACTACATGGACGCTTCCGATGACTTTTACAAAGCAGGCTTCGAGGTCTTCAAGACCCTGGCGGAACGCGAAGGCTGGACCGTGCTCGACGTCGTCGGACAGGGAACCGCGCCGGAGCAGATCGCTGCCGTCGAGAACTTCATCACCCAGGGCGTCGACGCGCTACTGGTGGTCCAGAACTCGCCGGAGACGACTTCGAAGACCCTGAAGCTGGCCAAGGACGCCGGCATTCCGGAGTTCCATCTGACGCACAATCCGCCGAACGAGCCCGGCCTCGCCGGTTTCGCTGGTTACGACTGGGTGTACATCGGTGAGCTCGCCGGCAAGTCCGCAATGGAGCACAATGTGAAGAAGGTGATCATGATCGAGGGTAAGCTCGGTCAGGGCACCGCCGCCGGTCAGACCGAAGGGTTCCTGAAGTCGTACGCGGAAGCCGGCAAGGACATCGGCAACCTCGCCCAGAACGTCGGCGTCAAGGGCGCCGGCGGCAAGGACCTCCAGGTCGTGTTCTGGGGTTCGGGCGGATGGTTCGCCGATCCCGCCAAGAAGGTCATGCAGGACGCGATCACCAGCCTCGGGCCCGACGGCTTCGACGGCGCCTATGTCGAGAACGACGAGATGATGGCTGGCGCCCTGCAGGCGATGCAAGAAGCCGGTCTCGATCCGAGCAAGTACTGGCTCGGCTCGAGCAACGGCAAGGAGAAGTCGTGGAAGTGGGTTGCCGACGGCACGACCACGATGGACGTGAACGAGACCGCGACGCTGGAAGCGGACATCGCCAGCCAGCAGATCAAGGCCTACTTCGCGGGCAAGCCCTACAAGAAGGCCGTCTTCGTCTCCGTCATTCCGTTCAACAAGAGCAACATCAACGTCGACAAGCTGGTTCCCTTCTTCCATGACGACTACATGAAGAAGCGGGACGCGGGTGCCTTCATCTACGACATCAACGATCCGTCGTTCCGGGAGCAACCCGGCTATTGATCCCTGACGGACGACAATTCGAGGAGGCTGCTTCGGCAGCCTCCTTTGCTTTTCAGTCATCGACCGAAGTAAGAGTGCGGACGCGAAGCATTGTAGTAGCCGATCCCGCGACCGATGCCGGCAAGCACCTTGCTGCCCGTCTCGCAGGCATTAACGGCTTGAATCTCGTTCTGAAACGCAGTCTTGTTGGCCGGAATGCTGTCTATTGGTCCAGATAGCTCGTTGGATCGTTGCTGCCCATCGAGAAGCGGACCTTGGCCTTGGTGCGGTCAGCCGGCTCGGCTTTCGCCACCTTGGTGGTCCTGAGGACGATCGTATGGGCGACCTGGTCGCCGAGCCGCTGTTTTCGTTTGGAATTGAGAGCGAGGATCAGGCCGACCAGATAGAGCAGAAGCCCGTCGATCAGGCGCAGAAGATTGCGCATGAAAGCCTGGCCGAAACTCGCTTTGCCGCCCGACACATCGGCGACGCGGATGCCGACCAGCATCTTCCCGAAGGTCTTCCCGGCCGGCAGCGCCTCGAAAACTGTGAAATAGAACAGGACGACGAGATAGGTGATGGCAATGGCGACGAGCGCTGGCCCATCCTTCATCTCGAAACCGTTCTCGGTCATGCCTCCGGTCCGTGTCGCCACGATCGAGCCGACAATGCCGTAGATGACCGCGACCGGGATGAAATCGATGATGTGGGCGAAGGCGCGCCGCCCGATGCTGGCCAGCACGATGTCCCCCGAAGCCGGATGTACCGACACCGTCTCGCCGGCTGGCGGCGCTGCCGGTACGGACCGGCTCTGGGCGGGTCCGGGCGCGGGGCTCGCCGGAGTGACGGCTTCACCGGCTCGCGGCGCCCCGCAAGACGGGCAAAAACGCGCTTCGGCCGGCAACTGGGTTCCGCAATGTGCGCAGAAGCTCATCTGTCGTCCTCCCTTTTTTGGTCTGCCGGCAGCGGACCCTTTGTTTTCCAGCCCCTGAACAAGCCTCACGACCGGACCGAAATCGACGCGTCCGGGCGCTAGACTTCATGCCCGCAGGCGGCGCAGAACTTGGCACGGGCTTCGAGTTTCGCCCCACACGCAGCGCAGAACTGCGCCTTCCCGTCGGTGTTGCCGGTCTTGCCGGCCAGGGCGGCCAGGTCCTTTTTGGTGACGAGGTCGTGCTCCGCACTGTAGATGTCGTCCATCAGCATCTCGGCCGGCAGGTCCTTGCCACCGTGCCAGACCGCCTTTTTGACGCCGAACCGAAGGATGCCGAGCTTCCGAAGCCAGTCGAGAAGCGTCATTTCCGTGTCCCCGTTGCCTTTTTCAAACCTGTTTGCCGCAACCGACGCAGAACCGCGCGCCCTCCGGCAGCGGTGTGCCGCAGTTGGTACAGAAGCGATGGGCCGGTTCAGCCGAATCCTTCGGCGCTGTGGCGTCTGCTGCGTTCGGGGCTTGGGCCACTGAGCGTGGTTCGACGACGGGCGGCCGCGCAATGAGTTCGCTGAGCAGCCCGAGAAGATCGGCTTCGGTGAGCGTCCTGATCCGCATAAGGGGTGGCGTGCCGGCGACAAACTGGATGGCCCAGAGTGCTCCAAGCGTCCTGAGGCCGGTTACGAAGGCTTGGGAGGTGCCGGCACCGCTCGTCTCGTTCAGTGCCAGAAGCCCGAAGGCGAAGGGTGCCGACAGGGTTCGTCTCGGTAGTTCGAAATCGGACGAGAAACCGAAAAGCCTGCCCTCATCGAGGCGCCGGACCAGGTCGAGGGCGAGGAGATCCTCAAGTCCCTTTTCGACCTGGCGCTGGTCGATGTCGACTGGCACGGGCAACATGCGGCGCGCCATCGGCACCAGCCAGCGATCATCCCCCGAGGTCCAGCCGAGTTTCAGGGAAAGCGCTATGGCCGCTTTTGAAATGCCGACAACCGGCTCTTCATCGCGTGCCAGCATCGCCTCGGCCTCGGCCTCGCGCAACGCGTCGACCATCCCCGTCAGCGCGACGAACCCGGCAAGGCTCAGATCGACGCCGATGCCGAGATCCGGCGTGTTTCCCTCAAGCCCGAGCGCCTCGAACAGTGGCAGCACAAGGTCCGCGGCGTCGACCGGGTAGGCGAGCGTGGTTGCGACCGAACTGCGCGCGGCATAGACAGCAAAGCTCCCGCCGCTGGCCGCGCCCTGGCAGGCATGGACGGTCG
>CAVVPK010000018.1:0-91713 GCA_963750065.1 uncultured Alphaproteobacteria bacterium
GTGCGACAGGCCGATGGTCATCAGATCCCCCTCCCCGGCTCGACCTTGCGTACCTCGATGGCCGTGGCCGGCGTGCGCGCAACCTGGTCGGCGATCGACTGGCGCTTGACGTTGGGCTTGTGGCGCAGCGTGAGCACGATGGCGCCGATCATGGCAACCAGCAGAACCATGCCCGCCGCCTGGAAGAAGAAGATGTAGCGGGTGTAGAGCACGTCGCCGAGCGCGGCCGTGTTGGTCATGGCGCCGGCGATCGGCAGCACGACATGGGTGGCCGTGTGCGGGGCGAAGGCCCAGCCGCCGAGCGCGACCAGAAGCTCGGCGAGCAGAACGATGCCGACCAGCGCGCCGACCGGCAGATAATTGAGAAAGCCCTGGCGCAGCTCGACGAAATCGACATCGAGCATCATCACCACGAAGAGGAAGAGCACCGCCACGGCGCCGACATAGACGACGACCAGGATCATCGCCAGGAACTCGGCGCCGAGCAGCACGAACAGTCCGGCCGAATTGAAGAAGGCGAGGATCAGGAAGAGCACCGAATGGACAGGGTTGCGGGCGCCAACGACCATGATCGCCGAGGCGATGGTGACCGCCGAGAACAAGTAGAAGAAGAGCGCCGAGAGGATCACGTCATTCGCCCAAATATCGTGCCCGTTTCACATAGGCGTCAGGGGCGCAGCCGGATGCGGCAGACCTGACGCTTTCCGCTTCGGACCGCGTTCCATAAGCCCCATCGACCACGACCTGGAAGCCGGGCTTGAAGCCATCGAACTTGCTCGAGAAGTCGTTGAACGGATGCAGCCCGCAATCCTCGAACTTCCGCACGCTTGCCTGGACATCCGTATCGGCGGGAACCGTCGCCAGCACAACCCACCATCCGGCGTCTAGCTGATCGGCGATCCTGGTGACCGGCGCGGCGGCGGCAGCTTGGCCGGTCCAGCGGGCGGGTTCGCAGAGCTCGCTGGGGTTGGCGGCAGCCGGAACGTCCCGGCGCACGGAAAATTCGGCGGCGGCGGGCATGCTGGCGGCGGCCAGCAGCGCGCCGGCGACCAGACCGGCCGTCTCCAATCCCCGTCTCGATGTGTGGCGAACCATCATCTGTAGGGCGCGTCCATCTTGATGTTGTTGGCGATCTCGCGTTCCCAGCGGTCGCCGTTGGCCAGCAGCTTGTCCTTGTCGAAATACAGTTCCTCGCGGGTCTCGGTGGCGAACTCGAAGTTCGGCCCCTCGACGATGGCGTCGACGGGGCAGGCCTCCTGGCAGAAGCCGCAGTAGATGCACTTGACCATGTCGATGTCGTAGCGGGTCGTGCGGCGGGTGCCGTCGTTGCGGCGCGGACCGGCCTCGATGGTGATCGCCTGCGCCGGGCAGATCGCCTCGCACAGCTTGCAGGCGATGCAACGCTCCTCGCCGTTGGGGTAGCGGCGCAGCGCGTGCTCGCCGCGGAAGCGCGGGCTCACCGGCCCCTTCTCGTAGGGATAGTTAAGCGTCGCCTTCTTGCCGAAGAAATAGCGGAACGACAGGAACATCGCCGACACGAAGTCGGTGAGGAAGAGCGCCCTGGCAGATTGGTCAAGTCGCATCGTCTCGCCTCAAGCCCAGCCCGTCAGTTGCAGGAATGCCGCCACCAGAACGACCATGAACAGCGACAACGGCAGGAACACCTTCCAGCCCAGCCGCATCAACTGGTCGTAGCGGTAGCGCGGCACGAACGCCTTCACCATGGCAAACATGAAGAAGACGAAGCACGCCTTGAGCACGAACCAGATGATGCCGGGAATCCAGGTGAACGGCGGAACCGCGATCGGCGGCAGCCAGCCGCCGAGGAAGAGGATGGTGGTCATCGCGCACATGACGCAGATGGCCACGTATTCGCCGAGGAAGAAGAGCAGGAATGGCGTCGAGGAGTATTCCACCGCGTAGCCGGCGACCAGTTCCAATTCCGCTTCCGGCAGGTCGAAGGGCGGCCGGCTGGTCTCGGCCAGCGCCGAGATGAAGAAGACGATGAACATCGGGAAGAGCGGCAGCCAGTACCAGTCGAGGAAGCTGTTGGGGAGCCCGAGCCGCGTGCCCAGCCCGCCCTGCTGCGAGGTCACGATGTCTGAGAGGTTGAGCGAGCCGGCGGCAAGCAGGACCGTGATGATGACGAAGCCGATGGAGACCTCGTAGGAGACCATCTGGGCGGCAGAGCGCAGCGCGCCGAGGAAGGGGTACTTCGAGTTCGACGCCCAGCCGGCCATGATGATGCCGTACACGCCGAGCGAGGAAATGGCGAAGATGTAGAGGATGCCGACATTGATATTGGCGATCACCACGCCGGCCTGGAACGGGATCACCGCCCAGGCGGACATCGCCAGGACGGAGGTCACTAGCGGCGCCAGCAGATAGACGCCCTTGTTGGCGCCGGAGGGGACGATCGGCTCCTTGAAGACGAACTTGAAGAGGTCGGCGAAGCTCTGCAGCAGGCCCCAGGGGCCGACGACGTTGGGGCCGCGGCGCATCTGCACCGCCGCCCAGATCTTGCGGTCGGCGTAAAGAATGAAGGCGATGAAGATGAGCAGGCTGACCAGCAGCAACAGGCTCTCGGCCACCATGATGATGCCGGGCACGACGTAGGTTGAGATGAAGCCGCTCATGCCCTTCTCACTCCGCCGCCGTTGCCAGCCTGCCGGCGGCCAGCGCCGAGCACTCGGCCATCACCGCGGATGCACGCGCGATGGGGTTGGTCAGATAGAAATCGCCGATCACGTTCTTGAACGGCTCGCCGCCCGCCTTGCCGGCGCGCGCGGCCAGTGCCTTCACGTCATCGAGCGAACCAGGCTCGATCTGGTCGATGCGCATGAAGCGGGGATGGACGGCGTAGAGCCTGGCACGCAGCTCAGCCAGCGTGTCGAAGGGCAGCCGGGTCCCGAGCACATCCGACAGGGCGCGCAGGATCGCCCAGTCCTCGCGCGCGTCGCCGGGCGGGAAAGCCGCCCGCTCGGCCAGCTGCACGCGGCCCTCGGTATTCACGTAAGTCGCTGATTTTTCAGTATAAGCGGCACCTGGCAGGATCACGTCGGCGCGATGGGCGCCGGCGTCGCCGTGGGTGCCGATGTAGACGACGAAGGCGGCGCCGAGCGCCTGCATGTCGATGGCGTCGTTGCCGAGCAGGAAGATGAGATCGATCTCGCCGGTGGCGGCAGCGGCTACCATGCCCACAGTGTCGAGGCCGCCATCGCGCGGTACGAAGCCGAGGTCGAGCGCGCCGACGCGGGCCGCCGCCGTGTGCAGGACGGCAAGGCCGTTCCAGCCCTCGTCACGGGTGCCCACAGTGGCGATCCTGGCGGCCAGAGCCAGAACCTCCGGACCGTCGGGACGGGCGAGAGCCCCCTGCCCGACCAGGATCAGCGGCCGTTTGGCTTCGGCCAGAATCTTGCCGAAGCCCGAAGAGCCTTCGGCAAGCTCAGTCAGGCTCTGCGGCCCGGCGCCGAGATAGTCGTAGGGATAGGTGAGGTCCACCGCCTCGCCGACGAGCCCGACCGGCACTCCGCCCATGCGCCAGCGCTTGCGGATGCGGGCGTTGAGCACCGCCGCCTCGTGGCGCGGATTGGAGCCGACGATGAGGATGGCGTCGGCCTGCTCGATGCCGGCGATGGTCGGGTTGAAGATGTAGCTGGCGCGGCCCGCCGCCGGGTCGAGCTTGTCGCCCTGCTCGCGGCAATCGAGGTTCTTGACCCCGAGGGCGGTCATCAGCTCGCCCAGGGCATAGATCTCTTCGACTGCGGCGAGATCGCCGACCAAGGCGCCCATGCGCTCCGGCTTGACCGCCTTCACCTTTTCGGCGATGGCGGCGAACGCCTCGCCCCAGGTCGCCGGCTGCAGGCGGCCGTTGCGGCGCACGTAGGGCTTGTCGAGGCGCTGGGTCCTCAGCCCGTCCCAGATGAAGCGGGTCTTGTCGGAAATCCACTCCTCGTTCACCGCCTCGTTGAGACGCGGCAGGATGCGCATCACCTCGCGGCCGCGCGTATCGACGCGGATGGCGCAGCCGACCGCGTCCATGACGTCGATCAATTCCGTCTTCACCAGCTCCCACGGCCGGGCATGGAACTCGTAAGGTTTGGAGGTCAGCGCGCCGACCGGGCAAAGGTCGATGACGTTACCCTGCAGCTCGGAGCGCATGGCCTGCTCGAGATAGCTGGTGACCTCCATGTCCTCGCCGCGGCCGGTGGCGCCGAGATCCTCGATGCCGGCTACCTCGGCCGAGAAGCGGATGCAGCGCGTGCACTGGATGCAGCGGGTCATGGTCGTCTTGACCAGCGGCCCGATATACTTGTCCTCGACGGCGCGCTTGTTCTCCTGGAAGCGGCTGCCGTCGACGCCGTAGGCCATCGCCTGGTCCTGCAGGTCGCACTCGCCGCCCTGGTCGCAGATCGGGCAATCGAGCGGGTGATTGATGAGCAGGAACTCCATCACCCCCTCGCGCGCCTTCTTCACCATCTTCGACTTGGTGAACATCTCCGGCGGTTCGCCATTGGGGCCGGGGCGCAGGTCGCGCACGGCCATGGCGCAGCTCGCCTGCGGCTTGGGCGGACCGCCCTTCACCTCGATCAGGCACATGCGGCAATTGCCGGCGATCGACAGCCGCTCGTGGAAGCAGAAGCGCGGAATCTCGGCGCCCGCCGCCTCGCACGCCTGGAGCAGCGTGTATTCGGCCGGGACGTCGATTTCTTTGCCGTCGACGATGATCTTGGTCATGCCGCGCGCTCGTCGAGTTTCATGCCGCGTTGGGTCTTCCACAAAGCCGCGTTCGGCAGGCTCTCCCAGCCGAAGGCGGTGGTCGCTGGGTCCGTGCGCGATTAGGTGATCGCGCCGCCTGACGCCCTCTTCCATGTCGGCCGCTCGCCGGCCTCCACCCACCACATCACCAGCGGCGTCTCCATGGGTGCGAACCAGGTCTCGCGCCGGCGATAGAAGCGCCCGTGCAGCGTCTGCCAGACGAAACGCTCCAGCGCCTCCTCGTTCCGCCACAGCGTCAGGTTTGGCAGGATCGTCGGGTCGTCATAGACCCGCATGTTCATGGCGTGGCCGCTATAGTCCTGAAGCCGCCACACGAAACCCTCGATCTTCTCGGCGAGCTTGTTGACGCGCTCGACATTGTCGACGAACTCGGCCATGCGCGGATCGTCGAGCGGATAGGCGATCCGCGCGACGTTGAACTCGGCGAGGTGGCGGGTCTCGTCCATGCGTCCCTACTCCGCCGCCTCGGTCATCGCCGGCGCGCCGAAATCGGGGTGCACCCGGTGATAGGTGTCGATGCGCCGCTCGATCTCGGCGCGGAAATGGCGGATGAGGCCCTGCACCGGCCAGGCCGCCGCGTCGCCCAGCGCGCAGATGGTGTGGCCCTCGATCTGCTTGGTGACCTCGAGCAGCATGTCGATCTCGTGCTTCTCGGCGCGCCCTTCGGCCATGCGCTCCATCACCCGCCACATCCAGCCGGTGCCCTCGCGGCAAGGCGTGCACTGGCCGCAGCTCTCGTGCTTGTAGAAGTAGGACAGGCGCGAGATCGCCCGCACGATGTCGGTCGACTTGTCCATGACGATGACCGCGGCCGTGCCGAGGCCCGACTTGACGTCGCGCAGCGCGTCGAAATCCATGATCAGGTCGTTGCACATGTAGGCCGGCAGGCAGGGCACCGAGGCGCCGCCGGGGATGACGGCGAGCAGGTTGTCCCAGCCGCCGCGCACGCCGCCGGCATGGCGCTCGATCAGCTCGCGCAGCGTGATGCCCATCTCCTCTTCCACCGTGCACGGCTTCTCGACGTGGCCGGAGATGCAGAAGAGCTTGGTGCCGGTGTTGTTCGGCCGGCCGAAGCCGGCGAACCAGGCGGCGCCGCGGCGCATGATGGTCGGCGCGACGGCAATCGACTCGACGTTGGTGACCGTGGACGGGCAGCCATAGACGCCGACAGCGGCCGGGAACGGCGGCTTCAGCCGCGGCATGCCCTTCTTGCCTTCCAGGCTTTCGAGCAGGCCGGTCTCCTCGCCGCAGATATAGGCGCCGGCGCCGTGGTGGACGACGATGTCGAAGTCCCAGCCGTTCTTGTTGTTCTTGCCGATCAGGCCCGCTTCATAGGCTTCGTCGACCGCGGCCTGGAAGTGCTCGCGCTCGCGGATGAACTCGCCGCGCACATAGACGAAGGCGGTGTGGGCGCCCATGGCGAAGCCGGCGACCAGGCAGCCCTCGACCAGCAGATGCGGGTCGTGGCGCAGGATCTCGCGGTCCTTGCAGGTGCCGGGCTCGGATTCGTCGGCATTGACGACCAGATAATGCGGCCGCTCGCCGATCTCCTTGGGCATGAACGACCATTTGAGGCCGGTCGGGAAGCCGGCGCCGCCGCGGCCGCGCAGGCCCGACGCCTTGATCTCGTTGATGATCGCCGTCGCGGCCCTTGTCGAGGATCGCCTTGGTGCCATCCCAGGCGCCGCGCGCCATGGCGCCCTTCAGGCCGCGGTCGTGCAGGCCGTAGAGATTGGTGAAGATGCGGTCCTTGTCGGCAAGCATGGTCGGTCAGCTCTTCTTTGCCTCGTCGACGCGGGAGAATTCGGTCGCCGCCGGCCAGGATCTTGGCCTGGCCGATCCAGTCCTCGCGCCCGATGCGGCCCTTGAATTTCAGGTCGTCGTCCACCCAGGCGATCTCGGCCTCGCTCCAGCCGGCGATCTGGTCGTAGTGGAAGATGCCGCGCGCGTTGAGCAGTCCTCGATCTTCGGGCCGACGCCGGAGATGCGCTTGAGATCGTCCGCCTTGCCGTCGCGCGGGCCTCCAGCCCTTCGGCTGCACCGTCTCGACGACCGCGGTCGCCGCGCCGGCGCTGTCGGGTCTCAAGCAGCGTCGTCGGCCCGCCGAGCGGCGCCGAAACTGGCGGTCGATCTGGGTGCCGGGCTTCAGCGGGCGGCCGGCGGCGATGTCGTCGATGAGCTTCTCGAAGCTCTCCGCCGTCAGGTCCTCGTAGGTGTCGGCCCCGATCTGCACCATCGGCGCATTCACGCAGGCGCCGAGGCACTCGACCTCCTCCCAGGAGAAGTCGCCGTCGTCGGACAGGTGGTGCTCGGCGCCGATGCGGCGGTGGCAGACCTCCTTGAGATCGTTGGCGCCGCGCAGCCAGCAGGGCGTCGTGCCGCACACCTGGATGTGCGCCTTGGCGCCGACCGGCTCGAGGTTGAACATGGTGTAGAAGGTGGCGATCTCGAGCACGCGGATATGGGCCATGCCGAGCAGCTCGGCGACGGCGCGGATCGCCGGCTCGGTCACCCAGCCTTCCTGCTCCTGGGCCCGCCACAGCAGCGAGATCACCGCCGAGGCCTGACGGCCCGCGGGGTATTTGGCCATCTCCTTCTTCGCCCATTCCAGGTTCTCGGGCGTGAAGGCGAAGCTTTCGGGCTGCTTCTCGGCAAGACGACGGACGGCCATCAGCGGTCGACCTCCCCGAAGACGATGTCGAGCGAGGCGAGGATCGCGGTCACGTCGGCCAGCATGTGGCCGCGGGTGATGTGATCCATGGCGGAGAGATGGGCGAAGCCCGGCGCCTTGATCTTGCAGCGATAGGGCTTGTTGGTGCCGTCGGCGACCAGATAGACGCCGAACTCGCCCTTGGGCGCCTCGACGGCGGCGTAAACCTCGCCGGCCGGCACGTGATAGCCCTCGGTGTAGAGCTTGAAGTGGTGGATGAGCGCCTCCATCGAGCGCTTCATCTCGCCGCGGCTGGGCGGCACCACCTTGCCGTCATCGGAGGTGACCGGACCCTTGCCCTCGGGCTCGTTCAGCTTGGCGACGCACTGCTTCATGATCCTGACCGACTGGACCATCTCCTCCATGCGGATGAGATACCGGTCGTAGCAGTCGCCGTTCTTGCCGACGGGAATGTCGAAATCCATCTCGGCGTAGCACTCGTAGGGCTGCGCCTTGCGCAGGTCCCAGGCCGCGCCGGAGCCGCGCACCATGACGCCGGAGAAGCCCCATTTCCAGGCGTCCTCCAGGCTGACGACGCCGATATCGACGTTGCGCTGCTTGAAGATGCGGTTGTCGGTCAGACAGGCCGTGGATGTCGTCGAGCACCTTCAGGAACGGGTCGCAGAATTCGCCGATATCGTCGATGAGCTTCTGCGGCAGGTCCTGATGCACCCCGCCGGGGCGGAAATAGGCCGCGTGCATGCGGCTGCCGGAGGCGCGCTCGTAGAAGACCATCAGCTTCTCGCGCTCCTCGAAACCCCACAGCGGCGGCGTCAGCGCGCCCACGTCGAGCGCGTGGGTGGTGACGTTGAGGAGGTGGTTGAGCAGGCGGCCGATCTCGCAATAGAGCACGCGGATCAACTGGCCGCGGCGCGGCACGGTGATGCCGGTGAGCTTCTCCACGGCGAGCGCGAAGGCGTGCTCCTGGTTCATCGGCGCGACGTAGTCGAGCCGGTCGAAATAGGGCACCGCCTGCAGATAGGTCTTGTGCTCGATCAGCTTCTCGGTGCCGCGGTGGAGCAGGCCGACATGCGGATCGACGCGCTCGACGATCTCGCCGTCGAGCTCCAGCACCAGGCGCAGCACGCCGTGCGCCGCCGGGTGCTGCGGGCCGAAATTGATGTTGAAGGTGCGGACGTCGGTCTCAGCCATTACTGCTTCGCCTTCTCATCCCCCGGCAGCACGTAATCCGTGCCTTCCCACGGCGAGAGGAAATCGAAATCGCGGAATTCCTGGGCGAGCTTCACCGGCTCGTAGACGACCCGCTTCTGCTCGTCGTCGTAGCGCACCTCGACATAGCCGGTGAGCGGGAAGTCCTTGCGCAGCGGATGCCCCTCGAAGCCGTAGTCGGTGAGGATCCGGCGCAAGTCCGGGTGGCCGGTGAAGAGGATGCCGTAGAAGTCGTAAGCCTCGCGCTCGAACCAGTCGGCGCCCGGAAAGATCGACGTGATCGAGGGCACCGGCGTCGCCTCGTCGGTCGCAATCTTGACGCGGATGCGCTGGTTCTGGCGCGGGCTGAGGAAGTGATAGACGACGTCAAAGCGCTTTTCGCGCTGCGGCCAGTCGACGCCGCAGACATCGGTCAGGTTGATGAAGGCCAGGCGCGGATCGTCGCGCAGGAAGCGCACGAAGGGCACGATCTCGTTGGCCGCCACGGTGACCGTCAGCTCGCCATGGGCCACCTGCCAACCGGCGACGGCATCGCCGCGCACGGCCGCGATGTAGTCTCCGAGCTCCTTGAGTGTCTCGTCCACGACCCCGGTTCCCCTGACCGCCTCAGCGCTCGATTGTCCCGGTGCGCCGGATCTTCTTCTGCAGGAGAAGGACGCCGTAGACCAACGCCTCGGCGGTCGGCGGACAGCCGGGCACGTAGATATCGACCGGAACGATACGGTCGCACCCACGCACGACCGAATAGGAATAATGATAATAGCCGCCGCCGTTGGCGCACGAGCCCATCGAAATGACGTAGCGCGGCTCCGGCATCTGGTCGTAGACCTTGCGCAGCGCCGGCGCCATCTTGTTGGTCAGCGTGCCGGCGACGATCATGACATCCGACTGGCGCGGGCTGGCGCGCGGCGCGAAGCCGAAGCGCTCCACGTCGTAGCGCGGCATCGACGCCTGCATCATCTCGACGGCGCAGCAGGCGAGCCCGAAGGTCATCCACATCAGCGAGCCGGTGCGGGCCCAGGTGATCAGGTCGTCGGTGGCGGTGACCAGAAAGCCCTTGTCGGCGAGCTCGTTGTTGATCTCGACGAAATACGGGTCGGTGGTGCGCTTGAGCGGCCGGCCGCCGGCATCGACGAGCGGCTTGTCGGCGGGGGCGGTCAATCCCATTCGAGCGCTCCCTTGCGCCACTCGTAGACAAAACCGATGGTCAGCACGGCGAGGAACGCCATCATCGACCAGAAGCCCACCCAGCCGAGCGTGCCGAAGGAGACCGCCCACGGGAACAGGAAGGCCACTTCAAGGTCGAAGATGATGAACAGGATGGCGACCAGATAGAAGCGGATGTCGAACTGCATGCGAGCGTCGTCGAAGGCGGCGAAGCCGCACTCATAGGCCGACAGCTTCTCCGCGTCCGGGCTCTTGTAGGCAATGACGAAGGGAGCAACGAGAAGCGCCAGACCGATGATTGCCGCGATGCCCATGAACACCACGATCGGCAGATAGGCGCTTAGAAGGCTGTCCATTCCGCTCTCCGGTCATCGCGGCCAAAACCGTCCGCGAGCCCCGCCCCCAGCATCAACTTATCGCGCTGCAGCATACCGACAAGGTCGCCCCCTGCCTAGCCGGATGCCACGATTGCCAGCCCCAACCCTGTAACGGTTCCGGGCTGTGAAAGGATGTGGTGGCTTAGCCGAGCAGGCGCGGAGTCGCAAGTCACAAAGACCCGAACCAATCGTCGCAATCAGGGCCGCTGCGCGTTGCATTGACCGAGGCGCAACCGTACCATCGCGCCGGCCAAGCGGAGGGGCGGCGATGAGCTACGTCAACAGTGTCCTGCAGCCTCAGGAGACCGTGCTTTTTCGCGGCAAGCTGCACTGGATCATCTACGGCTGGGCGCTCTTCAGCGTTTTGATTGCGCTTGTCCTGCTGGCCGTGTCCCAGGCCGACATAAGCCCGGAAGCCGTCCCCTATGCACAGATTGGGGCGGCGATCTTCGCGGTCATCGCGCTGGTTCAAGCGGCGCGGGCCTGGTTCCACCAGTGGATTACCGAGATCGCGGTGACCAATCTCCGCGTCATATACAAGAGGGGCTTCATTCGGCGTCATACGGCCGAAATGAACATGGAAAAAGTGGAGTCGGTCACGGTCGACCAGTCGTTCTGGGGCCGGCTGCTCGGCTACGGCGAGATCCATGTCATGGGCACTGGCGAAGGCATCGAGCACCTCCGCGGCATCGACCGTCCGCTGGCGCTGCGCAACGCCATTGTGGCCCGGTAAGACGAATTCGGTCCTGATTGGAAAAACTGGCGGGAGCGACGGGGCTCGAACCCGCGACCTCCGGCGTGACAGGCCGGCACTCTAACCAACTGAGCTACGCCCCCGCGGGCGTTTTGCGCGCGCTCCAAGCGGCGCGCCGGCTGGAGTTAAGCGACCGCCCCTGGCAAGTCAAGGATTTGTCAGGCGCGGCGGACGCGAAATCGCCCGACAGACTGAACCGGGCACGTCCGGCGGAGCCCAAGGGGCAACGCAGGATGGTGGGCGGTGAGAGGCTCGAACTCCCGACATCCACGGTGTAAACGTGGCGCTCTACCAACTGAGCTAACCGCCCGTCTTTTGCGCCAGCATTTAGATGCCCGCGAGCCGGCGTTGCAAGCCAGTTTGGCCCGCCGCGACCCGCAGACCCGCTCCGGAATGACAAGGCCCCGCGCACGACGCGGGGCCTGTCGAGAAGAACGGGCGGTTGCCGATCAGCGGTTGACGGCGTCTTTGAGGCCTTTGCCGGCCTTGAACTTTGGGGTCTTCGATGCGGCGATGTTGATCGCCTCACCGGTGCGCGGATTGCGTCCGACGCTGGCGGCGCGCTTGGCGACCGCGAAGTTGCCGAACCCAATGATCTTCACTTCCGTGCCTGTCTTCAGTGAATCGGTAATGGCGTCGAAGGTTGCATCGACTGCCTGCCCGGCCCCAGCCTTGGACATGCCGGTCCGCTCAGCCACAGCCGCGATCAGATCATTCTTGTTCATGGAAACTCCCTTTCCCTCGTCAGAGCCGAAAGCGATTCGCGCCGTCGACTTCGCCGTGGACAGTCCTGCCAAAAATCGCCTCTGGCAAGCAAAAACGGCGGAATCCCGCGATTTTGATCGAAGTGTAGCTATGCACAAAAAAAGCGCGCCGGCCATCGGGCAGGCGCGCTTTCTCTTGTTATTTCAAATCCTTAGTGCGCAACGAGGGCGCCCTGGTTGTCGTCGTCGGCAACCACTGGCGTCGCCGCCTCTTTGGCTTCCTTCCACTCGATGGCCACCGGAGCGCGGACCAGAGCCTGTTTCAGCACCTCGTCCATGCGCGCCACCGGCACGATATCCAGGCCGCTCTTCACGTTCTCCGGGATGTCCGCCAGATCCTTGGCGTTGTCCTCCGGGATGAGCACCCGCTTGATGCCGCCGCGCAGCGCCGCCAGCAGCTTCTCCTTGAGGCCGCCGATCGGCAGCACACGCCCGCGCAGCGTGATTTCGCCGGTCATCGCCACGTCCTTGCGGACCGGAATGCCGGTCATCACCGAGACGATGGCCGTGACCATGGCGACGCCGGCCGACGGGCCGTCCTTCGGCGTGGCGCCTTCCGGCACGTGGACATGGATGTCGCTCTTGTCAAACTTGGGCGGCTCGATGCCGAAATCGATCGCCCGGCTGCGGACATAGGAAGCCGCCGCAGAGATCGATTCCTTCATCACGTCGCGGAGGTTGCCGGTGACGATCATCTTGCCCTTGCCCGGCATCATGACGCCTTCGATGGTCAGCAGCTCGCCGCCCACCTCGGTCCATGCCAGGCCGGTCACCAGGCCGACCAGATCCTCTTCCTCGACCTCGCCGTAGCGGAAGCGCGGAACGCCGAGGAAATCCTCGATGTTCTTGGGCGTGATCTTGATCGACTTCTTCTTCGAGAGGATCAGCTCCTTGACGCTCTTGCGGGCGAGCGTCGCCAACTCGCGCTCGAGGTTGCGGACGCCGGCCTCGCGCGTGAAGCGCCGGATAACGGTCTTCAACGCCTCGTCGTCGACGCCGAACTCCTTCTCCACCAGCCCGTGCTCGCGCAGGATCTTGGGGATCAGGTGGCGCCGGGCGATCTCGATCTTCTCATCCTCGGTGTAGCCGGCGATGCGAATGATCTCCATGCGATCCATCAGCGCCGGCGGAATGTTGAGCGTGTTCGCGGTGGTGATGAACAGCACGTTCGACAGGTCGTAATCGACCTCGAGATAGTGGTCGTTGAAGGACGAGTTCTGCTCCGGGTCGAGAACCTCGAGCAGCGCCGACGACGGGTCGCCGCGGAAATCCATGCCGATCTTGTCGACCTCGTCGAGCAGGAACAGCGGATTGACCTTCTTGGCCTTGCGCATCGACTGGATGACCTTGCCGGGCATCGAGCCGATATAGGTGCGCCGGTGGCCACGGATCTCGGCCTCGTCACGCACGCCGCCGAGCGACATGCGCACGAACTCGCGGCCGGTCGCCTTGGCAATCGACTTGCCGAGCGAGGTCTTGCCGACGCCGGGCGGGCCGACGAGGCACAGGATCGGGCCCCTCAGCTTGTTCGAGCGACTCTGCACGGCCAGGTACTCGACAATGCGGTCCTTGACCTTCTCGAGGCCGTAGTGATCCGCGTCGAGAACCTCCTGGGCGTAGTTCAGGTCGTACTTGACCTTGGACTTCTTGCCCCACGGAATGCCGAGCAGCCAGTCGAGATAGTTGCGCACCACCGTCGCCTCGGCCGACATCGGGCTCATCTGGCGCAGCTTCTTCAGCTCGTTGGTCGCCTTCTCCCGCGCTTCCTTGGAAAGCTTGGTCTTGGCGATCTTGTCCTCGAGCTCCTGGACCTCGTCCTTGCCGTCCTCGGAGTCGCCTAGCTCCTTCTGGATCGCCTTCATCTGCTCGTTCAGGTAGTACTCGCGCTGCGTCTTCTCCATCTGGCGCTTGACGCGGCTGCGGATGCGCTTTTCCACCTGAAGGACGGAAATCTCGCTCTCCATCAGGCCGAGCACGCGCTCCAGCCGCTCGACCACCGTCGGCAGCGCCAGGATGCCCTGCTTCTCGGCGATCTTGACGGCCAGATGCGAGGCGACCGTATCGGCGACCTTGGAATAATCGTCGATCTGGCCGACCGCGCCGACCACCTCGGGCGAGATCTTCTTGTTGAGCTTCACGTAGTTCTCGAACTCGGTCATCACCGAGCGCGCCAGCGCCTCGGCCTCGACCGTGTCGCCGATCACCTCGGGCAACCGGAAAGCATGCGCCTCGTAATAGGATTCGTTGTCGGTGAAGCGGCGGATTTCCGCCCGTCCGGAGCCCTCGACCAGCACCTTGACCGTGCCGTCGGGCAGCTTGAGGAGCTGCAGCACGGAGGCCAGCGTGCCGACATTGAACAGCGTTTCCGGCTTGGGCTCGTCTTCGCTGGGGTTCTGCTGGGTGACGAGCAGAATCTGCTTCTCCGCCCGCATCACCTCTTCGAGTGCGTGGATGGACTTTTCGCGGCCGACGAAGAGCGGCGCGATCATGTGCGGAAACACGACAATATCGCGCAGCGGCAGCACCGGGAAAAGGTCGCCGTCACTTGCGGGAAGTCCGATGGAACCCGGCCGTTCGGTTGTCATGCGATCTCAATTCCTTTTCTGACGGCGAGTTCCGGGGAGGCGGAACCAGCGTCACGCGGCGGGGGCCGGCGGCGCGGAATCAAACCCGCGCCTCGGGCCGGCAGTTGACCATTAGGTGGCGTTGCAGGCCAAGGGTGTCAAGGCGCCAGCCTGCGGGCGCTTTGCGGCGGGATTGCGCCAGCCTGCGGGCGGCTGGCGCACGCTTGCGGGAGGGCGGAACCGCGCTCAGGCGGACGAACCAACGTCCTCGCGCCGTTCGGAGTAGATGTAGAGCGGCCGGGCCTTGCCCTCGACGACGTCCGCCGAAATGACCACTTCCTGCACACCGTCAAGGCCGGGCAGGTCGAACATCGTCTCCAGCAGGATCGCTTCCATGATGGAGCGCAGGCCCCGGGCGCCGGTCTTGCGTTCGATCGCCTTCTTGGAGATCGAGACCAGGGCATCCGGATGGATGGTGAGATCGACGTTCTCCATGTCGAACAGCCGCTGGTACTGTTTGACCAGCGCGTTCTTCGGCTCGGTGAGGATCTTGATCAGCGCATCCTCGTCGAGTTCCTCGAGGGTGGCGAGCACCGGCAGGCGCCCCACGAATTCGGGGATCAGGCCGAAGCGCAGCAGATCCTCCGGCTCGACCACGCGGAGCAGCTCGCCCGTGCGCCGATCCTCGGGGCCGGAGACATTGGCGCCGAAGCCGATCGAGGTCTTGCGGCCGCGGTCCGAAATGATCTTTTCGAGGCCGGCGAAGGCGCCGCCGCAGATGAACAGGATGTTGGTGGTGTCGACCTGCAGGAACTCCTGCTGGGGATGCTTGCGGCCGCCCTGCGGAGGCACCGAGGCGACGGTGCCCTCCATGATCTTGAGCAGCGCCTGCTGCACGCCCTCACCCGACACATCGCGGGTGATCGACGGGTTGTCCGACTTGCGGCTGATCTTGTCGACCTCGTCGATATAGACGATGCCGCGCTGCGCCCGCTCGACATTGTAGTCGGCGGCCTGGAGCAGCTTGAGAATGATGTTCTCGACGTCCTCGCCGACATAGCCCGCTTCGGTCAACGTCGTGGCGTCGGCCATGGTGAACGGCACATCGAGGATGCGCGCCAGCGTCTGGGCGAGCAGCGTCTTGCCGCAGCCGGTTGGGCCGAGCAGCAGGATGTTCGACTTGGCCAGCTCGACGTCGTTGTTCTTGGCGGCGTGGTTCAGCCGCTTGTAGTGGTTATGGACGGCCACCGAGAGGACGCGCTTGGCATGCCTCTGACCGATGACGTAGTCGTCGAGCACGTTGCAGATTTCGGTCGGCGTCGGCACGCCGTCGCGGGACTTCAGCGCCGAGGTCTTGTTCTCCTCGCGGATGATGTCCATGCACAGCTCGACGCACTCGTCGCAGATGAACACGGTCGGCCCGGCGATGAGTTTGCGGACTTCGTGCTGGCTCTTGCCGCAGAAGGAGCAGTAAAGCGTGTTCTTGCTGTCGCTGCCGCTGACTTTGCTCATTCTGCACCCTCATCGCTGCGGCGGCCGGCCCGCCGGCTTTCAGCCTGTTGTACCCGCCCGCGCCCGCCCGTCGCGCGAACATTCACCTCAACCTTAACGTCCGGTCCGACCGGCGCAATCCTCATGCGGCGATCCAACCATGCTATCCGCGATTTGTTCAAGAGATACTTAACACCGGAATTGCGCCAGTTACGCGGCGCGGACCCGGCTGCGATCAGCTCCCCTTGGCCGCCCCGTCGGTCGCCTCGAGGGCCGCCCGATCGGTCAAAACCTTGTCGATGATGCCGAATTTCACGGCGTCCTCGGCGGTCATGAAAAAGTCGCGGTCGAGCGTGCGCTCGATCGTCTCGTAATCCTGGCGGGTGTGCTTGACGTAGATCTCGTTCAGCCGCCGCTTCATCTTGATGATATCCTCGGCGTGCCGCTCGATGTCCGACGCTTGGCCCTGGAAGCCGCCCGAGGGCTGATGAACCAGGATGCGGGCGTTGGGGAGCGCGAAGCGCATGCCCGCCTCGCCGCCGGCAAGCAGCAGCGAGCCCATCGAGGCCGCCATGCCGATGCACAAGGTCGACACCGCCGGCTTGATGAACTGCATCGTGTCGTAAACCGCCATGCCGGAGGTGACCACACCGCCCGGCGAGTTGATGTACATGGCGATTTCCTTCTTGGGGTTGTCAGCCTCCAAAAAGAGCAACTGGGCGACGATGAGCGACGCCATGTGGTCCTCGATCGGACCGGTGACGAAGATCAGCCGCTCCTTGAGCAGCCGCGAATAGATGTCGTAGGCGCGCTCGCCGCGGTTGGTCTGCTCGACCACCATGGGCACGAGCTGCATGTAGGTGTCGATAGGGTCTTTCATGGGAATCCTTCGGCCCGCCCGATGCCGGCCGGCGCTGCCTGCTGCTGCGCCGCCGGCGTTCCACACAGGATCCGCCCGCGGCGAATCTCCGATTGCAGGCCATAGATATGGCATGCACCGCCCAACCGGAAGGGGGCGCCCTCCGCCCCCGCCGTCAGCTGTCGGTGAGGCCTTCTTCCGCGGCCTGTTTCATGAGCTCCTCGACGGTCATCGGCTTGTCGGTGACGTCGACCAGCTCGAGCAGGTAGTCGACGACCTTGTCCTCGAAGATGGGGGCGCGCAGGGACGCCAGAGCATCCGGATTCTGGCGGTAATAGTCGAGCAGCATCTGTTCCTGGCCGGGAACCTGGCGCAGCTGGGCGGCCATGGCGCGCTGCAGTTCGTCGTCGGTGACCTCAACCTTGGCGTGCTCGCCGATCTGCGACATCACCAGGCCGAGGCGCACGCGACGTTCGGCGATCTCGCGGTATTCCACCCGCGCCTTCTCTTCGGTCGTGTCTTCGTCCTCGAAGGTACGTCCGGTGTTGGAAAGCTCGTTGACGATCTGGCGCCAGATCGTTTCGAACTCCTGATCGACCAGGCGCCCGGGCAGATCGAAGCGGTGCGTCTCGTCGAGGCGGTCGAGAATCTGCCGCTTGACGTGCTGGCGGATCGTCTGGGTGTATTGCTGCACAAGCTGCTGGCGCACGGTGTCGCGCAGGCCCTGCAGCGACTCCAGACCAAGGCGCTCGGCCAGCTTGTCGTCGACCGCCACCTCGTCGCCGGCGGCCACCGCCTTCACCTCGATGTCGAAGGTCGCTTCCTTGCCAGCCAGCTGGGTGGCCGCATAGTCCTCGGGGAACGTGACGGTGATCGTCTTCTTGTCGCCGGTCGTGACGCCGGCAAGCTGCTCCTCGAAGCCAGGGATGAAGCGCTTGTCGCCGATCCTGATGACGGCATTGTCGTCGGCGCCGCCCTCGAAGGGCTCGCCGTCGATCTTGCCAAGATAGGAAATCGTGACGCGGTCGCCCTCCGCCGCGGCGCCGTCCTTGGTGGTGTAGCTGCGCGTCGAATCGGCCAGCCGCGTGAGCTGCTCCTCGACCTCCGCATCGGCCACCTCGACCGTCGGGCGCTCGATCGAAATCGTCTTGAAATCGACCAGATCGATCTTGGGCAGCACCTCATAGCTCATGGTGTAAGCGAGGTCGTGGTTGCCGGCGAGCACGTCGTTGGCCTCGCCCTGATCCTCGGGCAGGTCGTAATGCGGCTGCATCGCGGCCTTCTCGCCGCGCTCGCTGATCGTGTTGCGGGCGACTTCGCTGATCACGTCCTGCACGATCTCGGCCATGGCCGAGCGGCCGAACAGGCGCTTGAGATGGCTCATCGGCACCTTGCCGGGGCGAAATCCCTTGATGCGAACCTCGTCCTTGAGCGTGTTCAGGCGTTCGATCAGGCGGCCGTCGAGTTCGGTCGCCGGTACGACAACCTTGAATTCGCGCTTCAGCCCATCGACCAGCGTCTCGGTTACCTGCATTTTGGCCGTTCCATCCTTTGCTCGTCACTCACCCGTCCGACTGCACCGCCAAGCGCCGGTCCCTCCCGATCGTTTCGAGAAACCTGTGCCGGGGCGGCTGGTGCGGGCGGAGGGACTTGAACCCCCACGACTTTCGTCACGGGAACCTAAATCCCGCGCGTCTACCAGTTCCGCCACGCCCGCTCGGCGCCACTTCCCGGACTAATGGGACCCCCTCACCAATCGGGAATGCAACCCGGCCCAGATCGCGCGGCCGCGGGCCGAGGCTCCGGTCAGGCGCGGCCTCTATATCATCGGGTTTTCGCGGTTCAAAGGGAAAACGCCCCTTTTTCCAGTCACATTGCCGGCGTCGGTCAGTCTCCTCCGAGCTGGGCGAAAACCGCCGGCAGCGCCTCCGGCAGGTCCTCGGCAATAAGGCCGCGTCCGATGGTCTCGGCGGCTGCGCCGTGCATCCACACGGCCGCCGAAGCCGCATCGTAGGCCGACATGCCCTGCGCCAGAAGGCCGACGACCATTCCAGTCAATACGTCGCCGCTGCCGGCGGTGGCCAGGACCGGCGGCGCATTGTCGGCGATGGCGGCGCGCCCTTCCGGGGTCGCCACCACCGTGTCGGGGCCCTTCAGCACGACCACCGCACCAGAAGTCGCGGCCGCCCGGCGGGCGCGCTCCGGCTTGGACTCGATCTTGGCAAGGTCGCCGAACAGCCGCGCGAACTCGCCTTCGTGCGGTGTGATGACCACCGGCGCGCGCCGCTTCTTGATGGCGCTGAAGAGGCGTTCCGGCGTCTCGGCAAAGGAGGTCAACCCGTCAGCGTCGATCACCACCGCCGCCGGCGAGGCGAGCGCCGCCTCGACCAGAACCATGCTGTCGGCACCGATGCCGAGCGCCGGCCCGAGCGCCACGGCGTTGTGCCGCTTGTCGGCGAGGATCGCGGTCAGCCCTTCCGGGCCATTCATGGGCAGCAGCATGACGGCGGTAAGGTGGGCGGCGTTGACCGGAAGCGCCTCGACCGGCGAGGCCAGCGACACCAGCCCTGCCCCTGCCCTCAGCGCCGCGCGCGCTGCCAGCCGCGCCGCGCCGGTGCGCGTCGCGGGGCCGGAGACCACGATCGCATGGCCGCGGTCGTATTTGTGCCCTTCCGCGGCCAGTTGCGGCAGCGACCACAGCCCTGGCCGGTTCCAGGCCGTCTTCGGCAGGATGGTCGACAGGACGCCATCGCCGATGCCGATATCGACGACCAGCCGCCGGCCGGCATAGGCGCGGCCCGGATTGAGCAGGTGTCCGGGTTTGAGGCGGAAAAAGGTGACCGAACAGGTCGCCTTGACGGCCGTGCCGAGCACCTTGCCGGTGCGCCCGTCGATGCCGCTCGGCAGGTCGACCGCGACCACCGGCAGTCCCGAGCGGTTCACCGAAGCAATGGTCTGGGCGGCGATCCCTTCCACCGGCCGGTCGAGGCCGGCGCCGAACAGGGCATCGACGATGATGTCGGCACCACCGACAAGGCCGGCGGAAAGGCCCTTGCTGGGACCGGTCCACGCTGCCGCGGCGAAGGCCGCATCACCCTTGAGCCGGTCGCGGGCGGTCAGCAGCCCGACGGTGACCTCATAGCCTGCCTCCGCCAACAGGCGGGCGGCCACGAAACCGTCGCCGCCATTATTGCCGGGGCCGGTCATCACCGCCACGCGGCCGCCCAGCGGCAGCAGGTCGTGAACCGCCTCGGCCACCGCCAGTCCCGCCGCTTCCATCAAGGTGATGCCGGGGGTGCCGCCGGCGATGGTCAGTTGGTCGGCCTGGCCCATCTCCTCCGGCGTCAGCACCTCAATCGGATCGGTGATCAGGGCCACGTCGCGCGGCGCTTCCAACTCGTCCGGCTCTTCACCGCTCACCAGGCGTTCGAATTGCGAGGCCCATTGTATGTCGATTGATGGTTTTTTAGTCACTTGCTCATTCCTTAGCCGGTATTTGACGCCGGCACGGTCTCCTATCATGGTGCGGCGCGAAGATCAGCCTAAGAAGCCGCCAGTTCGAAGATGTAGCGCGGCTGGCATGGAGCGTGCAAAACGGCGGCTGGAATGGCGGCTGATCTGCAACCGGAGTTGCGCGCCTGTTTTTCGGAGACGCGGAGGCAATGAAAAAGATTGAAGCGATTATCAAGCCTTTCAAGCTCGACGAGGTAAAGGAAGCGCTTCAGGAAGTCGGGCTGCAGGGCATCACCGTCACGGAAGCCAAGGGTTTCGGTCGCCAGAAGGGCCACACGGAACTCTACCGCGGCGCGGAGTATGTCGTCGACTTCCTTCCCAAAGTGAAGGTCGAAATCGTCCTCACCGACGAGATGGTCGACCGTGCCGTCGAAGCGATCCGCAAGGCAGCCCAGACCGGCCGGATCGGCGACGGCAAGATCTTTATTTCCAACATCGAGGAGGCAGTCCGCATCCGTACCGGTGAAAGTGGCAACGACGCGATCTGATCGCGCCGCGCCGCCTGCGCTCTCGTCCGCACACACGGCAACGATCGGGCGCCACATCTCCCACACCCACATAACCTGAGCTCAGGGTTGAGAAGGAAGGAATAAAACTGATGGCTACCGCAAAAGACGTCCTCAAGCTGATGAAGGAGAAGGACGTCAAGTACGTCGATCTCCGTTTCACCGATCCGCGCGGCAAATGGCAGCATGTCACGTTCGACGCCGGCATGATCGATGAGGAAGCGCTGACGGAAGGCCTGATGTTCGACGGTTCGTCGATTGCCGGCTGGAAGGTAATCAACGAATCCGACATGAAGCTGATGCCTGATTGCGACGCGGTGGCGATTGACCCCTTCTTCGCGCAGACGACGCTGTCGGTCGTCTGCGACGTTCTCGAGCCCCTGACCAACGAGCCCTATGAGCGCGACCCGCGCTCGATCGCCAAGAAGGCGGTGGCCTATCTCGCCCGGACCAAGATCGGCGACGGTGCGTTCTTCGGCCCCGAGGCCGAGTTCTTCGTCTTCGACGACATCAAGTATGCGGCGACGCCCTACAACACCGGCTTCCGCATCGACGACATCGAGCTGCCGATCAATTCCGACACCGACTACGAGACCGGCAACACCGGCCACCGCATCCGCACCAAGGGCGGCTATTTCCCGGTGCCGCCGCAGGACACTCTGCAGGACATGCGCTCCGAAATGCTCTCTGCGATGGCCTCGATGGGCGCCAAGGTCGAGAAGCACCACCACGAGGTGGCGGCGGCCCAGCATGAACTCGGCCTCAAGTTCGGCCCGCTGGTGACCATGGCCGATCACCTGCAGGTCTATAAATACTGCATCCACAACGTCGCCAACGCCTACGGCAAGACCGCGACCTTCATGCCCAAGCCGATCTATGGCGATAACGGCTCCGGCATGCACGTCCACCAGTCGATCTGGAAGAACGGCAAGCCGCTGTTCGCCGGCAAGCTCTACTCCGACCTGTCGCAGGAGTGCCTGTGGTACATCGGCGGCATCATCAAGCACGCCAGGGCGCTCAATGCCTTCACCAACCCGCTGACCAACTCCTACAAGCGGCTGGTTCCCGGCTTCGAAGCGCCGGTGCTGCTCGCCTACTCCTCGCGCAACCGCTCGGCCTCGTGCCGAATCCCGGTGGCGAGCGACCCCAAGGCCAAGCGCCTGGAGGTCCGTTTCCCGGATCCGGGTGCCAACCCCTACCTCGCCTTTTCGGCGATGCTGTTGGCCGGTCTCGACGGCATCCTCAACAAGATCGATCCCGGCGATCCGGTCGACAAGAACCTCTACGACCTGCCGCCGAAGGAGTTGAAGAAGATTCCGACGGTGTGCGGCTCGCTGCGCGAGGCACTCTCCAACCTCGACAAGGACCGCGCCTTCCTCAAGGCTGGCGACGTGTTCAGCGACGACATGATCGACGCCTACATCGAACTGAAGATGGAGGAGGTCATCCGCTTCGAGCACACGCCGCACCCGGTCGAGTTCGACATGTACTATTCGGTCTGACCGGGGGCCGGGCCGAATACAAGAAGGGGCGCCTCCGGGCGCCCCTTTTTTGTTGGGCGGTGGGCTGCCCGGCCGTGCGTCGGTGCCCGGATCAGCGGGCCGCGAGCGTCATCCAGCTACCGTTGAACGGCACCAGCCAATCGTGCTGGGCCAGCGTCGTGCCGGGCTGGTCGAAGAAGGCACGCAGGCCGCCGCGCACGCTCCAGATGTCAGTGCCCCTGCCGCTGGTGTCGACATGCATGTACGAGCCCGACGCGAACAGGCTCCAGCGGGTGGCGGTGAGGCGCTTCTCGACGCCCAACGAAGCCAGCCAGAGCGACTGCTTGTCGCTGGAGGCGTAGCTGGCGGCGGCCACGCCCTTCAGGTCCGGCGTGAAGTAGTGGTCGATCTGGCCGCTGCCGAGGACGTAGTCGCCGCCGTTGTCGCCGACGGAGACATAGGCCAGTTGGCCGGTGAGCGCGTTGTCGCCGAGCCAGACCTTGCCCTCGACGCCCGTTCCCAGGGTGGTCGTGCCGTCGACGGTGACAACGCCCGCGCCGACACCGAGGGCATGGCTGGCCTCCTGCTTATAGAAATGGCCGATGAATCCGACGCCCGAGGCCGAGTGCGAACCTGAGGGATAGTCAGCGTTGTAGTAGAGCCCGAGGAGTTCGCCCTCGCCCTTCAACCAGCCGACCAGCGGCCCGGCAAGACGGCCGGTGGCATCGAATTCCTGTATTGTGCTGTCCTTGTCGGTCCAGGCATAGGCATAGGCCAGCTCGAGCTCGCCGGCATAGAGCGAGGTGCTGGCGTAGAGCGGGCTCGATGACGGCGGCAGGCCAGTTTCGGCCGCGACTGCGGGCCCGGCCAAGAGGGCCGCGGCGGCCAGAGGCAGGATCGATCTCATAATTCGTCGCCCATGGTTTGGCTGCACCCACAGCGCGCGCGATGCAGGCTCAGCTACTCTGACTCAAGATCGGATGGGTTGCATATTGCGATTAGCCGCAGCGGTCGAAAATGCCGCTGCGGAGGGCGGCGCCGGACATGCGAAAGGGGCGCCCGCCTGGGCGCCCCTTGCTTGTCGGCAGATCGTGTCCAGCGGAGCCGCTCGCGGGAGCGGCGCCGGCGTCAGCGTGCGAGCGTCGCTAGCGCTGCGGCCGAGAACGGCACCACGCGGTCGTGCTGTTGCAGCGTCATGCCGGGCTCATCGAAGAACAAACGCGCCCCGACGCGCGCGGACCAGATGGCGCCGGACCCGTTCGCGTGGAGATAGCTGCCGCTCGCCGTGAGGCTCCAGTTGGTTCCGGTGAGCCGCTTTTCCAGACCGAGCCCGGCAAGCCACAGCGACGTGCCTTGGCTGGTGTAGTAGCTGACGAGCACCGAGCCCTTGTGGTCGGGCGTGAAATAGTGGTCCAGCTGACCGTCGAACATATAGGCGTGCCCGCCCGTCGACGCGGTAAGGTAGCCGGCCTGGCCGGTGAGCGCGTTGGGGCCGAGATAGGCCTTGGCCTCGCCGCCGACGATGTAGAGCGTGACGTCGTCCATGTGGGTCGCGCCGGCAAACGCGCCGACCGCATGGTTGGCCCCCTCCTTGTAAAGGTGGCCGACGGTGCCGATGCCGACGATCGAATTACCGCCCGTGAAATAGGCGGAGCCGCGCAGCTCAACTTCGCCCTTCATCCACCCAGCCAACGGCCCTGCGAGCCGGCCGGTGGCGTCGAGCTGGGTGACATGGATGCCGCTACCCGATGCGTAAGCGGCGCCGAAATCAATGTCGGCCGCATGCAAGGCCGTCGGCGCGTAGAGCGGGCTCGACGCCTCCGGCGGGTTATACGGCAGGTTTCCAGCAACGGCGGGTCCGGCCATCAACGCAACCGCCGCCATGAACAGGATGTGTCGCCTCACTTTTTTGTTCCCCTGTCACTTTTTGCAGTAATTCGCCGGAATCGGCGCTACCAGTCGATCCTATTGGCCAAACGCCCGGCTCCAGAAGTCCAAATGGGCAAATATTGGCGATATCTTCGAATTAGTGACGCCCGTTGTTCTTTTTGCAACGCCGAAGACACGGCGACGCCCCCAAAGTTGCATGTTCTTGTGGATTTCGCCGAGCGAGCTGGTGAAATTCTATGCAGTGGGCTGGCTTGCCCCGCGAGTGCATACAAGCCGGGTACGGCACCGGCGGCACGAGCCTCAGGAGACGTGCCTACCGCCGCCCCTTCTTGGGCGGCTCGACCTCGGATATCGCGATCAGGCGGCCATCCTCGAGCCCGACCACGAAGGTCGGGTTGTCCATCGCATTGAGCGTGCCGATGGCGGTGACGATCGGCCCGTCGAGCGCGACGTGGGTGATCTCCCTCAGGCTCCCGCCGGCCACCGTCATCATGCGCAGCACGCGCCGGTCCGCGTCCGGCACGGCCAGATCGGCGATGCCGTCGTCGTTGATGAGCGCGACGGCGGACATGCCCAGTTCGGTCGAGCCGAAGATGTGGTTGGAGAAGCCCTTCTCGCTGTCGACCACGCGGAAGCGCCGGCGGTCGAGCGTCACGATCTCAAGCGTCCCGCCGATATCCGGCGTCCGTACCGCCGCAATGTCGAGGCTGCGGTCGCCGGTGAAGTCGGCGATACCGGCAACGTTGACCCAGCGGTTGGGCTGGCCGATCGGCGGTGTCGAGTTCGATCTCGATCAGCGAGCTGCCGGCGAGATCGTAGGCGACCAGCGCCGCACCGGCACGTGCGGACGAGCGGATCGCCAGCACCTCATTGCGCCCGTCGCCGTCGAGATCGGCGATGCGCGGCGTCAGGTCCTCAAAGACCTGATCGGGGGGAAGCTCGACGGTCACGCGATGCCCGTAGACGTCCTGGACGACCATCGCGCCCGCCTCGATCTTGTCGCCGAGCGCGCCGTGCGGGTAACGGTCGGTGGGCTCGGTGTACCAGGCGCTTGTGATCCCCTCGCCATCGGCATAGGCGATCGTCCCGTTGGGGATGCCGTCGGGCGCGGCCTGAAGCTCCGGCGGCTGACCCGGCGCGAGGCAGACCGGCTGGTCCTTGCACAAAGTGAGCCTGAACCAGCGGTCGCCGGCCCAGGCATAGACGGCGGCGTCGGCCTGCCTGATTTCGGTCACTTTGGCGGGCGTTTCGACCGGTGCGGCCACCCACTCGGCGAGCGCCGGACCTGCCGCCAGGCCGCCGAAAAGCGCCAGGACGGCGTATGCGAAGGTGTGGGAGGCAGCGGTCATGTGCCGATCATAGCCTCATGCCACCGGATTGCACCAAGCCGGCGTGACGCCGCAGCCGTCAGTCCGCCAGCCGCGCCAGCGCCGCGTCAATGCGCGTGCGCATCTGCGCCGCTTCCGCCAGCCGCTCGCGCTGCTCGGCGACCACCTCTTCGGGCGCCTTGGTCATGAACTGCTCATTGCCGAGCTTGGCCTCGATGCGGGCGATCTCCTTGGCCGCCTTCTCGCCTTCCTTGGCCAGCCGCGCCCGTTCGGCATCCATGTCGATGATGCCGGCGAGCGGCATGGATACGGTCGCCTCGCCGAGCAGGATTTGCGCCGCGCCCTTGAGCGGTACATGCGCCAGGTTGATCGTCTCCACCCGCGCGAGCCGCATGATCAGCGCCTCGTAGGTCTGTAACCGCGCCGCCGTGGTGAAGGACGCCTCGGAAACCGACAGGTTCACCATGGCCGCGGCCGGTACATTCATCTCGGAGCGCACCGAACGGACGGCACTGATGAGGTCGATCAGCCAGTTGATCTCCTCGGCCGCCGCAGCGTCCTCGAAATCCGGTTCGGGCCATTCGGTCAGCATCAGAAGCGCGGGCCGCTCGGGCGCGCCGTCGCGCGCGGCCTTGGCCCACAGCTCCTCGCTGATGAACGGCATGAAGGGATGGAGCAGCGTGAAGATGCGATCGAGCACCCAGACGACCGTCGCCTTGGTCTCGTCCTTCTCGGCGCCGTCGGCGCCGGCGAGCACGGGCTTGGCCAGCTCCAGATACCAGTCGCAGGTCTCGCTCCAGACGAAACGGTAGATGGCGGCAGCCGCCTCGTTGAACTTGAAGGCGTCGAGCGCCTCGGTGACGGCGATGACGGCGCGCGTCGCTTGCGTTCCGATCCAACGGTTGAGGGTCGCCTTGGCATTGGCCGGGTCGAAGCCTTCCACCGGCCGGCAGTCATAGTGTTCGGCGAACTTGGCCGCGTTCCACAACTTGGTGGCAAAGTTGCGATAGCCCTCGACGCGGTTCGCCGACAGCTTGATGTCGCGACCCTGGGCCGCGAGCGCAGCAAGCGTGAAGCGCACCGCGTCGGCGCCGTACTCGCCGATGAGGTGCAGGGGATCGATGACGTTGCCCTTGGACTTCGACATCTTGGCGCCCTTCTCGTCGCGGACGAGGGCGTGGATGTAGACGTGCCTGAAGGGTTCCTGGGGCTGGCCTTCCGCGTCTTTGGTGAAATGCAGACCCATCATCATCATCCGGGCGACCCAGAAGAAGATGATGTCGAAGGCGGTGACCAGCGTCGAGGTCGGGTAGTAGCGGGCAAGCTCCGGCGTCTCTTCCGGCCAGCCCAGCGTCGAGAACGGCCACAGCGCCGAGGAGAACCAGGTGTCGAGCACGTCCTCCTCGCGCGTCAGGTCTTCGTGCTTGCCGTAGTGGGCTTGCGCCGCGGCTTGTGCCTCGGCCTCGTCGTGCGCCACGAACACCTTGCCGTCCGGCCCGTACCAGGCGGGGATCTGGTGGCCCCACCAGAGCTGGCGCGAGATGCACCACGGCTGGATGTTCTCCATCCAGTCGAAATAGGTCTTTTCCCAGGTCGCCGGGATGATCGTCGTGCGCCCCTCGCGCACCGCGGCAATAGCCGGCTGGGCCAGCGTCTTGGCGTCGACGTACCACTGGTCCGTCAGATAGGGCTCGACCGGCGTGCCACCGCGGTCGCCATGGGGAACGGTGTGCGTATGCGGCTCGATCCTGTCGAGGAAGCCGCCCTCCTCCATCACCTTGACGATGCGCTCGCGGGCGACGAAGCGGTCGAGTCCATCGAGCTGCTTCCACAGTTCCTCGCGCTCGGGCGTCACTTCGACACCGGCGCGGAAGTCTTCATTGGCAACGATGTCGATCTCGGCCTCACGCGTCAGGACGTTGATCGCCGGCAGGTTCCGCCGCTTGCCCACCTCGAAGTCGTTGAAGTCATGGGCCGGGGTCATCTTGACCGCACCGGTCCCCGCTTCCGGGTCGGGATATTCGTCGGCGACGATCGGAATCCGCCGGCCGACGACCGGCAGGATGACGAATTTGCCGACCAGTGGCTTGTAGCGCGGGTCGTCCGGGTGGACGGCGACGCCGGTGTCGCCAAGCATTGTTTCGGGCCGTGTCGTCGCCACCACGACATAGTCGCGCGTCTCGTGACCTGCGGGCTCGCCGTCAGACGGTTTCCAGGCGCGCTTCTCGCCGTCCTCGCCGAGCATATAGGGATGCTCGTAGGTGACGCCGTCGGCCAGCGGATAGCGGAAATACCAGAGCTTGCCCTTGGTCTCTTCCTGCACGACCTCGAGGTCGGAGATCGCGGTCTGCAGCTTTGGATCCCAGTTGACCAGCCGCTTGTCCTTGTAGATCAGCCCATCTCGGTAGAGGTCGACGAAGACCTTGACCACCGCCTTGGACAGGCCCTCGTCCATGGTGAAGCGTTCGCGGCTCCAGTCGCAGGAGGCGCCGAGGCGCTTCAACTGGTTGAGGATCACGCCGCCGGACTCGGCCTTCCACGCCCACACCTTCTCGAGGAACTTGTCGCGGCCGATGGCGCGCCGGTTGGGCTCCTGCCGCTCCATCATCTGGCGCTCGACGACCATCTGGGTGGCGATGCCGGCGTGGTCCATGCCCGGCTGCCACAACACGTCGCGGCCACGCATGCGCTGGAAGCGCACGAGGATGTCCTGCAGCGTGTTGTTCAGCGCGTGGCCGATATGCAGTGAGCCGGTGACATTGGGCGGCGGGATGACGATCGAATAGGGCTTGCCGCCGGGTTTGGCGCCGGCGCCGGCCTTGAAGGCCCCGGCGTTTTCCCACGTCTGGTAGATGCGCGGCTCAACCGCTGCCGCGTCGAAGGACTTGTCGAGCATTTCCGTTTCCGGGTTTTACGCGGATTTCACAGTCTCGCGCGGGGTGTAAGACGAAATCGAGGGAAGTCAACGGCTAGAGCGTTTCACGGCCTGATAGGACCAATTCCGTTTCTCGACCGGCGGAGCGATCCAGCGTCGAGATCGGCGAGAAGCGATGCCGGGCATCGGTCGAGCCGGGATCGGCGTTGGGCGCCCGCCGGTCGGAAACTCGAAGGGACGGGCGCTTTTGCGCCATGATCGGCGCCGTCGGTCTCGGACGTACCCCGGGTACGCCCTTCGCCCGCCGACTTAATCCTGTCGCAAAACAAGCTCCGTCGGAATGGTTCTATCTGACCGTGAAGTGCTCTAGCGGCCGAAAAGCCCGGTTTTCTGCGCTTTGCCGCCAGGATCAGCGTCCGCCGCGCGATACCCGCTCGATTTCCTCGCGGACCAGCCGCTCGACCAGAGATGGCAGGTTGTCTTCCAGCCAGGTCTTCAACATCGGCTTCAGCAGGTCTTCCACGGTCTGGTCGATGTTGCGGGAGCCATGGCTGGCGAGCGCCCTGGCCAGATCGTCGAAGGAAGCGGTCACCGCCGCATTGGCGCGTGGCGACAACAGGCTGCGCGACGCCGGAGCCGGGCGTGGCGCTGCCTCGAACGTGCGCTGTGCCTCTCGTGCCGGTTGCGGCGCGGCGGCGCGCGGGACCTCACGAACGGGCTGCGGCTCGGCTGTGCGCGGAACCTCGCGATCGGGCTGCGGCGTGGCCCGCATCCCGACCGCTGCCCGCAGTGGCGGGCGCGCTTCGGCCGGAGCCGCATTCACCGTTTCGGCCCGGGTGTCGTCGGGATCGACTTTATCGAGCGCCTGCTCGATCGCCAGCTCGATCACGTCGTGCATCTGAGAGCGATTGACCTGCGGGGCTGCCGGCGCCTCGTCCGCGTCGATGTCGGCAGGAACGGCCTCGGGCGCTGCATCCTCGAGTGCCTCGTCCCCGGCGTCGACGATCTTCCCGCCGTGGATCGGGGTCACCGTACCGCCACGCAGCGGCGGCGGCGGTGCGGCCGCCGGACTGCGCGGCGTCTGCATCACGCCGGTCGCCGGTCGTGACGCCGCGGAACGCGACTGGTCGCCGTTGATTACCTGGCGAATGGACGCCAGGATCTCTTCAACGGTCTGGTCTTGTGCCAAGCCCGGTTTTGCCATCGTCATGCCTGGGGGCTCCCATTACACGCCCCGAATCCCGCGCGAATCGCGCTTGGCAAGCCTAACGAAAATACTGTGGGGTCGAAACGGGGATCAGCGCCCGTCGGGAGTCCTCAGCCCGAACCACTTGTCGCGGACCTTCTTGTAGTGGTCGGTGGCGTCGTAGCGTGCCACCCGCAGGCCAAGCAACTCCGCGCTCAGCTTGCCCACCGCCGAGAGCAGCGAATAGGCGGCAACGACGCGATCATGCTGCGCAGTCACCACGGCCAGCTTGGCGGTCAGCAGGTCCTGCTGGGCATTCAAGACGTCGAGCGTCGTGCTCTGGCCGACCTTGTGCTGCTCCTGTACCCCGGCCAGCACCAGCGTCTGCGCCTGCACCTGGGCGTCGGCGGCGCGGGCCTGGGCGCGGGCCGCGTCGAGCGAGCCCCAGGCGGAAATCACCGCCTGCCGCATGCCAGCAACGGCCACGTCATGCAGTATGCGCTGCTGACCGAGGGATTCCTTGGCCTGCCGGACCTCGGAATCTGCGCCTGGCGTATAGATCGGCACGCTGACGCTGGCCATCAGGCTCGCGCTGTTCGTCGTTCTGGTAAGCCCGACGTCGGTGTCGGAATGGCTCAGCTTGCCGGTCAGTCCCACGCTCGGCAACAGCGCGCCCTCGGCCACATTCACTTTG
Source organism: uncultured Alphaproteobacteria bacterium (assembly GCA_963750065.1). Lineage (GTDB taxonomy): Bacteria > Pseudomonadota > Alphaproteobacteria > Rhizobiales > Kaistiaceae > CAVSRC01. Next base: position 30,109 of record CAVVPK010000018.1, read on the forward strand.
TAGGAGGCAACGTCGATGCCATAGGCGGCCTGAAGGATTGCCGGGTTGGAAGCGAGTCCGGTCGCCAGCGCCGTGTCGAGTGTCTTCGGCAACATGGAATCGACCGGCTTGGCCGCGCCAAGGCTTTTGGGCCGGTGCCCAATAATCTGTTCATAAGTCGCGATGGCCGCGTTCAGGGTCGCGACTGCGGCGTCATAGGACGACTGGCCCGCGGCAAGCTTCGCCTGGGTCTGGGCAACGTCGGTCCTGGTGCCCTCGCCCACCTTCAGACGGTCGTTGGCGGCGTTGAGCTGCTGCTGCAGGAAATCGACGTTTTGCTTCTGCAGGTTGAGATTGGCCTGGGCTTTGACCAGATCCATGAAGGCGGTAACAGCCTTGAGCAAGGTGTCCTGTTCGGTCGAGCGCAATCCCTCGCGTCCGGCGAGCACGGCCGCCTCAGCCGCCTTCACGCCATTCTTGACCCGGAAGCCGGTGAAGAGCGGCTGGTCGACTTGAACCCCAACAGCCCGTGTATGGCTGGTGACACCGTTTGTGTCGGCGACGGTGGCGCTGCCCGTGCCGCTGACCGTCGGTCGGTAGCCACCGAGCGCCTGCGGGACGCCTTCATCGGTGGCGCGCAACCCCGCCCGCTGCGCATTGAGCGTCGGATTGTTGGCGTAGGCCGAGGCCAAAGCCTCAATCAGGGTCTCGGCACGCGCCGGCGCCAGACCGAGTGAAACAGTGGCGATAACCGCAGTTATCGCCAGTCCCGAACGCAGGTACCGCACCGTCAAAACCCCACTCGCCACATGGTGGCTCACCCTACACCAACCCACTCTAGCCGCCTGTCAGGCGCGGTCAAATACTCATCCCGCCACAGGCAACGGTTTCCCGACGGTGCGGCCCCGATACAACAGGGGCCGATCACCCCCTCAGGACCTAGAAAACAAAGGCTTTCTGCCTCCGAAAACCCGGCAACGGCTGCACGTCGGCGTCAAACGCAACCCGACTGCCGATGTCGCCGCCGCTGCGCCGGAAGACGGTTGCCGCGGCCGACCGCCCGTAGCCGACCACCGCCACCAGCCGGCCGCCGTCCTTCAACTGGTCGAGCAAAGCCGCGGGGACCACTTCGACGGCGCCTTCGACGAAGATCACGTCGTAGGGCGCCTCGGATGGATAGCCGGCCTCGAGCGGACCGGTGACCACGGCGACATTATCGACTTCGAGCTCGGTGAGTGTCTCGGAGGCCTGCCCGGCCAGCTCCGCGTCCTGTTCCAGCGCGACGACCGCATTGGCCAGCCGCGCCAGCACCGCCGCGGCGTAGCCGGTGCCGCAGCCGACGACGAGCACGAAATCCGCCTTGCCGACTTCGGCCAGTTGAATCAGCCGGGCCAGCGGTGCCGGTTCCATCATGTAACGCCGCGGACCGTCCGCTCCGGCCGCCGTGACGAGCAGATCGCTGTCGATATAGGCCAGCGCCCGGCCTGCCGGCGGCAAGAACCGCTCGCGCGGCACCGCGCTCATGGCGGCAAGTACGTCGTAATCGGTGACGTTCTGCGTGCGAAGCTGGTTGTCCACCATCTTCGTCCGTTGAGCGGTGAAATCGTCCATGGTCAGCCCTCGCCTGGCCGTTCGCTAATACCACGGGCGCCATCAGTGATAAGCATTGGCTTGCTCACCATGGCGCCCACTGATCACTCTGCCGGCGCCGGATGGGAGGGCGCAAGCGTGGCGGTGTCGCGGCTGCCGTCGACGGGCCGCGTGCGCGACGACAGGAAGGTGTAGAACATCGGCACGACGAAGAGCGTGAAGACAGTGCCGATCGACATGCCCGTGGCGATCACCAGGCCCATCGAGAAGCGTGCCTTGGCGCCGGCGCCCGACGACAGCAGCAGCGGCATGACGCCGAGAACCATGGCGAAGGTCGTCATCAGGATCGGGCGCAGACGGATGCGGGCCGCCTCGATGATGGCGGCGCGGCGGTCGAGACCGCGCAACTCGCGCTGCTGGTTGGCGAACTGTACCATCAGGATGCCGTGCTTGGTGATCAGGCCGATCAAGGTGATCAGCCCGACCTCGGTGTAGATATTGATGGTGGCCAGGCCGAGGTTGAGGAACACCAGCGCACCGAACAACGACAGCGGCACCGCCATCATGATGATGAGCGGATCACGGAAGCTCTCGAACGTCGCCGCCAACACGAGATAGATGACGATGACCGCCAGTCCGAAGGCGATCAGCAGGGTGTTGCCGGCCTCGATCTCGGTTCGCGACTGGCCGGCGTACTGGATGAAATAGCCCTCCGGCAGCATTTGGGCGGCAATGTCCTGCAGGGTCTTCAAGCCGTCGCCGGTGGTCACGCCCGGCCTTGGCAGGGCGGATAGCGTCGCCGAATTAAGCTGGTTGAATTGCTCGACCGCCGGCGCCGAGGCCAGCGTCTTGATGGTCACCACCGAGGACAGCGGGACCATTGCACCGGCCTGATTGCGCACGAAGAACTTGGTCAGGTCCTCGGGATTGAAGCGGTAGCGCTGCGGCACCTGCGGGATGATGTCGTAGGCGCGCTCGTCGCGCGAGAATTTCGCGACGCTGTTGCCGCCGACCATCAGGGTGAGCGTATTGGCGATGTCCGCGACCGATACGCCGAGAGCTGCCGCGCGCTGGCGGTCGATGAGCACCTGCGCCTGCGGCTTGTCGAAGGCGAGCGAATCCTGAACAACGATGAACTTGCCGGACGCCATCGCCTTCTTTTTGATCGCCTCGGCCTGTTCGTAGACTTGGTCCGCCGAATTGGTCGACTGGATGACGAAGGAGATCGGCAGGCCACCGCCAGTGCCGGGCAGCGACGGCACGGCGAAAACGAAAGCCTGCAGGCCGGCGATCTTGGCGAGGCGCGGCTGGATCTCCTGCTGCACCTGTGCCTGGCTGCGGCTGCGGTCGCCCCACGGCTTCAGCACCCAGGCCGCGAAGCCGGAATTGGCCGACCCGGCGCCGGCGACGGAGAAGCGCGTCGCCACCTCGGGGATGTCCTTCGTATGCCTGTCGATCTCGTTGAGGAACAGTGAGGTGTAGTCAATGGTGGCGTATTGCGGCCCGCTGATCACCGAAAACAGCGCGCCCTGATCTTCCTCGGGGGCGAGCTCGGTCGAGGTATGGGTAAAAAGGTAGCCAGTGGTGGCGATCAGCACGGCCACGATCAGCAGCGTTATCGGGCGCAGATTCAGCGAGCCGCGCAGGCGGCGCTCGTACCAGTCGCCCACCGCATCGAAGCTGCGGTCGACAATGTGCGCAAAGCGGCCGCTGGTGCTGGTCAGCATCCGTGCCGACATCATTGGCGAGACGGTCAGCGCGGTGATGCCCGATATGGCCACGGCGCCGGCAAGGGTGAGCGCGAATTCCCGGAACAACGATCCGGTGACGCCGGTGGTGAAGCCGATCGGCGCGAACACAGCGGTCAGCGTGATCGTCATGGCGACCACGGCCGTAGTGATCTCGCGCATGCTCTCGATCGCGGCCTGTAGCGGGGGATGGCCTTCCTCGATGTGGCGATGGATGTTTTCCACGACCACGATGGCGTCGTCGACCACCAGGCCGATGGCGAGAACCATGGCGAGCAGGGTGAGCGTGTTGAGCGAATAGCCGGCCGCCCACATCAGGAACGAGACACCGATCAGCGACAGCGGGATGGTGACGATAGGGATGACCACGGCGCGGAACGAGCCGAGGAACAGCAGGATCACCAGCACGACGATGGCCGATGCTTCGCCAATGGTCTTGATCACCTCCGCGATCGAAGCGCTGATCGCCTCGGTCGAGTCATAGAGCAGCGTGAGCTGCATTCCCTCCGGGAGGTCTTTCTGGATAGCCGCAAGCTCCTTGCGAGCACCGGCGGCAATGTCGATCGGGTTGGCCCCCGGCGCCCCCATGATACCGAGGAAGACGCCGTCCTGACCGTTGAAGCGAACATGCACGTCGGTTGACGCGGCCGCTAGCTCGATGCGCGCCACATCGCGCAGGCGGACGACGTCTTCCCCAGTGCCGCGCACCGGAAGCTCGCCGAAGGTCTGCGGATCCTGAAGCGTGGTCTTGGCATCGATCGAATAGGCGTAATACTGGTTCTGGGTGCTGCCCGGCGCGGAGAGAAAGTTGGCGCTCTTGATCGCGGCGAGGATGTCGGTGGCAGTTACCTTGCGCGCCGCCATCGCCACCGGATCGATCCACACGCGCATGGCGAATTCCTGGGCGCCGAGGATCTGGGCATCGGCAACGCCCGGCACGGTAGCAAAGCGCGGCTGGATCACCCGCGTCAGATATTCGGTCAGCTGCTGCGGGTTCATGTTGTCGCTGCGTGCAGCCATGTACATAAGCGCGAACGAGAAGCCGGTACCCTTCTGGATGACCGGATCTTTGGCGTCCGACGGCAATTGGCCGCGCACCTGTTGAACCTTGGCGATGACCTCGGTCAGCGACTTGTCCGGGTTGGCGTTCAACTGCATGTGGACCGAAACAGTCGAAGAGCTGAGCGCACTGCTCGACGTGACGTAGTCCACGCCCTCGGCCGACGACACCGCCTTTTCGATGGTCGAGGTGATGAAGCCCTGGATGACGTCGGCGCTGGCGCCGGGATAGACCGTGGTGACGGTGATCACCGTCTCGTCGACCTTCGGAAACTGCCGGATCGACATGGAGGTGATGCCCTGCGCGCCGAGCAGCAGGATCAGGAGAGCAAAGACAGTCGAAAGGACCGGCCTGCGAATGAAGCGTTCGGAGAAGCCCATTCCTAGCCGCCCGAGGCAGAACCCGGCGTCGCCGGGTTGACGCTGTTGTCGATCGCAACCGGGCTGCCGTTGGACAGTTTGTTCTGGCCCGAGGTAACGATCTGCATGCCGGGCTCAACGCCCTTGGTGATCTCGATATCGGTGCCCGATCGGCGGCCGGTTTCGACGAAAATCTGCTTCGCCTGCAGCTTGGGAGCGGCTGCCTTTCCGGTGTCGGCGGCCGGCGCTTTGGCGGCGGCTCCACCCTCCTTCGCCGGCGGCGCGTCGACCACCTGGTAGACATAGCTGCCGTAGAGGCTGATCACCACCGCGGTCTGCGGCACCGCGACGACGTTCTGTTCCTCCGGCAGATGCACCCGCACGCGGGCAAACTGTCCGGGGCGCAGCGTACCGTTGGAATTGTCCACGACCGCCTGCACCGAGACCAGCCGCGAGGTCGCATCGATCTTCGGGTCGATGCCGGTGATGGCACCGTTGAAGTCGAGGTGGTCCTGGCTGAGGCCGAGGCTCACCCGCTGACCGAGCGATATCTGCGGCAGGGCCTGCTCCGGCACGGTGAAATCGACCCGCATCCGGGTAAGGTCCTGAAGGGTCGCGATCGCCGTGCCGGCGGGGATGAACTGACCGGGATCGATCTTGGGTATGCCGACGGTGCCGGTGAATGGCGCCTTGATCGCCTTCTGGGCGAGCGTCGCCTCGATCTGCGCCAGGGCGCCTTGCGCCTGATCGAGCTTGTTCTGCGCCGCCTGCAGGTCAGCCGTGGTGGCGATATTGCTGTTGAAAAGCTGCCGCGTCCGGGTCAGCGCATCTTCGCTGACGGCAACGCTCGACCGCGCTGCCATCAGGCCGGCGCGCTCGACCGAATCATCGAGCTGCACCAGGACCTGCCCCTTCTGCACGGTGGCGTTGGCCTCGAAATTGATCTTGCGGACGACGCCGCCAACCTGGCCGGCGACATCGACGCCGTTTGCCGCGGTGACGGTGCCCACCGCGTCAATGCCGGGCGTCCAGTGCTGCGGCTTCACATCGGTCGTCGACACGGTGACGGTCGGCACGGGGAAATGCGCAAAATACTGCGCGATCATCCCCTGCTTGAAGACGTTGAACCAGATCAGCGCGCCGCATACGAGAACCACGACGACAAGGATGATTCCGCCGACAAGAAAGCGTTTCATTGAATTTCCGCGAAAAGGCCGGCCCGCCGCAGGCTCCGGCACCTTGCTGAACTCCAGGGTTTACTGTACCGTCCAGACGGTAAAGTCAATCCCTTTGCCCCAGTGCGTGGCGCATGAGCGCATATGCCTACTGACACGATTCAAAACAGTCGAGCGACAGGTGGCAAGCCGGCTGCCGCTGCAACGCAGGCATCTTCCAGCGCCGAGACCCGCGCGCATATTCTGGCCGCTGCCGCCGATCTGGCCAAGGAAAAAGGGGCGGCGCATATCTCTCTGGAAGCCATCGCAAAGCGGGCCGGCATCTCAAAGGGCGGCCTGCTTTATCACTTTCCGCGCAAGGACGCACTCATCCGAGCCCTCGTCGAACTGCATCTCGAGGAAGTCGATGCCGCGCTCGCCAGCGCCGAAGCGAAGACGGGCGCACAGCGCAGCAACGCGGTCGCCCGCGCCTTCGTGGAACTCAATCGCGCGAAGGTCTGCGCGCACAGAGGCCAGCACGACGGCATCCTGCTGGCGCTTGCCGAGAATCCGCACCTCCTCGACCCAGTGCGCGCACATGCCAAGCGGGTGGTGGAGCGCGTCCGCCGCACCGCGGCTGACCGGGAATTGTCGCTGATCGCGCTGCTGGTGATTGAAGGCATGCGCTCGAGCGACCTGTTCGACATGAACCAGTTCACCGCGGAGGAGTGCGCCGCGGTGCTGGAACGCGTGCTCGCCTTGCTGGGCGACAGCGAGGAAAGCGGGACCGCCTGAGCGAAATTTGCCCCCGTGCGCGCCGCCGGTGGTAGAAGCCTCAGCGCACATTTCGCGTCTACTCCCCGGCCCTCGGGCCACCCACCGGTCGCCATCGTCCGTGACTATTGAGCTAGCGCAAGGCGCCGGTTTTTGCCGCGATCATCAAGGCGCTGATGCCCGTGACACCGCCGCAAGGGGCGCCGGGCGAGCGGGGCGACGCCCGTTGCAATCGATTGAGGTCATCCATGCCCTGGTATCGCGGTCTGGTGGTGGTTCTGCTGTCGCTGCTGGTCGGCGCCCCTGCGACACTGGCCTGGGCCGACTCTCCGGCAGGCCCGGGAGATATTCTGGTGGTCGCCGGATCGATCACCAATGCCCAAGGCAAGGGGATCAAGGACGCCCAGCCGGACTTTTTCGTCGATGGCGCGCCGCTGACCCTGGCAACGCCCCCATCCACGGACAGCAACGGCACCTTCGAGACGCAGCTTGAGCTGCCGGCGGGCACCCTCCCCGCGGCGCGGATCGAGATGAGCGTCGCGCGGCCTTCCTACAAGACCTCGCCACGCATTGCCGTCAGCCAGATCCACCAGGAGCAGACCGACGGCGCCGGCCAGGTCCACTACATCGCCCATGTAGCGGCGACCCTGCAGCGAACCGTCTCCCCAGGGCTGTGGATCGCCACCGCCGTCCTGGCGGCGGTGTACGGCTTCATCGCCTTCGAGCTGATGCACCGCACGCTGGCAGCGCTCGTCGGAGCCTCCCTAATGCTGTTCGTCAGCTACACGCTCGGCACCTTCTACCCCGGCTTCCACATCCTCACTTTCGACGACGCCATGCGCGCCATCGACGGCAACGTGATCTTCCTGCTCCTGGCCATGATGATCATCGTCGGGGTGCTCAAACGCACCGGCGTGTTCCAGTGGATGGCCTACAAGTCGTTCCAGCTTGCCCGCGGCAGCATCTACACCCTGGCAGTGCTGCTGATGGTGATCACCGCCGTCACCTCGGCCTTCCTCGACAACGTCACCACCATGCTGCTGATCATCCCGGTGACCATCGAGATCGCCCTGGCGCTCGGCATCAACCCGCTGACCCTGCTGCTGCCTGAGGTGTTCGCCTCCAATATCGGGGGCACCGCAACGCTCATCGGCGACCCGCCGAACATCATGATCGGCTCCTATGCCGGGCTGACCTTCACCGACTTCATCACCCACCTGACGGCGATCAACATCATCGGCCTGGCGGTGGCGGCGGCCTATTTCCTGGTCTGGTTCCGCAAGGACTATCACGCCGCCAAGGTGGCCGATGTGCCGGCCATGGTGGCGCGGTTGCGCGAGGAGTACCGCATCACCGACCCGGTGCTGCTGATGAAGGCCGGCGGGGTGCTGATCTTCACCATCTTTCTGTTCGTCATGCACGGCAGCCTGCACATGGAGCCCAGCATCGCCGCCCTGGCGGGGGCTTCGCTGCTTCTGGTGATCAGCGGCGTGCACATCGTCGAGATGGTGGAGAAGGAGGTGGAGTGGCCCACCCTCGTCTTCTTCATGATGCTGTTCATCGTCGTGGCCGGCGCCGAGCAGACCGGGCTGATCCAGATCATCGCCGACTGGGTGCGCAGCGCCTCCGAGGGCTCGCCCTTGCTGGCGGTGCTGATCGTGCTGTGGGTGTCGGCGATCCTGTCGGCGATCATCGACAACATCCCCTTCACCGCCACCATGCTGCCCATCGTCGCCTACCTGACCAACACGATCCCGGGCATCAACCACACGGTGTTGTGGTGGGCGCTGTCGCTGGGCGCGTGTCTCGGCGGCAACGGCACCCTGATCGGCGCCAGCGCCAACGTGGTGACCGCCGGCATGGCGGAAAAGGCGGGCTATCCGATCAGCTTCAACCACTACATGAAGGTGGCATTCGTCCCCATGCTGATCACCGTCAGCCTCGCCATGGTGTGGCTCATCTTCCTGGAAATGTGACAAGACGGACTATTAGCGAAGAAAACGGTACGAACGACGGCAACGCTTGACACATGGCAGGGGAGCCACCTATCCCCTGCCGACGCTGATTGGCCTCGTGGCAGAGCGGCCATGCACAGGACTGCAAATCCTGCTACCCCGGTTCGACTCCGGGCGAGGCCTCCAGCGGCCGCCGGCGTTTAGCGCCGCTCGGTGACCGTCCACGGGATGACCACCGGCGCATCCAGCAGTTCCACGATCTGGGCATTGACGCCGAAGGTTGCCGCCAGCCGCTGCTTGGTGAGCACCTGGCGCGGCGGCCCGTCGGCCACGATGCGGCCGCCATCGAGCACGATCACCCGCGTCGCCCGTCGCGCCGCCAGGCCGATGTCGTGCAGCGCGGCAAGCACGGCGCCGCCGGCCTCCGCCCGCTTGCGCAAGATGTCGAGCACGATGAGCTGATAGCGCGGATCGAGCGCCGCCGTCGGTTCGTCGGCGAGGATCAGCGGCGCCTCGGTCGCCAAGACCCGGGCGATCGCTACTCGTGCCCGCTCGCCGCCGGATAGCGTCGTCACCGAGCGGTCGGCATGATCGGCGACGCCGGTTGCTGCCATGGCCGCGCTCACCGCTGCGCGGTCGGCGGCCGACAGAGAGGCACCGCGCCCAAGCGGCAGCCGGCCGAGGCCGACGACATCGCGCACCGCCAGCGGCCAGTAGAACTCCTGCCCCTGTGGCAGATAGGCGACCCAGCGGGCGCGCTCGGCCAACGATACGCGGCGCACGTCCTCGCCGCCGACGATGAGATCGCCGTGCGCCGGCACCAGACCTGCCGCGGCCCGGAGCAGCGTCGTCTTGCCGGCACCGTTCGGGCCGACGATGACGGCAAACTCACCCTCGCGCACGGTGAGCGCGATGTCGTGCAGGATGGCACGCTTGCCGAAGGCGACGTTGAGCCGGCTCAGCCTGAGCAGAGGTCCCCTGGTCTCGCTCATGCCGCATCTCCGGTGAGCTGGTGGCGGCGGGCGATGATCAGAGCGATGAAGAAGGGCGCGCCGATCAGCGCGGTGAAGACGCCGACCTTGATCTCGCTGCCCTGCGTCGGGATCAGGCGCACGGCAATATCGGCGGCCAGCAGCAGAGCGGCGCCGGATAGTGCCGCCGGCACCATCAGCCGGCCGGGATCGTGGCGCACGAAGGGGCGCATCAGGTGCGGCGCCACCAGACCGACGAAGCCGATGGAGCCGGCCACGGCGACGCCGGCGCCGACCGCTGCCGCAACACCGGCCACCACGCGCAGGCGCACGCGGCCGAGGCTGAAGCCCATGCTCGCCGCCGCGTCCTCGCCCAGCGTCAGCGCGCGGAAGGCGCGCCGGTCCCACATCAGCAGCACCACGCCGACGGCCATGAAGGGCGCGGCGATAAGCACATGCTGCATGCTACGGTCCTGCAGAGAGCCGAGCAGCCAGAAGGCGATCTCCAGCGCGGCAAAGGGATTGGGCGCCAGGTTGAGCGCCAGCGCCGTGGCGGCGCCGGCGAGGCTGGAGACGGCGAGCCCGGCAAGGATGAGCACCAGTAGGCTCGCCCGCGGCCCCGCCACCAGGATGAGCAGGGCGACCGAGGTGAGCGCACCGGCGATCGCCGCCGCCGGCAGTGCCCAGGAGAGTGCGCTGAACAGCCCGAGCGATATGACCAGAACGGCACCGAAGGCGGCAGCCGCCGGGGCGCCGAAGAGCGATGGCGCAGCCAGCGGATTGCGCAGCAGGCCCTGCAGCGCTGCTCCGGCTAGGCCGAGCGTGCCGCCGATCATGAGGGCAAGCAGAGCGCGCGGCAGACGGATTTCCAGGACGATGATGCGCGCCGCCTCGCCGCCCTTGCCCATGAGGACGTCGCCGAGCGTCGTGAGCGGCAGAACGACGGGCCCGACAGCCAGTGAGCCGGCAAACAATGCTACCACCAGAACAAGCAGCACGAAGACCAGAACGCCCTGCCGCCAGCCGCCGCCAAACGCCATGCCCTATCCTGCTATTGTTGTTGCCAGGTCAGCCCGACATAGGCCGACAGCCCCGCGGTGTTGTAGCCCGCCGGGTCCTGATAGCGCACATCGGTCAGGTTTTCGACGCGCCCGAAGATGCGGGTCTGCGGATTGAGCGGATAGGAGGCCGCGAGGTCGAAGCGGGTATAAGCCGGCATTGGCGTCGTCTCGCCCGAACCGTCGAACCGATCGCCGACCATGGTCGCCGTCAGCGACGCCTCCAGTCCCGACCGGCCGGTCCAGGCGAGCGTCGCCGAGCCGGTGTTCTGCGGACGGCGGGCAAGCAGCAGGCCGGTCGTGGCGTCGCGGGCGTCGGTATAGGTATAGGCGCCGGTGAGTGTCAGGCGCGAGGGGATAAGGACGGCGGTCGCCGATAGCTCCACGCCCTGCATGGTGGCGCGACCGACATTGATGTAGCCGCCATAGATGCCGATGCTCGAATCGTAGGAAATCAGATTGCTGAACCGGCTCAGGAATGCGGTCGCCGACAAAGTGAGCCGGCCGTCGAACAGCGTCTGGTCGATGCCAATATCGCCGCCGATGCTCTTTTCCGATTGCAGCGACGCGGTCACCTTGCCCTGTTCGTTCAATGCCTTCTGATAGAAAGTCGGCCGCTTGGCTCCGGTTCCGAGGCTGGCGCGCAGCTTGGTCTCGCTCGCCGGAATTTCATAAGCCGCTGTGAAGCGGCCGGTGAGGAAGCCGTCGGCCCCCTGCTGGCCGTCATAGCGTCCGCTGAAGGTCAGGAAGAGATGGTCGATGGGCGAGATCTGGTCGCCGGCAAACAGGGCATAGCGGGTGGCGGTCTCAGCGAAGCCGGTCGAGCCGTAGGTATCCTGCGGAACGTAGCTGGCCTGCTCCCGCTCCAGCCTTGCGCCGGCGAGCAGTTGCCCCAAGGCCCCTGCCCCCATGGTCGCCCGGTATTCGGCGCCGGCCGAGTGCGATGCGTATTTGTAGATCGCCGAGGAACTCGGCTCGTCATAGCGGCGATTGTCGATCGTCGTGAAGGCGGTGAGCGATTGCTTGATACGCCCGTCGGGGCTGTCGAAGGAGAACCGGCCGTATCCGGTCACCAGCGAATTCTTCGCCGTATTGCGTTCATTGGCGGGATCGACGCCCCAGCCCGGCGAGCCATCATAATCGGCGGTGCCGGTGGTCCCGGTAACGCCGAATTCGACACGCGGTCCATCGACCGCCGCATAGCGGCCGCTGATCGAACCGTCCCACTTTTCGAAGCCGTCGGCCTCGTCATGGTCGCGATTGCCGACCCGCGAAAAGCCCTTGCTGGCGACGTGCTCGCCGCTCATCAGCATGCTGAAGTCGTCCTTGGCGAAGCCGCCCGACAGGCGCTCGACATGGGTCCCGTAGCTGCCGCCTTCGACGGTGGCGGAAAAGCGCGGCTTGCCCTGCGGCTTGCGGGTGATGATGTTGACCACGCCGCCCATGGCGTCCGAGCCGTAGATCGAGCTTTGCGGCCCGCGCAGGATCTCGATGCGCTCGATCATGTCGAGCGAGATCGCCGAAAAATCGAACTCGTTGTCGATGGTCGTCGGGTCGTTGACGCGCACGCCGTCGATGAGCACCAGCGTATGGCCGTTGTCGCCGCCGCGCAGGCGCACCGTGGCGGCGGCGCCGGGGCCGCCCGCCTGGGTCACCGTCACACCTGGAACGGTGCGCAACAGGCCGGCGACCGAGGTTGGCGAGGATTGCTCGATCTGGTCGTGGGTGATCACGGAAACCGAACTGCCGGTCTGACCGATCGCGATCGGCAGGTAGTACGGCGTGACCACGATCGAGGGGATTTCCGCAAAGGCAGGCGCAGCCGCCGTGGCAAGCAGAATGGACGCGGCGCAGATGCGCCGGTAGGCCGAAGTCATGCGGAATATCTCCCTGAGGAAGGATCGGGCCAAAGCGCGTGGCTTGTGATTTGTGCTGGTGCCGGCCGGCTTTCCCGGCGGACCGCCAAGGAGTAAACGAGCACCATCTGCGGCGAGACATTCACGGCTATGAGAACTGCAATCATCACCAGTTTCACCGCGGCACTTCTTGCGGTTCTCGCGCAGGGCGCTTTCGCGAGCGGGGCGCCACAGCGCATCGTCTCGATCAACATGTGCGCCGACGAGCTGCTGCTGGCGCTCGCCGACCCCAGCCAGATCGTGGCGCTGTCGCCCTATGCGGCCGATCCAACCATGTCGTTCCTGGCCGACAAGGCGGCAAAGGTCCGCCACGACGCGGCTGCGGCCGAGACCGTGGTCGCGCTGCATCCGGACCTGGTGCTCGCAGGCAGCTTCAACGATCCCGCAACGCTGGGGATGCTGACCCGGCTCGGCTATCGCCTCGACCTGCTCGACGCCCCGCACAGCATCGACGAATCCATCGCCCAGATCCGCAAAGTCGCGGCGCTCACCGGCCATGTCGAGCGCGGCGCGGCGCTGGTCGATCGGATCGAGGCGGCGCGCAAAGCGGCGCTTTCCGCCGCCAAAGGCCGGCCGCATCCGACCGCGGTGGTCTATCAGCGGCGCGGCTACGTCACCGGCGGCGACACGTTGACCGGCGAACTGCTGTCGATCGCTGGCTTCGCCAATGACGGCGGGCGGCTGGCCGGCAAGACCGGCGGTTTCGTCTCGCTGGAGAGGCTGGTGGCGAACCACCCCGACCTGATCGTCGTCACCACGCCGGACCCCAGCGCCGTCGACCAGGGCTCCGCCCTCCTCTCCCATCCGGCGCTGAGAGCGCTCTATCCAGTTTCGCGGCGCATCGTTCTGCCACAGCGCCTTGTCGTTTGCGGCGGACCGTCGCTGCCCGCCGCCCTCGCCCAGGTCACGCGCGAAGCCGCACGCGTCGAGCACAGCCCTTGATCTCATTCGACCACCTCTGGCTGCTCGCCATCGCACTCGTGCTCGATGCACTCGTCGGCGACCCCGACTGGATCTGGCAGCGCCTGCCCCATCCGGCCGCGATCATCGGCGGGCTTATCGGCTTTCTCGACCGCACGCTGAACAGCGGGGCGCTCACTACGGCGTGGCGGACAGCGGCCGGCATCTTCACCATCGTCATCGTCGTCGTGCTGGCTGTGCTGGTCGGCTATGGGCTCGAGCTGGCCTTCCGCTCTTTCGCCTTTGGCTGGATCGGCACCGCGCTGGTCGCCGCGGTGCTGATCTCCGGCCGCGCGCTCTACGAGCGTGTCGCCGCCGTTGCCGATGCCTTTGGCGACGGCCTGCCGGCCGCGCGCGCGGCGGTGGCGCGCATCATCGGCCGCGACCCCGGCAGTCTCGACCAGTCGCGCGTCTGCCGTGCGGCCATCGAATCCACCGCCGAGACCCTGTCCGACGGCGTCATCGCACCGGCCTTGTGGTTCCTGCTGCTCGGCCTGCCCGGGCTCTTCGCCTGCAGGGCGATCAATATCGCCGACGCGACGATCGGCCACCTCACCCCGCGCTACGAGCATTTCGGCTGGGCGGCCGCCCGGCTCGACGATCTCATCAACCTGCCGGCGAGCCGCGTCGCCGGTGCCCTGGTCGCGCTTGCCGCGCCGGCTTCCGGCGGCAGCATCGCCCAGGCCTTCCGCATCATGGTCGCCGAGGCGCCGCTGCACCGCTCGCCCAATACCGGCTGGCCGGAAGGCGCTCTGGCCTCGGCACTCGGCCTGGCGCTTGCCGGCCCGCGCCGCTATGCCGGCATCATCATCAGCGCCCCCTACATCAACGCCGCCGGCCGGCGCGACGCCAACCCGACCGACATCCGTCGGGCGCTCAGGGTCTATCTCGCCGCCAATGCGATCTTCTTCGTGCTGGTCGCGGCGGCCTCCGTCTGGGTGCTGTGGCCGTAGGCCGGCGATCTCCAGCAGACGGTCGATGGCGACGTGGCGCTCGAGATGATCGGCGAGCCCGTCGAGCGCCGCCTCCACGCTCGCCGCATAGGCAAGCGACGACGCCACCCCGGCTTCGGCGAGGAAGGCGCGACGGAAGGCGTCAGAGCCGAAGAGCCCGTGGACATAGGTTCCGGCCACCAGCCCGTCGGGCGACGTGGCGCCATCGCGCCGACCGCCAAGGTCGACGAGCGGCCGGGTGCAATCCGGCCCGTTGGTATGGCCGAGATGAATTTCGTAGCCGTCTATGGGTTCGCCGCTGGCGACGTGACGGCCGCAGACCGGCAGCGTGGTCTTGTCGCCGGAGAGCACGGTCGTGACATCGAGCAGGCCAAGCCCGACGACCGTCTCGGCGGCCCCCTCGATGCCGTCGGGATCGGCAATCGCCTTGCCCAGCATCTGATAGCCGCCACACAGGCCCAGCACGCGGCCGCCCCGGCGGCGATGGGCAAGGATGTCGATGTCCCAGCCTTGCAGATGCAGGAAGCGGAGATCGGCAATG
Source organism: uncultured Alphaproteobacteria bacterium (assembly GCA_963750065.1). Taxonomy (GTDB): domain Bacteria; phylum Pseudomonadota; class Alphaproteobacteria; order Rhizobiales; family Kaistiaceae; genus CAVSRC01. Next base: position 45,127 of record CAVVPK010000018.1, read on the forward strand.
GTCGCCTTCGATCCGGGAATGACGATGAGGTCAGCCGGAGGGACCGGCGTCCCCGGCTCGACGATGACGACGCGCACATCCGGCTCCAGACGCAGCGGATCGAGATCGTCGAAATTGGCGATGCGCGGCAGCGCCGGCACGGCGACGGTGAACCTGCCGCCGGCATTCGGCTGCCGCTCGCTGAGGTCGAGCCCGTCCTCGGCCGGCAGGCGGCCTGCATCGTCGAACCAGGGCACGACGCCAAGGCTCGGCCAGCCGGTGCGCTCCGCAATGGTGCACACGCCGTCGGCGAACAGCGCTGCGTCGCCGCGCAGCTTGTTGACCAGGAAGCCCTTGATCCGCCGCCTGTCGGCCGGCGGCAGGACAACGGACGTGCCGACGAGGCTGGCGATGACGCCGCCGCGGTCGATGTCGCCGACGAGCACAACCGGTACGTCCGCAGCTTCGGCGAAGCCCATATTGGCGATGTCGCCGGCCCTGAGATTGGTCTCGGCCGGGCTGCCGGCGCCTTCGACGATGACGATGTCGGCGTCGCGGCCGACAATAGCGAAGCTCGCCAGCACCTGCGGCAGCAGATCGCCCTTGCGCTTGCCGAAATCGGCGGCGGCGAGGGTGCCGGCGCGCTGCCCGCGCACGATCACCTGGGCGCCGATATCGGTTTCCGGCTTGAGCAGGACCGGGTTCATGTGCACCGAAGGTGGCAGCCGGCAGGCCAGCGCCTGCAGCGCCTGGGCGCGGCCGATCTCGCCGCCATCGGCGGTCACCGCGGCGTTGTTCGACATGTTCTGCGGCTTGAACGGCGCGACACGATAGCCGCGCCGCGTGAGCGCGCGGCAGAGGCCGGCCACCAGCACCGACTTGCCGACATGGCTGCCGGTGCCCTGCACCATGACGGCGGGCACGGCGCTCATAGCTTCACCTCCGGCTGCCGGCTCGGCTTGAGAATGAGCGGCTGGCCGGCGGCGACGAGCACGACCTGGGTGGCGACCGCCGCGACCCGCTGGTTGAGGGTGCCGAGCGCATCGGCATAGCGGCGGGCGAGCGCGTTGTCGGGCATGATGCCGCTGCCCACTTCGTTGGAGACGAGCACGACCGGCCCGTCGGCGCGCTGAAGCGCGTCGATCAGCTCGTCGGTCGCCGCAGCGATATCGCGCGCCGCGCCCATCAGGTTGGACAGCCACAGAGTCAGGCACTCGACCAGGACGACCGTGTCGGCACGCGACTCGCGGGCGAGCACGGCGGCGATTTCCAGCGGCTCTTCGACAGTGCGCCAGCCGTTCTGCCGCCGTCCCCGATGGGCGGCGATGCGCTCCGCCATCTCGGCGTCCCCGGCCGTGGCCACCGCCAGATAGACGGGCACGTAGCCGCTCGCAGCCACCAGCCCTTCGGCAAAGCGGCTCTTGCCGGAGCGCTGGCCGCCGACGACCAGCACATGACTTGCCATGATCGTTCAGCCGCGCGTGCGGAATACAGGCGTGCGTGTGGCTTCAGGAGGGGCCAGGGAAATCGTCATTCGCGTCTCCTTCTCCGTCCCACCGACGGAAGGGCTAGAGGGACGCGACGGCCGGTCTCCTGGCTCGCGGGTCGAAGTCTCAGATTCCGCGCCTTCCCGGTTTCCCAGTGGCCGATGCGGAACGACTCGCCGCTTACAGTTGCGGGGGCAGCTGCGGTTTTGGCGGGTTCGACCCGTTTTGGCGGGTATCGCCCATCCTCACCGCATTCCCGTTTCATCCCCGGAGCTCGCGCGCCGGGGAACCGTCGCTGGCACCACGTTACGGGCGCCCAGCTGACTCGGTCAAGGGAACAAATCCTGCCTATTCACTAGGCAGCGACATTGCCTTCGAGCAAGGCGTTTGCTTAAACATGGGGCGAAAGACGGGGACATTTTCGCGATGATCGATACGGGTGACACCGCCTGGATGCTGACGTCCACGGCGCTGGTTCTTTTCATGACGTTGCCGGGTCTGGCGCTGTTCTATGGCGGCCTGGTGCAATCCCGCAACGTCCTGTCGGTTCTCGTGCACTGCATGGCGATCGCCTCCGGCGTGTCGCTCATCTGGTTCATCGTCGCCTACAGCCTCGCCTTCGGCGATGGCGGCAGCCTGATCGGCGGGCTCGGCAAGGCGTTCCTGATCGGCGTTGCGCGCAACGCCGTCCATCCCGGTACGCACATCCCCGAATCTGTCTACTTCATGTTCCAGATGACCTTCGCCATCATCACGCCGGCGCTCATCGTCGGCGCCTATGTGGAACGCATCCGCTTCGGCGCCGTCCTGCTGTTCTCCGCCCTCTGGCTGTTGGTCGTCTATGCGCCCGTGGCCCATTGGGTGTGGGGCGGCGGCTGGCTCGCCGAGATGGGCGTGATGGATTTCGCCGGCGGCATCGTCGTCCATGTGACAGCCGGCGTTTCCGCCCTCGTGGTCGCCTGGATGCTGGGCCACCGCCGCGGCTTCCCGCACGGCATCAATCCGCCGCATGCGCCGTGGATGGTGATGGTCGGCGCCGCCATGCTGTGGGTCGGCTGGTTCGGCTTCAACGCCGGCAGCGCGGTCGCCGCCGGGTCGGACGCCGGCATGGCCATGCTGGTGACGCATCTGTCGGCCGCCACCGCCTCGCTGGTGTGGCTGGGAATCGAATGGAAGCGCTTCGGCAAGCCGAGCATGGTCGGCCTGGTCACCGGCACCATCGCCGGCCTGGCGACGGTGACGCCGGCTTCCGGCTTTGTCGGTCCGATCGGCGGCGTGCTGCTCGGCCTGGTCGGCGGCGTCGCCTGCTATGTCATGGTCCACGTCGTGAAGCAGATCATCAAGGTCGACAATTCGCTGGACGTGCTCGCGGTTCACGGCTGCGGCGGGGCGCTCGGCACGCTGGCCACCGCTTTCCTTGCCCTGCCCGCCCTCGGCGGCATTGGCCTGAAAGTCAGCGTGATGAGCCAGTTCGGCGTCCAGCTTCTTGGCGTCGTCGCCGTCGCGTTGTGGGCTGCGCTTGCAACCGTGGTACTTATCCGGGTCACCCAGGCGCTCGTCGGGCTCCGGGTGTCGGTGGACGAGGAACTGACCGGCCTCGATCAGGCTGCGCACGGCGAGTCCGGATACAAACTCTAGCCACTGCTCCAGTACGGGACATCACGCATGAAACTCATCACCGCAATCGTTCAGCCGCATCGCCTCGACCCGGTCCGCGAAGCCCTGACCGAGATGGGCATTTTCGGAATGACCGTCACCGACGTGAAGGGCTACGGCCGCCAGAAGGGCCACACCGAGGTCTATCGCGGCACCGAATACGAGATCAGCTACCTGCCGAAGACCAAGATCGAAGTCGGCATCGACGACGACCGGGTGGACGCGGCGATAGAAGCGATCACCGGAGCCGCGCGCACGGGCCGCATCGGCGACGGCAAGATCTTCATTACCGAGCTTCTGGGGGCCGTGCGCATCCGCACCGGCGAGACCGGCTCGGAGGCGCTTTAGGCGGGATCGGACGGCGCCGGCGGGCTGCGGCGGGCGGCCTTGCGCTCGGGGTGGCTCTTGCGGTTGTTCCACCAGCCGACCACCGCCACGGTCACCCGGCGGTTGAAGCGGCGGATCGGCGGAATGTCGGTGGCCAGGACGACGAAGCCGACCGGCACCATCCAGTAGCCGAGCACCGGCAGGAAGCCGAAAAAACCTCCAAGGATGATCAGGGCGACCCCGAGCCCGATACGGACCAGCCGGTTTGCCGGCAGGTTGAGCGAATATCTGCCGAAGCGAATGCGCGCCAAGACCACCTCTCCTCAGGCGAAATGTCGCAGAAAGATGGGGAACACCGTCGCGTTCCGCAACGACAAACCGACGACGCCGGGCTAGCCGCCTAACGCAATCTCTTGCATTGACCGGCCGGTTTGCTATAGGCAGCCCCTCACGCCATTTTGGCGTCGGTCCCCGGTAGCTCAGTTGGTAGAGCAAGCGGCTGTTAACCGCTGGGTCGCTGGTTCGAGTCCGGCCCGGGGAGCCAACCTTCTCCAAGTAATTCAGGGCCTTGCCCGCGCGACGCGCTGCTGGCATTGCCAGTCGCGCGATTGACACCGAGGTAGCTTCTGCCGGGCGGCGGAGTACCAATTCCGCGCCAAGGCGCGAAAGCCGGTAGCATCGTACCATCTTCGCCGACGGACCGCGCCGCCGTTTAACCTTAATCTCTGATAATTCTAATCAATTCGCCGCAAGGCGCCTTTCAGACCCTATTATCTGCGCTTGGTCCCCGGCATGTCACTCACGGGGAAGGAGCGGCAAAATGGGTGCGGATCGCGAACGCGTCGCCTGGGTGGATTACGCCAAGGGCTTCTGCATCATCATGGTGGTGATGATGCACTCGACGCTCGGCGTCGAAAAGGCGGCCGACGCTGCCGGCTGGATGGGCTATGTCGTCGCCTTCGCCAAGCCGTTCCGCATGCCCGATTTCTTCATGATCGCCGGCCTGTTCCTGGCGCGCGTCATCGACCGCGACTGGCGCACCTATCTCGACAAGAAGGTCTTCCACTTCGGCTACTTCTACGTCCTCTGGCTGACCATCCAGTTTGGCTTCAAGCTGCCGGAGATCGCCCAGGGCGGCGGCGTGGCCGAGGTGTTGCGCGCCTATCTCGTCGCCTTCATCGATCCCTTCGGCACTATCTGGTTCATCTACCTGCTGCCGATCTTCTTCATCGTCGTGAAGGCGACCAAGAACGTCGTGCCGTGGTGGCTGATCTGGCTCGTCGGCGCTGGGCTGCAGATGTCCAACCTGAACACGGGCTGGGTCATCCCCGACGAATTCGCGCTGCGCTTCGTCTACTTCTATTCCGGCTACGTCTTCGCCCCGACGATCTTCCGCTATGCGGCGACGGTACTGCGCCACGGCTGGGCCGCCTTCGCGTATCTCGGCGCCTGGGGCGTGCTCGAAGCCTACGCGGTCTTCAACGGCTATTCGGAGCTGCCCGGCATCGGGCTGGCCCTCGGCTTCGTCGGCGCGATCGCCGTCGTTACGCTGTCGACCATTCTGTCGAAGAGCGACTGGATGGCACCGGTGCGCTATTGCGGGCGCAATTCGATCGTCATCTACCTCGCCTTCTTCCTGCCGATGGCGGTGACCCGCATCGCGCTCCTGAAGACCGGAATCATCGGCGATCTCGGCACCGTCTCGGTGATCGTGACTACGGCTGGCGTCGTCTTCCCGCTGCTGCTGTTCTGGGCGGTGCGCAACACACCGCTTGGCTTCCTTTTCGCGCGGCCGCAATGGGCCCACCTGCAGCCCAGGCTGCGCCCGGCAATGGTTCCAGCGGAATAAACTGTTAGCGACAATCGCATTTGTCGGTTGCGCGCGGACTGCCGCGGCTTCACTTTTGGTCATGGTCAGATTTGCCGAGCAGGGCCCGACACTCGTCTGGTTTCGCGACGATCTGAGGCTGGCAGACAATCCTGCACTGGCCGCCGCCTGTCGGCGCGGTGCGCCGATTGTCCTGCTCTATGTCCATGACGAGGAGAGCCCGGAGATTCGCCCGCTCGGCGGCGCGGCGCGCTGGTGGCTGCACCGGTCGCTGCACAATTTCGCGGCGCGTCTCGGCGCCAATGGCCAGACGCTCATCCTGCGCCGCGGTCCCGCGACGACAGTCGTGCCGGACGTCGCCAGTGCCAGCGGCGCCACCGCCGTTTACTGGAACCGGCGCTATGGCACGGCGGCCGCGCTCGACGAAAGGGTCGCCGCGGCGATGCCCCGCACCGGCATCGTCACCGCTTCGTTCGAGGCCAATCTCCTGTTTGCGCCCGATGCCATCCGCGCGGCCTCGGGCAGCGCCTATCAGGTCTTCACGGCCTTCTGGCGCGCCCTTCAAGCGTTGGGCGACCCCCGGCCTCCCCTGCCCAGGCCAACGGACATTCCCGCTGGGGTTCCCGTCAAGAGCGACAGCCTCGAAAGCCTGAACCTCGTTCCGGCGGGGCACGACTGGACGGCGCAGATCGGCGAGGTCTGGCAGCCGGGCGAACCCGCCGCAGCGCAGGCGCTTGCCGCCTTCGTCGAGCGTATCGACCGCTACGCAGCCGACCGCGATCGGCCGGCGGCGGAGGCCACATCGCGCCTCTCGCCCCATCTGCGCTTCGGCGAGATCAGCCCCCGCCAAGTCTGGCATGCCATCGCCGGCACGCCCGCGGGCGCGGCCCGCGACAAGGCTCTGTCGGAGCTCGGCTGGCGGGAATTCGCCTGGCGTCTGCTCGACGACCATCCCGACCTTGCCGAGGCCAATCTGAAGCCGGCCTTTGACGATTTTCCCTGGGCCGAGACCTATGCCGACGATGTCTGGGCCTGGCGACGCGGGCGCACCGGCTATCCGATCGTCGATGCCGGCATGCGCCAGCTGTGGGTGACCGGCTGGATGCACAACCGAGCGCGCATGATCGCGGCGTCGTTTCTGGTCAAGCACCTGCTCGCCGACTGGCGGATCGGCGAGGAGTGGTTTTGGGACACGCTGGTCGATGCCGACCCGGCCAACAATCCGGTGAACTGGCAATGGGTGGCGGGTTCGGGCGCCGATGCGCAGCCCTTCTTCCGCATATTCAATCCGGTGTTGCAGGGCGAGACGTTCGACCCCGACGGCGCCTACGTGCGCCGATGGGTGCCGGAACTCGCTGGCCTGCCGGACCGCTTCATCCACAAGCCCTGGGCGGCGCCGGAGGATGTGCTGGCAGCTGCCGGCGTGCGCCTTGGCGCCACCTATCCGCGGCCGATCGTCGACCATGCGATGGCGCGCAAACGGGCGCTGGCGGCATCTGCGACGCTGCGGCAAAGGGAGGCCGCCAGGAAGCGCACGCGGTCGGGTGGGAGCCAGCCAGACATCGAAGCAATCCCACGGCGCTAGCGGCGTTCGATGGACCAGTCTCGGTTGCGAAGGAATTTCGCCTCGCCGACCGCTTTGCGAGGCAAACATTTCCACCGCCCGACGGCTGGCGCGCCGACCGTCCTTGAAGCATCGCCATTCGGCGAATAGTTTGCCCGCCAACCCTCCCCTGAACAGCAACCGAATCTCATGGACATCAAACCCACCGTTGTCGATGCCATCGGCAACACGCCGCTGATCCGCCTGCGCCAAGCCTCCGAGATGACTGGCTGCGACATCTACGGCAAGGCCGAATTCATGAATCCCGGCCAGTCGGTCAAGGACCGGACGGCGCGCCAGTTGATCCTCGCTGCGGAGCAGCGCGGCGAACTGAAGCCCGGCGGGCTGATCGTCGAAGCCACGGCCGGCAATACCGGCATCGGCCTGGCGCTGGTGGCGACGGCGCGCGGCTATCGCACCATCATCGTCATCCCCGAGACCCAGAGCGCGGAGAAGAAGCAGGCGCTGCGCCTGGCCGGCGCCACGCTGATCGAAGTGCCGGCCAAGCCCTACAGCGACCCCGACAATTACCAGCACATCGGCCGCCGCCTCGCCGACAAGCTGCGAGCTGGCGAGCCCAACGGCGTGCTGTTCGCCGACCAGTGGAACAACCGCGACAACCGCATGGCCCACTATCTGACCACCGGGCCGGAGATATGGCGGCAGACGGAGGGTAGGATCGACGCCTTCATCTGCTCGGTCGGCACCGGCGGTACGCTCGCCGGCACCGCGCTGTTCCTGCGCGAGAAGAAGGCCGACATCGTCATCGGCTGCGCGGATCCGGAAGGCGCGGCAATGTTCAGCCTGTTTTCGACCGGCACGGCCACAGCCAGCCCCGGCAACTCGATCACCGAGGGCATCGGTCTCGGCCGTTCAACCGCGATCGTCGAGGACATCACGGTCGAGAAGCCCTACATCATCCCCGACAGCGAAGCCCTGCCCGTCATCTTCGACCTTGCCGAACACGAGGGGCTGCTGCTTGGCGGCTCCTCCGGCGTCAATGTCGCCGGAGCGATCCGGCTCGCCCGCGACCTCGGCCCCGGCCACATCATCGTCACCGTGCTCGCCGACCACGGCACGCGCTACCAGTCGAAGCTGTTCAATCCAGAATTTCTCCGCGCCCACGACCTGCCGGTGCCGGCCTGGCTGGAACGCAAGACCAATATCCAGGTCCCGCTTGCCTGAAGCAGCACTGGCATCGCGCCCGCCCTAGCGGCTAGTCTGGGTGAAACCTTTTCACCCGGACCGAGCGCCATGGCCACCGAACTCCTCTTCCGCAGCAACGCCTATCTCAACGAAACGCAGGCGACGGTCGTCGCCGTCAACGACCGCCGCGGCATCGTGCTCGACCGCACGGTGTTCTACGCCACCGGCGGCGGCCAACCCGGCGATACCGGCACATTGCGCCGAGCCGACGGCGATATCGCCATTGCCACAACGGTTTACGGCGACGACAAGAGCCAGATCGTGCATGTCCCGGGCGATGCCGAGCCGCTGCCGGAACCCGGCGAGACGCTCACCGCCGTGCTCGACTGGGAGCGGCGCCATCGCCACATGCGCATTCACACCGGCCTGCACCTGCTCTCGGTCATCCTCCCCTTCCCGGTCACCGGCGGCTCGATTGGCGCCGAGGAAGGCCGGCTCGATTTCGACATCGACGGCGAGGTGCCGGCAAGGCAAGAGATCGAGGAGCGCCTCAACGGGCTCGTCGCTGCCGACTATGCGGTCAGCGACGAATGGATCACCGACGAGGAAATGGCCGCCAATCCGGGCCTGGTGAAGACCATGAAGGTCAAGCCGCCGATGGGAACAGGGCGCGTGCGGCTGGTGCGCATCGGCGATATCGACCTGCAGCCCTGCGGTGGCACGCATGTGCGCTCGACCGCCGAGATCGGTCCGCTGGTGATTGCCAAGATGGAAAGCAAGGGCCGCCAGAACCGGCGCGTGCGTATCCGCTTCGCCTGAGGTACGGCGGCGCGGCCTTGTCAGCGGTGCTCCAGCGCCAAGCGGGCTCCCAACGCGCAGAAGATGGCGCCGACCACCTTGCCCTGCCATTTGAGCACGGTTGGATTGCGGCGGAGGAAGTCGCCGAGGCACCCGGCACTGACCGCATAAGCGACCGTGCTGACCAGCCCGAGCAGGACATAGACGACGCCCAGCGTTGTCAGCTGCAGCGCCACCAGCCCGTTCTCGGGCCGCACAAATTGCGGCAGGAAGGCGAGGAAGAACAGCGCCGTCTTTGGATTGAGTATCTCCGCCAGGATGGCTTGGCGGTATGCCGTGCCAGCCGAGATCGGAGGTCCGCGCTTGACGAAATCCGACGGCGCCTTCTCCAGGATGGCGCGAATGCCGAGGTAAACGAGATAGGCGGCGCCGATGTATTTGATGACGCCGAACAGCATGGCCGAGGCGGCAATGACGGCCGAAATGCCAACGATTGCCATGAACGTGTGAACGACGTCGCCGGTCGCGATTCCGGACCCTGTGGCAATGCCGACTTTCGTCCCCGAAGTCGCCGCCCGTGTGACGGTGAGCAGCGTGGCCGGCCCGGGCAAGAACACGAAGCCGAGCACGATGGCGACGTAGGTGATCAAGGTGGTCGGATCGAGCATGGGGCGGATCTCCGCGCTTCGGCTGGCCAAGGACGGCTCGCCCAGGTCGAAAGGCAATACGAAGCACCTGCCCTGCCCCCTCGACGCCCCCCCCGTCAAGCCGATACAAGACTCAGATGACCGACCGTTCCCGCTGGCTCGTTTCCCCCGATTGGCTCGCCGACCACCTCGGCGATCCCGACCTCGTCGTTATCGACGGGAGCTGGCACCTGCCCGGCGGAGAGCGCGACGCGCGCACCGAATACGAGGCGACGCACGTCCCCGGCGCCATCTTCTTCGATATCGACGCCATCGCCGATAGGTCCAATCCCCTGCCCCATATGCTGCCCTCGGCGGATGCCTTCGCCGCCGCCGTCGGTGCGCTCGGCATCGGCAACCACAACAAGGTCGTCGTCTATGACAGCATCGGCGTCTATTCCTCACCGCGCGTCTGGTGGACGTTCAAGATCATGGGGCACGAGGCAGTCGTCGTTCTCGACGGCGGCCTGCCGGCGTGGAAGGCCGACGACCGGTTGGTGAACGACTGGCAGGTCACTCGGGAGCCACAGAGCTTCACCGCCCGCCTCGATGCCACCGCCGTGCGCACCATGGCCGAGGTGCGCGACGGGGTCGCCGCCGGGACCTTCCAGCTCGTCGATGCGCGGCCGGCGGCGCGCTTCCGCGGCCAGGCGCCGGAGCCCAGAAACTGGGTCAAATCCGGCCGCGTTCCCGGCAGCTACAATGTCCCGGTTTCCGAAGTGGTGGCTGACGGGAGGCTCAAAGAGGCCGAGGCCATCCGCGCCGCTTTCGCTGCGGCCGGCGTCGACCTCACCCGCCCGATCGTCGCCAGTTGCGGCTCGGGGGTGAACGCCACCATCCTGACGCTGGCGCTCGACACGATCGGGATCGGCAGCGCCGTCTATGACGGCTCGTGGACGGAATGGGGCGCCCGCGACGACATGCCCATCGCCACCGGGCCGGGCCCGGACCGCTAAACCGGAACCGATTGCCCCCCGACACGTTCATGCCCGGTTCACGTCGCGCCGCCTAAGGGAGCGGCATCGAGCAGCGGATATTCAGTCGCTGTCGCCCCATTCGGGCGCGCAACCCGTGAGGAACCGAACACATGCACACTGCCAATCGCCTTCTCCTGGCCGGCGTGGCAATCGCCATGGTCAGTGGAACGCAGGCCCTCGCCGCGCCGCATGCGTCCCGGCCGATGCTGCTGGCACAAGCCGCCGACAACGTGCCGGAGGACGCCGTGGCGGCGGCCGAGGCCAAGGTCAAGGCAGCTCGTGAAGCCTTGCAGCAGGCCATGGCCGACGGCAAGGGCATCAAGGAAGCCCGTCAGGCGCTCCGCGCCGCGATGAAGGAACTCAACGACACGCGCGTGGCCGCTGGACTACCACCCGTCAACGAACCACCGGAAGACAAAGCCGAAGCACCGCCGGTCGGCGATCAGCAGCCGCCGGCAGCAGCGGAAGCGCCACCGCCAGCCGATCAGACAGCGCCGCCCGCGGACGAGGCGAAGGCTCCGCCACCGCCGGAGGCGGCTCCCGTCCCGGCCGCCGAGGCACCGAAGCGCAAGCCGAGGCCGCCAACTGACGAGGCCAAGGTCCCGCCGATACCAACGCAAGCTCCCGCCGAGCAGGCCAAGGCCCCGCCGCCGGCGCCAGCAGTGGCTCCCGCCGAGCAGGCCAAGAACGAGCCGCCGGCCAATCCCCCGCCGCCGGCGATGGCCAATGGCAAGCCGCCGAAATTCGATCCGTCCCTGCTGAAGAAGCCGCATCCACGCTTTGGCGACGCGCCGAAGGCTGATGCCGCCGCGCCGCTCCCCAAGCAGGAAGCGCAGATTCCGAAGGGCGGCGAGATCAATGCTGGGGCCGGACGCACCATCGTCCGGGACGACAGCGGACAGGTGACGGTGCGCCACGACGACACTGTGCGTTTCCGCGAACTCGGCGGCGAGGTGAAGGTCGTCACCGGCCGAGACGGCACAACCACCGCCACCGTCAACCGCCCCGGTGGCGTGCAGGTGGTCACGGTGACGGATCGCGACGGCAATATCCTGCAGCGCTATCGCAAGGACCCGAACGGACAGATCGAAGTGCTCATCGGCCAGACCGACTCCCAGCGCGACGGCCGCAGGCCGCCACCGCCGCCCAAGGCGCCGGCACCGAACGCGACTTTCAACTTCCGGGTCCAGCTGCCGCCGCTGAAGCTCAACATTCCCCGCGATCAATATATCGTGGAGAGCAGCCGTGCTTCGCGCCGAGAGCTCACCCAGGCCTTCTCGGCGCCGCCGGTCGAGAAGGTCGAGCGTCCCTACTCGCTCGAGGAGATCCGGCGCAGCGACCGCATCCGCAACAAGGTGCGCCGGGTCGATTTCGACACGGTCACCTTCGAATTCGGCAGCGCCGTGCTACCGGACGACCAGATCGCGCAGATGCAGGCCGTCGGCGAGGCCATGCGCGCCGTCATCGACCAGCACTCCGACCAGGTCTTCCTGATCGAGGGCCATACCGACGCAGTGGGCTCGGACCTGGCCAACCTGGCGCTGTCCGACCGGCGCGCGCAAACGGTCGCGGAAATCCTCACCTATTATTTCGCGATTCCGCCGGAGAACCTGGTGACCCAGGGCTATGGCGAGGAGTTTCTGAAGGTGCCGACCACCGGGCCGGAGCGCGAAAATCGCAGGGTCGCCTTCCGCAACATCACGCCGCTGATGCGTATGGGCGGCCGCTGATCGCCACGAGCACATGCCAGGGGCGCGCTCTTTCGGGCGCGCCCTTTTTTCGTCGGAAGCCTTCCGGCCTAATGCAGGATCTGGCTGAGGAACAGCTTCGTGCGGTCGTGCTGCGGGTTGGTGAAGAACGCTTCGGGCTCGTTCTGCTCGATGATCTGACCGGCGTCCATGAAGATGACCCGGTTGGCCACCTGACGGGCAAAGCCCATCTCGTGGGTGACCACGATCATGGTCATGCCCTCCTCGGCGAGGTCGACCATCACGTCGAGCACTTCCTTGATCATTTCCGGATCGAGTGCCGAGGTCGGCTCGTCGAAGAGCATGGTGCGCGGGCTCATGCACAATGCGCGGGCGATAGCGACGCGCTGCTGCTGGCCGCCGGAGAGCTGGCCCGGATACTTGTTCGCCTGCTCGGGGATCTTGACGCGCGTCAGATAGCGCATGGCGACCTCCTCGGCCTCCTTCTTCGGCATCTTGCGCACCCAGATCGGCGCCAGCGTGCAGTTCTCCAGGATGGTGAGGTGCGGGAACAGGTTGAAATGCTGGAAGACCATGCCGACCTCGCGGCGGATCTCGTCGATGCGCTTGATGTCATTGGTCAGCTCGATCCCGTCGACGATGATCTTGCCCTTCTGGTGCTCTTCCAGCCGATTGACGCAGCGGATCATGGTCGATTTGCCGGAGCCCGACGGCCCGCAGACGACGATACGTTCGCCGCGCATGACCTTGAGGTTGATGTTCCTCAGAACGTGGAAGTCGCCGAACCACTTGTTCATGTCGGTGATCTCGATGGCGACATCGGTATCCGACACCTGCATGTGCGGATGCTTGGGCGCGGCGGTGGCAGCGTTTGTTTCACTCATGGGGCTTCCCTCGTTCAACGCCTGTGGCCGGTATCAAGCCGGCGTTCCGTGTACATGGAGTACCGCGACATGCCGAAGCAGAAGAGCCAGAAGACGAAGGCGGCGAAGACGTAGCCGGTCGCTGGCGTCTTGTAGGTGGTCCAGTTCGAGTCGCTGAAGTTGAGCTGGACGATGCCGAGCAGATCGAACAGCCCGATGATGAGCACCAGGCTGGTGTCCTTGAACAGGCTGATGAAGCTGTTGACGATGCCCGGAATGACGATCTTCAACGCCTGTGGCAGGATGATCATCTGCATCATGCGCCAGTATGGCAGGCCGACCGCTTGCGCCCCCTCGTACTGGCCCTTGGGGATCGCCTGCAGCCCGCCGCGCACGGTCTCCGCCATATAGGCCGAGGTGAACAGCGCGACGCCGATCAGCGCCCGCAAGAGCTTGTCGAAGTTGACGCCCGGCGGCAGGAACACCGGCAGCATGACGCTCGACATGAACAGCACGGTGATCAACGGCACGCCGCGCCAGAACTCGATGAAGACGATCGACGCGAACTTGATCACCGGCAGGTTCGAGCGCCGGCCGAGCGCCAGCAGGACGCCGATCGGCAGCGAACTGACCATGGCGACGATGGCGACCACCAGGGTCACCAACAGGCCGCCCCAAAGCTGGGTCTCGACGTAAGACAGGTGAAAATCGAAGGTCAGCAATGCGACCACCACCAGGAACCCGATGATGATCGCCCACACCGTCCACAGCGTTCCGCTGCCGGGCCGCTCGCGCGTGTTGTAGATCGCGAACGATCCCGCCGCCACGGCGATGGCCGCGGCAATGCCGGTGAGGATCGTGAAGGTGGGCAGCGACAGTCCGGCAAGCGCAATCGGCGGATCGGGAAGCACGAACGGCGCAATCGCCAGCACGATCGTCGCCACCGCGGCAATGGTCGCCGTGCGCCCGGCGGACGAGCCGCTCATGGCACCGGCCACTACGCCGGTCATCACGCAGCCGATCAGCAGCAAAGTGGCAACAAAGCCGGCGGGAAATTCGAAGTGGCCGCCGGTGAGCAGGATCAACGCGGCAATCGGGAAGACGACCAGCAGGAAGATCGCGTTCTCGCGCTTGAACGGAACCCGCGGGATGGCCATCGGGATCAGGCCGGCGACCAGCAGGATCCCCGTCAGGTTGACTCGCCAGCGCTCGTCGATTGGGTAGCGGCCATACATGAATTGGGCGAACTTGGCGTCGACGAAGGCCCAGCAGGCGCCAGTCCCCGGCACCAGGCAGGCATCGCGGCTATCGCCCACCCAGACGGCATGGACGAACGCCCAGTTGATAATCGGCGGCACGATCCATGCGACGAGCGCCAGGCCGATGAGCGTCAGGACGGTGTTGGTGACGTTCGAAAACAGATTGGCGCGCAGCCAGCCGATGGCACCGACCTCGCTCGGCGGTGGCGCCAAGGTCGGCTCTTCCTCGAGCCGATAATAGGCGAACTGTGCGGCCGAGCCTCGCTCAACGGCAGCGCCCTTGTGGTGCCGGGAGGTGCGGCGCCGCCGGTCGCCGTCGTCCATGATCGTGTCGTCAGCCATTTCCTACCGCTCCACCAGAGCGACGCGCTCATTGAACCAGTTCATGAATGCCGAGGTCACGAGACTGATGGCGAGGTAGACGACCATGGTGATGAAAATGACCTCGACTGCCTGGCCGGTCTGGTTGAGCACCGTGCCGGAGAAGATCGAGACGAGATCGGGATAGCCGACGGCGACGGCGAGCGAAGAGTTCTTGGTCAGGTTCAGGTACTGGCTGGTCAGCGGCGGAATGATCACCCGCATCGCCTGCGGGATGATGACCAGGCGGAGCGCGGTCCCCGGCCGCAGACCGAGCGCGTAGCTGGCCTCTGTCTGGCCGTGCGCCACCGCCAGGATGCCGGCACGGACGATCTCGCCGATATAGGTCGCCGTGTAGAGCGTCAGGCCAAGCAGCAAGGCGATGAACTCGGGTATGACGTGGATGCCGCCAACAAAATTGAAGCCCTGAAGCTTGGGATATTCGAACGATGCCGGCATGTCCGTCACGATGAAGACGAGCAGCGGCAATAGGATCAGGATGCCCAGGCTGACTTTGAATGTCGGAAAGATCTGCCCAGTGTTCATCTGGCGCCGGTGCGCCCAGCGCGCCAGAATCGCGATCACCGCGATCGCGGCGAGGATGGCAATTCCGGTTGCGAAGAACGCCTCGTGGAACATGAGACGCGGGAGGATCAGGCCGCGATTGCTGAGATTTGCGCCGAGCGGCAGGCCTATGCCCTGGCGCGGGGACGGCAGGACTGACAGGACGGCCTTGTACCAGAACAGCAGCTGCAGCAGCACGGGGATGTTGCGCAAAGTCTCGACATAGATGGTCGCGATCTGGGCGATCAGCCAGTTCTTCGACAGGCGCGCGATGCCCAGCATGAAACCGATGATCGACGCGAAGACGATGCCGAGCGCCGCCACCAGCAGGGTGTTGAGCAGGCTGACGAGAAACGCCTGGCCGTAGGTGGATTCGGCGCTGTAGGGGATCAGCGACTGCAGGATGTCGAAACCGGCGCGCGTCCACAGGAAGCCGAAACCCGAGGCAATGTGGGCGCGCTGAAGGTTTTCGATGGTGTTGGCGGCGATCCACCAGAAGAAGCCGATGAGCGCGATCGCCAACGCCGCCTGAAAGACGACGGCGCGAAATCTCGGATCGTAGATCAGCGACGAACGCTGGTGCGGCAGCCTCGCCGCATCGTCCTGAACCGCCATTCTTCACCACCCCCGGCGGTACCGGCTTGTTTCCGGTTACCGACTGACCGGGCGGACCATGACGGCCCGCCCGGCTGTTTCGTCTTGTCGACTAGCGGATCGGCATGCCGTACTGGATGCCGCCCTTGGTGGTCCACAGGGCGTTCAAACCACGGGCAATATGCAGCGGCGAATCCGCGCCGATGTTGCGGTCAAAGATCTCGCCGTAGTTGCCGACGGCCTTGAGCAGGTTCGCGGCCCAGTCATTGGTGAGGCCCAGCGCCTCGCCGAAGGTGCCGTCGGTCCCGAGCAGGCGGCGGATCTCCTGATTGTCGCTGGTCTTCATCTCGTCGACGTTCTTCTGCGTCACGCCCAGCTCCTCGGCGTCGAGCAGCGCGTAGCTGACCCACTTGACGATGTTGAACCACTGGTCGTCGCCCTGGCGCACGACCGGACCCAGCGGCTCCTTGGAGATAATCTCCGGAAGGATGATGTGATCGTCCGGATTGGTCAGGGCCAGGCGCGAGGCATAGAGGCCTGAAGCGTCGGTGGTGTAGGCATCGCAGCGGCCCGAATCATAGGCCTGAAGCGTCTCATCGAGCTTCTCGAATGCGACCGAGTTGTATTGCATGTTGTTGCGCTTGAAGTAGTCGGCCAGGTTCAGCTCGGTCGTCGTGCCGGTCTGTACGCACACCGAGGCGCCGCCGAGCTGCAGCGCGGAGGTGACGCCGAGCGACTTCTTCACCAGGAAGCCCTGGCCGTCATAGTAGTTGACGCCTGCGAAGGTCAGGCCCAACGACGTGTCGCGCGACATGGTCCAGGTCGTGTTGCGCGCCAGCATGTCGATTTCGCCGGACTGCAGCGCGGTAAAGCGCTCCTTGGCGGTCAGCGGCGTGAATTTCACCGCTTTGGGGTCGCCGAAGACGGCGGCGGCCACTGCACGGCAGTAGTCGACGTCGAATCCCTTCCATTCACCCTTATCGTCGGTCGACCCGAAGCCGATCAGGCCTGTGTTGACACCGCATTGCACGTAGCCTTTCGCCTTCACGTCTTCCAGCGTTGTCGCATTGGCGGAACTAACAACAAATGCAGCAACGGCGCCGACTGCAATCGTCAGAAGCGTAGCTTTCATGGACTCCCCTCCAGCTTGGTAACGAGTTCGGCGACGGCCACACGGCCCGCGCCCTTCCGGACTACTTCCTTTTGTGGGTGCGTTCGCCCCAGAACACCCAAAGCAGTTTTGCTCCAGGCCAATTGACCGAACCATCACAGGCCATTATTCGATATGGGTCAAGGGTATCGCCGGGGCAGCCAAGATCGCCATCTGCCCGTTCAGGCGCCAATCCGGCGATCTAATCAGCAGCATGACCAACCACCTCGGCGATGGGCCGCGCGCCGCAAAGCTCGCTACCCGCCTCGCACATACCGGTCGCGACAAGAGCCTGACCGGTCCCTTCGTCAACCCACCCGTTATCCATGCCTCGACGGTACTCCACGATTCCGTCGACGACATGCAAGATGGGCGCCAGCGCTACACCTATGGCCGCCACGGCACGCCGACCAGCGATGCACTCGAGGCGGCGGTCAACGAAATTGAAGGCGCGGCGGGAACGGTGCTGTGCCCGTCGGGTCTGGCGGCCTCGACGGTTGCCCTCCTCTCCTGCCTATCGGCGGGTGACCGTATCCTCATCGTCGACAGCGTCTACGGCCCCGTCCGCCGCTTCGCCGGAACCGTGCTGGCCCGTTTCGGCATCGAGGCGGCCTATTACGACCCGGCGATCGGCGCCGGCATCGAAGATCTGTTCACCGACAATACCCGCGCCGTCTATCTGGAAGCGCCGGGCTCGCTGACCTTCGAGATGCAGGACGTGCCGGCCATCGCCGAAGTGGCGCACCGCCACAATGCGACGGTGCTGTTCGACAACACCTGGGCAACGCCGATCTACTTCCGGCCGCTCGACTTCGGCGTCGACCTCTCGATCCATGCTGCGACCAAATATCTCGGCGGCCATTCCGACGTGATGCTGGGCACCGTCGCAGCCAATGATGCCGCCTGGCCAAAGCTGAAGGAAACGCACAAGTTCCTCGGCATGCATGTCGCCCCCGACGATGTGTTCCTCGGCATGCGGGGCCTGCGCACGCTGGCCGTTCGCCTCGATCGTCATTATGCCTCGGCGCTCAAGGTGGCCAGATGGCTTGCCGAGCGACCGGAAGTCTCCCGCGTCCTTTATCCCCCGCTCCCGTCCGATCCCGGCCATGCGTTGTGGAAACGCGACATGAGCGGCGGCTGCGGCCTATTCGGCGTGATCTTCGGCGGCTGGAGCGAGGATCAGGCCAAGCGCTTCATCGACGGTCTCAGCCTGTTCGGCATCGGCGCCTCGTGGGGCGGCTTCGAAAGCCTCGCCATCCTGGCGCATCTCACCTGGGGCCGCACGGCCGTCCGGTGGAAGGCGGAAGGACCGCTGGTCCGCCTGCATATCGGGCTCGAGGATGCCGACGATCTGATCGCCGACCTCGACGCCAGCCTGTCCGCCGTCAGGCGCCTGTCCCCCTGACCGAGAACAGGTGGATGTCGACACGCCGCATCTTGCGCGTGTCGATGCCCTTGACCCGGCCGCGCTCGACCGGGTCGAGACCGAGATCGTCGGCGCGCTGGCGGAAGGACGAAATCTGCGTCGTATCGACGGCGGCGATGCGGCAGCCCTTCACGTTGAGGAAATCCGCTGCGCCCCATCCGTCCGTAATGAGCGTGCGGCGGCCGGCGACGAGGACCAGGCTCTCCTCCGGGAAGCCGGCGGCGGCGAAGGCCGGGTCAGCGCAGATCACATTCTCCCGGCCGACGGCGACGACCCGCTCGGCGACGCGCAAGCTGCTCAGCCCTGGAACGATCGATCCGAAGAAGCCCAGGTAGATGAACGCCGCCGACAGGATCGCCAGGATCGTCGCCGCCACGGCCGTGCCCCGCTTCAGCCATAGCCAGGCCACCGGCCCGAGAATACCGCCGACGACAAAGGCGGCGAAGGCGGCGAGCGGAAAGCGGCCCTCCAGCGCCATGTAGGCCGCCGGAATGGCCACGGCGATCAGCGGCGGCCAGATCAGCGGACTGGAGGAATAGTACTGGCTGATCCGGCCCCTGATGCGCGCAGCGCCTTCGTCGGCCGCGATGGCGGCAAGCATGGCGACGGCGGGGATCGACGGCAGCACATATTGCGGCAGCTTGTCGGCTATCAGTTCAGCGACCAGCCACAGCGGCAGCCCCCAGGCCAGGGCGAAGAAGACGGCCGGACGGCGGACATTGGCCGCCAGCCACGGCGTTCCGGCGAAGATGAAGGTCATCGCCGGGCCGGCGAGAAGCGGCGCAACCAGCGCATAGGTCGTCGGCGGCGCCTCGAGGGCGAAGGGGACGCCGATGCGGGTCAGGAACGCGATGTCGGGCCCGCCGGCATCCGAGATCGCCAGGGCCGCGATCGACGACAGCCAGGGCAAGGCGGCGACGGCGATCACCACCACGCCGATCGCCGGACGCAGGCGGCCGAGCCAGCCGAAGTCGCCGCGCTCGACCGACAGGGCCAGCACCGCCGCCGCCGCCATGCCCGGCGCGACGATGCCCTTGAGCAGGAGACCGGTGGCGATGGCGACCCAGAACAGACCCGGCATCGAAGCGGCTGCCGGCTTGTCGTTTGCCAGCCACAGCCGCACCAGCGCGCCGGCGGCAAGCGTGGTGGCCGCGACCAGCATGGCATCGGGCGCCGCCAGGCGCGCCTGCAGGCCCAGCACGCCGCTGCCGGCAACCAGTATGCCGGCAATGAGAGCCGCCCGCGGGCGCCCGAACGGCAGCATCGTCCACCAGGTCAGAACCACCGTGGCGATGGCGCCGATGAGCGACGGAATGCGGTAGACCCATAGTGGCGGATTGTCGTGCGTATGCCCGGTGAGCACCAGGGTGGCGGCCTCCAGCCATTGCATGCCGTGCGGCTGCCATGGCTGCATGTCGGTCTGCACCCGCACCGTGGCGAAATCGCCGGTCGCCGCCATTTCGCGGGCGGCAACGGCATAGGACGGCCCGTCGCCGTCGATCGGCGGCATGCTGGCGAAGCCCGGCAGGAAACAGGCAAGGGCGACGACGACCAGCAGCGCGAGGCTTGCCAGCGGCGAGGCCGCGACGCGATCGGCCGCCGCTTCGACCTGGCCGGCGCGATCGCTGCCAAAAACTGCCTCGAAGGAAGTCGCCATCGCGCCTGACGGCCCGCCTGCCTCGTTCACGCTCGCAGAAACGCGCGGACGATACTCAACTCTCGTCGATCACGGTAGCGCAAAGCCGGCCCGCCGTCCGGCTTCCGCCGCCTCACCCCTTCAACGCGCCAGCCGTCAGACCGGCGATGATGTGCTTCTGGGCGGCGAAGAAGACGATGATGGTGGGCATGATTGTCAGCGTGATGAAGGCCAGGACCAGTTGCCACTCGGTCATGAACTCGCCCTTGTAGACCATGATGCCGAGCGGCCACGGATACTTGGAGTCGCTATTCAGCAGGATCAGCGGCAGCAGATAGCTGTTCCAGCTGCCGACGAAGGATATGATCCCCGCGGTCGCCACGATCGGCCGCGAGAGCGGGATCGAGATGTGCCAGAAGAAGCGGATATAGCCGCAGCCATCGACAAAGGCGGCGTCCAGCAGTTCGCCCGGCAGGTTACGGAAGTAGTTGCGGAACAGCAGGATGCTCATGCCGAGGCCGAACGCCACCTGCGGCAACACCACGCCCCAGTAGGTATCGAGCAGGCCGAGGTCGCGCACTCGGATGAACAGCGGCAGGATGGCGGTGGCGGCAGGAAACATCAGCCCGACCAGAAAGTAGTTGAGCAGGAAACCGGAGCCGAAGAACTTCATATGGGCGAAGGTGAAGGCGGCCATGGCCGAGCAAATCAGCGTCAGGCCCACGGTCAGCCCGGCGATGAGCAGCGAATTGCCCATCTGCAGCCAGTAGCGATGCGAAAACAGGATGTCACCGTAGTTATGCCATTGCCACACGGTGGGCAGGCCGAACGGGTTGCTCCTCAGGTCGCCGATCGTCTTGAAGCCGCCGAGCACGGTCGTGATGAGCGGGATGATTACAATGGCGGCAACGATCGTCATCGATACGTAGAGATAGGTTTTCGTACCGACCGTCGGCGAGCGTCCGCTGACTGCGATGCCGGCGTCCGGGCCAGCGGTCTCGGTGACGGTGGCGACAGCCTCAGTCATTGCGCATGAACACCCGTTTGTAGCTGAAGGCCAGCGTGACGCAGATGATGAACAGCGCCACGCCCACGGCGCTGCCGAAGCCGACCTTCATACGCATGACGCCGAAGGTATAGAGGAAGGTGACCATCGTCTGGGTCGAATTGAACGGCCCGCCGCCGGTCAGCGGCATGATCATGTCGAAAAGCTGCAGCGAGCCGACAACCGCGAAGAAGACCGACAGGCGCACAGTCGAACCGAGCAGCGGTAGCGTCACCATATAGAACTTCTGCCAGCGCGATGCGCCATCGATATCGGCGGCTTCCAGCACGTCCTTGTCGATGGCCTGCAGGCCGGCGATGAACAACATCATGTGGAAGCCGAAATATTTCCACACAACGACGCCCAGGACGGCCGGCATGGCCCAGTTCTTGTCGGCGAGCGGGAACGGCGCCGTGACGTGCAGGAAATGCGCGATACCGCCCACGAGGCCGAAGTCGCCGTCATAGACGAAGCGCCAGATCATGCCCGCGGCAACGTCGGCCAGCACATAGGGCAGGAAGAAGATCAGCCGGAAGACCAGTGCGCCCTTGACCCGGCTCGAAGCCATGGTCGCCAGCCACATGGCGAACGGCAACTGCACGGCAAGGGAAACGGCGATAATCAGGAAGTTGTTTAGCAGCGCCGTGCGAAACGGGCTGAAGGGACTGAACAGCAACTGATAATTGCGCCACCCCACCCATTCGGTCGGGAGCAGATAGCCGTTCCAGTTAAAGAAGGAATACCACGCCGCCTCGCCCATCGGCAGGATGACGAAGAGCGTGAACAACAGCAGCGCCGGCGGAAGGAAAAGCACCAGCACCGGCAACTTGGTGCGTATGCCCGCCACGTCGCGGCGACTGACGAAATTAGCCGAGCGCGACCCCAATGCGAAGATCGAGCTTGTGGAAGCGGCCTGGGCCATCGTCCGTCTCTCCAATTGTCCGGCCGGCTATACGACAACGGGCGTGGCGACCGAGAGAGGCGACCGAGCGCGAACGCCCGGTCGCCCAAGGATGATTATTGCGCCATCTCCTTGGTCTGCTCAATCTGCTGAGCCGCGTCGGAGGGCGAAATCTGGCCGGAAACGATGGCGACCGACATGTCGTTCACCACCCGGCCGACGTCGGGTCCGAGGTCCTGATCGAGATAGTTCTGGTGCCAGGTTTCCTTGCCCATCTGCTGGGCGGCGGCCCGCAGGGTCGGGTCGTCGACCGCACTTTCAGCACCCTTGGTCGTCGGCAGGACACCGGCCACTTTCGCCAACATCTTGGAATTGTCGACGTTGGTGAAGAACTTCAGGAAGTCCACCGTCGCCGGCGGCGCCGCCTTGGTAACGACCCAGCCGTTGATGCCACCGAAATCGTCGGTAGCCACACCCTTGCCGCCGGTCACCTCCGGGAACGGGAAGATGCCGATCTGGTCTTCCGAAAGGCCCTTGCCGTTGGTGGCGTTTCTGGCCTGCTGCGCAGGCAGCGCGGTGTTTTCGAAGCTCAGGATCATGGCGGCGCGGCCGTCGTCGAAGGTGGCCAGCGTGTCATTCCAGTTGGCGCCGAGATAGCCCGCCTGGAAGGGATCGAGCTTGCCGAGCTCACGCAGAAGCTCGCCGGCCTTGACGAACGATTCATTGGCGAAGCCGCCGTCCTTGCCATCCTTGGCCGCGGCGAAGCCATCCTTGCCGGCCATGCGCATGGCCAGATAGCTCCAGTAGAAGTGGACCGGCCACTTGTCACCGCCGCCAACCGAGATGGGAACGATGCCGGCAGCCTTGATCTTCTTCACGGCCGCGAGGAAGTCATCCCAGGTCTTGATCGAAGCGGCGTCGACCCCGGCCTTCTTGAACAAGGCCTTATTGTAGAAGAACCAGACCACGCCGGACTGCACCGGTGCCGCCCAGACCCCGCCGTTGAAGGTCATGGAGTCGACCGCGGCCGGGCTAATGGAATTGCGCCAGGCGCCGTTGTCGGCGTCCATCGCCGGCTTGAGGTCGAGCAGCTGCCCGGTCTGCGACTGCGCCTTCAGCACGCCACCGGCCCAGGTGTAAAACATCGAGGGCGGATCGTTGGACTGGAGCAGCGTCGGCAGCTTGGCCTTGAACGCCTCGTTCTCGAGGAACTGGAAGGTGATGGTGACGTCGGGATGCTGGGCCTCATAGGCCTTGGCGATGTCCTGCCAGGCCCCGAGGATGACCGGGTTGTTCTGCAGGTGCAGCCACTTGATCGTTTCCTTGGCCGTGGCCGTGGTCACGCCCGCGCCCAGGATCAGGAGCGCTACTGCGGATGCAGCGGCCCGCCGTATGAGGCGGCCTGTCTCAAGTTTCATAGCATTTTCCTCCCTCAGATATTTTTCCCTGATGCGTACAAAATAACCGCGCTGATTGCAGCGCTGTCAAGGGCCGGTCGCGGCTTGCAACATCAATATCGGGAGATTCTGCCCAAGTCGGCGCCATTCTGGCTTGCGCGACACTGACCCTACCCCTAAAAACGCAGCATTAAATCCGCGATGCGTGATAATCCGGGCTCGAAGAGGCCCGAAGCGAGAGCGGTGGAGAGCCCGGTTCGCCTGCGCCATGAAGACTGCCGATCCTGAATTCATGCGTGCGATCAATCGCTTCCATGTGATGGATGCGATTCGCCGGTTTGGCCCGATCTCCCGCGTCGAAATCGCCGACCGTACCGACCTCAGCCCGACGACCGTCTCGGCTATCACCGCCGCGCTGCTCGAAGACAAGCTCATCGTTCCGCTTGCCGTCGGTGCTGTGCGCGACGCCACGCGCGGTCGTCCGCGGGTGATGCTTGAGCTCAATCCCGATGCCGCCTTCGTCGTCGGCGCCAAACTGGCGCCCGCCCAGATCACGGTGGCGGTGACGAATTTCCGCGCCGACGTCATCAAGACGTTGTCGCTGCCCATCCGCGTCGACCGCCAGCCGGTCGCCGTCATCGCCGACCTGGTCGAGGACGGCGTGCGCCGCTGCGTCGCCGATGCCGGGCTCGAATTCTCTGCCATCAACGGTGTCTGCGTCGGCCTGCCCGGTGTCGTCGAAAGCGCCTCCGGCCGCTGCCGCCAGAGCCCGATCTTCCGTGAGCGCGACGTTCCCTTCGGCCAGGAGATTTCGGCGCGCCTCGGGATCCCGGTGACCGTCGACAGCGACGTCAATCTGGTCACCCTGGCCGAACACTGGTTCGGCCACGGCGTCGGCATCGACGACTTCCTCGTGGTCAGCGTCGAGCACAATCTTGGCCTCGGCATCATGCATCGCGGCGAGCTGTTTCGCGGCGCCAACGGCCTCAGCCCCGATCTCGGCGATTTCCTCGTCCACCTGCCCAATGCCGATAGCGAACTGCACCGGCTCGTCGATCTCATCGCGGCGGCGACCGCGGACGACGGCGCGGCGCCGCGCCCGCGTTTCAACAGCCGGGACGCCGACGATGCCGTGCTCACCAGTGCCGTCGGTTCCGTCACCATGCAGACCGCCGGCGATGCCCTCGGCTTTGCCATCGCCAACGTGATCACTCTGTTCGCCCCGCCCAAGGTGATCCTCACCGGCGCGGCGCTCTCGACCAGTCACCTCCTGTTGACACCGCTGCGCGCGGCGGTGCTGCGCTTCACGCCATCGAGCCTGGCCGACGTCGCACGGATCGTCGTGCGAGATTTCGGTGAGGACATGTGGGCTCGCGGGGCGGCAGCCATGACGCTGCGCGACCTCTATGGCGCACCGTGGAGTTCGACAGGCCCCGCCCCCCGTCCACGCCGGTTACCGACATGACCACACACGCATCCGACGCCTTCGGCGCCCTCGATACGCCTACCGCGCTCACGCCCGACGCGATCGACCGTCGCGCTCGTGGTCTGCTCGCCGAACTCACAGCGGAAGAGAAGCTCGGCCTGATGGACGGCGACCTACCGTTCTGGAAGGGCTTTGCGCGCATGTCCGCACCGCAGGGCTACAGCCGCGAATTCTGGGTGGCCGGCGCGGTGCCGCGCCTGGGGATTCCGGGCATCCGCTTCGTCGACGGGCCGCGCGGCGTCATCATGGACGGCGCGACGACGTTTCCCGTGTCGATGGCGCGCGGCGCCACGTTTGACCCCGAGCTTGAAACCAGGGTCGGCGATGTGATCGGCCGCGAGATTCGGGCGCTCGGCGGCAACTACTTTGGCGGCGTGTGCATCAACCTGCTGCGCCATCCGGCCTGGGGACGCGCCCAGGAGAGCTATGGCGAGGACTCCCTCCACCTCGGCGTCATGGGAGCGGCACTGGCCACCGGCGTGCAAAATCACGTCATGGCCTGCGTCAAGCACTTCGCCCTGAACTCGATGGAGAACACGCGCCAGGACGTCGATGTGACGGCGGATGCGCGCACGCTGCACGAAGTCTACCTGGCGCATTTCAAACGGGTGGTCGATGCCGGCGTGGCCTCGGTGATGACCTCCTACAACAGCGTCAACGGCGAATGGGCGGGCCAGAACCGTCAGCTCATCACCGATATCCTGAAGGACATGTGGGGCTTTGCCGGCTTCACCGTCACCGATTTCATCACCGGCATGCGCGACGCAAAGAAGGCGGAACTCGCCGGCCAGGATATCGAGATGCCCTTCGCCACCATCTACGCCCAGCACCTGAAGGGCCTGGTCGAGAGCGGTGAGGTGCCGATGAGCCGCATCGACGATGCGGCGCTGCGCAAGCTGCGCCAGCAGGTGCGCTTCGGCCAGGGCCGCGATGCGGCCGAATACAAGCGCAGCGTCGTCGGCTCGGCGGCGCATCGCGCCATCGCCCGCGAAGCGGCCGAAAAGAGCATCGTTCTTCTCAAGAACGACGGCGGCCTGCTGCCGCTTGCCCGCACCGGGACGCTCGCCGTCATCGGCCGCCTCGCCGCGGAGCCCAATACCGGCGACGGCGGCTCAAGCATGACCCATCCGAACCATGTGGTGACGCCGCTGGAAGGCCTGCGCGCCGCGCTCCCCAACGCCGTCACCCATGACCAGGGCAGCGACGTCGCGCGCGCCGCTGAGGTTGCGGGCGCGGCCGATACGGCGCTGGTCGTCGTCGGCTACACCCACGCCGACGAGGGCGAATACATTCCGCCCAATCAGCTGCAGCCACACGCGGCCCTCTTTCCGCCGCCCGGCCCCGGCGACGAGGAACTGGCCGACAGGCTGGTCAACGGCATGGGCGACAGCGGCTTCTCGCCCGGCGGCGACCGGCTGAGCCTGCGGCTGAGGCCCGAGGACGAAGCGCTGATCGCGGCCGTCGTCGCCGCCAATCCGCGCACCATCGTCGCGGTCATGGCCGGCAGCGCCGTCATCATGGAAGCCTGGCGCCACACGGTGCCGGCCATCCTGATGCTCTGGTATCCGGGTCAGGAGGGCGGCCATGCGCTTGCCGACATTCTCACCGGCGCGGTCAATCCGAGCGGCCGCCTGCCCTGCACCTTCCCGGCCTCGGCCGAGCACCTGCCCTTCTTCGACCGCGACGCCACGGCGATCACCTACGACCTGTGGCACGGCTATCGGAAGCTTCTGCGCGACAATCACCAGCCGGCCTTCCCGTTCGGCTTCGGCCTCAGCTATACGCATTTCGCCCATGCCGATCTCGCGCTTTCCGCCGACGAACTGGCAGGCGACGAGACGCTGGCGGCAACGGTGGCGGTCACCAATACCGGCAGCCGGGCTGGCGACGACGTCGTCCAGCTCTATGTCGCCGTCCACGGCTCCGAGGTCGAGCGCGCGCCGCGCGAACTGAAGGCCTTCGCCCGCGTACATCTGGCTCCCGGCGAGACCAGGACGGTGCGCCTTGCCGTGCCGGTGGCGGACCTCGCTTGGTTCGACGAAGGCCGCGGCTGGGTGATCGAGGCCGCCGACTGCGAAGCGCTCGTCGCCCACCATGCCCATGACGGCACACCGCTTTCCGCCCGCTTCCGCATCACCGGGCCGTGAGCGCACCCAACAGATCAGTACATCAGGAGGTAACCTTGGACCCCGTCGGCATCGGCATCATCGGCTGCGGCAATATCAGCGGCGCCTATCTCAACGCGGCGCGCTTCTTCCCCATGCTCAAGGTCCGTGCCGTGGCAGACATGAACCGCCAAGCGGCCGAAGCGCGCGGCTCCGAATTCAACCTGCCGGTCAAAAGTGTCGAGGACCTGCTCGCCGATCCCAAGATCGAGATCGTCGTCAACCTCACCGTTCCCGGCGCCCATGTCGAGGTCGGCCTCAAGGCGATCGCCGCCGGCAAGCATGTCCATTCGGAAAAGCCGCTCGGCATCACGCTCGCCGAAGCCAAGACACTCATCGACGCGGCCGAAGCCAAGGGCCTGCGCGTCGGCAGCGCCCCCGACACATTCCTCGGCGGCGCCCACCAGACAGCCCGCAAGCTCATCGACGACGGCGCCATCGGCCAACCGCTCGGCGGCACCGCGATCTTCGGCACCGCCGGCCACGAACGCTGGCACCCGAGCCCGGCCTTCTACTATCTCAAGGGCGGCGGGCCGATGCTCGACATGGGTCCCTACTACATCACGGACCTGGTCAACCTATTGGGGCCGGTGAAGCGTGTCGCTGGCCTCACTTCGCGCCTTCGGGCCGAACGGCTGATCACCAGCCAGCCGCTCAACGGCACCAAGATTCCGGTCGAAGTCGCCACCCATGTCGCCGGGACGATGGAATTCGTCAACGGCGCACTCATCTCCATCGTCATGAGCTTCGACATCGCCCGCCACGATCACCGGCCGATCGAGCTCTATGGCAGCGAAGGCGCGATGAGCGTGCCCGATCCGAACAATTTCGGCGGGCAGATCGAAACCGCCACAGCGTCGATGGCTAATTGGCGGGCGGTGCCGACGCTGCACGCCTATGCCAACGGCAATTTCCGCATGATCGGCGTCGCCGACATGGCCCAGGCCATTCGCACGGGCCGGCCGCACCGGGCAAGCGGGGCGCTCGCCTATCATGTCCTCGAAGTGATGGAGGCGTTCCAGCGCTCGTCCGACGCGGGCGCGGCCGTCGCAATAGAAAGCCGGCCGGAACGGCCGGCAATGCTGCCGGTCGATCTGGTCAACGGGATGCTCGACTGAGCGGCGCAAGCTTTTTTAAAGGAGCAGTCAATGCGTGAGGCAATGATCGTCTGGGGCGGCTGGGTCGGCCACGAACCGGAACAGGGCGCCCAACTCGTGGCAGGCATGCTGGAGGAGGAAGGCTTCAAGGTCTACGTCGAGAATACGACCGAAGCCTTCGCCGATCCGGCCATCGCCGACATGAGCCTGATCGTCCCCATCTACACGATGTCGAAGATCGAGAAGGAGGAGCTCGACAATCTCGAGAAGGCGGTGCGCGGCGGGGTCGGCTTTGCCGGCTATCACGGCGGCATGTGCGACGCCTTCCGCGACGCGGTGGGCTACCAGTTCATGTGCGGTGGCCAGTGGGTCGCCCACCCCGGCAACATCATCGATTACCGGGTCAACATCGTGAAGCGCGACGATCCGATCATGCAGGGCATCGACGACTTCGACTACCGGTCGGAGCAGTACTACATGCATGTCGATCCCGCGATCGAGGTGCTGGCGACCACCACCTTTTCCGGCGAACATGCGCCATGGACCGCCGGCGTCGTCATGCCGGTGGTGTGGAAGCACCGCTATGGCGAGGGCCGCGTCTTCTATTCCTCGCTCGGCCACGTGACCAAGGAGTTCGAGGTGCCGGAGATGCGCACCATCTTCAAGCGCGGCCTGCTCTGGGCGGCCCGCTAGACAAAGGCGCTCTTCCCGGCTCGCATAGGCAAACCATGCTCAAGCCGGCCGCTGCCAGGCAGCCGGCTTGAAGAACACAGCACTCCGCCGGCGGATCAGCTCTTCTTGGGCGAGCGTTTGGTAGCCGTGCGCTTCGGCGCTGCGACGGCGCCGGTGGCGGCCTTGCGCCGTTTCGGTGCCGGCTTCTTGGCCGGCGCCGGGTCCGCCGTCTGCAGGCTCGGGGCGCCGGCAATCTCGCGGATCAGATCGGCTTGCCCCGCAGCCACGCCTTCGACCTCGCGCACCGCGCGCTGCCAATGGTCCTCGGCGCGGCCGTGCGGATAGCCTTCCTCTTCCCAAATGCCATACGCACGCTCACGGACTTTGTCTTCCCTGTCGGTCATGGCCTCGTCTCCGACTCAGTGTATTTCGTCACACCCGTAGCAAAGTTAGTGCCAGTCTGTGACGATTCTTTGCCCACGCGGCTGGGCGCGGCTTTTAGGGTACGGCAACGCTGAGCCGCTACGCCATGGGGCATGCGCAAGCCCCGCCCCATCGGCACAGTCACATGGCGCGCTCGCCCGCCACGCGTCGGCCACCGGCGAAAGCTCGATTTCGCCGTCCTGGCGCCGCCGCTGGCTGCCACCGCGGTGGCGGTTCTGGCGCTCCTCTGGCTCAGGGCGGGCATTCCCCTGCCGGGTTCGGTCAGAAGCAGTTTCCTGCCGGTAGCCCACGGCATCAGCGTCGTCGACGGCGACACCATCCGCATCGACGGCAAGCTGACGCGGCTCGTCGGCTTCAATGCGCCGGAGACCTGGAAGCCCAATTGCGCGGCCGAGCGGAACCTGGGCGAAGCCGCGACCCGCCGCCTGCGCCAGCTCGTCGAAGGCGGCGCGGCACGCTTCGCCGGTGTGCGCTGTGCCTGCAGGTCAGGCACCGAAGGCACGTCGGCCTGCAACTATGGGCGCGCCTGCGGCAGCCTGCAGGTGGACGGACACGACGTCGGCAGCATTCTGATCTCGGAGGGGCTCGCCGTCCGCTTCGTGTGCGGCACGACCGGCTGTCCACCCACCCCGCGTCCCTGGTGCGGGTGAGGTGCGCTGCCGCCGAGGGGCAAAGCTGGCGACGCTGGCAAAAGCAGAGAAGTCATAATGCAGCGAAGACTTGCACTGGCAAACCCACCTAGCGGCGCGCATTGACACCGAACGCGCTTTCGCCGCGGTGGCAAACCAGACACCGCCGCCACCGCCGACGCCTGTTCCAAACCACCAGCGTGAACGTGCTGTCGCTTAAGAGAAGTCAAATAATAGAAAATCTTCAATATTACCCCTATCAAGAGATAACTCCGCGCCCACAACAAATAATTCCGAAGAATATGCTAATTAAGAACGCCTGAATTCGACTGCGCGCATAGCGTTGTCTGGAGGTGTCAGGTGAGTCAGGATGTCGTCGTGTATGTCGTCGATGACGATGGATGTGCACGCGACGCGACGCAGCTCCTGCTCATGACAGTCGGCTTGAACGCGGCGTCGTTTGAATCGCCTCTCGACTTCATCGAAAACTTCGATCCGTACCGGCCCGGCTGCGTCATTCTCGACCTGCGAATGCCGGAACTGAATGGCATCGAAACATTGATCCGTCTGCAGGAGCGATCCAAGACAGTCCCGGTGATCTTCCTGACCGGGCACGGCGATTTGTCAACGGTCGTCCGCGCGATGAAGCTTGGAGCGGTCGACTTCTTCGAAAAACCCGTCAACCACGAACTGCTGCTGGAGAGCATTCAGCATTGGGTCCAGTACGATATCAACGCGCATGAGGCGCTGCATCAGCGCGAAGCGACACTGGCCCGCGTGGAAAAACTGTCGAACCGGGAACGGCAAGTCCTCGATTGCGTGCTCAATGGCATGTCGAACAAGGAGACCGCGCGCCACCTTGGCGTCGGACCGAAGGCAATCGAGATCTACCGCTCGCACCTCATGCAGAAGATGCAGGTCCACAGCGTGGTGAATCTGGTTATCCAGGTCCTCGGCAGCTTCAAGATGGTGAAACCATCCGCGGCCAATCCTCCGGGTCTCTATCGACTTGACCGGAGAAAATTCTTCCGCTCGGCGGGAGAGTAGTTCGCGAAAGTCGGGCGCGCACTCTAGACCCGTGTCGCGATCACTGCGCGACGGGAAACAGACTCCGCACCTCGCAAGAGCGTCTGACGAAAGCTGGCACGCATTACTGCCGCGGACCTTCGCGATATGATCAAAGAAAAATTGCCCACGGGGAAATTGCCTAGTGGGAAAACCCTTCGCGCCACAGGTGTTCGACCCAGCTTATGCCAGGCACGCGTGTGTGCTTCTCTCTGGGCGTGTTGAATGACTGCACAGAAGCGAAGGAGAAAAATCATGGCTGTTGAGAAGACCATCGCATCGACGAGCCTCGCCGAGGTTGTTGACCGCATTCTCGACAAGGGCGTCGTCATCGACGCATGGGCCCGCGTCTCGCTGGTCGGGATCGAGCTGCTTGCGATCGAAGCGCGCATCGTGGTCGCCAGCGTCGACACCTACCTGAAGTATGCCGAGGCCATTGGCCTGACGTCGGCGCAGACGGCCTGACGGTCTCTGCGACAACCCTAGACGAAACGGGAGCGAAGCGGCGCTTGCATTCAACGACGGTACCGCCTCGCTCCCTGACCCCTCCCACTGCCAGATCGCTCGGTTGACGCTCGGTCAACGCCGACGAGATCTGCGACGAAAGGGCACCGTTATGTCCAAGGCTGCCATGTCAAAGAACGCTCGGTCGAAGACCGCCGCCCGGTCCAAGTCCACCGGATCAAAGGCCTCGAAGGCAAAGACCGCTCACTCAAAGCCCGTTCGCGCGAAAACAGCCGCCAAGCCAATGGTCGGCGGGCCACTGGCCGGCGATATGGGGCGCCTGGCCAGAGAACTTTCGCAGGCGTCAGAATTCCGGACGTCGGCCATCGACGAAATGCGCCGTGCCACGCAGGCGACATTGGCCGCATGCGCGACCATGCGTGGCGAAATGCTGCGCGACTATCGCGGGCAAGCCCAGAAGTTCCTCTCGTCCCTGGTCCGGGAAACGTCCGCGCAACGCCGCGCCGCGACTAGGCATGTAATGAAGATCGCGCGCGACAGGCAGGAACTCGCCAGCCAGCTGCGCGGCCGCATGCAGCAGGATGCACACTTTCTCGCGGAGCAGACGCGGGCGCACCGGAAGATGGCCAGGCGGCAGAAATCGTCGCTCGAGTCCGGCCGGCGTGAGCTCGGTGCCGAGGTCGCGAGTTTCCGTGGTGCAATTCAGCGTGACCTGATGGGCGCGCACCAGATCTGGTCGGCCCTGGCCCATGGCTGAAGCGTCGAGGCGGAGGAAGCCAGATGAATCGCGGCGGTTGACGCAGATGTCGACGTCGTCGGCTCAGCTGGCTCCGCCTGGAGCAACCCGGTGGAACGCAGGGTTTCGCCGACATGATCTGCTAGATGCGCCGCTAGATCGCGCGCTAGCCCGGATGCGGTGTCGAACGAATTGAGTGGATGAACGATGAACTTGGGTATGTGCAGGATCAGATCGGCAGGGCGCACGAGCGGCAGCATAGAAGCGACGCTGCCGCCCCCGCTTCAGCCTTTCACAGGGCTCGCCTGCCGTGTCGTCGTGCGCGACGGATTGCAGCCCGAGATCGTCTTACTGCCGGACCTCGCGGGCGCCAGGGAACTGCTCAAGACGCTTTGGCGGAGACTATCGCTGGCGTTGGGCGCAAGCGAGACGGTCGATGACTTCAGTCCGAGCGCCTTCACGCTGACGCTCTTGCCGTCGCAGCAGTGGCAAAGAGGGTTGCCTCTCGCCTACGCCGACGCGCTTTCCTTGATGCGCCGCGGCGCGGAGCAAACCGCCGATGATCTGGACGCGCTGGCTCGTATCCTGTCGGTACTGGTAGCGGCGATAGGCCAGGCGCGTGGGCTCGACCACTCGCTTGCACTCGGCTTTGGCGATGCCGTGGCCTACGCCGTGACGCAGACCTCGGCCGGCTTCGGCACCGACTTCGAGCGCAGCATGGCGGCCGGCGTGTCAGGACGGACGCGGCTCGACCGGTCGTCCGAGATTTTTCCCCTCGACGAAGAATTCTGGCTGGAGTGGGAGCCGGCGCTGAGACGCATCTACCAGCAATTTCTAGCGTGGCAGGACAATCCCGGCCAGCACGAGACGGCTCGTCAGCAATGGTATCGCGCCCACCAATGCGAAAGCGTCCCAAATCGCGCCGAACGGCGCGTCGCAGCCTACCAATCATGATGCCTGGAGCCCCGAACATGTCGACTGCACAGCATTCAGCCAGCCACATCGCCGGAACCACGATATCAATCAGCCCGGGTTCGGATTTCGTGGAGACGCCGGCGATCGAGGAGCTGAGCAATCGCGCCCTTGGCTACCTTCGGGCCGGCTTTCCCGTGCATTTCTGTGGTCCTGCCGGCTCGGGCAAGACAACGCTGGCCTTCCATGTGGCGGCCCAGCTGGAACGACCGGTCGTGTTCCTCACCGGCGACGATGAGATGACGACGTCCAATCTCGTCGGTGGGCAGACCGGATATCAGTACCGGAAGGTCGTCGACCGCTACATCCACACAGTCACGAAATACGAAGAAGATGCGACGCGCAGCTGGTCGGATCATCGCCTGACGACGGCATGTCGCAACGGCAGCACGTTGATCTATGACGAATTCACCCGCTCGCGCGCCGAAGCCAACAACATCCTCCTCGGCGTCCTGGAGGAGCGGCTCCTGGTCCTGCCGGTTCCCAATCAAAACGAGAGCTACATCAAGGTTCATCCGGAATTCCGGGCGATCTTCACCAGCAATCCGCAGGAGTATTCGGGCGTTCACGACGCTCAAGATGCGTTGAGCGACCGCATGGTGATGATCGACGTCGACTATTTCGACCGCGACACGGAACTCGGCATCACCATCTCCCGCTCCGGCCTCGCCAAGCCGAAGGCCGAGCGTATCGTCGACCTGGTGCGCAATTACCGGTCATCCGGCGAGTACGACCAGGTCCCGACATTGCGCGCCAGCATCATGATCGCCAGCGTCGTCGCCGACCAGAACCTCAAGACGTCGTCGGCGGATCCGCGCTTTGTGCAGGCGTGCCTCGACCTGCTCGGCGGACGAGCCGCCTTCAAGAGCCGCTCGGCGGATGAGCGCCTCCAGCAGCGCAAGATGCTGATGAGCCTGATCCAGCATCACTGCCCGGATAAACAGAGCCACGTCAAAGGACCCGGCAAACGACTGAACGGCAGATCGGAGCCGGCGCGAGCCCGGCTCGGCCAGATCTCCGCGGAGGTATTGTGATGAGCCATATCAGGGGACTTCATGAAACCGGCGGGCTTCGCTCGCTGCGCACCGTGGGTTCCGGCCTACCAACGCGGCAAGCTCACGGCGACGCTCTCGCGTCTCGATCACCAGCGCGCACTGCTGGAGCGCCAACTCGCGGTGTGGACCGAGAAACAACAAGTGACCGCCCATCGCCTGGCGCTGCTCGACAAGGAGATCGAGCAGATCGGAAACCTCATCGGCGATTTCGGCGGACCGTACGATGCCGCCAAACAGCGCAAGCGCCCGCGCGCCACCAAGTCCCGGCAGCCGCCGGGCGATGGCGCGGTGGCCGCGCGGCGCAGCGATGTCAGTCTCGAATACTGAGTGCAGCAATCCGCCGGCCCACGGCGCAAAAAACGGAGATGCAATCATGCCAAGTCACAAAGGTGCTTCACGCAAGAAGACCGGAGCCGGCGAAGCTGAGCCCGTGGTCGATATCGGGTTCGGTTCCTTGTTCAAAGGGCTCGGGGATTTCGTCGGCATACTCGGCAACCTCGTCGAGGCCGGCGAGCAGCAGGTCAATCGGACCGGCGAGTTCAAGGTCAAGGGCCTCGGCGACAAGGCGCAGGGCGTCTATGGCGTGAGCGTGCGCGTCGGCATCGGCGGCGAGCCGCATGTCGAGCGCTTCGGCAACATCCGCGCGACGACCGAGGGAGCCGAGGTCGTCGATGTGCGCGAGCCGCTGATCGACGTCTTCGACGAAGGCGATGAAATCGTCGTCGCCGCCGAGCTTCCCGGCGTCAAGGAAGACGCGATCGAGATCGAGGTTCGCGGCGACGTCCTGGCGCTCAGTTCGTCCGGCGAGCGGCGCTATTCGAAGGAGGTGCTGCTGCCCAGCCCGGTCGATGCCGCCTCGATGAAGCGATCCTTCAAGAACGGCCTCCTGGAACTGCGGTTGAAGAAGGCCAAGTGATGTCGACTGCGATCGAGCATTTCTCACGCTCCCGCGTGGAGAACACGACGCTGCAGGTCATCGCGGATACGCAGCGCGATCTCGCTCGCTTGATCCACGAAGAAGAGTCGGTGATCCGGCAGTATGTCCGGCTCGGCAAATGGCCACACAAGTCGGTCAACCTGTTCGTCTTCGAAGATCTGCAGCCGCTCGTATCGCAAATCAAGAATGCCGCTCTGTTGTCCTCGGTCATTGCCGAGGACATCGACCGGCGGCCGATGGTCAACATCTACGACGCAGCCAATCCGACGGAATGCACGGTCTTCGTCAACCGGCGGGCCCTCACTGACGAGGGGCTGTGGAACGACACTCTGGCGTTACGCGCCTTGCTTGCGCATGAGCATGCCCATCCTCTGTCCGAGAACCCGACGGTTCAGGCCGCGCGCGAACTCTCGGTCGAGGTCACGACGGAAAGTCGGACGGTCGAGGCGGCGGTGGGCGGAATTCTCCATCTCCTTGCCGATCGTCTGTGCGTTCACGCGCCGCAGGAAGTCTTCGCCAACGAGGTCGTGATCCAAGCCGGGTTTGGCGACGCACTGTTCCACCTCGACAAGGGAGTCGTCGACAAGGCCATCGCGGGCGTCGCCAAGCGGGCATCCCTGGTGCGCGGCCTCGACAAGCAGGTCGCGGACGGCAAGCTCACCGCGGATCAGATGGCCGTGCTCCTGCTGGTCGGAGATCTGCAGGCCTATTTGGGATTTGCGCTCGAGACCGCGCCTTTCCTCTTTGCCGAATGCCATCGCCAGGCGGAAGCCCTCGAGACCGCGCTGCGTGAGGGGATATGGGCACGCCTCGATCCGGCGGTCATGCCGCTCTACGAGCGATTCCGCGATCACTACCGGCAACTGAAAGGCGATCTCGGCCCGGCGGACGTGAAATCCTGGGCTGGCGAGGCCCTGGCTCTCCTCAGCGAAGCCCTCCGTGCGCGGAGTCTGGACGTTCGCTTCGATCTGGTTCCGGCGCGCTCCCGCCAGAAGCGGTCCCGTGAGCCGCGACCGGAATCCAGAACTGCGCATCACGGCATCGCCCAACATGAGGAGGGTTCGCCATGAAACTGGCGCCCGCACGTTTGCCGAAGCCGCAAACCGAGAACGCCGTCGCGCAGTATCTCTATTGCATCGTGCGCGGTGCGGAACCGCAGAGCTTCGAGACCCTCGGCATGGGCGAGCGCGGCGATGTCGTTCACACCATCAACTTCAAGGACCTGGCGGTCGTCGCCAGCGATTCGCCGGAGCCGCGCTACGACAACACGCGGCGCAACATGATGGCGCATATGCGGGTCCTCGACGAGGTCATGGCCGACTACACGGTGCTGCCGGTCCGCTTCGACTGCGTCGCTCCGAGCCCGGAAGTCGTCCGCGAACAATTGCTCAAGGCGCGCTATGGCGAGCTGAGCACGATGCTCGACGGGATGGACGGCCGGATCGAGATGGGTCTCAAGGCGTTCTGGTACGAGGACGTCGTCTTCCAGGAAATGGTTCAGGAGAATCCGACGATCAGTCGGATGCGCACTGGCCTGGAAGGCCACTCTCTCGAAGAGACCTATTACGACCGCATCCGACTCGGCGAGCTGGTCGAGGCCGAGCTGAAGGCGCGCCGCGGCGCGGACGCCGAGGCGGTCCTCGCGCGATTGCGGCCACTCGCCGAGAAGACGCAAGTCAATGCGACGATCGCCGACCACATGGTGGTGAATGCCGCGTTCCTGATCACGCGATCGCGTGAGCCGGAGTTCGACGAGGCAATCCGCAAACTCGACACTGAACTCGGCCACCGGCTTCTCACCAAATGCGTCGGACCGGTCGCCCCCTACAATTTCGTCAACGTCAGCATGCACTGGTCGGCCTGACCGATCTGGTTCGTCGGCCGATGGAAATGGACCGTGAGGTGAAAAGATGAGCCTGCTTGGCACAGTTGCGACGGCGCCCCTCGTTGGTCCGATCAAGGGGGTGTTGTGGCTCGTCCGGACGCTCGCCGAGCACGCCGAGCGCGAGCTCTATGACGAAGACTTCATCCGCAGGGATCTCCTGAAACTCGAACAGCGATACGACCTCGGCGAGATCACGATCGAGGAGTTCGAGAGCAGCGAGTCCGAGTTGCTGGAGCGCTTGAACCAAGCGCGGAGAATGAGAGAAGGGAGTTAGGCCATGGCACGGCGCCTTACACGGCTGCCTGAATCGCATGAGCGGCACTTGGTCGAGAACGAGTCGATCGTCCCCAAACCGGTGGCCGCCTCCGTTGCCGCCGGCGACGGCGAGCAAAGCCCGCCGATCGGGCGCCGCAAAGGCGAACTGGTCGGCGCAGCGGCGGTCGCCCGACATGCCAAGTCCGAACTGGAAAACATAACCGGGCTCGACGCCGACCGCGTTTCTGCCGTCGAGCAGAAGCCCGATGGATGGCACGTCACCGTCGATCTGGTCGAACTGAGACGCATACCGGCCGCGACCGATGCGATCGCCGCCTATGATGCGATCTTCGGACCGACCGGTGTGCTGCTGAGCTACCGCCGCACGCGACGCTACATGCGTGACCAGTTGCTTGACGAGTCATGAGCAACCGATCCTCCAAGGCCGAAATCCAGTGCCCGATCGACGTGTTCGACGCCCACGAGATCAGGATCGAGGCACTGACCGAGATCATCAACGCGGCGCCGACCGCGTCTGAGAAGGTCCCGCATGCGCGCGATTTGATCGACGAGGCAGGCGTGTTGCTGGCCTGCACGAGTTACGACGCTGCCAACCCCAATTGCGGTCTCTGTCGCGGCTTCTCGACGCTGCGCCAGCAGACGGCAAAGCTGATCGTCAAGGCCGGCGGATCGACCGCACCCTGACCGAAGGAAGTTGGCCAACCGAAACCGAAGTCAGGCCGATCACGACATGGAACACTCACTTCAGACCACCAACCTCGCCGACATCCTCGAGCGCGTCCTCGACAAGGGCATCGTGATCGCCGGCGATATCACCGTCTCGCTGGTCGAGATCGATCTGCTCAACATCAAGGTTCGCCTGCTGATCGCTTCCGTCGACAAGGCAAAGGAGCTCGGCATCAACTGGTGGGAGACCGACCCCAAGCTCTCGGTGCACGCCGAGGACCTCGAGCGCGAGAACCGGGCGCTGAAACAGCGGCTGGAGAGTCTGGAAACGGCGCTGCTGCCCAAGCAGCCGCGGGCAAACGGGAAACGCAGGCAGGTTCGACGCGTCGCGGCGACGGCGTAGAGCGCCTGAGGCGGACGACGGGTGACGATGATGGGTTCACATCCGGAGTATCGGGCGGTGGACCGTGAGAGAGGTGAGCATGGATAGCCGGCCGGTCGAATTCGACCTATCGTGTCGCGGAAGCGCTTCCCAAGGATGTCGGCCGCGGTTTTGCCCGGCTGGACCCAAAGGACATGACCGAGCTCGGCGTCGAGATCGGCGACGTGATCGAGGTCGTCGCCAAGCAGACGACCGTGGCGCGCGTCATGCCGACACATGCCGAGCTGCGCGGCAAGCGCTTGATTCAGATCGACGGCATCGCGCGGGCCAATGCCGGTGCCGGTCTCGGCGAGCAGGTGACCGTCCGTCGCGCCGAGGCCAAGCCGGCGCGGGCGATCACGCTGGCGCCGGCCGACGCTCCCGGGCGCGCCGCGGCCGGGCTCGAAGGCCGCTATCTGACCCGCCTGCTCGACGGCATCCCGATGGTTGCCGGCGACCGGGTGCGCGTCAATCCAATCGGCACGCAGATGCGCAATTTCGTCGTTGGCAAGGTGGCGCCGCAGGGCGCCGTCATCGTCGGACCGACCACCGCGATCACCTGCGAAGGCGCCGCCGCGCGCCGCGATGCCATCACCTACGAGGACATCGGCGGCCTGCACAGGGAGGTGGCCCGCGTCCGCGAGATCATCGAACTGCCGCTCAAATACCCCGAAGTCTTCGCCCATCTCGGCATCGATGCACCCAAGGGCGTTCTGCTTTACGGCCCGCCCGGGCACCGGCAAGACGCTGATCGCGCGCGCGATCGCCCACGAAGCCAACGTGCATTTCATCCACGTCAACGGCCCCGAAATCATCGACAAGTTCTACGGTGCGAGCGAGGCGCAACTGCGCAAGATGTTCGACGAGGCGGAGCGCAACGCGCCGGCCATCATCTTCATCGACGAGATCGATGCCATCGCGCCCAAGCGCGAGGAGATGAGCGGCGATCGCCAGGTCGAACGCCGCGTCGTGGCCCAGCTCCTCGCTTTGATGGACGGCCTGGAGTCGCGCGGGCAGGTGGTGATCATCGCCGCTACGAACATTCCCAACGCTCTCGACCCGGCGCTGCGTCGTCCCGGACGTTTCGACCGCGAAATCGAGATCGGCATCCCGGACAAGGAGGGGCGCCGCGAGGCCCTGGAAATCCATAGCCGTGGCATGCCGCTTGCCGATGCCGTCGACCTCGAGCGGCTCGCCGGCATCACACACGGATTCGTCGGCGCCGACCTGGCGGCGCTGTGCCGCGAGGCCGCCATGAGTGCGCTGCGACGCCTGATGCCCGACATCGACTTCAGGAAGACCGAGATCCCGTACGACAAGCTGGCCGCGCTCAAGATCGAAGGGGCCGATTTCGAAAGCGCCCTGGCGGAAGTCGAGCCGTCGGCGCTGCGCGAAGTCGCTACCGAGATCTCGGACCTGCGCTGGGACGACGTCGGCGGAGCCGACGAGGTCAAGAAGCTCTTGACCGAGGTCGTGCTCTGGCAGCTCAAATACGACGCGCTCTTCCAGCAGGCCGGCGTTCGTGCCCCCAAGGGCGTCGTCCTTTACGGCGCGCCCGGCACGGGCAAGACGCTGCTTGCCAAGGCGCTTGCCGGCGAGACCGAGGCGAACTTCATCGCCGTCAAAGGTCCCCAGCTCCTCAGTATGTGGATCGGCGAGTCCGAGCGCGGCGTGCGCGAGGTGTTTCGCAAGGCGCGCCAGGCGGCGCCGTGCATCATCTTCTTCGATGAGATCGACGCGCTGGCGCCCCGTCGCGGCGGCAACGGTGGCAGCCAGGTCACCGAGCGGGTGGTGGCGCAGCTGCTCACCGAACTCGACGGCATCGAGGACCTCAAGGGCGTCGTCGTGCTCGCCGCAACCAACCGGCTCGATCTCCTCGACCCGGCCCTTTTGCGTCCCGGTCGGCTGGAGTTTCTGGTCGAGCTGCCGACACCCGACGCGGCGGCGCGGAGCGCGATCCTCGGCGTCCAGATGAGGCACATGCCGCTCGCCAAGGATGTGAATGATCGAGACGCTGGTGAACAACACCGAAGGCCTCGTCGGCGCCGATCTCGAAGGTCTTTGCCGCCAGGCGGCGCTCTTCGCGATCCGCGAGATCGTCGAGCCGACCGGGAAGAAAGCGCCGTCGCGTGTCGGCGGGCGCTCCGGCCGAGCGAACCAAGGCGCAATTGCAGAAGCTCACGGTCACCAAGCGGCACTTCGAAAAGGCGCTTGCCGCCCACGAGACGAACGGAACCCAGTCATGACCGGAATCTATGTCTACGCCGTCATCCCGGCAGCGGATCCAAGACCGTTCGAGGTCGCCGGCCTGTCGCCCACCGATCCGCAGGTCGGTACGATCGGAGGAAACGGACTTGCCGCGGTCGTCGGCGCGGCGCCGCCTCTCGATTTCCATGACCTGCCGCGCGAAGACGCGGTTCGCTATCTCCTCGCCCATCAGCGCGTCGTGGAAGCGGTCATGCGTAGCGGACCGACGCTGCCGGTCAAGTTCGGGACGATCCTGCCGGACGAAGCGGCCGTGACCAGGCTGTTGATGCGTGGAGAAGCGGTGCTGGCCCCGCGCCTCGCCGAGCTTGCCGGGCATGTTCAGATCGAGCTGATCGTGTCGTGGAGTCTGGAGGACGTCTTCAGCGAGGTTGCCCAGGAGGACGCCGTCGTCCGGCTCAAGGCCGACGTCGCCGCACAACCGGCCGATGCGGCCAGCAGCGCCAGAATCGCATTGGGGAAGCTCGTCAAGGAGTCGATCGACCGCAAGCGCGAAGCCTATCGAAGCCGCATCGTGGCGGCCCTCCGGCCGATTGCCGCCGATATGGTCGAGAACGCATTGATGGACGACCGCAT
This sequence comes from uncultured Alphaproteobacteria bacterium, assembly GCA_963750065.1. Taxonomy (GTDB): domain Bacteria; phylum Pseudomonadota; class Alphaproteobacteria; order Rhizobiales; family Kaistiaceae; genus CAVSRC01. The sequence goes on from CAVVPK010000018.1 coordinate 86,330, forward strand.
GGTGGCCAACGTGGCGCTGTTGCTGCCGGAGCGGGCCAGCGAGGCGTTCGACCGCCAGCTTGCGGAACTCGACGAGGAATTCGGCGGCCGGCTCAATTTCCGCTCCGTCGGCCCGCTGCCGCCGAGCAGCTTCGCCACGGTCGAGGTGACGCTGCAATCCTACGAAGTCGTCGATCACGCCCGCCGGGCGCTCCGCCTCGGTGACAAAGCGAAGCTCATCGACATCAAAGCGGCGTATCGCCGGCTGATCCGGCAGAGCCACCCCGATGTGTCGGCGGCAGGTCCTGTCGGCGAGGGGGCGGCGGCCAAGCTCACCGACGCCTACAGGACGTTGATTGCGCTATGCCAATGCAATGCCGGCAACGAACGGCGAAGGCGCGTCGGCTGATGGCGGATGCCGGTTCGACCGCGGGACGGTCGAAAGCGCCGTCGTGGTGGCGGTGCGTCGCCAGGAGCTGGCGGCCTCGTCGGCGGAGGGACGGCCGTGACTGCCGCGCCTGCCCGCAAGGCCGCTGCCGAAGACAGCGTGGTCTATCTCTACGGCGTCGTCCGCCTCGCGCCCGACGCCAAGTCCTCATCTTTGCGCCTCGAAGGGATCATTCCCGAAGCCGCCGTCCGGCTGGTGCCGCACGGCGATCTGGCGGCTCTCGTCAGCACGGTTCCGGCTGACCAGTTCAGCGTCGACGCGCTGCGAGCGGCAGCGGCCGATACCGATTGGCTGCGGGCCCGGGTGGTGGCGCATGACAAGGTGCTGAAGGAGCTTTGCGCGCGCTTTTCTTTGGTCCCCTTCCGCTTCGGCACCACCTGCCCGGCTGTGGCAGACGTGCCGGGGATTCTCACCCGCCAGCGTGCCCGCTTCGACCAGGCGCTCGACCGCATCGAGGGCGCTGCCGAATGGGGGGTAAAGCTCTATTGCGATCTGCCGGCGCTGCGCCGCCGCGTCGAAGAAGCTGTGCCGGCGATCCGCAGCATGCGCGAGACGCTGATGCGTGCCAGCGCGGGCACCCAGTTCTTCTTGCAGAAGCGCTACGACAGCGCCGTCGACGATGAGGGGCGCGCGTATACCGCCGAAATCGTCGCGCGCTGCCATGAGCGGCTGGCTGCCGCGGCACGCGACGCGGTCCAGGTTCAGGTGCGGGTGCCGGTCGACGATGATGGGCGCGCGGCACTGGCGATGAATGCCGCTTATCTCGTCGACAAGGACGCGACCGGCGCCTTCAAGCGGGCGCTGGCGCAGCTCAAACGCGAACTTGCCGCCGAGGGCTTCGTGCCCGAACTGACCGGGCCATGGCCGGCCTATCATTTCGTATCGCCCGATGACGAGGAGGAGGCCGTCGATGGCGTCACGCCCGAGCGCTAGGAACGATCTTGCCCTGGCGGAGCTGCTCGATCGGGCGCTGACCAAGGGTGTCGTGGTGTGGGGCGACGCGACGATTTCGGTCGCCGGCGTCGACCTGGTCTATGTCGGGCTGAAACTGCTGGTCGCCTCGGTCGATACGCTGGAAGGGCTGCACGAAGATTCCGCTGCCAGAAGTCGCGAGATCGCAAGGCTCGGGTCATGACCATCTGTCTCTACGCAATCACCGACCGGCCGGAGATGCCGCTCCCGGCGCAATTGGGCCTCGACGACGCGGTGCTCGCCGCCATCGTCTGGCAGGGCATCGGCGCTGTGGTCAGCATCCATGACGGCGAGCCGCCGCCGGCCAGCGCCGATGCGCTGTGGCGCTATGAGGCGGTGGTCGAGGCGCTGATGGAGTGCCGCACGGTTCTGCCAGTGCGCTACGGCACGATCCTGCCGTCGGCAGGTGCCGCCACCGACATGCTGCGCCGCGCCTACACGCAGTTCACCGACGACATCGCGCGTATCCAGGGCCAGGTCGAGATCGGCGTCCGTTTCGTGCCGCTCGCCGTCGGTGCCGAGGACATGCGCGCGGCGCCGAAAGAACCAATCGCGCCATCGGGCACCGCCTATCTCATGACCAAGTTCGCGCAGGTGCGGGATCGCGAGAGGCGGTGTGCGGCGGCAACGGAGGCGGCGCACGCGATGCACGCCATCCTCAGGCGCTTGGCGACGGCCAGCCGTTTCGACGCCGCGACGGCCGATCGCGACTGGATCGCGGCGGCGTTTCTGATGCCACGGGATGCGACCGAGACATTCCGGCACGCCGTTTGCCGGCTTGCCAAGGCGCATCCCGATCTGGCGTTGCTGTGCACCGGTCCGTGGCCGCCCTATTCCTTTGTCGGTGCCCAGGCCGGCGAGAAAGCAATTGCGGAGGACCAACATGGCTATCTCCACTGATTTTGTGCGGCCGAATGGCACCAAGGTGCTCTATGCCCCGGAGGAAGAAGCCGGGCTCGAGCGCCTGGTGGAGGTGTTCAGCGACGATCGCCCGGCGGGGCCGCGGCGCATCACCATCGATCCGCAGAAGGTCGAACGCGGTCTGGCGAAGCTGGTGCTGACCGTCGTCGAATTGCTGCGCCAGGTCATCGAGAAGCAGGCCGTGCGGCGCGTCGAAAACGGTACGCTCAGCGACGATGAGATCGAGCGTCTGGGGCAGACCCTGATCGCACTCGAGAAGCGCATGGAGGAGCTCAAGGTGATCTTCGATCTGGAGGGCGAGGATCTGACGCTGAGCCTGGGCTCAATCGATAACTTGCTGTAGCCGCGGTGTGCGAATAAGGCGGCGTGCGTTGTGCGAAGTCGACGAAGCGCAGTCTGTAATCTGAACATTGCGGATTTAAGACGTGCCAGCACCGCCAAATCACCGGCCAGCCTCAGAGAATGTTTTGCGAGTTGTCGTTCTCGCTGCACCACTCCCGAATTCAGCAAACCGACGTAGCGCGCAAGCGCCGACGAAGAGCAATCGGCGCAGATACCCTGACGCCCTGCTTGCTGATCCCCATCATCCGTTCATGGCCGCCAATCGAATGCGCCCGCGGCGTCAATGCCGCGACCTCGGGGGCCGCCGATTGGCAAGGTTCTGGCCAGCCTCGCGCACAGTTCGTCGGGTCGCGTCCTCACGCAACCTCCGCCGGAGCCGCGAGCCGGTGCAGCGCTGGCGCTAGAGTCTCGGGAAGCTTGTGGTAGTGACCGAGGGACGAGGCATACCAGCGCGAGCGGACCCGATCCGGCTCGATGGTTTTTCCTGCGGCCGCCAATGCGTGCGAGGCCGCTGCGAGATCCGGATAGAGCACCGCTGCCTTGCCGCCCGGAACCGAGCGATCACGCCCAGGGCGCGCGGCGCCCGAAAAGAAATCTATCTACCGTCTTCGGGATCAAGTTGTTTTGGCGTGTTGCCATGGTTGGTTTTGGGCGAGGATGGCGTTGAGGATGACGATGAGCTTGCGCATGACGGCAGTGATGACGAGCTTGAAGGGCTTTCCGGCTTGACGCAGGCGTTGGGCGAAGGCTGCGATCACCGGGTTGTACCGGATGGCGACGACAGCCGCCATGTAGAGGGGTCGGCAGATTGGCGAGCGGCCGTGAGCGATGTGTCGCGGCGCCGATGTTTTGCCGCTGTCCTTGGCGATGGGAGCAAGGCCGGCCAGAGCGGCGGCCTCGGCCTTGGTGAGGTGACCGAGTTCGGGCATGTAGGCCAGACAGCTGGCAGCAGTCTGTGGTCCGACCCCGATGACGCTCTGCATGAGCCGAGCCTTGTGGGCCAGGGCTCCGGTGCGCAGAAGCCCGGCGATCTCCTTGTCCAACTCGGTCAGGCTGGCCCGCAAGCTGCGGATGTGCGCCCTGAGGCCGCGGCGAACGCTTGGATGATGGGCGTGCTCGAGACGGTTGGTCTCGGCGATGAGCATGTCGTTGATCTCGTCGCGCCTGGCCTTCAGGGCCCTGAGAGCGGTCAGTTCCGGCGCAGGCGGCTGGTAAAGGCGGAGCTTGTCGGTGCGCAAGCCATAGAGGGCCAGCAGGCGGGCATCGATGGCGTCAGTCTTGGCGAGGAGGCCGAGATAGCGGGCAAAGAAGCGGACGCGGGAACCGTGGGCGCGGTGGCAGGGAAGTGCGAGCTCGTGGGCGGCATCGATGACGTGTCGTTCATAGCCGCCGGTGGCTTCGCAGACGACCAGCATGGCACCGAGCGATGCCGCATAATTGCGCGTCATCTCCTTGCGCAGCAGCCGGCGTACTGCGGTCGGCGTGTTGGCGATGGTCGACTGCTCATCGGCTGGCAGGACGTGAACCACCAGTGTCTGCTTGCCAACCTCGAAGGCGACGACGTGATTGAAGGGCGGGTAAGTCGGGGTCATAGTCATGGGTGTCATCCGGGCATCCTGGATTGCATGCGGCCGCGAAGGCCTGTCTACCGTTCGGATGGCCAAGGGAAGAGCGGCGGGGGTCACAGATAAATTGCGACCGCCAGGGTCCATCCCCACCACGACCGCCCACCGCGCCGGGATGGGCAAGGCCATGCCCGTCCCGGCCCCCAGCTTGACGTGATTCGTGACGACGCCCGCCGGGGATAACTAGAGATACAATCCCCCCACCACAGACTGCATGAGATTGATGCGTCGTCCGCCCCGAAAGGGCGGCTCTGGGCGACCTGAACCATGGGGGGAGCGGAGCGGCGCCCCCGCTGGGGAGAGGTTTCCGACCTTTCCCCATCGGGGCCACCCCGGCGGGACCGTCGGCACTACGACCGGCCGCCCTCAGGGCCTGAACCCCGCGCGAATGCGGGGCGTAGAGCCCGCCGGGAGACGGACAAAAATCGCCGCGGCGGGCGCTCGGCGAGCGCCCCATAGTTTCGCGGAATACCGCACGGCATTCGCCGGGCGCCCGCCACCCCCTATGCCTTCGGGCAGGGTGAAAGTTCTTTGGAAGGTCAAGACTCGGAGCCAATCGCTCGCGAGAACGAGGACGCATACTTTCTTGTCGTCCCTGCGCATGCAGGGACCCAGTAAGCGCCGAGGCCGGCAATTCAATCACATGCGCCTGCGCGTACTGGATGCCCGCTCGGGGGCGGGCACCACGGTCGGCCCAGTTCACGCGATCGTCTGACCGGTCTTCTTCCAGTCGGCGAGGAAGCTCTCCAGGCCCTTGTCGGTCAGCGGGTGCTTGGCGAATTCGAGCACCGCCGGCGGAATGGTGGCGACGTCGGCGCCGGCCATCGCCGCCTGCTTGACGTGCAGCGGCGTGCGGATGGAGGCGGCGAGGATCTCGGTCTTGAGGTTGTCGAAGTTGTCGTAGATCGCGCGGATCTCGCGGATCACCTCCATGCCGTCGAAGCCGATGTCGTCGAGGCGGCCGGCAAAGGGCGAGATGAAGCTGGCGCCCGCCTTGGCGGCAAGCAGCGCCTGATTGGCGGAGAAGCACAGGGTGACGTTGACCATGGTGCCCTTGGACGAGAGCGCCTTGCAGGCCCTGAGCCCGTCCCAAGTGA
>CAVVPK010000019.1:0-479012 GCA_963750065.1 uncultured Alphaproteobacteria bacterium
CCCGGGCGCTTGCCGACCTCGACGGCTGGCTGGCCGCCTCCCCGCCGCCGACGCGGCTGAATAGCCGCCGGCGCCCCTACCAGCGGCGCGCGGCGCGCCAGATGAGCCACTGCCGTTTCAGCGGCGACAGGTCGATGCGGCCGGAGAACGGGTCGTAGCCGGGGCGGTCCATGCGGTCGAGCGACGGGCCGACAAGGGCGACCGGCAGGAAGGCGGGCTTGAGCGACGCCGGCAGGGCGGCGATCTGGGGCGTGGCGGTCGCCAAGTGATCGCGGGCGATCCGGCGCAGGTCGGCGAGCGTCATCAGGAGTTCCGGCGTGGCCTGCCCGCGCACCAGCATTTCGCGGTCGAAGCCGTGGGCGGCGCCGATATCGGCGGGCAGATAGCACTGGCCGCGCGCGGCGTGGACCGGCAGAGCCCGCATGAGCCCGGTCATGGCATAGGCGACGCCGGCATGGCCGGCAGCGGAGGCAACGCGCGGGTCATGGCCGCCGGCCAGAACGATGGCAGCAAGCTGAATCAGAGCCGACGCGGTCTCGCCGCTGTAGCCCTCGAGGTCCGTCTGGGTCGGCATCTGGTCGTCGTAGAGGTCGAACACCCGCGCATCGACGAGCCCCTCGAAACCGGCAAGCGGCAGAGCGAAGGTGCGGATGGTCTCGATCAGCGCGCTGGCGACGGGATGACCGCCGCCATCGCCGGCCAGCGCGTCGCGCCACCACTGCAGCCGGATCTCGCCCAGGACGGGATCGCTGACGGTATCGCGGATGCGCGCCACTTCGGCGCTGAAGGCGTGCAGTGCGAACAGATGCTTGCGCATGACGGCCGGCGCGAACAGATCGGCGATGTAGCGATCGCGATCCAATTCGCGCACCGTGCGGGCGCAATGCTCGTAGACGTCCATGGGGACATGGTATGGCGCGGTGCGTGACGTCAGTCCACGGCAATCAGAGCCGCCGCAACCGCCCGCTCCTCGGCCAAAAGCACGTTGAAGGTGCGCACCGCCGCGCCGGTCGACATCGGTTCGGCGACGATTCCCGCCGCGCGGCAGCGTTCCTTGAGTGCGGCGGAGAGCGGCGCAATGTCGGCCCCGGTGCCGACGAGCAGGATCTGGATCGCATCGGCTTCGGCGAAGACCTTTTCCAGGCTCGCCGCGTCAAGGGCGCCGGGCGCTGGCGCCTCCCAGCCATAAATGCCGCTCGGCAGACAAAGCAGCGAACCGCGGTGCGACATGGCGGCGAAGCGGAAGCCACCATTGCCGTAGGCCTCGATCGGCGTGCGACCGGGATAGTGGGCGGCGCGGATGACGACGCCCTTCGGCATCGGATCAGGCCTTGCCGGCCGCCTCGGCAACCTCGCCGGCCTCAGGCTCGTCCTTCTTCGGTCCGCCCGGCCTGAGCTTGAAGAATATCAACACCGGCGCGGCGATGTAGATCGACGAATAGGTGCCGACGACGACGCCGAACAGCATGGCGGCCACAAAGGAGCGGATGACCTCGCCACCGAAGATGAACAAGGCCAGCAACGCAAGAAACGTCGTGCTCGACGTGAGCGTCGTGCGGGCCAGCATCTCGTTGACCGAGCGGTCGAGCAGCTCGGGGATAGGCATCTTCTTGTATTTGCGCAGGTTCTCGCGGATGCGGTCGTAGACAACCACGGTGTCGTTGAGCGAATAGCCGATGATGGTGAGGATGGCGGCAACGCTCGACAGGCTGAAATCCACCTGCGACACGACAAAGAATCCGAGCGTCATGAACACGTCGTGGCCGGTGGCAATGATCGCGCCGAGGGCAAACTGCCATTCGAAGCGGAACCAGATATAGGCCAGGATGGCAATCATGGTGACCACCAAGGCCAATGTGGCGTCAGTCGCCAGTTCGCTCGAAACGCTTGGTCCGACGCTTTCGATACGGCGGAACTCCACCGTGTTGCCGAAGGCTTCGCGCACCTTGGTCACCGCCGCCTGCTGAGCGGCTTCGCCGCCCTTCTGCTGCTCGATCCGGATCAGGACCGATTTGCCAGCGGAAGGATCGCTGACTTCGGTGACCTGCACGTCGCCGAGGCCGAGAGAGCCGATCGTGGTGCGGATTTTGGCGAGGCTGTAGTCCACGGCTACCGGCTTGAGCTCGATCAGCGTGCCGCCGCGGAAGTCGATGCCGTAATTCGGCCCGATGGTGAAGAACAACACGACCGACAGAACCGACAGCAGCAAAGTGGCCGGGAAGTTGATCCGCCACAGCTTCATGAACGGAATCTTCGTATTGTCGGGGATGAACCGTAACTTGCGCATGCGTTTGGCTCCCTGGACGCCCCGACCTAAAGGTCGATCCTGTTCGGCCGGCGCCACGCAACCCACAGCGAAACGATCATCCGCGTGAAGGTGAAGGCGGTGAAGACCGTGGCCACGATGCCGATGGCGTTGGTGACGGCGAAACCTCGGATCGGGCCCGTGCCGAGCTGCATGAGCACGAGGGCTGAGATCATGGTGGTGATGTTGGCGTCGAGGATGGTGCCCAGCGCCCGCTGGAAGCCGACGTCGATCGAGGCGATTGCCGTGCGCCCGTTGCGGAACTCCTCACGGATGCGCTCGTAGATCAGCACGTTCGAGTCGACCGCCATGCCGATCGTCAACACGATGCCGGCGATGCCGGGCAGCGTCAGTGTCGCGCCGAGAAGCGTCAGCACCGAGAAGATGATCGCCACGTTGATCATCACGGCAATGTTGGCAATGAGGCCGAAGAAGCCGTAAATCGCAAACATGAAGCTGACCACGAAGACGGTGCCGATCACCGCAGCGATCTTGCCGGCGCGGATCGAGTCAGCGCCCAGCCCGGGGCCTACCGTGCGTTCCTCGACGATGGTGAGCTTGGCTGGTAGCGAACCGGCGCGCAGCAGGATGGCCAGATCGTTGGCGCTCTGCACCGTGAAATTGCCGCTGATCTGGCCGGAACCGCCGAGGATCGGCGTCTGGATCACCGGTGCCGAGATCACCTTGTTGTCGAGGACGATGGCGAACGGCCGGCCGACATTCTTGGCAGTGACCTCGCCGAAGACGCGCGCACCGGCGGTCGACAGGCGGAAATTGACCACCGGCTGGTTCGTGCGGCTGTCGAAACCGGCCTGCGCGTCGGCGAGATCCTCGCCGGTCATCAGGGCGGTATCCTGCACGACATAGACGATGTCGGGATTTTCGGAAGAGGGAAACTCGAGCGTGCCGGGCGGCGTGGGCTGCGATGCCGCCTGTTCCTTGGTCATCGACGACTGGACAAGGTGGAAGGTGAGCTGCGCGGTCTGCCCGACCAGCGATTTCAGGCGCGCCGGGTCGCCGAGGCCGGGCGCCTCCACCAGGATGCGGTCGTTGCCCTGGCGCTGGATCGAGGGCTCGGTCGTACCGAGCTGGTTGATGCGCCGGTTGATAACCTCGATCGACTGCTGGACGATGCCACGAATGCGCTGCGTCAGGCCATTCTGGTCATAGGTGAAGCGCGCCAGCCCGTTGTCGGCGACGTTGAGGTCGAACTCGTAGACGTTGGAGCCGCCGATGATGCTGGTATTGAGCGGATTGCGCAGCGCATCCAGGCGCTTGCGCGCTTCGTCGATCTGGTTGAGGTCGCGCACGCGCAGTTGGACCGACTCGCCCTGGATGCCGAGGCCGGTGTAGCCGATGCGCGGGCTTTCGAGCATCGCCTTGCGGATGTCGCCGACCAGCGCGCGCAGGCGCTTTTGGACGTAGTCGGTCTGGTCGACCTGGTAGAGCAGATAGGCGCCACCCTGCAAGTCGAGGCCAAGAACCACTTGCTGGTGCGGCAACCAGCTCGGCCATTTGGCCACCGTCGACGCGGAGAAGAAGTTCGGGATGTCGACAACGATCGCCACCAGGACGACCAGGAGGACAAGGCTCAATTTCCAGCGGGATACTTGCAGCATGCAATCAGTTCCGGGCGCGCATCAGGCCAACGCGGCGCCTTAGCCGCTTTCCTTCACCGGCTCGCCCTTGGCGCGCACCTCGGCGACCATGCTGCGCACGATCCGCACCCGCGTCTCTTCGGCGATCTCGATTTGGATTTCGTTCTCGTCCACCTTGGCAACCTTGCCGATCAGCCCGCCAGTGGTCACGATCGTGTCGCCGCGGCGGACATTGGCGATCATTTCGCGATGCTGGCGCTGCCTCTGCTGCTGCGGACGCAAAATAAGGAAATACATGATGACGAAAATCAGGACGATCGGCAGCAGACTGGTGAGCGACCCGCCCAGAAGGCCGCCGTCCGGCGCGGACGTCGCCGCAAAAGCCTGGGTCACGAAGGACATATGATTACTCCTGTCTTCCGCGGCGCGATTACCGGCGCGAAACGGCGCGGACTATACCGGGGTGGCCTCTCATTGCAAACGATATAGGCATGGCGCGACCGAATAGCACCGCTTGGCGCCGCGGGGGCCGCCGTGCTAACCCTGCCGCCCGCTTGCAGCACCCCGGCCGCCGGAGGATTCTCGTTGTCCGACAAGGACCTGAATGCCATCGCCGAACGCCTCGACCGGCTCCTCGGCCTGGTCGAGCGGGCGGTCCCGCCGGTGCCGGCCAAGCCCGATTTCGCCGCTGCGGACGCTTTCGTCTGGGCTGCGGCAAGCCGCGGCCTGCAACCGGTCGCGGTTGTGAACCGGGTGGAGATCGACCTGCTCAAGGGCATCGACCACCTGCGCGACATCCTGCTGGAGAACACCCGGCGCTTCCAGCGCGGGCTGCCGGCCAACAACGCCCTGCTGTGGGGAGCGCGCGGCATGGGCAAGAGTTCGCTGGTCAAGGCGGTCCATGCCGGGCTCAATGCCAAGGAACCCGCCCGGCCGCTCAAGCTCATCGAGATCCACCGCGAGGACATCGAGACGCTGCCCGATCTCATGGCGCTGCTCAGCGCGGCGCCGCAGCGCTTCATCCTGTTCTGCGACGACCTCTCTTTCGACGGCGACGACACCTCCTACAAATCGCTGAAGGCGGCGCTGGAGGGCGGCATCGAGGGACGGCCGGCGAACGTGGTCTTCTATGCCACCTCCAACCGCCGTCACCTGCTGCCGCGCGACATGATGGAGAACGAACGCTCGACCGCGATCAACCCGCACGAAGCGGTCGAGGAGAAGGTGTCGCTGTCCGACCGCTTCGGCCTGTGGCTCGGCTTCCACAAATGCAGCCAGGACGAATATCTGGCGATGGTCACCGGCTACGTGGCGCGCTACGGCCTGACCATCGGTGCCGAAGAACTGGCGGCGGAGGCCCTGGAGTGGTCGACGACCCGCGGCGCGCGCTCCGGCCGGGTCGCCTGGCAGTTCATACAGGATCTGGCGGGACGACTTGGGGTTGTCCTGTCGGACGAGCCGCCCCGCCAGCCTGATTGATCAGCGCCTAGTCTGGAGGTCAGACGGTGATCAAATCGCGGCCTTCGCCAGGATCTAGCTGGCGAGGTAGTTGAGCGGATTGACCGCCTTGGCGCCCTTGCGCAGCTCGAAGTGGACCTGCGGCGAGGATACGGAGCCGGTCATGCCGGCATGCGCGATGGTCTCGCCACGGCGGACCTTCGTGCCCCGCGTGACGGTGAGGTCGTGGTTGTTGGCATAGGCCGACACCCAGCCGTCAGCGTGACGGATGAGGATCAGGTTTCCGTAACCTTCCAGTTCGTTGCCGGCATAGATCACGGTACCGGCCTCGGCCGCCTTGACGGCGGTGCCTTCTGGAACGGCGAGGTTGATGCCGTCGTTCTTCTCGCCGTTCGGCTTGGTGCCGAAACCGGCGATGATGCGGCCGCGCACCGGCCAGCGGAACTCGGTGCCAGTGGCCGAACCGGGGTCTGCGGCCCGGTCGATGGCCGCGCTCGCCGCGGCGGTGTCGTTGCTGCCGCCCTTGATGACGGGGACGGTCGGCACGGCGGGAACGGTGGGTGCGCCGGCGGTGGAGGCCAGCGGCGGCTCCACGGCCTTGGGCGCGGCCGGGATCTTGACCTTGGGATCGAGCGAGGCGACGCGCGTCGGCTGCGCGCCCGGCACGGTCTTGGACGCCACGGAGGGGGCTGCGGCGATCGTGGCGTGGCCAGCGCTCCCATGCAGCTTCAAAGTCTGGCCGATACGGATCGATTCGGCCGAGGGAAGGTTGTTGAGGGCGACCAGCTCGCTCACCGTGGTGCCATGCTGGCGCGCGATCGAATAGAGCGTGTCGCCGGCAGCCACCGTGTGGGTCGCGGCTCCCACGGCGGGTTCGCGGGCGGCGGCCGGCGTATAGCTCACCGGCGTCGGCTTGATGGTTGTGTCGGGCGCCAGCGCGACGCGGTGCGGGATGACGATGACCCGGCCGGCGCGGATATCGGCGGCGCTGGCGAGCTGATTGGAGGAAAGCAGCTGCTTCTGCGGCACGCGATACTGCGAAGCCAGCGAATAAAGCGTGTCGCCGGACTTGACGGTGATCACCTGCCCGCCGACGGCGGACCAGCCATAATTGCCGGTATCGCCGGCAAACGCCGTCTGGGTCGGGGTCGCAGCGCTCGGCGGCGGCGGCAGCTCGGCGCTGGTAACGGCAGCCGATCCCGGCGGAATGGCGGCCGGCATCGGCTGGCTGTCGGCCTGGCCGATGATCTGGCGCTGGTTTTCGGTGGAACCGGTGAAGAAAGGTGTCTGAAAGCGCGTCGCGTTGCTGCAGGAAGCGGCCAATCCGGCGGCGGCGACGACAAAGGCGGCTTGGCCAAGGACGCGGTACCGGAAGACGGAGTCATGGTTACGCATAGCTCAACTCGCACTCAACAGGACTCGAAACTGGTGCGAGTAAAGCTCGGTAACGTTGACAAAGATTTAAGCGACTCTGAAATGCGGCCGACCTGTGTCACTAAGCAGCATTTCGGTGCCTCGCCGGAAACGGGACCAGCGAGGTTCCGCGCCCGCTACAGCCGCTGGGCCTTGCCGGGGATCAGCGGCACGAAGCGCACATCGGCAAGTTGCCGCTCGCTGAAGCCGTCCTCGCCGCGCTCGAAACGCATCAGCTTCTGCACGCCGTCGGCCGGCCCGACCGGCATGACCAGCACGCCGCCGAGGCGCACCTGGCGCAGCAGGGCCTCAGGCACCGCCTCGTCGGCGGCGGTGACGATGACGCGGTCGAAGGGCGCCTGCTCAGGCCAGCCCTTGAGGCCGTCGCCGGTAAGCGTGGTGATGTTGGTCAGCCTGAGCGTGCGAAAGCGCGATTCGGCGGCGGCGGTGAGCGTGCGGAAGCGCTCGATGGTGTAGACCCGCCGCGCCAGCCTGGCGAGGATCGCCGTCTGGTAGCCGGTGCCGGTGCCGATCTCGAGCACCCGGTCCTCCGCGCCGACATCGAGCGCCGCCGTCATCATGCCGACGATCACCGGCGCGCTGATCGTCTGGCCGCAGTCGATGGGCAGTGCCTGGTCGGCATAGGCGGCGGCGCGCAGCTCGGCCGGCACGAACAGGTCGCGCGGCGCCGACTCGATCGCCGCCACTACCCGCCGGTCGGTGATGCCAGCGCGGCGCAGGCGCAGGATCATTTCGGCGATATGCGTGCGGCGCTCGGCGTCCGGCGTGGTCATCAGAGCGAGCCGCCGGCCCCGTTGAAATACTGGCTGAGCGGTTCGCGGAGGTTATCGGCGGTCATGTCGATACGCAGTGGCGTGATCGAGATCAGGCGCTTCTCCACCGCCTCGACGTCGCTTCCCGGCCCGGGCACTGTCTCCGAGCGGCGGTACATCAACCAGTAGTAAGGCAGGTTGCGGCCGTCGCGGCGCTCGTCGATGTGCAGCGCATGGGCGAGCTTGCCCTGATTGGTGACGGCGACGCCGCCGACTTCGTCAGGCGCGCAGTTGGGAAAATTGAGATTGTAGAGGACGCCGTCGGGGAAGCCGAAGTCGAGCACCTTGCGGATGATGTCGGGGGCGTGCGTCTCGGCGGTCTCCCACGGCACGACACGCTCGTCCTCGTGATAGGTGTAGGCTTGGCTGACCGCGATCGAGCGGACGCCGAGCAGCGTGCCTTCGATGGCGCCGGCGACGGTGCCGGAATAGGTCAGGTCCTCGGCCATGTTGGCGCCGGAATTGACACCGGAGAGCACCAGGTCGGGCTTGCCTTCGGCAAGCAGGCGGCGGATCGCCATGATGACGCAGTCGCTGGGCGTGCCGCGCACTGCATAGTGCTTGTCGCTGATCTTGCGCAGGCGCAGCGGATCGTTGAGCGACAGCGAATGGGCCAGCCCCGACTGGTCGAGCTCCGGCGCCACCACCCAGATATCGTCGGAGAAGTGGCGTGCGATACGCTCCAGCACGGTCAGGCCAGGCGAATTGATGCCGTCGTCATTGGTGATGAGGATGCGCATGGTTATCTCGGCAATCGGCAGTCGGCAGCAGGCAGTCCGATCGACTGCCGATTGCCTACTGCCCGATCTTCTCCATCCCTCCCATATAGGGTCTCAACACCTCCGGCACGGTGATCGAGCCGTCGGGGTTCTGGTAATTCTCCATCACGGCGATCAGGCAGCGGCCGACGGCGACGCCGGAACCGTTCAACGTATGCACGAAACGCGTTCCCTTGCCTTCCTTCGGCCGGTAGCGCGCCTGCATCCGCCGCGCCTGGAAATCGCCGCACAGCGAGCAGGAAGAGATTTCGCGGAAGGCCCCCTGCCCCGGCAGCCAGACCTCGATGTCCCAGGTCTTCTGCGCGCCGAAGCCCATGTCGCCGGTCGACAGCGTCATCACGCGGTAATGCAGGTCGAGCCGCTTGAACACTTCCTCGGCCGAGACGAGCATGCGTTCGTGTTCGTCCAGTGACGCTTCCGGCGTGGTGATCGAGACCAGTTCGACCTTGTTGAACTGGTGCTGGCGCAGCATGCCGCGGGTGTCCTTGCCGGCCGCTCCGGCCTCGGAGCGGAAGCACGGGGTCAAGGCGGTGACGCGGATGGGCAGCTCGTCCTCGTCGCGGATCGATTCGCGCACGAGGTTGGTCAGCGGCACCTCTGCCGTCGGGATGAGCCAGAGACGGTCGGTTCGCGTCGGCACCTCAATCGGCCGGACCTTCTGTTCCAAATCGAATCCGCCGGGCCGCACTTTGCGCGCTTCGGCTTCGGCGTTGAGCAAATCCAATTGCTGGCTCAGATTCAGATCGCGACTTGTTGCGAATAGATCATCAGCAAACTTCGGCAGTTGCCCGGTCCCGAAGGCGGCATCGTCGCGTACGAGCAGCGGCGGCTGCACCTCGGTGTAGCCGTGCTCGGTGGTGTGCAGGTCGAGCATGAACTGGCCGAGCGCCCGCTCCATGCGCGCCAACTCACCCTTGAGCACGACGAAGCGTGAGCCGGAGAGCTTGGCGGCGGCCTCGAAGTCCATGCCGCCCATCGCCTCGCCGAGTTCGAAATGCTCCTTGGCGTCATTGATGCCGGGCTTCGTGCCCCACATCCGGTACTGAACGTTGGCGTGCTCGTCCGGCCCCACCGGCACGTCGTCGAGCGGCAGATTGGGGATGACCGCCAGCGCATCGTTGAGCGCCTTGTCGAGCTCACGCCCCCTGCTCTCGGCATCCGACAGGAAGGTCTTCAGCTCGGCGACCTCGGCCATCAGCCTCGCGGCCGTCGCCTCGTCCTTCTGGGCCTTGGCCTTGCCGATCTCCTTCGAGGCGGCGTTGCGGCGCGCCTGCGCCTCCTCCAGCTTGCCGATATGCGCCCGCCGCGTCTCGTCGCGCTCGATCACGTCATCGACGATGGCGCGGGCATCGGCCGGCGCGCTCCCGCGCTTCTCCAGCGCCTGGACCAGAAGGTCGGGATTGTCGCGAATCCATTTCATGTCGAGCATGGGTCTGCCTTCGTTCCGGAAGGCGAGGCAGACGCGCCTCTCCCGTGGGGAGAGGGCTTTCGGCCTTCAGCGTCGCAAGCCGCCTGCGGCCGAGACGCTTAGGCCGGAAGGGTGAGGGTGTACGGACCCTCGACAGGCCCAACGCCCTCACCCTTCGCGCCTAACTCGCTGCGCTCCCAAGGCGCGAAGCCCTCTCCCCACGGGAGAGGAGACCGTGCCTTGTCGTCGAGCGGGGGTATATCCGCCCGGCTTCGCAGATGGAAGGGTGACGCCCTAAGCCGTCCCGCCCTCGGCCGCTTCACGGGCCGCCTCGTCGCGGGCGCGGCGGCGCTCGACGAGCTTCACCGACCATATCGACGCTTCGTAGAGGAGCAGGGTCGGCAGAGCGAGGCTGAATTGCGAGATGAGGTCCGGCGGCGTGAGCACCGCGGCGGCGATGAAGGCGAGTACGATGGCATAGCGCCGCCCGCCCCTCAGCATGGCCGACGAGACGATGCCGATGCGGGCCAGCAGCGTGAGGATGACCGGAAGCTGGAAGACCAGGCCGAAGGCGAGGATCAGCGTCATGACCAGGCCGAGATACTCGTTGACCTTGGGCAAGAGGTCGATGGCCGCCTGGCCGTGGCCGCCCGGTTGCTCCAGCGACAGGAAGAAGCGCATGGCCAGCGGCATCATGACGGTGAAGACCACCAGCGCACCGATGACGAACAGCACCGGCGTGGCGATCAGATAGGGCACGAAGGACTGGCGCTCGTTCTTGTAGAGGCCCGGCGCCACGAACTTGTAGATCTGGATGGCGATCACCGGGAAGGCGATGAACAGCGCCCCGAACAGCGCCACCTTCATCTGGGTGATGAAATATTCCTGCGGCGCCGTGTAGATCAGGCGCGGCACGTCGCCATGCGCGCTCGCCGCCCAGACATAGGGGATGAGCAGAATGTTGTAGATCTGCTTGGCGAAGATGAAGCAGACGACGAAGGCCACCATCACTGCAGCGATGGCGCGGATCAGCCGCTGGCGCAGCTCGATCAGGTGCGCCAGCAGCGGCATGCGGCTGGCCTCGACCTCGTCGTCCTCCGGCGGGGTTGCGGCTGCACCTTCTTGGGGTGGGAGAGTCTCGGTCACGGCTTGACCTCGCCCGCCGCGGCGGCTGCCGGCTCTGGCGGTGTCGCCTCAACCGACTCTGGCACTGGCTCCGGCGCGGGCGCCTCGGCCGGCGTCGGGGTCTCGGCCACCGGCGCGGCGATAGACGGCCCGGCTACCGCCAGGCCCTTGTTGATGTCGGCCCCGGTCTTGGCCACGTCTTCCTTGAGGCTCCTGCCGATCTCCGTGACGTCCTTGCGCACGTCCTCGAGCTCCGCCTCGCGCAGCGCCTCGTTGAACTGGCCCTGGAACTCGCGCCCCATGCGCTTCAACCTGCCGGTCCACTGCCCGACCATGCGCATGACTCGCGGCAGATCCTTTGGCCCGATGACCACGATCGCCACCACGGCAATCACCAGAAGTTCGGTCCAGCCAATGTCGAACATGCCGTAGCGCTCGCAATCGCCCGTTCAGAGGGCGGCAAGACGGTCCATCCGCGCCGACGCGCGGATCAGGCCTTCGTCTTCTCGTCCGTGGTCGTCGTAGCCGTCGGGGTCGCCTTGCTCTCCAGCGGCTTGGCCGCCGTCGGCTCATCCTCGTCGTCGGCGAGCCCCTTCTTGAAGCTCTTAATGCCCTTGGCCACGTCGCCCATCATGTCGGAAATCTTGCCCCGTCCGAAGAGGAGCATCACGACCACGATCACGACGAGCCAATGCCATATGCTGAGACCGCCCATGGGTCTTATCTCCCGATTTCACTCTGCGCTGCCGCGCAAGCCGGCCCGCCCGGCGGCAAATTGCCTGCGCCATCATGTAGGGGCAATCCACCACCTTGGCAAATGCGCGATTTCCGCACGGCCGGCCCGGCGCCGCCGGGTCGGCCGGCGCCGCGTTCGCCCTGGCTCTAGTCTTCGGCTGGCGCCTCGTCGAACACCTCGGCGTCGCCGTCCTCGAGCGGGTCCTCGTCCGCCGCCAGCGCGTCGCCCGCATGCGGCTCCGGAATGGAGAAATTGGCGGGAATCCGCAAGTCGAGCAGGCCGGCGGCCTTCAACTCCTCGGCGCCCGGCAGGTCGGCCACGCTGTCGAGGCCGAAATGGGCGAGGAAGCCTTCCGTGACGCCGTAGGTCACCGGCCGGCCGGGACTGCGGCGGCGGCCGCGCATGCGGATCCAGCCGGTCTCCATGAGCACGTCGAGCGTGCCCCGGCTGGTGGCCACGCCGCGGATTTCCTCGATGTCGGCGCGGGTCACCGGCTGGTGGTAGGCGATGATCGCCAGCGTCTCCAGCGCCGCGCGCGACAGCTTCTTCTGCTCCACCGCCTCGCGGCTCAAGAGGAAGGACAGGTCGCCGGCGGTGCGGAACATCCACTTGCCCGCCACCTGCACCAGATTGACGCCGCGCTCGGCATAGGCTTCCTGAACCTCGCGCAGCACGCCGGCAATATCGGTGCCTTCCGGCAGCCGGCCGGCGATGTCGGCCGCCGACAGCGGCTCGGCCGAGGCGAAGAGCAGCGCCTCCACCATGCGCAGGTTCTGCCGTCGTTCCTCGGGGCTCTGGTTCATCGCGGTCGCATCGTTATCGACCGCGATTACCACGGCGGCGCTCGAATTAGCCATTTCCGTTCTCCGGAGTGACGAGGGCGACCGGCGGCGGCCGGTCGCGGACGTAAAGCGGCTCAAAATGCTGGGTCTGGCGCAGTTCGAGCCTGCCCTCGCGCACCAGCTCGAGGCTGGCGCCGAAGGCGCTCGCCGTCACGCTGCGGCGCATGCCGGGCGCCTGGAGGTAGGGCGAAAAGAGCACGTCCATCGGCGTCCACTCGGCGATCCGCCCCACCATGCGGGCAAGCGCGTTGCGCGCGTCCTCCAGCGACCAGACATCGCGAATGCGGACAAGATGCGCCTCGGACACGACGTTCTGCTGGCGCATCGCGGCATAGGCGGTGAGCAGGTCGTAGAGGGTGGCGTTGAACGCGCCGTGCTTGATGATCTCGATCGGTTCGGGGGCGGCGCGGGCGAAGACGTCGCGCCCCAGCCGATCGCGGTTGGCCAGCCGGCTGGCCACATCGCGCATGGCTTCCAGTCGGCGCAGGCGGAAGGCGAGTTCGGCCGCCATCTCCTCGCCGGTCGGCTCCTCGCCGTCGGCGACCTGCGGCAGCAGCAGGCGCGACTTGAGATAGGCCAGCCACGCCGCCATCACCAGATAATCGGCCGCCAGCTCCAGCCTCAGGCCACGCGCCTGCTCGACATAGGTCAGGTACTGCTCAGCCAGCGCCAGGATCGAGATGCGCGTCAGGTCGACCTTCTGCGTGCGGGCGAGCGCCAGCAACAGGTCGAGCGGCCCCTCGAAGCCATCGACGTCGATGACCAGCGCCTGGTCGCCGTCGTCGGGCTCGGGCGGTTCGTAGGCGGCCCACAACTCGTCCTGATCGCGTTCTTCGGCGTTCATGGGCGATCCCAGATCATTGGCTCACACCGGCGCGCCGAAAGACGCGAGCAGCGCGCGATATTCGTCACGCGCTGCCGCGCGATCGAACGGCACCGGTGCACGCCGCGCCTGCAGGGCACGGACGGCGCGCTCGCCTGAAAAACCGGCCAGTTCCGGCGCCGCGTCGGCGACCGCAAGCATTTCCTCGGGCCGACCGTTGCAGTGAAGCACGATATCGCAGCCGGCGTCATAGATTGCCGCCGCCCGCTCGCCGTAATCCCCAGAAAGTGCATGCATCGAGACATCGTCGCTGATGAGAAGCCCGTCGAAACCGATTCGCCCCCTGATCATATCGCGGATGACCACCGGCGAGACGGTGGCTGGCCGGCCGGGGTCGATGGCGCTGTAGACGATGTGGGCGGTCATCGCCATCGGCAGGTCGGCAAGCGCGGCGAAAGGCGCAAAATCGCTTCGCTCCAGCACGTCGACGGCGTCGCCGACCACCGGCAGGCCAACATGGCTGTCCGAGGTCGCCCGGCCCTGGCCGGGGAGATGCTTCATCACCGGCAGAACCCCGCCGTCCATCAGCCCCTCGGCCAGCGCCCGGCCCAGCGCGGCCACGCGCGATGGGTCGCCGCCGAAGGAGCGGTTGCCGATGGCCTCGCTGGTGCCCGGGGTCGCCACGTCAAGCACTGGCACGCAATCCACATCGATGCCGATATCGAGGAGATCGGCGCCGATCAGCCGTCCATGCAGCCAGGCGGCGCGCACGCCCGCCGACGGATCGGCGGCATCAAGCGCGCCGAGCGCGGCAGCCGCCGGATAGTCCGGCCAATGCGGCGGGCGCAGCCGGCGCACGCGACCGCCTTCCTGGTCGATCAGCACGGGCGCGTCGGCGCGGCCGACCGCATCGCGGAAGGCGGCCACCAAGGTGCGCACCTCGTCCGGCGCGCGGCAATTGCGCTGGAACAGAATCAGACCGAACGGCTTGTGGTCGCGAAAGAACGCGATCTCGTCGCGGCTCAGCACCGGTCCGGCGCAGCCACAGATGAAGGCTTTCGCGGTCATGTCAGCCACGCCGTCCTCGCCAGGGGATCGGTCCCGGTCAGCGCTTTGTCAGGATGCAGTCGCCGCCTGCGTTCTTGAGGTCCGCGCAAAGGCTCTGCGCATCGGCGGAGGCGAACGGACCGACGCGCACGCGGAAATAGATGCCGCGATCGCCGAGATCGGCGCGCTGGACGTCCGCATTGTAGCCGCCGAGGATGCCTGGATAGCGGGTCTGCAGGTCGTGGAACGTCGCCACAGCGGCATCTTGCGAATGCTGCGAGGAGACCTGCACCATCATGCCGCCGGCAACCAGCGGCAGGGCGGCGCCCTGCCCTGCCGGCGTGCGCGAGGCGACCTGGGTGCTCGATGTGCCCGGCGTCAGGTCGATCGGGCCGCCGTCGCCGCCGGTGGCGACCACCTTGGGCGGTGTCGGCTTCGGGGTCGGGGGCGGAGTCGGGGTTCGCGTCGGGGTCTCGGCCTTCGCCGGCGGTGCCGGCGTCTGTGCCGGGCCACCTGTGGCGGGGTTCGGCGTGATCGTCAGCTCCTGCCCGCGCGTCCCGCCGGCGATGGCGGCGGTATCGTCATTGGTGGCGGGGGCCGGAACTGTCGGCACTACAGGCGCCGCCGTCGGCGGCGCATCGGTGGAAGCGGGTGCGTCGCCGGGGGCGGGCGCGGCGTCGCTCGACACGATCGTGCCGTCCGGCCGCACCACGACGGTGCGCACCTTGCGCGGTCCGATCGACTGGGCGCTGTCGCCGCCGCTCAGGGCGGCGGCGTTGTCGTTGGCACCGCCGGTGCCGGCATCGGCCGTACCGGGCGTTTCCGTGCCCGGTCCGCCGGGGGTGATGATGCGGGCGATCGGGTTGTTGGTGTCGGTCGAGGGAACCGGCGCGATCGGCTCGCTGCCCGGCGTGACCAGATTGCTGTCGGCCGGTCCGCCGCTGGAAGCCGTGTCGACGCGGTCGTAGATCAGCTTGTTCTGCTGGTCGCCGTTGCTGGCCGCCGGCGGCTCGGGCGGCGCGATCTTGGTGGGACCGGCATCGGCGGAGATGATCGGCGGCGCGCCGCTTCCGCTGCTGCCCGGCCGCAGCATGACGAAGGCAAGCACGCCGATGAGGACAACTGCCAGGATGCCGGCGATCGCCACCAGCGAACGCGGCACGCGGCGCTTGCGCAGCGGCTCAAGATCGTCGTCCGGATAAGGCGGCACCTCGGCGTCGTCGCCATAGCCGGGCACGATGTCGAAGGCATCGAGCGGGAACTCGTCGGCAGTATCCTCGCCTTCGTGGGCAAAGGGCAGGCCGTCGCCGAAGGGCAGATCCTCGTCCTCGGACGGCGGCGGCGGGGCCGGCGGTTGCATGGGCCGGCCGGCTGCGCGCGGCGGCGCAAAGCGGCTGGCGGCGCTTGCCTGCGGCTTCGGCGGTTCGGCGGGCTTGTCCCAGCGCGACGGCTTGGCGGCCGCGGGCGCCGGCCTTTCCGGCGGCGGCGTCGGGGCGGCGGTCACGCGCACCGGCGGCGCGGCGGTCGGGCGAAGGTTGAAGTTTCCGGCCTCGACCTTCTTCGCGCCGGCTGGCGCGGCCGGCGCCGGCGGCGGGGTGTGGGGGCGCTCGCGCGGCGGCGGAGCGGCCACGTCCGGCGCCTGGTGGGGCGGTGGTGCCTGCTGGATCGGCGGCCGCGCGGCGGCTGAAACGCGCGGCGGCGCATAGGATTGCGGCGGCGCATAGGACGGCGGCGGCGCGGCGGCGGGCTGCGACGGCGGCGCTGCGCGCGATTGCGGGGCACCATGGGGCGGCGGCGCGGTGTAGGGCGGCGGCGCCGCATGCACCGGGGGAGATGTCGGTTGCTGCGGCGCGGGTTCCGGCTGCGGCGGGGTCGCGGCAGCCGGCGACCGGGGCGGCGCCATCGGTTCAGGCGGCGGTGCCGGTTCGATCGCCTCCTTGACGGCGGCGAAGGACGCCTGCAGGTCGCTCAGAAGCTCTGCTTCGAGGTCGCCGAGGATGTCGGGCTCGCGGGCCGCCGGCTTTGCCGGCTCAGGAGGCGGCGGCGCCGGCCGGCCGCGCGACGATGGCGTGGCGGCGACAGGGACCGCACCGGCGCCCCGTCCAGAAACGATCCGGGCCAGCTCGAACAGCGGGTCGTCACTCGTAGCGGGGCCCTGGCGTGAGTCTGATCCCTTGCGGTCAGCTGTCGGCCGCACGGTGACTTTAGGGTCGTACCGGTCCGCCATTCCTCTTGCTTACCCCAGATTTACTCGGCCCCATCCTGCCGGGGCGCTGGCCGCTAGCGCATTTCATCGGGCGCGCTGACACCAAGCATAATCAATCCCGACGACAACACCAGTTTTGTGGCGTGAATGAGGGCGAGACGCGCTCGTGTCATATCGGGTTCCGCCGGGTTGATAAACCGCAATTGCGGCAACTCCTTGCCCCGATTCCAGTGGGCGTGGAACTCCGATGCGAGGTCGTACAGGTAGAAGGCCACCCGGTGCGGCTCGTGCGCCGCCGCGGCTCCTTCAACGACCCGCGGATACTCCGCCAAACGGCGGATTAGCGCCATTTCCCCGCTGTCGGTGAGGCGCTCCAAGGGCGCCCCGTCGAGGGCGTTCACAGCGCTCACGGTCGCCCCCATCTCGTGCTCGGCCTGGCGGAAGACCGAAGCCGTGCGGGCATGGGCGTACTGCACGTAGAAGACCGGATTGTCCTTCGACTGTTCGGTGACCTTCTGGAAATCGAAATCGAGCGGCGCGTCGTTCTTGCGGAAGATCATTATGAAACGAATCGGGTCGCGGCCGACCTCCTCGACCACGTCGCGCAGCGTGACGAACTCGCCTGACCGCTTCGACATCTTCACCGGCTCGCCGGCCCGCAAGAGCCGCACAAGCTGGCAGATCTTGATGTCGATCGAGCCTTCGCCGCCGGTGATCGCCTTCACCACCGCCTGCATGCGCTTGATATATCCGCCGTGATCGGCACCCAGCACGTCGATCATGTCGACGAACCCGCGCAGGAATTTATCGTAGTGATAGGCAATATCGGAGGCGAAATAGGTGTAGCTGCCGTCCGATTTCTTCAGCGGGCGGTCAACGTCGTCGCCGAACTCGGTCGCCCGGAACAGCGTCTGCTCGCGGTCCTCCCAATCCTCCGGCAACTGCCCCTTGGGCGGCGGCAGGCGGCCTTCATAAATCAGCCCCTTGCCGGCCAGCCAGTCGATCGCCTCCGCCACCCGGTCGTGGGTACCGTCGTTGAGTGCGCGTTCCGAGAAGAAGACATCGTGCCGGATGCCGACTTCCGCCAGATCGCCGCGGATGAGGTCCATCATCGCCGCCACGGTCAGGTCGCGCACCAGCGGTAGCCAGGTCTCTTCGGGCTGGGTCACCAGCGCGTTGCCGAAGCGGCGCATCAGCGTCTCGCCGACCGGCTTCAGATAATCGCCCGGATAGAGCCCCTCCGGGATCGCGCCGATCTCCTCGCCGAGCGCTTCGCGGTAGCGCAGATAAGCCGAACGGGCGAGCACATCGACCTGGGCACCGGCGTCGTTGATGTAATATTCGCGGGTGACGTCGTAGCCGGCGAGGGCGAGCAGCGAGGCCAGCGCATCGCCGAAGACTGCGCCGCGCGTGTGGCCGACATGCATCGGCCCGGTCGGATTGGCCGAGACGTATTCGACGTTCACCCTGCGCCCACCACCCATGGTGCTGCGGCCGTAGTCCGCTCCGGCCTCGATCATGGCGGCGAGCGCGCGCTGCCAATAGGCCGGCCTCAGCCTCAAGTTGATGAAGCCCGGGCCGGCAACCTCCGCCGCATCGATGTCGGGGTCTTCGGCCAGCGCCGCCGCGATGCGCGTCGCCAGCTCGCGCGGCTTCAACCCAAGCGGCTTGGCCAGCACCATGGCAACGTTGCTGGCCAGATCCCCGTGGCTGGCGTCGCGCGGCGGCTCGACCAGAACCCGGTCGAGCCCCAGATCGGCAGAACTATTATCTTGTTTGACAATTGCTTCTGCGGCGTTTCTCACGCGATCTGTGAAATCATGAAAGATGTTCATAGGGTGGCCGGAAATGTGACGGCGGAGGGTAGCGCGGCCTAGCCCAATTCGCCTGCGCCGTCAAACAAACGGCCACTGCCATTGCGTCAGAATCGCTTGAATTCCGCCACCTGTGACCGATGGCAAAACCGCAAAACTGCACCTATCCGCATAACCGAATCTTCATGCCCCACGCCGTAATGACTCCTACGGGCGGGGCTTGCAGTTGGAGGCGACGTGCAGGCGAACCTGATGTCCTGGCGGGCCGATGCAGGCTGGCGACCCGAAGGCGCCCTGCCCGCGGCTGGACAGCTCGTCTTTTATTTCGGCTCGCGCCCGGCGCTGGAGTCCGGTGAACGCTACGCCGAAATCAGGGCCATGTTCCCCCGTGCGCACCTGGTCGGCTGCAGCACCGGCGGCCAGATTCTCGGCGACGAGGTGAGCGACGACGATATCGCCGCGGTAGTGCTGTCGTTCGAGCGGACGCGGCTCAGGGTGGCCTGGCACACGGTGGCCGGCCCCGACGATTCGCGCGCCTGCGGCCTGGCGCTTGGCAACGCGCTGAGAGGCGACGATCTCGCCGCTGTCTTCATCCTGTCCGATGGACTCAACGTCAACGGCAGCGCATTGGTCTGCGGTCTGGCTTCCGCCATCGGGCCTTATGTGCCGTTGACCGGCGGCCTTGCCGGCGACGGCGCCGATTTCTCGGCGACCCTGGTCGGTGTCGACCACGCGCCGCGCAGCCACTCCGTCGGCGCCGTCGGCTTCTACGGCGACGCCATCCGCGTCGGCCATGGCTCCGGCGGCGGCTGGGACGTGTTCGGTCCGCGCCGGCGCATCACGCGTTCGGACGGCAACGTCCTCTACGAACTCGACGGCAATCCCGCCCTCGATCTCTACGAGCGCTATCTCGGCGAGGAGGACTCGGCCGGCCTGCCGAGCACTGGCCTGCTGTTCCCGTTGCGCATCTACGATGCCAGCGCGCCTGACATGGCGATCGTGCGCACGATCCTTGCGGTTGATCGCGAGCGGCGCTCAATGACCTTTGCCGGCGACATGCCCGAGGGCTGGGTGGCACAGCTCATGCGTGGGAATTTCCACCGGCTGGCTGCCGGGGCCGCCGCCGCGGCACGCACGGCGCATCCGGAGTCGATAGAGCTTGCCAGTGGCGACGAGCTTGCCCTGCTGGTGAGCTGCATCGGCCGCCGCTTGCTGCTCGGCCAGCAGACCCTTGACGAGGTCGAGGCGGCCGGTGCCGAACTCGGCGCCGGCGTACAGCGCATCGGCTTCTATTCGTATGGCGAGATCTCGCCGCATGCGGCCTCCGGTGTCTGCCAGCTGCACAATCAGACCATGACCATCACCACCATCCGCGAAGCCGCAGGGTGAGGCGCGTGCACAGGCTTTTCGCCAGACAACTTGCCAGGGCACAGACTGAATCGGGTGATCTCGACATCGAGCGCCTGAAGGCGCTGATCTCGTCCGCTTACGAAGAATTCGAACGCGACCGCACGCGCACCGACCGTTCGATGGTGCTGATGATCGAGGAGCTCGACGAGCTCAATCGCCGGCTGGAGAATCTGGTCGCGGAACGGACGGCGGCGGTGCGCCAGCGCGAACAAGAACTCCACGCGCAGAACCTGCGCTTCGATGCGGCGCTGAGCAACATGTCCCAGGCGCTGCTCCTCTTCGACAGCTCGGGTTGCCTGCTCATCTGCAACCGGCGCTATCGCGAACTCTTCCAGCTGCCGCCAGACGCCGCACAACCCGGCACCTCAACAATCGACCTCATGCGCGAACGTGCCGCGTCCGGCTGCTTTCAGGGCGATCCAGAGGAGCAACTGGCGGCGGTGCGGCGGCTGATCGACGGCAAGCCGTCGGCGAGCCACTTCATCGAGCTGCCCGATGGACGTGTCATCAACGAAGTCATCTGCACGATGCGCGGCGGCGGCTGGGTGGTCACCCAGGAGGATGTCACCGAGCAGCGCGAAGCCGAGAAAAAGATCGCGCACATGGCGCGGCACGATTCCCTCACCGACCTGCCCAACCGGACGCTCCTGCAGGAGGAGCTCGCCCGTGCCGTCGCCGGCATGTTGGAGAACGAGCGCATCGCCGTGCTGTACCTCGATCTCGACCAGTTCAAGGGCATCAACGACACGCTCGGCCACACCGTCGGCGACGAGTTGTTGAAGCAGGTGGCCGTCCGTCTGACGGCCTGCATCGGCAAACGCGACGTGGTCGCGCGCGTCGGCGGCGACGAGTTCGCCATCATCCAGACCGGCATCGACGATCCGCGCGACGCAGCGGCACTGACCCGCTGTATCCAGGATGCCATCCGCCTGCCCTACGATCTCAACGGCCACGTCGTTGTCACCGATGCCTCGATCGGCATTGCCCTTGCCCCGGACGACGGCCAGGAGCCGAACGAACTGCTCAAGAATGCCGACATGGCGCTCTATGGCGCCAAGGCCGACGGACTCAGTACCTTCCGCTTCTTCGAACCGGAGATGGATGCGCGCATGAAGGCGCGCCGCGCGCTGGAACTGGCGCTGCGCGACGCCATCGCCAATGGCGAGTTCGAAGCGCACTACCAGCCGATGGTCGATCTCAAGAGCGGCGCGATCGTCTGTTGCGAGGCCTTGCTGCGCTGGACGCACGGCGCGCGCGAGATTCCCCCGGCCGAGTTCATCCCGGTGGCCGAGGAGATCGGCATGATCGTGCCGATCGGCGAATGGGTGCTGCACACCGCCTGCGCCGAAGCGCGCCTGTGGCCGGAGTTGGTGAAGGTGGCGATCAATCTGTCGCCGATCCAGGTCATGAACCAAAACCTGGTGCCGGTCATCGTCAACGCGCTTGCCGCGTCCGGACTGCCGGCATCGCGGCTGGAGGTCGAGATCACCGAGTTGGTGCTCATGCAGAATACGGCGGCGACGCTCACCACGCTGCACCGGCTGCACGACCTCGGCATCAGCATTTCGCTGGACGACTTCGGCACCGGCTATTCGTCGCTGAGCTATCTGCGCGCCTTCCCCTTCGACAAGATCAAGATCGACCAGTCGTTCATCGGCGACCTGCCGCGGCACCGCGACGCGGCGGCGATCGTGCGCGCCATCACCAGCCTTGCCCGCAGTCTCGGCATGGTCACCACCGCCGAAGGCGTGGAGACGGTGGCGCAGCGCGACCAGGTGCAATCGCTCGGCTGCGATGAAATTCAGGGCTTCCTGATCGGCCTGCCGCAACGGGCACGGGACATCGAGCCGGTCCTGGCCGAGCCGGAGCGCCGCTTCGGCACCGCCGGCTGATCACAGCGACGACAGGTCTTCCCCGAACAGGCGCTTGTATTCGCCGAGCGCATAACGGTCGGTCATACCGGCGAGGAAATCGGCAACCCGGCGTGCCTTCTGGCTCAGCTCGTCGCCAGGTGGCGGCCGCCAGGCCTCGGGCATCGCGGCGGGATCGGCGAAGTAGCGGGCGAAGAGACGGGCGAGTATGTCCTCCGCCTTGTCCATCACGTCCATCACCCGGCGGTGGCGATAAACGTTCGTCTTCAGCATCGCCTTGATCGCCCGGTCACTGTCGGCCATCGCCGCGGAAAAAAAGATGGTCGGGCGGCCCGCGGCGCGGATGGCGTCGGCCGAGCCCGGTCGAAGTACCGCAAGCTGCGCCCGGGTCTCCGCGACCACATCGGCGATCATGGTCGAGATCAGCTGGCGGATCAGCGCCGCGCTGGTGCGCTCCGGCGCCAGATGCGGATGATCGGCGGCGATCCGCTCGAGGATGTCGCCGACCAGCGCCGTTTCGGCAAGGCCGGCAAGCGTCAACAGGCCGGCGCGCAAGCCGTCGTCGATGTCGTGGGCGTCGTAGGCGATGTCGTCGGCGATGGCCGCCGCCTGCGCCTCCGGCCCGGCGAAGCTGGCAAGCTGCAGGTCCTGGCGGGTGGCGTAGTCGCGGATGGCATAAGGCAGACCACGGCCGGCGTAGCGGCCGATCGGGTGCCCGTCTGCGTCGGTCAGCGGGCCATTGTGCTTGACCAGGCCTTCCAGCGTCTCCCAGGTCAGGTTGAGCCCGTCGAAATCCGGATAGCGCCGCTCCAGCTCGGTGACCACGCGCAGGCTCTGGGCGTTGTGGTCGAAGCCGCCATAATCGGCCATCGCCGCGTCCAGCGCCCGTTCGCCGGCGTGGCCGAAGGGCGGATGGCCGAGATCGTGGGCCAGCGCCAGGGCTTCGGCCAGGTCCTCGTCGAGGCGCAGCGTGCGGGCGAGCGCCCGGGCGATCTGGGCGACTTCCAGCGTGTGGGTCAGCCGCGTACGGTAATGATCGCCCTCATCATACAGAAAAACCTGGGTTTTCTCCTTCAGCCGGCGGAAGGCGGCGGAATGGATGACGCGGTCGCGGTCGCGCTCGAAGGCGGCGCGGGTCGGGCTCGGCGGCTCGTCGAACAGCCGTCCGCGGCTCGTCCCCGGGTCGGAGGCATAGGGCGCCCGTGGGGTCATGCGCGCCTCGGTTGTATTTCCCATCTGCGTCACCCGTGCATTGCCGGCGGTAGCCGGCGCCGCTGGCATAGTATTGGCGCAGTATCCCGCCCGAAAGACGCGGGAATCCGCAAATTGCTGCGCTGCACACGAACCCGCCGGGGCAGAATTTGCCTTGTCGGCCATGGCCTTGGAGCCGGACCGCCGGTCCCGCGCCATTGACTCGTCAACCGCGCGCCCATAACCTATGTATCTGTAAGTCCTATGTAAAATCTCGCTTTTCGGCAGCTTTCGACATGCTCGACGCAGCAACCAATGTCACCTTGTCGCAGAGTGCGGCCAAGCGCATCGCACATATTCTGGCCCGCGAGCCGGACGGTACGGCGCTGCGCATCAGCGTGTCCGGCGGCGGCTGCTCGGGCTTCCAATACGGCTTCGATCTCGACCGCTCCCGCGCAGACGACGACATCGTCATCGAGCGCGACGGCGCCGTCGTGCTGATCGACCCCGTCTCGCTTCCCTATATGGGCGGCTCCGAGATCGACTTTGTCGACGATCTCATCGGCCAGTCGTTCCAGATTCACAATCCCAACGCGACCGCATCGTGCGGTTGCGGCACGAGTTTTTCAATCTGAGGCGCGCCATGGCTGGGGGGAAATCAACCGCACGCACGAAGAAAGCCTCGCCGGCAAAAACGAAATCGGCACGCACCGCCAAGGCCGCCAAGCCGGCTGCGTCGCGCACCCACCCGCAGGCGACCCGCGCCAAGACAACCGCGCGCGCCAAGGCGGCACCGGCCAAGCGGGCGGCTGCCCGTGCTCCGGCCAGCAAGGCTCCGGCGCCTCGCCGCACGGCAGCGGCGGCCCGCATCGCCAGCGGCGCAATCGACCGGCTGCAGCAGGTGGCGCTGACCGCCACCGATCTCGACGCGTCGGTCGTTTTCTACCGCGACGTTCTCGGCCTCAAGTTCATCACTCGCTTCGATCCGCCCGGCTTGGCCTTCTTCAGCCTGGGCAGCGGCGTGCGCCTGCTGCTCTCGGCCACTGCGTCGCAGGCCTCGCTCTACTTCCAGGTCGACGACGTCGATGCCGCGTTCAAGGAGATGCGCGAGCGCGGTGTCCGCTTCCTGCAGCCGCCGCATTTGATCCAGCGCGACGAAGCCGGCGATTTCGGCAAGAAGGGCAGCGAGGAGTGGATGGCCTTCTTCAACGACCCCGCCGGTAACCTGCTGGCCGTGGTCGAGCGGCGCTGAACGTCAGCCAATAGGCAATCGGCATTTGATCGACTGCCTGCTGCCTGTTCGCGCTACTGGAACGCGGTCTCCGTGAAGCTGCGTAATTTGCGCGAATGGAGCCGGTCGTGGGGCATGGCGCCGAGTTTCTCCATGGCGCGGATGCCGATCTCGAGATGCTGGCTGACCTGGCGGCGGTAGAAGGCGGAGGCCATGCCGGGCAGCTTCAATTCGCCGTGCAGCGGCTTGTCGGAGACGCACAGCAGCGTGCCGTAGGGTACGCGGAAGCGGAAGCCGTTGGCAGCGATGGTTGCCGATTCCATGTCGAGCGCGATAGCGCGCGACTGCGAGAAGCGCTGCACCGGCTCGCGGTGGTCCCGGAGTTCCCAGTTGCGGTTGTCGATGGTGGCGACCGTGCCGGTGCGCATGATGCTCTTCAGTTCGAAGCCGGAGAGCCCGGTGACTTCCGCGACGGCTTGCTCCAGCGCCACCTGCACTTCCGCCAGCGGCGGGATCGGTACCCAGGTCGGCAGATCGGCGTCGAGAACGTGGTCCTCGCGCACATAGCCGTGGGCGAGCACATAGTCGCCGAGCGCCTGGCTGTTCCTCAAGCCGGCGCAATGGCCGAGCATCAGCCAGGCATGCGGCCTCAGCACGGCGATGTGGTCGGTGATCGTCTTGGCGTTGGACGGGCCGACGCCGATGTTGATCATGGTCAGGCCGCCGTGATTGCCGCGCTTCAGGTGATAGGCGGGCATCTGCGGCAGGCGCGCCAGTTGCGTGCCGGCATCCGGCTCCGTGCGTCCGGCCAGCGTCACCACGTCGCCCGGCTCGACGAAGCTCTCATAGCCGCCGCCGCCCGCGGCCATCATCTTGCGCGCGCGCTGCACGAACTCGTCGACGTAGAACTGGTAGTTGGTGAAGATGATGAAGTTCTGGAAATGCTCCGGGTGGGTGGCGGTGTAGTGCGGCAGCCGGTGGAGCGAATAGTCGATGCGGCTGGCGTTGAACGGCGCCAGCGGCGACGCCTTGCCGGGCGCGGCGACGAAGGTGCCGTTGACGATCGCGTCGTCGACGACGGCAAGGTCGGGCACGTCGAACATGTCGCGCAGCGGCCGGTCGATCTGCTCGGTCAGTTCGCCTTCGACATAGATGCCTTCCGGAAAGGCGAAATGCAGCGGGATCGGCTCCACCGACGGGCCGATTTCGACGGGCATGTTGTGATTGCGGATGAGCAGCTCGATCTGCTCGATGAGGTAGCTGCGGAACAGCTTGGGCTGGGTGACCGTCGCCGCAAAGGTGCCCGGCTCGGCGACGTGCCCGTAGGACAGGCGCGAATCGATCTGGGCGAAGGACGAGGACTGGAAACGGATTTCCGGATAGGTGGCGCGCACCCGTCCGTCGAGGTGCCTGGTCTTGAGCAGCTTGGCAAAACGGTCGCGGATGAAGGCCGTGTGCCGGTTGTAGATCAGGTCGAGCTGATCCACCGCCGCTTCGGCGTCGCGAAACGACTGGGGGGCGATCGGCCGCGGCCGATCGAACGGATTGGCGTCAGTATTCATGGGGTGCACTTTCTCTCAAAGTGCGCCGCAATCTCTGCCAGCCGCCCCTCCGGGTCAAGTCGCCGGCGTTTTGGGCCCTCTGGCCGCCGCGCGCCGGTCCGCCGCCCATGACAAGAGCGCCACCGCCAGGGATACCGCCAGCAAGCCGGCGCTGAAGGCCGGGAGCTGGGCATAATGCCAGCCCGCGTTGAGCGCGACCCCGCCGAGCCAGGCGCCGGCGGCAATGCCGATATTGTAGGCGGTCGAGATCAGGGTCGAGACCAGGGTGGGGGCGTCGTGGGCGGCGGAAAGGATGCGCGCCTGCACCGGGGCGGAGAACGAGAAGCCGACCATCGAGCTGAGGAAGAAGACCGCGGTCATGGCTACGGGATCGTATTCGGCAACCAGCATGGCGAGGTAGAGCACCAGTTGCACCGCGATGATGGCGGTCACCACCGGCATCTGCTTCCAGTCCCCCAGCCGCCCGCCGGCGAGGTTGCCGGCGATGCCGCCGAGGCCGGAGACGAAGAGCAACACGGGCACGGCTTGCGTCGTCAGCCCCGTCACCCCGGTCAGCAGCGGCACGATGAAGGTGTAAAACAGGAAAAACGCCGTCATGCCGAGGGCGATCATGGCGTAGGAGGTCAGCACCGGCTGGTGCAGCACGGCGCGAATCTCGGCGGCAAGCGTCGGCGTATGGGAGCCGGTGGCCCTGGGCACGGCCGGGATCAGGGCGGCCAGCGCGATCGCCGCGACGACGCCGACGGCGGCGATCGCCCAGAAGCTGGCGCGCCAGCCGAAGGCGTTGCCGATCGCCGTTCCCACCGGCAAGCCGATGACATTGGCAAATGTGATGCCGGCGACGACGAACGACACCGCACTCGCCTGACGCCCCCTGGAAACCAGTCGCGTGGCGATGATCAGGGCGACGCCGAAGAACACACCGTGGCTGGCCGAGATCACCAGCCGCGCGCCCATCAGCAGCCAGTAGCTGGTCGCCAGCGCGCACAGCACGTTACCGGCGATGAACACCAGCATCATCGCCAGCAGCAGGCCGCGGCGCGGAAACCGGCTGGTGCCCAGCGCCAGGATCGGGCCGCCGATGGCCACCCCCAGGGCATAGCCCGAGATGAGCAGGCCGGCGGTGGGAATGTCGACCGACAGGTCCGCCGCCAGCGCCGGCAACAGGCCGGCGACGACCATCTCCGTCGTGCCGATCGCGAAGGCGGCGACAAACAGGGCGAAAAGGGGCAAAGACATCGCAATCCGCCGGAGGGCGGCCTTCTCTGAGACATCGGCACGGTGGCCGGGCCGAAGGTCGCGCCTCGGCACCGGCGACGATGGTTCAGTCGCAGAGTTGGGTCAACACCTCCGGGGCTGCGTCAGCTTTCCAGTGTCGCGTCGAGCGTGATCTTGATCGCCCCCAGCGCCCGTGAAACCGGGCAGCCCATCTTGGTGCCGGCGGCGATCTCCTGGAACCTGGCGTCGTCGATGCCTGGCACCTTGGCGCCGACCGTCAGTTCGATCAGCGTGATCGTCGGCGTCCCGTCCACCATGTCGAGATGGATCTCGGCATTGGCGCGGACGACCTCCGGCTTGAAGCCGGCGGCCTCGAGATCGGCCGACAGCGCCATGGAATAGCAGCCGGCGTGCGCTGCAGCGATCAGCTCCTCCGGATTGGTGCCGCCGCCGTCGGAAAAGCGCGACGCCCAAGTGTACTCGCCGTCGTAGGCACCGCCGCCGAAGCGCATGTGGCCACGGCCCTCGCGCAGATTGCCGTGCCATACAGCGTCGCTCGTCCTTGTCGGCATCGTCTTGTCCTTTGTTCAGAAGTTGGTCCTAGGGAGGAAGTCCGGGCGGCCGCCCGACCAAGTGTGGAATATGGGTATTGCGCCGCCGCCGTCCAGTCTCGCCGACTAGCCTCGGCGGCCCATTCCATGCGATCAAACCGTCATGAAGATCGCCACCTGGAACATCAACGGCGTCAGGGCACGCCTGGATACTGCGCTTGCCTGGGTCAAGGAGGCCCGGCCCGATATCCTCTGCCTGCAGGAGATCAAGTGCGAGGACGCCGCCTTCCCCGCCGAGCGGTTCGAGGAGTTGGGCTACAACGTCGCCACCCACGGCCAGAAGGGCTTCAACGGCGTCGCGCTGCTCTCCAAGCTGCCGCTGGAGGACGTCGACAGCGGGCTTGGCGGCGGCGACGGCGACGCACAGGCGCGCTTCATCGAGGCGGTGGTCTCGCTGCCCGGCGCGGCGCTGCGCGTGGTGTCGCTTTATCTGCCTAACGGCAATCCGGTCGACAGCGACAAGTTCCCCTACAAGCTCGCCTGGATGGAGCGCCTGGAAGCCTATGCCAAAGCGCGCCTTGCCGACGAGGAGGCATTCCTGCTTGCCGGCGATTTCAACGTCATTGCCGAGCCGATCGACGCGCGCTTTCCGGAGAACTGGGAGGGCGACGCGCTCTACCTGCCTGAGACCCGCGCCGCCTGGCGGCGACTGGTCAATCTCGGCCTGACCGATGCCTTCCGCGCCTGCGCCCCCGAGCCCGGCCATTATTCCTTCTGGGACTATCAGGCCGGCGCGTGGCAGAAGAACAACGGCATCCTCATCGACCACATCCTGCTGTCGCCGCAGGCCGCCGACCGCCTGACCGCGGCCCGGATCGACAAGCACACGCGCGGCTGGGACAAGCCGTCGGACCACGTGCCAGTGGTGGTCGATCTCGATTTCGACCAAGGCTGACCGCCGGGCCGGCAGGGTTGCCGCCCGACTGAGGATGGTTGCCGACGGCGCTGATGAGCCCGGGTCTGCGACCTCCCGCAACCGCTGCGCCAGATC
Organism: uncultured Alphaproteobacteria bacterium; assembly: GCA_963750065.1. Lineage (GTDB taxonomy): Bacteria > Pseudomonadota > Alphaproteobacteria > Rhizobiales > Kaistiaceae > CAVSRC01. Next base: position 28,473 of record CAVVPK010000019.1, read on the forward strand.
CCGGTAATTTCGACCTGTTCTCATTCTTGTGATCGGGCAGCGGATTTTCGTGGCCGATCTGCCGCGATAAGCTTTCCCATGGCAAAGGGGTGGATGCTCGCGGCAGGTCTCCTCGTTGCGCTGTCGGCGGTGCCGGCAGCGGCCCAGGACGCGCCCGCGCCCCCTGCCCCGCCCACCACGCCGACCCCGCCCGCCGCCTCGTCAGCGGTGTGCACCAGCGCCGGCAATACCTACCGGGCCGGCGACTATGCCTGCATCCCCGCCTGCCACGGCCAGCGACGGCTGGCGCGCTGCGACGTGGTCGGCCAGGCCGCCTCGTGGACCTATGTGTCGAACGCCTGCCCGAGCGCCATGATCAACACGCCGTGGCCGAGCGACTGGTCGCAGCTGCCCGCCGTCACCGACATGACGCCGCTCCCGGTCAGCGTGCGCATGAGCGCCATCGACGCGAAGATCGCGCCGCTCATCGGCGCGCATTACAGGGATTCGGTGCTCACCCGCTGACGGCCGCGCCGTCTAGTTTCCGCTGGCGAGCTTGGCGGGGTGCTGGGCAAGCCATTCGTCGGCGAGCTTCTTGGCTGCCTGCCATTCGGCCCGGGTCGCTGCCGAGAGGGCATCCTCGTGCATCGCCACGATCCAGTTCTGGCCGGGGCCGGAGCGGTCGAGCGCGATGGTGAGATACATAAGCCCCTTCACCGGATCACGGATCTCGCCGTCGCCAACGAACAGGATATGGCCGTAGAGCGCTTGTCCTGCGACGCTGTCGTTCTTGACGGCGACCTCGGCCCACAGCCTTGCCTGGCGCAGGTTGCCGGGCTTGTCGGCATGATCGAGATGGTTGCGGGCAAGCTCGAGGGCGATCTCGATCAGCAGGTCCTTGGCAGCAGGATTGCCCTTGTCGGCTGCGAGGTTGGCCCACTTCGCCGCCTTGATCAGATCGCGGTCGCCGCCCTCGCCGTTGTAGTACATGGCGGCGAGGTTGAGCTGGGCGTCGGCATCGCCGAACGGGGCAGCCCATCTGAAGTAGTTGAAGGCGCGGACCGGGTCCGCCTTGACGTCGGAATTGGGGATGCCCTTGAGGAAGAAGGCACCGAGCTTGGCCCAGGCGCTGGTGACGTAAGGCGTCGGCACGTCGGCGCCGCCGGAACCGTCCTGGTTGGCGTGGGTGGCTATGTCCTTGAACAGCTTGAAGGCGGTGTAGTCGTTCTTCTCGACGCCGTCGCCCTCGGCATACATGCTGCCAAGCTTCCATTGGGCGCCGGGATCGCCGCTCTTGGCGGCGAAGCTCAGCGCCTCGACGGCGGCGGACTTGTCGCCGCTCCGGTAGGACGAAACGCCATAGCGCAGCGCCTCAGCCGGCGGAGTGTCGGCATTGAGGTTCTTGATGTCGAAGGCCCCGGCATGAACGGTCATGCCGAGGACGATCAACAATGCGCCATTGAACGAACTACAGGTCCGCATAGCTCACAGTTTCCGCTGCGCCCCCCGGATGGGTCACGGCGCCCTTGCGGGCCGGGCCCACCCCTTGCGCATATTTCCAGATCGCTCCGCTGGTGTAGGTGCCGGCGCGCGGCTTCCAGGCCTTACGTCGCTCGGCAAAAGTGGCCTCGTCGAGGCGGACCGAAATGGTGCCGGCCACCGCGTCGATGTCGATGATGTCGCCGTCCTGGAGGAGGCCGATGGGGCCGCCTTCCGCCGCTTCCGGGCCGACATGGCCGATGCAGAAGCCGCGCGTGCCGCCGGAGAAGCGGCCGTCGGTGATCAGCGCCACCTTGTCGCCGGCGCCCTGGCCGTAGAGCGCCGCGGTCGTTGAAAGCATCTCCGGCATGCCCGGTCCGCCCTTGGGACCGACATAGCGGATGACCAGAACCTCGCCGTCCTTGTAGGTGCGGTTGCTCACCGCCTCGAAGCATTCCTGCTCGGTATCGAAGCAGTGCGCCGGGCCTGAGAACTGCAGGTTCTTCATGCCGGCGACCTTCACGATCGCCCCGTCGGGCGCCAGATTGCCCTTGAGCCCGACGACGCCGCCGGTCGGCGACAGCGGCTTGTCGGCGGGGACGACCACGTCCTGATCCGGGTTCCACTTCACGTTTGCCAGGTTCTCGGCGATCGTGCGGCCGGTCACGGTCATGCAGTCGCCGTGCAGATAGCCGTGATCGAGCAGCGTCTTCATCACCATCGGAATGCCGCCAGCCTCGAACAGGTCCTTGGCGACGTATTTTCCGCCGGGCTTCAGCGTGGCGATGTAGGGCGTCTTCTTGAAGATCTCGGCGACGGCGAAGAGGTCGAAGTCGATGCCGCACTCATGCGCGATCGCCGGCAGGTGGAGCGCGGCGTTGGTCGAGCCGCCGGAGGCGGCGACCACGGTGGCGGCGTTCTCCAGCGCTTTGCGGGTGACGATGTCGCGCGGGCGGATGTTGCGGGCGACCAGTTCCATCACCTTCTCGCCGGCGGCCATGCAGAAGCGGTCGCGGATCTCGTAGGGCGCCGGGGCGCCGGCCGAATAGGGCAGCGCCAGACCGATCGCCTCGGAGATCATGGCCATGGTGTTGGCGGTGAACTGGCCGCCGCAGGCGCCGGCCGAGGGACAGGCGACCTGCTCGAGCTCAAGCAAGTCCTCGTCGCTCATCTTGCCGACCGAGTGCAGGCCGACCGCCTCGAACACGTCGACCACGGTCACGTCACGGCCCTTGAAGGTGCCGGGCAGGATCGAGCCGCCATAGATGAAGACCGAGGGCACGTTGAGGCGGCACATGGCCATCATCATGCCGGGCAGAGACTTGTCGCAGCCGGCCATACCGACCAGCGCGTCGTAGCCGTGGCCGCGCATGGTCAACTCGACGGAATCGGCGATGACTTCGCGCGAGGGCAGCGAGGACTTCATGCCCTCATGGCCCATGGCGATGCCGTCGGTCACCGTGATGGTGCAGAACTCGCGCGGCGTGCCGTTGGCGGCGGCCACGCCGTGCTTCACCGCCTGGGCCTGGCGCATCAGCGAGATGTTGCAAGGCGCGGCCTCGTTCCAGCAGGTGGCGACGCCGACGAAGGGCGCGTGAATCTGCTCGGGCGACAGACCCATGGCGTAATAATAGGAGCGGTGCGGCGCGTGCTCCGGTCCTTCCGTCACGTGACGGCTGGGCAATTTCTTCTTGTCAAACACGCGCGCTTCCATGCTTCCCTCACCAGGTCGACCCGCCCATGCCGGGCGTGGGGTTGAACAAAACCACCGCCGCGACCGCAATCACCCCGTCCCGCGCGTCCTCGCACGGGCCGTTGATCGTGGCAGGTTGCTTGCCCCCCTTCGGCAGGCCACCTGATCGGCCGCAGACTTCCTGTCAGTTTATGGCTGAAAGGCGGCGGAACGCCGTCTCATACGGTGAGGAGGTAAACTTCTCGTCACACTGTGGCGGGAAGGCAACAAAAGCGCCGGGCGGGGGCCGCCACCCCTGCCCGGCGCTCGTGCAAACAGCCCTCCGGAGCCGCGCTCAGCGCTGGCCGTAGAGCACCTTGCGCTGCTCCTCATCGCTGAGCGGCTTGTCGTCGGCCGGCGGCTTCAGCGCCATGGCCTTCTCCACCGCCGGGCGGGCGGCCATGCGGTCGATCCACGCCGCCACATTGGGGAACTCGGCGATGTCGATGTCGCGCGACTTGTAGCCCTTGACCCAGCCGTAGAGCGACATGTCGGCGATCGAGTAGTCACCGGCGGCCACCCATTCGCGCCCCTCGAGCTGGGTGTTGAGGACGCGGTGGAGCCGGTAGGTTTCGTCGCCGAAGCGCTTCAAGGCATAGGCGTTGTCCGGGTCCATGCGCTTGAAGTGATTGTAGTTGCCGAAGATCGGCCCGACATTGGCCATCTGCCAGAACAGCCATTGGTCGATATCCACCCGGTCGCGATCGGACTTGCCGAAGAAGCGGCCGAACTTCAGACCGAGATAGACAAGGATGGCGCCGGATTCGAAGACCGAGATCGGCTGGCCGTCCGGCCCTTCCGGGTCGACGATCGCCGGAATGCGGTTGTTGGGCGATATCTTGAGGAAGTCTGGCTTGAACTGGTCGCCCTTGCCGATGTTGACGAAGTGGGTCGTGTAGGGAACGCCCAGCTCCTCCAGCATGATGGGGATCTTGTAGCCGTTGGGCGTGGTCCAGAAATAGAGGTCGATCGGCTTCGTCTGGCTGGCAGGCATGGCAGGTCTCGTCGCGTGGGGGAGGAAAGGAAGAATCTGCCGATACTTGGCCTTTCGGCGCGGCACGGCAAGGGTGGGAATTACCACAGGCTCGGCGCTTGGCGAAACGCCGTCCCATTTCCTGCCGCCGCCGCGGAAGATCCGTCAGGGAGCCGCCGTCAGCCCCTCCAGCCGCTCGCCCATCTTCTGTCGCAGTCGCTCGGCCAGCGGCGCGGCCAGGAAGCGGCGGAGCGTCGCTTCCAGCGTCTGCTTCTCGTATTGGGCACGGAACAGCTCGACCACGCTCACCCGCTCTCCGGCATAGGGCGTATGAGTGACCCGGTCGCCGGCGCTGACCGGCCCCTCGGCGATCACCCGGCAATAGAGGCCCGGCCGCCCGGCGTCGCGGAAGCGCTTGACGAATTGCGGATGACCCATGCGGGAGGCGAGCGTGTTGCAGGGCGCACGCGGGGCGGTCACCTCGATCACCACCGTGTCGCCGATCTCAAGCCGATCGCCGACGGCGAAATCGGCGCTCGCCAGCCCGTCGACGGTCAGGTTGTCGCCGAACATGCCAGGTTCCAGCGGGCGCCCGACCTGGAACGACCACCAGTCGTAGTCTTCGCTGCCGTAGACATAGACCGCCTGGTCGGGACCGCCATGGTGCTTGCCGTCGATGATCGTGTCGCCGTCAAGGCCAAGCCGCCCGACATGCACCGGGCTCATGATCGGCCGTTTGTAGATGCCGGTCTCGATCGTCCGATCGCCGACGACAAGTTCCCTTGCCCGGCCTAGATTGACGCTCGTCAGTCGCATTCCTTCACCATCTCCATTTTGCGCGCCAATGCGCCTATTTCCATTTGATCGAACAGCCGATCGACGGGGTCTGCTCGGCCGGTCCCTTGCCGCTTCTGGCGATCGTGCGCATGGCCTCGACCAGCTCGCGCCGGGCGTCGGGCGGCGGCTCTCCGGTGCGGCCCTGATCGAGACGGCCGCGATATTCGACGGTGCCTGCGCGGCTGATGCCGAAGAACTCCGGCGTGCAGGCCGCATCATAGGCGCGCGCGATTTCCTGGGACTCGTCGAAAAGATAGGGAAATGGGAAGCCGTGCATTTCGGCGAAGCGCTTCATGTTGGCCGGCGAATCCTCGGGATGGCTGACCGTGTCGTTGGCATTGATGGCGACGAAGCCGATGCCCTCTGCCGCAAGCGTCCTGGCATCGGCGACCATGCGGTCCACCACCGCCTTCACATAGGGACAGTGGTTGCAGATGACGGCGACCACCGTCCCGTTTTCTCCTGCCACGTCGTCGAGGCTGTAGGTCTTGCCGTCGGTCGCCGGCAGCCGGAAGCGCGGCGCCGCGATGCCGAGTTTCGGCTGGCTTCCAAGCGTCGCCATGGTGTTCTCCTTTTGCCTCGCTCGCGCGCCGGTCGATGACCCCGGGCGGTATCCCTCACCGTCGGGCACGCCCGGCGTCTACGCCCTGTAGCTCATATGCACGGCGTAGCGTGCCGTCTCCCCGGCCGGCATAAAGCGCATGGACGGCTTGTCGGCAAGCTCGCCGTCAAAGCCTTCCGGATCCGAATGTCCCGTCCATTGCTCAAGGCTGACGAAGGGCGCGCCGGCCTTTGCCCAGACGACAAGATGGGGGAAGTTCTCGGCCTCCACGACGATGGCACCGCCGATGCCGTTCTCGAAGTGGAGGCTGCGGCTTCTGGCATCGCGGAAGCAGAGCGGCGTGCCCGCCAGCAGCCCCTCGCTCAGGGGCAGCGTCCGTCCCTCTATCGGCGCCCGGTGGCGCGTCGCCCTGAACATGCCGTTGGCGGCCACATCCGGGATCATCGGGTCTTCGGCCGTCTCGAAGACGATGGCGTGGCCATGCTTGTCGCCGCCTGCAAACGGCCAGTGGAAGGCCGGGTGAAAGCCGATGGCGTAGGGCATGGCGACGGCGCCGGTGTTGCTGACCGTGAAGGCGGCGGAGAAGCGGCCGGCCGCGACCCGGTAGTCGATCGTCAGCGCGAAGGCAAAGGGATAGGCGGCGCGGGTGGCATCGTTGTCCCTGAGGCTCATGCGGACGCGATCCGCCTCCCGTTCCTCGATTGCGTAGGTCGAGGTCGGCGCGAAGCCATGCACCGGCATGGGATAGCGGACACCGTCGACCTTGATGCCGCCGGCGACCGTCTGGCCGACGAGCGGGAAAAGCACCGGCGCGCTTTTCGGCCACCAGCTGGGGTCGGCGTCCCAGATGAGCTCGGTACCGTCGACCGACCACGCCACCGGTTCGGCGCCGCGCGTGGCGATGCGGGCCGAGGTACCGCCGGCGCTGATCTCCACGGTCGGCGAGACGGGGCGCGGCGGGTCGTCGAACGGGCCAGGCGGGTGCGCGTGTGGCATGGATCTCCTCCCTCTGGCGATGGCGTCACGTGGTCTGGATGAGGCCCTTCGACACCAGCCACTTGACCGATTCCAGGACCGCCTCGAAGGAGGTGTAGCGCGGCTCGTAGCCGAGCAGCCGGCGCGCCTTGTCGATCGAGCAGGCGGGGCTATGGGCGATGTGGTCCCACGTCGCTGCCGCCTCCTCTTCCGTGTGCGTCGCCTTCCATTGCTCCCAGGGCAGATAGGTGAGCTTCGGGTCACGGCCGAACCAGCCGGCGACCGTCTCGGCGTAGCCCCTCAGCGTCACCGCCGCCGGCGAGACGACATGGAAGGCCTCGCCGACCGACACGCGCCAATTGGCGATCGCCTTCATGAAGGCCTGCGCGACGTCGTCGGCATGGACATGATGGACGGTCTCCATGCCGAGATTGGGCAGCGCCAGTTCCTGACCGCGCGCCAGCATCGAGAAGACCTTGGGGTCGAAATGGCCGGCCGGGTTCAGCGGGTTCCAGCCCTCGCCGACGATGTGGCCGGGATGGAGGACGGTTGCCGGGAAGCGGTTCCGCCGCGCCTCATCGACCAGATAGGCTTCGATCGCCGCCTTGCGGACACCGTAGTCGCCGAACGGTCGGCGCGGCTGCATCTCGGTCGTCGGCACGGCGACGCTCGGCCCATGCACCCAGATGGTGCCGCAATGCAGAAAATGGCCGACATGGCCGTTGAGCGCCTCGACCATCTGGCGGGCGCTGTCCGGCGTGAAGCAGATCATGTCGATGATGATGTCGGCCTTGAGGTTGCGCATGGCACGGCCGAAGGTGCCGGCCTTCTCCTCGGCCTCGCGGTCGATGACCACGGTCTGCACCGCTTTCCAGGCGCCGTGCTGCGAATAGGGCTGGCGTTGCCCGCGCGTCACATTGCAGACTTCAAACCCGGCTTCGACCAGCCGCGGCACCAGATAGGTGCCGACGTGTCCGCTGCCGCCGATAATCACTACGCGGGTCATGAGTTTTTCCAATTATTGTGCATTGCAAACGAATGATGATCTGCCATATGGCGGCGCAGAGCAAGGACCGGCGGCCTCCCGTCGCAGGCGCCCCCGTGTCACACTGCCCCCACCTGATTCGAGCCTGAGATTCCCCCGCAAATGCCTGCCGACAAGAAACGCAAATCCGACAAATCCGCTGACCTTTTCGCCCAGCTCGACCAGGAGGTCGGCAAGTTGAAATCGGTCGCCAGTGCCGCGCGGCGCGAGAAGTCGGTGCCACTGAAGAAGGCGGTCGGCGCCGACAACAGCTATACGGCGGCCGACATCGAGGTGCTGGAGGGGCTGGAGCCAGTACGTCGCAGGCCGGGCATGTATATCGGCGGCACCGACGAGAAGGGCCTGCACCACCTCTTCTCCGAGGTCATCGACAATTGCATGGACGAGGCGGTGGCCGGCCATGCGAGCTGGATCGAGGTCGAGGTCGAGGCGGATGGCTTCGTCACCGTCACCGACAACGGCCGCGGCATCCCCGTTGGCATGCACCCCAAGTTCAAGAACAAGTCGGCGCTGGAGGTGATCATGACCACCCTCCACTCCGGCGGTAAGTTCGATTCCAAGGTTTACGAGACGTCGGGCGGCCTGCACGGCGTCGGCGTTTCGGTGGTCAACGCGCTCTCCGAGACCCTCGAGGTCGAGGTCGCGATCGGCCGCCGGCTCTACGGCCAGTCCTATTCGCGCGGCGCGCCCAAGGGGCCGCTGAAGGAGCTGGGCGAGGTCCACAACCGGCGCGGTACGCGCATCCGCTTCAAGCCCGACGCGCAGATATTCAAGGGCGCCACGCTCAAGCCCGAGCGCATGTTCGCCGTGTCGCGGTCCAAGGCCTATCTCTTCGGCGGCGTCGAGATCCGCTGGTCGTGCGCAGCCGACCTGATCAAGGGCACCGACATCCCGGAGAAGGCGAGCTTCCACTTTCCCGGCGGCCTGTCGGAATATCTCGCCGCCGAGCTGGGCAGCGAGAGGACCGTGGTGCCGATCTTCTCCGGCCGCACCGACAAGACCAGCGGTCACGGCGCGGCGGAATGGGCGGTCGCCTGGTTCCCCGGCGAAGGTTTCATCCGCTCCTACTGCAACACCATCCCGACCGGCGACGGCGGCACCCACGAGGCCGGCTTCCGCGCCGCGCTCACCCGCGGCCTCAAGGCCTATGCCGAACTCAGCGGCAACAAGCGCGCCAGCGTCATCACCGCCGACGACGTCATGACCTCGGCCGCCGGCCTGCTCTCGGTGTTCATCCGCGAGCCGGAATTCGTCGGCCAGACCAAGGATCGCCTGTCCTCGGCCGAGGCAACGCGCATCGTCGAGAACGCCGTGCGCGATCCCTTCGACCACTGGCTCGCCGCCTCGCCGGCCGATGCCACCCGCCTGCTCGACTGGGTGGTGGAACGCGCCGAGGAACGCCTGCGCCGCCGCCAGGAGAAGGAGATCGGCCGGCAGAACGCGACGCGCAAGCTGCGCCTGCCGGGCAAGCTCGCCGACTGCACCCAGGCCGGCAAGGCAGACACCGAGCTGTTCATCGTCGAAGGCGATTCGGCCGGCGGCTCGGCCAAGCAGGCGCGCAACCGCGCAAACCAGGCGATCCTGCCGCTGAGGGGCAAAATCCTCAACGTCGCCAGCGCCGGGCGCGAGAAGCTGTCGCAGAACCAGCAGATCGGCGACCTCATCCAGGCGCTCGGCGTATCCCCACGCACCGGTTACAAGGCGGCTGACCTGCGCTACGACCGCATCATCGTCATGACCGACGCCGACGTCGACGGCGCCCACATCGCCTCGCTGCTCATCACCTTCTTCTATCGCGAGATGCCGGAGCTGATCCGCGACGGCCATCTCTTCCTCGCCGTGCCGCCGCTCTACAAGCTCAGCCAGGGCGCCAAGGTGATGTATGCCCGCGACGACGCCCACCGCGAGGAACTGACCAGGAAGGAGTTCAACGGGCGCAGCAAGATCGAGGTCAGCCGTTTCAAGGGCCTCGGCGAGATGCTGCCGGGTCAGCTCAAGGAAACGACCATGAACCCGGCCACCCGCACGCTGCTCAAGGTCGAGATCGTCGAGGAGGCGGCGACCGGCGCGGCCGTGGAGAGCCTCATGGGCAACAAGCCCGAGGAGCGCTTCCGCTTCATTACCGAGCGCGCCGAGTTCGCCAAGGACCTGGATATCTGAGGCGCACGCCCCCCGGATTTCGCTGCGCTCCATCGGGCCTACCGAAACGCACGCAGCAGCCCGCCGTCGCGCTCCGCCGCCCGCCCACAGTCCGTATTCCTTCCGGGGCTGACCGGAGACGCTTTTTCGGTTAGTTTCGCTGCGGCATCCTGCCCCCCGAGGGAGACGCGCATGGTCCGCTTGATCGTCCTCGCCGCCACTGTTGTCGCCGGCTTCGCCGCCGCGCTGCCGGCACGCGCCGACGCACTCCTCGACGGCCTGAAAGCCATGCCCGCCCCGATCGAGGACGTGCGCATCGCTGGTACCTGGGACCAGGGCGACAAGACCGGCGCATACCGCGTCATTATCGCGCGCACGGTCGGCGAAGCGGTGACTGCGCGCCTGTTCGTGCAGTGGATCGCCTATCACGACGACGGCAGCACCGCGGTCGACAACACCATCGAAATCAAGGAATTGGCCGATCTCAAGGTGGATATCGTCGATTACACCTCGGAATCGGACGCCGACGGCCTGTCGGTGTTCATCCAGACGCTCAACCCGAACGGCGCCACCGACCAGAATTACGAGCTGTTCGTCACCTCGCCGACCGAATATCGCTTCGGCCCAGCCAGTAATTAGCTGTTTCCGTTTACTCAAAACATCCGGAAACATTGACATGGCTCCGCCACCCCCTATGTTGCAGCGCGTCAATCCCGTTGCGCCAGCCCACGAGTTGGCGCCGTCACACCACGGCTATGAGCCGGGTTTATCGTTTCACATATGAGCTTTGAATCTCTCGGACTGAGCCCGAAAGTCCTGGCCGCGGTTGAGGCCAGTGGCTACACCGAACCCACGCCCATCCAGGCGCAGGCCATCCCCCACGCGTTGGCGCGCCGCGATGTCGTCGGCGTCGCCCAGACCGGCACCGGCAAGACCGCGGGTTTCGTCCTGCCCATGCTGACGCTGCTCGAGCAGGGGCGCGCCCGGGCGCGCATGCCGCGCACGCTGATCCTGGAGCCGACGCGCGAACTGGCGGCACAGGTCGAGGAGAGCTTCAACCGCTACGGCCGCAACCACAAGCTGAACGTGGCGCTGATCATCGGCGGCGTCTCCTTCGACGACCAGCTCAAGAAACTCGACCGCGGCGTCGATATCCTGATTGCCACGCCCGGCCGCCTGCTCGACCTTTTCGAGCGCGGCAAAATCCTGATGTCCGGCGTCGAGATCCTGGTCATCGACGAGGCCGACCGCATGCTCGACATGGGCTTCATCCCGGACATCGAGCGCATCTGCAAGCTGCTGCCCGTCACCCGCCAGACCCTATTCTTCTCGGCCACCATGCCGCCGGAGATCAAGCGCCTGGCCGACCAGTTCCTGCGCGATCCGGTGCGCGTCGAAGCCTCGAAGCCGGCGACCGCGGCCACCACCATCAGCCAGTACATCGCCCCTTCGGGCCGCGAGCCGGTCGACAAGCGCGCCGTGCTCAGGGCGCTGATCAAGGGCGCCGACAACTTCAAGAACGCCATCATCTTCTGCAACCGCAAGCGCGACGTGGCGACGCTGCAGCGCTCGCTCGCCAAGCACGGCTTCAGCGTCGGCGCGCTGCATGGCGATATGGAACAGCGCGCGCGCACCGCCACGCTCGACGACTTCCGCCAGGACCGCATCAAGCTGCTGGTCGCCAGCGACGTGGCGGCGCGCGGTCTCGATATTCCGGCGGTCAGCCACATCTTCAATTTCGACGTGCCGACCCATTCCGAGGACTACATCCACCGCATCGGCCGAACGGGGCGCGCCGGACTGACCGGCACCTCGATCACCATCGCCACCTCGCTCGACCGCAAATATGTGGCCGCCATCGAAAAGCTGACCGGCCATCCCATTCCGCCGCTCAATGTGGACGCCGAGGCCGAGCGGGCCGCCGCCCTGCACAAGAGCCGCGCCGAACGCACGCATGCGACCGAGCCCCACAAGGCCGAGCCCCACAGATCCGACGCCCACAAGGCCGAGGCCCCCAAGGCCGAAGCCGAATCCACCGCTGTCGAGGCGGACGCGGAAGTCCGGCCGTCGCGCTCCCGGCAGCGAAACGAGCCGCGCGGACGCAAGGATGAATCGCACGGCCGCAGGGACGAACCGCAGCAGCGCGCCAGTCAGCGCGAGCGCGGTGAGGGCCACAATAAGCCGCGCCGCGACGATCGCCGCCGCGACCGGCAGCGCGATGACCAGCGCGACGACGCGCCGGTCATCGGTCTCGGCGACCACGTCCCGGCCTTCCTGCTGCGTCCGGTCAAGGTGCCGGGCGGCTAGGGCCTACTAACTGAATCGTTCAGCCAGACGGCGCGCTTGATGCAAGGCCCTGTGCCGCGCGTCGGTGGAATTGTAGGTGCGCGTATAGATGCGCATGAGCTGATAGATCAGGTGCGCGCGGTAGCCGAAATCGACTTCATCCGGGTCCATCTGCAGGGACCGGCGCGTGCATCCCTGCCAAAGGTTCGAGCGGACACCGTGAATGCAGCTGACGAGCTTGGCGTTGCTGTGCGGCAGGATCAGCGGCGTCCTGCCGTAGACCAGCTCTTCGATCCGCCACATCTGCTCGGCCACCGCGCCGTCGACCTGGAACTGCAGCGCAGCCTCGAACTTGGCGAAATCGATATAGTGGCAGCGGGCGCGTGCCACTCTGGCGAAATCCACCAGGACCGGCGCATCGTCGCGGGTGAGCAGGACGTTCTTGGCATGCAGGTCGCCGTGGGCGATGCCGTGCGGTGCGCGATAGGATTCCACCGCCTTGCGGACCTTGTCGTAGGTCCGCAGCATCTCGCCCCATTCGCCGTCCGTCGCCAGTTTGTCTGAGCGTATTTCCGGCATCCTGATGGGCTCGATCGTGTACTTGCCGTCGAGCCAATGGCACTTCTTCAGGATGACGTCGAAGATATCGTCGACGATCCGCAGGATCTCATAGGTCTTCAATCGCGGGATGGCGGTGTCGAGACGCCGGGCGAGCTCCCTCACCCGTCCGCCAGTGATGTAGCGGTAGGCGATCGCGCCGCGGTCGCCTTCGAAAAAGACGCCCTCCAACGGCGGGATGCTCAGTGGCGGGACGCGATCCCGGATCAGCTGGTCGCCCTGATATTCGGTCTCGATCGCCGACGCCTCGTCCATCTTGACGATAATCGGAAACAAAGCCTCGGGCTTGAGGATGACCTTCTTGGCCGATGAGACCCCGCGCGCCACCGGCAGATACCTGACGATTCCGGGCTGGAACCGGGCTGCTGCCTTCAACAGCACCGTTCGATCGACGTCCGACAACGGCAATGCGTCGAACGCGACGAAATCACCGCTGCTGTCGTCGACCACATCCATGCACCTGCTCCTGAAAGCCGACCTCAGACGACCACACTAAGCAGGCGGCCCGGCCGACGCCATGAGGCGGATTGCTCAAGGTGCGGAGCGGCCGGCCGTCACCGGGATTTCCCGGATCTTCCCCTCGTCCCCGACTTTGCGGCGACCGTCGTCTTTTTGGGCCGGCCTTTTCCGGGTCGAGGCTTGGCCGCCTCCATGCGCCGCGCCGCGGCATAGGCGCCCCGCGCCCAGTCGGCGAATTCATCCGGCTCGTCGAACAGCCGCTCCGGCGCGCGCCAATAGGGCATGGCCATGGTCCGCCCTGTCATCTCCGGCGTCCACTGTTCGCAACCTTCAGCCACGAAGGCCGGCGCCGTCTCTTCGTCTGCCTTGAGGTAGAAGACGCCGCGCGACGAAAGCAACGCGAACATCAGGCCGTCCCTGAACACGCCGCGCCCGCCGAACATGCGGCGGATGGAGACACCGCCGAGCGGCGCCAGCAGTTCTTCGAGAAGGTCTTCGAGCCCCGCCATGAGGACGAGTTTACAGCAGGAACGGGATCAATGCGGCCACACGTCCCCGGTAGTTCGCATAAGCCGGCCCAAAGGTTTCGGCCATCCATTTCTCCTCAAGCCTGAGCTTGTACCACGAAGAGGCGACGGCCAGCGCGAGGGCGATCAGGTCGCGCCATTCGCCGAAGACGAGCGCCGTGCCGATGATGGCGGCGATGAGGCCGGTATAGATTGGATGGCGGACAAAGCCGTACGGACCGCTCTGGATGAGGGCATGGTCCTGCTTGATGGTGACCGTGCCGCTCCAGTTGGCGCCAAGATGAACGCGCGCCCAGATGGCGAAGGCGAAGCCGGCAATGGCGATGGCGAGGCCGAGCAGCTCCACGCCCCACCCATCCGGCACGAAGCGGCCGTGCAGGAAGGCGAAGGGAAGGCTACGGCCGACCAGAAGCCAGCCGGCGAACCACAGCGGCACGCCATAGAGCAGCCGCGACGCCACGCTCTCCTGCCGTTCGGTCGGCTTGGTTCGCGCGGCGGCGATGCCCCAATAGACCAGCCAGCCGATCCACAGGACAGCGGCAATGCTATGCAGCCAGCCGGTCATTTGACCGTTGCCGTCAGGCGTCTTCCGGCTCGAGTGCCGCCGGCTTCAGTTCCACCGACTCGCCGCAGCCGCAGGCGGAGACTTCGTTCGGGTTGTTGAAGACGAAGCCTGAGCGCAGCTTGGTTGTCTCGAAGTCCATGGTGGTGCCAAGCAGGAAGAGAACCGCCTTGGGATCGATGAAGACGGTAACGCCGTGCTGGCTGACCACGTCGTCGGCCGGGTTCGGCGTCTCGACCTTGTCGAGCGTATAGGCCATGCCGGCACAGCCGGCGTTCTTGACGCCGACGCGCACGCCGGCAACCGGCGTGTCGCTGCCTTCGACCAGCGCGCGCACGCGCGCAGCTGCCGCTTCTGTCAGCGAGATCACGGAAGGGCGCGGACGGGGCATGGGCTTGCTCTTTCTTCCTGGCGCCGGTTCAAGGCCGACGCAGACTGGTTCTAAAATGGGCTGCTTCGGCCTATCCGGCAAGCCCCAGGCAAGGGTTTGATCCGGCTCAGAAATCCCGGTTCCTGAGCAGATGCATGGGGATCGCCAGGCCGGCACCGATGGCGCCCAGCGTGAAGATCACGCGCAGCATGTATTCCATCGCGAGCACGATGGTGGCGACCTCGTTCGCCGGATTGGGCGCCGTCACCGCCAGCAGGCCGAGGATCGCCTGGCTCATGAAGGCGCCGGGCACCATCGGAATGCAGCCGGCCAGCGCCACCGCATTGCTGGCCGTCCCCAGCCAGCGCCGGAACACCCATGCCGCACTGGAGGCGGCGATCGCCGCGACGAAGGAGGCGGCTTCCAGGCTCCAGCCCGCATCCTGGCCGAGCGTGCGTACGAGCAGTGCCAGCGCGCCGGCGCCCATGCACCACACGACCGTGCGCGGCCCGACATTGAATAGAACGGCGAAGCCGGCGGCGGCCACCGCGCCGAAAGCCACCTGATGGGCCAGATGCAGGAGTGCAGCGTCCATCAGCCGACCCCCAGCATGACTTCGGCGATCCACACGCCGACCGTGGCGAAGATCATCACCATCAGCACGGTCACCGCCCGCGCGCTGCCCATGGAGGGATAGCCGTCCATGATGTCGGTTTGGGCGTTGGTGGCCGGCACGCCCGGCACCAGCATCAGGATCGCGGCGATCATGGCCAGCGGAACGGTGGCGCTGTCGGCAAGCTCGGCCCCGAGCCCGCTCAATGCGGCAGCGAGAAAGGCGATGACCGCTGCGATGACGTAGGTATTGACCCCGCGCGACCCTAGGAGATGGCGGACATACTGCCCGGCGGTACCGGCGACGAACACCGGCAGGAAGGCCGCCCAGTCGACCCCGAGCAGCCGGCCGAAGGCGGCGCAGGCAAGGCCGACGGCGAGCGCCACGATGGCGTCTGGATAACGCGGGACCTCACGCACCAGAGCGTCGATTGCTGCATCGACCGCTTCCACGCTCATGCCGCCACGCGACACTTTCAGGCAAAGGTCGCGAAGCGCATGGTCGAGCCGGTGGTTGACGCCATGCGGGCCGACCGAGGTCATGCGGGTAATGGTGTTGGCGCCGTTCGAAACGGTGATCTCGTGCGAGGCGTAGCCGGCGCGCATGCCGATGATGTCGGCGCCGAGCCCCTTGACGATCAGCGCGGCGCCTTCATGCACCACCTTCACCCGCGCGCCGCTCTGCAGCAGGATGCGCGCGGCCTTCAGCGCCACGAGCGCGATGCGCTCAAGCTCGCGATGCTTCAGAGGTACGGGATCGGTTTCCGGTGACATGGCCGCTTCCGGCTACACGACAAAGCCCGGCCGCGGCTTGATCCGCCGCAAATGCGCGGCTGGGCTCAGTACCAGTCGAGCGCCACGCGCGCCAGGTCGGACATGCGATCGGGCGTCCATGGCGGGCTGAACACCATGTTGACCCTGACGTCGTTGACGCCGGGCACCATGCTCACCGCGTTCTCCACCCAGCCCGGCATCTCGCCGGCGACCGGACAGCCGGGCGCGGTCAGCGTCATGTCGATGTCGATGTTGTGGTTATCGTCGACGTCGATCCGATAGATCAGCCCCAGCTCGTAGATGTCGGCCGGGATCTCCGGGTCGTAGACGGACTTCAGCGCGCCGACGATGTCGAGCGTCAGCCGGTCGAGTTCCTCCGCGGGGATCGCCGAGCCGATGGCGCGGAGCGCCGTCGGCACGCCGTGCCGCATCTCGGGCTCGGGCTTGGTCTCGGGTGTCTCAGGCGTGGTGCTGCGCTCGTCCATGGTCATCACGCGAAGAATTGCTGGGCTTTTTGCAGGGCCTCGGCGAGGCGGTCGACTTCCTCCACACTGTTATAGAGCGCGAAGGAAGCGCGACAGGTGGCGGTGGTGCCGAAGCGGGTGAGCAGCGGCTGGGCGCAGTGGGTCCCTGCCCTGACCGCCACGCCCGATCGGTCGATGATCGTCGAGACGTCGTGCGGGTGGGCGCCGGCGATGTTGAAGGAAACGATGGCGCCCTTGCCCTTGGCTTGGCCGTAGACGGTCAGGCTGTTGATGCGCGACAGCCGCTCATGGGCGTAAGTCGCCAGCGTCGCCTCGTGGGCGGCGATGCGTTCGCGGCCGAGCCCTTCCATGTAGGTCAGCGCTGCGCCGAGGCCGATCGCCTGGACGATCGGCGGCGTGCCGGCCTCGAAACGGTGCGGCGGCTCGGCGTAGGTGACGCGGTCCTCACGCACATCGGCGATCATCTCGCCGCCGCCCATATAGGGCGGCATGGCAACGAGCCGCTCGCGCTTGCCGTAGAGCGCGCCAATACCGGTCGGGCCGTAGAGCTTGTGGCCGGTGAAGGCATAGAAATCGCAGTCGATGTCCTGCACGTCGACGGGCATGTGGACGGCGCCCTGGCTGCCGTCGACCAGCACGGGAATGCCGCGTTCGTGGGCGATGCGGCAGACCTCCTTCACCGGCACGACGGTGCCGAGCACATTCGACATGTGGGTGATCGCCACCATCTTCGTGCGGGGCGTCAAGCAGCTTTTCGAATTCCTCGATCAGGAACGTGCCGTCGTCGGCGACCGGCGCCCATTTGATCACCGCGCCGCGCTTCTCGCGGAGGAAGTTCCACGGCACGATGTTGGAGTGGTGCTCCATGATGGAGAGCACGATCTCGTCGCCCTCGCCGATCACCGAGCCGCCGAAGGAGGCGGCGACGAGATTGATCGCCTCCGTTGCGTTGCGCGTGAAGACGATCTCGTCGGTCGCGGCCGCATTGATGAAGCGGCGGACGATCTCGCGCGCCTCCTCGTATTTCTCGGTCGCGAGATTGGAGAGGTAGTGCAGGCCGCGATGGACGTTGGCGTATTCGGCGCCATAGGCTTGCGTGACGGCGTCGATGACCGCCTGCGGCTTCTGGGCGGAAGCGGCATTGTCGAGATAGACCAGGGGCTTGTCGTAAACAGTTCGCGCAAGAATCGGGAAATCCCGGCGCACCGCCTGAACGTCAAAGGGCTCGCTGATCGTCGCCGTCGGCGCGTTCATCACTTGCCCCGCTTCTTCAGCCAGGCGCTGACGACGCCCTTGAGCGCGGCGGCGACCGCCTCGTTCTTGAGCGTGTCGATGGCGTCGTCGAGGAAAGCCTCGATCAGGAGTTGCTCGGCGTCGGCCCGCGGCACACCACGCGCCATCAGGTAGAAGAGCTGGGTGTCGTCGATGCGGCCCGAGGTGGAGCCGTGGCCGCACTGGACGTCGTCGGCGAAGATCTCCAGCTCCGGCTTGGAGGCGAACTGCGCTTCGTCGGACAGGAGCAGCGCCTGCGCCATCATCTTGCCGTCGGTCTTCTGCGCGTCGGGATCGACGACGATGCGGCCCTGGAAGACGCCCTCGGCGGTGCCGTCGATCACGTTCTTGAACAGCTCGCGGCTCGTCGACCAGCCCTCGGCATGGCGCACGACCAGCGCCTGATCGCCGTGCTGCTTATCGGTCAGCATGGTGGCGCCGTTGAAGGAGAGCGTCACGCCGCGCCCGGCGACGGTGGCGAAGCCCTGCCAGCGCCACAGTGCGCCGCCGGCATTGACGATCAGATGGTCGAAAGTGACGTCGGCGGAAAGCTTGGCCTGCAGCGTGCCGATATGCTGCGCGCCGCTTCCCTCCGCCTGCAGTCGCGCCCATTCGACATGGGCGCCGGGAGCCAGCGACAGTTCGGTGACGACATTGACCTGATAGGCGATGCCGTCCGGGCCGCGATGGCTGTCGACGATGCACACGCTGGCATTGGCGCCGACCGTCACCATGTCGCGGATAAAGACCGCCACCGGTTCGCCGGCAGCCGTCAGGTGGACGATCTCGATCGGCCGCGCCGGCTTGGCGTCCTTGGCGATATCGATCACTACGCCGCCCTGCATGAAGGCAGAGTTGAGCGCCAAGGCGGTGTCGTCGGAATCGGCGAACAGCCGGCCGACGCGCTCAGGCGCCTTGGCGAGCACCTCGTCAAGCGCCGTCACGGTGACACCGTCGAGCCCGGCAAGATCGGAGAGGTCGGGGCGATAGGCGCCGTTGATGACGGTGAGCCGCGCGCGGTCGAGCCCGGCGAACGGGTCCGTGCCCGTCAGTGCCGCCAGCGACGCATCGTCGGCGCCATCGACGAGCGGTGCGGCGCCCTTCATCAGCGCGCGCAGGTCGGTGTACTTCCAATCCTCGACGCGGCGATGCGGCAGGCCGCTCTTCTCGAACAGCGCCATCGCCGTCGCGCGCCGATGGCCGACCGCCGTACCGCCCGGCAGCGTCGCGGCGTTGGCGCGGTATTCGGCGATCAGCGCCTCTTCCGCCTTGGTGCGGATGGTTCTGGGTTCTGCGCTCATCGTGTCGCTCAGGCCGCCGCGCCGGCGAATTCGGCGTAGCCCTTCTCTTCCAGCTCGAGCGCCAGCTCCTTGCCGCCCGTGCGCACGATGCGGCCGGCGGAGAGCACATGCACCACGTCCGGCACGATGTAGTTCAGGAGGCGCTGATAGTGCGTGATGACGATGGCCGAGCGCTCCGGCGATTTCATCGCAACGACACCATCGGAGACGACGCGCAGCGCATCGATGTCGAGGCCGGAATCGGTCTCGTCCATGACCGCGAGCGATGGCTCCAGGAGCGCCATCTGCATGATCTCGTTGCGCTTCTTCTCGCCGCCCGAGAAGCCGACATTGAGCGGCCGGCGCAGCATCTCCTGGGTGACGTTGAGCCGGTCGGCGACCTCGCGCACCTTGCGCACGAAATCGGGCGTCGTCAGCTCCGGCTCGCCGCGCGCCTTGCGCTGGGCGTTGAGGGCCGACTTGAGGAAGGTCATGGTGGCGACGCCAGGGATTTCGACCGGGTACTGGAAGGCGAGGAAGATGCCGGCGGCGGCGCGCGCATCCGGCTCCATCGTCAGCAGGTCCTGGCCGTTGAAAGTCACCGAGCCCTCGGTCACCGTGTAGCCGGGGTGGCCGGCGAGCACATAGGCCAGCGTCGACTTGCCGCCGCCGTTCGGGCCCATGATGGCGTGGGTCTCGCCCTTGCCGACGGAGAGGTCGATGCCACGCAGGATCTCGCGCTCGGCCACCGTGGCATGCAGGTTCTTGATCTCAAGCATACGTGTCGTTCTCTTTCGTCAATGCGTTCCGTGGTGGCGGTCGCCCCAGCGCCAGCGCCAGGCGCCATCGGTGGTGCGGTAGCTGATCCAGACGGTCGCGGCGGTCGCACCTACAGCCACCACCGCCCACTCTGCCAGATTGGTCAGCGGCAACGGCCCCTGGTGCGGCAGGAATACCCACATCGCCCCAAGCACGATCGCGATGTCGGCGGCGACCAGCAGCCAGCCCTGCCAGCTCGCCGGCGAGGCGCCGTAGCCGTAGCGGCGCGGTCTGAACCAGGCGGCCATCACTCGCCGTCCCAGTAGTCGAGCGAATTCTCGGCGCGGCCGACATAGCGCACGCCGCCCTTGCCGGTCGCCCAATCGAAGCGCGAGGAAACGGCGAACTTCTTCGAGTCGGGGTACTCGACCACGTCGCCGGTGCCGGTCGGATTGGCCGAGATGCCGAGATATTTCAGCGTGGTCTTGCCGGTGTTTACGATCTGGTGGGCGACCTCCGGCCCGCCGGTCGGCGCGGCGCAGACATCGCCGGCCTTCACCGGATAGCTCTCCGCGCCGAAGCGGTAGGTGCCCTCGCCTTCGAGGATGACGAACAGCTCCTGCGTCATGTGATGGGCGTGGAAGGGAAACGCCTTCTTGCCCGGCTCGACCACGTGCAGCATGACGCCCATGCCGGTCGAGCCGATCATGCGGCCGAACGAGCCGATCTTCGCCGCAAACGCCTCGCCATGCGCGTTGTCGCGCAGCGGCACGTCGGCGATATTCATCACGGGCTTGACGGTCTCGGTCATGGCGCTCACCCCAATGAAACGGACACCGGCGGGCGCTAGCCCACGCTGCCTTCCAGGCTGATGCCGATCAGCTTCTGCGCCTCGACGGCAAACTCCATCGGCAATTGCTGGATGACGTCCTTGACGAAGCCGTTGACCACCAGCGCCACCGCCTCCTCGTCGGAGAGGCCGCGGCTGCGGCAGTAGAACAGCATGTCGTCGGAAATCTTCGAGGTGGTCGCCTCGTGCTCGAAGTTCACCGACGAATTCTTCGCCTCGATATAGGGAACGGTGTGGGCGCCGCACTTGTCGCCGACCAGCAGCGAGTCGCAGTTGGTGTAGTTGCGCGCGCCGGTCGCCTTGCGGTGCGAGGTAACCAGGCCGCGATAGGTGTTCTGCGAGTGGCCGGCGGCGATGCCCTTGGAGATGATGCGGCTTTTCGTGTTCTTGCCGAGATGGGTCATCTTGGTGCCGCTGTCGATCTGCTGATAGCCGTTCGACACCGCGATCGAATAGAACTCGCCCGACGAATCGTCGCCCCGGAGGATGCAGCTCGGATACTTCCAGGTGATGGCGGAGCCGGTCTCGACCTGGGTCCACGAGATCTTGGAGCGGTCGCCGCGGCAGTCGCCGCGCTTGGTGACGAAGTTGTAGATGCCGCCCTTGCCGTCGGCGTCGCCGGGATACCAGTTCTGCACGGTCGAATACTTGATCTCGGCGTCTTCCTGCGCGACCAGCTCGACCACCGCGGCGTGGAGCTGGTTCTCGTCGCGCATCGGCGCCGTGCAGCCTTCCAGATAGGAGACGTAGGCGCCCTTCTCGGCGATGATCAGCGTGCGCTCGAACTGGCCGGTGTTCTTCTCGTTGATGCGGAAATAGGTCGACAGCTCCATCGGGCAGCGCACGCCCTCTGGCACGTAGACGAAGGAGCCGTCGGAGAACACCGCCGAGTTCAGCGTCGCATAGAAATTGTCCGAAGTCGGCACGACCGAGCCGAGGTACTTCTTGACGATCTCCGGATGCTCGCGGATCGCCTCCGAGATCGAGCAGAAGATGACGCCGGCCTTGGCCAGCTCCGCCTTGAAGGTGGTCACCACCGAAACCGAATCGAACACGGCATCGACCGCCACGCGGGCGCCCTCGACACCGGCCAGCACGGCGCGCTCCTTGAGCGGAATGCCGAGCTTCTCGTAGGTCGCCAGAAGCTGCGGATCGACCTCGTCGAGGCTCTTCGGTCCGGCCGTCTTCTTCGGGGCGGAATAGTAGTAGATGTCCTGGAAATCGATCTTGGGATACGTGACCCGCGCCCAGGTCGGCTCGGTCATGGTCAGCCAGCGCCGAAAGGCCCCCAGCCGCCATTCGAGCATCCATTCGGGCTCGCCCTTCTTGGCCGAGATGAAGCGCACCGTGTCCTCCGACAGGCCCTTCGGCGCCTTGTCGGACTCGATGTCGGTAATGAACCCGTACTTGTATTGGTCGACGTCGATCTGGCGAACCTGATCGACCGTCTCGCGAACGGCTGGCATTCAGCTACTCCATCCACAGCGGCTTCAAGGGCCGCGGGTGAGGCTTTCTAAGGCCGCAATGCCGGGCGGAAAAGTGCGCACTCTTCCTGGCATTGCTCCCGGACGACATTCAGGCCGCCTGAATCTCTCCTGGCGCGACGTGCTTTAGCACGGCTTTCCAGGCGGTTGCGAATGAATTTAAGTCGTTTTCGGCCGAATCCCACCCCAGACTGAGGCGAATAGCGCATTTTGCCAGGCCCGGCTCGACGCCCATGGCCGAAAGCACGTGGCTGGGCGCCACCTTGCCGGACGAACAGGCGGAACCGGACGACACCGCAACCCCGGCGAGATCGAGAGCAATCACAAGGGTTTCCGCGGAAATCCCAGGCACCGCCAGGCACAGCGTCTGGGGCAGACGGGCGGTGCCGGCGCTGAACACGGTCGCCGTCGGCCCGGCGATCTCGGCCAGCCTGTCGCGCCAGGAAGACCAGCCCGCGGCCCGGTCGAGGTCGGCGAGCGCGGCTTCGGCCGCCGCACCGAAGCCGGCGATGGCGGCAACGTTCTCGGTTCCGCCGCGGGCCCGCCGCTCCTGCCCGCCGCCGGTCAATAACGGCGCAAAGGTCGTCCCCTCGGCCGCCCGCACGATTGCCCCGGCGCCCTGCGGGCCGCCGATCTTGTGCGCCGAAAGCGTGATAACATCCACGCCCAGTGCTTTGATATTCAATGGAATTCTCCCGGCCGCCTGGATCGCGTCGCAATGCACCAGGGCGCCCGCCTCATGGGCGATGGCGGCGACCTCGGCGACCGGCTGGATGGCGCCGGTCTCGTTGTTGGCAAGCATCACCGAGACCAGCGCCCGGCCTCCCGCCTTGGTCAGCATGGCGCCGAGCACCGCTCGGTCGACAATTCCCTCGCCGTCCACCGGAACGGTGCGGATCTCGTCCGCCGCGAAGCCGCCGCCGGCCAACACCGAGGGGTGCTCGGTGGCGCCGATGAGAAGCGTGCCGATATCGACGATCTCGTTGCCGATGCGCCAGTCGGGCGTCAGCACCGTGTTGTTGGCCTCGGTGCCGCCGCTGGTGAAGGTGACCAGCTTGGCGTCGCCGCCAGTGAGTGCAGCCACGGCGGCGCGGGCCGTCTCGATGCGGGCGCGGGCGGCGCGCCCCTCGGCATGGACCGAGGAGGCGTTGCCGACTTCGCCTAGCGCCGCGACCATCGCCTCGCGGGCTTCACCGCGCAGCGGCGCGGTGGCGTTGTAGTCGAGATAGGTGCGCGCCATCATGCGCCGCCTTTCGCCTGTGCCGTCTCCACAAGACCGGCCATCGCCGCTGCCTCCGTGGTTCCCTCGGCCTGCAGCCCCGCGACGACACCGTTGCGATCCGCCTCGGAACGGTTCTGGCTCACCTTCCACTTCCCGTCTATGCGCGCGATCTCGATTTCGATGCCGACGATACCGCGCAACATCGCCGCAACAAAAGGTTCGGGCGCGTCGGCGACCTGCCAGGGCTGGGGCCGCGTCGCTTCCCGCGCCCGCGTCAGGGCATTGACCTGGGAGCGCAGCCAATCGGTATCCTCGACAACACGGAGCGGACCGCGAACCTGCACGATGGCGTAGTTCCAGGTCGGCACCACCTTCCCGGTTTCGGCCTTGGCCGCGTACCACGACGGCGTGATGTAGGCTTCCGCCCCCTGGAAGACGACCAGCGCCTCAGCCGACGGGTCGAAATCGCGCCACTGGCGATTGGCGCGCGCCAGATGCCCCCGGAGCACGCCCTTCGGCGCGGCCGTGGCGTCGAGCACGAAGGGAATCGGGTTCGCCTCCAGCCCGCCAGCGCCGGCGGTGACCAGCAGGCCGAGCGGATGGGCGCGGATCAGCGCGTGCTGAACGCCAAGGTCGTCCTCGCGATGGTGGTCCGGCTGGTACATGGCCCTGCGGGAATATCACGCCGCGGGTCGGTCCGGCCACCACGGCCAAAGCGGGCCGTATTTCCCATCACGTCCTGGCGGTGACCATCAGGAATATCGCCCAGAAATGGGCGGCGGCGGCGGTAATCACGAAGACGTGCCAGATCGCCCGCCGGTAGGGCAGGCGCTGCACGGTGTTGAAGACCGTTCCGAGCGTGTAGATGACGCCGCCGGCCACCACCAGCCACAGGACCGACGGACTTAGCACCGCGACAAACGGTTGTGCCGCGACCACGCCGACCCAGCCGAAGGCGATGTAGAGAAGCGTCGTGACATTGCGCAGCCCATGCGGGGCGAGCGCGGTCTTCAGCGCCACGCCGAGCGCCGCGATCGCCCACACCGCCGCGGTCAATCCGACGGCCAGGCCGCCATGAAGCGCGCCGGCGGTGAACGGCGTATAGGTGCCGGCAATCATGATGAAGATGGCCGCATAGTCGAGCCGGCGCAGGGCTTCGTGGAAGCCGAGGTGCGAACCGAGGCTGTAGGCCGCCGAGACGGCGAGCATGGCGATCAGCCCGAAGGCATAGACCGCCACGGCGGCAACCGAGGCGCCGTGGAGGACGGCAGCGGCGATCAGCGCGCGCGCCCCGGCAACCGCCGCGGCAAGCCCGATGGCGTGGACGATGCCGTCGGCGACGATCTCACTGCGCGTGTATGGGCGCTCCCCGGTCTCTGCGGTCATGGTCCTTGTCCGATTTCAGGCGCCCCCGCCCCGCCGGTTTTTCAGTGCAACCTCCATGCCCAAACATGGTGCCGCCGCGCCGCTTCGGCCAGCTGCCCGCGACAAACGGCGGCCCCATCGCCTTCCCGGCCCGGCCGCCCCGCGACCACGCGCCTGTCGGTTATCCTTGAAATCGCCCCCGGCGATTGTGGTATGAAAGCGCCCACTTGCCCGCCGATCGGCGGGAAATGGCCAATTCCGCCACCTTAACATCCGCGAGCCGGCGTCTGAGCCGCAGGTGGCGCGTCACTCCCGAGGTCCGCAAGCCCCCATGCCCGAAGTCATCTTTGCCGGCCCCGCCGGGCGCCTTGAAGGCCGCTTTCAGCCGGCCAAGCGCAAGAACGGCCCGATAGCCATCATCCTGCACCCGCATCCGCAGTTCGGCGGCACGATGAACAACCAGATCACCTATCAGCTGTTCTACATGTTCGCGAAGCGCGGCTTCGCGGTGCTGCGCTTCAATTTCCGCGGCGTCGGCCGCAGCCAGGGCGAGTTCGACCACGGTTCGGGAGAACTCTCCGACGCGGCGGCGGCGCTCGACTGGGTGCAGTCGGTGCACAACGACGCGCGCTCGTGCTGGGTCGCCGGCTTCTCCTTCGGCGCCTGGATCGGCATGCAGCTTCTCATGCGCCGGCCGGAGATCGAGGGCTTCATCTCGGTGGCGCCACAGCCCAACCTCTACGACTTCACGTTCCTCGCCCCCTGCCCGTCCTCGGGCCTCATCATCCACGGCGACCAGGACAAGGTCGCTCCGCCCAAGGACGTGCAGACCCTGGTCGACAAGCTCAAGACCCAGAAGGGCATCAAGATCGAGCAGACGATCGTCAAGGGCGCCAACCACTTCTTCGAGAACAGTACCGAAGAGCTGATCGGCCTCTGCTCCGATTACGTCGACAGGCGCCTGGCGCCGGGCTCGACCGCGGGCTAGGCGCCGGCGCTTACAAGAACATTCCGCCGCCGTTCACTGCGATCGTCTGGCCGGTCATGAAGCCGTTGCCGGCGACCATCATGACTGCCTGCGCGATGTCGTCGCCCGTCCCGATGCGCCCGACCGGGATGCGGGCCCCGACGCCGGCCTCGATCAGTGGCTTGCCCATCTCTGTGTCAATCAGGCCCGGTGCGATGGCGTTGACGGTCACCCCCTCGGCTGCAAGCCGTGCGGCATAGCCTCGCGTCAGCCCCTCGAGGCCGGCCTTGGACGCGTTGTAGGCGACGCTGACCCCGCCGGCGCCGCGTGCCGCGATCGAGGAGATGTTGACGATGCGCCCCCAGCGCCGCGCCCGCATGCCTGGCAGGACCGCCTGCGTGCATAGGAAAACGGACTTGAGATTGACCGCAATGGCGCTGTCGAAATCCTCTTCCGTTATCTCGTCGACGCTGCGCTTCTCCGCCATTCCGGCGTTGTTGACGAGGATGTCGATCGCCCCGAGGCGCTCTTCGACCTCACGCACCATGCGCTCGACGTCGGCGCGCCGCGAGACATCGGCGCCGAAGGCGGCTGCCTTGCCGCCGCCCGCGCGTATGGCTTCGGCGACGGCCTCCGCCTCCCCGCCGCGCGCGCGATAGTTCACCGCAACCGCCGCTCCTGCTCCGGCCAGCGCCAACGCGATTGCCTTGCCGATGCCGCGCGATGCGCCGGTGACCAGGGCGACGCGATTGTTCAGGTCTGACATGCGGGAGTTCCTCTCGGGCGGGGGGCCGGCGGCTGCAGATGCAGTAGGTAAGGTCACCAACCATCAGCACAATGCCGCGCGGCGAGGATTCCCGAGCGCCGCCTCAGCCGGTCGGCGCCCCCGCCTCGCCGTCGCCGAGCATCACCTTCCACATGGGTTCGTAGAATTTATCGTTCACACCTTCGGTGTGATAGGGGACCCATTTGGGCAGGTGCTTCGGATTGCGCCAATGGGCGAAATCGGGTTCCTGCTTCAGCATGTAGATGTGGGCCGCCGGGATCTTCAGGGCCTCGTATGTCTGCTTCAGCACCTTCGCCCCGGGCTCCTTCACGTGATAGGTGCCGTACCAGCGATCTGCCGGCGTGACCGCGGGGTCGCCGTACCATCTGGCGATCCGCACCTTCGGCGACTGCGAAGAGAAGTCCCAGCCACCGGAGAAGGAAATCACCCGCGCGACCTCGAACTTCTGCGCCAGCAGTTCCGCCATGCCGCCGCCTTGCGATTGCCCGGCAACGGCGACCTGCGACCAGTCGGGCTGATCGCCTTTCAGGTAGTGCTGCCATTGTCCCTCGGGGTCGTGGAGCGCGAGGTACTGGAGCAGCTTGGCGAAGCGGTTGACGATCGCATCCTGCGGCTTGTCGGGGATGGCGGGAAACGTGCCCTCGCCGAAGAGGCGCCGGTTCCTGAACTGCAGTGCGCAGTTGCGATCGTGCGTCAGTTCACGACCGACGCAGACCTGCCCGACGGCAGGTTCCGAAATGAAAGACAGCGAGATGATGCGATAGCCCTGCACGTTCGCCGTGTGGAAGAACGCGCCCGGCTGCTCGTCGGGTGTGCCCGAGGTGCCGGTGAGGAACAGCAGGAGTTCGTTGCCCTCGACCCGCCGGTCATAATAGACGCGGCTCGGCGTATCCCATTGGGTGACGGTCGGATCGGCGGCACTCGGCTTGATGGCCAGCTTGCGCAGGTAAGTCATGTCGAAGGGCGGCGCGGGGTGATCAGCCGCCATGGCAGCCGGAACCAATGCCATGCAAGCCAGGACGGCGGAGCAGATCAGCTTGTGCATTCGGATAACCAGCCATTGCTCGTCTTCGCCCTTGGCCGCCGAAGTACCGCCCGCAAATTCCACGCGCAATGCGTGTGCGGCGTTCTTCTTCCGATACCGTTAATCTGGCCGGCCTGCGCCCCGCGCCAGCGTGCCGTTCCAGCGTCTGCTAGACCAGCTTCTTCGCGGCCAGCACCGCGTTGAGCCCGCCGAAGGCGAAGGAGTTCGACATCGCCACGTCGATCTTCATGCTGCGTGCTTCATTGGGCACGTAGTCGAGATCGCAGGCGGGATCCGGCTCGAGATAGTTCATGGTCGGCGGGGCGATGTTGTCGCGGACGGCGAGAAGCGTGGCGACGAACTCCAGCGCGCCCGCGGCGCCCAGCGCATGGCCGACCATCGACTTGGTCGAGGACACCGGAATCGCTTTCGCCTTGTCGCCGAAGGTCGCCTTCAGCGCCTCCGTCTCGGTCGAGTCATTGGCCATCGTCCCGGTGCCGTGGGCGTTGATGTAGTCCACGTCCGCGCGTGTGAGGCCGGCATCGTCGAGGCAGGCGTTCATCGCCCGCGCCATGCCGCCGGCATCCGGGTTGGTCAGGTCGCGCGCATCGGCGCTCATGCCGAAGCCGGCGATCTCGGCAATGATCTCGGCGCCGCGCGCGTTCGCGCTTTCCAGCGTCTCCAGCACCACCATGGCGGCGCCCTCGCCGATCACCAGCCCCTTGCGCCCCTTCGAGAACGGCCGGCAGGTATCGGTCGCCATCACCCTGAGCCCCTCCCAGCCCTTCAACGTGCCGAGATTGATGCAGGCCTCGGTGCCGCCGGTCACCGCCGCATCGGCGATGCCTGAGCGCACCATCTGGTAGGCGAGCCCGATGGCGTGGGTCGCCGAGGAGCAGGCGCTGACGATGCCGAAGGCGGGACCGCGCAGGCCGAGAAACATCGAGACCTGGCTTGCCGGCGCATTGGGCATCAGCTTGGGCACGGTCAGCGGATAGACGCGCGTCAGCTTGTCGCCGTAGAGCCGCTTGTAGGATTCGTCGATCGTGGTGGAGCCGCCGATGCCGGTGCCGACGATCGCCGCCGTGCGTTCCGACAGCGCCTCGCCGATCGTCAGCCCCGACTGGGCCAGCGCCTCGCGCGCGGCGATGACCGCAAACTGCGACACGCGGTCGAGCGGCGAAAGCTGGCGCTCCTCGAAATAGTCCGTGGGGGCGTAGTCCTTGACCTCGGCAACGACCTCGCGCAGCAGCAGCTCCGGCGACACCAGCGTCGGCTGGGCGATGCCGCTCTTGCCCTCGGTCAGCGATTTCCAATAGGTGGCCGCGTCCTTGCCGACAGGCGAGACGACACCGCACCCCGTGACGACAACGCGACGCAGTCGGTTCACGATTGCGGCTTCTGATCGACCAGGCCCTGGATCGCCTTCACCACGTCGCCAACCGTCGCGAAATCGGTGGCGGCGCTGTTGGCGTTGTAGGGGATCTGGATGCCGAACTTCTCTTCCAGGTCGAACACCATCTCCAGTGCGTCAATCAACTCCAGGCCGAGCTCCTGGAGATTGTCGGTCAAATTGATCGACTTCTCGCCGGGAACCTTCTTGGCGATGATTGCAATCACGTCTGTAGCCACATCGGCCATTTTGTCTGCGCCTCCAGCCCCAAAAGGCCATCCTCGTTGTTCTTGCTACCGGCCCTTTGCCTCTTTTTCCAGAGCTTCGATCCGTTTTTTCAGATCGTCCACCCGTGGGTAAAGCTGCCGCAAACGGCCGATATCCATCAGTCGTAACATGAACTTGTCATGATATGTCGCCGGTGTCCCGGTGAATACCGCCCCTGCCGGCACACGGCTGGCGACCCCCGCGGACGCGGTGATCGTGGCCCCGTCGCCGACTGTCAGGTGCGGGGCCAGCCCGACACCGGATGCGATCACCACCCGGTCGCCAATCTCGCAGCTGCCGGCAATGCCCGACATGCCGCAGATCAGGCAGTTCTCGCCGATCACCACGTTGTGGCCGATCTGCACCTGATTGTCGATCTTGGTGCCGCTACCGATGCGTGTCTCTCGCAGCGTCGCCCGATCGATAGTGGTCCCGGCGCCGATCTCGACATCGTCGCCGATCACCACGGTGCCCAGCGAATGGGTGCGCTTGGGCGTGTCGATGCCGTTGCTGCTCCCGTCCGGGTTGGAAACCGGCAGAAAGCTGAAGCCGTCGGAGCCGATCACCGTGTTGCAATGCACAATCACCCGGTCGCCGAGGCGCACGCGGTCGCGCAGGCAGACGCCGGAATGAATCATGCAGTCGCGGCCGACGGTCACGCCGGCGCCGACGGTAACCTGCGGCAGCAGCGTGGTGCCGGCACCGATCGTGCTCCCTGCCCCGACCACGGCGCAGGGGCCGATATTGGCGCCTTCACCGATGACGGCGTCGGGCGCAATCACGGCCGCCGGATGGATGCCGGCCGCGTGCGCCGGACCGGAATCGAACAGGGCGGTCAGGATGGCGATCGCCATGCGGTCGTTGCCGCCATAGAGGATCGCCGCGGTGCCGCTGGGCGGCGAAACGTCGGCCGGGATGAGAACGGCGCCGGCCGGCGTGCCGGCGAGATGGGCCTGCGCCTCCTGCGTCAGCGCCACGGCCAGGTCGCCGTTCCCGCCGGCGTCGGCGGGATGGACGACGCGGCGAATGTCGAGGCCGCCGTCGCCGAAAACCTTGGCCGAGAGTGCGCTGGCGATGTCGCTAAGCTGCATGGACGCGGTTCAGACCCGTGATTTTTCTCAATTACCTTCGGTTCCTAGCGCACATTCCGCCGTGCTGCCAGCCGACCGGTCAGGGTGCGGCAAGCCGCCCGCCGGTCATGGGCGCCGCCACGCCGGTGGTGCCGGGAAAGGTCAGCGGCAGGTGCCTGAGGCTGCGAGCGGCGAGATAGGCGAAGGCCTCGGCCTCGATGAAATCCGCCGACCAGCCGAGCTTGTCGGCCCCCTCGACCGGCACGTCGGCCTGCCGTGCGAGCATGGCCATGAGCACCGGATTGTTCGCCCCGCCGCCCGAAACGACGATGCGGTCGGCGCCGCCGGCCATCACGATGCCTTTCAGGATCGTGCCAGAAGTGAAGGCGGCGAGCGTCGCCGCACCGTTGGCGTCGGAGAGATGCGCCACCGGCGCGGCCGAGAAGGCATTGCGGTCGGCCGACTTCGGAAGCGGCCGGTCGAACCAGCGATCGGCCATCAGGCGCTTGAGCGCCGCACGGTTCACACGCCCGTGCGCGGCCAACGCCCCGCCTTCGTCCATGGCGGCGCCGGTGCGCGCATGGACGAAATCGTCGAGGAGCGCATTGCCCGGGCCGGTATCGCCGGCCATGAGCGTGCCGTCGGCGCCGATGCGGGTGATGTTGGCGACGCCGCCGATGTTGACCACGACCACGGTGCCGGTGAGCCCGGCGCTGTCGACCAGCGCCCGGTGATAGACCGGCACCAGCGGTGCGCCCTCCCCGCCCGCCGCCACGTCGGCGGCACGCATGTCGAAGACGACGCTGAGGCCCAGCCGTTTGGCGAGCGCCGCGCCATCGCCGATCTGCACCGTCAGCCGCCGCTCGGGGGCATGGAACACGGTCTGGCCGTGGAAGCCGACAAGATCGAGGGCGAGGCCGGGATTGTCGCGGCGGAGCTTCTCGACCGCCTCGGCATGGGCCTCGGTGACCATGCGCTCAGCCTCGGCCAGCGCGCCCGGCCGCGCCTCGCGGACGGTCAGCGTGCGGGCTTCGGCCAGGGCCCGGCGCAGGAGGGCGCGCTCGTCCTCGTCATAGGGCCGCTCCAGCCGCGGTCCGTGGCTCGCGATCGCCTCGCCGTCGGTCTCCAGCACCGCGGCGTCGACGCCGTCCATGGAGGTGCCACTCATCAGGCCGAGAACGTTCATCATTTGCCTTCCCGGTCGCTCCGCTCCTCGCCTCTTGTGCGCATTCCCGGTCGCTTCGCTCCTCGCCTCTTGGCTTCCTGCCGATCTTCCCGAATCCCGGGGTGAAAACCCGGATTTATCCTGCTAAACAGCCCCGCGCGCCGCCGCAAGGCGCGCCTGCCACGGATTTAGCGAGAATGACCGAGTTCAAGTCCGATTTCCTGCGCGTCATGACCGAGCGGGGCTTCATCCACCAGTGCTCCGACCCGGAAGGGCTCGATGCGGCGCTCGCCACGGGCATGGTCACCGCCTATGTCGGCTACGACTGCACGGCGGCAAGCTATCACGTCGGCAATCTGCTCTCGATCATGATGCTGCGCTGGTTCCAGAAGACCGGCCACCGGCCGATCACGCTGATGGGCGGCGGCACCACCCGCGTCGGCGACCCGTCGGGCAAGGACAAGTCGCGGAAGCTCCTCACCATTGACGAGATCGAAGCCAACAAGCAGAGCCTCAAGGCGACGTTCGAGAAGTTCGTCGATTTCGAGACCGGCGCCAATGCCGCGGTCATGATCGACAATGCCGAGTGGCTGGCGCCGCTCAACTACATCGATTTCCTGCGCGATGTCGGCAAGCACTTCTCGGTCAACCGCATGCTGGCGATGGACTCGGTCAAGCTCCGGCTCGACCGCGAGCACGAACTCTCCTTCCTCGAGTTCAACTACATGGTGCTCCAGGCCTACGACTTCACCGAGCTCAACCGGCGCTACGGCTGTGCACTGCAGATCGGCGGGTCCGATCAGTGGGGCAACATCGTCAACGGCATCGACCTCGGCCGCCGCATGGGCCTGCCGCAGCTCTATGCGCTCACCTGCCCGCTGCTCACCACCTCGTCGGGCGCCAAGATGGGCAAGACCGCGCAGGGCGCGGTGTGGCTCAACGCCGAGCTCAAGTCGCCCTACGAGTACTGGCAGTTCTGGCGCAATGTCGAAGACGCGGACGTCGGCCGCTTCCTCAAGCTCTATACCGAGCTGCCGATGGACGAGATCGCCCGCCTGGCGGCGCTCGAAGGCGGCGAGATCAACGAGGCCAAGAAGGTGCTGGCGAGCGCGGCGACCGCCCTCCTCCACGGCCGTGCCGCAGCCGAGGAAGCGGCGGAGGCGGCCCGGCGCACCTTCGAGGAAGGCGGGCTGGCAGAGGCGCTGCCGACGATCGCGGTGCCGGCCGACGAGCTCGCCGCCGGCATCGGCATTCTGGCGCTGTTCGTGCGCGCCGGGCTGGCGTCGTCCAACGGCGAGGCACGGCGCCAGATCCGCGGCGGGGGCCTGCGCCTCAACGACGTCGTGGTTGCCAACGAGACCGCCGTCGTGAGCACCGGCGACGTGATCGACGGCGTCGTCAAGCTGTCGCTCGGGCGCAAGAAGCACGTTCTGGTGCGGCCCGAATAGACGCATCGCAGCCGGGATGGAGCGAAGCGGAATGCGGGGCAATCGCCCACGCCGGATTGCGCTCCGCTCCATCCGGGCTACCGGAAATTAGCCAGCTAAGGCTGGAACTCGAAGATCTTGCGGAAGATGCCCGGCGCCACCGCCGACAGCGGGTTGAAGAAGACGCGCGGGTTGGCGATCGACCCCTCGATCTTGAAGGTGACGCCGATCAGGCCCTCAGTCAGGCCGCCGCCGGTAATCACGCCGATAATGGGAATGCGGCTGAAAAGATTGTTGAAGGCATAGGCCGGCAGATAGGTCCCGGACAGCGAGATGGTTGCGCTCGGCAGGTCGTAGCGGCCGGAGAAGGTGGCGCCGATGGCGGCGCCGCGCAGAAGCGCATCCTCGATCACCACCGCCCGCTGGGTCTTGGAGAAGCGCGCGACCATGCGGTCGAAATGCACGCGCGTCGGATCGAATCCGTCGCGGCCGCCGCCACCCGCATTGCGTCCGACGCCGACCTTCGCCATCGCCGGCTCGTTCAGCACGTAGAAATCGGCGACCTGCATGGTGCCGACCATCGGCCCGTTCGGCCCGCCCTGTCCGTTGAGCGTGATCGTGCCGCCTTCGATGTGGGTATAGAGGTCGATGAAGCTCAGCAGGTGGCCGGCGTCGCCGGCGCTGGCGTTGAGCCGCGTCCCGTCGGCGGCGACCGTGTAGTCGATCGCCAGGTCCTTGCCGGCGATCTTGCCGGTGAAGGACAGCTTCTGGGTCTCGCCGCCGACCGAGACCAAGGTCACGGCCGCCCCGGTGATGACCTCCTGGTTGAAGCCGATCAGCTTGTCGATATGCGCATCGACGGCGATGTCCGGGAAGCCGCCCGCCTGCTCGTTG
Source organism: uncultured Alphaproteobacteria bacterium (assembly GCA_963750065.1). Classification (GTDB taxonomy): domain Bacteria; phylum Pseudomonadota; class Alphaproteobacteria; order Rhizobiales; family Kaistiaceae; genus CAVSRC01. The sequence continues at coordinate 62,113 of CAVVPK010000019.1, forward strand.
CGATCGCGGATCTGGGAGAGCAGGCCGCGCAGGTCGAAGGCGGCGCCGCGCGCCGAAATGGCATAGCCGGCATTGCTGCGGGTCAGCTTGAGCGAGATCGAGTTCGCCGGCATGCAGCGACATGTTCTCGATATCGGCGGAGATCAGGTTGAACGACGAATCGAGCTCGGCCGAGCCGGTGAGGCCGAAGCCGTCGCCCTTGAGGACGAGGTTTTGGACCGACTGGCCGGCTTTGGTCTTGGCGATGTCGAAGGACAGCGTTGCCGGCACGCCAATCCCCTTCGACCAGCCGATGCCCTGCAGCACCACCCGGGCCCGGCGCAGATCGAGTGTGTAGTGCTGGGCGCCGGAGTCGGCGTCGGTCACCGTCGCCGTCACGGTGCCGGACAGCACGTCCTCAAGTCCGACGCCCAGGCGCTTGCGCGCCGCGTCGTCGAGCACGAGGCGCACCTGGCGTTCGCCCGGCAGCGCCTTGGCGCCGTCGGTGGCGGTCGGCATCGACATGCTGACATCGGCGGCGACGCCGTCGATCTTCGCCTTGCCATAGACGGTCACGTCGTCGGGCGTGACGGTCAGGGTGACATCGGCCTTGGTCAGGATCCGTCCGTCGATCGGCGCCTTGCTGGCGGCATTCTTGGTCTTGGCCACGACTTTCCAGTCGACGTCGCCCTCATCGATCTTGTCGCGCAGCGGAAAGCGCACCGACAACGAGGCGTCGGCCGTGCCGCTGAGGTCGTTCGGCGACAGGCCACGCGCCGCCAGCGCGTTGATCGGATCGGCGTTGGCGACCTCGGCGATTGCGGCAATCGGACCGGAAAGCTGGAACTCGACGATTCCGTCGGCCGGCCGTTTGGCGGCGTTAGGAATGGCAAAGGCACCGGCGTCGATCTTGACCGTGCCCGACTTCACCTTGATCTGGCCGCTGGTCACATCGACGCCGAAGGTGGATCCCGACAGCACCACATTGCCCGACGCGTTGGTTACTGCGGGCACGTGGCCGACCGTGGTGAAGGTGACGTTCTTGAGCTTCATGTCGAGATGCATGGCCTTGTCGGGCAAGCGCACCGGCGGGCCCCACAACACGCCGGCAGGCACCGATGCCTCATAGCTGCCTTCGGTAAGCTGGCCGGAAACGATGTGCTCCATCACCCAGCGGCGCGCCGCCGGGGCGATGAACGGAATCCAGATCGTCTTCAGCGTGGCGGCGGGCATCGGCGAAAACGAGGCGGCAAGCGCCAGCGAGGGCGTCTTGCCGGGCTCGAAACCGAGCTTGCCGGCGGCGGCCACCGAACCGTCCGAGGTGACGATGACGGCGTTGCCGATGGACAGGGACCGCTCGCGCAGGTCGGCCGTCCCCTCGATGGAGATGCGCTGCGCCACCATGGGCGGCGCGCCCGAATCGGGCGGCGCCATCACGGTGCCCGGCGATTCGATATCGAAGGTATAGCGCCCGGACGCGGGATCGCCGTCGGGCTTGATGGTGCCGGTCACCAGGCCGCGGGTGTTGCCGAAGAAGAAGGTCGACGGGTCGATGACGATCGCCCTGTTGGGGATGTCCCAGTGCAGGCGCACCGTGGCCTCGTCGAGCAGAACGCTCTCCTGCTTGCTGCCCGGCTCCTCGCGGAAGCGCAGCGTGCCGGCGCCGACGTCGATGCGGGCGTTGGCATCCTCAACTTCGCCGCTGGCGCTGACATGCATCGTCGCGCGTCCGTAGAGCGGCACGTCGGCCACGAACATGCCCCTGTCGTCGCCAAAGGCGGGGATCGCGTCGGCGAGGGTGAGTTGCGAGAACGTCGCCGATATGGCGTGTCCGCCCGAGTTGGCGTCGAGGTCGCGCTCGATGGTCGCCGACCAGCGCCCGCTGTAGCCGGAGGTGGCGAAGTTCACGGTCAGCGACGAGGTCTGCGGGTCGAGTTTGACGCTGAGATCGGTGCTCGAAAACCGTCGCTGGCGGTCCTCGCCGGCGTCCCACACCGAAATGGTGCCGTTGACCACGGACAGGCGCTCGAATCCGGCGGCAGTCGCCGCGTCGATCGGTGGCTTGATGCCGCGGTCGAGGATCTGCAGGGCGCTGACCAGATCCGGAAATTCCGGCGCCTCCTTCGCGGCGGCCGGCGAATCGGCGCCGGCGGCAGGTTGGGGAGCGGCCGAGGCACTCTCGTTGGGATCGGCTGCCGCCTGGCCGGTGGCGCCGGCCTGCGTGGCTTCCGATGCCGCCGGCGTGGGTGGCGGCGGCACGCCGGCCTCCGTGAGGCCGAGCATCACGCGGCCATCGCCGGTGCGCACGAAGGATATCTGCGGCCCGTTGAACTCCACGGTGCGGATATCGACGCGAAACCGGAGCAGCGAATAGGGATCGACGACGAAGCGCGTCTCGGGCAAGTCGGCGACCACGTCGTTCTTGCTGTCGCGCACGACGATGTCGTCGACGCGGACGACAAGCCCGAGCACCGGATCGGTGTCGATCACCGCCCGTTTGATGGCGACCGAATAACCCGGTCCGAGGCTGGCGCGCAGCGTCGAGGCAATCCGGTCGCGGACAAAGCCAAAGTCGGTCCCGCCGACAAGCGCCAGCGTGACCGCGCCAACGACGACAACGATCACCACGACAAGCAGGATCGACAGCGCGCGGACGCCGAGGCGGAACCACGCGGCGGGCGAATTGCGTTGCCGCAGCGGCCGCGTGACCGCGGCCGGGGAGAAAATTTTCAGGCGCATTGCTCGGAGCGTCGATCCCTCCCGACCCGGACAGGTGCCGGCCCGTGATTCCAGACTGTGTCGTCCGCCCCTTTGTACCAAGAAGCTCGACGGAGGCGAGACTCCCTCGTCCGGTCGTGACTTGTCGGTGCCGCCAGCAGCAATAGATTACAGATTACCGTTCTGCAGCGCGGCGCGGCTCGCCAGCCCCGTGGTGTATCGTTGAAGCCAGCTAAGTGCGACGAAAGGAAGGCGAATGGCGGATTTGGCCGAGGGAGATAAGGCTCCGGACTTCACGCTGGAAACCGATGACGGCAGCCATTTCCGGCTCGCCGACCACAAGGGCAGCAAGATTGTCGTGTATTTCTACCCCAAAGACGATACCCAGGGTTGCACCATCGAGGCCATCGACTTCACCAAAGCGGGGCCGGCCTTCGCCAAGGCGGGCACCAAGGTGGTCGGCATTTCGCCGGACACTGTCGCCGCGCACTGCAAATTCCGCGACAAGCACGGCCTCGGCATCACGCTTGCCGCCGATCCGGAGCACAAGGCCATCGCCGCCTATGGCGCCTGGGTGGAGAAATCGATGTACGGCCGCAAATACATGGGCGTCGACCGGTCGACCTTCCTGATCGATGCGGACGGGCGCATCGCACGGGCGTGGCGCAAGGTCAAAGTGCAGGGTCACGTCGAGGCGGTGCTGGCGGACGCCGCAGCGCTGTAGCCCCCTTTTTTGCGGTTCGAATCGCTCTTTGGCGTCGAAAAGGCTCTGGCGTTCGCCGCCTCTTTGCCTCATTCTCGCGCTCAAACCTGATCCCGGTGATGGACAAGTCGTTTGGGGCGACCTGTCCACCATTTTCGTGGATGGAGCCAGATGTGTTGAAATCATTGATGAGAAACGGGGCGATTTCGTCCGCCGGGATCGTTCTGGGCATTGCTGTGTCTTTTTCGGTCGCTGGGCCGCTGGCGACCGGCGCGCTGGCCGAGACGGCGCCTGCCACCACCGACCAGGCCAAGCCGACCGTCCCGGATGTCGCCCCCACCGAGTGGGTCAAGGTGTGCGATCCGAATAACGCGGCGATCTGCCAAATCACCGAGGACATTGCGCTGGTCGGCGCCAATACGCCGCTGGCAAGCATTTCGGTTCAGACCTTTCCCGACCCGAAGAAGTTCGCGCTTGGCATCCAGGTGCCCATCGGCTTCCTGCTCGACCAGGGCATCCCGCTTTCGGTGGACGGCGCCAAGACGGCGACCGCCCAGTTCATAACCTGCCTGCCTTCGCCCCAGAGCCAGTCGTATTTCTGCCTGGCCCAGGTGCTGGTCGACGACGGCTTCGTCGCTCAACTGAAAAAGGGAAAAGACCTGAAGCTGGCTTTGACCGCCATGGACAAGACCGGCAAGACGCTGGCTTTTCCGCTGGCGACCTTTGCCCAGGCCTATGACGGTCCCGACCAGGCAGCGCTCGCCCGGGAACGCGACAACGCGGCCAAGATTCTGGCGGAGAAGGCCAAGGAGCGGGCGAAGCAGCTCGAGGGCCAGCAGAAGCCATAGGCCCCGCGCTTCAGGCGCGCGGCGCAGCACACCGGGAAACCATCAGCGGGCCGTCGGCGCCACAGGTGCCGACGGCCTTTTGGCCATGGGCCGGCCGGCCGTCGCGTCGGCTTTCGCGGCTCCCGGCCAAGGTTTTGTTAACCTTAATCCTTTCTAATCGAACTCAACGATTTCCTTGCGCGTCTCCGCAATAATCGGTGAGTTTGTATGCCTGCTGCCGCCCTCCGACGTTCAACGTCCTTCGCCAAACGCAAACCCCCGCATCGCGTGATCATCGCCCGCGGTGGCGAAGTCAGGTCCTTCACCGTCAGGCCGTGGCTCGCCGGCACCGTCGCCATCGGTGCCGTGGTCCTTGGCGCCCTCTACCTCGCCGCGACCGGCTATCTCTTCTTCCGCGACGACATCCTGGCGGCCTCGTTTGCTGGACAGACGCACATGCGGCAGGCCTATGAGGACCGCATCGCCTCGCTGCGGTCCGACATCGACCGGCTGACCAGCCGCCAGCTCCTCAACCAGCAGCAGATCGAAGCCGACATGCAGCGACTTTACGGCCGCCAGGCGGCGCTCGATGCGCGCCAGGACGTCATCGCGGGGCTCAGCCAGGCGGCGCGGCGCGTCGGCATCGCGCCGGAGATGGGCAATGTCGCGGCGCCGGACGTCGCTCCGGCCGCCGACAAGGCAGCCGCCGCGCCGGCTAAGACCGGCGGCAAATCGCCGCTTGCCGACGCTACCATCCGCTCCGGCGCGACCGGCACCGCCGAGGATCCTGTCAAACGGGTCAGCGCCATCGAAAACTCGCTCGATTCGCTGGCGCGCGAACAGGTCGTCTATGTCGACAGCGTCGCCACGCGGGTGAAGCAGCGCACGGACAAGATCGCCGCCATCCTCCAGCGCCTCGGCCAGAAGGTGCCGCCCGGCTCCGTTGCTGCCGGCAACGACGCGGCAGGCGGCCCGCTTGTCGCGCTGGCGCCAAATGCAGACCCCGCCAGCTTCCGCGCCGGCGTTTCGCTGGTCACGGGCGAAGTCGAGCGCTTCGGCAACCTGCGCCGCATCGCCCTCAGGCTGCCTCTGACCCGCCCGCTGCCCGGCGCGCCGATCACCAGCCGCTTCGGCATGCGCATCGATCCGTTCCTGGGCACGCCGGCCATGCACACCGGCATCGATTTCCGCGCACCGACCGGCTATCCGGCCCGCGCCACCGCCGATGGAACCGTGACCATCGCCGGCTACAACGGCGGCTACGGCAACATGGTCGAGGTCGACCACGGCAACGGCATCACCACCCGCTACGGCCATCTCAGCCAGATCGAGGTGAAGGTCGGCCAGGTGGTGTCGAAGGGAACCCTTCTCGGCCGCACCGGCAGCACCGGCCGCTCGACCGGCCCCCACCTCCACTACGAGGTCAGGGTCGACGGCGATGCCATCGATCCGATGCGCTACATCAAGGCCGGCAGCGAGATCGCTGCCCTGCTCTAGACGGGCGCCACAACCGCTTCGAATCCCCCGCTACGGACACGAGGGCACAGCGCCTTGAGGCAGATCGCACTCCGAAGGCATGGGCGACAGTCAAACCTCACGCACGTAATCGCACAACGTCGCCGGCAAGCTCCAGTTCGTGGGTGAATTCACTGGCCGGCTGCGGGCGCCCGAACAAGAAACCCTGCACCTCATCGACTCCGGCAGCGCGGAGCAACGCCACCTGCGCAGCGTTCTCCACACCCTCCGCAACAAGGTGCAGCCCCAGGTCCCTCGCAAGGCCGGCGACCGCCCGAACAATCGCGGCTGAACTCGCATTGTCGGGCAGTTCCGCGACAAACGATTTGTCCAGCTTGATCTTGGTGATCGGAAATTTCTGAATGTAGCTGAGAGACGAGTAGCCGGTTCCGAAGTCGTCGAGGGCGATGCCAACGCCGAGGGCACGCAAACGTACGAGAGCGCTCTGGACGGCCGTGCTCGGCTGCATGAACAGCGACTCGGTGATCTCCAGATCGAGCCGTGAGGCGGGCAATCCCGTCTGCTTCAATACGCGCGAAACGAACTCTGCAATCTCACCACGCGCGAATTGCGCTGAAGATACGTTGACTGCCAGCCTGATCGGCTGTGACCAGCCGGCCGCCTCCGCGCAGGCCGTTTCCAGGACCCACCGACCGAGATCATCGATGAGCCCGGTGGATTCTGCAATGGGAATGAACTCCTCCGGCGAGACCAGCCCTCGTTTGGGGTGACGCCAGCGCACCAGTGCCTCGACTCCAATCAGACGATCGGTGCGGAGCTCGATCTGAGGCTGGTACCAGACCTCGAATTCCTTGCGCTCAAGGGCTTGGCCGAGCTCGAATTCAAGACGCTGCTGCTGGATGAACGAGTGCAACATCGTCCGCTCAAACACCACGAACCCACTGCCACCGCTCGACTTGGCGCGGTACAGGGCGATATCGGCACGCTTGAGGATATCGTCCGGACCCTTGTCGCGCGCATCCGCCAACGCGACGCCGGCGCTCGCGTCGACCAGCACTTGGCGACCATCCACGTCCAGGGCCTTGCTGCTCGCGGCGACGATGTGGGTCGCAAACGCGACAGCGTCGTCGCCTGCCTTCGAACCCGAAAAGAGGGCCGCATACTCGTCGCCGCCGAGGCGTACAACGATGGCATCGTGTGGCAGCAGGTCGGTGGCTCGCTCAGCGAATCTCTGCAGAACGAGGTCTCCGATACGGTGACCGAGCGTGTCGTTTATGGTCTTGAATTGGTCGAGATCGAAGCAAACGACGGCGCTGGAGCGCAGCCTGGTTTCGCTGGCTGTGAACACCTGTTCAAGGCGTTCGATCAACTGGAGGCGATTGGGCAGTTCGGTGAGTGAATTGAACCGGGCCATGTGAGCGATTTTCGCTTCGGCCGCTTTCTGCTCCGTGATGTCCGTGAACGTCAGGCAAACGACACGGTGCTCGGTTTCTGCGCCGTGGTCGTCGGCCGCCTCACTCTCGACCTCGGAGATGGTGGCAACGTATTCGATCACCCGCATCTCGCCGTCGCCGCGGCGGATCGAAACGACGCTCGGACGCCGAACGCAGCGTTCGAAGCCGGTGGTCAGGACCGCGTCGACTGCGGCCATGAGTTGCGGCGGCAGAGCCGCGCGCGCCTTCGTTCCCGCAAGGTCGTTCCGGTGACCGAGCAATTCGGAGGCGCTGCGGCTAGCCGCCCGGATATTGCCCGCCTCGTCGACGACGACGATGCCGGCGAAGTTGTCTGCGACGACCTTGGTGAGCAGCGCTTCGGCGTTGCTGGCCCGCACGCGCCACATGGTCTGAAGCAGTTGTCGGATGTCGATCTCGCTCAGCAATGCGATGATGGCGAAGGTCGCAAAGGACAGCAGCCAGGGGGCGGTCGTCACGACCAGCGCGTAGCGCATCTGGAGCAACGCTGCAGATGCTTCGACAAGTGCGGCGGCAACAAAGAGCCCGCCGAACAGGTATTGCCACTTCGCACGGCCGATGAAGAAGGCCGCGATGGCGATGAGAATCAGGCCCGCGAGTGTGACGACCGCGCTTGTCGCGTGCAGCACACGTCCCTGCATCAGCGTCTCGGTCGCGACCGCCTGAAGCATGGCGCCGGAAATCGTTCCGGCAACAGGCACCTGGAAGAAATCGCGAAGTTCGACCGCCTGCGCGCCAACGATCACCTTCTTGCCGGCGATGCGGCTCGCATCGATCGTGCCGCGCAAGACGTCGATCAAGGAGATTCTGTCGATGGCACCTGAATTGATGCTGAAGTCGATTGGGAAAGCCTTTCCCGCCTCACCCAGCCCACCGGCAAGAACCGCAGGCATGGACGGCACCAGATGGCCGTCGACGATCAATCCGTAACTGAACGACCTGACCTGACCATCCGCGTCGGGGTGCACATTGACGCTGGCGACCCAGGCGTTGTCGCTGAATTGCCGAAGCGGTTGATTGTAGGTGGAAGCAGCATCGGCCGCGCCGCTCAGCTTTTGTGCGAACGCAGCAAGAATGACGCCGCCGCCGCTGCGCTTCAGCGCCGCAGTGAGCGCCGCGTCGTCAGCGGGATCCGACGGCGCGCTGAAGTCCACATCGATCGCGATTTCGCTGGGATGCAGCGCAACGAGCTTGTCGATCAACTGCGCGAAGACCGTGCGGCGCCAGGGCCAGTTTCCCATCGCGGCGATGCTCTTGGCATCGATATCGACAACGACAACGTCGCCGGTCGGCGCCCGATGGTGCATCACCATGCGGGCCGCGGTCTGCTGATCTTCGATCGGGCGCAACAGGCCGCTCCACTCGGCCGCCATCGGGACAAGGACGACAAGAGCGGCGGCAATTGTGCGGCGAAGCATGAGGGTCTGCTCGCTTGGACGACGGTGAAGGCCGCGGCGGCGTGAACCGGATCCGCTCAGCCGAACTTTCCCTTGAAATATGCGAGGCCCAACGCCAGCGCGATTGACAGGCCAAAGATGCTCGCCAGGGCCTGAGTGCTCAGACCCTTTCCTTCTTCACCGCGAAACCACGCGTCGAAGAAATTGCGCTTTGCCGCGCGTGGAGACGGGCTCGGCAGGGTGAGCATGGCGTCCCCATGAGGGCCACCGCTGCCGCCACTTGCATTGCCGCCGGAATCGCCGCCACCGGAACCACCCGCGCCGGCGGCCGCTACTACCGCGCCGACGCCGTCGTTTCGTGCATCCGTGACCGGGATGAGGCCGGGTGTCGCGTTACTTGATGCGACCTGAAGGGCATGAACCTTCTCTTGGGAAAGGCCATCGACAAGCGGAGCGCGTGGGCTGCCCGGCCTGATAACGGGACGGGGGCCGGAGCCGGAAACGGTCAATTGGGCGTCCTTCCCGCTGACGTACGCCCTTTGTCCGACAGGGGTATCGACGGTGTCGCCGGTGGCGAGGTCGCTGACCTCGACCAAACCACGGTTCACCGTGACAGCTCCGCCCTGGTCGTCAACGTGGACGGTAAAGTTGGTGCCCTTGACGACCGCGGCCAGGTACGGGGTCTCGACGGCGAAATGCTTCACCTTCTGCCGATCCACATCAAATGTGATTTCCCCGGCGTGCTCGAGGACGGTCGTAATGCCACCGCTTTCGCCGTCCGGAACGGTGACGACCGTATCGGGCCCGATCAGCATGGTCTGGGTTCCGCGAACCAGAAAGACGCGGGCGCCCTCACCGGTCATGACCGTCGCGCCAGCGGGAATATCAGTGGTCGGTCCAAGCGATACGAGCTGCGCCGTGTCGGATCCGACCCAGACGGAACCGCTCGAACGCGAGATGTGCCACTGGTCGGCCGCGGCGGCGCCGACCAAAACCAAGGTTGAGACGACGGCGCCGAAAACGATGCGTGTCACATAGCTGGACACCTGGCCCTCCAATGAACGTCGCATGACTGGCGACGGAATACTGACAACAAACTGCTATCAAGAGATCACTTAAAGCTTGCAAATATGTGAGCAGGAACTCAGCTAAAATTTTAACGAATGCGCACCGCACGGCTTCATGGCGGCTCGCGTGGCGCGGCGATCCGATTCCATTGGACGATCGGCTATCCGGCCGGCGTCGCCACCGATGGAGCGGTGACCATGGCCGGCTCCAACGGCAGCTACGGCACCATGGCCGCGGCCCCTCCCCCAAATGAAGAAAGCGGCCATGGCTTGCCATGACCGCTTTGCAACTGTGGGGTCGAAGGTGAGCCTAGGCGGCGGCGGCTTGCTTCTCGGCGCGCACGCCCTGCATCGCCCGGCTCCATGAGGTGAGCTGGTCGAGCAGGATGCCGAGCTGCTGCTCGTGCTTGGGATCCGGCTTGAAGACGCTCCAGTTTTCGAAATCCGTGTACATCGACATCGAGACGTGGGCGCGCACGTCGGCGACCTGCACTTCGGCCATGATGCCGCGCAGGTGCTCCACGGCGCGCACACCGCCGGTCGAACCGTAGCTGACGAAGCCCGCCGCCTTGTTGTTCCATTCACCATAGACGAAGTCGATGGCGTTCTTCAGCGCGCCGGTGATGCTGTGGTTGTATTCCGGCGTGACGAAGACGAAGCCATCATACGAGGCCACCGCCGCGGCCCAGCGTTTGGTGTGCTCGTAGGTGTACTTGCCCATCGACGGCGACATCGGCTCGTCGAACACCGGCAGGTCGAAATCGGCGATGTCGACGATCTCGTAGGTTGCGTCGCCGCGCTTGCTCGCCAGGTCCTGCACCCACTTGGCCACCTGCGGAGCGTTGCGGTTAGGCCGGGTGCTGCCAACGACGATTGCGATCTTGAGCATGTGAGACTTTTCCCTGGTCACTGGTATAGAATGGATACTGACACTAGATAAGTGACCACAGCGTGCCCGAACACAAGGAGGCACTTTTTTGAAACAGAGTACCCTGCACCAGACCGAGCCCTGCCGGCGGATCAGCGACATCCTCTCGCGCATCGGTGACAAGTGGAGCCTGCTGGTCATCCGCCAGCTCGGCGACGGTCCGCTGCGCTTCAGCCAGATCAAGCGCAGCCTGGGCAGCATCTCGCAGAAGATGCTGACGGCGACACTGCGCGGGCTGGAGCGCGACGGCTTCGTTACCCGCACGGTCTTCCCCACCGTGCCGCCGCGCGTGGACTACGCGCTGACGCCGCTCGGCCGCGATCTGCTGGAGCCGGTCAAGGAACTGGGCGACTGGGCAATGAAGAACGCCGAGCGCATCGAACGCGCCCGCAAGAGCTACGACGAGGCGACAAGCCGGCGGGACTCGGCGGCCGCCTGAGGCGGCGGCCCTCGTTCCGCGCGGCATGCTGCCGCGGCGCTTCAGATCGTGAAGGGGGAGGATCGCGTTGAGCCGTGCACCACAGCCGAGGACCTTGGAAGCGCATGGGCGCCTTTGGGGCGCACAGGCCAGGGACTGGGCCGATTTTATGGAAGGAACCTGCCGCCCAGTTTTCCAGGCCGCGCTCGATCGCACCGGCGTCGGACCGGGAACCCGGTATCTCGACGTCGGCTGCGGCAGCGGCATGGCGGCGGGCATGGCCGCCGCCCGCGGGGCGGAGGTGTCCGGGCTCGACGCCGCCGAGGGCATGCTGTCGATCGCGCGCGAGCGCGTGGCCAACGCCGACTTCCGCCGCGGCGATCTGGAGGACTTGCCGTTCGCCGACGGCACCTTCGATGTCGTGACCGGGATCAACGCGTTTCAGTATGCCGGCAATCCGCTCGCGGCGCTCAGTGAGGCCGGTCGTGTCGCCAAGCGCGACGGCCGTATCGTCGTCGCGGCCTTTGGCAATCCGGACGGCATGGGGGTGGCCACGCTGATCGGTGCGCTGGCGCCGCTGCTGCCGCCCCGGCCTCCCGGAACGCCGGGACCGTTCGCGCTATCCGATGAAAACGCCCTGCGCCGCTTCGCAACCGACGCCGGGCTCGAGCCCATCGAGGTGTTCGATGTCGACAGTCCGTGGATCTATGCCGACGAAACCGCGGCCATGCGCGGCCTGATGTCGACCGGCAATGCGGTCAGGGCAATGGAACACAGCGGTGCGGAAGCCGTTGCCGAAATGTATTCCCGGGTGCTCGTGCCGTTTCGCGAAACGGACGGCAGCTATCATGCCAGCGCCTGGTTCCGCTGCCTGCTGGCGCGGCCACGCTGACGCGGCTCACCTCGGCGTGACGGTCGATACCGCCCGCGCCCCAGCTTCAGAGGATGTTCGAAAGCTACCGGACGACCGCCTCGCGACCGAGAAGCCGGCGATTGGTTTGCCTGACGAGCCGGCAACTTCGTCAGCGGCCTCATGCGATCAATCCCTCGACGCCGGCACGTTCCCCTCCATCGCCCCCGTCATGAAGGCAACGATGTCGGCCATCGTGTGGTCGTGCGGCGTTGTGAGGGCCACCCGGCGACCCAGACGCATCACCTGGATGCGATCGGCCACCTCGAACACGTTGGGCATGTTGTGGCTGATGAAGATCACCGGCAGGCCGTTCTCACGGATGCGCTGGATCAACTCGAGAACCTGCGCCGTCTGCTGCACCCCCAATGCGGCCGTGGGCTCGTCCATGATGACCACGCGGGTCGCGAAATAGGCCGCGCGCGCCACGGCAACGCCCTGGCGCTGCCCGCCGGACAGCTGCTCGACGAGGCTGTCGATGGATGGCAGACGGAACTTCAGTTGCTCCATGAACTGCTTCGCCGACTCTCTCATACGACGCTTGTCGAGCAGCCGCAGCCAGCCGAGCGGCGGATCAAACCGCAGCTCACGGCCCAAGAAGACGTTACTGGGAATGTCGAGCGCCGGTGCAAGTGCAAGGTCCTGATACACCGTCTCTATGCCACGGTGACGCGCTTCCAGCGGGCTATGGAAGTGAACCGGCTCACCGTTGAGAAAGACCTGTCCCGCGTCCGGCACGAGAGCGCCGCTGAGAACCTTGACCAGCTGGCTCTTGCCGGCTCCGTTATCTCCAACCAGGCCGAGGACCTCGTCTCTCTTCAGCTGCAGATCAGCCCCATCCAACGCAACCACGTGGCCGTAGTGCTTGACGATGCCGCGCGCCTCGAGAACGACATCGTCATTCGCGACGGGAGGTGCAGGGGGTTCGCTGGTGACGGTCATGTGAGCCTCGTGCGGGAAAGCTGGTCGAGAGCCACCGCCAGAATGACCAGGATGCCTGTCACCAGATCCTGCCACAGCGGATCGATGCCCATCAGTGTCAGGCCGTTGCGCAGCACCGTAACGATGATCGTTCCGACCAGTGATCCGATTAGGTTGCCTCGTCCGCCGAACAGGCTGGTTCCACCAATGACAACGGCGGTGATGCTATCGAGATTGGCAGTCTGCAATGCGTTCGGATCGGCATTTGGAATGCGCCCGAGGGCGAACCACGCTCCTATGCCGTATATCAATCCCGCCAGCACGTAGACCGATAGCAGTATGTTCTGCACAGGTATGCCCACGAGCCGCGCGGCTTCCGGATTGATGCCGACCGCATAGACGTGCCGGCCCCATCCGGTCTGCGTCAGCATGCACCAGACGAGCGCGTAGAGGATGAACATCAGAAACACGCCGTAGGTAATCGACGCTCCGGCAAAGTGGACCGCATTACCCGTCCACGACATCAGGTCGTTGTCGACGGGAAATGCGCCACCCTGCGAAATCAGCCGCGTCGCCGCCGTCACGATACCGAGCAGGCCCAGCGTGACGATGAACGGCGGGAGCTTGAGCCGGCTGACGAGCAACCCAGCGATGCCCCCGACGCCGGTGGCGACCACAAGCATGAACAGCAGCGAAAGGAACCCGTTGTAGTTTGCGTTGACGAGCGAGCCGGCGATGATTGTCCCCATGACGGCGATGCCGCCGACCGCCAGGTCGATGCCTGCCGTCAAGATGATGATCGTCTCGCCGACGGAGAGCGTTCCGATAATCACGCTCTGCTGGAGGATAAGCGAGAGATTGCCAGTCGCCAGAAATGTGGTGGTCGCGAAGGAGAAGAAGATGCCGAAGGCGAGCAGCACAATCAGCGGGCCGAACGTTGGCGCGGTTAGCACCCTCAGCACGAGGCGCAAGCCCTGCCCCAGTGCTGCCCCAGCACGTTGTTCCATTCCGGAATCAAGCCTCCTGTCGATGAACAAGCGAGAGGGCCGCGTTGAGCCCCCTCGCCAGATTCTATTCAGAGGCTCTTAACCCCAGCACTCCTTGGCGCCCCACTTGGTGTTTTCCGACTTGATGTTGGGGAACGGATGATCGGTGATCACCATCGCGCCGGTGTTGATGAACCCGCTCGGCTTCTTGCCCGTCTTCGCGTACTCGACGACGGCATCGACACCTTTGCTGGCCATCAGCTTGGGGAACTGCATGACGGTCGCGGCGATCTTGCCCTCGGCAACGTATTTGACGCCGAGGCAGCCGCCGTCGATCGCGGTGAGCACGATGTCTTTTGCCTTTCCGGCAGCAGCGATCGCGGCATAACCACCTTCCGCCGCGGGTTCGTTGATCGCGTACACGACGTTGATGTCCGGGTGAGCGGTCAGCAGGTTCTCCATCCCGGTCTGACCTTGGTCCATCGCGCCATGGGTAATTACCGAGCCGACGATCTCCGGGCTCCCCTTCTTGATGCCGAAGCCCTTCAGGAACCCGTCGTGTCGAAAGTTGTCGACCGTGCCGCCCGGGGTGCCGTCAAGCATGGCGAGCTTCGGGGTCTTCTTGCCAAGCGCCGCCTTCGCGTACTCACCTTCAAGAACGCCGGCCTGGAAGTTGTCGGTGGCAAAAGTCGCGTTGACCGCATTCGCGGGATCGGTGGCCGTATCGAGGGCGATGACAATGATGCCCTTGGCGCGCGCTTGCTTGACCGCTTTGAGGATGCCAGTCGAGTTGTTGGGAGTGATCAAGATGCCGTTCACGCCGGCGCTGATGAAGTCCTCGATGGCGGAAACTTGCGACTGATTATCTCCGTCGAACTTGCCGAACCGCGCGATCAGCTTGGCGCCCATCTTGTCTGCTTCCGCTTGTGCGGATTGCCGTAACTTGACGAAATAGGGATTGACCTCGGTCTTCGTGATCAGGCCGACCACGATCTGCTTGCTGGCAGCGGCCGACTGATGGGCCGTTACCACGCTGCCTACGGCTCCGATGAGGAGCGCGCCGGCGGCGCCGAGCAGCAGCTGCTTGGCCACCGCCGCCAGCCTTCCACGGCGGGTCTGGGGCTGTTTCTGATTTCTGGACATAACTTCCTCCACACAGCTGTCGCCCCATTCGTCAGTCACCCCATTCGTCGGTCCGGCAGACGCGTGGCGCCTCCCGTGTCGTCAGCTAGGGCAGGCCCCGGCGATGTGAAGGGTCGCAGCCCGACGGTGAACGCGAATGCGCCCACGCCCTTCGGGAAGAGCGTGCGTGCTCTCAGGTACTGATCGATACGTTGTGCGGTCAGTCCGCCGCCTTGTTGTCCGCGCCAACGCGGTGGGCGAGTGCGGCCTCCATGAAGGGCAACAGCGCGCCGTTGAGCACGTCCTGTGGGCTGGTGCTCTCGACCCCCGTGCGCAAGTCCTTCACGAGCTGATAGGGCTGCAGGACGTAGGAGCGGATCTGGTGGCCCCAGCCGATATCGGTCTTGCTGGCCGCTTCGGCCGCCGCCGCCTGTTCGCGCTTCTCCAGCTCCGCCTCGTACATGCGGGCGCGCAGCATCTTCCAGGCAGTGGCGCGGTTCTTGTGCTGCGAGCGTTCGTTCTGGCACTGGACGACGATGCCGGTCGGCACGTGGGTCAGGCGCACCGCCGAATCGGTGGTGTTGATGTGCTGGCCGCCGGAACCGGAGGCGCGATAGGTATCGGTGCGCACGTCCTTCTCGTCGATATCGACTTCAATCGTGTCATCGACCACCGGATAGACCCAGACGCTGGCAAAGGAGGTGTGCCGCCGCGCCTGGCTGTCGAAGGGGGAGATGCGCACCAACCGATGGACGCCCAATTCGGTCTTCAGCCAGCCATAGGCGCTGGGGCCGGTCACCTGCAGCGTCGCCGACTTGATGCCGGCCTCTTCGCCGTCGTGGATTTCCAGAAGTTCGGCCTTGTAGCCGCTCGCCTCCGCCCAGCGCGTGTACATGCGCATGAGCATCTGCGCCCAGTCCTGGCTCTCGGTGCCCCCTGCCCCGGCATGAACTTCGACAAAGGCGTCGAGATGATCGGCCTCGCCGGAGAGCATAGTCTCGACCTGACGATGCTCGGCCTCGCCGTGCAACGCGCGCAGCGTGGCTTCCGCGTCGGCAATCACCGCCTTGTCGTCTTCTGCCTCGCCAAGCTCAATCAGCTCCACCTGATCGGCCAGCTCGCGCTCCATGTGCTCGACGGCGCCGATCTGGCTTTCCAGATACTGGCGCTCGCGCATCATCTTCTGTGCGCGCTCGGCATCGTTCCAGAGGTTGGGGTCTTCCGCCGCCGCGTTCAGTTCCGACAGGCGGGCCTTGGCGCGATCCCAGTCAAAGATGCCTCCTCAGCAGGGCGATCGCCTGCTTGATCTCATCGACAAAGGTCTCGATTTCGGGACGCATTCTCTCACCGGCTTTTTGGGGAATTCGGCTGCCGCCTAGTTAGTGAGTGGCGCGGCAGCTGTAAACCCGCGCGTTTTTCGCCGCTTCAGGATGGAAGGTCGGACGGCTCAGCTCTTGCCCGCCGGGAACTGCGCGGCGGTCGCAGCGCGGAATTTTGCGGCCGTCGCCTCTGCCTGGCTGGCCGGCACCAGTACGTAGCCGCGCTTGCTCATGCACGGCTCGGCAGCACGCAGTGCGCTGTTGTCCGCGTTGGTGGCGAAGCCGCACGCGGCCCGATCGGCAGCGAACTGATCAACCAAGGCCGGATTCGCCCGACCGCTCTGACCATCGGTACGCACCCAGGCGAGCGGCTCCTCCGAGACCACCGACGGACCCGAGGTACTGCAAGCGGAAAGGCCCATGAGGCATAAGGCTCCACCGATGGCGAGAATGAGCCGCATTGCGAAGACCTCCCAATCTCTCCCGGGTGACGAGCTAGTAGAGCCCCCCGGTACCCGAGATCACCGCCCGGTCGGATTCCGGCGCCACGGTCAGCGGCCGACCCCCGGTGTCGGTATAGCCGATGATCGAATAGGTGTCGGGCGGTGCGGTGCCCGGCTTGAAGGCCTCGAGGATGGTGCCCGGATCGCCCGGATTGGCGCGCAGGCCAGTCTGCTGGTTGATCGGGATGAAGGTGATCCCCGGCGGCACACGGAACGGGATCGGCGGCTTGTCGGCGAGCGCGTTCTTCATGAAATTGCCGAAGATGGGCGCGGCGAGCGCGCCGCCGGTCTCGCCCTTGCCGAGCGAGCGCGGCTTGTCGAAGCCGACATAGACGACGGCAACCAGATCCGGCGAGAAACCGGCGAACCAGGCGTCGTGATAGTCGGTGGTGGTGCCAGTCTTGCCGGCCAGCGGCTTGTCGACGATCTTCTTCACGGCCGTGCCGGTGCCGCGCCTGATGACGTCTTCCATCATCGAGGTGATCTGGTAGGCGGTCATCGGGTCGAGCACCTGCTGGGCGTTGTCGACGATCTTCGGTTCGGGCTGGTTGTGCCAGCTGTCGGCGTCGCAGCCCTCGCAGGTCCGGTTCTCGTGCCGGAAGATGGTCTGGCCGAAGCGGTTCTGGATGCGGTCGATGAGCGTCGGGCGCACTTCCTTGCCGCCGTTGTCGAAAACCGCATAGCCGGCCGCCATGCGCAGCACCGTGGTCTCGCCGGCGCCGAGCGCCATGGAGAGCACCGGCAGCAAGTGGTCGTAGATGCCGAACCGGCGGGCATATTCGGCGATCAGAGGCATGCCCATGTCCTGGGCCAGGCGCACCGTCATGACGTTGCGCGAATGCACGATGCCGGTCCTCAGCGTCGATGGCCCGAGGAAGTCGCCCTCGTAGTTCTGCGGCTGCCAGACGCCCTGGCCATTGCCCTGATCGATGGAGATCGGCGCGTCCATGACCACCGAAGACGGCGTGTAGCCGTTGTCGAGCGCGGCGGAATAGACGAATGGCTTGAAGGACGAACCGGGCTGGCGCTCGGCCTGGGTGGCGCGGTTGAATTCGCTCAGCGCATAGGAGAAGCCGCCGACCATGGCGAGCACGCGGCCGGTGTGCGGGTCCATCACGACGATGGAACCCTCGACCTCCGGCACCTGGCGCAGCGTGTATTCGTTGGGGCCGCCGTCGGCCTTTTCAACATAGACCACGTCGCCCACCGAGAGCACGTCGGAGGCGCTCTTGATCGCCTTGCCGGCCTTCGGGCCGGTCTGCCACTTGGCCCATTTCAGCTGGTCGAACGGGATGGTGCCGGTCTCGCGGTCGGGCGCGACCTTGCCGGTGCCGGGTTCGAGGCCCGGCTGCAGCCCGATCTTGGCCCCCTTGTCGTCGACCGAGAGAACGACGGCCAGGCGCCATTCGATCACATCGGAGAGCGCGTTGATGTTGGCGATCTTCGGCCCCCAGTCGGGCGCCAGATCGTCGATGTGGTCGACGGGGCCGCGCCAGCCGTGGTCCTCGTCGTATTTGACCAGTCCGTCCATCAGCGCCTGACGGGCCAACACCTGAAGCTGCGGATTGAGCGATGTGCGCACCGACAGGCCGCCTTCGTAGAGCGTCTTGTCGCCGTACATGTCGATCAGTTCGCGGCGCACCTCCTCGACGAAATAGTCGGCGCCGAACATCGTCGGCGAGGTCTCCTGCAACCTGACGCCGAGCGGCTCCTTCTTGGCCGCCTCGCCTTCCGCCTTGCTGGCGTAGCCGTTCTCGACCATGCGGTCGATCACCCAGTTGCGCCGCTCGACCGCCCGGTCGGGGTGGCGGAACGGATTGTAGTTGTTGGGGCCCTTGGGCAGCGCCGCCAGATAGGCGGTCTCGGCAAGCGTCAGTTCGTGCACCGACTTGTCGAAATAGGTGAGCGCGGCAGAGGCGACGCCGTAGGCGCCGAGGCCGAAATAGATTTCGTTGAGATAGAGCTCGAGGATCTTGTCCTTGGAATAGGCCTGCTCGATCCTCAGCGACAGCATCGCTTCCTTGATCTTGCGCTGGATCGTCTGGTTGCTCGACAGGAGGAAGTTCTTGGCCACCTGCTGGGTGATGGTCGAGGCGCCGACCAGCGGGCCGCCGCGGCCGTCGATCTTGTTCATGGCGTTGGTCAGGACGGCGCGGATGATGCCGTAATAGTCGAGACCGGAGTGCTCGTAGAAGTTCTTGTCCTCGGCCGAGATGAAGGCCGCCTTGACCTGGTCGGGAACGGCCTGGATGGGCAGATAGAGGCGCTTCTCGTGGGCGTATTCGGCCACCAGCTGGCCGTCGGCGGCATGCACCCGGGTCAGCACCGGCGGCTCGTACTTTGACAGCACGTCGTAATTGGGAAGGTCGGCCGTCAAGCCCGAGATGTACCAGGCTGCGACCCCTGCAACGGCGAGAAAGAGCACGGCACCAATCCCGAATAGGTAGCCGAAGAATCGGAATATCATAGCTTGTCCATCACCCGGCCGCTGATGTGCGACGCATCGGCCGTCGGATGGGGAGAAGCCTTATTTTGGCAGCCACGGTCAAGGCTTCCCTGCCCGGCGGGTTTTCCATTGGCCATGACGCTCCGTCCACCAGCCCTGCCGCCTGTCTCACCGCTCTTTGTGGAGATTATGGGGCGCGCCGCGCCTCCGCGTCGCCCCCATGCACCATCCGTGGCGTTTCGGCAACAGCCTCAATTGGCGCCCCGGCCGGCAATCCGAGTGCGGAAATAGTCGTCGATCGCCTTGATGAAGGGCGCCGCCGCCTTGTCCCGCCACGCCTGCGATTCCAGCAGCTTCTCATCGCCCGGGTTGGAGAGGTATCCAAGCTCGACCAGCACGGACGGCACATTGGGAGATTCCAGCACCTTGAAGCTCGCCTCGCGCGCCCGGTCGTAGTTCTTGAAGACCCTGACCTTGGCGCTCTTCAGCGCTCCGAGCAGGTCGATGGCGAAGGTCTTGCCGGATTTGACCGTGTCCTCCAGCAGCAGGGAGCCGAGAATCTGGCAGACCGCGGGGTCATATTCGCAGTCGACCGGCGCGTCGACGCCGGCCAGGATGTCGGACTGGTTCTCCGAGGCCGCCATGTCCCCCGCCATTTTGTCGGAGGCCTTGTTGGAAACCACATAGACGCTGGCGCCGCGCACCGAACTGCTGGCGAACGTGTTGGCGTGGATGGAGACGAACAGATCGGCGTTGTTGTGTTGCGCGATCGCCACGCGGTCGCCGAGTGAGATGTAGGAGTCGTCGTCGCGGGTATAGATGACGCGGTAGCGGCCGGTGGCTTCCAGCAGGCGGCCGAGCGTCTTGCCGAAGGCGAGCGTGACGTCCTTCTCCACCACGCCGCCATCGCCGCGCGCACCGGTGTCGATGCCGCCATGGCCGGGGTCGACGACGATGACCGGCTTGTCGCCGTGGTCGCCGGGGGCGGCGCTGATGCCGGTATCGGCTGCGGCGGTGGCGTTGGCCAGCTGCTGTTCCTTGTATGCGCGGGTGGCGGCCAGGAACTTGGCCCGCGTGGTCGGCACGGCATCGATCACCAGCCGCGCCGGCTGGCCGTCGGCAGGATCGATGACGAAGGTCTTGTCGATCAGCGTCGGCCCGTTGAGGTCCATGACGATGCGCGACTTGCCCGGCGAGATCAGGCCGTAGCGAAAGGCGGTGATCAGCCCGCGGCCGGTGGTGCCGGCAAGCTCAGGCAGGGCGAAGCGCACTTCGGGCAGGTCGACGACGATGCGGTCGGGGTCGGACAGAGTGAAGACCGTTGCCGAGATCTTCTTCGACAGATCGGCGACGAAGCGCACGCGCTGGTTGTCGCCGACAATGCGCGCCCCCAGCATCACCGGGCCGTCGGTGGGCGCCGGCATCTGCATGGTGTCCTGGGCGTGCGCCATCGCCGCCGAAAGGGCTACCACAAGGGCCACGATCGAGGCCGTCAGCCCGGCGGCAAGACCGTGCCGGGCGGCGGTTGCAGCGTGCATCGGGTTCGCCTCCAGGCGCCGGCCCCCGGACCGGGCTTGCATGGTTCCGCGTTCGTCATAAAGCATGGAAGTCCAATGGTTAACCGCAACTTGTAAAAACCGGTCCGCCTGCCCAGCTTATTGGCGTTCTTGCCAAGACTCGATTGCATGCATACAACACACAAACGGAATTCATTCTCCGTCCGCGGTGCCGAGACAGGCGATCGCGGCCCGATTCGGCGGATTCCCTTTGACATCCGGGCGGGTCGGTTCCGTCGGTTGGTGCCCTGTACGGGCAGCGGCGGAGGATGTACCGGACGAGGGCCGGACTGATGCGCTCCCCAAGGTCAAGCGCGATCACTTGCCCGATATCCGCGATCCGGACAGCCCGGCGCCTGCGGCATAACGGCCGCAGGGAGCGTTGGATGTCTATTGTATTGATTCCGCACGTAGAATTGTAAAAAGGTAATGGCGCACTTCATGCCCCTGGCAATACCGCTTCACCAGCCGACACCCGCCCCAGCCATCGCCGGCGGGATTTCGTCGCGGGCGGCCGCGGGCACGCGCACCCCGATCAAATCAAGACAAGCCGGTCCCTCCCCGGCCGCAACGGCAGGGGCGCCTAGCGCCCGCCGGCGGCCCGGCGGACGCGACCGCGGAGAGTTCAGCCCATGGCAAACAAGATGCTCATCGACGCCGCCCATCCGGAGGAGACCCGGGTCGTGGTGGTGCGCGGCAATCGGGTCGAGGAGTTCGACTTCGAAGCGGCCAATCGCCGGCAGTTGCGCGGCAATATCTATCTAGCGAAGGTCACGCGGGTCGAACCGTCGCTGCAGGCAGCCTTCGTCGATTACGGCGGCAACCGCCACGGCTTCCTCGCCTTCTCGGAAATCCACCCCGACTACTACCAGATCCCGGTCGCCGACCGGCAGGCGCTGATCGAGGCCGAACAGCGCGAGATCGACGAGGATCCTGCCGCCGAGTCGCAGGGCGGCGAGGACGCCGCCGGGGCCGATATCGAGGTCAGCGAAGAGCCGGACGACGGCCCGTCAGCCGAGACCGAAGAAGACGGCAACGCGGCGCCCGCCACGATCGCCGCGGATGCCCTGCCGGCGCCGGTGGTCAGCGCCTCGGCCGGGGAAGAGCCCGCCCCTGAACTGGACGTCGGCGGTGAGCCGACGGGCGAGGACGAAGACGGCGACGAGCCGGCGGCGGAAGACGACGGCGGCGAGCCGACGGCGGAAGACAACGGCGAAGCGTCGACGGCGGAGGCGGCCGGCGACGCCGACGAGGTGGAAAGCGACGACCGGGTCGAGTTCGGTCGGCGCCGAGGACGCGCTCGAAGAGGTGCCGGAACGGCGCAAGCCGCGAGTGCGCCAGTACAAGATCCAGGAAGTCATCAAGCGCCGCCAGGTGCTGCTGGTCCAGGTCGTCAAGGAAGAGCGCGGCAACAAAGGCGCGGCGCTGACCACCTATCTGTCGCTGGCCGGCCGCTATTCGGTTCTGATGCCCAATACCGCGCGGGGCGGTGGCATCAGCCGCAAGATTACCTCGATGGCCGACCGCAAGCGCCTCAAGCAGGTGGTTTCCGACCTCGAGGTGCCGGAAGGCATGGGCGTCATCCTGAGGACCGCCGGCGCCAGCCGGACGCGCGCCGAGGTCAAGCGCGACTTCGAATATCTGCTGCGCCTGTGGGAGAACGTGCGCGAGCTGACGCTGCGCTCCACCGCCCCGGCGCTGGTCTACGAGGAAGGCTCGCTGATCAAGCGCTCCATCCGCGACCTCTACAACAAGGACATCGACGAGATCATCGTCGCCGGCGACGACGCCTATCGCGAGGCCAAGGACTTCATGCGCATGCTCATGCCGAGCCATGCCAAGAACGTCCAGCCCTACAAGGAAGGCCAGCCGATCTTCGCCCGCTACAGCGGCGTCGAGGCGCAGCTCGATGCCATGTTCAGCCCGCAGGTGACGCTGAGGTCCGGCGGCTACATGGTCATCAACCCGACCGAGGCGCTGGTCTCCATCGATGTCAACTCGGGCCGCTCGACGCGCGAGCACAATATCGAGGACACCGCGCTGCAGACCAACCTCGAGGCAGCGGAGGAAGTCGCCCGCCAGCTTCGCCTGCGCGACCTCGCCGGCCTGATCGTCATCGACTTCATCGACATGGAGGAGAAGCGCAACAACCGCGCCGTCGAGCGCAAGCTCAACGACGCGCTGAAGCACGACCGGGCGCGCATCCAGGTCGGCCGCATCTCGCATTTCGGCCTCTTGGAAATGTCGCGCCAGCGCATCCGCACCGGCGTGCTTGAATCGACCACCACGGTGTGCCCGACCTGCCAGGGCAGCGGCCATGTGCGCGCGCCCTCCTCGGTGGCGCTGCACGTCCTGCGCTCGCTCGAGGACCAGTTGCTCAAGGGCGTCAGCCATCACCTGACCATCCGCACGCGCACGCCGGTGGCGCTCTACATCCTCAATCAGAAGCGCTCGCATCTGGCCGAGATCGAGCAGCGCTTCGGCCTTTCCATCACGGTGGCCGCCGACGAGACGATCAATAACGGCGCCCATTACGTCGTCGAGCGCGGCGAGGCGGTGGGCCGGCGTGAGGTTTTGCCGCGGTCGATCCAGCCGGATTCGGTGCAGCCGGATTCGGTCCAGATCGAGGTCGGCGGCGAGACGGAAAGCCCGGCCGAACTGGCCGACGCGGCGCAGGACGAGACGCTTGCCGATCACCGCGAGGAGCGCGCGGGCGAGGACAGCGCGCGCCGCAAGCGCCGGCGCCGGCGGCGGCGTGGCAGCGGCGAACGGAGCGAGACCGTTCAGGCCGAGGGCGATGAGCCGCAGGCGGAGGCCGAGATGGCCGAGCAGGATGAACCGGCCGAGGCCGCGGCGCGTGGCGAAGCGGACGGCACGGAAGAAGACGGCGGTCCGCGCAAGCGTCGGCGCGGCCGGCGCGGCGGACGTCGTGCCCGCCGTGGGCGTGGCGGTGAGGACCACCCGGAGGCCGACGACGGCGAGGATGCCGAAGGCGAGAGCGAATCCGGCGAAGCCCTGGCGCCCGCGGCGCAGGCACCGGACATTGCTGCGGCCGACGACAGCGGCGGCGCGATGGCGACGGCCGACGACGACTGGTCGCCGCCCGAGCCGGTGACGGAGCCCGAGCCGGCGGCGGTGCCGGAGCCTGCCCCGGCGCTCAGCACGCCAGCGCCGCAGCCCGACGAGGCTGAGCCGGAGACGCATCACGAAACGACGGCGGAACCGGTTGCCGAGCAGCAGCCGAGCCAGCCGGCCGAGCCCGAGCAGCCGGACGCCGATGCGCCCAAGCGCAGCGGCTGGTGGCAACGGCGGACGTCATTCTTCTAGAGCCGGGGTCTTGCAGGCAGAGCCGAATGCGGTCAATGGTGCGCGCATGAAAGACTTCATCGTTCAGTTCTTCACGTGGTGGAACAGCGCCACGCTCGGCACGCGCTTCCAGATCTGGCGCAAAGGCGAGCTGGTCGGCACTGACGAGTCCGGCAACCGCTATTACCGGATGCGCGGCGGCGACCGCCGCTGGGTGGCCTATAACGGCGCCGTCGAGGCGTCACGGATTCCGCCGGGCTGGCATGCCTGGATGCACCACCGCACCGACGAGCCGCCGGCCGCCTACCAACCGCGCGAGTGGCAGAAGCCGCATCAGGCGAACCTTACCGGCACGGCGCAGGCTTACCGGCCGCCCGGGTCGATCCTCGGCCCCGAGCCGCGTACACCTGGCGCTCCCGACTACGAAGCCTGGCAGCCCTGAACCGGGCCATGACCTGAAAATCGCAAAGGCGGCCATCGGCCGCCTTTTTTATTGGGTGTCGTCGCGTGGCTCAGTGCCGATGGCCGTGATCGCCACCGCCGTGACCACCGCCACCATGGCCACCGCCGCCATGATCGCCGCCGCCGTGGCCGCCTCCGCCATGATCGCCGCCGCCGCCGCCGTGGCCGCCTCCGCCATGATCGCCGCCGCCGTGGCCGCCTCCACCAGAGTTGCCGCCACTGGTGGTTGTTGACCCGCCACCCCTGGTGCTGACACCTCCGCCGCCCCTAGCGCTGCTGCTTAACCCGGCGCGTCCGCCAGTGTTGCTAGTCGTGGAAGCGGCGCCGCGCGGGCCACCGACATTGCCCCCAATTCCGCCGGGAGTGTGGTTGTCGACGCCGCCAACGCCGCGCCTGTTCCAGCCCCAGGTGCGGCGATTATTGCCGAAAGCGCCGAAGCGGCTGGGCCGGCTTCCGAAGTCGACGGTGGCGTTGGGACCCTGCGATCCAAGCTGGTGGAAACCGCGCCGCGCCGGCGGATCGGGATTCGGGTCGTTGGCGGTGAGCGCGTTCAGGCCGATCTGCTGGTTGCCAAGTGGTCCGGCAAACCTGTCGTGATGATGTCCCCCGTCCCCGTCGCCACGGTGGTCGAGGTCGGGGCGATGAAAGTCGGGCCAATCGCGGTGAGGCCAGTGGCGCGGGGGATGATGCGGCGGATAGTAATCGCACCGGTCGGACGGCGGCGGTTGTGGCGGCGGCGTATTGTCCACGACCACGACCGGCGGCGGCTTGCTCGCGTCGGGCACGACCGGCAGGGCGGCACGCAGAACGCCGCAGCTTGCCGTGTTCGCCCGGAATTCCGGGCGTAGCCGACGCTGATCGACGGCGTACTGGAAACCCTGCAGGAGCGTCTGGTTGCGATCGACGATCGAGTTGACCTTCTTGACGTTGCGGTTGGGTTCGAAGGCCGCCAGAGCGCAGCCGCCCTGGATCATCACGCAGTTCCTGCTGCCGCCTCCCCGCCTGCAGACCTCGGCGGCGCCGCTGTAGATCACCACGCCCTTGCTGACGTTGACGTCGATCTCGGTGCCGCGCACGCCGATGGTCGCTGTCGGCGTCGTGATGTTATAGGCGTCGTGATTGCTGTTGCCGGAGATGAAGCGGAAGGCACCCTTCAGCGCGTTGATCGAGAGTTTGCGCGCCGTGTTGTTGCCGGAATAGACGAAGGCGTCGATGACCAGGCGCGAGTTCGGCCCGACAACCAGCTTGGTGTTGTCGCGGAACTTGATCTGCGCCTGCCCGACCGGCCCGGTGACGATGGCATCGCCCGAAAAGACCGCTGCGTCCTGGCGAAGAACGCGGCCGTTGGCGTCAGCCTGCTGAACAACAGCAACCGCGACACCGCTTGGCGGTGTCGCCGCTGCAACCGGTACCGAAAGACAGGCCAGAAGCAGCCCGCCAAGGGCGAATACGCCCGGATCACTCACACGCCACGCCGCCACAGCACAAACCCTGCCCCTGGGAAAGGCCGCATCTGCCTGTGACTATAGTTGCATTTACGTTTTGTTTACTAGCTTCCGTAGAAGTCGGTTAACCCGATCCATTGCCAGAAAATTAGTCACGTTGGCAAGGCTGCGGCGCCCATCCTTCGGGCTGCCCGCCGCTTGATGAAGAACACGACGCTAGTGATTGTGGCCATTGCTATTTCCGTTGCCGTTGCCGCCGCCGCTACCGTTCCCGCCAGCGTTTCCTGCGCCACCGCCACCGCCGTTGCTGCTGCCGCCGGGGTTATTCGTGCCGCCGCCCGAGGCGTTGTTGTTGGCGCTTCCGCGCCCCGGATTGGTGAGATCGGCGAGCCCACTGTGGTTGCGGACCGAGCCGGTCACGCCTGGATCGACCGTGCCTGGCGGCGCGATGCCGCCCGGCGCAATCCGTTCGGCGAAGGTCGGCACAGTGCGGCCGTCCGGCAGAATGTTGGCCCGGCGCGCACCGCAGCTCGACGTATCGACGCGGAACATGCGGTTGAGGCGCCGCTGCGAAGCGATGTAGGGGAACTTCGTGCGCAGAAGGCCCGTGCGCTGGTTGCCTGCCGGCAGCCGTCTGACGGCGCCGCTCCGCGGAATGACCGCGACGCTGCAGGCGCCGCTCAGTACCGTGCATCGCCCGCCGCGGCTGCAGATGCGCGCCTGGCCCTCGAACAGCACAAAGTTGAGCTGGCCGCCCCGGTCGACCGAGAAGTCGAACTCGGTGCCGCGTACGCCGATGGTCGCCGTTGGAGTGACGATCTTGTAGGCGCTCTTGCGGCTACCCCCGGTGATGAAGCGGAAGGCGCCACGCACGGCGTTCAACGCCACCTGCTTGGCCTTGCCGCGGCGATCGAAGACGAAGGCGTCGACCACCAGCAATGAGTTGGGACCGACCACCAGACGGGTGTCGTCGGCAAGCTGGATCTGCGCTTCTCCGCTGGCGCCGGTGCGGATGGTGTCGCCCATGTAGACCGGGCCGCGGGCGACGAGCATGCGGGTGCCGGCGGCGCCAATCGCTTCGCTCGCCTGCACGACCGCAACGGCCGTGCCGCTCGGATCCGCCGCCCAGGCGCCGCTGCCCGCCGCCAAAGCCGTCGCAACGCACAAAACGAATGCAGCCAAGGCTTTGTGGTCAGGCATCGGCCATCTCCGAAACGACGGTGGTCGAGAACCGCAGGCTCAGTTTGGCATTATTTTAATAAGCTGTTTACCAACCCAGGCGGGTTGCCGGGCTGCGCCCTGTTTCCCGGACGTCAGCCGCGAACGCCGATGGTCGCCGTCGGCGTGGTGATCCGGTAGACGTCCTTGGGGCTCTTGCCGCTGATGAAGCGGAAGGCGCCCTTGAGGGCGCTGATCGACACCTGGCGGGCGGTGTCGTTCTTGTTGAAGACGAAGGCGTCGATCACCAGCGCCGAATTGGGGCCGACCACCAGCTTGGTGTCGTCGCGGAACTTGATCTGGGCGTTGCCGACACTGTCGGTCACGATGCGGTCGCCCGAATAGATCGGGCTTGACGGCCCCAGCACGATCTGGCCGCTCTTGGCGTCCTTGACGGCCCTCTGGATGGCCGCAACCACGAAGCCGTCGGGCTGGGCGTGAGCGGCTGGCACCCCGGCAAACGCGACCAGAAGCGCCGCCAATGCGATGCGGGTCTTGCCGAACCAGGTCATTGCCCCCCCCTGTTTCCCATGCGGCGCGCCCAGATCAGGACGGCAACGCTAGCATAGAAGGTGGTTGTTAACCCTGACAATCCAAGAGCAGCCTGTGATTGTGGTCACATGGGCTATCGCGCAAAGGCCGCCGCTGTCCCGGATCGCGACGAGAAGTCCCCAGAATTCCCAGGTGGCATGCATGAAACCCGATTTGTGATCGGCACCTCGTTGACGCTCCGGCGCGACTCGCAATACCGTCACTCAAGCGTCATGAGTGACGTTCCGGCGGCGCGTAACGGGCCTCGGATTTTCCTTTGATAGCGGTGTGCGTACGAGCCTTGGGCGGCGGTTTGCCGGCGTTCGGGGAACGGGTTGGTTTTGTGTGTGATTCACCCGGATTCGGGTGTGGAATGAGGCCATAATCACGCGAAAAAAGACCTGACAAGACGCATCGGTAACACTATATTTAGGGGTTCCGGGCATCGTTAGGCACAAGCACTGGGGGTCAACCCCAGGACCGGGATGGGGCTGAAAGAAACAGGAGTTACCCGGTTCATACGGGTTACCGGCTTGCGCTTGAGATGACGGCGCGGGCCCGAATTTTGGGGCAGAAGAATGCGGATCGAGCGGCGCTATACCAAGGCAGATGCATCGGCCTATGACGGCATCGAATTCAGGACGACGCGCAGCGAAATCCGCAATCCGGATGGCTCGGTCGTCTTCCAGCTCGACGACATCCAGGTTCCCGCCGCGTGGAGCCAGGTGGCGAGCGACATTCTCGCCCAGAAGTATTTCCGCAAGGCCGGTGTGCCCGCCCGGTTGAAGCGGTTCGAGGAGAACGACGTCCCCTCATGGTTGTGGCGCTCGGTGGCCGACGAAACGGCACTCAACGCCCTGCCCGAGGGCGAGCGGACGACGTCGGAACTCGATGCGCGCCAGGTCTTCGACCGGCTTGCCGGCACCTGGACCTATTGGGGCTGGAAGGGCGGCTATTTCGATTCGGAAGAGGACGCCCGCGCCTTCTTCGACGAGCAGCGCTTCATGCTGGCCACCCAGAAGGCGGCGCCCAATAGCCCACAGTGGTTCAACACCGGCCTCTTCTGGGCCTACGGCATCGACGGGCCGAGCCAGGGTCACCACTATGTCGACTACCGCACCGGCAAGCTGACCGCCTCGGCCAGCGCCTACGAGCATCCGCAGCCGCATGCCTGCTTCATCCAGGGCATCGAGGACGACCTCGTCAACGAGGGCGGCATCATGGACCTGTGGGTGCGCGAGGCGCGTCTGTTCAAATACGGCTCGGGCACCGGCTCCAACTTCTCGAAACTGCGCGGCGAAGGCGAGCGGCTCTCGGGCGGCGGCAAGTCGTCGGGCCTGATGAGCTTCCTCAAGATCGGCGACCGCGCCGCCGGTGCCATCAAGTCGGGCGGCACGACGCGCCGCGCCGCCAAGATGGTGGTGGTCGACGTCGATCACCCGGACATCGAGAACTACGTCAACTGGAAGGTGCGCGAGGAGCAGAAGGTCGCCGCGCTGGTCACCGGCTCGCGGATTCTGGCCGCCCACCTCAAGGCGATCATGCGCGCCTGCGTCAACTGCGACGGGCCGGACGGCTCGTGCTTCGACCCGGCCAAAAACCCGGCGCTGAAGCGCGAGATCAAGGCCGCCAAGAAGGTGCAGATCCCGCAGAACTACATCCTGCGCGTCATCCAGTTCGCACGCCAAGGCTATACCGACATCGACGTGCCGATCTACGACACCGATTGGGATTCGGAGGCCTATCTCACCGTCTCGGGCCAGAACTCCAACAATACGGTGCGGGTCACCGACGACTTCCTGCGCGCCGTCGAGGACGACGGCGACTGGGATCTGACGGCGCGCATCACCGGCAAAACAATCAAGACGCTGAAAGCCCGCGATCTGTGGGAGATGATCGGCAACGCCGCCTGGCAGTCGGCCGATCCCGGCATCCAGTTCCACACCACCATCAACGACTGGCACACCTGCCCGGCCTCGGGGCCGATCCGCGCCTCCAATCCGTGCTCGGAATACATGTTCCTCGACGACACGGCGTGCAATCTGGCCTCGCTGAACCTGATGCAGTTCGCCGACGCGAACCATCGCTTCGACGTGGAGTCCTTCGAGCACGCGGTGCGCCTGTGGACCGTGGTCCTGGAAATCTCGGTGATGATGGCGCAGTTCCCCTCGCGCCGCATCGCCGAGCTCTCCTACGAGTACCGCACGCTCGGCCTCGGCTACGCCAATATCGGCGGCCTCCTGATGTCGTCGGCCATCCCCTACGATTCCGACGAGGGCCGGGCGATTGCCGCCGCCATCAGCGCGGTGATGACTGGCGTCAGCTACGCCACCTCGGCCGAGATGGCGGGCGAGCTCGGCGCCTTCCCCGGCTACGCCAAGAACCGCGAAGCGATGCTGCGCGTCATCCGCAACCATCGCCGCGCCGCCTACGGCGAGACGCAGGGCTACGAGGCGCTGTCAGTCGACCCGGTGCCGCTGGATGCCGCCGCCTGCCCCGATGAGACGCTCACCGCCCATGCCCGCGCCGCCTGGGATCGGGCGCTCGCCGAGGGCGAGGCCAACGGCTTCCGTAATGCGCAGGTCTCGGTGATCGCGCCGACCGGCACCATCGGCCTGGTCATGGACTGCGACACCACCGGCATCGAGCCCGACTTCGCGCTGGTCAAGTTCAAGAAGCTCGCCGGCGGCGGCTACTTCAAGATCATCAACCGCGCCGTGCCGGAGGCGCTCAGGATGCTGGGCTACGGCGATGCCGCCATCAAGGGCGTGATCGACTACGCGGTCGGCCGCGGCACCATCGCCGGCGCGCCGGTGATCAACCCGGCCGCACTCAAGGCGAAAGGCTTCTCCGAGGCCACCATCGCCAAGGTCGACGAGGCGGTGAAGACTGCCTTCGACATCAAGTTCGTCTTCAACCGCTGGACCATCGGCGACGAGCAGATGGCAGAATTCGACGTGCCGGAGGAGAAGCTCTCCGACCCGGCCTTCGACCTCCTCACCCATCTCGGCTTCTCGAAGAAGGAGATCGAGGCGGCCAACACCTATGTCTGCGGAACCATGACGCTGGAGGGCGCGCCCGGCCTCGACCCCGCGCATCTGCCGGTGTTCGATTGTGCCAGCCCCTGCGGGCGCATCGGCAAGCGTTCGCTGTCGGTGGACAGCCACATCCGCATGCTGGCGGCGGCGCAGCCCTTCATCACCGGCGCCATCTCCAAGACCATCAACATGCCCAACGACGCCACCGTCGAGGACTGCAAGAACGCCTACATGCTGTCCTGGAAGCTGGCGCTGAAGGCCAACGCGCTTTACCGCGACGGCTCCAAGCTGTCGCAGCCGCTGAACGCCCAGCTTCTCGCCGATGACGACGAGGACGAAGAGGACGCGGTCGAGCAGCTGATGGCCAAGCCGCAGGCGGCGCGTGCCGAAGCGGTGGCCGAACGCATCGTCGAGCGCATTATCGAGAAGGCGATCCGCGAGCGCGAGAAGCTGCCCAACCGGCGCAAGGGCTATGCCCAGAAGGCCAATGTCGGCGGCCACAAGGTCTATCTGCACACCGGCGAATACGAGGACGGGCGGCTCGGCGAGATTTTCATCGACATGCACAAGGAAGGCGCGGCCTTCCGCTCGCTGATGAACAACTTCGCCATCGCCATCTCGCTCGGCCTGCAATACGGCGTGCCGCTCGAGGAATATGTCGACGCCTTCATCTTCACCCGCTTCGAGCCCGCCGGCATCGTCCAGGGCAACGACGCGATCAAGAACGCGACCTCGATCCTCGACTATGTCTTCCGGGAGCTGGCGATCTCCTATCTCGGCCGCAACGACCTCGCCCATGTGGCGCCCGGCGACACCGGCACCACGGCCGTCGGCGGCGAGCCGCAATCGGTGAAAGCGACGCCGGCTTCGGCGGTCTCGCACGGCCTCTTCCGCGGCAAGCCGTTGGCCCTGGTCAATCGCCCGGCGACCGAGGCGCGCGGCAGCAACGATCCCGGCGCGCCGCGCGGTCCCGCCTCCGGTTCGGTCACGTCCATCGGCGGTTCCGGCGCCCGCTCGCTCGCCGCCACCGCGCTTCGCCGCGAGGTCGCCGAAAGCGCCCCGCAGATGAAGCTGGGTCTGGCCGAAGCCGCGCCTGCGGTTCGTGCCAAGCCGGCGGAAGCCGCGCCAGCCTTCAAGCCGGCCGGCAGCCACGCCAAGGCCGAGGCGCCAAAGGCCGAAGGCCCGAGCAAGGCGGAGCGTTCAGCCGCCGCGCGCATGGCCGGCTATCAGGGCGACGCCTGCCCCGAATGCGGCAACTTCACGCTGGTCCGCAACGGCACCTGCCTCAAGTGCGACACCTGCGGCGGCACCACGGGGTGCAGCTAGGGGCGAGCGCTTCGTGGCACCACCTAGTGGATCAAATCTGACGGGTAAATCCGTCTTGGGATTCCCATGGGATTTGGCGCATGCAAGTTTTGGGCATGCGCCCTGGGATTTCGATTACGCTGACCCCATCCGATCGCCGTCGCCTGAGGCGATCATCGGCAACCGCAACACCTCGCAGAAGCACGTCTGGCGGGCCGCATCGTGCTCTGTCGCCGATGGCTTGGGCACGGTGGCGATCATGCGGGAGACCACAAGTCGAAGACCTGCGTCTGGCGCTGGCAGGCACGCTTTGCCGAGAAGGGCGTGATGGCCTGCTGCGCGACAAGACGCGGCCATCGCGTGTTCCGCCGCTTGCCGCCGTTGTCGAACGGGTGGTCGCTCTGACGCTCACCGATCCGCCCGCCGAGGCGACGCACTGGACCGGAGCGATGATGGCCAAGGCGACTGGCATCAGCGTCTCCTCGGTGCAGCGTATCTGGCGGGCCCATGGGCTGCAGCCGCATCGGGTACGGCAGTTCAAGCTCTCCAACGATCCGCAATTCGTCGCCAAGCTGCGGGATGTGGTCGGGCTGTATGTCGATCCGCCGGCGCATGCCATCGTCCTTTCGGTGGACGAGAAGAGCCAGATCCAGGCTCTCGACCGTACCCAGCCCGGCCTGCCGCTGAAGAAGGGGCGTGCCGGCACCATGACGCATGATTACAAGCGCAACGGCACCACCACCCTGTTCGCCGCTCTCAACGTGCTCGACGGCACCGTCATCGGCCGCAACATGCAGCGCCACCGCCACCAGGAGTTCATCCGCTTCCTCAACGCCATCGAGGCCAGGTGCCGGCCGGCAAGGTGATCCACGTCGTCCTCGACAACTACGCCGCCCATAAGCACCCGAAGGTGCGCCGTGGCTCGACCGGCATGCGCGCTTCACCTTCCACTTCGTGCCGACCTCGTGCTCCTGGCTCAACGCCGTCGAGGGCTTCTTCGCCAAGCTCTCACGACGGCGCCTCAAGCGCGGCGTCTTCCGATCGATCGTCGACCTCCAGGTCGCCATCAACCGCTTCGTCGCCGAGACAACAACCGAGCCAAAACCCTTCACCTGGACCGCCGATCCCGACAAAATCATCGCTGCCGTCAGGCGCGGGCATCAAGTGTTGGATTCAATCCACTAGTCTCACTTTTGAGAATTTTAGGTCCTTCGTCGATCCGGTATCGGTTCCGTTCGACAAGCGGATTACCTTCGTCGTAGGCCCCAACAATTCTGGGAAGTCGAATGTTCTTCGCTTTCTCGCTATTTTATTCAACCGAGCAAATAAAGACCTAGACGAGCTTCTTGATTTTCCAGGAGAGAAAAAGGAAGCTAACTGCATCGTCACGCTACCGAAGGACTTTCTGATAAATTCATTTCCGAGACACCCTCGCATTGTTGCGATGCTCAAGAAGAGTGTGCGCGAGTCACTCGACGTAAAGTTGACAATAAATAAATCCGAGTTCCGTCCATCTATTGCTCGCTCCGAACAGTTATTCGAACTGATTCCCAGTGTTTTTTTGAATTCGTCACAGTTTCTAGATGAATTCGGGCAATCAAGCGATGCTCAACGCAATGTAGCTAAGTTCTTTTCTGAAATAAAACTCAATTCGATTTTTGCGGCACAACATTCTTACCGAATGTTAGGTTTATTACCACGCCCAATAGCGAGCCGCCGATATTTGACCTTATAAAATTTCCTGGAACCACAATCTCTTTTGGAGGGGTAATCGATCAATTGGCACGGATGGATCGGCCGAATTTTGGAAACTTGGATCTTGGTGCTCAGTTGGAGAATATTTGCCGATTCATGGAATTTGTACTCGAGAAAGAAAAGATAGAGGTCCGTGTCCCAAGTGATCGAAGCTCAATCGTCGTCTCAATTGACGGCGTCATTCGCCCGCTTTCAAGCCTTGGAACTGGAGTTGAGCAGGCCCTCATGATTGGCTTGGCTTCCTTCGGCTTCCCCGGAAAGGTTGTTTTGATAGACGAGCCAGAGTTGCACTTCCATCCGCGCGCTCAGAAGCAAATCATCTCGTACTTAAATGATCCTCTAGTCGTCCTTTATCATCGCAACTCACTCGGCAGCGTGCCTGGACGCTGTGGAAGCCGACGTCATTCATATCTTCGAGAAAGACGGGAGAGCCCACTCTGCGCTTGTCAAGACAAACATCGAAAGATTTCGTGCCGTCCGCAATCTCGGCCACACCCCGAGCGAACTAGTCCAAACCAGATTTGCAATTTGGGTAGAGGGACCGTCCGATAGGATATACTTAAATCATTGGATCAAGACGATAGACCCAACACTTACGGAAGGTGTTGACTATTCTATTTTATTCTACGGCGGGCGGGTATTAAGTCATCATGGATTCGGGGACGTCGAGGCGGATTTGGTGAACGCGATTTCGCTTTCGCGAAACTTCGCAGTGGTGATTGATAGCGATCGAACAAAGCGTGGAAGCAGAATTAACGCAACAAAATTGCGTGTGAAAGGCGAAGTGGAGCGGAGTGGCGGTTTTTGTTGGATTACAGATGGGCGAGAAGTCGAAAATTATATTGGTTCGACGATCTTGGCATCCGTCAGCCAAGAATTCAAAGGTGTCTTGTCTTCGGAATCGCGTCATTTGCATATCATCAATTCTAATAAGGCAAACAAAGTCGATTTCGCGCGTCGGGTTTCCCAATTCGGGTGGAAAGACTGGGTCCTTGACTCGAAGAAGATGACGCAGGAACTGGTGCGTCGCATCAGGGAAGCACGCTAGCCCGCAGGACAGAATAGCGAAGCGTATTCCGCCGTTCACGGAAGCGGCTAATTGCGCGGCGGGTAACGCCTTCGGCTAACCCTCCTTACGAAATCCGCAGCGGCTCCAATTCATCCCCCTCGGTGCTATATTGAGCCCATGAACAAGGCCCTGAACGACATCGTCCGTCGCGCGGACGCTTGGCCCGATGCGGCGCAGGAGGAACTGGCGGCGCTCGCCCGTGAGATCGAGGCCGAGGTCAATGCCGGCGCCTACACTGCGACGCCGGAGGAACTGGCGGGCATCGATCGCGGTCTGCGGGATTCGGCGGAGGGTCGATTCGCAATGGACGAAGAGGTCGAGGCGGTCTTCGCCAAGCATCGCAAATGAAGGTCGTATGGACCGAGTCGGCGCTTTCCGACTTGGACGAAGTTCTCGCCTACACCGCAGCAAACCATCCTTCGCTCGTCGGCCCGCTCGAACAGCGGATACGCGCGACCGTCGCTCGCATTGCCGCGTGGCCCCTCAGCGCACGCGCCGTCGAAGAACGGCCCGGCGTGCACGTGATTCCGCTGATCCGCTATCCCTATCGCATCTTCTATCGCGCAACTGACGATGCGGTGGAGCTGCTCCACATCCATCACACCGCGCGCGACGACATCCAGCAGCCATAGTGTCTCCGCCGTTCGTTCCCGCGAAGGCGGGAACCCAGGTCTGATTCGCCGCGCAGCACCCGCCCGCCCCTTCCCTTCCCCGATTGCTATCGGCCCGGCCGGTGCTAGGGTCCGCCTCCCCGCCTTGTCCCCTGAAGCCCAGAGAGCCCCCATGCCGCCTTCCATGTACTCGATCTCGGTGCCGGTCTACGCGCACATCCTCACCCAGCTTGCCGCCACGCTCGACAAGGCCGCCGCCCATTGCGAGGCGATGAAGATCGAGCCGCAGGCGCTGATCGGCGCGCGCCTGTTTCCCAACATGTGGTCGCTGGCCGAGCAGGTGCGCGCCGTATGCAATCACGCCACGCGCGGTCCGGCCCGGATCGGCGGCCTTCCCGTTCCTCAGTTCGAGGGCAAGGACGAGAGCTTCGCCGACCTCAAGGCGCGCGTCGCCTGGGCGCTCGCCTTCGTCAACGGGCTCGGTCCCGACCAGTTTGCCGATGCTGCCGAGCGCACCGTCACGTTCCCCTCGGGGGGCGCTGAGGTGTCCATGACCAGTGAGCGCTATTTGCTCTTCTTCTCGATGCCGAACTTCTATTTCCACGCCACCGCCGCCTACGCCATCCTGCGCCACAACGGCGTCCCGCTGCACAAGGAAGACTTCATGGGCAACCTGTGAGCCGCAGGGCGGACGTGCGAAGCGCATTCCGCCGCTTGCAGAAGCGGCCTCCGGTGCGGCGGGTTACGCTTGTCGGCTAACCCGCCTCACAGCCCCTCCGTCATCCTCCGGCGAGGCGAAGCCGAGGCCGGAGGATCGCCCTCCACAAGCACGAAGGCCAATGTCTTCCGAAGTCGATCCGCCGCTTGTCCCGAGGATGACCGATGGCGAGCAAAGCAGCACGGCGTCGCTTTCCTCAAGGGGGAGGTTGGCGCCGAGTTCGCCGTTCGCCGGAAAATAAAAGCCGCCCTAATTGTCGCAAGACGATCGACGAATTGGCCCCAAAGGCCGTCTCTCCAAGAAATTCAATTAAAATATTCCGATATGGCATCCGCCGTACTTAAATAGCTTCTTGAAGAATACGTATGCATTCTCCGCCACTGACAGGGGCGAATACTGGCCTCTTGTGGCCATGCCGCCTTGCCCTAAGGAGTTCCCATGCGTTTCTCGCCGATTGCCACCGCACTCGCCACAGTCGCCTTGTCATTCGCGGTTTCTCCCGCACTCGCGTACCTGCCGCCACCTCCGCCTCCGCCGCCGGCAGCCGTCGCACCCAGCGAGTTCGAGCCCTGCACCGCGGCTGGATCTCGGTGTCGATATAACGCGGGCCGGCGGCACCTCCGCGTCAGTCAAGGCGTTCGTCGCAAGTCTCGCCGTGGACACTCAGGCAAGCCTGAAGGGGGGCTGCGGGACCGTCATCAAATATCCGGCAGGCAACCAGCCGGAAACCGTGCGGTTCTGCACGTTGCTCAACAACTAGACGTCCCGGCAGCGCCTTACAGGCGAGCGGGATGACGGGCCACGATAGCCCCCCGCCCTAAACCCGCCTGACCGCCCCTTCCCCGGCCCCGCCAAGCAGCGCGGCCGCCAGTTCCTGCGCGCTCTTGCCGGCGGTATCGGCGACCGATTGCAGCGTCGCCGCGGGATCGCTGACCGCAATGCCCATCGCGGAGAGCTTCGCCATCAGGCCGTTGGCGTCGGTGTGCGCCAGCGGCGCGAAGTCCGAGAGCGCCGCACGCGATACGGCCTGGCTGATGGCGAACGCCGCGCGCATGTCGGGCCGGCCGCCCTGGGCGGTCTCTGTGCTCATGAGCGCCGGATAGGAGAACCAGGCGCTGATGAGACCGGTGAGTGCCAGACCGGCATAGAAGGCCGGGCGCCTGAAATAACCGAGGAACTGGCGCCAGTTGCGGGCGATGTGGAAAAACGCGCCGGCGATCATCAGGAAGCCGATCCAGATGTGCAGCGCTTCGGTCGGTCCGATGCGGATGTGGAAATAGAGCAGGACGCCCGTCACCGAGGTGATGACGAACGAGGCGAAGATGAGGGTCGAGCCCCATTTGTTGACGAATTGGCGCATGCCGGCGGTGTCCATGAGACGGTGTTGCGAAAGACGCCGCCCCCAAGGCCGGCACCTGCACCACGCGCCGGACACGCCGTCCCGACGGTGGTGAGACAGGCTGCCGCAGGCCCCGGCCGCCCCACATCGTCATCGCCCGCACGCCGCGCCCGGCCCCAGCCGGGACGGAGCAGAATGGCAGGACTGGAACGAAATCCACCCAGGGGTTGACCTGGCGTTCTCCTGCCACACGTCGCCTTGGGGGCCTTCGGGAGATGTCCGATGGGCCAGCGAATTGTGGGTTCGATGGCGCTCGTCGTCGAGGACGATCCGTTCCTGCTCCAAGACTTGGTCGACCAATTCCACGCGGCTGGTTGTCTCGTCGTTGCGGCCAACTCCGCCGAGACTGCCTTGGCCCTGCTCCAGCAAGGTTACACGATCAACATTGCCGTGATCGACGTGCGCCTTTCGGGCAACATGGACGGGCTGGAACTGGCAAAGGTCCTGCGCGCGATCGGCTGTCCGGCGCCGATCGTCCATGTGTCCGGGTTTCCGGTCCACACCGACGAGATGGTGACCGGCAGTCTTTATCGTTCCAAGCCGATCACTGCACGAGACGTGGTGATGATCTCGGAAGCCCTCTTGGCGGGAAATCCGCTTCCGCCTGACAGAGGGCACCCCGGCCGCGGCGGATAGGCTTCAGGCGCGCGAACGGCCCATGCCGGGACGCGGCTTCGGCTTCGGCATCGGCAGCAGTCCCTCGCGCTGGGCCAGCTTGCGGGCCTGCTTGCGGCCGCGCCGGATCGCCTCGCCCTTCTCACGCGCCTTGCGCTCGGAAGGCTTCTCGTAGAAACGCTGGCGCTTCAGTTCGCGGAAGACCCCCTCGCGCTGCAGCTTCTTCTTGAGCACCTTGAGGGCCTGTTCGACATTGTTGTCGCGAACGAGGATTTGCAGGGTATTTCCTTTCATCAGTTGGCGCCGGAACACGATTTTCGCCCGATGGCGAAAATCAATCGGGACGAAAATCCCAATCAGTGTGCCGGATGAATTCCCGAATTTGCGGAACGATAGCCGGCAAATTCGTCTTCGAGGCCGCGCCGTGGCGGCTTTCGGCGGGAATCTGTCTGACTCCCGCGCCGCTTATCTAGTGCCAACCGCTCTTGATCGCAAGCGTCCCGGCCGTGGCGCGGCAGGCGGCGGGCGACGGGCCGTGCGCCCGGCTAACCCGCCATTAACCACGGCCGGGGTTCAATGGCAGCGTGTCGGGCACGTCTGCCCGCCGCCGGAGGGTCCGCCATGCTTCACCGCTGCCTGTTTGCTGCCGCCGTCGCCTCAGCCCTGTCGGCACCTGCCGGCGGTGCGCTCGCCGCCGATCTCGCTGTCGGCCCGCCCGCCTATGCGCCGGCCGCCTGCGCTTCCGTCAATCGCGCCCCGCCGCTGCTCAAGCACGGCCGCCGCTCCGATTACGTGCGCATCTTCGACGTGGCGCCTTACGATCCGCGCTGCCCGCAGGGCCAGCCCGTCGGCGTCTACGTGCCACCGCAAACCGCCTACCTGGTATCCTCGCCGACCCGCTACACTAATTGCGTGTGGCCGTGCAAGGATTCGATCCACCACGACTGGTATGACGGCCGCCTGTGGTACTACGATGCCGGCACGCCCAATCGGCCCGACGTCTTCATGATCCTGCAGAAGGATTGAGCCGGCTACCGGATCGTTCATGGCGCCGGCCGGCCGCAATCTGCCGGTGCGTCCGGCGGACCTGCCACGCTCCGGCTGGCCGCGCCGGCTGCCGTCCTGGCGGCGTGACAGCGGGTCGGGCGCAAGCGGCCCCACCGGTCCGCCTAAGCCCCATGATCCGCCTTGTCCTTGCCGCGAAGTGCGGCGAATATCGCGCCGCCTCGGCTGGCGAATTTGTCGGCCCCCAAAAAATCGCCCGGGAGGGTGCTCATGCTTCGCACGGCGTCGCGTCTGGTCGCGCTCGGCTCGTTCTTGATTGCCATTCTCGCCGCCGCGAACGCGACCGCGGCACCCGACGCGCACGCGGTTGCCGCTGCGCTGGTCGCCGCCTTCAACGCCAACGGCAAGTTCGTTGCCAGCTATGCCGACGCCGCGGCCAACGGCGATACGATCACCATCACCGGCTTCAAGGCGGTGCAGCCCAAACGCACCGGGCGCGACCTGACCATCGCGACCATCGTCATCGCCGGCGCCGCCGAGCGCCAACCGGGCGGTTTCACCGCCGCCAGCATGACCTTCAACGACGGCAGCGCCACCTACCGCCGGGAGCGCGTCACTTGGCAGTCGGCGATCGCCGCCAACGCCGTCATCCCGACCGCCGAGGAAATCCAGACCGCCGGCAGCATCTTCGTGCCGTTCACCACCGCCTCGATCAACGGTGTCACCATCAGTAATCCGTACCTTGTCCAGCCGGCCAACGTGGCCAAAGTCGACATCGCAACGACGGCTGACGACCAGGGGCATCTCACCGGCGTAACCGCCAACACGAAGGACGTTCATGTTCCGACTTCGGCGTTTGTGCCAGAAATACAGGGCGCGCTGCAGTCGGTCGGCTATACCGACCTCGTCCTCTCGGCCAGCGCCGATGCGGGCTTCGACACCGGCGCCGACACCGTGACCCTGCACGCGCTCACCGTCGATGTTGCCGATGTCGGCAAGCTGACGATCTCTGGTGCGCTCAGCCACTTGAAGGTTCGCGACCTGCTTGGCATCGGCGCTGCCGGCCAAGCCAAGGCGAAGCAGCTACCGGACATCAATGGCCTGACTGTCAGCTTCCAAGACGCCGGCGTGGTCAATCGGGCGCTCGACATGCAGGCGCAGATCGTCGGCATGACGCGCGAGGACATGGCCAACCAGTGGCCGATGCTGCTCATGTTCCTGATCGGCAATGCCGGGAGCATGGATTTCCAGCAGAAGGTGCAGACGGCACTGACCGACTTTCTCATGTCGCCGAAATCGCTGACCGTCACGTTGGCGCCGCCCGCCCCGGTGCCCTTCGACACAGTGGCCAAGACGTTCGACAAGGACCAGAAGAAGCTGCCCGAACTGCTCGGCATCGACATTGCCGTCGACAAGTAGGCGCCGCCCCGGCGCGGCCGCCCGATCATGAGGATCACCATGCTGTTCCGGTCCGCCGCTGCCGGCCTGCTTGCTGGCGCGGGCCTTCTCCTGCTGGTGCAGACAGCGGCCGCCGAGACGCCGGTCGAAACCGCGATCAAGGGCTGGGTCGCATCGATCGACGCCGCGCCCGACTGGCACGCCGCCTACAAGTCGCTGACCTATGACGCGGCGAGCCAGCAGGTCGTGATCGGCGGCCTTGCGATCGGCAGCCAGGTGTCGGGGGTCGATATCAGCTTCGGCACGATCGCGCTGACCGGTTTCGCGCTTTCCGCGGACGGCGGCTTCACCGCCAGCCGCATCACGGCGGACACCGGCACGCTGGAAGCGGGGCCGTTCAAGCTTGCCGTGTCGGACGCCGAGGTCAACGGATTCGCCATGCCGGCGCTTCCGGCCCTTGCCTGGGACGCGCGGCATCCGTTCACGTCGTTCATCAAGGCCTATGCGCCGCTCAGCCGGCTGGCGATGACCAACGGCCGGATCGCGTCGCTGGACCTGATCGAGACCAATGCCGGAGTGGCCAGCCGCATCGCCTACGACCAGTTCCGCATCGACCGCTGGGCCGGCGGCAAGATCGCCGCCATCACCGCCGGGCCGCTCAGCATGGTCTCGCCGAACCCGGACGGCCTGATACGGATGAAGGTTGCCAGCTTCGAGGCGCATGACATCGACATCGACGCCGCGCTCAGGGTGTTCGATCCCGACCGCTATGCCGGCGGCGTCGGCGATGGCGTCTGGCACCGGGTGACGGGCCTTGCCGCCTACCACGATTTCGCCATCGCCGGGCCGGGCGTGAAACTGACCATGACGCTGGTCTCGACCGAGGATTTCAAGCTGCGCCAGCCGCCGAGGAGTTTCGCCGGCTATCTCGACCGGATCATCGCCGATCCAAACGCACCCACCAACGATCCACAGTCGGCGCGTGCTGCCGCCGACATGTTGTCGGCCTATGGCCTCGGTCGCCTCGGCATCAGCGGGCTCGACATCTCGGCCGTCGGCATGGGCGACCTCCATGTCGGCGGCTTCAACATGTCCGACCTGTCGACGGATCGGCTGAGCGAGTTCGCCATAGACGATTTCGCCACCTCGGTCCCCTTCCTGGGCTCGATCAAGCTCGGGCATTTCGCGATCGGCGACGTGGCCCTGCCGGGCGCCGACGCGCTGGTCCAGGCGATGCTGGCAAACGGCGCAACCGGGACGAACGGCGATGGCAGCCCGGTCAGCCTTGCGCCGAGACCGGGCTCGGTCGAGATGTCGGGTCTCGAGGTTACCGCTGTCGGTGCCCCACTCGGCTCGCTGGACAAGCTCCACATCGACCTTGCCGACTATGTCGGCGCGGTGGCGACGTCGATTTCTGCCGATGTCGGCAATCTCGTCATTCCTGTTTCGCTGCTCAGTCCGGGCGAACAGGCCATTTTCGCCAAGCTCGGCTATGACACGCTCCGGCTCAATTACCATCTCGACGCCAAGTGGAACGCGGCAGACGAGACGCTCAATGTCGATCATCTGACGGTCGACCTGAAGGACGGCGGCCGGTTGTCGTTGTCGATGCGGCTTGCCGGCCTGTCGCGCGCGGAAATCGAGAACCCGCAATCCCTGACCGCGGCACTGCCCGGCCTGTCGCTCAAGGCCGCGACGCTGACGCTCAAGGACGATTCGATCGTCGGCAAGGGTCTCGACCTGCTGGCCGAGAAGATGCACGCCAAGCCGGAGACGTTCCGTCAGCAGTTCGCCAGTGCCATGCCGCTGCTCCTGTCGCTGTTCGTGCTGCACGACCCCAAGGTGACGGCCATCGTGGGCAAATCCAGAATTCTGGCGGAACTGGCGCCGGTGGTGAAGGCGTTCGTCGCCGCGCCGGGATCGTCGATCACGGTTTCTCTGGCGCCGCCGACGCCGGTTGCCTTCGCCGCGATCAGCGCGGCAGCCGACACCGATCCGGCCTCCCTGATCGCCATGCTCGGCCTGACGGCCGCCAGCTCGGCGGCGGCGCCGGCAACAGTGGACAAGGCCGCAACGCCGGCCGATGGCGCGACGCAGTCGCCCGCGCCGGCGCCGGCGCAATAAGGGCGGCCGCCGCTACTCCGGCAGATTCAGGCGGATGTGAAGCTCGCGCAGCTGCTGGGCGGTCACCTCGGACGGTGCGCCCATCATCAGGTCCTCGGCGCGCTGGTTCATCGGGAACAGCGTCACCTCGCGCAGGTTGTCCTCGCCGCAGAGCAGCATGACGATACGGTCGATGCCGGGTGCGATGCCGCCGTGCGGCGGGGCGCCGGTCTGCAGGGCCCGCAGCATGCCGCCGAACTTCGTCTCCAGCACCTCCTCGCCGTAGCCGGCGATGGCGAAGGCCTTGCGCATGATCTCCGGCTTGTGGTTCCGGATGGCGCCCGAGGACAGCTCGACGCCGTTGCAGACGATGTCGTACTGGAAGGCGTGGATGCCGAGGATGGTCTCCTCGTCGGACGGGTCGAGCGCCAGGAAGGCGTCGTGGTCGTAGTTCGGCATGGAGAACGGGTTGTGGGAGAAGTCGATCTTCTTCTCCTCCTCGTTCCACTCGAACATCGGAAAATCGACAATCCAGCAGAAGGCGAAGCGGTCCTCGTCGACCAGGCCGAGGTCGCGGCCGACCTTCTGGCGCGCGCTGCCTGCAAAGGCGAGGAACTTGTCGGGCCGGCCGGCGATGAAGAAGACGGCGTCGCCGTCACCCAGACCGAGCTGGTTGCGGATGGCCTCGGTGCGGTCCTCGCCGATGTTCTTGGCGATCGGCCCGGCGCCGGCGCCGTCGTCACGGAAGAAGATGTAGCCCAGGCCCGGCTGGCCTTCGCCCTGCGCCCAGGAATTCATGCGGTCGCAGAAGGCGCGGCTGCCGCCGGTCGGCGCCGGAATCGCCCACACCACGATCTTGGGATCGGCCTCGATCTGGCCGGCAAAGACCTTGAAGCCGGAGCCGGCGAAATGCGCCGTCACATCGGCCATCTCGATCGGGTTCCTGAGGTCCGGCTTGTCGCTGCCGTATTTCCTCAGCGCCTCGACATAGGGGATGCGCGGGAAATCCTGGGTCACCGGCTTGCCCTCGGCGAACTCCTCGAACAGGTCGCGCAGCACCGGCTCGACGGCGCGGAAGACGTCCTCCTGCTCGACGAAGCTCATCTCGATGTCGAGCTGGTAGAACTCGCCGGGCGAGCGGTCGGCCCGCGCATCCTCGTCGCGGAAGCACGGCGCGATCTGGAAGTAGCGGTCGAAGCCGGCGATCATGATGAGCTGCTTGAACTGCTGGGGCGCTTGCGGCAGGGCGTAGAACTTGCCGGGATGGAGCCGCGAGGGCACCAGGAAGTCGCGTGCGCCTTCCGGGCTGGAAGCGGTCAGGATCGGCGTCTGGAATTCGAAGAAGCCGGAGGCGGTCATGCGCCGGCGGAGCGACGAGATGATCTCCGCGCGCTTCATGATGTTGCGGTGGAGCTTGTCGCGCCTGAGATCCAGGAAGCGGTATTTCAGCCGCGTCTCTTCCGGATAGTCGAGGTCGCCGAAGACCGGCAGCGGCAGTTCGGCCACCTCCGACAGCACCTCGATCTCGTCGATGAAGACTTCCACACCGCCCGTCGGCAGGTTCGGATTGACCGTCTCTTCGGTGCGCGCCTTCACCCGTCCGTCGATGCGGATGACCCATTCGGAGCGC
The DNA here is from genome assembly GCA_963750065.1 of uncultured Alphaproteobacteria bacterium. Lineage (GTDB taxonomy): Bacteria > Pseudomonadota > Alphaproteobacteria > Rhizobiales > Kaistiaceae > CAVSRC01. The sequence goes on from CAVVPK010000019.1 coordinate 106,469, forward strand.
ACCCGCTCGGCGGCGCTGAAGGCCGGCGAATCGGGGTCGGCGACGCACTGGGTCAGGCCATAGTGGTCGCGCAGGTCGATGAACAGCAGGCCACCGTGGTCGCGCACGCGATGGACCCAGCCGGAAACGCGTGCGGACTGGCCGACATCGGCGGGCCTGAGGGCGCCACAAGTATGGCTGCGATAGCGGTGCATGGGGAATCTCTGGTCGTGAAGCAAGTCGCCCGGCGGGCTCGAAACGCCCGGTTTCTGGCCGCCGGAAAAGCGCACGCGATGCCGTGCCTGTCAAGGCCCGCGCGACCCCGGCGGCGCACCGCGGTCTGCGCCGCCTCCTCCCCCGCCCGCCCGGCGTCGCAAGCGGGCGCGGCAAGGCCGCCACACCGTCAAAATTATCAGGGTCTGCCTGGCGAAAGCGAGAAAAGCCTTGCATAACGGTGACTTGCCGCTCATTCGGTAAATTCAGCAAAAGCGTCACAGGCGGCAGTTAAGCAAGGGACAAATCGCCCTCTCCTCGGCTATACGAACAAGCATGAGTATCGTCACCTCGACCGCCGATCTTGCCGCCCTCTGTAAGCGTCTCGCCCGTTTCCCGGCGGTGACGGTCGACACCGAATTCATGCGGGAAACGACTTTCTGGCCGAAGCTTTGCGTTATCCAGATGGCGAGCCCGGAAGAAGCGGCGCTCATCGATGCGACGGCGGCGGGGCTCGACCTCGATCCATTCTTCAAGCTGATGAAGAATGAGAAAGTCATCAAAGTCTTTCATGCCGCCCGCCAGGACATCGAAATCGTCTACCACCTCGGCGGGTTGATCCCCCATCCGGTGTTCGACACCCAGGTCGCGGCCATGGTCTGCGGCTTCGGCAAGTCGGTCAGCTACGATCAGCTCGTCCACAAGCTCACCGGCACCCGCATCGACAAGTCGTCGCGCTTTACCGACTGGAGCCGCCGGCCCCTGTCGGAGCGCCAGATCGACTATGCGCTGGCCGACGTCACCTATCTGCGCGACGTGTATCAGGCGCTCTCCGTCCGTCTGGAGGAGCAGAACCGGTCGGAATGGGTGCGCGAGGAGATGGAGGTGCTGACCTCGCCCGGCACCTACCGGCAGGAGCCGGAAGAGGCCTGGAAGCGGCTGAAGCTGAGGGTGCGCAAGCCGATCGAGCTGGCCGTGATGCGCGAGGTGGCGGCCTGGCGCGAGCGCGAGGCGCAGGCGCGCGACGTGCCCCGCAGCCGCGTGATCAAAGACGACGCCATCTATGAGATCGCGGCGCAGCAGCCGGTCACCGCGGCGGCGCTGGCCCAGTTGCGCACCATTCCGCGCGGCTTCGAGCGCTCGCGCTCGGCGGAAGATATCCTGGCTGCGGTGCGCACAGCCATGGCCATTCCGCGCGAAGAACTGCCGCGCATCCCCAAGCACCGGCCGGCGGCGAACGGCAATGGCGCGGCGGTCGACCTGCTCAAGGTGCTGCTCAAGATGACCAGCGAGAGCCACGGGGTGGCCTCCAAGATCATCGCTACGGTCGACGACCTGGAGGCGATCGCCAGCGATGACGAGGCCGACGTGCCGGCGCTCTCCGGCTGGCGACGCGAGCTCTTCGGCGAGGCGGCGTTGAAGCTGAAGTCCGGCAAGATCGCGCTTGCCGTCAAGCAGAACCACGTCGTGACCATCAACAAGGGGTAAGAGCGCCCTACTCCGCTACGATCGTCGGCTCGAGCCCGGCGAACTTGGCGATCTGGGCGAGCCGGCGCAGCACGCGCGCCCCGCCGAGCGCGGCGAGATCCTCGGGCAGCACCAGCGCCAACATCTTGCCGCGTTTCTCCAGGCGCGTGCGGTTGACCACGCCGGGGGTGGCCGCCGAGATGAGATGCACCACGCGCAGCGTCGCGCCGAGCGCCCGGGCGCGTTCCATCAGGCGGGTGGTGACCAGTTCGCGGATGCGCGGCGAGAGCTGTTCGTCGATCAGCCCCTCGTGGCGGTAGAAATTGGCCAGCGCCAGATAGGCGCGGCCGGGATGGTCGATGCCGATGAAGGAGGCATGGGCGATCAGGTTGAGGCTCTGCTCGCCGCGATATTCGGGGTGTGCCCGCCAGCCGAGGTCGGTCAGCAGACAGGCGGCGTGGCGCAGGCGCGTCTCGGCCTCGGTCTCGTCGAGCCCGACGACGCGGAAGGCCATGGCCGACCATTCGGCCAGCTCGTGGGCATGGCGCGGCGAGCGCGAGCGCAGGAAGGACAGCTCCTCGCAGGCGCACAGCAGCGGATCCTGGGCCCTTTGTTCCACGTCGAGCAGCTCGTAGAGCAACCCCTCGCGCATGCCCAGCGCCGAGATGACGATCTGGGACGGCTTCATCACACGGATCACCTGCTCCAGCACGACGGCGCCATAGGGCAGTAGCGGCCGGCGATTGCGCGACACGACCTCGATCGAATCGAGCGAGTCGATCTCGCGCCGGGCGACCATGCGGCAGAAGTCGGCCGCCTCGTCGGCGTCGATGGTGTAGTGATGCATGACGTGCAGCGGATAGCCGGCCTGGCGCATGTGCAGCCGGGCGAGCGAGCGCCAGGTCCCGCCGACGGCATAGAAAATCCGCTTCTCGCCGCCGGTAAGCACCTTCGACTTCGCCAGCGCCTCGGTGGCGATCTTCTCGGCCTTCTTGATCGAGCCGTCGGCGGCTTCCTCAAGCCTGAGACCGCCGAGCGGAAAGCTCTCTCCGGTTCCCGTCCTGCCGTCGTGGATATCGACCACCTCGATGCTGCCGCCACCAAGGTCGCCGGCAATCCCGTCCGGCTGGTAGAAGCCGGAAACCACGCCCTGGGCGCTCAGCCGGGCTTCCTCGCTGCCGGCGAGCACCATCGCCTTGACGCCGGTGATGGCCTCGACCGAGGCGATGAATTCGGGGCCGTTGGAGGCATCGCGCACGGCCGCGGTGGCCAGAACGTGGAGCGCATTGGCGCCGATCTGTTTCACCAGCGCGGCGAAGCGGCGAATGGCGGTCAGCGCCGAGCCGATGGCCTCCGGTTCGAGCCGGCCACGGGACGCCAGGCCGCGCCCCAGGCCGCACAGTTCCTTCTCGTTGAAAAGCGGCGTGGCCGAACGGCTCAGCCGTTCGTAGACGACAAGACGGACCGAGTTCGAGCCGATGTCGACAACCGCGATCGGCCCGCCACCATTGAGGCGTCCCGGTGCCTCGTCGATGATGGAAAGGTCGACCGCCAGCTCAAGCTCCCCGACCGCGCCGGCGGCCCGGTTTGGCAGAGCCGATCTTCAGCGCTTTGCCACGACCGGAAAGGCTCGGATTGGTCATGAAATACTGGTGTGCGTTGACCGGCGACTCGTCCTTCCCGGGGATGATGCGTTGCGTGGACCCGTCCGGCAAGACCCGCCAGCTCTGCTGGTTGTCGGCAAAATTGATGACCATGATCTGGGCCAGGATCTGCTCGTGCACGGTCGGCGTGAGGATGGGCACGATCGCCTCGACGCGGCGGTCGAGGTTGCGCGGCATCATGTCGGCTGAGCCGATGAAGACCTTGGCCTCGGGCGACGGCAGGCCGTAGCCGTTGCCGAAACAATAGATGCGGGCGTGCTCGAGAAAGCGGCCGACGATCGACTTGACGCGGATGCGTTCCGACAGGCCGGGAATGCCGGGCCTGAGGCAGCAGATGCCGCGCACGACGAGGTCGATCTCAACCCCGGCCTGGCTGGCATCGTAGAGCGCGTCGATGATCTGGGAATCGACCAACGCGTTCATCTTCATCCAGATCTGGGCCGGGCGGCCGGCTTTGGCGTGGGCCACCTCGGCCGCGATGAGGCCGAGGATGGTGCCCCTGAGCATATGCGGCGAGATCGCCATGCGCTCGAGGGTTTCCGGCTCCGAATAGCCGGTGATGTAGTTGAAGATGCGCGCGACATCGCGGGCGATCGCCGGATCGGCGGAGAAGAACGACAGGTCGGTGTAAAGGCGCGCCGTGACCTGATGATAGTTGCCGGTGCCGATATGGACGTAGCTGGCGAGTTGGCCGCCTTCGCGGCGCACCACCAACGACAATTTGGCGTGCGTCTTCAGTTCGATGAAGCCGTAGACAACCTGCACGCCGGCGCGTTCGAGGTCGCGCGACCAGCGGATATTGGCCTCCTCGTCGAAGCGCGCCTTCAGTTCGACCAGCGCCGTCACCGACTTGCCGGATTCCGCCGCCTCGGCCAGCGCCTTGGCGATCGGAGAGTCGTTCGAGGTCCGGTAGAGCGTCTGCTTGATGGCGACCACGTCCGGATCGGACGCCGCCTGGCGCAGGAACTGCACCACAACGTCGAAGGACTCGTAGGGGTGATGGACGACGATGTCCTTCTCGCGGATGGCGGCAAGGCAGTCGCCGCTATGGTCGCGAATGCGCTCGGGGTAGCGCGGCGTATAGGGCGCGAACTTCAGGTTCGGCCGATCGATGGCGACAAGCTGCGAGAGATCGTTCAAGGCCAGCAGGCCATGGACCAGGAAGACCTCGTCGGCGGCGACCGCCAGCGCCTCGGCGACGAGCTGGCGCAGGCTTTCCGGCATGGCCGCCTCGATCTCGAGGCGGATCACCGAGCCGCGGCGGCGGCGCTTGAGCGCACTCTCGAAGAAACGGACCAGGTCTTCCGCTTCTTCCTCCACCTCGATGTCCGAATCGCGGATGACGCGGAAGGCGCCCTGCCCGTTCACCTCGTAGCCGGGGAACAGGCTATGGACGAACAGCGTCACGGCCTGTTCGAGGCTGATGAAGCGGTCCTTGCATTCCTCGTTCGAGGGCAGGCGAATGAAGCGCTCGATCGAACTCGGCACGCGCAAGAGCGCGGTCATGTGATGGCCGCTGGACTTGCGCGTCATCTGCAGCGCGACCGTCAGACCGAGATTGGGGATGAACGGAAACGGGTGCGCCGGATCGATGGCCAGCGGGGTGAGCACCGGAAAGATCGAATCGAGGAAGTAGTGCTCCAGCCAATCGCGATCGGCATCGGCGATTTTAGCGGCATCGATCAGGTTGATGTTGGCTTCGTCGAGCTCGTGGCGCAATTGCGCCCAGCGCGCCTGCTGGTCGCTGGCGAGGCTGGCACAGGCTTCCGCGATGGCGCCGAGCTGGCCGCTCAGCGAGCGTCCATCGTCGGACACCATGGCGATGCCCTGGCGCTGCTGGCCCTTGAGGCCGGCGAAGCGCACCATGAAGAACTCGTCGAGATTGTTGGCCGAGATCGACAGGAAACGCAGCCGCTCGAGCAGCGGATGGTTCTCGTTCTCCGCCTCTTCCAGCACTCGGCGATTGAACTGCAACCAGGACAACTCGCGGTTGATGAAGCGCGTCTTCGACTGACGCAGCTCCATACCCGCGGCAACCTCAGGATCGATGGTTACGGCGTCTGCAATGGTGGCGTGAGGATTCTTCTGGTCCATGGGGAAAAGCCGGGGTTGGCGTGAAACCATACTCCTACCCGGCAAATATGACGATTCCGACAAAATTGCGGGGGATTTGGCCGCTCAACCGGCTAGATCCCCAATCCACGAGACTTGAGCGCGCCGGTGATCTCGTCCAGCGCCACCGGATCGTCGATGGTCGCCGGCGTCCGGTACGTCTCGCCGTCGGCGATCTGGCGCATGGTGCCGCGCAGGATCTTGCCCGAGCGGGTCTTGGGCAGGCGGGGCACGACCAGCACCGTCTTCAGCGCCGCGACCGGGCCGATCTGCTCGCGCACCAGATCGATGATCGCCTTCTCGACAGCCGCGGGGCTGGCCGTGACCCCCATCTTGAGGACCACGAACCCCACCGGCAGCTGGCCCTTGAGGCCGTCGTGGATGCCGATCACGGCGCATTCGGCGACCGCGGGATGGCTGGCCAGTACCTCCTCCATGCCGCCGGTCGACAGGCGATGGCCGGCGACGTTGATGATGTCGTCGGTGCGCCCCATGATGAACAGGTAGCCGTCGCTGTCGATGTAGCCGGCGTCCGCCGTCTGGTAGTAGCCGGGGAAGGCGGCGAGGTAGTTCGAGCGAAAGCGCTCGTCATTGCCCCATAGCGTCGGCAGGGCGCCGGGCGGCAGCGGCAGGCGGATGGCGATGTTGCCGAGCGTGCCGGGCTTGACCGGATGGCCGGCATCGTCGAGCACCTTGATGTCGTAGCCGGGCATGGCGGCGGTGGGCGAGCCGCGCTTGACGGGCAGCCGCTCCAGCCCAAGCGGATCGGCGACGATCGCCCAACCGGTCTCGGTCTGCCACCAGTGGTCGATCACCGGCACGCCGAGCGTCTCCTCGGCCCAGCGCACCGAGTCCGGATCGGCACGCTCGCCGGCCAGAAACAGGCTGCGCAGGCTGGAGATGTCGTGGCGCGCGATCAGCGCCCCGTCCGGGTCTTCCTTCTTGATGGCGCGGAGCGCCGTGGGCGCCGTGAACAGCACCGATACATTGTGCTCGGCGATCACCCGCCAGAAGGCGCCGGCATCGGGCGTGCCGACAGGCTTGCCCTCGTACAGAACCGTCGTACAGCCGTGAATGAGCGGCGCATAGACGATGTAGGAATGGCCGACCACCCAGCCGATATCCGACGCGGCCCAATAAACCTCCCCCGGCGCGACGCCGTAGACGTTCTCCATCGACCATTCGAGCGCGACCATATGGCCGCCATTGTCGCGGATGATGCCCTTGGGTTGGCCGGTCGTTCCGGAGGTGTAGAGGATGTAGAGCGGATCGGTCGCAGCGATGGCGACCCACGGCTGGCTGCGCCCGGCGCTCCGCGCCTTCTGCATCTCCTCAGCGTAGTCGCGGTCGCGGACGGGATCGAGCGCGGCGCGGTGCTCATCGCGCTGGACGACGATCATCGCCGCCGGCTTGTGGGTGGCCTGAGCGATGGCGGCCGAAGCCAGCGGCACGTACGGAACCACGCGGGTGGGCTCGATGCCGCAGGAGGCAGTGACCAGAAGCTTGGGCGCGGCATCGTCGATGCGGCTGGCCAGTTCGTGGGCGGCAAAGCCGCCGAAGACCACCGAATGGATCGCGCCCAGGCGCGCGCAGGCGAGCATGGCGACGATCGCCTCGGGGATCATCGGCATGTAGATGATGACGCGGTCGCCCTTGGCGATGCCGTGATCGGCAAGCACGGCGGCGAAGGTCGCCACGTCGTCGAGAAGTTCGCGATAGCTGATCTTGCGCTTGGTGCCGGTGACCGGGCTGTCGTAGATGATCGCCGTCTGCTCGGCGCGACCGCTCTCCACATGCCGGTCGAGCGCGTTGTAGCAGGTGTTGCATTGCGCCCCTGCGAACCAGCGGCCGTAGACGCCTTGATCGGGGTTGAAGGCAGCGTGCCACGGCGCCGCCCAGTCGATCGCCCCGGCCGCCTCGGCCCAGAAGCCGATCGGATCGTCCTGCCAGCGCGCATAGGTGTCGGCGTACTTGCCCATCGGCGTTGTCCCCTCCCGCTCGCGCGTTGGCCCGCGCGGCAACCTTAGTATTTTTCCAAGGAGCCTAGCACGAACGCTGCGGCGGGGAAGTCGCCGCGCTATTCGGCAAACAGATCCGGCTGGTGGTCGATCACCCGCGCCAACGTCGCGGCGGCAAGCCGCCGGCTGATCGCCCGTCCGCCGGCAAGCGCCTCGCGGTCGAGTTCTTCGACGATGCGGTTGGCGGCCTCCAGCGATCGTTCCATGCGCGTGACGATGGTCTCGATCACGCTCGCCTCGACCGTGATCTGGCGGTCGGCAAAGAGCTTGACCAGGACGAGGCGCAGGAGTGCGTCGTCGGGCGCGCCGAGTTCGACCGGCCGGGCGGCGCGCAGGCGCGAGGCGAGGTCGGGTAGGCGCACGGGCAGTCCCCCGACCGGCTGCCGGCTGGTCATGAGCAGCGGCACGCGCCGCTCGACGCCGAGGTTGATGAGGTGGAACAGGCCCGCTTCGTCGAGCGGGCCGGCGTGCAGGTCCTCGATCGCCACCGCGCCGGCGCCGACCAGCGCCTCGACATCGCCGAGTGCGTTGGCGGCCCTGACCGTGGCACCGCTCACCGTGCGCCAGATCTCGACCAGGTGGGTCTTGCCGGATCCTGCCGGGCCGGAGAGCAGCACGACCCGGTCGGGCCAGGCGGGCCAGCCGTCGATCAATGCGATGGCCGCCCGGTTGGCGGCGCCGGCAAGATAGTCGGCGCGCGTCATGGCGGCGCGGTGCGTGAGATTGAGCGGCAGTTGCCGCGCCGGCGACCGCTCACTCATTGCCGGCCTTGCCGCCGCCGCCGCGATAAAGAGGACTCGCCTGATAGCGCTCGATGGCGAAATGGAGAAGCACGCCGACCGCTGCGGCGGCCGGAATGGCGACCAGCAGACCGAGGAAGCCGAACAGCAGGCCGAAGGCGAAAAGGGCGAAGAGCAGCCAGACCGGGTGCAGGCCGACGCGGGTGCCGATCAGATAGGGCTGCAGGACATAGCCCTCGAGCACTTGGCCCGCCATGAAGACGGCGACGGTGGCGGCAAGCCAGATCCAATCGGGCCAGAACTGGACGATGGCGATGACGATTGAGGCGATGAAGCCGCTGGCAAAGCCGAGATAGGGGATGAAGCTCAATATGCCGGCGGCCAGGCCGACGAGCAGACCGTAATTAAGGCCGATGGCAACCAGGCCGGCGGCGTAGAAGATGCCGAGCACCGTGCCGGACAGCATCTGGCCGCGCACGAAGGCGGCGACTTTCTTGTCCATGGCGCGGGCGAGCTGGCGGATCTCGTCGGCGTAGTCGCGCGGCAGCAGCCCGTCGACCCAGCCGGTCATGCGGTGCCAGTCGCGCAGCAGGTAGAAGACGACGAAGGGGGTGACGAAGAACAGCGAGGCGATGTCGATGACCGTGCGACCGCCGGTGAGCAGCGAGGAAAGCAGCGTCTGCAGGATGCTGGCGCCGTTGGCGAAGAAGCCGGTCAGCGACGTGCGCAGGCTGGCCGCGTCGATGCCGAGATAGCGTGCCCAGTCGCTTTCGAGCCACGGACCGAGCACCGTCTGCAGGCGTCCGATCAGGCTCGGCAACTGCTGCAGGAAATCAGCCAGCTGGTTGATCAGCACCGGCACGATGAGAACGAAGACGGCGACAAAGAGGATAGCGATGACCACGACCACGAGAAGCGCCGCCACGCCACGGTTGACGCCGCGTTTCTCCAGCCAGTTGGCGACCGGGTCGAGGGCGTAGGCCAGCACCGCACCGGCGACGAAGGGCAGCAGGATGGCGCGGAAAATGAACAGCGTCGCCACCAGCGCGGCCAGCGCGCCCAGCCAGAACAGCGTGATCCGGGTCTGGCGGCTCATCGCGGCCAGCGCTCGTCGCTCGAACCATCGGGCGAGCCGGCGGCTGCCTCACCCATGGCCATGTGACGCACCCAATCGACCAGATAGACGGAGGCGGAGGCGACGGTGAGGAGGCCGACCAGATAGATCAGGATCGTGCGCAGCGTGCCGAGGCCGGCGCCCAGCGCCAGGTCGCCGAGGACGACGCTGGCGAGCACGATCTGCACCACCGTGTTGAGCTTGCTGATGATCAGCGGGCGCATCTCCATCGGCTGGTCGAGCATCCACGACAGTACCACCGCGCCGACGATGAACAGGTCGCGGCTGACGACGAGGATCACCACCCACAGCGGCACCTCATTGAGCACGGCGAGCGAGATGTAGATCGAAACCAGCAGCGCCTTGTCGGCCAGCGGATCGAGATAGGAGCCGAGCGTCGAGCGCAAGTTGAACGTGCGCGCCAGGAAGCCGTCGATGGCGTCACTGACGCCGGCCACGATGAACACGACGAAGGCCGCCCCCGACTGGCCGGAGATCATCAGCCAGACGATCAGCGGCACCAGAACCAGTCTGGCGATGGTGATCAGATTGGGAATCGTCACCAGCACGAAATGCCCCTGCTCCCAGGCCCCGGCGTCTGCCGGGACGAATACCTAGACATGACACTACCGGCCGGCGAGGCCAAGGGGCGGGCCGGCCGGCCGCTGAGCCCCTTGGCATCTTGCTTTCCGATACCTTTTCATGGATTTGGATGCCAGCGGTCGGAGGCTTTCGAATCCATGACCAACGCTCCCCGGCGGCCTGGCGCGGCCTATGCCGATGCCGGCGTCGATATCGATGCCGGAAATGCTCTTGTCGAGGCGATCAAGCCGTTTGTGCGGGCCACAAGGCGACCCGGCGCCGACGGCGAAATCGGCGGATTCGGTGGCTTGTTCGACCTGAAAGCCGCCGGATACCGCGATCCGGTGCTGGTCGCAGCCACCGACGGCGTCGGCACCAAGCTGAAGGTCGCCATCGAGACCGGAATCCTCGACACCGTCGGCATCGACCTGGTCGCCATGTGCGTCAACGACCTCGTGGTCCAGGGGGCGGAACCGCTGTTTTTCCTCGATTATTTCGCCACCGGCAGGCTCGACCCGGCGGCCGGGGCGCGAATCATTGCCGGAATCGCCGAAGGCTGCCGCCAGGCCGGCGCGGCACTGATCGGCGGCGAGACCGCCGAGATGCCGGGCATGTATGACGGCAAGGACTTCGACCTCGCCGGCTTCGCCGTCGGTGCCGTCGAACGCGACGGCATATTGCCGCGCAGCGACATCGCCGCCGGCGACGCGGTGCTGGTGCTGGCGTCATCCGGCGTCCACTCCAACGGCTTCTCGCTGGTGCGCAAGCTGGTCGCCGATGCCGGCCTCGCCTTCGACGCGCCGGTGCCCTTCGACAACGGCTTGAGCCTCGGCGAGGCGCTGCTGACGCCGACGCGCATCTATGTGAAGCCGCTGCTTTCGGCGGTGCGCGAGACCGGCGCGGTGAAGGCCATGGCGCACATCACCGGCGGCGGCATCACCGACAACCTGCCGCGTGTGCTGCCGCAAGACCTCGCCGCGCGAATCGACCTGACGAAGCTGCCGGTGCCGCCGGTCTTCCGCTGGCTGGCCGGGCTTGCCGATATCGCAGAGGACGAGATGCTGCGCACCTTCAACTGCGGCGCCGGCATGATGCTGGTCGTGCCCTCGACGTCCGTCGACGCGGTGACGGCAGCGCTCAACGCATCCGGCGAGACGGTGGTCGCGGTCGGCGAGATCGCCGCGCGTGACGGAGCGCCGGTCGCCTATTCCGGAAAGCTGGACCTTAGCCGGCCATGACCGATCGCAAGCGCATCGCCATCCTCATTTCCGGGCGCGGCAGCAACATGAGCGCACTCATCCGTGCCGCGGCCAGGCCCGACTATCCGGCCGAGATCGTGCTGGTGCTTTCGAGCCGCTCGGACGCCGCCGGCCTTGCCAGGGCCGCCGAGGCCGGCATCGCCACGGCCATCGTCAGCTCCAAGGAAATCAAGGACCGCGCCGAATTCGAGGCGAAGATCGAGGACTGCCTCACAGAGGCGCGCACCGATATCGTCTGCCTGGCCGGCTTCATGCGCCTGCTGTCGGAGGATTTCGTCGAGCGCTGGCGCGACCGGGTGATCAACATCCACCCGTCGATCCTGCCCGCCTTCCAGGGGCTCAACACCCACGAGCGGGCGCTCGCCGCCGGGGTCAAGCTGCATGGCTGCACGGTGCATTTCGTGCGCGCCGCGATGGATGCCGGGCCGATCATTGCCCAGGCCGCCGTGCCGGTGCTCACCACTGACACGCCCGACGACCTCGCCGCCCGCGTGCTCGGCGCCGAGCACCGCATCTACCCGGAAGCGCTGGCGCTGGTGGCGGCGGAACGCACGCGCGTGGTCGACGAGCGGGTGGTGATCGCCGACCTGCCGCCGGAGGCCGCGTTCGGCATGCTCACCTCGCCGGCGTCGATCTAGGACGATGAACTACCGCCACGCCTTTCATGCCGGCGGCTTCGCCGATGTGGTCAAGCATGCCGTGCTGGCGCTCCTCATCGAGCGGCTGAAGCAGAAGGATACCGCCTTCCGCGTCATCGACACCCATGCCGGCACCGGCCTCTACGACCTCACGAGTAACGAGGCGACGCGCTCGGGCGAATGGCAGGACGGCATTGGGCGACTTTGGGGCCGGCAGTGGCAGCGCGACCTCCCCCCTGCCCTGGCGCCTCTCACCGCCCCGTGGCTGGAGGCGGTGACGGCCGCCAATACGCCCGGCGATACGCTGCGCTTCTATCCCGGCTCGCCGTGGATCGTCCGCCATCTCTTCCGCCGCCAGGACCGGCTGACGGCGGTCGAGCTGCACCCGGACGACGTTCACGCGCTTTCGGTCCAGTTTGCCGGCGACGTTCAGGTCAGAACGATCGCGCTCGACGGCTGGCTGGCGCTCGGCGCCTTCGTGCCGCCCAAGGAGCGCCGCGGCCTGGTGCTGGTCGACCCGCCCTATGAGGAGCCGGACGAGTTCGCCCGCCTCGCCGACGGCTTCGCCAACGCCCATGAACGCTGGCCGACCGGCATCTACGCGCTCTGGTATCCGGTGAAGGACCTTGCCGCCGTCGACCGGCTGCGCGTGACCCTCGCCAGGTCGGGCATCCGCCGGCTGCTCAGGGCAGAGCTCTTCGTCCGCGAGCGCGGCGCCGAGGGCACCTTCAACGGCACCGGTCTGGTCATCTGCAACCCACCCTGGCAATTCGCCGCGGTGCTTTCACGCCTGCTCGCCGGCCTCGCACCGATCCTGGCGCAGGGCGCAGGCGCCGGCCACACCATCGACGAAATCGCTGGAGAGTAACGCCGCTCGCCTTGACCGGGCTTCGGGGCCGTCGCATTGTTCGACCCAACGGATCTCGGGGGAGACGACAGCCATGCTGCGCATCCTGATGGGCCTTGCGGCGCTCAGCCTTCTGGCCATCCCGGCCCAGGCGGCGGACTATTACTATGGCGGCGAAAGCTATGCCGGCGTGCCCTACGGCACGCACTTCCACCGTCTGCCGGTCTGCGACGAAGCCGGCGTGCTGGCAAAGGCCACCGAAAAATTCGCCTACTACGACGCAAATATCATCGGCAGTGGGCTCACCATTGCCGATATCGCCGATATCCGCGAGACCAGGGTGAGCGTCAACGGGCCGAGCCTGATCCCGCGCCGCTACTGCCACGCCACCGCGACGCTCTCCAACGGCAGACGCTCCGAACTGGTCTACCTGATCGAGTTCCAGGCCGGCTTCGCCTCGATCCACTGGGGTGTGCAGTCCTGCCTGCCCGGTTACGACCCCTACCGGGTCTACGGTGCCTGGTGCCGTTCCATCCGTCCGTGAGTCTTGCCAGACTCTTAGCGGCGTTTCTTCTCGCAGCCACGCCGGTGTTGCTGATGGCTGTGCCAGCCGGGGCCGGCGGGCGGCCGGGCGATTTCGATTTCTACGTCCTGTCGCTGTCGTGGTCGCCGACCTATTGCGCCACCGACAGAAGTCCCGACCCGGCCGAATGCGACACGCCGCACGGCTTCATCGTCCACGGGCTATGGCCGCAATATGAGCGTGGCTATCCCTCCGACTGCCCGACCAACATGCCGCGCCGCGTCAACCAGGCGACCATCGACGGGCTTTCCGACATCATGCCGGGCGGTGGCCTCATCGATCACGAATGGCAGAAGCACGGGACCTGCTCCGGCCTCAATCAGGCGAACTACTTCGCCACGCTTCGCCGCGCTTCCGAAGCGGTCGCGCTGCCGAAGGGACTTGCCGGCCGCACGCTGGCGCCGCGCGAGATCGAGCAGGCGTTCATCGCCGCCAATCCGCGCATGAGCGCGGCCGGCATCGCCGTCACCTGCAATCGCGGTCTGCTGCAGGAAGTGCGCATCTGCCTGACCAAAGACCTCGGCTTCCGCCGGTGCCTGGAGGTCGACCGGCAAGGCTGCCACGTGCCCGAGATCACGGTGCCGGCGGGGCAGTGAAACGAAAACGCCCCGCTGCGGGCTACCGCAGCGGGGCGTTGATGGCTGTCGGGCCGGATCGGCTAGAACTTGAAGCCGACACCCAGCATGAGGTCGTTGGCGTTCTGGCTGACCGTGGCGCCGCCGACCGATGCCGAGCCGAGATCGGTGTGGCGATACTCGAGCCGGGCGGTCATGTTGCTGGTCAGCGCCGCCTCGATGCCGGCGCCGAGCGTCCAGCCGGTCTTGGTGGCCGAGGCGCCGCCGTTCTTGATGTCGCCGAATGCCAGACCGCCGGTGCCGTAGAACAGGTAGCGGTCATAGGCGTAGCCGACGCGGCCGCGCAGCGTCGAATCCCAACCGTTCGAGCTCTTGTTGGTGGCGACGATGTCGCCTTCGAGACCGACGACCCAGTTCGGGTTGACCTGGAAATTGTAGCCGGCATAGGCGCCGCCCAGCCAGCCGCTGGAGGTGCCCCAGCCATAGCCGCCGGTCAGGCCGACATAGGGTCCGGTCCAGTCGAAAGCCGGCGCCGGGTTGTACATCTGCGACGACGCCGGCGGCGGCTGATAGTTCGGCAGGTCGGCGGCGAACGCGATGCCGGCGCTGCCCACAAGTGCCAGCGCACTCACGCCGATGGTTCTGATGGCAAACATGATCTACTCCTCGTTCTTGGCCTGGCGACATCACGACTAGCCGCCCACGACGCCAGGCCCCCGCTTCTGCTGGCCGCCATATGCGATCAGGAATACGGCGTAAACGTTAATGAAATACGGCTGCACGGCGGCGAATCGATGATCGATTATGGCGTTGCATCCGGGTAACAGCGTGGGCTTAAGGCATTGACCGGACGGGCATTTGGACATTCGCCCGGTGAGCCTTATCTAGGTTTCGTCGGCTGCCGGCCGGCCGGCCACAATTAAATAGGGTTAACCAAAGGTTATGCCTCTCGCCTCTCCCGTCGCGCTGGTAACCGGCGGTGCGCGCCGCATCGGCCGCGCCATCGCCGAAGACCTCGGCGCGCATGGCTGGGCAGTGGCCGTCCACTGCAACCATTCGCGCGCCGAAGCCGAGGAGATAGCCGCGGCCATCCGCGATTCGGGCGGGCGCACCGCGATCGTCACCGGTGATTTCGCCGAGCCGGACTGCCTGGCGCAGATCGTCGGCGATGCTGCGGCAGCGCTGGGGCCGTTGACCCTCTTGGTCAACAATGCCTCGATCTTCCAGGCCGACGCCGTCGGTTCGCTCGATCGCGCCTTGTGGGACCGGCAGATGGCGATCAACCTGACGGCGCCGGTGTTCCTGGCCGAAGCCTTCGCGCGCCAACTGCCGGACGGCATCGAGGGCAATGTCGTCAACCTGCTCGACCAGAGCATCTGGCGGCCGACGCCCACCAACTTCTCCTACCAGGTCAGCAAGGCGGCGCTCTATGCCGCCACCGCGCGGCTCGCCCAGGCCCTGGCGCCACGCATCCGCGTCAACGGCATCGCGCCCGGCCCGGTGCTGCCCAGCATCTACCAGACCGACGAAGGCTATCGCCGCCTGGTCGAAGCCACACCGCTCGGCCGCGCTCCCGACCTGACGGAATTCGGCCGCACCATCCGCTATATTGTCGAGACGGGCTCGATCACCGGCCAGGTGATCGCGCTGGATGGCGGCCAGCATCTTGGCTGACCGCGCGCCGGATACCGCCTGACGCCATGACCGACACAGCCACGACAGACAAGGACCGGACGGCGGGCAAGCCGGCACGCATGGGGCCGCAGGTCATCGCCGACGCCGTCAAGCGTCTGCCCAACGCGCCCGGCGTCTATCGCATGATCGACGCCAAGGGCGCGGTGCTCTACGTCGGCAAGGCACGCAGCCTCAAGAAGCGCGTGCAGAACTATACGCGCGCCGCGGGCCTGCCCTTGCGCATCCAGCGCGTGATCATGGCGACAGCAGCGATGGAGTTCGTCTCCACTCGCAGCGAGACCGAGGCGCTGCTTCTCGAAGCCAATCTGATCAAGCGCCTGCGTCCGCGCTACAACGTGCTTCTGAGGGACGACAAGTCGTTCCCCTACATCCTCATCACCGGCGACCACAAGGCGCCGCAGATCGCCAAGCATCGCGGCGCGCGCACGCGCAAGGGCGACTATTTCGGCCCCTTCGCCTCGGCCGGCGCGGTCGGCCGCACGATCAACGCGCTCGAACGCGCCTTCCTGCTGCGCTCGTGCTCGGACGCGGTCTTCGACAGCCGCACGCGGCCCTGCCTGCTGCACCAGATCAAACGCTGCTCGGCGCCCTGCACCGGCGAGATCGGCCTCGACGACTACGGGCGCCTCGTTAAGGAGGCCAAGGACTTCCTCTCCGGCCGCAGCCAGGCGGTGCGCGCCACCCTGCAGAGCGCGATGAGCGAGGCCGCCGAGCGGCTCGATTTCGAGCAGGCGGCCCGCTACCGCGACCGGCTCGCCGCCCTCTCCCACGTTTCGGGCCATCAGGGCATCAATCCGCATTCCTTTGAGGAGGCGGATCTGTTCGCCGTGCATCAGGCCGGCGACAGGACCTGCATCCAGGTCTTCTTCTTCCGCACCGGCCAGAACTGGGGCAACCGCGCTTATTTCCCGCGCGCCGACAAGGGGCTCGAAGCCGGCGCCGTGCTCGGCGCGTTCCTGGCCCAATTCTACGAGGACAAGCCGGCGCCGAAGCTGATCCTGCTGTCGCACGATTTCGACGAGCGGGCGCTACTTGAGGCGGCGCTCAGCGAGCGCGGCGACAGACATGTGAGCGTGCTTGTTCCGCAGCGCGGCGAGAAGAAGGATCTGGTCGCCCATGCGGCTGCCAATGCGCGCGAGGCGCTGGGTCGGGAACTGGCCGAAGCGTCCTCGCAGCGCACGCTGCTGGAGGGCTTCGCCGAACGCTTCGGGCTGGCCGAAGCGCCGCGCCGCATCGAGGTCTACGACAACAGCCACATCATGGGCACCAATGCGGTCGGCGGCATGATCGTCTCCGGCCCGGACGGCTTCGTCAAAGGCCAGTACCGCAAGTTCAACATGCGCTCGGCCGACCTCACGCCCGGCGACGACTACGCCATGATGCGCGAGATGCTCGGCCGGCGCTTCGCGCGCCTGATCAAGGAAGCGGGCCCGCGCGAGGCGGTCGAGCACGACCCTGGGCGCGACGAGGCGAGCGAGACGATCGGCCCGTGGCCCGATGTGCTGTTGATCGACGGCGGCCGCGGCCAGCTCGCCGTGGTGACCGAGACGCTTGCCGAACTCGGCGTCACCGACCTGCCGCTGATCGGGGTGGCCAAAGGCCCGGACCGCGATGCCGGGCGCGAAACGTTTTACATGAACGGCCGTCCGTCCTTCATGCTGCCACCACGCGATCCCGTCCTCTATTTCGTCCAGCGCCTGCGCGACGAGGCGCACCGTTTCGCCATTGGCTCGCACCGGGCGCGGCGCAAATCCGACATCGCCCGCAGTCCGCTCGACGAGATCGACGGCGTCGGGCCGGCACGCAAGCGCGCCCTGTTGCGCCACTTCGGCACCGCCAAGGCGGTCGGGCGGGCGAGCGTCGACGATCTCCGGGCCGTGCCAGGAATCTCCGAAGAGATGGCGCGGGCGATCTACGGATTCTTCAACCAGACCGCCGATTGACGGCAGCATGCGAAACGCCAGATAAACGGCGGGATGGGAGCCGGCCTTCTGAGGGTGCCTTTCCTGTCGTCGAAGCGTTAGGATCGGCGTGTAGAGCCTTTGGCAGTCAGATGGAATCATTCCGACGGAGCTTGTTTTGCGTCAGGATCAGGCCGGCCGGCGAAGGTCGTACCGGGGGTACGGTCGAGACCGGCGGGCGCCCAACGCCGATGCCGGCTTGACCGATGCCCGGCATCGCTTCTCGCCGGTCTCGACGCCCGATCGCCCACGCCGGTCGAGAAACGGAATTGATCCCATCTGACTGCCAAAGGCTCTATCGTGGCGGCGCGGTAATCGCCCGACCGGCAAGCGGAATTCGATGAACCAGACCCAGCCAACCCAGCAGACCCAAGGCAGGCAGGCGCATGCCTTTTCACTGCCCAACCTGCTGACCTATTTCCGCATCCTGGCGGTCTTCCTGCTGGTTTTCTTCTTCTACGTGGAGAGCACAGCCAGCCGCTGGCTGAGCTTCGCGGTCTTCATCGCCGCCACGATCTCGGATTTCTTCGACGGCTATCTCGCCCGCGCCTGGCAGCAGCAGTCGGCCATCGGCCGTATCCTCGACCCGATCGCCGACAAGCTTCTGGTGGCCACCGCCCTCCTCCTGCTCGTTTCCGACGGCACCATTTCCAACTGGTCGGTACTGGCGGCGATCGTCATCCTGACCCGCGAGATATCGGTCTCGGGGTTGCGCGAGTTCCTCGCCGAGCTGCACGTCAGCGTGCCGGTGACGACGCTGGCGAAGTGGAAGACGACCATGCAGATGATCGCCATCGGCTTCCTGCTCGCCGGTCCGGCCGGCGACAAGCTGATGCGCTACTACCTGCAGGACTTCGGCCTGTTCACCTATGTCGGCCTGCTGCTCTTGTGGATATCGGCGCTGATCACCGTCTATACCGGCTACGACTATTTCCGCGCCGGGCTCCGCCACCTGATGGGTTCGGACCCGTGAAGCTGGTCTACTTCGCCTGGGTGCGCGAGCGCATCGGCCTCGAATCGGAAGAGGTGACGCCGCCGGCGACCGTCGCCACGACGCACGCGCTCATCGACTGGCTGAGGACCCGCGGCCCCGGCTACGAACTGGCGCTGGCCGAGCCGCGCGCGGTGCGCGTGGCGGTCGACAAGGTCCATGCTCCGGGCGACGTGCCGATTGCCGGCGCACAGGAAGTGGCAATCTTCCCGCCGATGACCGGCGGGTAGCTGCCCATGATCGTGCCGGTCACGGTCCGCGTTCAGGCGGACATCTTCGACATCAACGCCGAGATCGATGCGGTCAAGCGCGTGAGCCCGGACGTCGGTGCCGTGGTCAGCTTCACTGGCGTGTGCCGGGCGGAGAACGGCCGGCTCAAGGCGCTGGAACTGGAGCACTACGCCGGCATGGCGGAGGGCGAGATCGCCCGTATCGCCGAAGAGGCGGCGAGGCGCTGGCCGCTTGCCGCCGTCACCGTGATCCATCGCCACGGTACGATCGCCGTCGGCGACGACATCGTCCTGGTCGTCGTCGCGTCCGAGCACCGGCACGCCGCCTTCGAGGCGGCCGGCTATCTGATGGATTACATGAAGAGCCGCGCGCCCTTCTGGAAGAAGGAGCATCTTTCCGGCGGCGCGGAAGGCGGCTGGGTGGAGGCCCGCCAGGCCGACGAGGACATCGTCAAGCGCTCGGGCTGAACCTCATTTGTAGAGGTTGTAGGATTCCCACTTGTCCTTGGGGATCGGCTTGCCGACCTTGTAGTTGAACGACTTCACCTGGAGGTGGTCGGATGTCGTCGTGCAATCGAAGGAGAACTGGTACCACTTGTCGCGGCTGCGCAGCGCACCGGTGTTTCCCTTCATCACATCGCCCTTGATGTAGGGCGCTCCCAAGGCGTCGACGGCGGCGTGGGTGGGCCTGAGGCCGTTCCGGTCCTTGCTGACCTCGATGAGCGCCTGGAGATTGCAGGCCTGGACGAAACGGGTCGTTCCGGAGAGCTCCTTCAACTGCTTGGTCAGCGAGGCGTTGAACGCCGCCGCGGGCAGGCTGCCGGCGAGCAGCACAGATGCGGCAAAAAGGTATCTGTTCATGGGTCCCCGGTACGGTTGGTCATTCGATGCAAAGAACGGCCGCACGCCCCGGCGGCCGTTGCCCTAGCCCCGAAATTGGCCGTTTCGATGGCGGCCTGCCGCTATCCGACGATCTCAAGCGTCGAGAACCAGTAGGCGATTTCTTCGCGCGCCGTCTCCGGCGCATCGGAGCCGTGCACCGAGTTCTCGCCGATCGAGTTGGCGAAATCCTTGCGGATGGTGCCCGGATCGGCCTTGGCCGGGTCGGTTGCGCCCATGACCTCGCGGTTCTTGGCGATGGCGTTCTCGCCCTCCAGAACCTGGACGACGGTCGGCCCGGACGACATGAAATCGCACAGTTCGTCGAAGAACGGCCGGCCCTTGTGGACGGCGTAGAAGCCTTCCGCCTGCTTGCGGCTCATCCACACACGCCTCTGCGCCACGATGCGCAGCCCCGATTCCTCCAGCCGGGCGTTGATCTTGCCGGTCAGGTTGCGCGCGGTCGCGTCCGGCTTGATCATCGAAAAAGTACGCTCAACTGCCATCGGGGTCGTTCCTTGCTGATGTGACGGATGGCGGGTGTATAGCCCGGCCGGTCGCCGGCCGACAAGGCGACGAAAAGGTCGCTCAGAACGCGACCAGGATCGCCCCGCCGCCGATCAGCGCCACGCCCAGCCAGTTCATCAGGCTGAGCTTCTCGCCGAGGAACAGAGCGCCGAAGATCGCCACCAGCACGACGCTCAGCTTGTCGATGGGTGCAACCTGCGCCGCCTGGCCGATCTTGAGGGCGCGGAAATAGCACAGCCACGAGCCGCCGGTGGCCAGCCCCGACAGGATGAGGAACAGATAGGTGCGCGGCGCCACCGTGGCCGGCGACTGCATCTCGCCGAGGCTGATGAGAATGCCGGCGGTGACGATCAGAATGACGATGGTGCGGATGAAGGTGGCGTAGTCGGAATTGATGTTCTCGACGCCCACCTTGGCGAAGATCGCGGTCAGTGCCGCGAAGGCGGCGGCCGCCAGTGCCCAGAATTGCCATGTCGCCGTCATTGCCTCTGTCTCCTCGTCTTCGGTTGTCGTGGCGTCGCCTCGACCGGCCGTAGCAGATCGACCAGCGCCAGGAAATGCGCCCGCCGCGGCGAGGCCCTGCGCCAGGCGAGGCCCACGGTGCGGTACGGCTCGGGCGCGGCGAAGCGGACCAGCGCCAGGCGCGGGTCGGCGGAGACGCCGGCATCCACCGCCATCTGCGGCACCAGCGTGATCCCCTGCCCCGCCGCCACCAGTTGCAGCACCGTGGCAATCGAGGTGGCGCCGAAGCTGCGCAGCCGCCGCGGGTCGATGCGGTGACAGACGGCCAGCGCCTGATCGCGCAGGCAGTGGCCGTCCTCCAGCAGCAGCAGTTCGTCCGCGTCGATCGTGTCGGCCAGAGCCGGCGAGCGGCGCGCATGCGGCGAGCCGGCGGGCGCAGCGAGCAGGAAGGCATCGTCGAAGGCCGCCACCTCCTCGAAGTCGCCGGCCTCGAGCGGCAGGCTGGCGACGATGGCATCGAGGCCGCCGTCGGCCAGTTCCTCGACGAGGTGGGCCGTGATGGTCTCGCGCACGACGAGCTGCAGCGCGGGATGATCCTCGGCTGCGCGGGTCAGCAATCGCGGCAGCACGAACGGTGCCATTGACGGGATGATGCCGAGGCGCAGCGGCCCGGCGATCTCCGTGCCGTGGGTGCGCGCCATCTCTTCGAGGTCGCGCACGGCGGCCAGGATGCGGGTCACGCGGTCTTCCACCTCGCGCCCGAGATCGGTGAGGCTGGCGCCCTCCCGCGCGCGCGCAACCAGGGAACCGCCGAGCGTCGTTTCAAGTTCGCGCAACTGCATGGAGAGCGCCGGCTGCGAAACGCCGGAGGCTTCCGCCGCCCGCCGGAAGTGGCCGGACGCGGCCAGCGCATGGAAATAGCGAAGCTGGCGCAGGGTGATCATCGCAATAAGGATAACTTATCGTACATGCTTGGCAATATGATTGGATTTTATCGCGTCGACCTGCCACCTTCCCTGGCAAATGCAGCACCCCAATTAACTGGCATCGGCAGACCGTCGCGGCCGGACATCGGCGTTGCGTTTGCCCAAACTCCCGGAGGAGGCAGAAACATGGACATGAAAGCGGATAGCGCAGGCAAATGCCCGGTCGTGCACGGGGCCACCAACATGGGCATGCGGTCCAACAGCGACTGGTGGCCGAAGCAGCTCAACCTCAGGATTCTGCATCAGCATTCTGCCCTGTCGGGTCCCTTGGGCGCGGGCTTCGACTATGCTGAGGCGTTCAAGACGCTGAACCTGAAGGCGGTGAAGAAGGACCTCACCGCGCTGATGACCGAATCGCAGGAGTGGTGGCCAGCCGACTACGGCCATTACGGCGGGCTGTTCATCCGCATGGCCTGGCACAGTGCTGGCACCTATCGCACCGGCGACGGGCGCGGCGGCGCCGGCGGCGGCCAGCAGCGTTTCGCGCCGCTCAATTCGTGGCCGGACAACGGCAATCTCGACAAGGCGCGCCGGCTCCTGTGGCCGATCAAGCAGAAGTACGGCAACAAGCTTTCGTGGGCCGACCTGATTGTGCTCGCCGGCAACGTCGCGCTGGAATCGATGGGTTTCGAGACCTTCGGCTTCGGCGGCGGACGCGCCGATACCTGGGAGCCGGAGGAGGACGTCTACTGGGGCGCCGAGTTCGGAGTGGCTGGCCACATCCGACAAGGCCAACAGCCGCTATACCGGCGACCGCGAGCTCGAAAACCCGCTCGCTGCGGTGCAGATGGGCCTCATCTACGTCAACCCGGAAGGACCGGACGGCAATCCCGACCCGATCGCTTCGGGCCGCGACATCCGCGAGACCTTCGCCCGCATGGCGATGAACGACGAGGAAACCGTGGCGCTGACTGCCGGCGGTCACACCTTCGGCAAGACCCACGGCGCCGGCGATGCCGGTCTGCTCGGGCCGGAGCCGGAAGCCGCGCCGCTCGAGGCGATGGGCCTCGGCTGGCTGTCGAAATACGGCAGCGGCAAGGGCCGCGACGCCATCACCTCGGGCATCGAAGGCGCCTGGACCCCGAACCCGATCAAGTGGGATTCGGGCTATTTCGACGTGCTGTTCGGCTATGAGTGGGAGCTGGTGAAGAGCCCGGCCGGCGCCTGGCAGTGGACGCCCAAGGACCTCAAGCCCGAGGATCATGCGCCCGATCCGGAGACCGGCGAGAAGACGCACCGGATCATCATGACCACCGCCGACATGGCGATGAAGATGGACCCGATCTACGCGAAGATCTCGCGCCGCTTCCAGAAGGACCCGAAGGCGTTCGCCGATGCCTTCGCCCGCGCTTGGTTCAAGCTCACCCATCGCGACATGGGGCCGAAGGCGCGTTATCTCGGTCCGGAAGTGCCGCAAGAAGACCTGATCTGGCAGGACCCGGTGCCGCCCGTCGACCACAAGCTGATCAACGCCGCGGACATCAAGGCGCTGAAGGCACAGATCCTCAAATCGGGCCTGTCGATTTCCCAGTTGGTCTCGACCGCCTGGGCCTCGGCCTCGACCTTCCGCGGCTCCGACAAGCGCGGCGGGGCGAACGGGGCGCGCATCCGCCTGGCACCGCAGAAGAAATGGGCGGTCAACCAGCCGGCGCAGCTGGCCAAGGTGATCAAGGTCCTCGAAGCCATCCAGGCGAAGTTCAACCGCGCCAACAAGTCCGGCGGCAAGCAGGTGTCGCTCGCCGACCTCATCGTGCTCGGCGGCGCGGCGGCGATCGAGCAGGCGGCGGAAAAGGCCGGCCACAAGGTGACGGTTCCCTTCAAGCCCGGCCGCACCGACGCGACGCAGGAGCAGACTGACGTCGAATCCTTCGCCGTGCTCGAGCCGGCGGCGGACGGCTTCCGCAACTACCAGAAGACCGAATACACGATCTCGCCGGAAGAGCTTCTGGTCGACAAGGCGCAGCTTCTCACCCTGACCGCGCCGGAGATGACGGTGCTCGTCGGCGGCCTGCGCGTGCTCGGTGCCAACCACGGGCGGTCGAAGAACGGCGTCTTCACCAGGCGGCGGGAGACGCTGACCAACGACTTCTTCGTCAACCTGATCGACATGGGCACCGAATGGACGGCGGCATCCGACGGCACGTTCGAGGGCCATGACCGCAAGACCGGCAAGGCCCAATGGACGGCCACCCGCGTCGACCTCGTCTTCGGCTCCAACTCGCAGCTGAGGGCGCTGGCCGAGGTCTATGCGCAGGACGATGCTGAGAAGAAGTTCGTCAAGGACTTCGTGGCGGCCTGGGCCAAGGTGATGGAGCTCGACCGCTTCGACCTGCACGGCTGACACGCCGGTCGCAGGGACCACAAGTGGGGAAGGACGAAACGCCGGGCGAAAAGCCCGGCGTTTCTTTAAGCGGAAACAAAACTGCGCGGTGGCTACGCCTTCTTGGCCTTGCACTCCGGCGCCGCTTTCATGGCCGCAGAGGCCTTGGCGCGCGTCGCGTAGCTGCTGGTGCCGATTTCCTTCATCGTCTTGCCGTTCGGCTTGTGCGTGGTGATGTAGCAGCGGTTGGTCTTCACGCTCTGCTCGACATAGTAGGCCTTGGTCGCCGCGAAGGCGGGGACGGCGAAGGTTGCGATGATCGCGGTTGCGACAAGCGCTTTGCGGAACATTGAGTCACTCCTTGAATCAGCTTCAGACAGTCGCCCACAACGCCGCGGCGTCGCCACGGATGCATCGCACGGCGCTTTCGATTGAGCGGCGTACTGCATGGCCGGGAATGAAACAGGTCGGAGTAACTCGCGTATTTCAGGGATTGGCCGGTTTGTAACAGCCGGTTGCAAAGCCTCAGGCCGCGGGCGGCTCAGGCGGCGGCCGCACAACGCTCATAGAACACGATGGCCATTGCCTTCCCTCCCCTCATGCAAGTCAGTAGGTTTGACCTGTTCCAGACGTTGACGGGGTCAACCCATGCAGAGCCATTTCGCCGTGTTCGCCGCCTACAATCGCTGGGCAAATGACCGCCTCTACGCGGCGACGGCGACGCTTTCCGATGCCGACTACCGGGCCGATCGCGGCGCCTTCTTCGGCTCGCTCCGCGGCACGCTCAACCATCTCTTGGTCACCGACCGGATCTGGCTCAAGCGGTTCACCGGCACGGGCCCGCAGCCGACGCGTCTGGACGAGATTCTGTTCGACGACCTGCCGGCACTGACCGAAGCCCGCCGCGCCGAGGACGAACGCATCGTCGCCTATGTGGACGGCCTGAGCGACGCCGATCTCGCCGGCACCTTCACCTATCGCACCATCGTCAAGCCGGCCGACATCACCCAGAAGCTGACGCCGGCGCTGGCGCATTTCTTCAACCATCAGACGCACCATCGCGGTCAGGCGCATACGCTTCTGACCATCGCCGCCGGCAAGGACGCCGCCCCGCCGCTCGACCTGCTCTACTTCCAGCGCGAGACGGGGACCGGGCTCACCTGACAGGTGGGCCTAATGGTCGCAGGGCACCGAGCCGAAACGCACCAAGAAGACGCCGTCCGTTAAGGTCACGGTAACCATACGGAAGCACCCTGCGGTTGTACCTGATCAACTGCTTTTTGGGGTCATTCCGATGAAATCACTGCTGGTTGCCGGCGCCCTGGCGCTTTGCGCCGCAAGCGCGCAAGCAGCGGATATGTCCTATCCGTCTCTTCTTTCGGCCGAGCCGGCTTACGACTGGAGCGGCTTCTATGCCGGTGTCCATGTTGGCGGCGGCGTGGGAGAGGCCGCCATCGATGGCGGCACTATGAATACCCAGCACCTCGGTGGCGCACTGGCTGGCGTGCAAGCCGGATATCGCCGCCAGTTTGGCCGCTACGTTTTGGGCGCCGAAGCGAGCCTCAGCGGCATGACGTTCCACGGCACGCAGACCTGCACCAATCCGTCCTTTACGTGCACCGCCAATTATCACAGCGTGGCAACTGTGGAAGGCTTGGCCGGCGTCGCCTTCGGCAGGACGTTGCTATTCGCGAAAGGCGGCGCGGCCTATCTGTCCGCCGATGCCGATGTCGACCCCACCTATCCCGGACATTCCGCCTCGACATGGGGCTACGCCATCGGCGTCGGCGCGGAATACGCCGTCACCGACAAGATTTCGGTCCGGGCCGACTATTCCTACATGAAGTTCAGCACTGTCACCGCACCGGCCGGTACGCTTGCGTCATCCGCGCAGACGGCGGACCCGGTCGCCCACGTGTTCAGGATCGGCGCGAACTACAATTTCTGAGCGCCTCGCGATATGCTTGGCGCCGGCGGGCCACAGGCCCGCCGGTTCCGTTTCGGGTTGCCAATTCAGCCGGCCTAAAGCCCTCGCCGCCCGGTCTTCTCCTTCATGACGCGCTTGACCATGCGGCCGAAGTCGCGGTCGCGTGCCCGCCGCTCGTGCAGCGCCGCCGAATTGTGCGCATCTTCGCGGGCGAGCTTCTGATAGCGGGCGAAGCGCGCCTCATCGAGCGAGCCATCGGCAAGCGCCGCGCGCACTGCACATCCCGGCTCGCTGTCGTGGCTGCAATCGGCGAAGCGGCATTTGGCTGCAAGCGCGACGATGTCGGCGAAGACATCCTCGATGCCGCTGCCGGCGTCGGCCAATTGCAGTTCGCGCATGCCGGGCGTGTCCATCAGCAGCCCGCCCGCCGCCAGCGAATAGAGCGCGCGGCCGGTGGTGGCGTGGCGGCCATGGGCGTCGTCCTCACGAATCGGCCGTGTGACGAGATCGCCGCCGGTCAGCGTGTTGATCAGCGTCGACTTGCCGACGCCGGACGAGCCCACCAGCGCCACCGTCTGGCCTGTGCCGCACCATGGCCTGAGGTGGGCGGCTTCTTGCGGCATGCGGGCATCGAGGCACTCGACCAGCAGGCCCGGCATCAGCTTCGCCGCCCGCGTGACATAGGCACGCGTATCGTCGGCGAGATCGGCCTTGGTGAGCACGATCACCGGGGTCACGTCGGCCTCGCGGGCGAGTGCCAGATAGCGTTCGAGGCGGGCGACGTTGAAGTCCTGATTGCACGACGTGACGATGAACAGCGTATCGACATTGGCGGCGATGAGCTGCACGCGCCGCCCGCTGCCGGCGGCCTTGCGCTTGAACAGGCTCTTGCGCTGGAGCACGCGCTCCGGCGCCCCGCTCATGCGGTCGACGAGCAGCCAGTCGCCCACCGTGGCGTGGGCCTCGTCATCGTCCGCAACAGCGACGGGCGGCACGCGCCCGTCGTAGTCAGCGCCTGCCACGTCGAGGCCGTTCCTGTGAACGGCGAATACGCGCATGGGAGAAGAGCGCGCCAGGTCGGCGGGGCTCAGCTGCGATTGGAAGAACTGGGACCAGCCGTAGTCGGCCAGTCGGGAAGATATGTTGGTCATTGGTCTCGACCGTTTCGGCTTCGCGGCAGGCGCGAGAGCCAAGCGACATCACGCCGCCCCGCAGGGCAGCGAACGAAGGCTTGACGCTGGTCGAGAGAACGCCGGTCTTGAGCGGCCGACGGAATTCAGGACGGATCGATACCGCTTAAGCGGCGACCCCCTCGCCAGCAGGGCGACGGGCAACAATGGCCTTGGACATAAAACGCTCCTTCTGGCTCGAGCCGAAAACGGCCCCGCGGTTGTTGACGGCCGCTGGGATACGCCCGGATGCGGCGGGAGGCAAGTGCAGCAAAGCCACACAGAGCGGCCTCATGTGAGGTGCGCGCGGAGCAAGCCTCGAACCACAGGCCGCCCGTCCTTCGAGGCTCGCCAGCGGCGAGAACCTCAAGATGAGGGCGGCATGGCTCCCCTACTTCGTCACCTTGCAGCTCACCACCTTGCAGGTGCCGGGGTGCTTGCTGTGGTCCTGGCAGTCGCCCTTGGCCAGTGCGCCAGCGATGGCCTTGGCTTCCCAGTCGAACAAGGCGGTCTTGGTTTCACTCCAGTGCTTGCCGGCGGAATCCTTCGCCGTGCACACGGCCGTGGCCGCGAAAGCCGGCGAAGACGCCAGCAGACATGCTGCGGCGAGTGCCGCCAGGCCGGAACGACGGACTCTCATGCTGCTTCTCGCTTTCAGGAGTGTTTGTGGATCGGGTCGACCCAGGCGACGGCTTCCGGCTTCTCCACCGGCTCGATGTCGAGATTGACCACCACCGCCTCGTTGTCGGAGCGCACCATAACGCAGTCGAGCGGTTCGTCGGTGGAGGCGTTGATCTCCTGATGCGGCACGTAGGGCGGCACGAAGATGAAGTCGCCGGGCCCGGCCTCGGCGACATATTCCAGATGATCGCCCCAGCGCATGCGCGCCCTGCCGCTGACCACGTAGATGACGCTCTCCAGGCTCCCGTGATGATGGGCGCCGGTCTTGGCATTGGGCTGGATCTTGACCGTGCCGGCCCAGATCTTCTGCGCCCCGACGCGGGCGAGGTTGATCGCCGCGGCGCGGTCCATGCCCGGCGTCTGTGCCGTGTTGGGATCGAGCTGGTCACCGGGGATGACCTTCACCCCGTGCGTCTTCCAGTCGATCGGTTCGTGTTCGCTCATTTGCCCGTCCCTTCCTTTGCCGGCTTACCAGGCCATGGCGCGGCCATCCAGCGCGCTGATCAGCTTGGCGTCCTGGTCGTAGATGTCGTTGCGGAAATTCGCCGTGCCACCATCGACCCAGGCGGTCAGATAGGTGATGTGGATGGGCAGCGGCTGGGGAAGATTGACGATCGTGCGCTCGCCGCCGGCAACCACCGCATCGATGTGCTGCCGGTCCCAGCCGGGCGCGGCCGCGAGCACCTCGCTTGCCAGATCGAGCGGGCGCGACAGGCGCACGCAGCCGTGGCTGAAGGCGCGGCTGTTCTCGGCAAAGACCCCGCGCGACGGCGTATCGTGCAGGTAGACGTTGAACTGGTTCGGGAACATGAACTTCACCCGCCCGAGCGCATTCCCCGGTCCCGGCCGCTGGCGCAGCTGGAAGGGGAAGTTGTCTGGCCCGTACTGGCTCCAGTCGATATCGGTCAGCCGATAGACCTGATCGCCGCGCACGGCCTCGAAACCGGCCGCTTCGCGCGCCGCCGGGTCCTTCTGCAGACGCGGCAGCTCCTCCTTGACGGCGATGCTGGCGGGCACGTTCCAGTAGGGATTGAACTCGAGATAGCGCACGCGGTCGCTGAACACCGGCGTGCGGCTGTAGGGCTTGCCGACCACCACCGCCATGCGGTCGACCGCCTTGCCGTTCTCGACATGCTTGAGGTCGAAGCCGGCAATGTTGACGATCAGGTGATCGCGGCCGAGGTCGGGCGGCATCCAGCGCCAGCGCTCCATGGCGACGACGATCTCGCCGATGCGCTCCGCGACCGGCACGTTGAGCGCGGCAACGGTGTTGCGGCCGACGACGCCGTCGTCCGCCAGGCCGTGGCGCTTCTGGAACGCCTTGACCGCAGCGACGAGACCATCGTCATAGACCCCGTCGCTGCCCGGCTGACCGGGCGGCGCGCCGTCGGTGAGCGCCAGCCGTGCACGCAACAGCGGTACGCGCCCGTCGCTCACGCCGGGCTTCAACGAATCTCCGAGCGGCACCGACGGCCAGCCTCCGGCACCGGCGATTGCCCGGTAGGCGGCAAGCGACTGCTTCAGCGCCGCATAGTCCGGTGCCGATGGCTGCCAGGCAGTGAAGAAGGCAGCGATGTCCTTCGCCTCGGCAAGCCGGTTCAGCGCGGCAAGCTGGTCGATCGACCGGTTCTTGAGGAAGAAGTTGGGATCGACCTTGTGCGGCAGCAGGCGGCCGACCTGGAGGTCGGAGGCGTATTCGAGGAAGGCGGCGGAGAAGTAGAGCTCGATGATGGCGCGGCTGCGCGCATCGGTGTGGGCAACGGCCGCGGCCATTCTTGCCAGATGGTCCGCCGGATAGGAGCGCGGATCGAGGCCGTCATCGGCCGCGGCGCGCAGGCGGGCGACGAAGTCGTCCATGCGCTCGTGGCCGAGCCAGAGCAGCGGCCCGCCACTGTCCTGATAGTAGGCGACGAGCGCCGCGCCGCGCTGGCGCACGGGCAGCGGCAGGCGCGGCTCGTTGGCGAGCAGGTCGGTGACGTTGATGGTCACCGCCGCCCGTTCGACCGGGGCGAGCGCGAAGACGCGCGCCGCCGCCGGGGCGTCGAGCAGCAGCGCCACAAGCAGCGCCGCTGCGGCCGCAAGGATCGGGTTGCGCATCACGGCCGGCCAGCTCACATCGGCGGGGCGTAGAGGATGCCGCCCTCGGTCCACAGCGCGTTCAGGCCGCGGCGGATACCGAGCGGACTGCCTTCGCCGAGGTTGCGGTCGAAGATCTCGCCGTAATTGCCGAGCCTGGCGACAACCACGGCCAGCCAGTCGTCCTTGAGGCCGAGGGCTTCGGTCGCCGGCTTGCCCATGTCGATGGCACGCTGGCGCTGGGCCGGGCCGCCGACCGTCTGCGGATCGATGTTGCGGGAGGAAATCCCGGCCTCCTCGGCATCGATCAGGCCGAACAGCGTCCAGCGCACGAGGTCGGTCCAGACGCGGTCGTTGTCACGGGTCACTGGGCCCAGCGGCTCCTTGGAGATGACCTCGGGCAGGATGATGTGGTCTGCGGGCGCCGGCAGCAGCGAACGTTCGGCGGCGAGCGCCGAGCGGTCGGCGGTGAACACGTCGCAGTCGCGCGCGGCATAGGCGGCGCGTGCCTCGTGGCGCGTGGCGAAGGTCATGAAGCTGACCTTTATGTTGCGCGCGGCAAACCAGCTGGCAGCGTTGGTCTCAGTGGTGGTGCCTTCGATCACGCAGATGCGCGCGCCCTCGAGCTGCAGCGCGCTGGTGAAGCCGTCGACCGCCAGCGCCAGGAAGCCCTGGCCGTCGTAGTAGGAGACACCGGCGAAATCGATGCCGAGCTTGAGGTCGCGCTCCATGGTCCAGGTGCTGTTGCGCGACAGAAGGTCGATCTTGCGCTTGGTCAGGGCATCGAAGCGCGCCGCCGCCGAAAGCGGCACGAAACGCACCTTGTCGGGATCGCCGAGCACGGCGGCGGCGACGGCACGGCAGAAGTCGACGTCGAAGCCGTGCCAGACGCCGGCGGCGTTCTTGTCGGAAAAGCCGGGCAGCCCCTCGCTGACGCCGCATTTGAGCACGCCGGCCTTGCGCACAGTGTCGAGCGTGCCGGCCGCCGCGCCCTGCGGCGCAATCGCCAGCAGCGCCAGACAGGCAACGGAAAGGCAGAACGCGAGATGTCTCATCGAGTCTGCTCCACAGGGGTTTCGGCCGGGACCGCGCCCGGACGATACTAGCCGATGCAGCAAGCGCGCCAAGGTCCGCAGTCACAGCCGCCATGCGGTCACGGATTTCGGGAGATTCTTCAGCCGAAACCCGGCGAATCCGTCGCACGGGTCTGCTAATCTCAGCCTTGGGTGCGGCGGATCAGGCGAGGAGGTAGATATGGGGATTTCTTCGAAGGGCCTTGCATTTTTCGCCGTGGCCACCGTCGCGCTCGCCGCAGGCGTCGCGCCGGCCAGTGCCGCCAGCTTCGACTGCACCAAGGCGGCGACACCCGACGAGACGGCGATCTGCGCCAGCTATGTGCTCTCCGACCTCGATACCCAGATGGCGACGCTCTACGGCGTGCGCATGCAGATCCCCATGCTGATGGGTGCGCGCGGCGCGGCGCAGGACGAGCAGCGTGCCTGGCTTGCCCAACGCCACCAATGCGGCGGCGACGTCGCCTGCATCGTGCAGGCCTATCAGGCGCGCATCGCCGGGCTGAAGCAGACGATTTCCGACGCCATGCAGGATTACTGCAAGCTCAAGGGCATCTGCGGCTGAGCCGGATACCGGCTGATTTGGCGGGGCTCCCGCCCCGCCCCTTGCCCCCTCGCCCGGTTCGCGGCACAACCCCGCGGCCATGCTGCATATCAACGACCTCACTTACCGGATCGGCCATCGCCTGCTGATCGACCACGCCACGGTGGCCCTGCCCGACGGCAGCAAGGCCGGACTGGTGGGGCCGAACGGTGCCGGCAAGACCACCCTCTTCCGGCTGATTTCCGGCGAAATCGGGCCGGAGAGCGGCTCGGTCGCCCTGCCCAGGCACGCGCGCATCGGCCAGGTGGCACAGGAGGCGCCGGGCGGGCCGGAAAGCCTGATCGAGGTGGTGCTGGCCGCCGATCACGAGCGCGAGCGGCTGCTTGCCGAGGCCGAAACGGCGCACGATCCGCACCGCATCGCCGAAATCCATATGCGGCTGGCCGATATCGATTCCCATTCGGCGGAGGCGCGCGCCGCCACGATTCTGGCCGGTCTCGGCTTCGACGAGGCGGCGCAGAAGCAGCCCTGCTCGTCCTTCTCCGGCGGCTGGCGCATGCGCGTGGCGCTCGCCGCGACGCTGTTCACGCGGCCCGACCTGCTGCTGCTCGACGAGCCCACCAACTATCTCGACCTCGAAGGCACGCTGTGGCTGGAGACCTACATTGCCAAGTATCCCTACAGCGTCATCATCATCAGCCACGACCGCGACCTCCTGAACCGCGCCGTCGACGCAATCGTCCATCTCGACCAGGGCAAGCTGACGCTCTATCGCGGCGGCTACGATTCCTTCGACCGCCAGCGGCGCGAGCGCCAGGCGCTGCAACTGAAGCTGAAGGCCAAGCAGGACGACCAGCGCCGCCACCTGCAGTCCTTCGTCGACCGCTTCCGCTACAAGGCGTCGAAGGCGACCCAGGCACAGTCACGCCTGAAGATGCTGGAGAAGCTGGAGCCGATCGCCGCACTCGCCGACAACACGGTGGTCCCCTTCCATTTTCCGCCGCCGGCCAAGCCTGCGGCACCGCCGATCATGCAGATGGAGG
This sequence comes from uncultured Alphaproteobacteria bacterium, assembly GCA_963750065.1. Classification (GTDB taxonomy): domain Bacteria; phylum Pseudomonadota; class Alphaproteobacteria; order Rhizobiales; family Kaistiaceae; genus CAVSRC01. Next base: position 138,825 of record CAVVPK010000019.1, read on the forward strand.
ACGTCTCGGTCGGCTACGAAGCCGACAAGCCGGTGCTGCGCGGCCTCAACCTGCGGCTCGACGACGACGACCGCATCGGCCTGCTCGGCGCCAACGGCAACGGCAAGTCGACGCTGGCCAAGCTGCTCGCCGGCCGGCTCGATGCGATGGGCGGGCACTTCCGCCGCCTGCATCGGCTGGACGTCGCCTATTTCGCCCAGCACCAGCTCGACGAACTGAAACCCGCGTGGTCGCCCTACGACCATGTCCGCGACCTGATGCCGGACGCCACCGAGGCCCAGGTGCGCGCCCGCACCGGGGCGCTGGGTTTCGTGCGCACCAAGATGGACACCAAGGCCGCCGATCTCTCCGGCGGCGAGAAGGCGCGCCTGCTTCTGGGGCTCGCCACCTTCTCCGGCGCCAACCTGATGATCCTCGACGAGCCGACCAACCATCTCGACATCGACAGCCGCGAAGCGCTGGTCCTGGCGCTGGCCGAGTTTCCCGGTGCGGTCATCCTGATCAGCCACGACCGCCACCTGATCGAGGCCTCGGTCGACCGGCTGTGGCTGGTCGCCGGCGGCACGGCCGCCCCCTATGACGGCGACCTCGACGATTACCGGCGCGCGGTGCTCGACAGCCGTGGCGGCGGCAATGGCGGCAACGGCGGCGCCCGCAAGGCACCGGCAAATGCGACGGCGCAGGACCGCCGCCGCGAGGCCGCCGGGCGGCGCCAGCAGACTGCGCCCTTGCGCCGAAAGATCAAGGACACCGAATCCTTGATCGATTCTCTTCAGAAAGAGATTCATCGTCTTGACGTAAAGCTCGGCGATTCCGGGCTTTACGAGCGCAATCCGACCGAAGCCGCCTTCCTTGCCAAGGCGCGCGCCGAGGCGGTTCGCAAGCTGGCCAAGGCCGAGGAAAGCTGGCTTTCCGCCAGTGCCGATCTGGAAGCGGCGATGGCGGAGAGCGAGTAGCCGGCCGCTATCGCTGTCCGAGAATCTCGGCCAGCGCCGTGACGAGCCGCCGCACGTCTTCTTCCCCGCCGACGGTGATGCGCAGCCAGGGCGCGGTGCGCGGCCTGTTGAAATGCCGCACCAGCACAGCACGGTCGCGGAGCGCCGCCGCCAGTTCGGGTCCGCTCCACGCCGGGTGCGTGGCGAAGACGAAATTCGCGCTCGAAGGCAGAACGACAAGGCCGAGCCCGACCAACTCGCGCGCCATTGCCTCGCGCGCCGCCACGACCTTGGCGCACGTTTCGCGGAAATAGGCTTCGTCACGAACCGAGGCGCACGCGCCCGCCTGTGCGATGCGGCCGAGCGGATAGGAATTGAAGCTGTCCTTCACGCGCCGCAGCGCCTCGATCAGGCCAACGTCGCCCAGCGCATAGCCGACCCGCAGGCCGGCGAGCGCCCGCGACTTCGACATGGTCTGCACGATCAGCAGGTTCGGATGATCCGCGATCAGCGGAACCGCGCTTTCGGCGCCAAAGTCGACATAGGCCTCGTCGACCAGCACCGGGACGTCCGGGTGATCCTCGACCAGTTGCGCGATCTCGGCGCGCGGCAGCGCAATCCCGGTCGGCGCGTTGGGATTGGCAATCACGATCGCCCCCGCCTCGTGGCCATAATCCTCGACCCGTATGCGCATCCCGTCGTCCAGCAGCACGGTCTCCGAGGCGAGGCCGAACAACTGTGCCCATACGGGATAGAAGCTGTAGGTGACGTCTGGAAACAGCAGCGGTTTCGGCTGCTTGAGGAGCGCAACGAAGGCATGCGCCAGCACCTCGTCCGACCCGTTGCCGACGAACACCTGTTCAGGCTTCACGCCGTGATGCGCGGCGAGCGCCCCGCGCAGTTCCGTAGCTTCGGGATCGGGATAGAGCCGCAGGGTATCGGCTGCTGCGGCGCGCATGGCTTGCAGCGCAAGCGGCGAAGGGCCGAAGGGGCTTTCGTTGGTGTTGAGCTTCACCAGATCGGGGATGCGCGGCTGCTCGCCCGGCTGATAGGGCGAAAGCTCGCGCGCAATCTGGCTCCAGAACGGGTTCATGGAAACGTCCGGTCGAGGTGGAGCGACGGCTTATGCCATCGCGGGCCCGGCCTTTCCAGCTTCGCCCGGCCCTACGCTTTCTTCTCCCAACGCCCGCGCTCGGACTGCTGCCAGTAGGTGGCGTCGTGGCCAGCGTCCTTGGCCGCCTTCCATGCGGCCCGCGCCTGGTCTACGGCGTCCGGATCGTTGCCGTCGAAGAGACGCACCACGCGGGCATAGTCGCCGTAATCAGGGATGTCGGCGCCATCGGCGAGGAAGCGCACGGTGGCGCCGTTGGGATTGTCCTGGTCGGTGGTCAGCCACACCGGCTGGGTGCCGGCATGGCCGTCCTTGACGGTGCCGTGCGGCAGGAAGCCCTCGTCGCGGAAGGTCCACAGATGGGCGTCGAGCGCGTCGCGCCGCTCCTCGGAGCCCACCTGCACCACCGCCCGCCATTGCCGCTCGAGGCATTTCTCGAGCAGCTCGGGCAGCACGTGCTCCAGCGGCTGGTTCAGCAGGTGGTAGAAGAGGACCTCGGTCATCACCGCTCGTAATTGTCGGCGACCAGCCGGTCGAGCAGGCGCACGCCCCAGCCCGACGCCCACGAGCGGTTGACCTCGCTCTGCGGCGAGCCGAAGCCGGTGCCGGCAATGTCGAGGTGGACCCAGGGCGTGTCCTTGACGAAGCGCTTGATGAAATGCGCCGCCGTGATCGAGCCGCCGTCGCGCCCGCCGGTGTTCTTGACGTTGGCGAACTTGGAGTCGATCTGCTTGTCGTATTCCTTGCCCAGCGGCATGCGCCAGACACGCTCGCCGGTCGCCTCGCCGGCGGCACTGAGTGCCGTGGCCAGCCCGTCCTCGGTGGCGTACATGCCCGCATAGTGGTGGCCGAGCGCGATGATGATGGCGCCGGTCAGCGTCGCCAGGTCGATCATGAACTGCGGCTTGAAGCGCTCCTCGGTGTAGGCGACCGCATCGGCGAGCACGAGGCGCCCTTCCGCATCGGTGTTGATGATCTCGATGGTGCGGCCGGTCATGGCGGTGACGATGTCGCCCGGCCGCTGGGCGGCGCCGTCGGGCATGTTCTCGACTACGCCGATGACGCCGACGGCATTGACCTTGGCCTTGCGCCCGGCGAGCGCGCGCATGAGCCCGGTGACGGCGGCAGCACCCGCCATGTCGCCCTTCATGTCCTCCATGCCGCCGGCCGGCTTAATCGAGATGCCGCCGGTGTCGAAGACGACGCCCTTGCCGACGAAGGCGACCGGCTGGTCCTTGGCGCGGCCGCCGTTCCAGCGCATCACCACCAGACGCGGCGGACGCGCCGAGCCCTGGGCCACGCCGAGCAGCGCGCGCATGCCGCGCTTCTTCATCTCGGCCTCGGTCAGTACCTCGACCTCGATGCCGAGGCCCTTCAGCCCCTTCGCCCGCTCGGCAAACTCGACCGGGCCGAGCACGTTGGGCGGCTCGTTGACGAGATCGCGCGCCATCAGCACGCCCTCGACGATCGCGCTGCGGGCAGTCCACGCGGCACGGGCACCGGCGAGTTCGCTGACCTGGATGGTCACCTCGAGCGGCTCCTTGCGGGTGCCGTTGTCGTTCTCCTCGCCGTCCATCTTGTAGTTGTCGAAGGCATAGGCTCTGAGCTTCATGCCGAGGGCGAAATCGGCGGCCGCGGCCCTGCCGACGCGGCGGCCGTCGGGCCGCTCGAAGAGCACCGTCGCCGCCTTGGCCTTGCCGAGCGCGCCGGCGGCGGCGCCGCCGAGATCGGCCCAGTCCTTCTCCGTGATCTCGCCCGGCGCGCCAGTGCCGATAAGAATCAGCCGGTCGAACGCGACCCCGGCCGGCGCCAGCAGGTCGAGAATCGCCTTCGCCTTGCCGGAAAACCCGACCGCTGCGGCGGCGCGGGCGATCGGGGCGTCGAGCCCCAGGGCGCGCGCCTGGGGGCCAAGCGTCAGGTCCGGGCCGGTCAGGGCGACGACGGTTGTGGCGAATTTGCGGTTCGGCTTGGCGAATTGGATACGGGCAAGATCGGTCATCTCGGATCGGGGCTCACTTAAAAAGGGCGTATTTCGGCGGTCACGATAGCAGACCGCCGGGCGGCGGGCAGATATACCAGATTGTGCGCCGTGACCCCGTTGCGCAATGCAGCAATCCCACCATAATCGCCGGCGGCGGCATTGGCCCGAAGGTGCGGCCCGAAGGTGCGTATGAGGCTCATCGAGCAGTATATATTCCGCAAGATCGCCGGGGCCACCACGCTGACCTTCGTGGCACTGGGGACCATGGTGTGGCTGTCGCAGGCGCTGCGCCAGTTCGATCTGGTCACCGCGAACGGCCAGTCGGTGTGGACCTTCATCTACGTTTCGGCGCTGCTGGTGCCGGCGCTGGTCACCATCGTGCTGCCGGTCGCTCTGCTGATCGCGGTGATCTACGCCTTCACCAGTCTCAACAGCGATTCGGAACTTGTCGTGGTCAATTCCAGCGGCGCGTCGCAGATGACCGTTCTGCGGCCGGCGCTGGCAGTTGGCATCATCGTCACGCTGCTGGTCGCGGCGATGTCGCTCTACTTCGCGCCGCTGTCGCTGCGTGCCTGGCAGGGGCTCATCACCACCGTGCGCAGCGATATCCTCACCTCGATCCTGCAACCGGGCCAGTTCATGCAGCCGGTCAGCGGGCTGACGATCCACATCCGCGGCCGCGACCCGGACGGCACGCTGCACGGCATCTTCGTTTCCGACGACCGCGATGCGGGACAGACCTCCACCTATCTGGCCGAGCGCGGCGCCGTGATCGACAACGCGCTTGGCGTGTTCATGATCATGAACAACGGCACCATCCAGCAGCGCAGCAAGGTCGATCAGTCGATCTCGATGATCGAGTTCTCGTCCTATGCCTTCGACCTGTCGTCGTTCCGTTCAAGCAGCACGACGCCGCAGCTCCACCCCGCCGAGCGCGACACCCTCTACTTGCTCAACCCCGATCCCGACGACCGCTATTTCCGCCAATATCCGGGTAAGTTCAGAGCCGAGCTGCACAATCGGCTGTCCTCGCCGCTCTACGGGCTGCTTTTCGCCCTCTTGCCGCTGGCCTTCCTCGGCCAGGCCGAATCGCCCCGCCAGAGCCGCGCGGCCAGCGCGTCGATGGCGGTGATCACCACGACGGTGCTGCGTGCTCTGGGGGTCTTCCTGCCGAACCTCGCCGAGACGAGCACGTTCGCCATTTGGCTGATGTACGCCGTCCCGCTCGGCGGCGTGCTTGCCGCCTGCGTGCTGGTTCTGGCCGGCCGCCAGCTGCGGCCGCCGGAAGCCATCGTCACCGTCGCCGAAGCCATGTTCGCGCGCGCCAGCGGCATGCTGCGCAGCGGCGTCGCGGCGCCGGCCGCAGGCAGCCGCTAGCGCCCCATGTTCAGTCGCACCCTCTCGCTCTATTTCGCCCGCCACTTCGCGAAAATGGTGCTGTCCATCTTCCTGATGGGCTTCCTGCTGATCATGGCCGTCACCTACGTCGAGTTCTTCAACCGTGCCTTCAAGGGGGATTTCACGGGCGGCTTCACGCTTGCCCTGGTGGCGCTGTTTCGCGTGCCGAGCATGACCGAGGACGCCCTGCCCTTCGCCGTCCTCTACGGGTCGATTGCCGCCTTCGTGGTGGCCAATCGCCGGCTCGAAGTGGTGGTGACGCGGGCAGCCGGCATCTCGGCCATCCAGTTCCTGTTGCCGGCCTGCATCGTCGGCCTCGTCATCGGGATCGTCGGAACGACGGTATACAATCCGGTGGCGGCCAGTCTGCTCAACTTGTCGAACCAGCTCACCACCCAGGTGATCCCCACCGGCCATCGGCCGCCCGTATCCGGCAACGGAGCGGTGTGGGTGCGCCAGGCGACCAAGGACGGCAAATCGATTGTCGGCGCCCCCCAGTCCTTTGACGACGGTCTCGGCCTCATCGGCGTGACGGCCTACGTGTTCGATCACGGGGGAAAATTCCGAGAGCAAATCGACGCAGACCGGGGCCACTACGAACCCGGGCTGTGGCGCCTGGAGAACGCCATCGTGACGGCCCCCAATGCCACCCCGCGCCGGGTGGCGACCTACCGCCTGCCCACGAACCTGTCCGCCAGTGAGGTTAAGAGAACCTTCTTACAGCTTGAATCTATTTCGTTTTGGTCTCTTCCGGGCCTGGCAGCCTCGGCGCAACGAGCAGGTGTGCCCGGCAACCGGTTTCTGCTACAATACAACGTGCTCTTATCTCGACCGATCCTGCTCCTCGCCATGGTGCTGATCGCGGCCAATGTTTCGTTGAGATTCTCCCGTTCCCGGGACGTCGGATGGATGATTATCACTGGCGTCGCGGTGGGCTTCATGCTTTATGTTCTCATGAAGATTGCTTGGGATTTGGGGAGTGGCGGAATCGTTCCACCGCCACTAGCGGCATGGTTGCCAGCGATTGTGGCAACGCTGTTCGGGGTAACGGTTCTGTTGCATCTGGAGGATGGATGAGCGGGGCGGCGACAAGGGTCGCTGACGGGGGATCGACCGGCCGCATTTTCGGCCGGGGCTTGATGTATGCCGCGCTGGCTGCGGTGCTGCTCTCCTTCGGCGTTCCAACTGTCGGCATGGCGGCCGTGGGCGACACGGTCATCAAGGCCCCGTCGCTCACTCCCGGCGAGCGCATGCTCGTCGAGTCCGACCAGCTGGTCTACGACTACGACCACAATGCCGTCTCCGCCGTCGGCAACGTGAAGATCTATTTCGGCGGCTACACGCTGGAAGCCGAGAAGGTCACCTACAACAAGACCAGCGGTCGCCTGTTCGCCGAGGGACATGTGAAGCTGGTCGATCCGACCGGCTCGGCGATCTACAGCGACTACATCGACATCACCGACGACTTTCGCGACGGCTTCGTCCAGTCGCTGAGGGTCGACAGTGCCGACCACACGCATTTCGGTGCCGAAAGCGCCGAGCGCAGCGGCGACACGACGACGTTTACGGAGGGCAGCTACACCGCCTGCGAACCGTGCAAGCAGAACCCTGACAAGCCTCCGCTGTGGGACGTGAAGGCCGCGAAGATCGTGATCGACCACAAGGAGCACATGGTCTACTTCACGAACGCCAAGCTTGAATTCATGGGCCTGCCGATGGCGTGGGCGCCCTATTTCGCGCTCCCCGACCCGACCGTGAAGCGCAAGTCGGGCTTACTTGTGCCCAGTTTCGGCTATGCCGAGAAGCTCGGCTTCTACGGGTCGCTGCCCTACTACTGGGTGATCGCTCCCAACAAGGACGTCACCTTCACACCGACCTATCTTTCGCGGCAGGGCTTCCTCGGTCAGCTCGAGTTCCGCCACCGGCTGTCGAACGGCCAATATGCGATTCGAATGGCGGGGATCAGCCAGCGAGACCCGAATGCCTTTGCATCCGGATCGCCGGGCCACCGCGACCTGCGCGGCGGCATCAACACCAGTGGCGAGTTCAACCTCACCCAGGACTGGACGTTCGGCTGGAACGGCACGCTGCTGACGGATCGGACCTTCACGCGCGATTACGGCGTTCTCAGCGGCAGCACGTCGGACATCACCTCCACCGTCCATCTGACCGGATTGCGGGATCGCAACTACTTCGAGGCGCGCGCGTCCTACTACCAGATCCTCACCAGCCAGGCGTCGATGACCGGCAATGAGAGGGATCGCTACAATCAAGGCCGCCAGCCGGTCGTGGGCGAGATCGACAGCAAGAAATACGCCGACAATCCGGTGTTCGGCGGCGAATTCTCGTTGACCTCGAATTTGACGGCGCTCACCCGCGCCGAGGATGACTGGTTCCAGTACAGCGGCAGCGGACCGAAGTACTACAGCGGCACCGCCGGCACCTTCGTCCGCGCCACCGAACAGGCCGACTGGAAGCGGCGGTTCATCGGCCCGATGGGTCAGGTCATTACGCCCTTTGCCTATGTGCGCGGCGACGCGTTCTATCTCAACGGCCAGACCTCGGCGGCGGTGGCGGCCGGGTTGACATCCGATGCCACCGCCTATCGCTTCATGCCGGCGGTCGGCGTCGACTGGAGCCTGCCGATCCTGGCGCAAACGGCCCATTCCACGAATATCATCGAGCCACGCGCCCAGTTGATCGTGCGTCCGGACGAGATGAGCGCCGGCAAGTTGCCCAACAACGACGCGCAGAGCCTGGTGTTCGGCGTGTCGAACCTGTTCGACTACGACAAGTTCTCGGGCTACGACCGCGTGGAAGGCGGCACACGGCTGAACCTCGGCATCCACTACAACGGCAGCTTCGACAACGGCGCCTCGGTGGATGCGACCTTCGGCCAGTCGTTGCAGCTGGCGGGAGCTAACTCCTACGCGACGACGGACATCGCCGGAGTCGGCGGAACCGTGGCCGGATTGTCGAGCGGGCTGTCCGGCCTCGAGACGAGGCGGTCCGACTATGTCGCCGGCGCCAGCCTCGATACCGGCCTCGGGCCGCGGATCACCGCCAACGGCCGCTTCGACAACGCGGACTTCGCCCTCAATCGCGGGGAGCTCGAGGCGACCGCGGCACTTGGGCCGGTCAGCGCTTCGGCCGCCTATCTCTACCTTCGCCACAATCCGTACAGCTCAACTCTGGCGCCGGCTTCGGTCGTGCGCGGCGCCGGCTCGGTCAATCTCACCGACAACTGGCGGGCGTTCGGCACGATGACCTACGATATCAACAACAACAACATTGCCAGCAACAGCTTCGGTCTCGCCTTCGATAACGAGTGCCTGACCTTCTCGCTGGCCTACAACGAAACGCGCGCCGGCTATACCGATGTCACACCGAGCCGTTGGCTCACCTTCCGCCTGCAGCTCCGCACCGTTGGCGACACGTCGTATCAGACCAATCTGGCCAGCGGGACCAATTGACGATCTTGTCTGGTGCAGTACCCTTTTTTTCGCCCGATTTGACGTAATGATGCGGCCACGCTCTGCCCACCGGCTGGCGCCTGATACTTCGCCGCTGCATCGTGCCGGTACCGATTCCGGGGAATGCCGTTGACGCTTCCGAGAAGTCCTGTGCTGCGCCGTCTGGCGGTTGCCAGCCTCGTCGCCGTTGGCGCGGCCGGGCTGGCCGCGTGTGGCGGCCTGGGCGACATGTTCAATTCGGGAGGGACCAAGGTCACCGGCCCGCCGGTCACCGGCAAGACCGAGATGCCGGACATCCCGACACTCGGCAAGCGCGACAGCTCGATCGCGGTCCTGGTGAACGAAGACCCGATCACCAATTACGACATTTCCCAGCGCCTCAAGCTGATGCAGCTGGGCGGTGCCAAGTCCAGCACCAAGATCGCGACCGACGAGCTGATCAGCGAAGCCCTGGAAATGTACGAGGGGCGCAAGCGCGGCGTTGCCGTGCCCGACGCCCAGGTCGAGGGCGCCTTTGCCTCGATTGCCCAGCAGGTGAAGATGACGCCGGCGCAATTCACCAAGGCGCTGGCCTCGCGCGGTGTGGATGCGTCATCGCTGAAGCAGCGTCTGCGTGCCCAGCTGACCTGGCAATATCTCGTTCAGATGCGCACCAGGAGCAAAGCGCAGGTGAAATCGCAGGACATCACCAGCGCCATGCTCGCCAAGGGCAATCCGGGTCAGATGTTGCTCAACGAGTACATACTGCAACAGATCGTGTTCATCGTGCCTCAGGGCTCGCCGACCTCCCTCTATACCCAGCGACGGCGCGAGGCCGAGTCGTTTCGCCAGCGCTTCCAGGGCTGCGGCAACAGCATCGCGCAAGCGAAGCTGCTGCGCGGCGTAGTGGTCAAGGACATCGGCCGGCGCGACGCCACCCAGCTCAACGGTGCCGAAGGCGAAGACATCAAGAAGACTCCGGCCGGCAAGACGGCGCCGCCGTACCAGATGAGTGATGGCATCGAACTGATCGCGGTGTGCTCGGTCAGGCAGGTGCAGAGCGCCGCGGGGGCGCGGGCCGAGGTAACCAACGACCTTTATCTCAAGCAGGCCAAGGACCTCGGTAAGGACTATCTGGACGAACTGCGCAAGGCGGCGATCATCGAATATCGCTGAGGACCTGCGCAAAGGGGCACCGGGGATGCTACCGCCACTTGCCCTCACCATGGGGGAGCCGTCCGGCATTGGACCGGACATCACGATTGCCGCGTGGCTGCGGCGACACGAGTTGGCGCTGCCGCCGTTCTACTGCCTGGCCGATCGGGCGGTGCTTGCCGAGCGCGCCGTCATGCTGGGCGTCGACTGCCCGATCGAGACAGTCACGCCGGACACTGCGGCTGCCACCTTCGAGCGCGCGCTGCCGATCGTGCAGCTGGAAGCGCCGATCGCCGCGCGCGTCGGCGTGCCTGACCCTGCCAACGCCCAGGCGGTCATCGAAGCGATCGCTCGCGCCGTCGGCGACGTGCGCGCCGGCGTTGCCGCGGCGGTGGTGACCAATCCGATCAACAAGAAGGTGCTTTACGACGCCGGCTTCAGCCATCCCGGCCATACCGAGTTTCTCGGCACGATGTCTGCAGCCTGGACCGGCAAGCCGGGCAAGCCGGTCATGATGCTGGTCAGTCCCGGGCTCAGGGCGGTGCCGGTGACCATCCACATCCCGCTGCGCGACGTGGTGCCGGCGCTTTCCGAGCGCCTGATCGTGGACACCGGGCGCATCGTCGCCAATTCGCTGAAGCGGCGTTTCGGCGTCGCAAGTCCGCGTCTGGCCGTGGCCGGGGTCAATCCCCATGCCGGCGAAAGCGGCTCGATCGGCGACGAGGACGAACGCATCGTGCGCCCGGCGGTCGCGGCGCTGCAGGCCGAGGGCATCGCGGCGCGCGGGCCACTGCCGGCTGACACCCTGTTCCACCCGGCGGCGCGGGCGACCTACGACGCGGTGCTGTGCATGTATCACGACCAGGCGCTGATCCCGGCCAAGACGCTGGCCTTTTCCGACGGGGTCAATGTGACGCTCGGGCTCGCCTTCGTGCGCACCTCGCCTGACCACGGCACCGCGTTCGACATCGCCGGAACGGGACGCGCCGATCCGGCGAGCCTCGCCGCATCGCTGCGTCTGGCGGCCGAACTGATACGCAACGAACTCGCCGGATGACGGGGGCGCTCGACGCGCTGCCGCCGCTGCGCGACGTCATCGCCCGCCACGAGCTGAGCGCCCGCAAGGGCCTCGGCCAGAATTTCCTGCTCGATCTCAATCTGACGGCGCGCATCGCGCGCGCCGGCGGGCCGCTTGCCGGCACCACCGTGGTGGAGGTCGGGCCGGGTCCCGGCGGCCTCACCCGCGCGCTTCTTGCCGAAGGCGCCGCACACGTGGTTGCGATCGAACGCGACCAGCGCTGCATCGCGGCACTGGAGGAAATCGCCGCCGCCTGCCCCGGGCGCCTGACCATCGTCAACGACGACGCGCTGGCCGTGGACATGGCGGGACTCGCCCCGAGGCCCGCCCGCATCGTCGCCAACCTGCCCTACAACGTCGCCACGCCCCTGCTGATCGGCTGGCTGAAGGCCGAGCCCTGGCCGCCGTGGTACGAGTCGATGACGCTGATGTTCCAGCGCGAGGTGGCCGAGCGCATCGTCGCCCCGCCCGGTTCGAAGACCTACGGCCGCCTCAGCGTGCTTGCCGGCTGGCGCTGCCAGGCCGAGATCCTGTTCGACGTGTCGCCGCGCGCCTTCACGCCGCCGCCGAAGGTGACGTCTTCCGTGGTCCGGCTGACGCCGCGGCCGAAACCGCTCGCCTGCGACCCGGCGGTGCTCGAACGGGTGACGGCAGCGGCCTTCGGCCAGCGGCGCAAGATGCTGCGCCAGAGCCTGAAGACGCTCGGCCTCGACGCGCAGCGCCTGCTCTCCGAGGCCGGCATCGAGGAAACCCGGCGGGCGGAGCAGATCGACGTCGCCGGTTTCGTCGCGCTCGCCAACGCCGTGGCAGCGACGCGGTCCTAATCCGTCTTCTTGAGGTCGCTGAGCAGCCTGGCGACGAACTTCTCCAGGTCGGGGCGATAGACGCGCTTCAGCCGCTCGGCGGTGAGGATGGAGCGCAGGCGCTGAAAGCTCTTGTCGAGGTCGCGGTTGACCAGGACATAGTCGTATTCGGTCCAGTGCGGCACTTCCGCCGCCGCATTATGCAGCCGCTGCGCAATCACCGTACCGCTGTCCTCGGCCCGCCGCTCCAGCCGCGCCTTGAGTTCCGCGGCCGACGGCGGCAGCACGAAGACGCTGACCACATCCGAACGCATGCTTTCGTAGAGCTGCAGCGTCCCCTGCCAGTCGATGTCGAAGAGCACGTCGCGGCCGATCGTGAGCGCCTCTTCCACGGGAGCGCGCGGCGTGCCGTAAAAATTGCCGTGAACCTCGGCCCATTCCAGCAGGTCGCCGGAATCGCGCATCACCTCGAACTGCCGCCTTGTGACGAAGTGGTAGTGGACGCCGTCGATCTCGCTGGCGCGGCGCGTCCGCGTGGTGACTGAGATCGACAGGCTGACCCCCTCCTCCTGCTCGAGCAGATGGCGGGTGAGCGTCGTCTTGCCGGCACCGGAGGGCGAGGAGACCACCAGCATGATGCCGCGCCGGGCGATGTCGCGCTGTCTAGTCATTCAACTCATTCAACGTTCTGCACCTGCTCGCGCAACTGGTCGACCACCGCCTTCATGTCCAGGCCGATCATGGTCAAGCCGCGATCGTTCGACTTGGAGCACAGCGTGTTGACCTCGCGGTTGAATTCCTGCGCCAGAAAGTCGAGGCGGCGGCCGACCGCCGCGTCGCCGGCGATGAGTTCGCGGGCGGCAGCGATATGGGCATAGAGGCGGTCGATCTCCTCGCGAATGTCCGCCCGTGTGGCGAGCAGCACGGCTTCCTGGTGCAGCCGGTCGGGATCGAGCGCCGGCGCGGCACCGATGAGCGCCGCGACCTGCTCGGCGAGGCGATTGCGGATGGTCTCCGGTGCGCGCGCCGGCGAGGCTTCGGCGGCCTGGGTCAGGCGCTCCAGTTCGTCGAGGCGCGTGGCCAGCACCGCAGCGATCGCCCCGCCTTCGCGTTCGCGCATGGCGACCAGGTCGGCGACGGCTCGGTCGAGATCGGCGACGACATGCCCGGCAAGGGCCGCCCGCGTCGCCTCGTCGGGGTCGCTGTCGACGGTCTCGACCACGCCGCGGATGGCCAGGATTCCGTCCAGCGTCGGCGGCGCCGCATCGACCTTGCTGCGCACCCGTTCGAGGGCAGCGATCACCTCGGCCAGTACGTCCTCGTTGATGCGCACATGTGTGGCGCCGGCCTCGTGCTGGGCGGAGAGCCCGGCCTGCACATTGCCACGCGCCAGGCGCGCAGCAATCCTCTCGCGGGCCGGCGCCTCGACATGGTCGAAGCCGGCCGGCAGGCGCAGGCGGATATCGAGGCCCTTGCCGTTGACGCTGCGCACTTCCCAGGTCCAGCGATAGCCTTCCCCTGCCCCGTCAACGCGGGCGAAGCCAGTCATACTGCAAAGAGGCATTGTCGGCCGGTCCCAGCCAGAATCGGTTCGGCGCCCGCAGGCGCGCCACACGCATAAGAGCCGCCTGCCGCGGCAGGTTCAAGGGCGGCGATGGATTATGGGCTTGGCTTCGGCGACAGGGCCAATGGCGTCGCGTCGCCGCTGCCGTCGCCGCCAGCTGTCCCCGCCTCGCCCGCCGCCGCCTTGGCGGCGGCATTGCTGGCGTTGAGGTCGCGCCAGCGGGCGACATTGCGCAGGTGCTCCTCGTAGGTCTGGGCAAAAGCGTGGCCGCCGCTGCCGTCGGCGACGAAGTAGAGATCGCGCGTGCGTGAGGGATTGGCCACCGCCTCAAGCGAGGCGCGGCCGGGATTGGCGATCGGCCCCGGCGGCAAGGCCGGGATGACGTAGGTGTTGTATGGCGTCGGCGTCTCGAGGTCCTTGCGGCTGAGGACGAAGTCGGACGGCTTGCCGGCGCCGCCGAACATGCCGTAGAGCACGGTCGGATCGGACTGCAGGCGCATGTTGAGCTTCAGCCGGTTGATGAACACCGCCGCCACGCGGCTGCGCTCGTCGGAAAGCGCCGTTTCCTTCTCCACGATCGAGGCCAGCGTCACCAGCTCCGCCGGAGTCTTGATCGGCAGGTCCGGGGCCCGCCGGCTCCAGACGTCGGCAAGCACACGGTCGCGCTCGCGCTGCATGCGGTCGACGATGTTCTGGCGGGTGTCGCCGCGCGTGAACTTGTAGGTCTCGGGCAGCAGGCTGCCCTCGGCCGGGATCTGTTTGACGTCGCCGGTGAGAATGTCGTCCGCCTTCAGGCGATCGACGATCTGCTGGCTGGTCAACCCTTCCGGAATGGTCACCGAATAGAGGATGCCCTTGCCCGTCACCATGGTGTCCATGATGTCGCGCATGCTGGCATGGGCGGGGATCAGGTACTCGCCGGCCTTGAGGCTGGAGGTCTGGTTGCTGAGCCAGACACCGAAGACGAACAGCCACTTGGTGTCGATGAGGCCGTCCTTGACCAGCTCGTCGGCAATGGCGCTCAGGCCGCTGCCGTGGGTGACGGTGAAGGAGCGCGCCGAATCGAGGTTGGTGGCACTGTCGAATCGCGACTTGGCGAAGAAGACGCCGCCGCCGATCGCCAGGACGCCGACGACGACCACGGTGATAACCAGATTGAGAAACACCACCATGGGATGGCGGACGGCGCGCGAACGCGGCGGCGGCGGCGGCACCGATTCGGGCTGAAGCGCCTCGGTGGGGCTGCGCGGCGCGGTGCGGTTGAGCGAGGAATGAAGCCGGGCCGACAACGCCTCGGCGTCGTCGCTGTACGGCTCTCTCCTCATGTCAGCCATGGAACGGGTCTCCCGCTGGCGCCCGCGGACGTTCCGGGCAGGCCAGGCGACTGTAGCATCCAATGTGGCAAAAGCGGGATAGCCGGTCACGCATGCCGGCGCAGCACCAGCGATGCGTTGGTGCCGCCAAAGCCGAAGGAATTCGACAGGACGGTATCCACCTGGCGTCGGCGGGCGACCTTGGGCACGAGATCGAACGCCGTTTCGACCGAGGGGTTGTCGAGGTTGAGCGTCGGCGGCACGATGTTGTCGCGGATCGCCAGCAGCGAGAAGATCGCCTCGATGGCACCAGCGGCACCCAGCAGGTGGCCGGTCGCCGACTTGGTCGACGACATGCTGATCGTGCTGCCGGCGTCGCCGATCAGGCTCTCGACCGCCTTCAGCTCGATCTCGTCGCCGGCCTGGGTCGAGGTGCCGTGGGCGTTTATGTAGTCGAGATCGCCAGCGGAAATCCCGGCGCGCTTCAGTGCCATCTGCATGCAGCGGCGGGCGCCGTCGCCATCCGGGGCAGGTGAGGTGATGTGGTAGGCATCGCCGGAGAGGCCGTAGCCGACGACCTCGCCATAGATGCGGACGCCGCGCGCCAGAGCGTGTTCGCGCTCCTCGACGACGACGACACCTGCCCCCTCGCCCATGACGAAGCCGTCGCGGTCGCGGTCATAGGGGCGCGAGGCCATCGTCGGCCGGTCGTTGAAATGGGTGGACAGCGCCTTGGCGGCGGCGAAGCCGGCAATGGCGATGCGGCAGACCGGCGATTCCGCGCCGCCGGCGACCATCACGTCGGCATCGCCCAGCGCAACCAGCCGGGCGGCGTCGCCGATAGCGTGCGCCCCGGTGGAACAGGCCGTCACGACCGCATGGTTCGGCCCCTTGAAGCCGTGGCGGATCGATACGTGGCCGGCGACGAGATTGATCAGGCGGCCGGGAATGAAGAACGGACTGACACGCCGCGGTCCACGGTCGCGCAGCGTGATCGCGGTTTCCTCGATGCCCTGCAGGCCGCCGATACCGGAGCCGATGAGCACGCCGGTCGCCACCTGGTCGTCATTGCCGGTCGGGTGCCAGCCGGCATCGTCGAGCGCCTGGTCGGCAGCCGCCATCCCATAGGCGATGAAGGGATCGACCTTGCGGCTCTCCTTCGGCTCCATCCAGTCGTCGGGATCGTACTTGCCCTCGGCCTTGGAGCCGCGCGGCAGCTGGCCGGCGATCTGGCAGGCCAGATCGTCAACCTGGAAATTCTCGATACGGGCAATGCCGCTCTGGCCGGCGAGCATCGCCGACCACGAGACATCGACGCCGCAGCCAAGCGGCGTCACCATACCCAGCCCGGTGATGACGACCCGTCTCATAGAACACAGCCACCCGTGCCGATGGCGGCCGGGCCGGCCGCTCCGTCCGCGGCGCCGGTCAGGCGGTGTTCTTTTCGAGAAAACCGACCGCGTCGCCGACAGTCAAAATCGTCTCGGCGGCATCGTCCGGAATCTCAACACCGAACTCTTCCTCGAAGGCCATCACGAGTTCGACCGTGTCGAGGCTGTCGGCGCCCAAATCGTCGATAAAGCTGGCGTTCTCGGTGACTTTTTCCGCATCGACGCCGAGGTGCTCGACGACGATCTTCTTCACCCGTTCAGCGACATCGCTCATTTTTTCAAAACCTCGATGATTGCCATAGATTGACTATCCGATGGACCCCTCGCCCGGCAAGGGATCGACGATCGCCCTGTGTTCGGAACGGGTAGAAGCGTTGGAAACCGCCGCACTTCCGGCACCGGCCGGTGGCCCGTAACATACTTTGCATACCTTTGCCAGCCAACGAAATCGCCACGCCCGTGCCTGGCTGCCGGCCGGCGCTGAAAACATCCCACGCCACTCATATCATGGCCATGCCGCCGTTGACGTGCAACGTCTGGCCGGTGACATAGGCCGCCTCGTCCGAGGCCAGAAAGACGACCGCCACGGCGATCTCGTCGGGCGTACCGAGGCGCTTGGCCGGGACCCGCTGGAGGATCGCCTCCTTCTGCTTGTCATTGAGCGCGTCGGTCATCGGCGAAGCGGTGAAGCCGGGCGCGACGCAGTTGACGGTCACGTTACGGCTGGCGATCTCGGCGGCAAGCGACTTGGTCATGCCGATGAGGCCGGCCTTGGAGGCGGCATAATTGCCCTGGCCGGCATTACCGGTGACGCCGACCACCGAGGTGATCGAAATGATGCGGCCGGTGCGGCGGCGCATCATGCCGCGCAGAACGCCGCGTGACAGGCGCATGGCCGCCGTCAGGTTGACGGTCAGCACCGTGTCCCAGTCCTCGTCGCTCATGCGCGCGAAAAGCATGTCGCGGGTGACGCCGGCATTGTTGACCAGGATGTCGATTTCGCCGCCGAGCGCCGCTTCGGCCTGCGGCACGAGTTCTTCCACCTCGGCCGCAACGCCGAGATTGCACGGCAGCACCGCTGTGCGCTCGCCGAGCTCGACGGCGAGCGCGTCCAGCGCCTCGCGCCGCGTGCCCGACAGCCCGACGGTCGCGCCCTGCTTGTGAAGCGCGCGGGCGATGGCACCGCCGATGGCGCCGCTGGCGCCGGTCACCAGGGCACGCTTCCCCGTCAGTTCGAACATGATCCCGCCCTTCCTCAGCCGAGTTTGGCGACGGCCGCGTCGATATCGGCCGGCGCGCCGACGGCAATCGTCTCGGCGCCGTCGACGATACGCCTGGCGAGGCCGGAGAGCACCTTGCCGGCGCCGACCTCGACGAAAAGTGTGACACCGGCGGCGCCCAGCCACGCGACCGATTCGCGCCAGCGCACCATGCCGGTCACCTGCTCGACCAGCCGGCGGCGGATCTCCACCGGATCGCTGATCGGGCTGGCGAGCACATTGGCGACCAGCGGCACGACAGGCGCCTTGATATCGATGGCACCGAGCGCCTCCTCCATGGCACGCGCCGCCGGTTCCATCAGCGCACAATGGAAGGGCGCGCTCACCGGCAGCAGGATGGCGCGCTTGGCGCCCTTCTGCTGGGCGATGACGATGGCCCGTCCGACGGCAGCCTTGCTGCCGGAGAGCACCACCTGCCCGCCGCCATTGTCGTTGGCGGCGGCGCACACCTCGCCCTCGGCCGCCTGCTCGGCAACCTCTTTTGCCGCGTCGAGGTCCATGCCGAGCAGCGCCGCCATGGCGCCGGTGCCAACCGGCACGGCTGCCTGCATGGCGCGCCCGCGGGTGCGCAGGAGCCGGGCGGCATCCTCAATGCTGAGCGAACCGGCGGCGGCCAGCGCCGAATATTCGCCGAGCGAATGGCCGGCGACATAAGCCGCCTTCTCGCGGATGCTGACGCCGCGCGCCTCCAGCACGCGGAGCGCCGCCAGGCTCACCGCCATCAGCGCCGGCTGGGCGTTCTCGGTCAGAGTCAGGGTCTCGATCGGGCCTTCCCAGATGATCGTGGACAGCTTCTCGCCGAGCGCATCGTCCACCGCTTCGAAGACCGCACGCGCCTCGAATGCGGCATCGGCAAGCGCCTTGCCCATGCCGACCACCTGACTGCCCTGCCCTGGAAACGTGAATGCGACCGTCATCTTGCCCCGAGACGTCCCTCTCAACCGGCGAGTCTCCCGCCGTTGGCCGCGGGTTTGAGCGCGCCCAGCCGAGGCTGTCAAGACGTGCGGCGGCCTGTTACGGTTTGTCTGCGGACAGGAGCCGGACAATGGGGCGTTCCGGGATGGTTGCGGCAGGGCTGGCGGTGCTCGCCGGTATGGCGGCGGAGCCGGCCGCGGCGGCTTCTTTCGAAGCCGCGCTGGCCACAGGATGGCAATGGTCGGAGGGCGTCGACCGCATCACCGACCAGAAAGTGAGCCGCGCCATCCTGCTGACCGCCGAGATTGAAGACAAACCGCTCGGCCTTGAGGAGGCGCGCCTCGCCCTCACCTGCACCGGCGGCACGCCGGTCATGGATATCGACTGGAGCTTCAAGGTTGCCGGCAGGGCGCATCTGGCGCTGGCCTACCGCTTCGCCGGCCAGCCCGGCCGCAGCCTTAAGGCGCACTATGTCAACCGCACCAGCCAACGGGTGAGCGACATTTCCGGCATCCGCCGCTTCCTGGCCGATGCGCGCCGCTCCGACCGGCTGCGCCTCAGGGTGACCTCGGACCTCTCGGGCGTCGCCGAGGCGACCTTCGGGGCGGCGGCGGGCGCCGACGTCTATCGCCGCTTCACCGCCGCCTGCCCCGTCGCCGCGTCGCGCTAGATCTTGCCTTTTTTGACCAGCGACGGGCGGCTGCCGCGCGCCAGCCTGGCATCGTAGCGCGCTGTATCGCCGGGCCGGGTGATGTAGCAGGCGGTGGCGGCGACGGGCCGGCCGGCCTTGATGAGATCGGCGACGGTGAGGAAACGGTAGCCCTCGGCCTTCAGTCTCGGGATGATTGTGTGCAGCGCCTCGGCCGTATGGGTGCCGCGGCCATTGGCGTGCATGACCACGATCGAGCCCGCCTTGAGCGTGGAAAACACATTGCGGATGATGGCCTTGGCGCTGGTCCCGTCCGGGTCGCCGGAGACCGTGTCCCACTGGATGATGACCGAGCCGACGGCGTTGGCGGCGGCCGCGGTTGCCGGCGTGCACGAGCCATAGGGGAAGCGGAAGAGCCGCATGGGCGCGACCGGCGTGCCCGCCGGGCAGGCGGTCGCCGCCGCGGCGCGGGTGGCGGCCAGCGCCGCCTCGGTGAGCAGGATCTCGCTTTCGACGCGGGCAGCCGAAGCGGCATGCAGGTCGGGATGGTCGTAGCTGTGATTGGCGAGCAGGAATCGCCTGTCGGCGGCCAGTTGTTCGGCGCGGGTCTTGTGCGTCAGCAGCCAGCGGCCGCCGGCGAAGAAGGTCGCCGGCACGTTCTCGGCGCGCAAGAAGTCGACGATGGCGCCGTCATAGCCGGCAATCGGACTGACGGTCTGGCAGAGATCGAAGGTGAGCGCGACGGCCTTATCGCCGGCCGGAAGGTCGACCCGGCGGACGATGCCGGCCAGCGCCCCGGTCACCGGCGCCAGCGGCTCGGCCGGGGCCGGCCTGACGAAAGCATCGGCCGCCGTTGGCCGGCGGCGCAGCGCTTCGCCTGGAACCGCCGCCAATTGCTGGGGCGTCCAGCAGGCGGCCAACGCCGCGCGGGAAGCCAGCAGCATGCCGGCACCGCCCAGAAGCCCCGCCAGGATGGTCCGCCGGTTGATCTGTCCGCAGTCTGCGCACATGGATGGTCTCGTGACTTGCAAGTCGCCGCGGCGGTCTGTCTATTCCAATTCGCTTGCAAAAGCCCGGCTTTTGCTTATAACCGCGCCGTCCAGACGGACCCCGGCCGGGGGCTGAACGGAAGGCGGCGTGCGCCGCAGGATCGAAAGCGATCCGTCTTCCCGTGCTCCTGCTCTCGAAGTGTCATCGAGCCTTTCCCACCAGAAGGCTTCGACGAGGCTTAGCGCCGGACAACTTGAGGAAAGGCATCCATGCCCTTATACGAGCATATCTTTTTGGCACGACAGGACGTCTCCGGCCCGCAGGTCGAGGCGCTTGTCGAGCAGTTCAAAGGCGTCATCGAACAGGGCGGCGGCAGCGTCTCCAAGGTCGAACCCTGGGGGCTCAAGTCCCTCGCCTACCGCATCAGCAAGAACCGCAAGGCTCATTACACGCTGATGAACATCGACG
Source organism: uncultured Alphaproteobacteria bacterium (assembly GCA_963750065.1). Taxonomy (GTDB): domain Bacteria; phylum Pseudomonadota; class Alphaproteobacteria; order Rhizobiales; family Kaistiaceae; genus CAVSRC01. Next base: position 159,308 of record CAVVPK010000019.1, read on the forward strand.
CGCCGTCGGCGGCTGTCGCCGAGATGGAGCGCCAGGAGCGGCTCAACGAAGACGTCATCCGCGCCCTGACCATCAAGGTCGAGGAGCTGGAGGAAGGCCCTTCGGCGATGATGCAGAAGCGCGACCGCGACGATCGCGGTGGCCGCTTCGGCGATCGCGAACGCGGCGGCCGCTTCGGCGATCGTGACCGCGGCGACCGTGGTGATCGGCCGCCGCGCCCGCGCCGTGACGACGCCGGCAGCTCCGGCGGCGACGACAGCAACGGAGGAAACAGCTGATGGTCGACATCAATCAGTTGCCGACGCGCCGGCCCTTCTTCCGCCGTCGCAAGACCTGTCCGTTCTCCGGCGCCAACGCGCCCAAGATCGACTACAAGGACGTGCGCCTGCTGCAGCGCTACATCTCAGAGCGCGGCAAGATCGTGCCGTCGCGCATCACCGCGGTGTCGGCGCCCAAGCAGCGCGAGCTGGCGCGGGCGATCAAGCGGGCACGCTTCCTCGGCCTGCTGCCGTATGTGATTAAGTAGGCAGGCGACATCAGGCAGTCGGCAGTCGGACCAAACCGATTGCCGACCGCCGACTGCCAGTCTCAGTTGGGGAACGGCTGGCGCGTGTGCTCGACCCTCCCCTAACCGCTCGAAAGGCGGGACAGCGATGGTGCAGACGATCCTGGTTGGTATTGCTGCCGGCATAGCCGCGGCGCTCATGTTTCTGGCGCCGATCGGCGGCACGATTCTCGCGTTCCCGCTCTTCATTCTCACCGGACTGCCCATCGCGCTTGCCGGCCTCGGCTGGGGCACGGCGGCCGGCGCCACGGCCGTGTTCGCCGGCACCGCGGCGATCTTCCTGGCGCTGTCGGATATCGGCGCGGCTGCCTTCCTGCTGCTGTTCGCCGCCCCGGTCTTCTGGGTCGCCCGCCTCGCTTTGATGTCACGGCCGGCCGCTGGCGCACAGCCTGATGCACCCCGCGAGTGGTATCCGCTCGGCCGCCTGCTGATGCATCTGGCCGGCGCCGCCGCCATCGGCGTCGTTCTCGTCGGTTTTCTCATCGGCTTCGACCGCGCCACGATGACCCCCGAGATTACCCAGGCGCTGGTGCAGCTCTTTTCCGCGATGCAGACCACGGGGGCGCCGCCGACGGCCGCCGATCTGGCGCCGTTCGTGCAGTTCTACCTCACCATCATGCCCTTCACCGTCACCGCCATCATGGTCTTCATACTCACCTTCGACCTGTGGCTGGGCGCCGTGGTGGCGCGCGCCTCCGGTCGCCTGCAGCGGCCGCGCGAGACGCTGTGGGGCGTCGACCTGCCGAACCAGGCGCTGGTTGCGCTGGCCGGCGTCACCCTGCTTGCCTTCCTGCCGGGCCCCGGCGGCGAGATCGCGCGCGTGTTCAGCGGCGCGCTGGCCGGTGCGGCGGCGTTGACCGGGCTGGCGGTGCTGCATGCGCTGACTGCCGGCCTTGGCGGCCGCACGGTGCTTCTCGTCGTCGTCTACATGCTGATTCTGTTCTCCGGCCTGCCGCTCATCCTCTTCGCCCTGCTGGCGGTCGCCGAAGCCCTGTTCCATCTCCGCGCCCGCCGCTTCAAGGGCGTGCCGCCGCAATGAACCGACCCCCGTCAACGGAGTGAACTCAAATGGAAGTCATCCTGCTTGAACGCATCGCCCGGCTCGGCCAGATGGGCGACGTCGTGCGCGTGCGCGACGGCTATGCCCGCAACTTCCTGCTGCCGCAGGGCAAGGCGCTGCGCTCCAATGCCGATAACCGCAAGCGTTTCGAGGCCGAGAAGGTCCAGTTCGAGGCCCGCGACCTGGAACGCCGTCAGGAGGCCGAGGCGGTCGCCGCCAAGCTCGAAGGCCAGTCCTTCGTGCTCATCCGCCAGGCGGGCGAGACCGGCCAGCTCTACGGTTCGGTCACCACGCGCGACCTGGCCGACGCCATGGGTGCCGGCGGTTTCAGTGTCAACCGCAGCCAGATCGCCCTCAACCAGCCGATCAAGACCATCGGCATGCACACGATCCTCATCGCTCTCCACGCCGAGGTCGACGCCCATATCGTCGCCAATGTGGCGCGCAGCGAGGACGAGGCCGCGCGTCAGGCGGGCGGCGAGGACGTGACTTTGGCCGGCGCCGGCGAGGCGGAAGAAGAAGAGGCCGAAGCCGAGGGCAACGAAGCCGCGGCGGACGGCGACGAGGCCGCCGAGACGGAAGAAACCGCGGAATCCTGACGCCACCGCAATGGGTTGAGATCAAACCCAAATCAGGACTATCATCCGCCGGCGCCACGGGTCGCCGGCGGGCAATTCGCGGCAGGGGAAGGGCATCGACTGCCCGGGGCTGATACCCGATGAATTCCACACTGAAGTCTTATCTGACAAAGGCCATTCGCAAGGGATCGCTGGAAGTCGTCGACGCCGAGGGCAAGACATATGCCTTCGGCGACGGGCGACCGGAGGCCGTGCGCGTGCGCTTCACCAGCGCCGAGGCCGAGTCGGTTGTCATCCGCGATCCCGATCTCAGGCTCGGCGAAGCGTTCTCTGACGGCCGCCTGATCGTCGAGCAGGGGTCGATCTTCGACTTCCTGATGGTGATCTTCGAGAACTTCGACAATGCGCTACCGCCGTTGCCGATGATCGCCATCGGCGCCTGGCGGCTGGCCACCCGCCGCTTCCGGCAGATGAACTCGCTCAGCCGGTCGCGCAAGAACATCCATGCCCACTACGACCTCGACGGACGGCTCTATTCGCTCTTCCTCGGCGCCGACCTGCAATATTCCTGCGCCTATTGGGAAGACGGCGTCACCAACCTCGACGAGGCGCAGCTTGCCAAGAAACGCCATCTGGCCGCCAAGCTGAACCTGCGGCCGGGCCAGCGCGTGCTCGACATCGGTTGCGGCTGGGGCGGGCTCGGCCTCTATCTCGCCGAGCATTGCGGCGTCGAGGTCGTCGGCGTGACGCTTTCGGAGGAGCAGCACGCGGTCGCCAATCGCCGCGCCGAGGCGCTCGGCCTCAAGGACAAGGCCAAGTTTCTGCTGCAGGACTACCGCAAGGTGGAAGGGCCGTTCGACCGCATCGTCTCGGTCGGCATGTTCGAGCATGTCGGCGTCGGCTATTTCCGCGCCTTCTTCCGGGTCTGCCGCAACCTGCTGGCCGACGACGGCTCGATGGTGCTGCACTCCATCGGCCGCACCGACGGGCCGGGCGATACCAGCGCGTGGATCCAGCGCTACATCTTCCCCGGCGGCTACATCCCGGCGATCTCCGAGGTCATCCCGGCGGTGCAGAAGGAAAAGCTCTACATCACCGATATGGAGATCCTCCGCCTGCACTACGCCAAGACGCTGCAGGCGTGGCGCGAGACCTTCCTCGCCCATCGCGACGAGGTGGTGGCGGTCTATGACGAGCGCTTCTGCCGCATCTGGGAGTTCTACCTCGCCGCCTCCCAGGCCGCCTTCGAGATCGGGCTGATGATGAACTTCCAGATCCAGCTCACCCGGAACCAGATGGCCGTGCCGCTGACGCGCAACTACATGTTCGCCAACGAGGAGGCGCTGCGCGCCCGAGACGGCGAACTCGCTGGTGCCGCCGCTGAAGATGGCGGGGGAATAGCCCCCTCGCCTTTCCTCAGGCCAGGTGCAGCGACCAGATCAGCGCCACGCTGATCGTGCCCAGCACCAGCAGCGACAGCACCACGGCCGCGGTCACCCGCCCGCCGGCATTGGCGACGCTGCGCACGTCGACGCCGAGCCCCAGCGCGGCCATCGAGACGATGGTGAGCCAGGTGGCGACGGTGGCGGTCGGCCCGAGCACCACGGCGGGAATGGCGCCCGCCGAGCGCAGCATCATCAGCACCAGAAAGCCGACGACGAACAGCGGCACCATCTGGTTGAGGCTCGGCCGGCGCCCTTCCGCGTCCCGCCGCCCGAGTGAGAGCACGATCACCACCGGCCCCAGCATGAGCACGCGGACGAGCTTGACCAGCGTGCCGACATGGACGCTCAAGGTCGCCACCGGCGCGGTCGCCGCGATCACCTGCGGCACGGCATAGACGGTCAGGCCCGCCAGCACGCCATATTGCGTGTCGGAGAGATGCAGCAGCGGCACGAGTAGCGGCAGCAGCAGCACGACGACGACGCCCAGAACCGCCGTGAAGGCGATCGAAGAAGCAATGTCGCCGGCGGTGGCGCCGATCACCGGGGCGGCGGCAACGATCGCCGAATTGCCGCAGATGGAATTGCCGCAGGCGACTAGCGTCGCCAGCTTGTGCTCGAGCCCCAGCGCCCGGCCGATGCCATAGCTGGCGGTGATGGCGATGACGACCACGCCGACGATGCCGGCAAGCAGCATCGGCCCTGCGGCCATCACCGCCCGCGCGCTCACCGAGGCGCCGAGAAGCACGACGGCGATCTCGAGCAGGGTCTTGGCGCTGAAGCGGATGCCGAGGCTGAAGCGGTCGTCCGGTCGCATGATCGAGCGCACGGCCGTGCCGATGAGGATCGCCAGCACCAGGCTCTCCAGCCAGGCGCGCCCGAACAGGTGGGCCTCGACCGCCTGCAGGCCGACGGCAGCCACGGTGACGACGATACTGAGGGCCGTGCCGGGCAGAAGGGGCAGGACACGCGCGGCGAATCGCATGGGATTGGGCGGCTCCGCTTGAAGGAAGCGGCACAATCGCCCGAGCCCGTCTGTTCAATCCATCGAAATTCATGCTATGTTTCATTCGATTCAATCGAATGAAATCATGACCCTCGACCAGCTCCGCATCTTCGTCGCCGTCGCCGAGCGCGAGCACCTCACCCGGGCGGCGGAAGCGCTCAACCTGACCCCGTCGGCGGTCAGTTCGGCGGTGCGCGTGCTCGAGGACCGCTACGGCGCCGCCCTCTTCCACCGGGTCGGCCGGCGCATCGAACTCACCGAGGCGGGACGCATCTTCCTGACCGAAGCCCAGGCGACGCTGGCGCGGGCCGCGGCGGCGGAGCTGGTGCTGTCGGAGCTCGGCGGCCTCAGGCGCGGTTCGCTTACCGTGCAGGCCAGCCAGACCATCGCCAGCTACTGGCTGCCGGCGCGCGTGGTGCGCTTCCACGCCGCCCATCCGGGCATCGACCTCAAGCTGTCGGTCGGCAATACCGAGACGGTCACCAAGGCGGTGATCGACGGCAGCGCCGAGCTCGGCCTGGTGGAAGGCGCCATCGACGCGCCGGCGCTCTCGGCGCGGTCCGTCGCCCGCGACCGGGTCATCGTGGTGGTGGCGCCCTCTCACCCCTGGGCCGGGCGGCGGGACCTGCCGGCAGACGAAATCCTCGCCCAGCCCTGGGTGCTGCGCGAGCCCGGCTCAGGCACGCGCTCGGCCTTCGAAACGGCGCTGACGCGCGTCGGCATCGACCCGGCGCGGCTCGCCATCGCCCTCGAACTGCCGTCCAACGAGGCCGTGCGCTCGGTGGTCGAACTCGGCGGCGGTGCCACGGTGGTGTCGGAGCTGGTGGTCGCGGCCTATCTCGCCGCCGGACGGCTGGTGCACGTCCCCTTCGCTATCCCGGAGCGCGCCTTCCTGCTGCTCTGCCACAAGGAGCGCTACCGCACCAAGGCGAGCCTCGCCTTCGCGGCGATGCTCGGCGAGAGACGTGAGGAGAGGCAGAAATAAATGGACACGGCCGCCACCGCGGTCGGGGGTGACGGCCTGCAATTCGGACGTCTCCGGCCCTAGCAGCCCGCGCCTTTGACCAGCAGGGTCTCGTTGACATAGCGGCCGAGATCCTGCTCGCGGTCGAGCACCTTCATGCTGACCAGTGCCTTGGCCAGCGTCTTGAGCGCGTCCTGATCGAACTTGCCGGTCGGCGAATAGGCCGGCATCAGCGTGTCATAGAGCTTGGTGACGATATCCTTCGGCGCCTTCATCACCGCGGCGGCCTTCTCGATCGCCTCCTCGCGGTTGTCCTTCATCCACTTGATCGTCTCGAACCAGGCCGAGAGGAAATCCTTCACCTCGTCCTGATGCTGCGAGATCAGGTCGTTGCGGGCGAAGGCGACGTAGAACGGAAACGCCTTCACCACATCGCCGAAGTTGACCAGCGTATTGCCGTTGCCCTTGGCCGCAAGATCGAGCGCGGTGGGCAGGTCGGCGACGGCGGCCGGCACCTGGTCGTTGATCTTGCCGTCGCTTATCAGCTTGTCGAGCGGCAGGGCCTTGATGCCGTCAGGGCCCCAGCCCTTGTCCTGGGAAAGCTGGCCCACCAGCCATGCCGGCAGCGGATCGTTCGGCGCCACGCCCACCGACTTGCCCTTGAGGTCGCCGACCGCCTTGACGTCGCCGCCCGGCCGCGCGGTCACCACCAGAAGGCTGGGCTTCACCGCCAGGGCCGCCACCGCCGTGTCGGGCGCACCGCCCGGGATGAAAGCAAACTCGGTGCCGGAGCCGAGCGCGATCTCCACCGTGCCCTTCTCCAGCGCCTTCTCCAGCTCGGCCGAGCCGTTGAACGTGGCAACCTTCAGGTCGATCTCGTGTTTGGAGAAGATGCCGAGCTGCTTGCCGATGGCGAGCGGCACGAAGGAGAAGGAATCGCCTTGCGGGTTGCCGACCGTCAGCGTGGTTGCCGCCGACGCGGCGGTCGATTGGGTGGCCATGCCGCCCATCGCCAGCACGGCCACGGTCGCAGCTGAAACCAGTGTCTTGCGCATTACAATCGACGCTTTTTCGCGCGCACGCATCTCAGAACCCCTTGATCGAATCGAGCGTCGCCCCGTTCGAAGTCTTGGCGGCAGGCCCTCCTCGCAAAGAAGCGGGCCTGTCGCCCAATCGCGTCAGTTGACCGCTGCCTCCGTCACGTGGAAGGCAAAGCGAAAATGCGGCAGGTCCTCGCCTGGATGATCGGCCGCGTAGGTGAGCTGCGGCAGGCGGAAATTGTTGGGCCCGTTCTCCTTGCCTTTGTAGATCGCCGGATAGAGGTCGATGGTGTGCCAGCCGGGCTGCGCCGGTGGCATAGAGATGGATCACGACATCGCCCTGGCTGTTGAAGCCGCACGAATAGCCGATGTAGCTGTTGTCGTAATCGATGGTGAAGATGTTGGCGGTCTCGGTCCAGCCGACGCCCTTCAGGTGAATGGTGAAGGGGGTGCCCGCCGGTCCGTGATCGACGCTGAGCGGAAAGGCGGTGGGCTGGATCCACAGCGTGCCGGTCTTCTTCGTCCCGCCGTCATCCACCCACAGCGTATGCGATCCGCCAAGGTCGTCCGGCGCATTGACCGCGAATGTCAGCTGCCCCTTGGCGTCCGCCGTTGCCTTGGCGATCGGCTTGGAGGATTCCTCCCAGCCGCCACCGCTGACCCGGTTGCCGGTCACCGTCGTCCAGTTGAGCGCATAGGCCTTGCCCGGCGTGAAGCCCGTTCCGCTGACCGTGATCGGCTTGTCGACCGGCGAGAACGCCGGCGTGACCGTCAGGTCCCCCGGCGGCGGCAGGTTGCGGATTGTGGTCTGGGCCTGTGCCGGCGGCGGCGGTGGCAGCACCGCATCGCCGGCGGTGATGGTGAAGGGGATGGCGAATTGCGGCCGGTCCGGCTCCGGCGACTGCTGCATGTTGCGATAAGGGAAGGTGAAGCCGCCGTGGATAACCTCCAGCATATGAAGGCCCGGCTGGCCGGTCGCCGGAATGGTGAAATGCGCCGAGCCGCCGGTCGAAACCGATGAAACCCAGCCGGTATAGTTGTTGTCGTAGAGCAACTGCCAGCTGTTGTGCAGGCTTCGCCAACCGATCCCCTTCACGTCGACCGTGATCGGTTGCCCGACCGGGCCGCTCTTCGGTGACACTGCAACCGTCATGTCGATGTAGAAGCCGGTCTGCGACAGGAGCCGTGTGCCCTGCTGGACGATGACGTCGTGGGTGAAGCCGAAATCGTCCGGCGTCACGAAATGCGTCGTGGCAACACCCTTGGCGTCGCTGGTCACCTTGGCGATCTGATAGGCGACGGGCTTGAAGGTGCGGCCGTGATACTCGGCATTGGACACGTTCCAACTGCCCTTGACCGTCCGCCAGACGATCTGGACTTGTGTGTTCGCAGGCAGTCCATCCGCAGTGACGGTCACCGGCGTCCCCACTGGCCCGTGGGTCGGTGACACCTTGATATGTCCAACGAAGCTGCCGGACATTGCGGCCGCCGGAACTTCCGGGCCGAACGAGGATGGCAGCGGGGCAGCCCCCGCTGCCACGGCTGATAGGATCAACGATGCAGCCGCCAGGGCAAGCGCCTTGGCGGCCATCCTGAATTGATGGCTCATGGCAGGGGGGACTCCCTATCGCGTCAAAGGGCAGAGGTCAGTCGACGTCGCCTGGAAGGATCGTCAGCTGCGATGTCTTGACGTTGAACGGCGTCCAGTCCTGGGTCGTGCCATCCGGCAACGTCGCCACGACCTTGTAGCTCATGCTCCCCGACGGAAAGTCGCCCGGAATCTTCCACGCCCCCGACCAGAAATGGTCCACCGGATCTTTGTGCGGATGGCCACCGTACTTCAGGTTGATCGTCTGTCCCGTGGACAGGTCGACGACGAGGCTCTTGACGTCCGTGTCGGTAACCGCGGCTCCGCTGGCGTCCTGAACGCGGACACGGAACACGACGCCCATCCCGTGCTTGAACTGGCTGGCCAGCACGCAATCCGGGGCGCCCGATCCATCGGGCGGGCTGGTTACCATGTCGCCGGAAAAGAACAGATGCGGCGTGGCCGCCAGCGCAGCACCGGGCAGGCCGAACATGGCAGCCGTTGCCAGGATTGCAGTGATTCCGCTGAGCCGATTCATGTTGGGCGCCTTCCTCTTCCTCATTGGGTGTCGCCCCGTATGCGGATATTGTAGGTTGGTGCCGGAGTAATTCAAATCCATACGTTTGGTAGCAAACGATGAATTGACTGCGGTCAATTCAACGCGGTCAACTTCGCGTGAGTGGCCAAAGCGTTGCGCTTTCAGGGACATGCCGGCGGCGGACGTGGCCTTGCGCCGCAGGATGAACGCCCTGCTCCTCCGGCGCGGTGGTGACCTACCGCTCGTTTTCAGGCGGTCAACCGGGGCCGTTGCCCCTCCATCCATGTCAGGAAGTCGGCCTGCGGGGCCGGCCGATGGATGTGGAACCCCTGCCCGAAATCGCATCCCCAGTCGCGTAACAGCGCCAGCGCGCCGCCATCCTCGATCCCTTCGGCGACGGTCTCCAGATCGAGCGCGTTGGCCAATCCGAGGATGGTCTGCACGATCTTCTGATCGTTGGCGTCTTGGGTGAGCCGTTTCACGAAGCTCTGGTCGATCTTGATGGCGCTGACCGGCAGGTTCTTGAGATAGGCGAGCGAGGAATGCCCGGTTCCGAAGTCGTCGATGGCCACGCGGTAGCCGCGTTCGCGCAGCCGCGAGACGAGCTGTGCGCAGTAGTCGAAGTCGTCCATGACGGCACTTTCGGTAATCTCAAGCTCGACCGATTGCGGATCGATGGCGTGCAGCGCTACCGTCTCATCCAACGTCTCGAACAGCGTTCGATCGTGCAGATTGCGCACCGACAGGTTGATCGCGACGCCCAAGGCGTGCCCGTGTGCCTTCCACGCCGCCACGTCCGCCAGCGCCGCTTTGATGACCCACTGCGTCAGGTTGTTGATGAGGACGGATTCTTCCGCCTGGGCGATGAAGTCGCAGGGCATGACCAGGCCGCGACCGGGAAGCTGCCACCGCAGCAGCGCCTCGGTGCCGCACACTCGCCCGGTCGCCAGCGACACTTTTGCCTGATGCCAAATGACGAACTCGTCGTTTGCGATCGCGGCGGGGATTCTTCCGAGCAGGATGAGGTTGTCGCGGCTGGTGAGGTCGGTCGCGCTTTCGTAGAGATAGAATGGGCGCATGCGGGTGGCGGCCGTGTGCATCGCGATGCTGGCCTTCTGCAGAAGTTCCTCGGCCGTTTGTGCATGCGTCGCGAATTCCGCCGCACCAATCGCGAAGTCGACGTGAACCGGCACGCCATCGATCATGTATGGAGAGCGCACGTGCGCTTCGATGTCGGTGAGCAGCTGCTGCGCCTCGGCGTTGCTTCTGAGTGCGGCCGCGAGGCGGTCTGGCTGGATGACGGCCATTGGCACATCGTGCGGCAGCAGAGATCGTCCACGGTCGCAAACCTGCTTGAGCAGTTCTTCGGCGAACGCCGATCCGAAGGTGTTCTGGATGTCGAGAAAATTGTTCAGCTGCATGACGACCAGGAAGGGCTGGGTGCGCTCCCCTTCTTGTTCGACCATTCGCCGTAGCGCATTCAGGAGGCCCGTGCGATCGAGCAGCCCGGTGCGCGCGTCGTGCTCATTCAGCCAATCGAGTGTCGCCAATTGCCGGCGCAGTGCGTCAACACCGATACCGACGAAGCCTCCGATCAGACAGAAGAAGGCGGCGCGGTAGAGCCAATTCGCAAGATTTTGGGATTCGCCGGTGATCGCATCGAGCGGCATGTAGGGACCGATCAGCACGCCGGCGAACGCGCCCGCCAGGATGCCGCCCGGCGCTCCAAAGACCATCGCGGCGAAAATGATCGGCAAGTACAAGATATGCAACGTGGCGTATTTAACGCCGCCGGTAGAGTAGACGAACCAAGCACTCCCCAGCAGGCCGAGCACGACCACGAAAATCGTCAGAAATCGTTGTACGCCGGGACGGTGCGACAAATGAGTCGAGGGCGCGCTCCGGTAGACCATGGAGCCATTCGCGCACGGAATATCTCCTCTGCGCTCACGACGAATTCATGCCGGCGCCCGTCCGGCTCGTCGGAGTTGCAGACAGGCTGGGCTCAAAACTCTTACTAAATCGATAAATCTTTGCCGTGCGGGCCCGGGTCCCGCCTATTCTTCCGGCTCGGTGGTGAACTGCAGCGGATAGCCGGCGCTCTTGCCGTATTCCGTCGCCTCCGTCGCCTTGGTCTCGGCGATGTCCCTGGTATAGACCGCGACCACGCACACGCCCTTGCGGTGGGCGGTGATCATGACGCGATAGGCCTGCTCCTCGCTGACGCGGAAGACAGCCTTCAGCACGGCGACGACGAAGTCGCGCGGCGTGTAGTCGTCATTGACCAGAATGACCTTGTGCAAGCGCGGCCGCTCGACCTTGGTCTTGGGCTTCACCCGCGGCTTGGTCAGGGTGTCCTTGTCGCTCATCGGCGGTCCCCTCCTCCTGCCGATCAGGGATCAGACGTCACGTTATCATGGCGGCCGCGCCCCAATTCCCCCGCTGTATTGAGGTGATAGGGCACCGCCAGCGGGTTTCCAGCCCCGTCACGCCGGCGTCACCGAAACCTGTCAAAAACCCACAGGCACCCGCCAAATCGGCTTTAAGCTGGCTAAGGATGGGTGCAAAGTCGTTCCAATCGCGCCGCCCCGGGCCTGAGCGCATTTCCAAGCGCCGGCCGCGGCGGCCGTTTCAACAATGAGGAGGCTCATTCGATGTCCCTAACGATCGACCGCCGCCGGTTCCTGCTCGGCTCCACCGCCTTCGGTGCGCTGGCTGTCATGCACCCCTATTCGGTGATGGCCGCCGCCGGCCAGGCGCATCTGAGGATCATGGAGACGACGGACATCCATGTGAACCTCTTGCCCTACGACTATTACGCGGACAAGCCGAACGATACGATGGGCCTGTCGCGCACGGCCACGATCATCGAGTCGATCCGCGCCGAGGCGACCAACTCCATGTTGATCGACAACGGCGACCTCCTGCAGGGCAGCCCGATGGGCGACTACATCGCCTACGAGAAGGGCATGAAGGACGGCGACGTCCACCCGATCATGAAGGGCATGAACCTGCTCGGCTACGAGTGCTCGACCTTCGGCAACCACGAGTTCAACTACGGCCTGTCGTTCTTCGACAAGGTCATCGCCGGCGCCAACTTCCCGTTCGTGTGCGCCAACCTTGTCCGCGGCACGGTGCTCGCCTCCAACCCGCGCGACGACAAGCTCTACGCCAAGCCGTACATCATCCTCGACAGACAAGTGAAAGACGGCGACGGCAAGGAGTATCCGATCAGGATCGGCATCATCGGCTTCGTGCCGCCGCAGATCATGATCTGGGACTCCAAGAATCTGGTCGGCAACGTCATGACCCGCGACATCGTCGAGGCGGGCAAGGCCTGGGTCCCGCAGATCAAGGAAGACGGCGCCGACATCGTCATCGCGCTCGCCCATACCGGCATCGACGCCAACAAGACCGACCTGATGGAGAACGCCGCGCTGTTCCTCGGCGACGTCCCCGGTCTCGACGCCATCATGACCGGCCACCAGCATCTGGTCTTCCCCGGCGGCAAGTCGTTCGACAACCTCGAGGGCGTCGACAACAAGGCCGGCACGCTGATGGGCAAGCCGGCGGTGATGGGCGGCTTCTGGGGCTCGCACATGGGTCTCATCGACCTGCTCCTCGAGCGCGACGGCAATCAGTGGAAGGTGGTCTCGGCGATGTCCGAGGCACGGCCGATCTACGAGCGCAAGGACAACAAGATCGTGCCGACCGTCGCCGATTTCCAGAAGATCGACGATGCGCTGAAGGCCGATCACGAGGCGACGCTCGCCTATGTCCGCCGTCCGGTCGGCAAGACCGCGGCGCCGCTCTACAGCTACTTCGCGCTGGTCGCCGACGACCCGTCGGTGCAGATCGTGAGCAACGCGCAGACCTGGTACATCGCCCAGATGATGAAGGGCACGAAGTGGGAGGGTCTGCCGATCCTCTCCGCGGCGGCGCCGTTCAAGGCCGGCGGGCGCAGCGGGCCGGACTACTACACCGACGTGCCGGTCGGTCCGGTCGCCATCAAGAACGTGTCGGACCTCTACCTCTACCCGAACACGGTCCGGGCGGTGGAGATCAATGGCGCGCAGGTCAAGGAATGGCTGGAGATGTCGGCCGGCATGTTCAACCAGGTCCAGCCCGGCAAGGCCGACCAGCCGCTGATCAACCCCGATTTCCCGAGCTACAATTTCGACGTGATCGACGGCGTCACCTACAAGATCGACGTCTCGCAGCCGGCGAAATACGATTCCAAGGGCAACGTCATCAACGCGGATGCCAGCCGCATCGTCGACCTGTCCTTCGGCGGCAAACCGATCGACCCGGCGCAGAAGTTCATCGTCGCCACCAACAACTACCGCGCCGGCGGCGGCGGCAACTTCCCCGACATCAACGACAAGGTCATCGTCTTCGTCGCTCCCGACACCAACCGCGACGTGATCGTGCGCTACATCGTCGAGAAGGGCACCATCGATCCGAAGGCGGACGGGAACTGGTCGCTGGCCCCGGTTGCCGGCGCCTCGGTCATCTTCCCGTCGGGCCCGAAGGCCAAGGACCACCTCGCCGACGTCAAGGGCATCGAGTTTGCCGGCCCGGGCGCAGACGGCTTCGACAACTACCGCATCAAGCTCTGAACGTTCTCGGACGCATGATCAGGGGCGGGCTTCGGCCCGCCCCTTTTTCTTCGCTCATGAGGGTCAGCTGCGCGGATCGGCGATGGCAATCATCTCCACCGGCGCCACGACGGCATCGTCGAGCCCGCGGACGTAGTCTGCAATCTTCTCGCGGAAGTCCGCCTTCATCAGCAGATGCAGACCGAGCTGCGGCGGTCCGCCGGCGGCTCTCATGCGCTCGCTCAGCTTGCGAAAGAAGTCACGAGCAAAATCGCGCCGGTTCCTCTCGTGACGCAGGGTGAAGCCGGCCTGGGCAAGCGCGCCGGCATAGGCCGCCGGCGTGGCGAGGAAGCTGGTCCTGGCAGAGGCCGCCCAGGGCTGCGGATAGACCGGCTCCGCATCGCCGATCCGCATGATGTCGAAGACGGCGAAGGCGGCGCCCGGCTTGAGCACGCGGCGCACTTCGCCGAACAGCCCCACCTTGTCGGCAATGTTCATCCCGACATGGATCATGTAGGCGCCGTCGAATGCGGCGTCGCCGAACGGCATATGTTCGGCGCCGGCACGGCGATAGTCGACGGCGCCATTGAACCCGACACGGCGCGACAGCGCCGCGGCGGTATGCACGTAGTCTGCCGTGAGATCGACGCCGGTCACGCGGTAGCCGAGCCCGGCGAAGAAGCGGGACGCCCCGCCGATCCCGCAACCGACGTCGAGCAGATGGCTGCCGGCGGCGAAGCCGACCGCCGCCGCAAGGTCCGCCGTCGCTTCGCGTCCACCGGTGTGGAACTCGTCGACCGGCGCAAGGTCGTCGGCCGTCAGCTTGTCCGCATCGATGCCCGACCTGGCGATTGCATCGAGAATCGCTGCCTCCAGGTCGGGCCGCGCGTAATGCATCTCGATGTCTTTCTCGATGTTGTCCGACATCGGCAACTCCGCTTGGTTGGCCCCGCCGTCGACGGTGCCCGCGGTCATGGCCATGGAATAGTCCAGGATCTGTACTATCGAGACTGCCCGGGTGGTTCTAATGACGGCAGACGCAGGGGACCAGTGCGATGCGCAGCTATGGCCAGTTCTGTCCGATTGCGAAGGCCGCGGAGCTCTTCTGCGAGCGCTGGACACCGCTCATCCTGCGCGACCTTTCCGCCGGCGCCACACGCTTCTCGCAATTGCGGCGCGGCGTGCCCCTCGCCTCGCCGACGCTCCTGTCGCAGCGTCTGAAGGCGCTCGAAGCCGAGGGCGTCGTCGAGCGGCGCAGGAGCGGTCGCGGCTACACCTACCACCTCACCGAGGCCGGGCGGGATTTTGCGCCGCTGGTGCAGGCGCTCGGCGTATGGGGGCAGCGATGGTCGCGCCGCGACCTCGCCGAGAACGAGACGAGCCTGACGCTGATGATGTGGGGCCTGGAGACCTGCATCCGGCCCGATGCCTTCGGGACGCGCCGCGGCGTTGTGCTGCTGACGTTCACCGACCAGCCCGCGGCAAAGCGCAATTGGTGGTTCGTGAACGAGGACGGTCGCGCCGAGCTGTGCATCGATGATCCCGGCTTCGAGGTCGATCTCTATCTGGCGACTACGCTTGACGACATGATCCGCTTCTATCGCGGCGACCTGTCGCTTCAGCGGGCGCTGGCGGACGGGCAGTTGAAGGCGGATGGCTCACCGGCGGCCCTTCGCATCCTGCCGCGCTGGCTGAAGCAGCCGCCCTTTGCTTCCGTCGCCTCGCGCCGTGCCGAGGCACACGCGACGTAAGCAGCAGGGCGCCAGGGCGCGTTCCGCCCGCCTTGGGGCCGTGTTCCCCCCGCGTCTTTTCGCCCGAAGGGGCTTTCCGTTTGGCCACAAACCTCCCACATTGATTGGGTCGCCCGTCCGGCGGCGGCTTCCCACATCGCAAAGAGATTTTCCATGTCCACACCAAACGCAGCGCATGCCGGCACCTTCAAGATCGGCGGCGAGATCGAAGTGAACCGCTTGGGCTTTGGCGCCATGCGCATCACCGGCCGCGGAATCTGGGGCGAACCGGCGGATCGGCCGGAAACCATCCGCACGCTCAAGCGCCTGCCGGCGCTCGCCGTCAATTTCATCGATACGGCCGATGCCTACGGCCCGGAGACGTCCGAGTTCCTCATCCACGAGGCCCTGCACCCCTATCCGGCCGGCATGGTCATCGCCACCAAGGGCGGGCTCACCCGCTCCGGCCCGGACCATTGGGAGCCCGTCGGCCGGCCCGAATATCTCGTCCAGCAGGCGCACCTCAGCCGCCGGCGCCTCGGCATCGAGGTGATCGACCTGTGGCAGCTCCACCGCATCGATGCCAAGGTCCCGCGCGACGAGCAGTTCGCGGCCATCGGCACACTGCTCGACGAGGGCGTCATCCGCTACGCCGGCCTCAGCGAGGTTTCGGTCGAGGAGATCAAGGCGGCCTCGAAATTCTTCAAGGTCGCCACAGTCCAGAACCGCTACAATCTCGTCGACCGGCAGAGTGAGGATGTGCTCGACTTCTGCACAGCCGAAAGCATCGGCTTCATCCCCTGGGCGCCGCTGAGTTCCGGCCACGTCGCCGGATCCGAGATCGAGGCGATCGCCAAGCGCCACAAGGTCACCCCCTCCGAGATCGCGCTCGCCTGGCTCTTGAAGCGCAGCCCGGTCATGCTTCCGATTCCCGGCACCTCCAAGGTCGCCCATCTCGAGGAGAACGTGGCAGCCGCCGACATCGCGCTCAGCGACGACGAATTCGCCATGCTCGACGCGGAAGGCAAGGCAGCGGCCTGAATCGTTCCTCCGCGCACAAAGATGGGGCGGGCCTCGGCCCGCCTTTTTTTGGTGCCCGAATCATCGGGTGGTGAGTTGCGCTGCCTCGGCGCACGACCGAGGCGCAAGCGCCAAGAGAATTTTGTGGCGTTTCTGTGAACTACGGTGAACCGGTTCGCAGACGACGATAGTTGGCGATCAGGCGTTCCGTGGCCGGCGGTATGCGGTTAAGAAATTGTTAACAGCGCGGCGAATCGGGGCACAATCCGCGTCACGAGTACCTCCGGTTTCTTCGGGCAGAGATTCCAAGGGCCACGGACCTTCCGTCGCCTGATGGATGTTTCGATTCGGCAATCGCGGTTGGGAGGAATTGAGGCACTATGGCATTTGCGGTTCGCGCGGTCGCCGACAACACGACCAACGAGACCTATCGCACCGCGCCGCAGAACGTTGAGGCGGAACAGGCGCTGCTTGGCGCCATCCTGGTCAACAACGAGGCCTTCTACCGCGTTTCCGATTTCCTCGAGCCGCAGCATTTCTTCGAGCCGGTGCACAAGGCGATCTTCGAGGTCGCCGGCCAGCTCATCCGCGCCAACAAGGTGGCCACACCGGTCACCATCAAGACCTTCCTGCCGAGCGACCTGGCCATCGGCGACATCAATCTGGCCACCTATCTCGCCCGCCTGGCGGCTGAGGCGACCACGATCATCAATGCCGAGGACTACGGCCGCACCGTCTACGATCTGGCGCTGCGCCGTTCGCTGATCGGCATCGGCGAGGACATGGTCAACGTCGCCTATGATGCCACCGTCGAGCAGACGCCGGGCGCGCAGATCGAGGAGGCCGAGAAGCGGCTTTTCGACCTTGCCGAGAAGGGCCAGTACGGCGCCGGCTTCCAGTCCTTCGAGACGGCGCTGACCTCGGCCATCGATCTCGCCAGCGCCGCCTACAAGCGCGACGGCCACCTCTCCGGCCTGGCCACCGGGCTTGACGACATGGACCGGCTGATGGGCGGTCTGCAGGCCTCGGATCTCATCATCGTCGCCGGCCGCCCGGGCATGGGCAAGTCGGCGCTGGCTACCAATGTCGGCTTCAACATCGCCAAGGCGTGGCGCGGCGATCTGCAGCCCGACGGTTCGATGAAGACGGTCGACGGCGGCATCGTCGGCCTGTTCTCGCTGGAAATGTCGGCCGAGCAGCTCGCCACCCGCATCATCGCCGAGCAGTCCGGCGTGTCGTCCGCCAATATCCGCCGCGGCCGTATTGACGAGAGCGATTTCGCCCGCATCGTCGAGGCCTCGCGCGAGATGCAGCGCATCCCCTTCTATATCGACCAGACCGGCGGCCTCTCCATCGCCCAGCTTGCCGCCCGCGCCCGCCGGCTCAAGCGCCAGCGCGGCCTCGACCTCTTGATCATCGACTATATCCAGCTTCTCGCCGGCACCTCGCGGCGCAGTTCAGAAAACCGCGTGCAGGAAATCACCGAGATCACCACGACGCTGAAGGCGCTGGCCAAGGAGCTGCAGGTGCCGATCGTCGCCCTGTCGCAGCTTTCGCGCCAGGTCGAGCAGCGCGAAGACAAGCACCCGCAGCTCTCCGACCTGCGCGAATCCGGCTCCATCGAGCAGGACGCCGACGTGGTGCTGTTCATCTACCGCGAGGAATATTACCTCAAGAACGCCGAGCCGAAGCCCGGCACCGAGGAATACTTCAAGTGGCAGGACGAAATGGGCAAGGTCCACGGCATCGCCGAGGTGATCGTCGGCAAGCAGCGCCACGGACCGACGGGCACCGTGCGCCTGCATTTCGAGGACACGCTGACGCGCTTCTCCAACCTCGCCCCCGAGGGCGCCTATCCGGTGCCGTTCGAAGGGTAGCCGTCCGGGCTACGTGCCCGGCCGTTGACAGCCGCTGCCTGACGCGCGCGAGGGCACGGAGACCACGAACATGGCCCTCCCCGGCCGAATTCCTGTAAAGTGCCGACCAGCAAGGGAGTCTTTCGTATGTTCAAGTGGCTGTTCGGCAACAAGGAAGAAAGCGGCGGCGGAGACCAGGCAAGCGGCGTCAAGGAACTGCTCGTCGTCACCCGCACGGTCAAGGCGACGCCGGAGCGCGCCTTTGCCGTCTTCGTCGACGAATTCGGCAAGTGGTATCCTGCCCAATACACGCTCTCCGGCGACAACCTCGCCGAGATCGTGATCGAGCCGAAGATGAACGGCCGCGCCATCGAGCGCGACAAGGCCGGCGGCGAGATCGTCTGGGGCACGGTGCTGAGCGTCCTGCGGCCGAGTCATATGGTGCTTGCCTGGCAGATCACATCGGACCGCAAGGTCATCGACAACGAGGCCGGAGCCAGCCGGGTCGACGTGCGCTTCGTTGCGCAGGAGGGCGGCACGACGGAGGTGGTGCTCGTGCATCGCGATTTTCCCCGCCACGGCGGCGACTGGGAGAAGTACCGCCAGAAGATGAGCGTCAAGGAGGGCGGCTGGCCGCTGCTGATGGACCGCTACGCCAAGGCGGTCGCCGGCGAGCCGCTGTAGGGTGTGAACGCGCTCGCCATTTCATAGCCGGCGCTTCTCGCACCGAAATCCCCTATACTTGGCCGCCATGGTCGCATCCCCTGAATCGTTTCCCGCTGGCGGCCGCCTGACCGTCGATCTTGTGGCGCTGGCCGCCAACTGGAAGGCGCTGGCCGACCATGTCGCCGGCGGCGGCCACGCCACCGCCGCCGTGGTCAAGGGCGATGGCTACGGCATCGGGTTGGAAGAGGCCGGGCGGACGCTGGCGGCAGCCGGTTGCACCACTTTCTTCGTCGCCTTGCCCGATGAAGGGCGGCGCTTGCGCGCGGTGCTGCCGCATGCGGTCATCTATGTCCTCAACGGGCTCATCGGCGGCGGCGCGCCATACGCCCGCGCCGACATCCGGCCGGTGCTCAACTCGTGGCCGGAAATCGAGGAGTGGGCCGCCTTCCGCAAGACGGGCGGCACGACCGGCGCGGCGGTGCATGTCGATACCGGCATGAACCGGCTCGGCCTGTCGCTGCATGACGCGCTTGACCTTCGCCGCAACGCGACCCTGCTCGCCACGCTGGCGCCCGACCTCATCATCTCGCACCTGGCCTGTGCCGATACGCCAGACCATCCGATGAACCGCCGCCAGCTTGCCCTTTTCGGCGAGGTGCGGGCGCAGTTTCCCAACCTGCCGGCGTCGCTGGCCAATTCCGCCGGTGTGTTTCTCGGGCCCGACTATCACTTCGACCTGGTGCGGCCGGGCATCGCGCTTTATGGCGGCGTCGCCGTGCAGGGGGTCACCAATCCCATGCGCGCGGTAGCGACGCTGGAAGCGCGCGTGCTGGCGGTGCGCGAGGCCGAGGAAGGCGAGACGGTGGGTTATGGCGCGACGCTGAGCCTGAAGCAGCCTGCGCGCCTGGCCACCCTCTCCATCGGCTATGCCGACGGCTACCATCGCCTGGCCGGCGGCAGCGACGAGCACCCCGGCGCCCGGGTGTGGGTCCGCGGTCAACGGGCGCCGCTCGCCGGTCGGGTGTCGATGGACCTGATCACCATCGACGTCACCAACATTCCCGGCGTCACCCGCGGCGACTGGGTCGAGCTTTTCGGCCGCCATATCCCGGTGGACGACGTCGCCCGCCAGGCTGGCACCATCGGCTACGAGTTCCTGACCGACCTCGGCCGCCGCTACCAGCGGGTCTATATCGGCGGTCCGGACGGCTGAGGCCGCTTACACTCCGAGCCCCAAAAAATATCTATCCCCCTCCGATTCCCCCATGAGATGATCTGCTCGTCCGCTCCCGCAAAGGGGTCCCGTGTCGACCGGAACGTCGTGGGGGGAGCGGAGCGGTGCCCCCGCCTGGGAGAGGCTTCCGACCTTTCCCCCGCGGGGCGTTCCTGGCGGGATCGTCGGTCTTGCGACCGGCTGGCCTTAGGGCCTGAACCTCTGCCAAGAGACCGTGGAGGGCCGTAGGCCCGACAGGGATCGAGGAAAAGAGGTGAAGAGCTCGCCGGGAGACGGGATAAAATCGCCGCGGCGGGCGCTCGGCGAGCGCCTCAGTTTCGCGGAGTAACCGCACGGCATTCGCCGGGCGCCCGCCACCCCCTCGTCGCGAGGGGAGAGGTCTTTGAAAGGTTCATAGCCCGGTGCCTCCGGCACGCGGGAACGAGAACGTGTGAATTGTTTGTCGTCCCTGCGAAAGCAGGGACCCAGTAATCAACAACGCTTCGGCTCTGTCACTGGCGCCCGTGACTACGGGGTGCCCGCTCGAGGCCGGGCACGGCAGGTGTCTGTTGCGATGGCCCCTTGTAACTCATTGGTGCCGTCATCGGCTAAGGTTGCCGGTGCGGTGGCGGGCGGGAGACCGAATACCCCGAGGGAGATCGAGCCCGTGGGTGAGCGCGGGTCTCCGTCCGCCGTTCCATCGAAGAACCCGAACAGTCGCCTGGGCCGCAAGCGGAGCCCGATTAGGCAAGGATGGGTGCAGATGGACGCCAGCGTTGTCGGTATCGATGTGTCGAAGGACCGGCTGGACGTGCATGTCGAGCCGAGTGGAGAAGCTTTTGCGGTCGCGCGCGATGCGGCCGGTCTGGAGGCGCTGGTCGAGCGGCTGAAGCCGCTGTCGGTGATGACGGTGGCGGTGGAGGCGACCGGCGGCTTCGAGACGGTGGTGGCGGCCAGCCTGTGCGCTGCCGGCCTGCCGGTGGTTGTGGTCAATCCGGCCCAGGTCAGGGCCTTTGCCCAGGCCGTCGGCAAGCGCGCCAAGACCGATCCGATCGACGCCGCGGTGATTGCCCGCTTCGTGGCGGCGACCAAGCCCGAGGTCCGTCCGCTGCCCGATGCCGAGACCCAGGCCCTCGCCGACCTGGTCACCCGCCGGCGCCAGATCATCGCCATGATCGTCGCCGAGCGGCAGCGCGAGAAGCGGGCAGCGACGCGGACGAAGAAGAGCATCGCCCGCCTGCTCAAGGCCTTGCAGAAGGAGCTGACCGAGATCGAGGCGGACATCGACGATAGCGTGCGCGGCTCGCCGGTGTGGCGCGAGAAGGAGGATCTGCTCGTCTCCGTGCCCGGCATCGGACCAACCATCGCCAGGACGCTTCTCGCCGACCTGCCCGAGCTCGGCACCCTCGACCGCCGCCAGATCGCCGCCCTCGTCGGCCTGGCCCCCTTCACCCGCCAGTCCGGCCAATGGCGCGGCCGCAGCTTCATCGGCGGCGGCCGCGCTAGCGTCCGCTCCGCCTTCTTCATGGGCGCGATGGTCGCCGCCCGCCGCAATCCGATCCTGCAAGCCTTCTATGAGCGCCTGGTCGCCGCCGGAAAGCCCAAACTCGTCGCCATCATCGCCGTCGCCAGAAAGCTCCTCACCATCCTCAATGCCATCCTCAGAGATCGACGACCATGGCAAACCGCTTGACAAACAAGACAGTCGCTCACCCTTGCCATCCCTCCAAATCCGTGAGAACATAATGCGAACATCCGTAGGAGCGCCGCGTGGCCCGATCGTCCGTCGTCCGCCTGAAAACGACCTTCGTCTGCCAAAGCTGCGGCGCCACCTCGTCCCGCTGGCAGGGCAAGTGTGACGACTGCGGAGAATGGAACACGCTGGTCGAGGAGAGCACCGGTGGCGGCGTTGCGGCCAGCCCCGCGGCGCGCAGGCTCGGCAAGGGCCGCCCGGTAGCGCTGACCTCGCTGGCCGGCGCCACCGACGATGCGCCGCGTATCCGCTCCGGCATGGCCGAGTTCGACCGGGTGACCGGCGGCGGCTTTGTGCGCGGCTCGACGCTGCTTGTCGGCGGCGACCCCGGCATCGGCAAGTCGACGCTGCTTCTGCAGGTGGCGGGCCGCCTGGCATCGGCCGGGCAGCCGGTCGTCTACGTCTCGGGCGAGGAGGCGGTCGCCCAGATCCGGCTCAGGGCCGAACGCCTGTCGCTCACCGACGCGCCGGTGAAGATCGCCGCCGAGACCAGCGTCGAGGACATCCTGGCGACGCTTGCCGCCGACCGGCCGCCGGCGTTGGTCATCATCGATTCCATCCAGACGCTGTGGACCGACCTTGCCGATTCGGCGCCGGGCACCGTCACCCAGGTGCGCGCCGCCTCACAGGCGCTGATCCGCTACGCCAAGCAGACCGGCACGGCGGTGGTCTTCGTCGGCCACGTCACCAAGGACGGCCAGATCGCCGGCCCGCGCGTGGTCGAGCACATGGTCGACGGCGTGCTCTATTTCGAGGGCGAAGGCAGCCATCACTTCCGCATCCTGCGCGCGGTCAAGAACCGCTTCGGCCCCACCGACGAGATCGGCGTGTTCGAGATGACCGGCGCGGGCCTGGGCGAGGTCGCCAACCCGTCCGAGCTGTTCCTCGGCGACCGCAACGCCACCACGCCCGGTGCCGCGGTCTTTGCCGGCATGGAAGGCACGCGACCGCTCCTGGTCGAGATTCAGGCGCTGGTCGCCCCCACGACGCTGGGAACGCCGCGGCGGGCCGTCATCGGCTGGGATTCCGGCCGGCTGGCCATGGTGCTGGCGGTGCTGGAGGCCCATTGCGGCGTGCGGCTGGGCGATTGCGACGTCTATCTCAACGTCGCCGGGGGTCTCAGAATCGCCGAACCGGCGGCCGACCTCGCGGTCGCCGCCGCGTTGGTGTCCTCACGCCTCGGCGCGCCGCTGCCCGCCGACACCGTCTATTTCGGCGAGGTCAGCCTGTCGGGCGCGGTGCGCCCCGTGCCCCACGCCGCTGCACGGCTGAAGGAGGCGCAGAAGCTCGGCTTTTCCGGCGCTTGCCTGCCGGAAACCAAGGATGGCAGCGGGACGCAGGGAACCACCGTTGCAGCGCTGACCGACCTGGTGGCGGCGATTGCCGCCATGGCCAGACCGGTCGTGACCTAGGACCGCGCGCCGGTCCGTCACCCGTTGCGATGGATGACTTCCACCTGGATGGGCTTGGGATTGGCCGTCGCAGCCGACACGATCGCCCAGATCCAAACAGCGATGCAAAGCGGCACACCGATGACCGCGCCGACGACCGTGAAACTGAAGACCAGCCCCACGACATAGAGCACGATCTGGGCAATGCCCTGCCCGATCTTGCCGACGATCAATGTGCCGATGCCAGGCAGGAATATATTGACGATTACGCCAAGCACCTTCATGAACCACCCCCGTCATGTCCCTGGTGGCAGGTGTGATGCCACCTGTGGATATCTTATCACAGGTTGTACTATATCGCAGTCGTTCTTTAGGTGGCTTGGAACGGCGACGGGCGTTGCCGCAAATGTCGACAACCGATCGAAATCCTGCCAAGCCGCCAGAATCGTGCTAGAGCCTTGCTCGGCCGCAGCTGATCCGTGAGACCATGCCATCGCTTCTCGACGTCATCGTCCTAGTGGTTCTGCTCATTTCGGCCTTACTCGCCATGATGCGCGGCTTCGTGCGCGAGGTGCTGACCCTGGTGTCGTGGGCCGCGGCAGCGGCACTCGCTTACTATCTCTACCGGCTGCCACTGCCGCTGGTGAAATCCTTCCTCAACAACACCACGGCCGCGACCATCGTCTCCGCGGCGGCCATCTTCCTGCTCGCGCTGATCATCGTGAGTTTCCTGTCGATGAGGATCGCGGATTTCGTCCTCGACAGCCGGGTCGGGGCCGTCGATCGCGGGCTCGGCTTCCTCTACGGGGCGGCGCGCGGGCTGTTGCTGATGGTCGTGGCGCAGGCCTTCTTCCTGTGGCTGGCTCAGACGACGCCTGCCTGGATGGCACACGCCAAGAGCAAGCCGATGCTGGAATCCCTCGGCAACCAGTTGATGGATGCGCTGCCGCAGGACCTGGAGGCCTCGCTGAAGAAGGTCTTCCGCAATCGCGACAGTTCGGGCAGCGACGCCGGCCAGGTGGTGCCCGATGCATCGCCGCCCGATGCCGCTCCCGGCCCCAGCGATGCCTCTCGCCAGCAGCTCAACCGACTGATCGAAAACGGCGGCAACTGACGCCGCAGGAAACGCGTAGATGGACCAGTTGACGACGCAGCCTTTCGACGACGACAAGCTGCGCGAAGAGTGCGGCGTTTTTGGCGTCTTCGGTCACCCGGACGCTGCGGCGCTGACCGTGCTCGGCCTGCATGCGCTCCAGCATCGCGGCCAGGAGGCGGCGGGCATCGTCACCTTCGACGGAGACGGCTTCCATGCCGAGCGCCATGTCGGGCTGGTTGGCGATACCTTCACGCCGCCGGAGGTCGTGGCGAACCTGCCTGGCGACCGCGCCATCGGCCACAACCGCTATTCGACCCACGGCGGCTCCATCGACCGCAACATCCAGCCGCTCTTCGCCCAGTTCTCCGGCGGCGGCTTCGCCGTCGCCCATAACGGCAACCTGACCAACGCGCTGGCCCTGCAGGACCAGCTCCAGCGCCGCGGCTCGATCTTCCAGTCGACCTCCGACACCGAGGTGATCCTCCACCTCATCGCCACGTCGAGCCGCAATTCGCTGGCCGACCGCGTCGTCGATGCCCTGCAGAAGATCGAAGGCGCCTGGTCGCTGGTCTGCCTGTCGACCAAGAAGATGATCGGCTGCCGCGACGTTCTCGGCGTGCGGCCACTGGTCATCGGTGAGTTCGACGGCGCCACCATCCTCGCCTCGGAGACCTGCGCGCTCGACATCATCGGCGCGCGCTTCGTGCGCGACGTGAAGCCCGGCGAGATGGTTATCGTGACCGAGGACGGGATCGAGAGCCTGTTCCCCTTCGCCCCGGCGAAGAGCCGCTTCTGCATCTTCGAGTACGTCTATTTCGCGCGGCCCGACTCCTCGGTCGAGGGACGCGGCGTCTACGAGATCCGCAAGCGCATCGGCGCCGAGCTTGCGCACGAGAAGCCGGCCACGGCCGATCTGGTCGTGCCGGTGCCCGATTCCGGCACACCGGCGGCAATCGGCTACGCGCTCGCCGCCGGCCTGCCCTTCGATCTCGGCATCATCCGCAACCACTATGTCGGCCGCACCTTCATCGAGCCGTCGGACGCCATCCGCCACATGGGCGTCCGCCTCAAACACAACGCCAACCGCGACGTGCTGGCCGGCAAGCGCGTGGTGCTGGTCGACGATTCCATCGTGCGCGGTACGACCTCGCAGAAGATCGTCAAGATGATCCGCGAGGCCGGTGCGGCGGAAGTCCACATGCGCATCGCCAGCCCGCCGACGGTGCATTCCTGCTTCTACGGCGTCGACACGCCGGAGGAGGCGCAGCTGATCGCGGCGCGCATGTCGGTCGAGGCGATGGTCGCGTTCATCAAGGTGGACAGCCTCGCCTTCCTGTCGATCGACGGGCTCTATCGCGCGGTCGGCGAGGCCGGCCGCGACAGCGGCGCGCCGCAGTTCTGCGACGCCTGCTTCACCGGCGCCTACCCGACCCGGCTGACCGACCGCGACGCGGCCGACAATGTCCACCCCTTCCCCCGCGCTGCGGGAGCCGGTTGAGCGAATGCCGGCACTCGAAGGGCGCATCGCCGTCGTCACCGGCGCGTCGCGCGGCATCGGCTACGCGGCGGCGCTCGGCTTGGCGCAAGCCGGCGCCCATGTGGTGGCGGTGGCGCGCACCACCGGCGGGCTGGAAGAGCTCGACGACGCCATCCGCACCAAGGGCGGCAACGCCACGCTGGTGCCGCTCGATCTCAAGGATTTCGCCGGCATCGACCGCCTCGGCGGCGCCCTCTACGAGCGCTGGGGCAAGCTCGATATGCTGCTGGGCAATGCCGGCCTGCTCGGCCTGATCACGCCGCTCGGCCATCTGGCGCCGAAGGTCTGGGACGATGCGGTCGCCGTAAACCTGACCGCCAACTGGCGCCTCATTCGTTCGCTTGACCCGCTGCTGCGGCAATCCGATGCCGGCCGCGCGCTCTTCCTCACCAGCGGCATCACCAGGACGATGGCGCCCTACTGGGGTTCCTATTCGATTACCAAGGCAGCGCTGGAAGCGCTGGTCAGGACCTATGCCGGCGAGATGGCCAATACGAGCGTGCGTGCCAATCTTCTCAATCCGGGGCCGCTCAGGACGCACATGCGCGCCCAGGCGATGCCGGGCGAGGACCCGGATACGCTGAACGCCCCGGACGCGGTGGTGCCCGATATCGTGCGCATGCTTTCGCCCGACTACACCGAGAACGGTGTCCTGTTCGATTTTTCGAGCGGCGAGACGAAGCGCTTCGGCTGAGGCGGCTCAGCTTTTCTTGCGCTTGCGTCCTTCGTAGGGATTCTCGCCTTTACGCAAGGTCAGGCGGATGGGCACGCCGGGAAGCTTGAAATCCGCACGCAGCGCATTGACCAGGTAGCGCCGCCAGGCGTCGGGCAAGGCTTCGGGCCGGGAGCAGAAGGCGACGAAGGTCGGCGGGCGCGCCTTGGCCTGGGTCAGATAGCGCAGCTTGATGCGCCGCCCGGCGACCGCCGGCGGCGGGTGCCGTTCGAGAATCTCCGGCAGCCAGCGGTTCAGTCGTGCGGTGGCGACGCGGCGGTTCCACAGCCCGTGGGCGTCGAGCACCGCCTTCATCATCCGGTCGATGCCCTCGCCGGTGATGCCGGAGACTGGCACCAGCGCGACGCCGGCGATCTGCGGCAGGAGCCGCTCCGCCTCGCGCCTGAGGTCGGTCAGGGTGCGCTGGCGGTTGGTCACCAGGTCCCACTTGTCGAGCGCGATAACGATGGCGCGGCCTTCGCTCTCGACAAGATCGGCGATCTGCAGATCCTGCTTCTCGAATGGCTGGCCGACATCGAGGACCAGAATCACCACCTCGGCGAACTGGATTGCACGTAGCGCATCGCCAACGGCGAGCTTCTCCAGTTTGCCTTCGACGCGGGCCTTGCGCCTCAGGCCGGCGGTGTCGAACAGTCGGAAGTCACGCTCGCCCCAACGCCAGTCGACGGAAATCGAATCGCGCGTGATGCCGGCCTCCGGCCCGGTCAGCAGCCGGTCTTCGCCGATCATG
Organism: uncultured Alphaproteobacteria bacterium; assembly: GCA_963750065.1. Classification (GTDB taxonomy): domain Bacteria; phylum Pseudomonadota; class Alphaproteobacteria; order Rhizobiales; family Kaistiaceae; genus CAVSRC01. The sequence goes on from CAVVPK010000019.1 coordinate 186,412, forward strand.
CGGTTGATCAGCGTCGACTTGCCGGCATTCGGCCGGCCGACGACGGCAACGCGGATCGGCCGGTCTTCGCCCTTCGCCGCCGCTTTGGCCCCCTCCCCGTCCTCGTCACCGGCAAAGCTGAGGATTGCATCGTGGAGTTCGCCGAGGCCCTCGCCGTGCTCGGCCGAAATGGCGACCGGATCGCCAAAGCCGAGCGCATAGGCTTCCAGCACGCCTGTCTCGGAGGCGCGGCTTTCCGTTTTGTTTGCGACCAGAACGATGGGCTTGCCCAGCGTGCGCAGCAGTTCGGCAAAATGACGGTCGAGCGGGGTCAGGCCGGCGCGGGCATCGATCACGAACAGGCTGAGGTCGGCCGAGCGGACTGCAGCCTCGGTCTGGGCGTGCATGCGCCCGGCCAGCAACTCCGGCGCCGCCTCGTCGAGGCCGGCAGTATCGATGGCGGTGAATTCCAGCGAGCCGATGTGGGCCTCGCCCTCGCGCCGGTCGCGGGTGACGCCGGGCAAATCATCGACCAGTGCCAGCCGCTTGCCGACGAGCCGGTTGAACAGCGTCGACTTGCCGACATTCGGTCGGCCGACGATGGCAATGCGCAGCGGCGTTGTGTTGGTGGACACGGCGCGGTCGTCCTTGCGTGACGTCGCGGCTTTGCGCCCTCGCCGGACTATGATTTGGCGGGCGCAGGCGGCGCCCCAATGCGCGCCGTGATCAGCGAGAGCATGACCTGGGCACGCTGGCGCAGGTCCGCCGGCGATTCCTGATCGTTGTTGATCTCGTCGAAATACTTCCGCGCCGCCTCATAGTCGCCCACCCGCCAGGCATCCAGGCCGAGCAGTTCGCGGGCGTTGTGGCGCCAAACATTGCCGGTGGCGGCGAGATCGTTCAGGCGCTTTTCAAGGTCCGCCAGGGGCGCAGTGTCGACCAGCAGTGCCGCGGCGCGCAACCGGGCAAGGGCCTTGATCGCATCGGAGGTACCCTTGCGGGCGGCGATGGCATCATATTCGGCGATGGCGTCCTCGGTCTTGCCGGTAACCGCCATCTCGGAGGCGACGCGCAAGCCGGCAAGCACAGGATAGCTGCCGCTGCCATTGGCCTCGATGGCCTTGAGGGCCGTGATCGCCTCTTCATGCTTGCCCTGATTGGCCAGGTCGAGCGCGGCAAGGAAGCGATCGCCGGTCGCCTGCGCCTGCTTCTCCTGCCAGTAGACCCAACCGCGATAGCCGGCGGTCGCCACCACGATGAGAATCGCCAGCCCGATGACATAGGGGCCGAAGCGGTCCCAGAGCTTCCTCATCTGGTCACGGCGGAGATCCTCGTCGACCTCTTTGAAAATATCGGACATTTCGCCTCGTTGGTGTCGCCGGTTGATCCATCGTTCGGGCAGCGCGGCGGCACAATATCGCCGGCCCCGCAAGGTTGCAAACGCCGGGATTCCAGCATTCTTGCGGCAAAGCCCCGCGCCCCTGCCCTTGTGCCGCAACGGTGGCATTCACGCAACTTTGTCTTAAATCTTTCAGAAATCAGCCAGTTACGCGTTGTTCACGGTCGCCGTGATAGTCTAGCCTCATAATAGAATGAAGGAGGCATAGCGGCCGCCTCCGGGCCGCGCAATAAAACAGGGGCTGGGAGCTATGAAAAAGACTGTCTGGGCGCTGGCGGTTACGGCGATGATTTGCGCTGCACCTGCCATGGCATCGTCCATTGTTGCACGCATCGATCTGTCCGAACAGCGAATGCACGTCTACGTCAACGGCGCCCAGCGCTATGTATGGCCCGTTTCGACTGCCCGCAGCGGATATGTCACGCCGGTCGGCACCTACAGGCCACAGCGCCTGGTGCCGATGTGGTACTCGCGCAAGTATCACATGTCGCCGATGCCGCATTCGATCTTCTTCCGCGGCGGCTACGCCATTCACGGCACCTACTCCACCAGATACCTGGGCAGACCGGCTTCGCACGGCTGCGTGCGGCTGCATCCAAGCAATGCTGCGACGCTCTATTCGCTGGTCAGCCAGTCGCGGGGCAGCACCACGATCGTCGTGACGCGCTGAAGCCGAGGAGGCCGACGATGTCGTCGAACAGGCGTGCTATCGGGCGCACGCGGCTGCGTGCGTCGTGCTTGTCGGGGCTGGTGGCGGCAACTGTGCTGGCCGGCATGAATACCGGTGCGGCGCTGGCTGACGAGATCCGGATCGCCAATGCCCCCATGATGGACGTCACCGGTGTGGACGTGGCCGCGGAAGCCGCCGCGCCCGCCGACGAAGAACCGTCGGCGCCGACGGTCGTGGCGCGCATCGATCTCTCCGACCAGACCATGACGATCTATGTCGACGAGAAGCTGTCATACGTGTTCAAGGTCTCGACCGGACGCAGGGGCTACGGCACACCGACCGGGCAATGGACCGCCCAGTGGCTGTCGCCGCGCCATCGCTCAAAAAAGTATCACGACGCGCCGATGCCCTGGTCGGTGTTCTTCCACGGCGGCTACGCCGTCCACGGGACGACCGAGGTGCGCCGGCTCGGGCGCCCGGCCTCGCACGGCTGCGTGCGCCTGCACCCGTCCAATGCCAAGATCTTCTACAAACTGGTTCAGGAAAACGGCAAGGAAAACACGCTGGTTAGCATCGTTCGTTAAAGCCCGGCGCGGGCACCTTGCCGGCGATTGTGATGCCGGTCACAGACAGGCGTCAGCCGGCTACCTAAATAAGGGAGCGTAAGCGATCAGGACCGTGGTTTCCCGAGTCCCCGCTCGATAGAACGCCTTAACCCGCCCCCCTCTAAGGCGTCCTGGGTCCTGGTCAAAGAACCGCCGTCCGGCTCCTGTCGGGCGGCGGTTTACGTTTCAGGATGGCGCGGATACTAGATGTTTTTCTCGACCAGCGCGGCAACCTCGGAGAGCCAGTCGGCGCGCTCTTCCGGCGTGCTGCCGGCGACCGGCCCGTACATGCGGCGGACAACATTGCCGACTCCGCAGAAGCCGAAGACGCAATCGCGCCAGAGCCGCTGCAGCGGATCGCCGAACACCTCCATCTCGCGCCGGGCCGACGTGTTGGTCGTGTTGAAGACGAAGGCGCATCTGGCAGGCAGGAGACCGACCGCGGCTGCATCGAGGCCCGCACCGTGGGGATAGGCATAGGCAGTATCCAGGCGAAACACCCGGTCGATCCATCCCTTCAGGATGGCCGGCGGCTGGCCCCACCAGTTCGGATGCGAGACGAGGATCACATCGGCCTTGGCGAGTTCGGCGCAATGCTGTTCCACGAGCGCATCCGAGATCCCTGTTCCGCCCTCGGCTGTCCGGTGCACCGGATCGAAACGCTCCGTGTAGAGGTCGTGATGGGCGATCTGGTAGCCGCGCCGCGCCAGAACGTTACGCGCCACCACGTCCATGGCGTGGCTCAGGCTGTTGTTGGTGTTGGGGTGGGCGACGATGGACAGGGCGAACATGGGACAAACCTTCGATGGCCGCTGACTGTTTAGGTTACGGGCGCGGCCGTGGCGACCCGAAAACAATGCGCATGACGGTCACAACGAGCAGCCGTGGGGCCGTTCAGCTCGCGCGGCGGCTGAAATAGCGGTTCAGCAACAGAAGTGGGATGAGCAGCAGCCAGGTGTCGCGTGCGTAACCCGGCACAAGCAGGGCCACGACGATCGACAGCGCAAAGACACCGGGCACCGTCAGCGACCGGAGACCTTCCACGCGCCGCTCCGGCTTCGCCAGGACGACGTGTTCCCGGCGCACGGCATAGCGCCAGATCAGGGTAAGCAGCATTGAGGCGACGATCATGGTGGCGGCATAGAGGATCGTCGCCACACGCCCGTCGTTCTGGCTCAGCACCGAGGTGACGAAGGGTATGAAGCCGATGACCAGCAGAAACAGGACATTGAGCCAGAGCAGCTGCCCGTCGACCGACTTCAGCGTGCGCAGGCGGCGGACATGCCCGACCCAGAAGTTGCCGATGACCAGGAAGCTCAGCGCATAGCCGAAATATTGCGGCCATATGGCCTTGAGGTCGGCCAGCAGCTCCCTTTCGCCGAGCTCGCCGGCCGGACGCGGCAAGCGGATGTCGAGCACCAGGAGCGTGGCGGCAATGGCGATCACGCCATCAGTGAAGGCAATCAGGCGTTCCACGTCGCGGGATTCGCTCATGATGGCTCTCTTTGCCCCTTTCGCCGGTCGTCCGGTCAGGACGCCCCCTGCCCGCCCGGCACAGGCAGACATCCTATGCCGGTCAGGGTGTCACGCACGGCCGTGACCAGCGGCATGTGCGGCTCCTGGCCGAGGACACCGATGAGCCGCCGGTTGCCCATGTGAACCCGGGTACGCCACAAATAGCGCACTTCCAACAGTTCCCGGAACAGGGGGACGAAAGGCGACAGGAGGCGCACGGCGGGCCATGAAAAGCTGCGCACCTTGAGGCGCGGATCGTCCACCGCCGAGCGAATGGCCGCAATCATCTGCGTGCCGTCGGGATCCCAATGGCCTTCCATGTGGAAGACGGCGAAAGGCTTGAGCGAAGCTACCCTCTCGATGAGTTGTACCATGGTTTCCGCCACGTCCGGCAGATAGGCCCATTGGTGGCCGACACCGCGTGTGCCGGGATAGCTGATGCTGGCGACCGGCTTGCCAGGCTTCACCAGCCCTTGTGAGAACCAGCTATTGCCGGGTTTGGGCCCGAAGAAGTTGCCGGCCCTGACGATGAGCACGGGCGTTCCGCCCGCGGCAGCCGCGCCGAGGCGGCGCTCCATCCGTTGCCGCCCACCTGCCCGACTTGGCGAAGTTTCGCTTCGCCTTCCGCACCGATAGCACCATCGCGCAGTTCCGCGCGATTCAGGTCGGCTTCGGCATCGGCATCTGCCAGGTCGGCCTCGCCGCCGCCGAGCCCCAGCTCGTGCGGCTGCTGCCCGATTCATTCGAGGTGAAGCTCGGCGTCTGGCTGGCGATGCACGAAAACCTGCGCTCAACGCTGAGATGCCGCGCGGTGTTCGACGGCCTGGCGCGCGGCCTCTCGGATTACATCAGGCGGCAGGCGGGCGGCTGACAACCCCCTCGGCGCCACTACTGACGCAAGGCTGTCAGCAGGGCTCTGCGACACTCGCTGACAGCACCAACGGTTCGCGAGAGCAGACCCCATGAACTTCGTTTCCACACGGATCATCACCGACGACATCCAACGCCTGGTCGGGTTCTACGAGGCCGTCACCGGCCTTTCGCCGACCTGGTACACTGAGGATTTCGCGGAGCTGGTGACGCCCTCCTGCACGCTCGCCATCGGCAGTACGCGCACGATGGGTCTGTTCGGCGCCAACGCGGCGCGCGGCGCCGACAATCACAGCGCCATCATCGAGTTCCGCGTTGACGACGTGGACAAGGAATTTGCCCGGATCGAGACGGCGCTCGGCGAGGTCGTGCAGAAGCCGACGACCATGCCCTGGGGAAACCGTTCGCTTCTGTTCCGCGATCCCGACGGCAACCTGGTCAACTTCTTCACGCCGGTCAGCGCCGAGGCGCGGACCAAGCACGGCCTCCAGGCCGCGCTCTGAATCAGATCGGCCGCCGGATGCGCTCCGGCGGCCGATAAGCTTGGGCGTCTTCGCTCCGCCTCAGGCGAGGCCGTGAAGCGTGCGGCTCTGCGTCTCCTGCGCTTTGAACTGGCCGAAGCGCGGCATGTACTTGTCCCATTCGATGGTATGGGCGTCGAACTCCGGCCCGTCGATGCAGGCGTGGAGGCGCTTGGTCTTGCCCTCCACCAGCACCGGCACCATGCAGGCGCCGCACATGCCGGTGGCATCCACCATGATGGAGTTGAGGCTGGCGACGGTCGGCACGCCGTAAGGCTTGGTCAGGTCGCTCACCGCCCGCATCATCATCGGCGGGCCGACGGCGATGACCTCGGCGATCTTGCGCCCCTTGGAGACTTTGCCTGCCTTGAGCATCTCTTCCAGCGGCGTGGTGACGAATCCCTTCATGCCGAAGGTGCCGTCATTGGACGTGTAGATGATGTCGAGCTGGTCTCCGAACTCCGCCTGCAGCTTGCCGAGGCGCTCGTCTTTTCCGGTCCAGAACAGAAGGTTCGCGGACCGGAAGCCGACAATCAGAGTCGCGTGGTTGCCGATCTTCAAGTGCGCCCGGGCGATCGGGTAGATCGCAGGCAGGCCGACGCCGCCGGCGGTGAACACCACCGTCTCGTCCGCACCGCAGGGCTTGACGTCGCTCGGCCGTCCGAGAGGACCGGCGATGCCGGCGAATGCATCGCCCACTGCCATGCGGTTCATCAGCTGGGTGGACGTGCCCATGCCCTGGATGACGAGATCGATGGTGCCGGCCTCGGCATCCCAATCCGCCAAAGTGAGCGGGATGAGCTCGCCGTCATCGCTTGCCAGCACGCGCACGAACTGACCGGCGTGGGCGGAGTGAGCGACCATCGGCGCACGCACGGTCATTTCCACGATACCGGTGGAGAGCTCGGTGCGCGAGACGATGGTCTGGCCGGCCTGGCCGAGTTCGGTGTAGTGCGCGGCCTTTTCGACCATCTGGCGGACTTCTTCCGCACTGAACGGGATGTCGCCGACGATCTGGCGCGCCGCCGCCTGGCCATCGCCTGCGGCCAGGATCGCGGTCGAACCGCCGCGGGCCGCGTCGCCGCCGGTATAGACGCCGGCAATCGAGGTCTCCTGGGAGTCCTCGCCGACCTCGATCGTGCCCCACTTGCTGACCTTCAGGCCGGGCTCGGAATCCTTGATGATTGGGTTAGCGGCGTTGCCGAGCGCCATGATGACGAGGTCGGCCGCTATCTGTTTGGTCTCGCCGGTGGGCTTCGGCCGCCGACGGCCGGAGGCGTCCGGCTCACCAAGCTCGTTGATGTCGACGATGGCGTGGGTGACAAAATGGGTGTGCTCGTCGCCGACGAATTCGCGCGGTGAAACCAGCACCGAGAGATTGATGCCTTCCTCCAGCGCGTGGTGAAGTTCCTCGACGCGGGCCGGCATTTCGGCCTGCGTGCGGCGATAGACGATGGTGACGTTGCCGCCCAGCCGCTTGGCGGTGCGGGCCGCATCCATGGCCGTATTACCGCCGCCGATCACCAGTATCTGCTTGTCCTTCACCTCCGGCAAAGGCGTCTCGTACTTTGGATCGAGGGCGCGCATCAGGTTGACGCGGGTCAGGAACTCGTTGGCCGACATGACGCCGAGGAGATGTTCGCCCGGCACGTTCATGAAGGTCGGCAGGCCGGCGCCGGTGCCAACGAAGATCTTCCAGAAGCCGGCTTGCTTCAGGTCCTCCAGGGTCGCGGTCTTGCCGACGACGAAGTTCTTGACGAAGCGGCCGCCGAGCGCGTCGATCTTGGCGACGACGTCGTCGATCAGCGTATTAGGCAGGCGGAACTCGGGAATGCCGTAGCGCAGCACGCCGCCGAGTTCGTGGAAGGCCTCGAAAACGGTGACCGGGAAGCCCTCCACGGCCAGCAGATAGGCGTTGATCAGGCCGGACGGGCCAGAGCCGACAACCGCGATCGGCGGCTTTGCCGCCCGCGCCCACGGGCTGACGATGCCGGCGAAGCGCTTCATGAGATCGGGATCGGCGAGCTTTTCGTGTTCGGGCAAGTACCATTCGAGCTGACCGATCTCGATCGGCCGCTTGGTGTGGGTGCACACGCCCTGGCACTGGTTCTCCTGCGGGCACACCCGCCCGGTGACATCGGGAAGCGGGTTGGCGGATTCGATCAGCTCGAGCGCCTCGCGAATCCTGCCCTTGCCGATCAGGTCGATCATCTCGGGGATGTGGATCTTGACCGGGCAGCCGCCGAGCTTCTTCTTCTTCTGACCCTCCAGCAGGACGCCGACCTCGCACGGCCGCTCGTCGCACTGCTTGTCGCGCAGCACTTCCAACCACACGAAAAGCTCCACTTCGCGCAGCGAGTAACCGAGGTTCATGTAGCCGAGATAGCCCTGGTTCACGAGGTCGAAGTCGTGCGAGCGCTGCTCCGGCGGACGGATGTAAGGCGGGATGAAGCTCTCGGCCGGCCAGCCCTCGGAGAGACCCTTGAACATCGGGTAGCGGGCCGAGAGATGGACGTCGATCGCCTTGATGAACCGGCGCTTGAACTTCAGCGGCAGGTCCCAGATGAAGCGCTGCAGCACGGTGCTCATGTCGTCGCCGCGCAGGAGGAGATTCCACAGAACGCCGATGAAGCGCTCGCCGATCTCCGCCTGCTGGAACTCCCAAGCGATCGCCTGGGTGCCGTCGGCCACGAACAGGTGGCGCAGCGACTTCGGGTCGGCGGTGAGGTGCTTCTTCAGGACGTCGAGCTGCGCGTGGAACAACTCGTCCTGGGATTCCGCCTGGGGTTCGGCAACGATGACGTTCATCGCACGATCTCCCCGTCGCAGTTGGCGGCCACCTTGGCGAGCCGCGCCTTGAGTTGCGGCGTCACTTCGATCTTCTCCAGCGCACCGGGGATGGTGCGGGCGACTTGCTTGACCTCCCCGTCGACCACGATCCGGGTCAACTCGAAGAGTTCAGGCACCTCCTGGTAGCAGGTCTTGCAGTTGGTGCAGAGGTGCATGTCCTCGTCGCGGATATACGGAATATCCGCCGCGCCGTTCGCTGCCGCCGCCGGCGCCGCTGCCGGCGTACCGGCCGCTACCGGAGCCAGAGCACCGGCAACACCGACCGCAGCGGGCGCGGCGGAAGCGGCCGCCAGTTCGCTCATGCCGCGCGCGATGCTGTCCATCGTGGCTTCCTGAGCCTTGACCGCTTCGTCGTAACGCTGCCTGAGGGCGACGATCTCGGCATGGTGCTCCGCGTCGAGCTGCGCGACGCGCTGCCCAGCGAGATGCTGCAGCGTGCGCCAGTACTTGCGGCGTTCCTCGACCAGATGGACCACCATGGCCCCGACTTCGCTGCGCACCAGATGGCGCTCAGCGTCCGTCGACAGCACATAGGGCGTCTTGCCAACGCGTTCGGCAAGCGGAAGGTCGATGTACTCGTGGATCGGCACGGCGTCGGCATCGGCCTTCAGCGGGCGGAACTGCTTCTTGAAGCGGGTCTCGCCGCGCGCGAAGTCCGCCGGGGTCAGCGGCACGTCCATGAGCTGGACCTTGCCGTCCTCGACATATTCGAGCGTCGTCGTCGTCCAGTCCTTGTCGAGGGCCGGATTGCCATCGAGCGAGAAGCGCTCCTCGAGCGAGGCACCCGGCTTCGGGTCGTGGACGAACAGCGGGCTAACGCGGCTCTCGACCGCGAGCTTCGCCCGCCGGCTTGCCGCAGCATCGGCAATGCCGTGCTCGGCCTGACAGGGCGTATAGACGTCGAGCACCGCCGGGGAGCTGTTGTGCTCGAGATAGGCCATCATGCTCTTGAGGAAGTGACCGGGCATTGCCGTGGCACTCTGCACCACGAACACGTCCGGGTGGAACGCGGCGATCAGGCCGAGTTCCTTGCGGTCCTCCTGCTTGCCGGACACCGCCGAGCCGAAGCGGCTGAGGTCGCTGTCCTGCGCGGAGAGGCTGGCGGTCGAAGTCTGACCGCCGGTGTTTGAGTAGACACCGCTGTTGAGCACCACCACCTTGACCGGCGTCTTGCTGGCGAGCAGCCGCGACAGGCTGCCGAAGCCGATATCGTACGCCGCGCCGTCGCCGCTGATGCTGATCACCGTCGGCAGGATCGACCGTTCCTCGGACGTGAAATCCGGCCAGCTGAAGTTCTTGAGGAATGCATCGTCGGTCGCTGGATTGTAGGCGTCGGCGAGTTCGAGTTTTGCAACCCGCATGGCCTTGAAGTCCACGGCCGCGGTGGCCGTCAGGCCCTCGAAGATGCCCTTCGACAGCGCCGGGCTGTCCTGGAACAGGCTGTTGACCCACGGATCGTTGTAGGGATTGAACGGGAACGTCGAGGCGTAGACGCTCGAGCAGCCGGTGGCATTGGCGATCACCGCCGCGGCCGGTCCATTGCCCGTCGGCCCGCTTTCCATCAGGAACAGCCGCTTTTCAAGCACCTTGATGGCGTCGGAAATCCGCGCCTCGCGCGCGGCGTCGCCGGCGACCGTCGACAGCTTGTCCGTCAGGTCGGCGAGGAGCCCTTCCAGTTCGCGGATATGCGGCTTGCGACGGCGATCGTGGAGGGCGTGGCTGGTCGCAACCACCTGGCGAAGGGCCGTGACCTCGCCGCAGCCGCGACAGGCACCGTGTCCGCCGGTCGTGGCGTAGTAGGTATGGCGGTCAAGCATGATGCGCTTGATGTCGCCCTCCGGCTCGAACGCCGAGTCGATAAAGCGCGCCGCCGTGTTCGGCGTCCGCGACAGGAACTCGAACTGGGTCTGCAGCGATTCGAGCAGAGGAGCGTCCTGTTCCGCCTCCGTGAGCGCGCCGGGACCGCACAGATCAATGCACTCCAGACATCCGGAGCACTTCCAGGGGTCGATCGCGACCGAGAACAACCCACCGGAACCGGGCTGCGCCTTCTCCATGGCATCGAAGAACGGCTTCGTCCGCGCCACCGGCAATGTTCCGGCAGCCTCGGCCATGCGGGCGAGATTGCGCTTGACCACGGCGCTATCGACATCGAGGCCGTCGATGGCTTCCGCCACCACTGCCCCGAACGCCTTGGCGTCGCCGCCGGCACGATAGGCCGTGCGGACCGCCTCGCCGATCGGCCGGACATAATCGCGAGCCTTTTCGCGCTGCGCGGCCGGCATGTCAGCCTGCTTGAGGGCGGTGATCAGCAGATCGTCGATGTCGTGCACGGTCGCGGGGATGGCCGCGTCCGGACAGACCATGGTGCATTCCAGGCACCCGGTGCAGAGATCCGGGTTGAAGACCGGAACATTGCGCCGGAACAGGCCTTTGTCCTTGGCGGCTGCGGTGCCGGACGGCATGAACATGCCGCTGCCCGGCAGGACCGGCGCCTCGGCGATGGTGCCCTCGCGGAAGGGAGCGGCGACCGTCTCTTCGTAATAGTCGTGATCGAACAGCCCGGCCGGCGAGGAGTCATGCTGGATGCGGCACATCGATTCGGAAACCGCGGCGGTCAATGCCGGCTTCAGCACGACCTTGCCGGCGACGTTGGCGAATTCGGGCACGGAATAGTCGACGGCGATCGTCGCCTCCGACCCATCGCGGATCACCGCCATGTTGCCGTCGACGATGGCGCCGCCCTTGGCGCCGAACTTCTTGGCGATCTGGCTGCGGATCTTCTCCATCACCGCGGCCTGGTCGGCGCCTTCCAGAACGCGCTCGACATGGCCGCACACCGCGCCGATGAAGGCGATGCCCATCATACGGGTCTCAAGTTCCGGCGTCGGGGCATGGCGCTTGGCGATGGCAAAACCGTCGAGCACGAAGAAGCGGATGTTCTTCGTGGTGATGGTCTTGCGCGCGAATTCCGGCAGTTCCTTCCACACCTCGAGCGGCGACAGGTTCGACTGCAGGATGAACGTGCCGCCCTTGATGAGGCCGCGCAGCGGATTGCCGTGAGCGAACACCTTGTGGTCCGGCGATACCACCACCTCGACCTCTTCAAGGTCGGCATTGGTAATCTTCACCGGCTCGGGGCTCAGCGTGATGTAGTAGTTGGTCGGCGCGCCGCTCTTTTCCGAACCGTATTTCGGCGCCGCTTTCGAATGCAGGTTGAGCGCCCCGGCGAGGATATCGGTCAACAACTTGCCGGTGGCGATGGTGCCGTAACCGCCGACCGAGTGGAAGCGGATGCGCAGGGCGCCGTCCGGCAGCAGCTTCGGATTGGGCTTGGTCTGCAGGGCCATCAGTTCGGTTTCGGGATAGGCGGCCCTGAGCTTGGCCTGAAGCTCGGCCATGTGCGGGCTGGGATCCTTGGAAAAGAACTGGCTGCCCAGATAGACGAACGGGGCAGACTGCTCGTCCATATTGTCGAATGCCGCGATCAGGTGGCGCGGCTGCAGATCGTGGGCGCCGAGACCGAAGATCGCGGTGGTGAGCCTCGGCAGCCGGGTCATCGCCGGAATACCGGGATAGCGTTCCTTATCGGCGTTCTCGACCGCCTTCACCAGCGCCTGATTGACAAGCCCGGTCAGCGCCGTGGCGTCGGAGCGCTCCAGCACCGTCACTGCCCGCTTGCCCTTCAGGGCGGCCACTACCTCGGCATCCGGGAAGGGCTGGAGCATCTTGATCGATATCACGCCGACCTTCTTACCCTGACGGCGCAGATACGCGGCGACCGCCTCAGCGTCGTCGGTGACCGAGCCGAGGCCGATGACGACGGTTTCGGCGTCGTCGCATTCGAAGGTCTTGATCGGCGCATAAGTGCGGCCGGTGAGCGCCGAATACTCGGCCATGGCTTCACGGGCAAACTGGGGCACGTCGCGCACGAAATGGGTGCGATGGTCGACGCTGCCGGCCTGGAAATCAGGCTGGTTCTGCACGCCGCCGGTGAGGCCCGGATTGTGGACGTCGACCTGCGCCGGCACCCGCTGGCGGGTGCCCTTCTGATAGGCGTTGATCCACTGGCGGCGCCACTGCTGCTGCAATTCCTCCGGGAGAAGCGAGAGCGTCTCCTTGACCAGATCACCGGCGTTGTCGGCTTCGACCGCATCCGCATTGGCGTCGAGGAACTTGACCAGCTTGGCAACGGCATCGCTCTCGACATCGGCCGAATGGCGGTCGAGATAGCGCTTCAGCTGAAACACCCGGCCCTTGGCGCCGAACAGCATCTCCTGCGCGACGGTCGGGCACATGATGCGGTCGGTCGGATCGCCGACGAAACGACGCAGCAGGTCGTCCTCGGGCATCATCACTTCGCTCATCATGTGGCTGGTGACAAAGCCATCCATGACGTTAGCGACCGGGATCAGCGAGGAGGCGCTGATCTTGTAGGAGATCGCGGCAAGGTCGGCGGCTTCCTGCGGGTTGGAGCCGAACAGAATGGTGTAACCCGATTGCAGCAGGGCGTAGACGTCGTCATGGCCGGCCATGACGTTGAGCGAGTGCTTCGATACCGACCGCGCGGCGATCTGCATGACGAAACCGCCGACCTTCTTGCCGACGGTGACGTAGTGCAACTCGATGCCGTAAAGGATGCCCTGGCTGGACGAGGCGTTGGATACGTACTGGCCGCCGGTGAGCGCGGCGCCAAGCGCGCCGGACTGGGCGGAATGCTCGCCTTCGGGCTCGAAGAAGAATGGGTGTCGGCCCCATATGTTGACGCCACCGCCGGCGCGAAACGCCTCATAGATCTCGGAAATCTCGGTAGACGGCGTAATCGGATAGCCAATCACGCCGCCGCAGACCTGCCCCATCACCTGGGCAACCGCGCCGTTGCCGTGGATAACGCTGGGTGTGCCTGGAAAGACGGGTGTTTTCGCGAGTTTGTCGGTCATCGTCACTTTGTTCATGGTCTCGGCCCAATGCTGCTTGCCGACGTGAAACGACAGCATCCCGAACACGGCGGCGTCGGCCGGCACTCTCCCGCAAAAGCTGGTAGGGCAATATCGAATAGATCAAAAAGCGGCGATTTCGAGCGCACAAAAAACATGTGGCCGTTCGGCGCAATTGCCAGTTTAATTTAGACTAATCCACCGATCCGGACGATACGATTCCGGAGCTCAAAGCTATAACACAAGCCTCGGCTATTATACTTAGTCTCTGTGATCGAATAGCAAAGTAATAAAATCTACGAGACTGTTCTACGTGGATCAAATTGCCTCAAGCACCCTGATCGATCACGGACCGCTGAGCATTATTGACTGACTACGAGCGCAAGACATCTGCGCGTTGCGAATAAATCCAATTCCACCCTACGGTGCCCCCGCTTACTCCCATTCGATCGTGCCGGGGGGCTTGGAGGTCACGTCGTAGACAACTCGATTGACGCCCTTCACCTCGTTGATGATGCGGGTCGCGGCGCGGCCGAGGAATTCCATGTCGAAGTGGTAGAAATCGGCAGTCATGCCGTCGGTCGAGGTGACGGCGCGCAAGGCCAGTACGTAGTCGTATGTCCGCCCGTCGCCCATGACGCCGACGGATTGGACGGGCAGCAGAACGGCGAAAGCCTGCCAGATGGCGTCGTAGAGGCCGGCACGGCGGATCTCGTCGAGATAGACGGCGTCAGCCTTGCGCAGGATATCCAGCCGCTCGCGGCTGACCGCACCGGGAATGCGGATCGCAAGGCCGGGTCCCGGGAACGGGTGGCGGCCAACGAAGGCTTCCGGCAGGCCGAGCTCGCGGCCGAGCGCCCTCACCTCGTCCTTGAACAGTTCGCGCAGCGGCTCGACCAGCTTCATGTTCATGCGCTCGGGCAGGCCGCCGACATTGTGGTGCGACTTGATGGTCACCGACGGCCCGCCGGTGAAGGAGACGCTCTCGATCACGTCCGGATAGAGCGTGCCCTGGGCGAGGAAATCGGCGCCGCCGGCCTTCTTCGCCTCCTCGTCGAAGACATCGATGAACAGGCGGCCGATGGTCTTGCGCTTCCGTTCCGGGTCGCTGACGCCCTCGAGTTCGGCGAGGAAGCGGTCGGCGGCGTCGACGTGGATGAGCGGGATGTTGTAGTGGCCGCGAAAGAGGCCGAGCACTTCCCATGCCTCATTGAGGCGCATGAGGCCGTGATCGACCAGGATGCAGGTGAGCTGATCGCCGATCGCCTCGTGGATGAGCACGGCGGCGACGGCGGAATCGACGCCACCGGAGAGGCCGCAGATGACGCGCCCCTCGCCGACCTGTTCGCGGATGCGCTCGATCGCAGACTCGCGGAAGGCCGCCATGGTCCAGTCGCCGGCACAGCCGGCGATGCGGTGGACGAAATTCGCCAGCAGGCGCGCGCCGTCCGGCGTGTGGACGACTTCGAGGTGGAACTGGGTCGCGTAGAAGCGCCGCTTCTCGTCGGCGATCATGGCGTAGGGAGCGCCCTCCGACACGCCGAGAACCGAGAAGCCGGGCGGCAGCCTGGTCACCCGGTCGCCGTGGCTCATCCATACCTGATGGCGCTCGCCGGTCTGCCAGACGCCGTCGGTGAGCGCCGTCTTGTGCTTCACCTCGACCAGGGCGCGGCCGAACTCGCGATGGTGCTCGCCCTCGACCTTGCCGCCGAGCTGGAGGGCCATGGCCTGCTCGCCGTAGCAAATGCCGAGCACCGGAACACCGGCCTCATAGACCGACATGGGCGGCAGCGGCGCGTTCTTGTCGAGCACGGAAGCGGGGCCGCCGGAGAGGATGATCGCCTTCGGCTGGAGCCGGGCCATCCCCTCCTCGGCCATGGAAAACGGCACGATCTCGCTGTAGACGCCCGCCTCGCGGACGCGCCGCGCGATGAGCTGGGTTACCTGACTGCCAAAGTCGATGATGAGGACGGTGTCGGTCATGGCTTCGATTAGCGGAGTGGGAACAGGGCGGCAATCGTCACGGTGCCGCTCCGAGGTTGAAACGGCCGGAGACGACATGGCCGGCGAAATCCTCCAGCGCGACGGCCAGCTTCTCGTCGATGACGTGGAGATATTCGGTCCAGTCGTGGAGGCCGGTGAGGTCGTTGCGGCCGTCGCTGATGCCGCGCAGGCCGACCACTGGCACGCCGAAACGGCCGGCGGCGCGCAACACCGCGAAGGACTCCATATCCACCATGTCGGCATCGATTGCGTCGTAGCCGGCGCCGGAGATGATGGCGCCGCCGGTCGAGATCGAGGCGGCGGGGATATCGGGGATGTGATGGGGGATTGGGATCACCGCCGGCATGTCGAGGAAGGGCGTAACGCCCTTGGGTATGCCGAAGGGAGAGGCGTCCATGTCGCGATAGGAAACACTGGCGATCTGGTAGATGCCTGCATGCTCCAGCGTGCGCGAGCCGGCGGAGCCGAGGGAGAACACGAGGTCGACGGCAGTTCCGGCCTGGGCGAGCCGGGCGAGCGCGGCAGCGGTGGCCGCCGCACCCTCAACCGGCCCGACGCCGGTGATCAGCGGCGTGATCAGGCGTCTCAGATCGTGTCCGTATTCCTGCTCCGTCGCCATGACGAAGAGCACGCCAAGATTGCCGATCGCGGCGACATGAGGGGCTGGCGTATCGATCATCTGCGTCTCATGACTGAGATGAAGAAGCCGTCGGTGCCGGTCAGCCGCGGCGACAGCACGAGACCGTTGCCCGCATCGAGAGCAGCGGCATGAAGTCCCGAAACGGTGGCCGCCGCTTCGGCCGGTGGAACGGCGGCGAAATCCGTGTGGGCGGCAAGGAACGCCGCCACCTGATCGGCATTCTCGTCCGGCAGCAGCGAGCAGGTGACGTAGACCAGCCGCCCGCCCGGTTTCACATAGCGCATCGCGCCGTTGAGCAACGCCGCCTGCTCGCCGATGCGCAAGGCCAGCGCCTGGTCGGTCAGCTTCCATTTGGCGTCCGGCCGCCGCCGCCAGACGCCGGTGCCGGTGCAGGGCGCGTCGATCAGGACGGCATCCATACGCCCGGCAAGATCGTCGAGAGGAGCACCGGCTTCGCGCACCTGAACGTTGCGGGCGCCGGCCCGCTTCAGCCGCTCGAAGATCGGGGCGAGCCGCGCCCGGTCGCTGTCGGTGGCGAAGACCTGGCCCTTGTTGTCCATGGCAGACGCCAGCGCCAGGGTCTTGCCGCCGGCACCGGCGCAGAGGTCGAGCACCTGCGCGCCGGGTGCGGCACCGACCATCAGGGTGGCGATCTGACTGCCCTCGTCCTGCACCTCGAACCAGCCCTTCTGGAAGGCCGGCTCGTTCTGGACATTGGGGTGGCGCCCCTCCCCTTGCGTGGCTGCAATGCGCAGGCCCCCGGGCGCGAACGGCGTCTCGGCGACACCGAAGCGGGCGAGCGTCTTCAGCACCTTCGGCCGGTCGGCCTTCAACCGGTTGACGCGCATGTCGAGCGCGGGGCGCTTTGCCAGTGCCTCGCCCTCGGCAATCCAGCCGTCGCCAAACAGGCGTTCGAAATGCGGCGCCAGCCATCCGGGAATGTCGGCCCGGACATGGGCCGGAGCGCCGGCAAGGTCGGCCGCGGAGAGACGTCCCCTCTCCTCTTGGCTCAATGGCTCGGGCGCATGAACATCGTCGGCGATCATGGTCGCCAGCCCATCGGCACCCAGGCCCCAACGCCAGCCGACGGTGGCCAGCACAAGCGCCCGCGGCGTGTCGGCGCCCATGACCCAGGCTGAGGACAGGCGCCAGCGCGAAGCGTCATAGACGATGTTGCCGATCGCCGCGCGATCGCCGGAGCCGGCAAAACGATGGGCGACGCCCCAGTCCTTCAATGCCTCGGCAATGGGCCGGTGGCGCTCTTCGATCGCGCCCAGCACCTCGATTGCCGCGGCAAGCCGCCCGCCCTGTTTCACCCGCCCACGCTCCGCTCGCTCACAGGCCAAACAGGACGGTGGCCGCGAAAATCAACCACATGAGGGTGAGGATGGCGGCGCCGGCAAGGAAAACATAGAAGCGGCGCGGGACGTTGTTGGTGGTGACGTGGATGAGCGCATGGAACAGGCGGGAGAGCACGAACAGCCAGGACAGGACCACCATGCCGGGCGTCGCCGGCGCGACCAGCAGCACCAGCGCGATCAACATATAGTAGAGAAGCGGGAGCTGAAGCTGGTTGTGGTAGGCGTTGATGACCTTGGTCGCCTGCTCGGGCCAGCCCGGCTGGCCGAGAGCGATGTCGCGGGGCTGGACCGCACCGCTGCGGATCGCCTGCACGCGCAGCATCCCGCCCCAGAAGATGAGCCCCAGCGTCAGGACCACCTGGACGAACAGGGGAAGGAGAATGGACGTGAAGCTCATGGCTCGCTCGTGCTCCTCAAGTTCGTCCCGGCCGCCGTATCAATCGGGCTATCTGGCTCCAGAATAATTCGGGCTTTCGCGGGTGATGGTGACGTCGTGGACGTGGCTCTCGCGCAACGCGGCGCCGGAGATGCGGACGAAGCGCGCCTTGTCCCTCAGCTCGGCAAGATCGGCGGCACCGACATAGCCCATGGCGGCTCGCAGGCCACCGGCAAGCTGATGCAGTACGCCTGATACCGGGCCCTTGTAGGGCACTTGTCCTTCGATGCCCTCCGGCACCAGCTTCAGCGTGTCACGCACCTCGGCCTGGAAATAGCGGTCGGCGGAGCCGCGCGCCATGGCGCCGATCGAGCCCATGCCACGATAGGCCTTATAGGAGCGGCCCTGATGCAGATAGACCTCGCCGGGGCTCTCGTCGGTGCCGGCGAGCAGGCCGCCGATCATGGCCGAGGAGGCACCGGCGGCCAGCGCCTTGGCAAGATCGCCGGAGGTCTTGATGCCGCCGTCGGCGATCACCGGCACGTCGGACGCCGCGGCCGCCTCGACCACGTCCATGATGGCGGTGAGCTGCGGCACGCCGACACCGGCAATAATGCGCGTGGTGCAGATCGACCCCGGGCCGATGCCGACCTTGACCGCGTCGGCGCCGGCATCGATGAGCGCCCTGGCGCCATCGCCGGTGGCAACATTGCCGGCGATGACCTGGACCCGGTTGGAGAGCGTCTTCACCCGCCGCACGGCGTCGAGCACATGCTGCGAATGGCCGTGAGCGGTATCGATGACCACCAGATCGACATCGGCGTCGATCAGGCGCTCGGCGCGCGCGAAGCCGGAATCGCCGACAGTGGAGGCAGCTGCGACGCGCAGTCTGCCTTGATCGTCCTTGGTGGCGTTCGGGTTGAGCTGGCTCTTCTCGATGTCCTTGACGGTGATCAGGCCGACGCAACGGTAGTCCTCGTCGACCACCAGCAGCTTCTCAATGCGATGCTGATGCAGCAGGCGCTTGGCTTCGTCCGGATCGACGTTCTCGGTCACCGTGACCAGTCCCTTGCTGGTCATCAGCTCGGCGACCTTCTGCGACGGGTCGGAGGCGAAGCGCACGTCGCGGTTGGTCAGGATGCCCATGAGGAGGGCCGGCGCGTGGCCGTTGGCAACGACCGGTATGCCGGAAATGTGGTGATGGGCCATCAACGCCAGGGCGTCGGCAAGCGTCGCCTCCGGGTTGATGGTGACCGGATTGACCACCATGCCGGATTCGAACTTCTTGACCTGACGCACCGCCTCGGCCTGCTCTTCCGGCGTCAGGTTGCGATGGATGACGCCGATGCCGCCGGACTGTGCCATGGCAATGGCCAGCCGCGCTTCGGTGACGGTATCCATGGCGGAGGACAGGATCGGCAGGTTGAGGTTGATCGAGCGCGTCAACCGCGTGCGGATATCGGCCTGGGCCGGAATAACCGTGGAATAGCCAGGTGTCAGCAGGACGTCGTCAAAGGCAAGTGCCTCGCCGCCGGTTTGGGATTCGACGATCACGGCCATGGCGCACACTCCCGCATATGAGAAAAACGCCGCCGGTGGCACCGCAGGGCGCCGGACGCTGGCAGCGAATGGAAAGTGGCGAGGGTCAATATCACGTGGATTCGATTCGTGAAACAGGGCGGATGGGCGCTGGCGTCGCACCCGGATCGCCCTAGAATGAGATCGTGACGGCTACACGACGGGGTGAGTCTCCCGCCTTCGCCGTTTCTCACCTATCGTGAAGCGCCCGGAATCCGGCCTTTTCACCTCCCCCGAGCCGCCCGCCGATGCAAGACCGAATGCTGGTGCCCCTGATCGTCGCATCGGCGCTGTTCATGCAGAATCTCGATTCGACTGTTGTGGCCACGGCGTTGCCGGCCATCGCGCATGATTTCGGCTCCAACCCCATCCATCTGAAGCTGGCGCTGACCACCTATCTCCTGACCATCGCCGTGTTCCTGCCGGCCTCGGGCTGGATGGCCGACCGCTTCGGCGCCCGGCAGGTCTTCCGCTCGGCAATCGCCATCTTCATCGTCGGCTCGGTATTGTGCGGGCTTTCCCAGTCGATCGAGATGCTGGTCTTCGCCCGCATCGTCCAGGGCATCGGCGGCTCGATGATGGTGCCGGTCGGCCGGCTGGTCGTGCTGCGCACGGTGGCGAAATCGGAGTTGGTGACGGCGCTCTCCTGGCTCACCGTGCCGGCGCTCATCGGACCGATCCTGGGGCCCCCGGTGGGCGGGTTCCTGACCACCTATGCGAGCTGGCCGTGGATCTTCTGGATCAACGTGCCGGTCGGCTTTCTCGGCATCGCGCTGGCGACCTGGTACGTGCCGGACCTGCACGGCGAAGGCAAAGTGCGCTTCGACAGCAGCGGCTTCGCCATGATCGGGCTCGGCCTAGCCGCCTTCATGACCGGCTCGACGACGCTGGGGCTGAACCTGCTGCCGATTGCCGTCGACGCGATCTTCATCGTTGGCGGGGCGGCACTGCTCATCGCCTATGCCGCCCACGCCCGACGCAGCGACCATCCGATCCTCGACCTGTCACTGTTCAAGATTCCGACCTTCTGGCACAGCGTCATCGGCGGCTCGGTGTTTCGCCTCGGCATCGGCGCGACGCCTTTCCTTCTGCCCCTGCTGCTTCAGCTCGGCTTTGGCATGACGCCGTTCCAGTCGGGCTCCATCACCTTCGCCACCGCGGTCGGCGCCGTGGTGATGAAGTTCACCGCACCACAGATCATCCGGCGCTACGGCTTCCGCAACGTGCTGCTGATCAACACGGTGCTGGGGGCCCTGTTCACGGCGCTGCCGGCGATCTTCGTGCCGACGACACCGGTGACGCTGATGGTAAGCCTGCTCTTGATCGGCGGCTTCTTCCGCTCGCTGGAGTTCACCGCCATCAACGCACTCGCATTCGCCGACGTGTCTCGTGCCCAGATGAGCCAGGCGACGACCATGACCAGCGTCGCGCAGCAGATCGCGGTATCGCTGGGCATCACCATCGGGGCGATCTCCCTGCAACTGTCGACCAACGCGCATGGCGGGGCGATCACGGCCGACGTGTTCTGGCCGGCCTTCGTGACGGTGGGCGTGCTGACGCTGGCTTCAGTGATCTCGTTCTTCATGCTGGCGCCGGACGCCGGTTCGGAGATGTCGGGGCGCTCCCCGCCGCCGGGCACCCCCGCAGCCAAGCAGCCCGCGGAGTGAATCAGCCACCGCGAAAGCCGCGGGCGACCAGATAGAGCTCGACCGATTGCGCGCGGCTTGCCGGCGGCTTGACGTGGTGCAGACTGGCGAAGTCGCGCTTGAGACGGGCGAGCAGTTCGCCTTCGGTGCCGCCACGGAAGACCTTGGCGACGAAATTGCCGCCGGGCTTGAGCACGGTTGCGGCAAAATCGGCGGCGGTCTCGCAGAGATACATGGTGCGGAAATGGTCGGTCTGGCGGTGGCCGGTGGTCGGCGCCGCCATGTCGGAGAGCACGACATCGACCGGATGGCCGCCGAGGGCGGCCTGAAGCGCGGCCGGCGCGTCGTCGTCGAGGAAGTCCTTCTTGAGCACGGTCACGCCGGAAACCGGGTCCATGTCGAGATAGTCGATGGCGACGATCAACGGATCGGCATCGGTGGAACGCAGGCGCGCCGCGGCCACCTGCGACCAACCGCCGGGCGCGGCACCGAGATCCACCACCCGCCTGCCGGGAGCGAGCAGATGGAAGCGATCGTCGATCTCGATCAGCTTGAAGGCGGACCGGGCACGATAGCCCTCGTCCTGGGCACGGGCGACATAGGGATCGTTGAGCTGGCGCTCGAGCCAGCGGGTGGACGAGGCCTTGCGCCGCTTGGCGGTCTTGACGCGCACCTTGAGCGCGCGCCGTCCCGAGCCGCCGGATTTCTCTGCCATTGTCTTTCAACGCCCCCGACGGCGCGAACGCGGATGCCAGCGGCCGTCTTCGACCATCAGCTCCACCAGCATGCCTTCGCGCAGGCCGCGATCGGCGACACGCAGGCGATCGCACGGCCAGCGCCGGCGGATCGCTTCGAGGATGGCGCAGCCGGCGAGCACGAGATCGGCCCGCTCGCGGCCGATGCAGGGATTGGCCATACGGGCGTCGTAGTCCATTCCCACCAGGGTCTCAATCAGATCGGCAACGACGCCACCGGCGAGCCACGTGCCGTCGACGCGCCGGCGGTCGTAGCGCGGCAGGCCGAGGTGGACGCCGGCGAGCGTGGTGACGGTGCCCGAGGTGCCGAGCATGTGGATGCCGCCGGCGGCGACGGCGCGATCCAGTTCCTCGACCTGGGGGAAGTCGGCCAGCATGGCCGAGACCTCGGCGACCATGTCGGCAAAGGCAGCCGGGCTGACATGGCGGCCGCCATGGCGTTCGCTGATGCTGACGACACCCACAGGCAGCGACATCCAGGTGCGGATGCGATCGGCCATGCGGCGGCGGCGGCCGTTGGGCGCCGGCGTCAGGTCGATCCAGACGAGTTCCGAGGAGCCGCCGCCGATATCGAACAGGAGGACACCGGCGGCGTTCGGATCGACCAGCGAGGCGCAGCCGGCGACGGCGAGGCGCGCCTCGGTCTCGCGCGAGACGATCTCCAGCGACAGGCCGGTCTCGGTGCGCACGCGCTCGATAAATTCGGTGCCGTTCTCAGCCATGCGGCAGGCTTCGGTGGCAATCAGGCGGGTCCGACCGACATCGCGTTCGGCCAGCTTGTCGCCGCATATGGCGAGCGCCTCGATGGCACGCCGCATGGCCGCATCGCTGAGGCGGTTGTTGGTGCCGATCCCCTCGCCCAGGCGGACGATGCGCGAGAAGGCATCGACGACGCGGAATCCATAGTCACGCGGGGTCGCCACCAGCAGCCGGCAATTGTTGGTGCCGAGGTCGAGGGCGGCATAGAGCGGCCCGTCGACGTGTTGCCGCTGCCGGGTTGCGACGATAGCCGGGGCCGCGACCGGCGGCGCGCCGGGCTCCCCAGTGACCTCGCTGCCGTTGACCTTGGTACCGTTGACGGTGGGTTGCGGGGAAGCGCCAGCCAGCCGTGCATCAGCCGCGTAGACGGGACCGCGGCGCCGGCGCCGGCCCTTCCTGCGCTTGTGTCCCTTGCCGCCAGACGCCGGACGGACAGGCGCAGAGGACCCGGTATCGGGCCACACGGCACCTGTCGCGGCAGATTCATCCGCGCGACCGGCAGGCCTGTCCGCGCTCAGCGGATCATCGCCCGTCGACAAACGTCCAAATCCTTCAGGAGGAGGCGCAGCAAGGCACCACTTCTAGCCGGCGCCGCGCGCTTCCTCGGTCACTTTTCGCAACCAGTCTAGCAGGCGGGGGACAGCAGGCAAGCGGGGGCAAGACGGCGGGAACCCAGGGAACTGCAGGCTGACCGCCTTTCAGGAACGCCCGGGACGATGTGCATTGGCCGGGCCGCGGTTGCCCGCCGCATGCCGCCAAGACGCATTGGAGGCTTGCGCGCCGGGCAGTCGATCGCGCGGCTGACGCCGCACTGGTTTCATGTCTTCACCTGCCGCTACCTCTTCGGCTCGCCGACCGCCGGCGAGCCCGGCTATGCACTGTTTCGAACGGTGCATCGCAGGGACATCACTCCGCAGCGGTCGGCGTCGATCATTTTGGAATGCGGTGTGGAGATATCGGTACTCAAGCGATACGCGGGCGGGAGCGCTGCGCTCCCAAACTTGAGCCGGATCAGATGTGCATTGTAGGCGGCAACCAGCCCATGTCCGATTCCGGTTTCGGCTCGGAGCTCTATCGGCCAGCTGCCCACGGCGCAGATGCGCCACAACCGACCGACCTTTGGCTGGACTGAATCGTGTCCGGTCAAGGAGGTGTTGGCCTCGCCTTGCGATATGCGTTACCGCATTGATCGGACGGTTGATTTCGAAAGGTCGACCGTAATTTGCGACGGTGTGCTAGATAGACCGCCTGATGCAGACTGGGCTCAACAACGAGCGGGTGCGTAGCCACAATCGCCGGGCGACGATGGAGTATCTCTATCGCAAGCGCCTGGCGACGAAATCTGAACTTGCGCACGAACTCGATCTATCCATTCCTGCGATCAGCAAGATCCTGGATAGTCTTGAGAACTCCGAGATGGTTGAGCAGAAGGACGCGCCGCGGCGGACGCGTGGCCTGTCCGGTGGGACCTATCGTGTCCGGCCCGAGAGCTGGCGTGTGCTCTGCATGAACGTCTCGCCCATCCAGATCGAGGCATGTCTCGCGGACAACTGCATTGCCCCCTTGGGCGATCCGATGCGCTTTGCGATCGCACCCGAGTCGCCAGCGCAGTTGGTCGACGAAATCGTGCGCGTCTACGAGAAATTCAGGGCTGAGGCGGGAGACCGGCGGATCCGCATCGCGATCGGCCTCCACGGGCACCTCAATCCGCAGACGGGTGTCTCCATCATCATGCCGCATGCGCCCTGGCGCGATTCCATTCCGCTCAAAGCGACGCTCGAGCACCGGCTGTCGACCGAAGTTCTGATCGACAACGACTGCGTCCTGCTGGCGCTGGCGGAAAAGTGGTTCAACCCCGCCCAAGCCACGGAATTCTGCGTCATCAATTTCGACTATGGCATCGGCTCGTCCTTCGTCATCCAGGATGAGGTCTATCGCGGCGTCGTCAATGGTGCCGGCCAGATCGGCCATACGCAGATTGATCCCGACGGCCTGCAGTGCACCTGCCAGCGCTACGGCTGCCTTGAGACGGTCGCATCGCTGACGGCCATGCTGAAAGCCTATCGTAAACGGCTGAAGGCATCCGAGCCGAGCCGTCAAATTCAGCGCCGAATCTCCGATCTCACGATCGACGACCTCATCGACCGCTATCGCGCAAACGACCCCGAAGCGGTCGCTATCGTGGATGCCGGAATCGATGCGCTCGGGCTCAGCATCTACAACCTGCTCAACATCGTGAACATCAACCGAATCTACATCTACGGCCGCGGTGTCGCGTTCGGTCCGTCGGTGCTCGAGCGGATCAACGCGAAGAACCACCTGAATCCCTTCGACATCAAAGATCAGAAGCTCCTGCACACGACCAACGTCCAGTTCGGCATGCTGAGCAGACGCCAGCAGCTTCTCGGGATCGGATATCTTTTCATCGAAAAGACACTCCACAAGATCGAGGCGGCGCATCCGCCCATCCACATCCCTGTCGCCCCGCAATAGACGCGCCTCGTTCCCGGCCGGCTTTCGCGCGACAACTGCCTGCGCCGGGCACGAGCCTGCCATGGCGCGCGGCCGCCGTGCCGCGACGGTCCTGGACCGGATAACTCGTTTTCAACGGCCCGGCACAATTGGAGTTGCGGCCGCGCCGCTCTCCATCACGCTAGCTTTTTAGTGAACTACTATTTCTATTTACCCTCCATAGGTGTCTATTTTTGCATTGACGCCCAGTTTTTTGCGGACTTATCTCGTTCGTGAGGGACTTATTACTAAACAAAGATAATAAAACCTCTGGGAGGAGGAATGGCTTCGGCGGTCGAGGTCCGTGTCGAAAGCATCCGGTTGCCGACCTATGGTCATGGCCCGGTGGACCCGAATCCGCTCTTTCTGGAGGAGCGCGTCTATCAGGGCTCGTCCGGACGTGTTTATCCCTATGGAGTCGTCAACACGGTCTCCTCGGAGAGAGGCGAGCGCGTCTATCGCGCCGTCTTCATCGAGAACGAATTTCTCGAGATCATGGTCCTGCCGGAACTCGGCGGACGCGTGCACCGCGCCTACGACAAGATCCGCAAGCGCGACTTCATCTACTACAACAGCGTCATAAAGCCGGCGCTTGTCGGCCTCGTCGGCCCCTGGATCTCCGGCGGCCTCGAATTCAACTGGCCGCAGCATCACCGTCCGACGACCTTCATGCCGGTCGACGAGATGGTGCGCGACAACTCGGACGGATCGAAGACCGTGTGGGTCGGCGAGAAGGAGCCGATGCATGGCCTTCAGGCGATGACCGGCTTCACGCTTCATCCTGATCGGGCGCTTCTGGAAATCGCGTGCAAAGTCTTCAATGGCAACGATACGCCGCGGCATTTTCTGTGGTGGGCCAACCCGGCCGTAAAGGGCGGCGACGGTCACCAAAGCGTCTTTCCGCCCGATGTCACGGCGGTCTTCGACCACGGCAAACGGGACGTATCGAGCTTTCCGATCGCGCGAGGCACGTACTACAAGGTCGACTATTCGGCAGGCGTGGACATCTCGCGCTATCGGAACATTCCCGTTCCGACGTCCTACATGGCCGCGCGCTCCAATTACGACTTTGTCGGCGCCTATGATCACGAGGCAGATGCAGGTCTCTTGCATGTGGCCGATCATCATGTCGCCCCGGGCAAGAAGCAGTGGACCTGGGGAAACTGCGAATTCGGCCGCGCCTGGGATCGCAACCTGACCGACGATGACGGGCCTTACCTCGAGTTGATGACCGGGGTCTACACCGACAATCAACCGGACTTCACCTGGCTCGACCCTTTTGAAGAAAAGAGCTTCGTACAGAACTTCCTGCCCTATCATTCGCTGGGCGTCGTGCAGAACGCCAATACCCGGCTGGTGCTCAAGGCGGTCCGTGGCCCGCGCGGCGTGGAATGCGGCGTCTACGCCGTGGCCCCCTTGGCGCCGGCGCGCTTTCGGCTGTTGGCGAAGGACGGCCGAACGCTGGTCGAGGAACCGATCGCATTGCGCGTCGGCGAGGTCTGGCAACGCACCTTCGCCATCGATATCGGACCCGAACCGTTCGTTGCGGAAGTCGTGGACGGACACGATGCGGTGCACATCAGCTACCGCGAACATCAGGTGCAATCCGAACCGCTGCCGGAGCCCGCGGCCGCGCCGCCACAACCGGCGGACGTCGAGACGATCGACGAGCTCTACTATATCGGCCAGCACCTCGTTCAGTATAACCACGCCGCCCGCACGCCCGAGTCCTACTACCTGGAGGGCGTGCGCCGCGATCCGCTCGACTATCGCTGCAATCTGGAGTTGGCGCGGCTTGCCTTCGACCGGGCGGACTACCCCGAGGCAATCCATCATGCCGAGCAGGCGCTCAAGCGCGCCCATGGTCTCAACAAGAACCCCGCCTGCGGCATGGCGAGCTACACACTCGGCTGCGCCCAGGAGCGCAGCGGTGCGCTTGCCCAGGCCTATGAGAGCTATTTCCGTTCGACCTGGAGCGGCAATTGCCGCGATTGCGGAAATCTGGGACTGGCGCGCGTCTGCGCGAAGCAGGGCCGCTACGAGGAGGCGCTGGCCTTCTGCGAGCGGTCGCTCGACTACAATGCCACCAATCTCAGCGCTCTGTTCGTGCGCGCCTGCCTGCGCGTCAAGTCCGGCCAAGGCGAGCGTGCGCGGCAGGAAATCGACGCCGTGCTCTGCCGCCATCCGCTACACTATGGCTTGCATTTCGTCCGCTGGCTGATCGACGGCGGGGAGCCGCCGCAACACCTCCGCGATATCGTCGCGAGGCGCGCTCTCAATCTCATCCAAGTGGCTTCCGAGCTGATCGAGTTGGGTCTCTTTGGCGAAGCGCAGCGCTGTCTGGATCTGGCCCAGGAGCCTTTCTACCTCATCGATTTTTATCGTGCGTATCTGGCCAGGGCACAGGGAGAGCCGGCGGCGGCGCCACGCGATGCCGACGTCGTCGAACGCTTCGCCGGCGGCGTCCTCTTTCCCAATTCGCTGACCGACGTCGCCGTCCTCTCCGCTTTCGACGATTCCGCTTTCGCGCGGTTCCTGCTGGGTTGCTTCCATTACGGCCACCGCGCCTATGAGACGGCGGCCGACTATTGGACGAAGAGCAAGCAGCTCGCCCCGACCTTCCCCGGCTCCTATCGGGCGCTCAGCATCTATTTTGCCAACAAGGACGGTGATCGGGACAAGGCGCGCGACCTCATTGCCGAGGCATTTTCGCGCGATCCGAGCGACCCTCGCCTTCTCTACGAATACGACCTCATGCGCGGCCTGTGCCGCGTCGATACGGCTGCCCGTCTGGCGTTGTTGCATGGGCACCGCGACCTCGTTTTCAAACGGGACGATCTGACGGTGGAATTCGTCCATCTTCTCAATCTGGAAGGCGAACTCGACGAGGCGCGTTCGATCCTGACCAGCCGGGTCTTTCATCCCTGGGAAGGGGGCGAAGGCCGCGTCACCGGCGAATTCATCGCCAACTGCCAGCGCCAGGCCTTTCGCGCAATGAAGCGCGGAGAGATCGACCGCGCCGTCGGCTGGCTCACGGAAGCCCTCACCTTTCCCGCCAATCTCAACGAGGGCCGTCTGGTCGGCCAGACCGACAACGACATTCACTACTGGCTCGGCCGTTGTGCAGAGCTGTCGGGCGATCGCGACGAAGCGGAGCGGCAGTTCCGCCTGGCGGCGCGCGGCGAGATCGCGCTTGTGGAAAGCCGTTACTACAACGACCAGCCGGTCGATTACCTCCTGTTCAAGGCGCTGGCGCTTCGTGCGCTCGGCGAGGGCGACACGGCGGACCGCCTGCTTGCGCAGATGCATCGATGGTCGGTCGACCACATGGCGCAGCCGCCGGAGAAGGACTTCTTCGCGGTGTCCCTGCCGGACCTCGTTGTCTACGACCGGGATCAACAACGCGACCACGAGGTCTTCTGTCTCCATGTCGACGCCCTGGCGTGCATCGGACAGGGCGACTTCGATGGTTCGGAGAAGATCAGGAAGAGGATCTTGCAGATGAATCCCGGGCATGGGCAGGCCCGGATGCTGGAGGAATTCTGCCCGCTTGTCTCCGTCGAGCCGGCCGCAGCGCGAAGCCGGTAGGCGTTCTCGAGAGGTTGGTACTGCGCGCAAGACCGAAGGTTGACCAACAGTTCCGCAAAGGGAGGACTAGCCGTGTCGTTGAAGAGATCATTACCAATTGCCGCGTTGAGCATGGGTGCCAGCCTGATGGTGGGCATGGCGATCGCGCACGCGGCCGACAAGCACATCACGCTTGCCTACATCCAGAAGCAGGGTGACCAGCAGTACTTCGTCGACGAAGCGCAAGGCGCCAAGGACGAGGGCAAGAAGCTGGGCGACGTCAGCGTCAACGTTGTCAATGTCAGCATGGACGCGAACGCCGCGATCAGCGCCATGAATGTGATGATCGGCCAGAAGGTCGACGGCATCATCATCGTCGTTCCCGATCAGAAGATCGGGCCGCAGGTGATCGAGATGGCCCGGCAGGCGGGCATTCCGATCGTCGCGTCGGACGATACGTTGAAGGACGGCAAGGGCAATGCCATCCCCTTCGTCGGTTTCGACGGCTATGACATGGGCCACAAGGTCGGGATGGCAGCCGGCGAACTCTTCAAGAAGGCGGGTTGGAAGGCTGATGCCACGCTGGTCGCCGCCGCCTTCCAACAACAGCTCTCGGTCTGCCAGGACCGCGAGCGTGGTCAGGAGGACGGCTTCAAGGAAGCCACCGGCGGAATTCTGCCGCAGGTCGTGCAGATTGGCACCGATAACTCCGTCGTCGATGCCCAGAACCGCACCGGCGCGGTCGTCACCGCTCATCCGGCGGTCTCTCAGTGGGTGGTCTGGGGCTGCAATGACGAGAGCGAAACGGGCGCGGTCACGGCACTCAGCAATGCCGGAATATCCGCGAACGACATCATCGGCGTCGGTCTCGGCGCCTATCTGACCTGCAAGGATTGGCAGGCCAACCAGACCACCGGCAACAAGGCTGCCCTGTTCATCAGTGGTCGTGACGTCGGCAGCGCCGCCGTCGACGTCCTGGTCGACAAGATCCGTAACGGTAAGGACCTTCCGGCCAAGACGATCGCCAACACGACCATTGTCGGTCCGGAAAACTGGAAGTCGGTGATGGGTAGCTGCAGCTGATCTGCGCAGCAAGGGAACCATTGAAATGAGGCGCGTCCCCACAGGGACGCGCCTCCGCGGGCACCAAGTGACGGGATGAAAACGGATGAGTGACGACCAGCCTGATGACGATCGGGGCAAACAGGTCCTCGTTCTGCAAGGTGTCTCGAAAGGATTCGCCGGCGTTCAGGCGCTGAACGACGTGACCATGGTGGCCCGTGCGGGCGAAGTGCTCGCGCTGGTCGGAGAAAACGGCGCGGGCAAATCGACCCTGCTCAGGGTGATGAGCGGCGTCCATAACGCCGATGCCGGGCAGGTCGTTCTCGACGGCCGTCCGGTGTCGTTTGCCTCGCCCGCAGACGCCCGCAGGAACGGCATGCGTGTGGTTTCCCAGGAGCCGGAAATCATGCGCGATCTTAGCGTCGCCGAGAATGTCTATGCGGGCAACCTGCCGCGCCGGGGTCGCGTGGTCGACTGGCCTCGCCTGTTGGACGACGTCAAGGCCGACATCGAACGGGCAGGCTTCGTCGGCCTGCTGAACCCTACCGCGCTCGGACGCGATCTTTCGCCGGCGCAGCGGCAAATGGTCGAGATCCTGCGCGCGCTGGCCGGCAATCCGCGCGTGATCGCATTCGATGAACCGACGTCATCGCTTTCGGATCACGAGGCCGAGCAGCTCTTCAACCTCATTCGTCGACTGGCCGCCTCCGGCATCGCAATCATCTATGTCTCCCATCGGTTGAGGGAGATCTTTGGCATTGCGACGCGCGTGCTCGTGCTGCGCGACGGGCTGGTCGTTGGGGAACGTCGCGTGGCCGATACCGACCAGGCCGACCTGGTCCGGATGATGGTCGGTCGCGACCTGACCTCGCTCTTTCAGCATACGACGCACGAGTTGGGCCGTGTGGTTCTCAGCCTGCGTAACGTGACCAGCGCCGACGTCGAGAATGTCAGCTTCGACGTGCACGCCGGCGAAGTCGTCGTGCTGGCCGGGCTCGTCGGCGCCGGCCGCACGGAGCTCGCGCGCGCCATCATGGGTGATTTGCCGATCACGGGCGGTGAAATCTATGTCGAGGACGAAAGGATGATACCGTCTTCGCCGCACGATGCGATCCGCGCCGGCCTTTGTCTGGCACCCGAGGAACGCAAGACCCAAGCGCTGCTGATGAAGCGTTCCATACGTGACAACATCTCACTGGCCATCATCAGCCAGCTCAGCCGTTTTCATGTCGTTCGCCGAAATGAGGAAAAGGAAGTCGCGGCTCGCTACGCGGAAGAGTTGCGGGTGCGCACGCCGTCCCTGGAAAACGAAGTTTCGACGCTGTCGGGTGGAAACCAGCAGAAGGTCGTGCTGGCACGCTGGCTGGCGCGGCGTTCGAAGCTGCTGATCCTCGACGAGCCGACGCGCGGCGTCGATGTGGGCGCCAAGGCCGACATCTACGCCATCATTGACCGGCTCGCCGCCGACGGGGCGGCTGTGCTGGCCATTTCATCCGAGCTTCCTGAGGTGCTGGGCCTGGCCGACCGCATCGTGGTGATGCAACGCGGCCGTGTCTCCGGCGAGTTGACGCGGGAGGAAGCGAGCGAAGAAAAGATTCTCCGGCTCGCCATACTGGAGGGCGAAGCTGCATGACGACGAACGCCAACGAACAAGCCAAGGTTCCGTCAGGTCCTGGCGTGCTGCGGCGAATACTGGACGTAGTTGGGGTACAGAACGTCAGTCTGCTGATCGCCCTGGTTCTCCTGGTCGCTTTTATCGGAACACAGAACAGCAACTTCTTCTTCGCCAGGAACATCGCGACGATCGGCACGACGATCACGATCGTGGGTATCCTCGCCGTGGTCCAGACGGTCGTCATGCTGCTCGGCGGTCTCGACATCTCCGTCGGCTCACAAGCCGGCTTGACCTCCGTCGCCTGCGCAATGATCTTCATGGCGTCGGGCAGCCCCGTGCTGGCGATTGCCTGCACCCTTGTGATCGGGGCGGCCGCGGGGCTCTTCAACGGCATCGTGATCGTCTATGGACGGGTCAATGCCGTGATCGCGACATTGGCCACGTTTGCCGCCTATCGTGGCCTCGCCAATGTCATATCCAATGGTCGCGCACAGGGTTACACCGGGGTCGATGCGGTCTTCATCTTCCTCGCCCGCGGAAATGTCCTCGGCATTCCGGTCCTGATCTGGATCCTCCTGCTGGTCGCCCTGGCGATCCAGTTGATGCTCCGATACACGGATGTCGGCCGCAATATCTACGCGATCGGCGGCAATGCGATCGCCGCGCGGCTCGCCGGTATCTCGCTCAACCGCTACATCCTCGGTTGCTATGTTCTGGTCGGCGTGGTGGCTGCACTGGCCGGAATCCTTCTGACGGCACGAACCGGCTCCGGCCAGCCCACATCGGGCAGTCAGGGGCTTGAGTTGCGGTCGATCACGGCCGCCGCCTTGGGTGGTTGCTCCCTGCAGGGGGGGCGCGGGACGATCGTGGGTACGATTCTGGCCGTCATTTTGCTTGGCGTCCTGGAAAACGGCCTCATCATCCTGGATGTCAATTCCTTCTATCAGGACATCGCTCAGGGCGCCCTGCTGGTCATCGCTGTCGTGATCCAGCAGCGCCGCGCGGGTGGGCGTGGCGTCGGACTGCCGACCTGACGGGGGTGGAGCCGAGCCATGCCGGCGGTCCGATGGCCGGAATGAATGGCTTCCTCACACTTGAGAGCGGTTCACTGCGGGTTGTCGTCAGCCCGCAGGGAGGCGCCATCGTGGAGGCTTGGTACGGTTCAGTGCCGCTCCTGCGCCCCTGCGCGGCCGAGGGAACCGCAGACTTCGACGTGCTCAAGGCAGGCCTGTTTCCGCTTGTGCCCTTCGGCAATCGCGTGGCCGGCAACGAATTCGCCTTCGACGGTCGGACATACCGGCTGGCCGCCAACACGGATGGCGATCCGCATTATCTGCATGGCGATGGCTGGCTTGGGCTGTGGTCGACGGCCACGCGTTCGCAGACGCGGCTTGAGCTGGCCTTCCGCCACGCCGCCACCGCCGACAGCCCCTATGTCTATTCCGCCACGGAGCAAATCGCCGTGGACGATCGAAGCTTCGACGTTACCCTCTCCGTGACCAACGAAGGCGAACGCCCTCTGCCGTTCGGGCTTGGACTTCACCCCTTCTTCCCACTCACGCAGCAGACGACACTCCAGGCGACAGCGACAGGCTACTGGACGGAGACGGTGCAATTCCTGCCCGGCAGGCACGCGGCGCTGCCGGGCGAATTGGATTTCAGCCGCCCACGGCCCCTGCCCGCGCATTGGGTGAACAACGGCTTTGAGGGCTGGGATGGAGAAGCGACGCTCCGCTGGCCGGAACACGGACTTGCGCTTCGTATCTCCGGTTCACAGGAGTTCAGCCGATACTTTGTCTTCGTCTCCGATGACAGTTTCGAGCCCGGCTTCCGACGCGACTATTTCTGCTTCGAGCCGATGACGCACCGCGCAGACGCTCACCACGCTCCAGACCTCGGCGGCCTGCGTGTCCTGACTCCAGGTGAACAACTCGCAGGGCGTGTCCAATTCTCAATCGCTGCGCTGAGCGACTGACACACCGTCCTCACTGCGACAGCCCGCGTGATAATAAGCCATGGCCATTCCACACAAGGGGAACGGCTCCCCACTCGCCTGCTCCCCAGAAGAGTCCTCGCTTTGAGGTTAGCCTGTTCTCTGACGGAGGAGACGGGCCATGAAGCGATCCCGGTTTTCGGACGTGCAGATCATTGGCATTTTGAAGGAGCACCAGGCGGGCATGTCGGCCGGCGACCTGTGCCGCAAATGGGGTGTCAGTGATGCGACGTTCTACACGTGGCGCAAGACGTACGGCGGCATGGAACTCTCCGATGCCAAGCGGCTGAGGGCGCTGGAGGAAGAGAACGGGAAGTTGAAGAAGCGGCTGGCGGAGTCGATGATGGACTTGTCTACGCTCCGCGAGATGCTCGCAAAAAACTTCTAACGCCCTCCTCAAGGCTGTCTACCGCGCATGGAAAGGCCTCGGCCGACCAGTCTCGAGAGGTCGCGCCTTCCCGCCACTGCGGTGAGAGAAACGGCAGATTGAAAACGTGGCACGCGCGCTCGAGGAAATCTCGCCTCCTCGTGAGAGAAGCGCATAGCTGGCCGGCGTGACCGTTCGTGATGGTTTCGGACCACTAGATTGAGGCGAGCGAACGCAACACGCCTGCCTTTGCGAGGGTGTTTCGCAGTCTCATCGGACACGTGTGTATAGATCTCAGTGGTTGCGATGCTCGAATGGCACGGCAGCCTCTGCACAAAGCGGATATCCATAAATCGCCGCCAAATTACGCCTGTTGAGCTACCTACGACAAAGCCTTCTAGCGTTTGATCGAATCTGCATAGGGCAGGTTCACAATCGGCGCCTACTATGCCCCTGCGCCCGACGAGGCTTTCTTGATTTGCGGCGGGACATTGCCGCCGACACATGCAGCGACGTGACCCCGGCCGCCGAGTACAACGGCGCTATTAGCGTATTGCCCAACGCTTGTTGCTTCAGGCGCCATTGCGCTCAATCTTCCAGCTCCGCACCTTGAACGGCAGAATCTGCAGGTCGGCGGCGCCGGCCGGTTCCTCGAGCAGATCTACCGCGCCGGAAACCGACCACGCCTTGGCCGGAGCGACCGTCACAGCGCCACGGCCGCCGGCCGGCTCATAAACCCTGAGGATCAGACTGCTGCCGTCCTCCGCCGGCTTGAAGGCGCTGAGACCGAGCTGCATCCCCGCAATGTCGATTGCAGTCCAGCTCCGCTCCTCGGCGAGCGAGGCGGGGCGGCAGATGAGCGGCTGGTTGAGATCCTCGGCCTCGGCCAGCACGCCCCCGGTCAGCCAGTCGCCTTCATGCGGATAGAGCGCGTAGGTGAAGGACTGCCGCCCCTCGTCGGCCAGCGGATCGGGATAGATTGGCGAACGCAGCAGGCTGATACCGAGTTCATTGCCAAGTGCATGGTGGCCGTATTTGCCGTCATTCAGCAGCGCGACGCCGTAGCCGTGTTCGGCGAGATCGACGAAGCGATGCGCGGCGACCTCGAACCGCGCCTGATCCCACGACGTGTTGCGATGCGTTGCGCGGCGGATGACGCCGTGCGCACATTCGAAGGTCGCATGGTCGGCGCGCACGGCCAGAGGAAAGCGTGCCTTCAAGAGGATGCGGCGATCATGCCAGTCGATGTCGGTCCGGAACTCGACGCGGGCGGAATTTGCCCACAGCCGCACGGTCTGCACGACGGTGCTGCTACGAAACTTGCGGAGGATGCGGACCGCGGCGCGATGCGGGCCCGCTTCCACAACCTCCAGCGACGACGCGGTCACCTCTTCGCCGTTGCGGTCGTAATCGTCCTCGACGTCCCATGCATCCCAGTTGCGCGGCTTGTCGACATAGGCCCAGATCTGGTTGCCGCGGCCATCGAGCGCCTCCCGCCCGGCCCGCTTGTCGAAGACACTCGAAAGCGTGCCGTCGTCGGCTAGTTCTACCCGCACCAGATCGTTTTCGAGCCGGTTCCGTTCAACAGTGAGGCCGGAGGCTGGGGTCGCCCCGGTCAGCGCGGCAACGGTAAGGCCGGGCACAGCCTGGGAGCCGCTGAGGACGTAGCCGCTCTCGATCTTCTGGCTGCCGGGCAGATCTGCGTCGCTCACGATGCGCAGCGGCCGCGGCGACAGGTCCGGATTGACAACCAGAAGGCCCGGCTTGCCGCCAGCGGAGCCGAGCTTTTCGACCAGCATGGAGAGGTGTTCCTCCTGCGCTTCTTCGCCCGCGGCGACGACACCGCTCAGCTCCGCTTCGGCGCGTTGGTAGACTTCGCGAATGCTCGATCCGGGCAGGATATCGTGGAACTCGTTGCGCAGCACGATCTGCCAGTGCGCCTCGAGCGAGGGCGCCACCGGCGCGCCCAGAAGCGCGGCCATGCTCGCCAGCACCTCGGCCGAAATCAGCGCCCGCTCCGCCCGCCGGTGCAGATATTTCGTGCGTCCCTGTGTGGTCAGCGTCCCGCGATGGAGCTCCAGATACATCTCGCCGACCCAGTGCGGCAGCTCGCTAGTGCTCGCCATGTCGTGCAAGGCACCGAACCACGACTGGACGTTGACCGCGCGCATCGCCGGGACCGCCGGGAAGTCCGCCATCTGTCGCTGGCGCGCGATCATCTCCTCGGTCGGCCCACCGCCGCCATCGCCAAAGCCGAAGGAGAGCAGGCTTTCAGGGGCGTGAACCTTGCCGCGGAAATTGCGCCAGGTCTCGACCGACGCACGCGGGCTGATCTCGGCATTGTAGCCGCCGACCGGGTTGTTGAAGGTGTGGGCAAGCACCCGGCTGCCGTCCAGCCCCTCCCACCAGAACAGGTCGAACGGCATCGGATTGGTCTCCGACCAGTTGACCTTGATGGTGAAGAAGTCCTTCACGCCGGCAAGCTGCAGGAGCTGGGGCAAAGCGGGCGAGAAGCCGAAGCAGTCGGGCAGCCAGCAGACCGTGTGGCGGCGGCCGAAGGTGCGCTCGAAATAGCGCTGGCCGTAGAGGAGCTGGCGGACGAAGGATTCTCCGGTCGGCATGTTGGTGTCGGGCTCGACCCACATGGCGCCGATCGGCTCCCACTGGCCGGCCGCGACCCGCTCCTTGATGGCTTGAAATAGCTCGGGATCGTCCTCTTCGAGAAAGGCATAGAGTTGCGCGGTCGACTGATTGAAGCGGAAATCGGGATAGCGCTTCATCAATCCGATCACGGTGTGGAACGTGCGGTTCGCCTTGCGCCGTGTCTCATCGAGCGGCCACAGCCAGGCAAGATCGATGTGGGCGTGCCCGGTGACCGCCAACGCCCCCTGCTGCGGGTAACGCTCGGCGAGCGCTTTCAGCTGCGTGGCGAGGAATTGCGAGGCGGCAGCGACCGATGCGCGTTGCTCGTCGTCCAGCCCGGCCGGAAGAGCCGGCAGACCCTCGGGCAGTTGCCATACCCGCTGCATCTCAGCGGTCGACTGCATCCGGCCGACGTAGTCTTCTGTGGCAGATGGCCAGTCGAGCCGGGCGAAGGCGTCCTCGGCCGCCGACAGCATGGGCTCGACGGCTTCGTGGTTCCCGAGCACTTCGGCGGCTTCGACCACCTGGCGCATCAGGAGGATGAAATCGGCGAGCTCGATTTCCAGCCAGACGAGCGCGGCGTTCTGCAATCGCGCATTGTGGTTCGGCACACCGAACGGTAGCCGGGCGACGCATTCGGCATCGATCGAAAACGAGCGGCCCTCGAGGTGGAGGCGCTGGTGGTTGGGATCGACCGCGAAAGCAGCGTGCGTGTCGACGTCATAGGTGAGCCGGACAAGGCCCTCGCCACCGAGGTCAAGATCGAGGCGCACCGCTTCCAGGGGCCAGTCGGCCGGCACCGACACGGGTGGGCAGCGGAAGGTCACGACCCCCTCGCGTGTCGGCCACGGCTGGCCGTGAGCGATCGGCGCGCCGTTGAAGGTCCACCCATCGAGCGTCACTGTCTGGCGAACGGTCCACTGATCAAGCTCGATCAACCGCTTGCGCAGGCGATCCATTCGCTGTCGGAGAGTGAGAGACATGTTCCTGCTTTTCTTTCCTAACCTGCGTAGTCGTGAC
This sequence comes from uncultured Alphaproteobacteria bacterium, assembly GCA_963750065.1. Taxonomy (GTDB): domain Bacteria; phylum Pseudomonadota; class Alphaproteobacteria; order Rhizobiales; family Kaistiaceae; genus CAVSRC01. The sequence continues at coordinate 223,655 of CAVVPK010000019.1, forward strand.
CGGGGCGCGCGAAGAGACCTCCTTCTTCGATGCCAGGATCCTCGACGCGCCCTTCGGCGAGGTTGCGCACCATGCCGGGAGTCCAAAGCGCGCGCGGCGGCACCGCGCCCCATGCCGGCCGGTTCATGCCCTCGTAGCGGTCGAAGACCACCGGCGGCCGCGCTTGCTGGCTGGCCCTGGCGGCAAGTTCCGTCTCGCTAAGGGAATCACCGAACCATAGATCCCAGACGAAGCGATGGACGCCCTGGATGCAGCTCCCGCCCCGGGACGCGAGGCAGTCAGCCGTGGTTGATTTCGCCGGGCAACGTGGTCGGCTTGTTTCGCTGGGCGGCGTCTGCTCCTGTGCCTTGGATAACGGCGGGGCCATACCAGCCCGCGGATGGATCGGTTGTGATTGCCGGTGGGGGCAGCAACACGTCAAAGAACGGCATAAGTGCTGCCCCCACGGCGATGCCGGCGCCGTCGAAACTCGTCCGCCGGATCGGTGAAATCCACGGCGGGACGACCGGACGAATGGTGGTATCGCCGCGTTCGGCTGATATCTGCCGTATGAGTTCGTCGACTAGATTGGGGGGTACGTCGCCGCCGACCAGAACGGCGCCCGGGACGAGGAAGCCGGCCGTTGCGACGATAGCGTCTAGAAGATGCCCGGCCGCAGTTCGAATCCAGGAACGGATCGGAGGGGTGAGTTCCAACGATCCACTGGCGTGGAGTTCCTTCTGCTGTGCATCGGTCAGGATGGCGCGCAAGGTATCAAGACCGGCCACGCTGTCGAGCAGGACATGGTCGGGTCCTGTCCGCATGTTGCCAATGCTACCGGCGCGGCCATGCACTCCGGCAATGGGCTTGCCGCGAAAAATGAAGCCGGCCCTGACCTGATCGCTCATGACGATCAGCATCACGCCACCCTCTATCGCGCCGATGCCGAGCGCGCGTTCGGCGTAGAGGGCGGCAACACAATCCTTTTCGACACTGATCGGCAGGGCCGCAAGCGTCTTCCGCAGATCTTCCTTCCGCAGCATCTCGGGGTGATCCGTGCCGATTCCAATACCGAGCACGCGGCAGGTTTCGCCCAAGTCGAAACCGTTGATGACGCGTGCGATCGTCTTGACAGGCGCAGGCCCGACTTTGAAGCGGCGTCTCTGGCAGATCGTGCCACCAAGATTGAGCACAATTGCCTCGCCGTATTGTCCGTAGATCGCGATGCCAATGCCGTATGCCGCCTCGGGGACGAGGGCGAATTCGGTCACTGGTGGCCCGCCGCCGCTGACAGGCCGGCGGCGGGCGGAGACAACCCCGTCCTCGCGCAAGCGCCGAAGAATATTGGTGATGCCGGGGCTGGTCAGGCCGCTCCTCAGAGCCAACTCCGCGCGGGTGAGTGGCCCATCGCGGCGGATGGCCTCAAGTGTCACCCTGAGGTTGTGTTCGCCAATCTGCGGTGGCGTCCTGGCCGACAGTTTGGGCAGACTGTGCACGTCGCGTTTCCGCCTTCACACTATTTCCCGTCGGCACACACCTGCCGCGAATCAATACGCTCCAGATCGTATTGGTCAATCGTTGACGGCGGCCATTCGGCGTGCCGTCCGGCTTGAATCGGTGCTGACCTGGCGCCGAAGTTTCATCCGGTGGCAATTAGAGCCTCGGCAGTGGTGCTCCGTTTGCCACGGTCAATTGGTGGGCATAAGCCGCAGACTCACCCTGCGCCTTGCGTGGCTCGCTCCGGACATCATCGACGCCATCGTCAACGGCCGCCAGCCGCAGCAACTGACGGCCACCGAGTTGTTCCGTCTGTCCGGACACCTTCCGCTCGGCTGGGCGGACCAGCGGACGCTGATCGGCCTCACGACCGACGACGCTTCCCCACCTGAACCGCCTCAGCCGCCAGACCCGCCTGCGCCACTGTCGTGGCAAAGTTTGACGGTGAGATCGCGCCGCTCCACCAGCCCGACCACCCAGAGAAAAGTCACCCCCCGAATGGCGCCCGAGAGATATCTCCGGCCGTTGCGCCCCCTTTGCGCCGCACACGCGTCTCTCTGCATAATCGGCACCCTCAAGCAGCGCCGAAAAGCCCCGGAACGCGGCCGCAAATTGGGTCGCCGGCAAAGACAAATATCTATTTAATATCATCGGCATAGATGGTGGCTGGGGAACTAGGATTCGAACCTAGACTGGCGGAGTCAGAGTCCGCTGTCCTACCGTTAGACGATTCCCCAACAACATCACTTCGGCGGCATCGGTCACCGTCGGAATGTGCCAGAAGCACACTGAACCTATAGGCACGGGCCCGGATCGCGTCAACTCTTGGCGCGGCAGACAAACCGGCCCATGCGCCCGCCAGACTCGGCTGAGGGCAGCCCCTCCCCCGCGGCTCACGCGAATGACGGCCGTTCGCAGCCCAGCGCGCCAATGTGGCGCCGGAATGTGGACTATCCACAGGCTTTGAACTGGGCTTTTGTGCCAACCGGCGACGAGAATTGATCCAAATCAAAGCTGTAATTGTTCGAATCCTCAACGTGTGAGGTTTCTGTGCGCATTTATTGCGCATCTGGCTGATAGGGGGGGGCACTGGGGTGGCGCAGCCAATCTCCGTCAAAAAGACATTTACCAGTGGCGAAGCCGGGCTCGTCATCTTCTTCACGGCTCTCGCACTGGCATCGCTGGTCGTCGCCGGCAAGGCATGGACGACGGCCTATTCCTTCCACGCCATGCTGTTCGCCATCGGCAGCGCCGCGGCGGTGTTCAAGATCGTCGAGCGCTACATGGACCGGCCGGCCGAGCTGCCGCCGCAGGAGATCGACGGCAAGCCGAACTACAATTACGGGCCGATCAAGTTCGCCACCGTCGCGGGCGTCTTCTGGGGTGTCGCCGGCTTCACCATCGGCCTGTGGATTGCACTGGAGCTGGCCTTCCCCGCCTTCAACCTCGACCTGCAGTGGATCAATTTCGGCCGCCTCAGGCCGCTGCACACCTCCGCCGTGATCTTCGCCTTCGGCGGCAACGTGCTCATCGCCACGTCGCTCTATGTGGTGCAGCGCACCACCCGCGCCCGCATGGTCGGCGACCTCGCCCCCTGGTTCGTCGTGCTGGGCTACAACTTCTTCATCCTCATCGCCGGCACCGGCTACCTGCTCGGCATCACCCAGTCGAAGGAATATGCCGAGCCGGAGTGGTATGCCGACCTGTGGCTGGCGATCGTCTGGGTCACCTACCTGCTGGTCTACATGGGCACGCTCTTGCGCCGCAAGGAGCCGCACATCTATGTCGCCAACTGGTTCTTCCTCGCCTTCATCCTGACCATCGCCGTGCTCCATATCGGCAACAATGCCGCGGTGCCGGTCTCGGTGTTCTCGTCGAAGTCCTACATCGTCTGGTCGGGCGTGCAGGACGCCATGATCCAGTGGTGGTACGGCCACAACGCGGTCGGCTTCTTCCTCACCGCCGGCTTCCTCGGCATCATGTACTACTTCATCCCCAAGCGGGCCGAACGGCCGGTCTATTCCTACCGGCTGTCGATCGTCCACTTCTGGGCGCTGATCTTCCTCTACATCTGGGCCGGCCCGCACCACCTGCACTACACGGCGTTGCCCGACTGGGCGCAGACGCTTGGCATGACCTTCTCGATCATGCTGTGGATGCCCTCCTGGGGCGGCATGATCAACGGCCTGATGACGCTGTCGGGCGCCTGGGACAAGCTCAGGACCGATCCGGTGCTGCGCATGATGGTGGTGTCGGTCGCCTTCTACGGCATGTCGACCTTCGAGGGGCCGATGATGTCGATCAAGATCGTCAATTCACTGTCGCACTACACCGACTGGACCATCGGCCACGTCCACTCCGGCGCGCTCGGCTGGGTCGCCTACATCTCGTTCGGCGCGATCTACTGCCTGGTGCCGTGGCTGTGGAACCGCAAGGGGCTCTACTCGCTCCGCCTGGTCAACTGGCACTTCTGGATATCCAGCCTCGGCATCGTCCTCTACATCACCTCAATGTGGGTGGCGGGTATCCTGCAGGGGCTGATGTGGCGCGCCTACACCTCGCTCGGCTTCCTCGAATACTCCTTCGTCGAGACCGTGCAGGCGATGCATCCTTTCTACGTCATCCGGGCGCTTGGCGGCTTCCTGTTCATCATCGGCGCGCTGCTGATGGCCTACAACGTGTGGAAGACCATCACCGTGCCCGAGTTCGGACGCGGTGCCGGCGGCACGTCCCTCCATGATCCCGGCCGAGTGAAGGGGGGCGCACCAAATGTCCGTATGGACCAAACACAAGATCCTCGAAACCAACGCCATCTACCTGTTCATCGCGGCGCTGATCGTGATCTCGATCGGCGGCCTGGTCGAGGTCGTGCCGCTGTTCTACCTGAAGAACACGATCGAGAGCGTCGATGGCGTGCGCCCCTATACGCCGCTTGAGCTGGCCGGCCGCGACATCTATGTGCGCGAAGGCTGCTACCTCTGCCATTCGCAGATGATCCGGCCGCTGCGCGACGAGGTCGAGCGCTACGGGCATTACTCGCTGGCCGCCGAGTTGATGTACGACCGGCCCTTCCAGTGGGGCTCGAAGCGCACCGGGCCGGACCTTGCCCGCGTCGGCGGCAAGTATTCGGACGCCTGGCACCGTGACCACCTGCGCAATCCGCGCTCGGTGGTGCCGGACTCGATCATGCCCAACTACGATTTCCTCGAGGTGACCGACCTCGACTACAGCCATATCGCCGACCGGCTGAAGATCCAGGCCGATCTCGGGGTGCCGTACACGCCCGAGGACATAACCCTGGCGGTCGCCGACATTCGCGGCCAGGACAATCCCGACAGTCCCGACGCCCAGTCGCTTGTCCAGCGCTATCCCAAGGCAAACGTCCGCGACTTCGACGGCAATCCCGGCCGCATCACCGAGGCCGACGCGCTCATCGCCTATCTGCAGGTGCTCGGCACCGAAGTCGACTTCAAGCTCTACAACGACAAAGCCAACATCCGCTGAGGGAGGAGGAACGATGGAAACCTATACCGCCCTCGCCCATTTCGCCCAGTCCTGGGGGCTCATTTATTTCTTCGTCGTCTTCGTTGCCGTCGTGATCTTCGTCATGCGGCCATCGCGCAAGAAATACTACGAGGACGCGGCCCACATGCCGCTGCGTGAGGACTGATCATGGCCGATCACGAACAGCCGAAAGTCGACGACGTCACCGGCGTTTCCACAACTGGCCACGAATGGGACGGGATCAGCGAGCTCAACAATCCGCTGCCGCGCTGGTGGCTGTGGATCTTCTACGCCTGCATCGCCTTCGCGGTAGGATACTGGGTTCTGTATCCCTCGTGGCCGCTGATCACCAATGCCGCCGGCGGCATGTTCGGCTGGCATTCGCGCGAGGCCGTCGTCGAGGACCTCGACGCGCTCAAGGCGAAGCGGGCGCCGATGGTCGCCCAGCTCACCGGCGTGCCGATCGACAAGGTGGAGGCCAACGCCGCCCTGTTCGACTTCACGCTCGCCTACGGCCGCGCCGCCTTTGGCGATAACTGCGCCCCCTGCCACGGACCGGGCGGCGGCGGCGCCAAGGGCTATCCCAACCTGATCGACGACGACTGGCTGTGGGGCGGGTCGCTCGACGCCATCCTGCAGACCGTCTCGCACGGGATACGCAACGAAAATCCGGACAGCCGCCAGAGCGCCATGCCGGCCTTCGGCAAGGACGGCATTCTGACGGCTGCGCAGATCTACAATGTGGCCTATTATGTCCGCTCGCTGTCCGGGCTGGCGGTGCCGCAGGATGCCAACCTGGCGGCCGGCAAGCAGATTTTCGTGGAGAATTGCGTGGCCTGCCACGGCGACAACGCCAAGGGCAATCGCGATTTCGGCGCACCCAACCTGACCGATGCGGTGTGGCTCTACGGCTCCGACCTCAAGGACATCGTCTTCACGATCACCAATGCCCGCAACTCGTCGATGCCGGATTGGGGCGCCCGCCTCGACCCGACGACAATCAAGGCGCTGGCGGTCTATGTCCATTCGCTCGGCGGAGGCGAATAGCGGGAATGAACGTCATCACGCCGGCCGGGCCGGCGGGCCAGGACGACGACCAGCCGTTCTATGAGCCGCACCACAAGGTCTATCCGCAGAAGGTGCGCGGACGGTTTCGCCGTACCAAGTGGCTGGTGCTGCTCATCACGCTCGGCATCTACTACTTCACGCCGTTCATCCGCTGGGACCGCGGGCCGGGCGCGCCCCACCAGGCGGTGCTGCTCGACCTGCCGGCGCGCAAGTTCTATTTCTTCTTCATCGAGATCTGGCCGCAGGAGGTCTACTACCTCACCGGCCTGCTGGTGCTGGCGGCGCTCTTCCTGTTCCTTAGCAACGCGGTCGCCGGCCGGATCTGGTGCGGCTATCTGTGCCCGCAGACGGTATGGACCGACCTGTTCCAGGCCATCGAACGGTGGACCGAGGGCGATCGCCGCCAGCGCATGAAGGCCGACGCCGGCCCGATGACCGCGAAGCTCGCAGCGCGCAAGGCGCTGAAGCATTTCCTATGGCTGATGACGGCGTGGTGGACCGGCGGCGCTTGGGTTCTCTATTTCGGCGACGCGCCGACGATGGTGCGCGATCTTGCCGTTCTTCAGGCGCCGCTTATCGCCTATATCTGGATCGGCATCCTCACCTTCACCACCTATTCGCTCGCCGGCTACATGCGGGAGCAGGTGTGCGTCTACATGTGCCCGTGGCCGCGCATCCAGGCGGCACTGACCGACGAGGACGCCTTCAACGTCAGCTACCGCTTCGACCGCGGCGAGCCGCGGAGGTCGGTCAAGAAGGCCAAGGCGGCGCGCGACCACGGCGACGCGGCCGGCGACTGCATCGACTGCTATCAGTGCGTCGCCGTCTGCCCGACTGGCGTCGATATCCGCGACGGCGCCAATCTCGGCTGCATCCAGTGCGGTCTGTGTATCGACGCCTGCGACACGGTGATGGCAAAGCTCGGCCGCCCGACGCGGCTGATCGCCTACGACACCGACGTCAATATAAGGGCGCGCATGCAGGGCGAGCCGGAGACGACGCGCATCATGCGCCCGCGCACTCTGCTCTATGCGGCGATCATCCTGGCCGTCAGCGGCCTGATGCTGTGGGGCCTCACCCACCGCGTGGTCACTGGGATCAGCGTGATCCACGACCGCAATCCGGAATATGTGGTGCTCTCCGACGGCGGCGTGCGCAACGCTTACATGCTGCGCCTCATCAACAAGCAGACGGACGCGCGCAGCTTCGCCATATCGGTCGATCTGCCCGGAGCCGCGCTCGACATCGTCGGCGCCGATACGATCGACGGCAGCCAAGTGGCCGAGGTCGGGCCGGACCAGACGCGCGAGCTGCGCGCCATCGTCAGCCTCGACCACAGCGCCGCCAACACGCAGCCGATCCGCTTCACCATTACCGACCGCGCCGACGGCAAGACCGCCAGCGCCACCGACAACTTCCGCGGTCCGGGAGGGACGCAATGAACCTGCGCCTGCCAGCCATCCGTTTCGCGCCCGCCAAGGAACTGACCGGCCGTCGCGTCCTGGCCATGCTGATCGCCTTCTTCGGTTTCATCATGGTGGTCAATTTCTTCATGATGCAGGCGGCAATTTCGACCTTCGGCGGCGTCGACACCAAGAGTTCCTACGAGGCGGGCCGCATGTTCGAGGGCGAGGTGGCCAAGGCCGCGGCGCAAAATGCGCGCGACTGGCAGGTGACCGCGCAATTGACACCGAGCGGCACTGAACAGGTGCTCTCCGTCGATCTCACCGACGCCAAAGGCGCGCCGGTGACCGGCGTCGCCGTTGAGGCGACGCTCGCCCACCCGGTCGACGAGCGCAACGATGTGACCGTTGCGCTTGCCGAGACTGATGCCGGCGTCTTCCGCGGACAGGCGGTGGTGCCGGCCGGCGTGTGGGAGCTCCAGTTGCTGGTCGTCAACGATGGCCAACAGCTCTTCCGCTCGAAGAACCGCATCATCGTGCCATGACCGCACCGTGCTGCCCACCCGCCGACCTGGCGCTGAAAGAGGGCAAGACGGTGCCCACGATCGACGTCGACCGCTACGTGCAGGCAACCGAAGAGGGCGCCTGCCATCTCGATCTGGCGGTTGACGGCATCCACTGCGCTGCCTGCATCCGCGCCATCGAGACCGGGCTCGCCGACGTGCCGGGCCTAGACGGTGTGCGCGTCAACTTCACGCTGAGGCGCGTCGGCATCGACTGGCATGACGGCGCGATCGATCCGGCAGACGTGCTCGGCAAGCTCGATCAGCTCGGCTACCCTGCCCGTCCCTACCAGATGCGCCTGGCGGAAGCCGACGCCGCCCGCGAGATGAAGCGCTATATTCGCTCGCTTGCCGTGGCTGGCTTTGCCGCCATGAACATCATGCTCTTGTCGGTGTCGGTGTGGGCGGGCAACGCCTCCGACATCACGCCAGCCACGCGCGACTTCTTCCACTGGTTCTCGGCACTGATCGCGCTGCCGGCCGCCGCCTATGCCGGCCAGCCCTTCTTCGAGAGCGCCTACCGGGCACTCAGGGGACGGCGGGTCAACATGGACGTGCCGATCTCGCTCGGCGTCCTGCTGGCGCTCGGCGTGTCGCTCTACGAGACCATCATCTCGGCGCACGATGTCTATTTCGACAGCGCCATCATGCTGCTTTTCTTTCTGCTTGCCGGGCGCACGCTCGACCTCGCCATGCGCCGCAAGACAAGGGCGCTGGCTGGCAATATCGCGGCACTCAAGGCCGAGACGGCCGATCGCCTCGCCGAGGACGGGACGGTGCGTACGGTTCCTGCCGGTGCCGTCGAGGTCGGTGACACCATCCTGGTCAAGCCCGGCGCGCGCATCGCTGCCGATGGCAGGGTCGTTGCCGGCACGTCCGCCGTCGACCAGAGCCTGGTCACCGGCGAGACGGCGCCGAAGGCAGTGGTCGTCGGCGATCCGGTCTATGCCGGCGCGATCAATCAAGGCGGCACGCTCACGGTCGCGGTGACGGCGCCGGACGGCGGCTCGCTCATCGACGAGGTGCAGAAGCTGCTCGACAGGGCGACCGAAGCGCGCTCCAAGCGCCTGCGCATCGCCGACAAGGCGGCGGAGATCTATGCGCCGGCGGTGCATCTGACCGCACTGGTCGCGGCTGTCGGCTGGTTCGCCGCCGGGGCCGGCATCCATCAGGCGATCATCGTGGCAACCACGGTTCTGATCATCACCTGCCCCTGCGCGCTGGCGCTCGCCATTCCCGCGGTGCAAGTGGCGGCCTCCGGGGCGCTGTTCCGCAAGGGCATCTTCCTCAATGCCGGCGATGCCATCGAACGGCTGGCCGAGGTGGACACAGTCGTCTTCGACAAGACCGGCACGCTGACGCTACCCGAAACCGGCATCGCCAACACGCAAGAGATTCCGGCACCGCTGCTGGCGACGGCCGCGCGGCTGGCGCTTTCCAGCCATCATCCGCTGGCCGGCGCGCTTGCCGCACGCGCAAGCGGCGAAGCCCCCTATGCGGAGGTGACCGAGGAGCCCGGTCAGGGCCTGTGCACGACCGTCGACGGCGTCGAGGCACGGCTCGGCAGTCCGGCCTATTGCGGCATCGCAGCCCCCGCCGATGAAGCGGCCACGACCTCCGTTCTCGCTTTCCGCCACGGTGCGCGGTCGGCCGTCATCCGGCTGCATCAGCGGCTGCGGCCGGGCGCCGCCGAGACAATCGCGGCGCTCAAGGCCCGCGGCCTCACCTGCCTGATCCTGTCCGGCGACCGAGAGGACGCGGTCAAGCCGGTGGCGGCGGCCGTCGGCATCGCCGATTTCGCCGCCGGGCAGAAGCCGGCCGACAAGATCGCGCGCCTCGAGGCGCTCGCCGCAGCCGGCCACAAGGTCGCCTTCGTCGGCGACGGGCTCAACGATGCGCCGTCGCTGGCCGCGGCGCACGTATCGTTGTCGCCGGTGAGCGCCGTCGATCTGGCGCAAGCCGAAGCCGACGCCGTCTTCCTCGGTGAGCAGTTGACACCGATTGCCGACGCGCTGGCGATCTCGGTCCGGGCGCGGCGGTTGATGACGCAGAACCTCTGGTTCGCGGGCCTCTACAATCTGTTCGCCGTGCCGCTGGCGATCTTCGGCCTGGTGACGCCGCTGATCGCGGCCATCGCCATGTCGGGCTCCTCGCTCACGGTGACTACAAACGCACTGCGCGCTCTGCCGCGCGGCAGTCAGCCGCGCTCGACAGCGGCGGTGAGCGGTCATACGGTGCCGGCATGACCGTGCTCATCTATCTGGTGCCGCTGGCGCTGCTGCTCGGCCTGCTGTGGCTGGTGATGTTCATGTGGTCGCTCAACACCGGCCAGTATGAGGACCTCGACGGCGCGGCGCTGCGCGTCCTCGACGATAGCGACATCGAGCCGCCCGCCAAGGGCAAGTGACCGGGCGAAGCACGCGCATCGCCCGGTCACAGCCGGCGGGTCAGTCGAAATCGAAGTCGAAGTCGTTGTCACCGGCGTCGGTGTCGGCCGGGGCCGTATCGGCTGCGCTATCGCCGGCGTCTCCAGCGACATCGGCAGGCGGATCGGTATCGACCCACGAACCGCCGTCCGTGCCGGCCGGCCGCGGCTTCGCCTTGTTGCGCTTGAAAAAGTCGAACGGTCCCATGGAGCGATCCCCCGAGTGCGGGCAGTTATCGGACGTCGCTCCCGGCTGAACCATAACCTGTAGCCGGAATGGCAGGCAAGCTCGTCAAGGTCTGCAGGCTGGACGGCGGGCCGCCCCCCCGCCAGCGGCCAGCGCAGCCTCAGTCGGCGGGCTCGGCGTCGAGCACCAGGACGTCGTCGGGCATGAAGCTGACGGTGACCGTCTGGCCGCGGGCCGGCGGACGGTTGACGGTGCTGTTGAAGGTGTCGAGGTGCACGAAACTCTCGGCGAAGCGGACGCGGACACGCACGATGGCACCGAGGAAGTTCACCTCGTCGATCTCACCTCTCATGGTGTTGGCGCCTTCGCCGGCGCGGTTGAGGTAGATCGCCTCGGGCCGGAGCGCGATCGAGCGCACATCGCCGGGCCGCGCGTCGATGACACCCTTGGCGGTGGTAATCTCCTGACCGTCGACGCTGATCCGGCCGCGCTCGGGATCGATGATCGTGGCGTCGACGATGTTGAGCGTGCCGACGAAGGAGGCGACGAAACGGTTGTGCGGATAGCTGTAGATCTCGAAGGGCGTGCCAATCTGCTCCACCCTGCCCTCGTTCATAACCACGACACGGTCCGACATGGACAGCGCCTCTTCCTGGTCGTGGGTGACGTAGATGGTGGTGATGCCCAGCTCGCGCTGCAGGGCGCGGATCTCCTCGCGCAGCGACACGCGGATCTTGGCGTCGAGCGCCGACAACGGTTCGTCGAGGAGCAGCACCTGCGGCTTGACGGCAAGCGCGCGGGCGAGCGCCACGCGCTGCTGCTGGCCACCGGAGAGCTGATAGGGGTAGCGGCCGCCAAGCTCGGGCAGCTTGATCAGCGCCAGCATCTCGGCGACCCGCGCCTTGACCTCGGCGCGCGATCGTTTGGCGATCTTCAGCCCGAAGCCGATGTTATCGGCGACGCTGAGATTGGGGAACAGGGCGTAGGACTGGAATACCATGCCGACATTGCGCTGGTTCGGCTTGAGGTGGGTGACGTCCTTGCCGTTGATGCGGATGATGCCCTCGGTCGGCGCCTCGAAGCCGGCGACCATGCGCAACGTCGTGGTCTTGCCGCAGCCGCTCGGGCCCAGAAACGAGACGAACTCGCCGGGGGCGACGCTGAGGTTGAATCCGCGCACGACGACCGTCGAGCCGAACTGCTTGCGAACGTTCTCGATCTCCAGAAACATCGCTGACTGCTCTACTTCTGCCTGGCTGTCGACTGTGTGCGGCCGACGAGCTGGATCAGGCCCATGCAGATCCAGGTGATGGCAAAGGCGATGATCGCCAGAGCCGCCGGCTCATAGGCCTTGTTGGCGCCGATATTCTGCATGTAGGGGCCGAACATCGGCCGGTTGAGCAGGCTGGCCATGACGAATTCCCCAATGACGATGGCGAAGGTCAGGAAAGCGCCCGAGAGCACCGCCACCAGGATGTTGGGGAAGATCACGCGCATCAGGATGGTCGGCGTCTTCGCCCCCAGCATCTGCGCCGCCTCGGTCAAGGTGCGCACGTCGATGGCCCTCAAGCCGGTGTCGACGGCGCGGTACATGTAGGGCAACGACAGCGTGGCGTAGCCGAAGATGAGCAGAACGTCCGTTCCCCGCGCCGTGGCGGTCAACGGCAGGAAGGAGGACGAGTTGAACATGCGGATATAGCCGAACACCAGGATAATCGGCGGCACGACCAGGGGAAGCAGCGTGATGAACTCGACATAGGGTCTGAGCGCCGACAGGCGCAGGCGCACGAAATAGGCGGCCGGCACCACCAGCACCACGCCAACGATGATGGTCAGAAACGCGATCACCACCGAATAGGTCAAGGTCGTGGCGAACTGCGGATCGGCAATCACGTTGCGGTAGGCGTCGAAGGTGTAGGCACCGCGACGGATGCGCAGCGAAAATTCGAAAGTCGCGATCAGCGGCAGTAGGAAATATAGCGCGCCGGCCAGGAAGGTGAGCCAGGGAACCAAACGCGAGCGCTTCATTTCAGCCACCGTTCGGCGCGGGTGCGGAAGACGATGTAGATCAGATTGGCGACGCCGGTGATCAACACCATGCCCAGCGCCAGCGCGGCGCCGAGGTTCTCGTTGTGCAGCACGTCGCCGCGGATCTGGGCGTAGAGCAGGATCGGCACGATGTTGAGCGACGATCCGGTGAGCGCGTAGGCGGTGGCAATGGCGCCGAAGGAATTGGCAAAGAGCAGCGCCAGCGTGCCGAGGATGTTCGGCCACAGAACGGGCAAGCCAACGTAGCGCCAAAACTGCCAGCGGCTGGCGCCGAGCGTCTGAGCGGCCTCGCTCCACTCCCCCTTCAGCCCGTCCAGCGCAGGCATGACGATGAGGATCATCAGGGGAATCTGGAAATAGAGATAGGTGAGCGTCAGCCCCCAGAACGAGAGGATGTTGAAGCCGGTGCGATAGAGATCGACGCCGAGAACGGTCTTGAGGATGATGGTGACAAGGCCGAGGCGGCCGAGGGTCGCCAGGAAGGCGAAGGCCAGCGGGATGCCAGCGAAATTGGAGGCGACGCCCGAAAAGGTCAGCGCGGTGGCGCGGATCCAGGGCGGCAGCCCGCCACGGGCGATGGTCAGCGCCAGCATAAAGCCGGCAAACGCGCCCAGCCCGGCAGAGGCGGCCGACACCTTGATCGAGACGACGTAGGCGCTGACGATCGTCGGCTGGGTGAGCTCGGCGAAATTGGCCAGCGTCAGATTGCCCGCCTTGTCGAAGAACGCGCCGCCGACGAGGTAGAGCGTCGGCACGATCAGGAACAGCAGGGCAAACACCAGAAAGGGGACGACGCCGAACAGGCCGGCGACGTCAAACCTCAGCAGACGCAAGATCGTCGCTGCAGCCGTGGCCGCCGGCCCGGACGGTTCCGGGCCGGCGAGTTCGGTACTACTGGACATTGGCTCCGACGACCGAGTCCCAATTCTTGACGATCACGTCCTTGGCCTTGGCCTGATCGTCGAGGCTCGGGAACACTGCCTTGGCGTAGTTCTCAGCCGGCGGCAGCTTCGACAGCAACTCGGCCGGGATCTTGCCCGCCTTGCTCATGGCGTTGAAGCGGATCGGGTGGCAATAGCCCTTCAGCCAGCCGACCTGGCCGGCGTCCGAATAGAGGTACTCCATCCACAGCTTGGCCGCGTTCGGGTGCGGCGCATAGGCGCTGATCGCCTGGATGTAGATGCCCGCCACGACGCCCGAGGCCGGCACGATGGTCTCGACCGGCGGATTGCCATTGAGATTGTCGCGATCGGCCAGCGACAGGTAGTCCCAGCGCACGATGATCGGCGTGGCACCCTGAGCCAGCGAGGCCGACTTGCCGATGACCGGCACGAAATTGCCCTTGCTGTTGAGCTCCTTGAAGAAGTCGAGGCCGTTCTGGGCGATCGCAGCGCCGTCGGCGCCACCCTTGGAGAGACCGGCGGCATAGACGCCCATGATCGCCTGCGCGGCGGCGCGCGGGTCGCCGGCGAGCGCCACGGCGTTGGCATATTCGGGCTTCAGCAGATCCGACCAGTCGGCCGGCGGGGTGGCGACGAGGTCCTTGTTCACCTCAAAGGACATGACGCCGTAATAATCACCGTACCAGAAGCCGTCAGCGTCCTTGGCGCTGTCGGGAATCTCGCTCCAGGTGGAGACCTTGTAGGGCTGGATGAGGCCGTCGGCCTTGGCCGACGGGCCGAACTGCAGGCCAACGTCGATCACGTCGGGCGCCTGCGGGCCGGTGTTGTCCTTGTTGGCCTTGATCGCCTCGATCTCGTCGCCCGAACCCGCATCCGGGTTGAGCTCATTGACGGTGAGGCCGTACTTCGCCTTGAAGCCGTCGATCAGGCCGCCGTAGCCGCACCAATCATGCGGTAGCGCGATGGTGGTGAGCTGGCCTTCCTTCTTGGCGGCCGCCACCAGATCGTCCATCGAGCCCGCAAAAGCCGAGCCGGCCATGGCGAAGAGTGCCAGCGCCGATACCGATACCATAAGTGTCCTGGTCATCCTGTTTCCCCATCAAGGTCGGAGTTCTTGCGCGATTTCGCGCCGGAAGTCGCAAGGCGCTGCTAACACCGTCGTCTGACGTTTCAATGTCAGAAGCGCCACGCTCCGGCCGCTCCACCGCCTTGGACGTTAGGTCGAAACTATCGTTTTCGCCAGATCATTGCGTGAGCAAAAGATAGTTCGCCGGCTATTTCTTTCTCTTAAAAAAGACGCCGACCCCGCGGCGAAGGGGTCGGCGCCAAACTGGCCGGGTGGCGCCCGGCCGGGCTACACGTTACACATCACGACACCCGGGGCCCTCCGGCGGCAGGGGCCTGTGCCAGGGGCCCGGGATATCAGGAATCCGCAGACACTCGCGGCAACGCGTGGATCAGACGAACCCGTGAGGGCCTGTCAACACCCAATTCTGCCTCCCTGACGGAGTGTGATTAACCGGAACACATGACAGATCGATTTCAGTTCGGCGACAGCCACACGACGGTAATCGGCGGCGCCGAGTTATCCACAGGCAGGTGCGCGACCCGGCATTACGGGCCGGCGGACTTGACCAGAACCAGGCCGGCGACGACCAGGGCCGCCGCCAGCCAGCGCAGCGGGCCGAAGCGCTCGCCGAGCGCCACCGCGCCGATGGCAGTGGCGAAGAGAACCGAGCTTTCGCGCACAGCAGCGACGGCGCCGATCGGCGCCACCGTCATCGCCCACAGCGCAATTCCGTAGGCGGCGTAGGTCATCACGCCGCTGGCGAGCGCCATCGGAACGCGGTTCCTGAGGCTGAACAGCACAGTCCACCCTCGGCGCAGGATGCGGTCGGTGAGCGTGATCGCACCGGCGGCGACCAGCACCCAGCTGACATAGGTCTCGGGTGCGCCGCTGACGCGGGCACCGAGGCCGTCGACCAGTGTGTAGCCGGCAATGACGAAGGCGTTGGCAAGGGCGCTGCCGATGGCGTGCTGACGCCTGAGACCGTCGGCCCCCAGCGCCACGATGCCGGCGGCGATGACCACGACGCCGAACAACACCGGCGCGCTTGCCGGCTCGACAAAAACGACCGCCACCAGAGTGGTGATCAGCGGCGCCAGACCGCGCATGATGGGATAGGCGACTGACAGTTCGCCGTGGCGATAGGCACGGGCAATGAGCGTGAAATAGGCGAGGTGAATGACGCCGGAGGCGACGACATAGGGCACGGCTGCGATGGTAAGCCGCGGCAGGAAGGGCAAGAGCACGACGGCGACGGCCGCCCCGCCGACGGCCACGGCAAGAGTTGCGGCGCTGCGATCGGAATCGCGCCGGACGAGCGCATTCCAGCCGGCATGCAGCATGGCTGCCACAAGCAGGATGGCGAAGACGGTGAGGCTCATGTCCGACCCCGCGCTTCGCAAATCGCGGCGCAGAAGACCGGCAGAAGGAAGGGAGAGCGGTGCACGGACGTCCGCATGGTGAATCGCCAAGGCACGCCATTTACCTCCCGGAAACCGATCTGTCGCACATTCGTCCGCTCCTGGGTCGACCAGGCCAGAGGCACGGACATGACGACCGTCGTCGAAACAGCGCATGAGCGCGCTGAGCGCCGCAGCGAGCGGCGCTCGCGGACATTGAAGACCGCCAGGATTGTATTCAATCTCGGCCGTTCCGTATTCGACTGCACGATACGGAACCTTTCACCAAGCGGCGCCCTCATCCAGGTGCAGAGCGTGGTCGGCATTCCCGAACAGTTCGAAATCGTCATTGACGACGGTGCCGCGCGCCGCCCGTGCAACGTGCGCTGGCGCACCGGGCGCCTGATGGGCGTGCATTTCGACAAGGCCGCGTAGAAAGCCGCTTGAGCCGCAACGATCTCTGCTAAAGTCTGCGGACAGACCCACCGCCTGCCCGGATATCCTGCCATGCGAAGCCCCCTCGCCGGCCTTTGGCCCCCGGCCTCGACTCCGTTCACCGCCGACGGCGCGCTCGACGAAATGCGCCTGATCCAGCACTGCCGCGGCATGCTCAACGACGGCGCCGCGGGCCTGGCCGTTCTCGGCACGACGAGCGAGGCCAATTCGCTGACGCTTAACGAACGCCGCCGGGTGATCGATACTCTTGTCGAGGATGGGGTGGCGCCGGGACAGCTCCTGCCCGGCACCGGTGCCTGCGCCATCGACGACGCGGTGGCGCTCACCCGCCACGTCGGTGAGATCGGCGGCGCTGGCGTGCTGCTGTTGCCGCCGTTCTATTACAAGAACGTCTCCGACGAGGGGCTCTACGCCTTCGTCGCCACCGTCATCGAGCGATGCGGGCCGAAGGTGCCGCGCATCCTGCTCTATCATTTCCCGGCAATGGCCGCCGTCGGCTGGTCGATCGACCTTGTCGGACGGCTGATCGAGGCGTTCCCGGGCGTCGTCGCCGGCATGAAGGACTCCTCCGGCGACGCGGCGCACACCAAGGCGGTCATCGACGCCTTTCCCGGCTTCGCCGTATTTCCCGGGGCGGAGCTCTATTTGCAGCAGGCGATGCAATGGGGCGCGGCCGGCTGCATCTCGGCTACCGCCAACGTCAACGCCAGCGCCATTGCGGAGCAGATCGTGCGCTACGACGCGCCCGATGCGGCGGCCCGGCAGGAGGCGCTGATCGCAGTACGCAAGTCCTTCGCCGACTTTCCGACGGTCGCGGCGGTGAAGACGATCAAGGCGGCCATCACCGGCGACGAGAGCTGGCTGACGGTGCGCCCACCGCTGATGCCGCTCAGCACGGAGGAGCGGCGCGCGCTGCTCGCCCGGCCGGCGATCGCCGAGCTGCTAAAGGGCGCCCGGGGCTAAGCAAGCGCCCGGCTTCGCGTCGCCGTTCTGCCGTCATCCTCCGCCGGCCGAGCGAAGCGAGTGCGGGGATCGCTCTCCCGTTGCACACCGTTTGCCGTGCTTGCCGCGGCCGATCCTCCGGTCAAGGCTTCGCCTTGCCGGAGGATGACGGGAAATGGAGTGGCGTCCGGCCTATACCGGCTTGTGGTGGGCGTGCCAGTGCCAGGCGATGTCGATGCGCCGAGGCAGCCAGACCTTGTCCTTCGACTGGACATAATCGATGAATCGGGCGAGCGCGGCGGCGCGGTTCGGCCGGCCGACCAGACGGCAATGCAGCCCGACCGACATCATCTTGGGCGCCCCCTTCTCCCCCTCCTCCCACAGATAATCGAAGCCGTCCTTGAGATAGGTGAAGAACTGGTCGCCGGAGTTGAACCCTTGCGGGCTGGCGAAGCGCATGTCGTTGGCGTCGAGCGTATAGGGGATGAGCAGGAAGGGCCCGTGCGGGCTGTCGATCCAATACGGCAGGTCGTCGGAATAGACGTCCGAGCAATAGACGAAGCCGCCCTCCTCCGCCGACAGCTTGATCGAGTGGACCGACGAACGGCCGGTGTAGATGCCGAGCGGACGCGAGCCGGTGACCTCTTCGTGGATGCGGATCGCCTCCTTGAGGTGTTCGCGCTCGGCCTCCTCGCTGTAGTCCTTGTAGTCGATCCATTTGAGGCCGTGGCTGGCGATCTCCCATCCCGCCTCCTTCATGGCGGCGACGGCTTCCGGATTGCGTTGCAGGGCCAGAGCGACGCCATAGACGGTGGGGCGGATACCGCGCTCGGTGAACAAGCGCCACAGGCGCCAGAAGCCGGCGCGCGAGCCGTATTCGTAGATCAACTCCATGTTCATATGGCGCATGCCTGGCCAGGGCTGGGCACCGACGATCTCGGAGAGGAAGGCTTCCGATGCCGCATCGCCGTGCAGAATGTTGTTTTCGCCGCCCTCCTCGTAGTTGACGACGAACTGAACGGCGACGTTGGCGCCGTCCGGCCACTGAGGATTGGGCGGCGTGCGCCCGTAGCCGATCATGTCGCGCGGATAGTGGCTGGTCATGGAGGCACCTCTGGCGGGAGATTCCGGTGAAAACAGCTAGCGTTATCGCCGGACTTTGAGACAATGATTCCGCATCGGCCGGCGGCCGCGCAATCGCGTTTCTTAATCCATCGTTAATGTTCGGTGCTCAACCTTCCCGGATCGTCTTCTCGTGGTCTCGAATCGTGAGCGCAGGCCCATGGATAATTCCAAGAGCAATAGCGGGACCAGGTCGGCGGATCATGACGCCGCCCAGGCCGAGATCGACGAGCAGATCGCACGCATGCGCGAGATGCTCAAGCTGATGGCACCGGGCACCGGCGCGACGGCTCTCGGCGCCATGCGCAGAGCCTTTCCGAATGTCCCCTTGCGCGACCGGGTCGAGGCCCTGAAGACCTCTCGTTAGCGCCTTTTCAGCCGCCCGGGCCGTCTTCGCCGCCGGCTACCGCCGCTGCTTCGCTTTCGGCGCGCACATGCTGCTGATAGGAGCGCCACGACAGCGGCAGACAGGCGAGATAGCACAGCGTCAGCACCGTCATCGTCACCCACGGGAAGCTGGCGAGGAAGGCGACGATCACCACCCCCGACACAAACAGCGGCGTCACCAGTTCGCGCGAGATGCGCCGGCCGATGACCTTGCCCGACCATGTGGGCAGCTTGGACACCATCAGCAGGCCGATCGCGATCGTGTAGAGGAAGGCGGCTGGAGCTGTGAGGAAGCCGTGCGGGATGGCGAGGAATTCGACGTAGACCGGCAGCATGACGATCATCGCGCCGGCGGGCGCCGGCACGCCGACGAAGTAGCTGGCGTGCCAGTCCGGCTTGTCGGGCGCATCAAGGGCGACGTTGAAGCGGGCGAGGCGGAGCGCGGCGCAGATGGTGTAGACCAGCGCCGCCATCCAGCCGACCGAGCGCAGCTCGCCGAGCGCCCAGACATAAAGCAGGATGACCGGCGCCACGCCGAAATTGAGGAAATCCGTGATCGAATCGAGCTCGGCGCCGAAGCGCGAGGTCGATTTCAGAAAGCGCGCCATGCGCCCGTCGATGCCGTCGAGCGCTGCGGCGACGGCAATCAGCGCCACGGCGAGGTCGAACTTGTGCTCGATCGACATGCGAATCGCGGTGAGGCCGGTGCATAGCGCCAGCAGCGTCACCAGATTGGGCAGGACCAGCCTCAGCGGCACCTGCGGCAAGGGTGGCAGACGGCGCCGGCTGCGTTCCGGATCTTCGGGATCGAAGGGCTGGAAAAGCGACATGGGGTTGGGGTCCGCGCGGCTCGGTCCGGGGCTCAATCGATCCGGACGCGGCGCTCGGCCGTCGGCTCGCCGAAGCGGGCAATGACGGTCTCGCCGGCGACGGCCCGCTGCCCCTCGGCAACCAGCACATTGACGGCAAGCGGCAGGTAAACGTCGAGGCGCGAGCCGAAGCGGATCAGGCCGATGCGCTGGCCGGCTGAGAGCGCCTCTCCTTCGCCGACGAAACAGGCGATGCGGCGGGCGACGAGGCCGGCGATCTGGACGACGCCGACGGCCCCGTGCGCCGTTTCGAGCACGATGCCGTTGCGCTCATTGCCCTCGCTCGCCTTGTCGAGCTCGGCGTTGAGAAACTTGCCCGGCGTATAGACGATGCGCTTGACGGAGCCGGGCAGCGGCGCCCGGTTCACGTGGCAATCGAACACGCTCATGAAGATCGACACCCGCCGCCGGCTCTGCTCGCCGAGGCCCAGCTCCTTGGGCGCGACGCCGATGGCAACCGCCGAGACCCGGCCGTCGGCCGGACTGACGACGATATCGGCATCGAGCGGGGTGACGCGGGCGGGGTCGCGGAAGAAATAGACGCACCAGGCGGTCAGGATCAGGCCGATCCACAGGATCGGCTGCCAGAACCAGCCGAAGAACAGGGCGACGAACAGGGCAATCGCGATGAACGGCAAGCCTTCGCGCCGGATCGGCACGAGCATGCCCCTTACCGAGTTGAGGATGGATTCCATCGTCTTCCCCAGGCCAATCGGCGCCTAGAAAGCACGGATTTCGGGCAAAAGGAAGCGCGGCGGGAGGCTCATTCCGCCGGTTCCACCTCGGCGCTGATGGCGCGCGGCTTGAGGTGGTCGATCGCCTCCGCCTCCTTGGCGGCGCGTAGCGCCTCCTCGGCCTCGGTCGCCTGGCGCTGGCGGTTCCACATCGAGGCATAAAGGCCGTTTGCGGTGAGCAGCGCCTGATGGGTGCCGCGCTCGACGATGACGCCGTCATCCAGCACGATGATCTCGTCGGCGTCGACGATGGTCGACAGGCGGTGGGCGATGACCAGCGTCGTGCGGTCGCGCGACACACGGTCGAGCGCCGCCTGGATCTCGCGCTCGGTGTGGATGTCGAGCGCCGAGGTGGCCTCGTCGAGGATGAGGATCGGCGGGCCCTTCAGCACCGTGCGGGCGATGGCGACACGCTGCTTCTCGCCGCCGGAGAGTTTCAAGCCGCGCTCGCCGACCTCGGTGTCGTAGCCGTCTGAGAGGCTGGCGATGAAATCGGCGATCTGCGCCGTCTCCGCCGCCGCGCGGACCTCCTCCTCGGTGGCGTCCGGGCGGCCGTAGCGGATGTTGTAGGCAATCGTGTCGTTAAACAGCACGGTATCCTGAGGAACCATGCCGATGGCGCTGCGCAGCGATTCCTGGGTCACGTCGCGCACATCCTGGCCGTCGACGGTGATGCGCCCGCCTGTCACCTCGTAGAAGCGGAAGAGCAGCCGCGAGATGGTCGACTTGCCGGCGCCGGACGGGCCGACGATGGCGACGGTGCGTCCGGACGGAACGGAAAAGCTGACGCCCTTGAGGATCGGCCGCGACGCATCGTAGTGAAAGGCAACGTTCTCGAAGCGCACCGCGCCGCCATTAACGGCAAGCGGTTTGGCACCGCGCCTGTCGACGATCTCCGGCGGCACCTTGAGCAGGTCGAACATGGCCTCGATATCGATCAGGCCCTGCTTGATCTCGCGATAGACGGTGCCGATGAAATTGAGCGGGATGGCAAGCTGGACGAGCAGCGCGTTGATGAGCACGAAATCGCCGATCGTCTGCTCGCCGCGCATTACGGCGATGCCCGACATGACCATGCAGATCGTCATTCCGGCGGTGAAGATGACGACCTGGCCGATGTTCAGCCAGGCCAGCGACGTCCAGATGCGGACCGCCGCCTTTTCGTAGCGCGCCATGGCGCCGTCGTAGCGCCCGGCCTCCATCTTCTCGTTGCCGAAATACTTCACCGTCTCGAAGTTGAGCAGCGAGTTCGATCGCCTTGGAATGAGCGTCCTGGTCCGACTCGTTCATGGTGCGGCGGATCTGGATGCGCCAGTTCGACGCCTGCACGGTGAACCAGACGTAGAGAGTGATGGTGACCGCAATGACCGCCAGATACTTCCAGTCGAACTGGTAGGCGATGACGGCCGCAGCGAAGCCGAACTCGAAGAAGGTCGGCAGCGTGTTGAGGATGGTGAAGCGGACGACGATCTCGATGCCGTTGATGGCGCGTTCGATGATGCGCGACAGGCCGCCCGTGCGCCGCTGCAGGTGGTAGCGCAGCGACAGATTGTGCATGTGCACGAAGGTCTTGTAGGCCAGGTTGCGCACGGCATGCTGGCCGACACGGGCGAACAGCGCGTCGCGCAGATTGTTGAACACGTTCATCAGGATGCGGCCAACGCCGTTGGCGACGACCAGCATGATGGGAACGGCGATGAGTGCCGCCAGGCCGACGGTGAGCGTGCCGTTGCTGCCGGCGGTGGGCGGGCTGGTGAGCGCGTCGGTCGCCCATTTGTAGGTGTAGGGCACCAGAACGGTGATGAGCTTGGCGGTGATCAGCACGCTGAGCGCCAGAACCACCCGGAGCTTCAGGTCCGGCCGGTCGCCCGGCCACATGTAGGGCCACAGGTCGCGCAGCGTCGCGAACATGGACTTCTGCATGGCGGTGCCCGCCGACGGTGCGGATTGGCTGCTCGGCCGCCTCATGGCGCCGGCTCCGCCGGCACCGCGGCGCCGAGATGGGCCATCGCCGCGGCAATGGAGGCGAGCGCCTCGCGATCGAGGCAGTAGCAGGAGCGCGGTCCGGAGACCTCGCCGCGGATCAGGCCCGCCTCGCGTAGCACCTTCAGATGTTGGGAAACCGTCGACTGGGCGAGCGGCAGGTCGCGCACGATATCGCCGCAGTGGCAGCCATCGCCGCCCACTTTCAGGAGGGCGCGGACGATCCCGAGGCGGGCCGGATGGGCCAGTGCCTTGATGCGCCGGGCGAGAAGCCGATCCTCATCGTCGAAAGCCATCGTCACTCCATCGTAAAATTACGATGGAGCCAACTAGACCGTCAGCCACCGCAATGCAAGGGGCGCCGGGACGGCGTCAGTCTTTTGCCACCTTTGGCGAGGCCGGCATGATGAAGACCTGGCCGGGATAGATCCAATGCGGATTGCGGATCTGGTCCTTGTTCGCCTGGTAAAGCGTCGACCAGGTGATCCCCCGCCCCCAGGTGTCGCGGGCGATGGTCCACAGGTTGTCACCCTTCTTGATGATGACGGTCTCGACCTGGGGCAGTTGACCCGACACGTCCGCACCGGGGCCGGTCGCGGTGTCGCCGGACGCCTTGAGGGCCGCCACCTCGATCTTGCGCTCGAAGGGCACCTCGGCGCGCGCGATCACCGCGCCATCGGCGCCGGAGACCTGATCGGCACGCACGCTGTAGCTGCCCGGCGGCACCTCGTGATGGACCTCCACCAGCCAGGTGCCGGATGGCGACGGCTTGGCCTCGCCAAGCGGCTTGTCGTCGAGATAGACGCGTACCGTCTGGTCGGTCGTGGCCGTGCCCGCGACATAGAGCGTGCCCGCGGTATCGGCCTCGACGGCCGATACGACGACCTGGCCGGCGGCGCCGGTGCGGCCGGCGGTGGCGCTTCGGCGGTGGCGGGCGCAGCCGGCTTTTCGGCCGGGGCAGACGCGGCCGGCTGCTCGGGCGTCGCCGATGCGGTCGGCGCTGCGCTCGCGGCGCCGGACTGGCCGGGCGGGGATTTGACGAGATCCGGGGACTGGGCCGCCGGCGATTTCGGCTGGAGGGCGGCGACTTCGCCCGCCTTCGGCGTTTCGGGTGCGGTCGCCGCGGCAGCCGGCGGCTCGCCGGCCGGCGTCGGACCTGCGGCGGCAACCTGCTCGCCGCTGGAGGCGGCAGGCGCCTTGCTCGGCGGCAGTTCGATCACGCGGCTCGGCCGATCGGGCGAATTCACCACCACCAGCACGTCCTTGGAGCCCGGCTCGGGCACCTGCACCGCGACCCGCTGATCGGAGAGCGTGGCAACCGCGCCGTCCTTCGTGGTCGTGCGGATGGCAAGGTCGTGGGTGCCGGGCTTGAGGGCGTTGTCGAGCGCCAGCGCCCATTCGCCGCGATCGTTGGCGGTCGCCGTGGCGACGGCGGCGGCGCCATCGAGCACCTCGACCTTGGCCTCGGGGGCCGCGGTTCCGGCGACGACCGTCTCGCCGGTCGGCTCGACGCGCACCACGTCAAAGGTCGGAACGACTGGCGGCGCCGCCGCCATGGCCGGGGCAGGCTTCGCGGGCGCCGCAGCGGCCGGCGGCGGCTCGGCAGTCGCGAGCTTCTGCTCGGCGGGCGGTGGTGCGGCGGCAGGCGGCGGCTGATTGTTCGCCTGATCGGCCGGCGGCGTGGCCGCGGCGGGCGGCTGGCTGTTCGCCTGATCGGCCGGCGGCGTAGCTGGCGCAGCGGCGGTCGCGGGCGCCTGCATCGTGGGCGCGGCGGCCATTTGATTATCGGCGGCTGGCGACGGCGGATTTGCCGCGGTCTCGGCCGGTGCATTGCCGGCAGGCGCTGGGGCTTCGGCGGCGGGCGCCGGCGGGTTTGCCGGGGCAGCCGCCATGCCGGTATCGGGCGCGGCCGGCGCTGCGGCCGTTGTGTCGCCGGCAGCCGGTGCGGATTGGCCATCGGTGGGTGTGGTCGCCTGAACGGCAGCCTGGTCGCCGGCCGGGGCCGGCGCCTCGGAGGATGCCGCCGGTGCGGAGGCAACCGTTTCCTTCGCCTTGTTCTGGGTCAGCTCGTAATAGGTGAGCCCACCAACCAGCAGGATGGCGATGATCAAAGCGATAACACCGCTCAGTCGGCTATTCTTCATGTGACACCCGATTTGGCGGCAGCCCGCCCTGGCGACTGTAGAACCGGGCTGCGCGGGCCACAAGGTTCGTCGCCGGCGTTTCGGCCGAGCTTGACGGGCGACATGCCGCGATGCAACACACGCTTATGGCCGAATTGAGAAGCATCTGCGTCTATTGCGGCGCCAATACCGGCGCACGGCCCGATTATGCCGAAGCGGCCGAGGCGCTCGGCCGGCAAATAGCCGGATCCGGCACGCGGTTGGTCTATGGCGGCGGCGCGGTCGGCCTGATGGGCATCCTGGCGCGCGCGGCCATGGCGGCGGGCGGCCCGGTGACCGGTGTCATTCCGCAGTTTCTCAAGGACCGCGAGCTGATGCTACGCGAGGTGAGCGACCTCATCGTCACCGCCGACATGCATGAGCGCAAGAAGCTGATGTTCGACCGCGCCGACGCTTTCGTGGCGCTGCCCGGCGGCATCGGCACGCTGGAAGAAGTGGTCGAGATGATGACCTGGGCGCAGCTCGACCAGCACGTCAAGCCGGTGCTGATCCTCAACCTCAACGGCTTCTACGAGCCGCTGGTCGCGCTGTTCCGCCGCATGGGCGAGGAAGGCTTCCTCAACAAGGCGTTTGCCGGCGGCCATGTCGACCTGCCGGTGACCTTCGTCGACACGGTCGACGCGGTGATCCCGACGATTAGGGCGGAACTCGCCCGCACGCCGCAGGCGGAGCTGGAAGCCAGCGACGGCGCCCGGTTGATGTGAGGCCGTCAGGCCGGCTCGACGCCCGCTTTGAGCAGCTTGTAGACGACCGAATCGAAGAGCGCCTCGAAGGAAGCGTCGACGACGTTTTCCGACACGCCGACGGTGAACCACGAGTCGCCGGAGGAATCGCTCGAACTCGATAAGCACGCGGGTGACAGCCTCGGTGCCGCCATTGAGGATACGCACCTTGTAGTCGACCAGTTCGAGATCGGCGATGACGGTGCGATAGGCGCCGAGGTCCTTGCGCAAGGCACGGTCGAGCGCATTCACCGGGCCGTTGCCTTCCGCCACCGTCAGCACGCGCTCGCCGCCGATCCTGGTCTTGACCACGGCCTGCGAGACCGAAACCAGCTTGCCCAGGGCATTGTGGCGGCGCTCGACGGTGACGCTGAAGCCTTCCACCTCGAAATAGTCGGGCACCCCGCCAAGCACGCGCCGGGCGAGAAGCTCGAGCGACGCGCTGGCACCCTCGTAGGAATAGCCGACCGCCTCGCGCTCCTTGACCTCGCGCAGCAGCGTGTCGAGGCGGCTGTCATCCTTCTTCACCGCGATGCCCATGCGCGAAAGCTCGGCCAGAAGGTTCGCCTTGCCGGCCTGATCGGAAACCAGGATATGGCGGCGGTTGCCGACCGATTCCGGCTGCACGTGCTCGTAGGTCTTGGGGTCCTTGGCGATGGCCGAGGCATGAATGCCGGCCTTGGTGGTGAAGGCGCTGGCACCGACATAGGGAGCCTGCCGGTTGGGGGCGCGGTTCAAGAGCTCGTCGAAGCGGTGGGCGAGCGCGGTGAGCCCCGTCAGCCCGTCCATGGTGACGCCGGTCTCGAAACGCTCGGCATAAGCCGGCTTCAGCAGCAGCGTCGGGATCAGCGACATCATGCTGGCATTGCCGCAGCGCTCGCCGATGCCGTTGAGCGTGCCCTGGACCTGGCGCGCGCCGGCGCGCACGGCGGCCAGCGAATTGGCAACCGCCTGCTCGGTATCGTTATGGGCGTGGATGCCGAGATGATCGCCGGGCACGGCCTTGGCGACCTCGGCGACGATCGCCTCGACCTCCTCGGGCAGCGTGCCGCCATTGGTGTCGCAGAGCACCACCCAGCGGGCGCCGGCCTCATAAGCGGCGCGCGCGCAGGCGACAGCGTATTCGGGATTGGCCTTGTAGCCGTCGAAGAAGTGCTCGGCGTCGAGCAGCACCTCCCTGCCCGCTTCCTTCGCCGCGGTCACCGACTGGCGGATGCCGTCGAGGTTCTCCTCTTGCGTTGCGCCGAGCGCGACGCGGACGTGATAGTCCCAGGTCTTGGCGACGAAGCAGATGGCGTCGGCATGCGCCTCGATGAGACCGCGCAGGCCCGGATCGTTGGAGACGCTGACGCCGGCGCGCTTGGTCATGCCGAAGGCGGTGAAGGCGGCGCGGCGGGTGCGCTTGGCTTCGAAGAAGGCGGTGTCGGTCGGATTGGCACCGGGATAGCCGCCCTCGACATAGTCAATGCCGAGTTCGTCCAACAGGCCCGCGATCAGCACCTTGTCCTCCAGCGTGAAGTCGATGCCGTTGGTTTGCGCACCGTCGCGGAGGGTCGTGTCGAAGAGATACAGCCGTTCTTTGGTCATTGTTCTTTTCCTCGGCGCGATGCGCCCGCGGGCGGACGGGCGCCCGGAGTAGTGTCGAACGGATAGAGACGCTCTTTACTCATGGCGTTTGCTCAGGCCGCTGGTGGCCACTCCCTGGTGTCATGATCGGGGTGCTGATGGTTGGTGCGGGCGATGGCCGCTGCCTTCTCCGGCACGTCCTCTTCGGTCGTCTTCTCGCCCGGCAGGCCGGCCAGCGCCGCGAAATAGGGCAGACGCCCCTCGATGCCGTATTGCGTGGCGGGCACGATCCTTTCCGGCTCGTCGAGTGAGCCGATGGAAACGGCGATGCGCGGGCTGTCGACATAGTGGAAGGTCAGCGGCGTGCCGCACCTGTTGCAGAAGCCGCGCTCGGTCTGATCCGAGCTCTTGAAGATCGACAGCGCGCCGCGCGTGATCTCGAAGCTCGCCAGCGGCACACCGGTCAGCGGCGCGAAGAAGCCGCCGAAGGCCTTCTGGCACATACGGCAGTGGCAGATGTGCGGGTCGCTCGGCGGCTCATGCAAGGCGTAGCGCACGGCGCCGCACTGGCAGCCGCCGGTGAGTCGGAACGCGGTCATTGCGGGAGCCCTCCGTTGGGCGGCCAGACGGCCGTGTCGCGGTCGGGATGCTGGTGATTGCTGCTGGAGATCGCCGCCGCCTTCTCCGGCATGTCTTCTTCGGTGGTCTTCGAATCGCGCAGGCTCGCCAGAGCGGCGAAATAAGGCAGCCGACCTTCGACGCCGTACTGATACTCGGGAACCACCTTCGCCGGTTCGTCGAGCGAGCCGATCGAGACGCAGATATCCGCGTCGTTGTCGTCCTGGACCGTCAGCGGCGTGCCGCAGGCGCGGCAGAAGCCGCGCTCGGCGATGTCCGAACTCTTGAAGATCGACAGGTCGCCGCGGGTGATTTCGAAGGTCGCGACGGGCACATGGAAGAGCGGCGCGAAGAAGGAGCCGAACGCCTTCTGGCACATGCGGCAATGACAGATGTGCGGGTTCACCGGCTTCTCGTGCAGAGCGTAGCGGATGGCGCCGCACTGGCAGCCACCGGTCATGCGGAACTCAGCCATGGTGTCGCTCCTGTGGCGGCCACGCCTCGGTGTCGTGATCGGGATGCTGGAAATTGACGACCCGCGCCTGGAAGGCCGCAACAGCTTCCGGGTTCGGCTCCGGCAGATGGGGCAGCGTTTCGAGGAATGGCAGGCCGGCGTGCTTGTCCAACTGCCGGGTCGGTGGTGCCGCCCGCGGATCGTCGAGGGCACCGGCCGCCATTTCGTAATCGCCGTCGTCGCCGAAATAGAACAAGGGCGTCCCACAATTCTGGCAAAAGCCGCGTTGCGCCAAATTGGACGAGCGAAAGAGCGTCGGCGCGCCACGGGTCCATTCAACCGTCTCGACCGTGATCAGCGGCGCGAAATAATTCCCGAAGGCCTTCTGGCACATCCTGCAGTGGCAAATGGCGGAGTCCTTGATTCCCGTGGCACGGAAGCGCACGGCACCGCACTGGCAGCCGCCGGTCATGCGAAACGTGGTCATTGCGGGAAGCCTCCGTGCGGCGGCCACGCCTCGGTGTCGTGGTCGGGATGCTGGTGGTTGGTGCTCGCGATACGATGGCGCATCTCGGGATTGTCGCCATAAGTCGGGCGGTCGCCGGGAAGCGCGGTCAGGCCTGGAAACCACGTCACGCGGCTCTCATTGCCGTACTGGATCACCGGCGGCGCGCGGTCGGGCTCGTCGAGGCTGCCGACCAACACGCCGATGTCGTCGCCATCGGGATAATCGAAGGTCAGCGGCGTGCCGCAGGCGCTACAGAACCCGCGGCGTCCCACGTCGGAACTCATGAAGTGGGCGATCGTGCCGCGGGTGACCCTGAAGGCCGGCTTCAAAACCGGGCAGATAACCGCGAACGGGCCACCGACGGCCTTCTGACACATACGGCAGTGACAGACGTGGACGTTCTCCGGCTGCTGATCGAGGGCATAGCGCACGGCGCCGCACTGGCATCCGCCGGTGAGAGCGGCTGTGCTCATGGCCATTCTCCCGTGTCGTGGTCGGGGTGCTGGTAGCTGATGATGGTGGCCTTGAACGCTTCCGGCCCCGGCTCGGCTTGTGGATCGCGGAAGGGCAGCGCCGACAGGCCATCGACGAAGGACAGCTTGTCGGCCGGGTTCGCCTGGATGGTCGGGGCGGCGCGCTCGGGATCGTCAAGGGCGCCGATGGCGAGTTCCACGCCGCCTTCATATTCGTAGGTGAGCGGCGTGCCGCATTCGCCGCAGAAGCCGCGGCGCACCCGGTTCGAGCTTTGAAAGTGCTTGGGCGCGCCGCGTGTCCAGATAAGGTCATAGGCCGTGACCAGCGGTCCGTAGAAGCCGCCGAAGGCCTTCTGACACATGCGGCAATGGCAGATGGAGCCGCGCCCGAGCCTTTCGACCCGGAAACGCACGGCTCCGCACTGACAGCCGCCGGTCAGAGGGCCATCGCTCATCGCTTCGTCTTACGTCCGCGGCCGACGGGCTTGCGCACAGCCTTCTTCTTGGCCGGTGCCTTCTTCGCGACCTTCCTGGCCGGCTTCTTCGCGGCAGCCTTCTTCGCCGCGACTTTCTTCTTCACGACCTTCTTCTTCGCAGGCTTTTTGGCGGCCTTCTTCGCGGCCTTCTTGCGCTTCGGCGCCGCGGCCGCGCGTGCCGCCGCATTCAGCTCGGCGAGCGAATAGTGGCAGACCGCCTCGATGTTGTGGCCGTCGGGGTCGAGCACGAAGGCGCCGTAATAATTGGCGTGATAGTGCAGGCGGAGGCCGGGCGAGCCGTTGTCCGTACCGCCCGCCTCCATGGCGGCGGCATAGAACTCGTCCACCTGCTCGCGTGTCTCGGTGCGGAAGGCGACGTGCAGATGCGGCGCCGTCTTTTCGCCGGTGGAGATCCACAAGAATGGCTTGCCGGCGACGCCGAGGCCGGCGCTGGCAAAGGGGCCGATGGCGCCGTAGGGGAACTCCATGATGACGCCGCCGCCGAGCGGCTTCAGCGCCGCCAGGTAGAAGGCCTTGGAACGCTCGAAGTCGGATACGCTCAGTCCCATGTGGTCGATTTCAATGGTCATCGCTTTGCCTCCTCGTCCAACCGCGCATCGTGCAGCGCGGTCAGGATGTCGGCCCCAACGCCCTCCGCATTGGTCAGGACATCCGAATTCCAATAACGCTTGACACCAAAACCTTGCACAGCAAGCCAGTGATCGCACAGGCGATCGCTGGCGTTCTCGGCAGGCCGAGCCGGGTGAGGGTGAGCGTTCATCGCTTCACCTCCCAGGTGGTTACGAGTTCGCCAGTCGCGGGGTCTTTCGAATCCTTGAGCGCGATGCCCATGGCATCGAGCTCGGCACGAATGCGGTCTGCTTCGGCGAAGTTCTTCGCTTTGCGGGCGGCGGCGCGGGCGGCCACTAAAGCCTCTGCTTTGTTGGTCTCTTTCGTGTCAACAGCCTTGACGGAAATCCACCCATCAGCGGCAATCTGCACTTCAAGGCCAGCGTCCGTTAGCGATTTTTGAATTGAGTTCGCCTGGCTTATGAATCCATTGGCGACAGCTGCTCTGAGCTTCAGTGTTAGTCCAATATCATGCCGTGCTAGTGCACCACCGTAGACGGGCCGTGTGTGCACTCCGATCTTCTCCACACGGACCAGACCTAAGAATTCTGCCATCAAGAATATCTGCCTTAGCTCTAGCGCAGTGGGAGCGCCCTTTCTCGTGAACTGGCGGAGTACTGTGACTGCCAGAGGTGTATTCAGGTCATCTTCAAGGGCTTGAACAAATTCGTTCGGCAAGCTTGTTCCCGCTCGTCCGGGAACGCGGCGTTCCGCGACCTCCGCTTGGGCTTCGACCGCTAGTTCGTTATTTCCTAGCCAGCTCTGCAATTCCAAATCGGCTTGCTCTAGTTGCTGCCTTGTCCAATTGATCGGCTCGCGATAGTGAGTCATCAGCATCGCAAGACGCACTACCTCGCCAGGCCAATCGCTCAGTAGTTCCCTGATCGTCACGAAGTTGCCGAGGGACTTCGACATCTTCTCGCCCTCGACCTGGAGGAAGCCGTTGTGTAGCCAGTAGCGCGCCATCAGCGGCGTGCCGTGGGCGCAGCGCGACTGGGCGATCTCGTTCTCATGATGCGGGAAGATCAAGTCTAGGCCGCCGCCGTGGATATCGAACTCGGGGCCAAGCAGCGACGCCGGCCATCGCCGAGCATTCGATGTGCCAGCCCGGCCGCCCGTTGCTCCACGGCGACGGCCACGCGGGCTCATCCGGCTTCGACGGCTTCCACAGGACGAAGTCCATCGGGTTCTTCTTGTACGGCGCCACCTCCACCCGCGCCCCGGCGATCATGTCGTCGAGCGAGCGGTTGGAGAGCTTGCCGTAGTCGGGCATGGTCGAGACGTCGAAGAGCACGTGCCCTTCCGCGACGTAGGCATTGCGCGCTCGATCAGCTCGACGATCAACCGCAGCATGTCCTCCGGTGCGTCCGGCCGATTGATGAATTCCGTCGCGCGCGGCTCGACGGTCGGCGGCAGGCAGCCGAGCGCCGCCACGTCGGCGTGGAACTGCGTCTCGGTCTTCTCGGTGACCCTGCGGATCGCCTCGTTGAGGGGCAGGTCGGAATATTCCTGCGCCGCCCGCGCAATGATCTTGTCGTCGACGTCGGTGATGTTGCGCACATAGGTGACGTGCTCGGGCCCATAGAGGTGCCGGAGCAGGCGGAAGAGGACGTCGAAGACGATCAGCGGGCGCGCATTGCCGATATGGGCGAAGTCGTAGACCGTCGGCCCGCACACATACATGCGCACATTGGCGGGATCGATCGGGACGAAGTCTTCCTTCGTCCGGGTCAGCGTGTTGTGCAGCCTCAGGCCCATGGCAAACGTCATCCCTCGACCGCCGGCCGGGGGATCGTCTCGTCTTCAGGTGGGCAAAGAGAGGACGGCCTCAGCCAGCGCAATGCTAGCCGGTAATGATCCCGCAAATGCAAATGGCGCGTGAATGCGCGGTCACCCTCATGGCGCCTGCATTGGCGCATTTGGGCGCAAAGGTCAAGCGCCGTCCGCTGTTCAACTCGGCGCGACTGGCGGTCGCGGAGCCCTTGCGACACCTCGCTTTGCAGGCCGTGGACGAGCGCGGCGCATCATCGCAGGGGTGCCCCCTCGCCCGGCGCTGGCGGCCCCCTAGTTTCCATCGCGGCTGGTGGGGCGACACCCAACGGAGCCTGAAATGAAAATCCGTGTCACCGCTTTGCTCGCCCTCGCCGCTGTCGTAGCCCTGCCCGCCATTGCTTCCGCCGCGCCCATGGACGAAGCCGGCGACTATTCCCACGCCCCGGCATTTCCTTTCCCGGTGGTCGTCGTTCCGCGCGATGGCGATACCACGGCGATCATGTTCAACGCCGAACACAACTATCTCGCCAATGCCTGCCCGACGGTACTGAAGTATCCGGGGAGCTATTCGGCCGTGCTCAACCGCTTCTGCCGGGAATTCCAAGGCTAGACAAGCTTCGGGGCACGGGCGGGCGCTCCGACGCCGCCTTGACCGGCGCCGCGCCGCCCGCCCTGCCTTTCGCCAATGTGGGCGACAAAAGAGGAGCCTGACATGAAATTCCGCCTCACCACCCTCGCCTTGCTCGCCGCCATCGTGGCCGTGCCGTCCGTCGCCTCCGCCGCGAGCATTCACGGCAACGCCATGCAGCAAAAATCGGCATCGGTGCCCGGCACGCCCAACGTCACGCTCGATTACGATTTGATGTCCAGCCTTCTGTTCGCGCCCTCCGGAAAGTCTATCGTGCCGCAGAACAGCGATCCCGCCCAAGCACTTGCGAGTGCCGACAGCACCTATCTCCTCAGCATGTGCCCCACGGTGATGGCCCATCCCGGCGATCACACCGCCCTGCTCAACCGGTTCTGCCAGGTCAAACGCAGCTGACCCGAGCGGCCAGCGGGGCAAGAGACGGGTGGACGCCCCCCGCCTCGCCCTTGCCCCGAACGGTGGCTATGGCCCAGCTGAGAGCCATGGCCACGGTTGCCCGCACCATCACCGTATTGCTGTTGCTTCTCACCGGCATCGCTGCCCCCGCCGCCGCCGCACCCGATCGCGCGCGCATCGCATGGCGCGCATAGAAGGCCGGCGCAAGACCGCTTGTGCCATCGGCGAGCACCACGTCCCGTCACCGGGCATTCAACTCGTCGCGATCGGCGGCCGGGGAAGCGTTGCACCACTTGGCTTTGTCGAGGCGCGGACAAGCGCGGCGTAAAACCGCAGCCGGTCTCCTCTCGTCACGCAGCGCCGCGCCTCTAGGTTCCGTGGCGGTTGGCGGGGTCAACACTCATGGAGCCTGACATGAAACACCGTCTCACAGCTTTGCTCGCGCTTACCGCCGTGGTGGCCACGCCGGCGCTCGCCTCCGCCGCTACGCTGATCTATCCCGACATCCCCGCCAAGGTGTCGATGGACGACCACCTGGCCGTCGTCGTGCCGCTCGCAACGGCCGCGACCGCGTCGCATCAGATGGCAGCCGTCGTGCCGACATCGCTGATCGGCCCCGGCGGGCGGCTGATCTATCCCGACATCCCGGCCAAGGTGTCGATGGACGACCATATGGCAGTCGTGACGCCGCTCGCGACGACCGCGACCGCATCGCACCAGACGGCAGCCATCGTGCCGCGCAACGGCGACGCCTCGCAGAGGCTCGCCAGCGCCGAGATCACCTACCTCGCCAGCGAGTGTCCGGCGGTGCTGTCGCATCCGGCCGAGCATACGGCCGTGCTCGACGGCTTCTGCCAGAACGGACGCGCTTGACGCCGCCCTGACCTTGCCGCGATCGGTCGCTATGGGTTGGAGCGGATCATCGTTCCCCGGAATTGACGATCCGCTCCGTCTCCTCGCTTGTCGCAATTCGGGACGGAAAAGTGGTGTCCACTTTTCCTGGAATTGCTAGGCAAGAGCCATGGCCGCCGTCGCCCGCATCTTCGCTACCTTCTTGCTGATCGTCGTCGGTGGCGTCGATGCCGGCGCCCAGACGCCCTATCGCACCCGCGTCGAGGCCCAGTTCCAGGCGTGGCTCGTCTCGGATATCTGGCCGGAGGCGAAGACGGCGGGCGTGTCGCGGGCGACCTTCGAGCGGGCGTTCAACGGCGTAACGCTCGACTGGACGGCGCCGGAGCTGGTGCCCCCGGGAACAACACCGAAGCCGCCGAGCATCAAATGGCAGACCGAGTTCGGCAGCCCGGGCGCCTATTTCAATGAGACGACACTCACGCGCCTCGCCGGCCTCGGGCGGGCGCGCATCGACCAGTGGCGCAAGACGCTGGGCGCCATCACCGAGCGCTATGGCGTGCCGCCGGCCATCCTGGTCGCGATCTGGGCGAAGGAATCCGGTTTCGGCAACGCGTCGCTGCCAGAGCCTGCAATCCGGGCGCTGGCCACCCAAGCCTTCATGGGCTACCGCAAGGACCTCTTCCGGCCGGAACTGATCGCGGCCCTTCAGATCGTCGAGAGCGGCGACATTACGCCCGAACGCATGCGTTCCTCATGGGCCGGGGCGCTCGGCCAGCCGCAGTTCCTGCCCTCCCTATTCCGCAAATATGCGGTCGATTTCGACCGCGACGGCAAACGCGACATCTGGAACTCGGTGCCCGACAGCCTTGCCTCGATGGCCAACTACCTGAAGGCGGAAGGCTGGAACAGCGAGCGCGGCTGGGGCGTCGAGGCCAAGGTGCCGGCGAGCGTGCCGTGCACGCAGGAAGGACCCGAGCAGGGCAAGCCGATGGCCGAATGGGCCCGCCTGGGGGTGACGCTGGCCAACGGTCGGCCGCTGCCGGTCAGGGGCAAGCGGCTGGGCTATCTGCTGATGCCGGCCGGCCGCTTCGGGCCGGCCTTCATCGTCAGCGAGAATTTCTACGTGCTGAAGCAGTACAACTACTCCGATCTCTACGCCCTCTATATCGGCCACCTCGCCGACCGCTTCGCCGATAATCGCCCGTTTGCGGCCAAATGGCAGAAGGTCGGCGGCTTCAGCCGCGGCGACGTCAAGGGCATGCAGGACCAGCTGGCGGCGGAAGGCTACGATGTCGGCGCGGTCGACGGGCTGGTCGGCTTCAAGACGCGCATCGCCGTCGGCCTGTGGCAGGCGAAACAAGGCCAGATGCCCACCTGCTTCCCGGATGCCAAGCTGGTCAGGAGCATCCACTGAGGCGAAGCCCCATCTGGGATTTTGAGGCTTGCACGCCCGAAATGTAATGTTATAACGTTGCGTATCGCGACCCGGAGACCTGCCTCATGAAATCGCTGCTTCTTGCGGCCCTTGCTGCTGTTGCCTTTGCCTTCCCCGCCCATGCCGCGCCGATCAAGCTCCTCGCCGCCGAGAACTTCTACGGCGAAGCGGCGCAGGCAATCGGGGCGGATCGCATCGCGGTAGAGAGCGTCATCATCGCCCCGGGCACTGATCCGCACGATTTCGACCCGACGCCGTCGGTCGCCCGCGAGGCCGCGGACGCCGAGATTATCGTGATGAACGGTGCCAATTACGACCCGTGGATGGCACGCCTGGTGGACTCGAACCATGTCGCCGGCCGTGTCGTGATCGATGTCGCGGCACTCTCCGGCCACAAGGACGGCGACAATCCGCATGTTTGGTACGACCCCAAGGCCATGCCGGCCATGGCGAACGCGCTGACGGCGGAACTGGTGAAGCTCGACCCGGCCGGCAAGGACGGCTACGAGAAGCGGCGCGATGCCTTTCTCGCAACGCTCGCGCCGATCGCGGCCCGCGTGGCGGAGCTCAAGGCGAAGTACGCCGGAACGCCGGTGGTGGCGACCGAGCCGGTGTTCGGCTACATGGCTGAGGCGCTTGGCTTGAAGATGGAGAATCAGGCTTTCCAGACGGCGATCATGAACGGGACCGAACCGGGGGCGAGCGATGTTGGGAGAATGGAAGACGCGCTCCGCAAGGGCACGGTGAAGGTGCTCTTCTACAATTCGCAAGTTCAGGATGCCTTCACCCGGAACCTGGCGGCGCTGGCGAAATCTTCCGGCGTGCCGCTGGTGCCGGTCACAGAAACCGAGCCGGCCGGCACGTCCTTCGCGGAATGGATGCTCGATACACTCGATGCGACGGCCAAGGCATTGGACCACAAGACAAGTTGAACAATTCCGCAGTACTCCTTGACAAGGCTACGCTTTCTGTCGGCGACCGGGCAGTGCTGGAGGATATCAGCCTGACAGTCGGCGAAGGCGAATTCGTCGGCGTGCTGGGCGCCAACGGCGCCGGCAAGACGACGCTGTTCCGCGCCATCCTCGGCCTGCACGCGCTCAGCGCCGGCGCGATCAGCGTCTTCGGCAAGCCGGTCAACCGCGGCAACCCGGCGATCGGCTATCTGCCGCAGGTGCGCAGCCAGCCGCCGGCGGCGGCGCTTTCCGGACGCGATTTCCTGGCGGCGAGCATTGCCGGCAACCGGCTCGGCTTGCCCTTCCTGTCGGCCGCGGCGTCGCGCGATATCGACCGGGTGCTGGAGCTGACCCACGGCGAGGCACTGGCCAGGCGTCCGCTGTCCGAAATGTCGGGCGGCGAGCGCCAGCGCCTGCTCATCGCCCAGGCCCTGCTCGGCAAGCCGCGCATGATCCTTTTCGACGAGCCGCTGATCGGGCTCGATCCGCACCAGCAGCACAATGTGGTGGCGCTGGTCCGTGAGCTGTCGCGCGACCTTAATCTGACGATTCTCTTGAGCGCCCACGAGCTCAACCAGCTTCTCGGCGCCATCGACCGCGTGCTCTATCTCGGCCATTGCTGCGCCGCTCTGGGCACGGTCGACGAGGTCATCCGGCCGGATGTTCTGTCGCGGCTCTATGACGCGCCGATCGAGGTGCTCAGGGCCGGCGGCCATATCTTCGTGATGTCGCATGGCCAAGACATCGAGCGCGAGCACGCGCACGAACACGACCAAACGCAAGCCCACGACAATGCTTAGCTACGACTTCATGATCCGCGCCTTCGCGGCGAGCGGCATCGTTGCCGTGGTTGCCGGCGCGGTTGGCTATTTCCTGGTGCTGCGTGGCCAGACCTTCGCCGGCCACGGCCTCTCCCACATCGCCTTTGCCGGGGCCACCGGTGCGGCGCTGTTCGGCCTGTCGCCGCTATGGGGCGTCCTCGGGCTGACGTTGGCTGCCGGCGTTACCATGGGAGCGCTCGGCGAAAAGCTCAGCGGCCGCGATGTGACCATCGGCGTGGTGACGTCGCTGTCGCTCGGCTTCGGCATCCTGTTCCTGCGGCTGACGACCACCAATGCCACGCAGGCAACCTCGCTCTTGTTCGGCAGTGTTCTGGCGGTGTCGCCGGCAACGCTGGCCGGGCTGGCGGTGCTCGGGCCGCTGACGCTGGCGGCGCTCGCCGTCATCAGCCGCCCGCTGCTCTTCGCCACGCTGCAGCCCGAACTGGCGGAAGCGAAGGGCGTCTCGCTGCGTCTTTTCGGCGTCCTTTTCCTGGCGCTGGTGGCGCTGGCGGTGTCGCAGTCGATCCAGATCGTCGGCGTGCTTCTCGTCTTCACGCTGCTGGTCGGGCCGGCGGCAGCGGCCCAGCTTCTCACCAGCCGGCTCGCGCCAGGCATTGCGCTTTCCTCCCTGCTGGCGCTGGCGCAAGCGTGGCTCGGCATCACGATTGCCTATTACACCGACTGGCCGACCAGCTTCTGGATCACGGCGCTATCGGCGCTGGTCTATGGTGCCGCGGTGGTGTTGCGGCGCACCTGAGGGCGGAATCGGCCGGCCAAGCAAATCGTTGACCGCTGGCGGGCGGCTCCCGCATAATTTCCCGGGGTTGTTGGTTTGGCCGCTCCGGCGGCAAATGGGGGGCCTGGCTGAGCGCGGCCGCGTGAGCGGGCGTGCGGAAGGCGGAAGGCCTGGGATGAGCTTCGTGCGGTTTGCCATGGCAGCAGCCGCGGTCGTTGCGGTGACCGCGGGCAGCACTGGCGCTGCCCTGGCGCAGGCCGACATCTGCACCAGCCTCGAGGCGGAGCTCGCTGCACTCGAGCGGGGGCCGGCGTCCGATGCGACCGGCAACTATCGCCAGTATGACGCTGCCGTTCAGCGCCAGCGCTCCGAACTGGACCGGGCGTCCGCGGAAGCGCAGCGCTCCGGCTGCACGGGCGGCTTTCTCATCTTCCAGCCCAAGCCCTCGCCGAAATGCGCCCCGCTGATGGCGACCATCGCCCGCATGAAGGCCAATCTGCAGCACCTCACAGCCGCCCGCGACCAATACAGCACCGATCCGTTCCAGCTTTCCCGCCGCCGGAGCCAAGTGCTGAGCGCGCTAGCCGCCAACCGCTGCGGCGCCAACTACACCGCCGCCGGTGCGCCGCCACCGCCGTCGAACAACGGCAATTTCCTCGACATGCTGTTCGGCAATGCCCGCCTGCGCGGCCAGACCGACCGGCTCTACGCTCCCGGCGGCCAGTTCGGCACCTACCGGACGCTGTGCGTGCGCAAGTGCGACGGCTACTACTTCCCGATCAGCTTCTCGACGGTGCCGAGCCGTTTCCCGACCGACGAACAGACCTGCCAGTCAATGTGCCCCGGCTCCGACGTCGCCCTCTACATCTATCGAAACCCCGGCGAGGAAGTGAACCAGATGGTCTCGCTTGCCGGCGAACCCTATTCGGCCCTGCCGACGGCGTTCCGCTATCGCCAGGAATACGACGCGGCGTGCACCTGTCGCGCGCCCGCTTCCGCCGCGCTTTCGCCGATTGCCACGCCGACGAATCTGAATCCGATATCGGCCGCCCCAACCGTCCTGCTGCCCAGGCCGCTGCCGCGGCCGGTGCGTGGCGAAGACCCCGAGACGCTTGCCAACCGGGCCGGCGATTTCTCGCCCAACCCGGTGACGGCCAGGAGCGCCGGCGACGCGATGGCCGGCCCTCAGACCGGCGGTCGGCACGTCAGAATCGTGGGACCAAACTACTATTACGGCCAGTAGCCGCGCCCGGCAGCCAGTGTGACCCGTATCACACCAGGCGGATTTTTCGCGGCGGGCTCTTTTCGCCCGCCCCCTGCTCTGCCACATTTCCCTGGCCGCGAGCGGTGGGCGGCTTTGCGTGAGAGACGACCAATAGTCGCGCAATGAGACGCGACGGCCGAAGGCAGGAGGCAGGATTGGCCAAGCATTCTGCGACTGGCGGACCCGGCCGCTATCGGGCGGCTGCGATCGCGGTTCTGGCCTTGGCTGCGGCCGGATGTACGGACCTTACCGTCGTCCAGACAATGCCCCCCCTGCCTTCGGCGGCTGAAATGTATGCCGCCGTCAGCGATGACGGCTTCAACGTGCCGGCGGTGCCGCTCTACAAGGTCGAGGCCCGATACCGCCGGCAGATCGTCGGCCTGCCGAGCCGTATTCCCGACGAGCCGGGCGCGATCGTCGTCGATCCGCAATACCGCAATCTCTATTTCGTGCAGGCCGGCGGCACGGCGATCCGCTACGGCATCGGCGTCGGCCGCGCGGGATTCGCCTGGTCGGGCGAAGCGACCATCCAGCGCAAGGAGCACTGGCCGACCTGGACGCCGCCGGCGGAAATGGTGGCGCGCGATCCGAACGCCGCGCCCTACGCCAAGGGCATGAAGGGCGGGCTCGACAATCCGCTCGGGGCGCGTGCCATGTACCTGTTCCAGGGCAAGAGGGACACGCTCTACCGCATCCACGGCACCAACGACCCGTCGAGCATCGGCAAAGCGGTGTCGAGCGGCTGCATCCGCATGATCGATCAGGACGTGATGGATCTCTACGAGCGAGCGCCGATCGGCACCAAGGTGATCGTGCTCAAGCCGGACGAGAACTTCCCGATTGCCGAGGTGTTCGACCAGCTTTTCCCGCCGTCATCGCCCGCGGCGCAGCCGCCGGTGCCGAAGCAGCCGATCGGCACGAAGAGCTGACCTTTCGTCAGCAGACAACGGTCAGCTTCGAGGCGGCACGAGTGATGCCCGTATAGAGCCAGCGCGCCCGGTTCTCTCTGAACGCGAAGCTCTCGTCGAAAAGCATGACCTCGTCCCATTGCGAGCCCTGCGCCTTGTGGACGGTGAGCACGTAGCCGAAGTCGAACTCGTCCGAGCGGCGACGCTCGGGAAAGGACAGGGCGTCGGCGGTGCCGTCGAAGAATGCGGGATTGATGGAAACCACGGTGCGCGCCTTGCCGACCTCCCCGTCGTCGGGGGAGAGTGTGTAGCGCAGCAGGCCCTTGCGCGGCTTGCGGGCGCGCTCGACATGCCACAGGCTGCCGTTGAGCAGGCCGCGCTTGCGGTCGTTCCTGAGGCAGACCAGCGTGTCGCCGCCGACCGGAACCGGGCTTTCGCGCCCGAGCAATTCGCGGATGCGGGCATTGTAGTTGCGCCGGGTGATGTTGCGCCCGACCAGCACCTGGTTGGCAGCCAGCACCTCCTCTTGTTCGATGGCGTCGCGGGAGACGACGCGGCTCTCGCCGTAGCGCCCCTCCTCCAGCCGGCCGCCTTCGCGCGCGATCATCGACAGGCGCACGATCGGGTTGCCGGCGGCCTGGCGATGGACTTCGGTCAGCATGATGTCGGGCTGGCTTTCCGTGAAGAAGCCGCCACCGGCAATCGGCGGAAGCTGGGCGGGATCGCCCAGCACCAGAACCGGGGTGCCGAAGGAAAGCAGATCGCGGCCGATCTCCTCGTCGACCATGGAGCATTCGTCGATGATGACCAGTTCCGCCTTGCCGGCGGCGCTGTCGTGGTTGAGCACGAAGGTGGGGCCGTTCTCGTCCTCGCCGCGCGAGCGGTAGATCAGGCTGTGGATGGTGCCGGCGTCCCGGCACCCTTTGCCGCGCATCACATGCGCAGCCTTGCCGGTGAAGGCGGCAAAGGCCACCTCGCCGCCGGCATTCTCGGCGATGTGGCGGGCAAGCGTCGTCTTGCCGGTGCCGGCATAACCGAACAGACGGAAGACCTGAGCGCCGCCGGCTTTCAGCCAGCGCGAAACGGCGAGGAGAGCGGCATCCTGCTGCGGCGACCAGAGCATGGGCTGTATCTAGCTGCTATGCTGATGGTTCGCCACAGGCGTCGGCGAGGTGCGTCGTCATGAAGAAACCGGACCGCAAGCTGAAGCCGTTCCCGAGCTTCAAAACCGACGAGGAAGCGGAGGAATTCGTCGCCACCGCTGACTTGAGCGAATACGACATCTCGGGGTGCAAGGTGGTTCGTTTTCAGTTCACGAACCGGCATTGTGACGCCGACAAGTCCACCAAGACGCCCGACTAGCCCTACCCTTTATCCCGGAACTTGTTGGTGATCGGGTAGCGGCGGTCGCGGCCGAAATTGCGGCGCGTGATCTTGACGCCCGGCGCCGCCTGGCGGCGCTTGTATTCGG
Organism: uncultured Alphaproteobacteria bacterium; assembly: GCA_963750065.1. Lineage (GTDB taxonomy): Bacteria > Pseudomonadota > Alphaproteobacteria > Rhizobiales > Kaistiaceae > CAVSRC01. Next base: position 265,076 of record CAVVPK010000019.1, read on the forward strand.
CGATGTAGAGCAGCCGCTCGACCTTGCGCACAATCTCGATGTCGTGGCCGCGGGCGACCACGTTCGCGACGCGCATCTCGTCCTCGACCAGGCATTCGAGAATGTCGTCGAGCACCTCGTAGGCGGGAAGCGAGTCCTGGTCGGTCTGATCCGGGCGTAGCTCAGCCGAGGGAGCGCGGGTGATGACGTTTTCGGGAATGACGCGGCCGGCGGGCCCCAGCGCATCGTCCGGTCTGTGCGTATTGCGCCAGCGCGCCAGGCCATAGACCTCGGTCTTGTAGAGGTCCTTCACCGGATTGAAGCCGCCGTTCATGTCGCCATAGAGCGTGGCGTAGCCGACCGACATTTCCGACTTGTTGCCGGTGGTCACGACCATGGCGCCGAACTTGTTGGAGACGGCCATCAGGATGGTGCCGCGGGCGCGCGACTGGAGATTCTCTTCGGTGATGTCGGGCTCACGGCCGGCAAACAGCGGCGCCAGCGCCTGAGAGAAGCCCTCGACCGGCTGCTCGATGGGCACGACGTCGTAGCGCACGCCGAGCGTCTCGGCGATCGCGGCCGCGTCCGACAGGCTTTCCTCGGCGGTGTAGCGATAGGGCAGCATGATGCAATGGACCCGCCCGGCACCCAGCGCGTCCACCGACATGGCGGCGGCGACAGCAGAATCGATGCCGCCGGAGAGGCCGAGAACGACACCGGGAAAGCCGTTTTTGTTGACGTAGTCGCGCAAGCCCATGACGCAGGCCTGCCAATTGGCCTGCTTGAGATCGGGCAACGCCGCCTTCGGACCGTCGACTGAGCGCCAGCCGCCCTCCCCCTTCTTCCAGGTGGTGAGCGCAACGCCTTCGGCGAACTGCGGCATCTGGAAAGCCAGCGAGCGGTCACCGTTGAGGCCAAAAGAACCGCCGTCGAAGACGAGCTCATCCTGGCCGCCGCACTGGTTGACATAGACCAGCGGCAGGCCGGTCTCGACCACGCGGGCGAGTGCCACCTGCTGGCGCACCTCGGCCTTGCCCTGCCAATAGGGCGAACCGTTGGGCGAAATCAGGATTTCGGCACCGGTCTCGGCCAGGCATTCGGCGACCTGCTCGAACCAGATGTCCTCGCAGATCGGCAGGCCGAGCCTGAGGCCGCGAAAGCCGACCGGACCGGGCAGCGGGCCAACTTCGAAAACGCGCAGCTCGTCGAAGACGCCGTAATTGGGCAATTCGACCTTGTAACGCAGGCCTTCGACCTTGCCGCCGTCGAGCAGCGCCACGGCGTTGTAGCACTTGTCGTCATGCGGCCAGGGCGTGCCGACGACGACGCCCGGACCGCCATCGGCCGTATCGGCGGCGAGCGCCTCGACGGCCCTGCGGCAGGCATCCTGGAAGGCTGGCTTGAGCACGAGATCTTCCGGCGGATAGCCGGCGATGAACAGCTCTGAAAGGACGACGAGATCGGCGCCCAGTTCGGCGGCGTGAGCACGCGACGCGCGGGCCTTTGCCAAATTGCCGTCGATGTCGCCAACCACGGAATCGAGCTGGGCGACCGCGATGCGGATTGTATCGGTCAGGTCTGCTGCCATGAATGCCGGTGTAGCCCGCCGGGGGGCGGCGGGCAATCGCGCAAAGCGCTCAGCTGGCCTGCGCCATCGCCCGGTCTATGCGGGCGGTGAAATCGTTACGATTGGCGGTCGCCAGCGGCGGCCACACCTGGTTGCGCCCGTTGCGCTTGGCGGCGTAGAGCGCCGCGTCGGCTGCCGCCAGGAAGTTGTGCGGGGCAAGCTCCAGGCTGGGTACGCCGTCAGCGACGCCAATGCTGGCCGTTACGACACCGCGGCGCGAGGCTACGTGCGGAATGGCGACCGCCTCGACAGCGCGTCTAATTCGCTCTGCAACCCAAATGCCTTCGCCAAGCTCCATGTTGGCGAGCACCATCACCAGCTCTTCGCCGCCAAAGCGGGCCGCTACGTCCTGCGGACCCCGCAGCTCAGCCGCGACGATGGCGCTCACGCGCTTCAGGCACGTGTCGCCGGCCAGATGTCCGTAACGATCGTTGAATGCCTTGAACTCATCGATGTCGAGCATCAGCAGGGCGATATTCTCGTGATGCGCCTGCGCTCTCGGCCAAAGCTCCTCGAACGCATCGTCGAGATGCCGGCGATTGCCGAGTCCGGTCAGAGGATCGCGGCGGGCGATGTCTTCCAGTTCGTCGTGACGCTGGCGATCGCGCAGGCTCAGGAGGAAATTGCGACGGGTACTGCGTTCGAGCGCGTGGGAGGTCACGAGCGTGAACAGAATGACGCTCGCCAGCACCATGATCGCCATCAATCTGCCATCCGCGGGGAGACCATGCACCTTCTCGATCGCCACCACGTAGATGGCAAACGAGGCCAGCGACGCGGCCATGGCGTACCAGAAGCGAATGCGTTGAACGACGTTGGCGAACAGGATGACGAGGACGATCCCGTAGCTGTGGTAGACGCTCAGCGGACTGCGGCTGGTAAGCATCAGCCACAGGATGCTTGCGGTGACAATGACGGTGATCGCGGCCTCCATCAACTCGCGCAGCGCCGCTGGCGGATTGGACCGCAGAACGATCACCATCACCAAAGCGAGCGGCGTCACCACGCCGAGCCGCATCAAGGCCGCAATGTAGAAGATGTCAGGGACGAGGCGCAGGTCGACCAGCAGAAACAGATCGTAAAAGGCGAGGACTCCCATCCCGAAGACCATCAGATGGCGACAGCGCGCCAAACTGGTTTCCGCCTCGAACAACCTCTCCAGCCCGCCGGGAAGCTTGAGCTTCCACCACGGGCTCTTGAGCGCAATGTCGATTTCGTGCGCTGATGCGCGCTGGGATTGGTGCATAGGCCGTCTCTGAACGCCCTATTCAATCAACGGAATGTCAAGAAACCATTGCCCCGAAGCGGCAAAAACAGCGGCAATCCGGCAATTCGTGCCACCCATTGCATGCCGGGAGGGCAGCGTAACGCCGGCAATCGCCTGGTCTTTGGTTCAACCGGCCCTTGCCATCGGCCGGTCGGCTGGTTCGGCGGGGACGACGAGGGGGCCAGCCGCGGGAAGCGGCGGCCACACCTGATTGCGTCCGTTGCGCTTGGCGGCGTAGAGCGCCGCGTCGGCTGCCGCCAGGAAGTTGTGCGGGGCAAGCTCCAGGCTGGGGATGCCGGCGGTGACGCCGATCGAGACCGTCACGACGCCGGTGCGCGATGCCTCGTGCGGAATGCCGACCGCTTCGATCGCCCGCCGGATGCGCTCGGCAATGGCGACGCCGTCGCTGAGGTCCATGTTGGCGAACACCATCACCAGTTCCTCGCCGCCGAAGCGCGCCACGATATCCTGCGGGCTGCGCAGTTCGGCAGCGACCACGGCGCTGACGCGCTGCAGGCAGGTGTCGCCGGCAAGGTGCCCGTAGCGGTCGTTGAACGCCTTGAACGCGTCAATGTCGAGCATCAGCATGGCGATGCTCTCGGCACGCTGCTGAGCCACCGGCCAAAGCTTTTCCAGCGTGTCGTCGAGATGGCGGCGATTGCCCAGACTGGTCAGGGGATCGCGATGCGCCATCTTCTCCAGCTCTTCGCGGCGCAGCCGATCCTGGATGCGGAACAGATACTCGCGGCGGGTATCGCGCTCGAGCGCGTGGTTCGCCATGAGCGTGAACAGGATGAGGTTCGCCAGCAAGACAATGGCCGTCATGCGAGCGACAAACGGCAGCTCCTGCATCTGGATGAGGGTTGCCGTATAGATGGCGAGTGAAGCCAGCGAGGCCGTTGTCGCATACCAGAAGCGGATGCGCAGAATGACGTTGGCGAACAGGATGACGAGGATGACGCCGACGTGCCGATAGATGTGCGTCGGACTCTGGCTGATGGCCGTCAGCCAGAGAATGCTGGTGGTGACGACGACGATCAGCCCAGCCTGAAGGGACTCGCGCAAGACCGGTGGCGGGTTGAAGCGAAGGACCACCATGACCGCCAGAAACAGCGGCGTCACCAGGCCGAGCCGTACCAGCACTGCGCGCTCGAATGATGTCAGGCACAAGGCGCAGGTCGGATAGCAGATAGGCGTCGTAAAGCAGGAGGGCCGACGAGCCCGTAGATGATCAGACGCCGGCACCGCGCCGGGCCGGTCTCTGCCTCGAATGCGGCTTCCAGCCCAGGCGGAAGCTTGAGCTTCCACCATTGGTGCTGAAGCGCGATTTCCACTTCATGTGGAGAAATCTGCCGGGATCGTTCCAAGCGTGGCGCCTCTCATGGCTCCGAGGGGCGACAATCAACCATCAGAATGTCAAGAAACTGTTGCAAACCATTGCCCTGGCCCTGCGATATTCCGGCAATCGCACGATTGTGACCCGTGGCCGGCTAGCGCACATCATCGTTTCACTGAATCGATGATGTGCACTGGCTCTTTGTCTTCACGCAATTCCGGACGGAAAAGTGGTTTCCACTTTTCCTGGAATTGCTCTAGGCGAGGTTCTGGCGCAGAAAAGCAAGGCTGCGCTCGCGGGCAAGCCGCGCCGAGGGTTCATGGAATGCCTGGTTGCCGGCGCGGTTGAAGGCGTGGCCGGCGCCGGCATAGGTGAAGCTCTGGACGATTTTCGGGTCGACCGCGGCGCGGATGGCGGCGATGTCGTCGGCCGCGATTGAGCCGTCTTCCTCGCCGAAATGCAGCATGACCGGGCATTTCGGGGTCTCGTCGAGGTGTTTGGCGATCATGCCGCCGTAATAGCCGACAGCGGCGGACAGACCGGCGTTGCGGGTGGCCGCCAGCCAGGCGAGCGAGCCGCCGAGGCAATAGCCGACGACGCCGACCTTGCCCGCGGATTGAAGCGCCGCGACGCAGGCCTCGATATCACTCAGCATCGCCTCAATGCTGATCTTCTGGCGCAGCGCGATGCCGCGCTGGGCGTTGTCGCGGTCATAGTCGAGTTCGACGCCGCGCTCGGCGCGGTCGAAGATCGCCGGGGCAAGGACGCGGTAGCCGTCGGCGGCGTAACCGTCCGCCACGTCGCGGATGTGCTGGTTGACCCCGAAGATTTCCTGCACGACGACGAGGCCGCCGCGTGGGCTTCCGGCCGGCACCGCCTCATAGGCGGAGAATTGGTGGCCGTCGCCGGCCGTAAGTGTGATGGCGGTCATGGATGCCCTCCCCTCTTGCGATTGATCTCTATATCGGCAACCGGCCGCCCGGCAAAATTAGACCGACTGCCGCCGACGCACCGGCGGCAGTCGGTATGGCACGCTTCTCCGGGAGGAACGGAGCGCGCCTTTACCGGTGGGCCGCCGCAGGTCTTGCAGCCCACCGGGATTTTTGCATCAGGCCCTGATCTCCTGGCGCTGGAAATTGACGTAGGCGCCGGTGAAGACGACCACCATGGCGGCGACGAGGCCGGCGAGCTGCGGCCAGATGAGAAGCGCGCTCTGGCCGAAGGGCAGCGGCGCGCCCATCAGTGCGCCCTGAAGCTGGCTCAGGAAGACGACGCCGAGCGTGCGCGTCGCCGGATTGAGCAGCGCCAGGGTCATCTCGCCATAGAGGGTGTTGGGCGAGATGCGCGAGATGATCGTCGTCAGCTGTGCGTTGTTGAACGCCGTTATCGGATCGAGCGGATCGATGGGCGCGATCGCGTTGGCGATGAGCGGGGTCAGCATCGACCAGAAGATGGCGAACAGCAGCCACAAAGTGAGCGCGGCCAGAGCCGAGGTCGCCGGCGAGCGGAAGACGGTGGAGAACAGTAGCGCCACCGCCAGCCACACGCCGCCATAGGCAAGCGAGCACAACAGATAGCCGAGACCGCGCAAAACCTCCTCACCGCTCGGCGGCAGGCCGAGCAACAGGATGCCGAGTCCGGTCATCAGCAGCCACAGGGTGAGGAGCACGATGGCCAGAACCAGCAGGCCGCCGAGAAACTTGCCGGCGAGCAGCGCGTCCCGGTAGATCGGCTGGGCCAGGATACGGCTCATGGTCCGCCGGCCGTACTCGCCATTGATGGCATCGAAGGCGAGCGCGATCGAGACCAGCGGCAGCAGGAAGCCGAGGAACGAGACGAAGGACGGCAAGGGCGCGCGTGCCGTGGTGAACAGGCGCAGGAACAGGAAGGGATCCTGCCCGACCGTGTCCTTGATCTGGCCGATGGCGCCGTAGATGGCGCCGATGGCGGTGAGCAGCACCAACAGCACCACCAGATGCATGCGGGCGCTGGTCAGGTGATCGGCCGCCTCCTTGAGGGCAACCGTGGCGACGCCGGTAAAGGGCGATCCTTCACGCCGCATTGGCCACCTCCTCCTGGGTTGCATCCGCCTCTTCGAAGTAGCGGGTATAGACCTCGTCCAGGCCCGCCCGGCGGATCGCCATGTTCCTGAGCTGTCCGCCGGCGGAGACAACGCGCCGGGCGATTTCCGGGCGTACGTCGCGATCGGCATCGACGCGGGTGGTCACCGCGCCGATCTGGGTGACGGCGCCGACGCCCTCGATTCCCGACAGCGCCTCCTGGAGGTCGACGCCCTCGGCCTCGACCTCGACGGCATAGGCGCCGCCAAGGACATTGCGGGCGAGTTCATCGACGCGGCCGACCAGCCCGATGCGCCCCTTGCGGAACAGGGCGACGCGATCGCAGATCGACTGCACTAGGCTGAGCAGATGCGAGGAGAGCAGGATGGTCATGCCCTCCATGCGCAACTCGCCGATCAGTTCGAGCAGCTCCTGCGTCGCCTGCGGATCGAGGCCGTTGGTGGGCTCGTCGAGGATGGCGATCTCGGCCTGCTTGACCAGCAGTTCGGCCAGCCCCAGACGCTGGCGCATGCCGTGCGAATAGGTGCCAACCCGGCGCTCGGCAACGGCGGTCAGGCCGACGCGGTCGAGCGCGGCAGCGAACCGCTTGTCGCTCTCCGCGCTCTCGATGCCGGCGAGCCGCGCCGTATAGGCGAGGTTCTCGCGTGCCGAGAGGTTGTCGTAGAAGCCGACCTGATCGGGCAGATAGCCGACATGGCGCTTCACCTCGAGCGGCTGACGGAACGGATCGTAGCCGAGCACCCTGACACTGCCACCGCTGGGCTCGGTCAAGCCGAGCAGCATCAGGATGGTGGTCGTCTTGCCAGAGCCGTTCGGTCCGAGCAGGCCGAAGACCTCGCCCTTTTCGACCGCGAGGTCGAGCCCGTTGACCGCCGTCGCCTTGCCGTAGCGCTTGGTCAGTCCGGCGGTCTCGATGACGATGGTGCTCATCGCCGGCCGTACCGAGTCACCGCGAAGGCAAGGACGACGACCGCGGCGCCGATGATGCCGAGGCCGGCAATGCCCCACATGGTCGAGGTGAGCACCGTGACACGGAAGTTGGCGTGGTCGAACGTGCCGGCGCCATTGGCACTGACGGTGACCATGTAGTCCCCGGCGATCGCCTTGTCGGACGGCGTCATGTTGACCGAGACCGGCAGCTTGTCGCCGGGTGCGATGCTGGCGACCTTCTGGGGATCGAAGGTGATCTTCCAGCCCTGCGGCGACGACGCGCTCAGCATGACGTTCTGGGCCGGCGCGCTGCCGACGTTCTCGACGGTAAACTTGAAGGTGCGCTCCTGGCCGGCGGTGGCATCGCCCGACAGGCGGCCTTCGGGGCCGGTGAGCGAAACGGTCGGCTGGCCGGTGATGTCGAGCAGAAGCTGGGTCTGGCCGGACGTGGTCGGGCTCGCCGCGGCGACATCGACCTTGTACTGGCCGGCCTCGACGCTCTGCGGCGGCTTGACGCTGACCTTGAGGGTCTTGGACTCGCCGGCCTTGAGCGGGATCGAGGTCAGCTCCTGGGTGCCGTACTGCTCCTTGAAGGTGGCGTCGAAGCCGGGGGGCGCCTTAGCCAGCAGGTTGAAGGTCTGGGCGGTCTGGGCGTCGTTCTTGACGTCGACGTTGAAGTCGAAGGCCGACTTCGGCGAGCCGCGCAGGGCCGGCAGTTTCGGAGTTACCGTGACCTTGGCGGGCGCCGCCGCGGCAAGCGACAGCGAGATCGGCAGGCTAAGCGCCTGACCGGTCGTCTTGCCGTCGACCGTGAAGTTGTAGCTGCCGCTCTTGGCGTCCTTCGGCGGCGTCAGCTTGAGGGTGAGGTTCTGGCTCGAATCGGGTTCGACGATCGCCGCCGTGACGGTCTTGCCGCCGCCGTCGAGCTCATATGTCCAGCCAGACGGCAGGCCGTTGACGCTGAACGCGACCCGCTCGGGCGGCAGGTTCTTGTTTTGCAGGGTGAGATTGAGCTGGATGTTGTCGCCGGCGTGGACGGTCAGCGACGGGTAGCCGGTGGTCAGCCACAGTCCGGTCAACGGCTGGCTGGCCGTGGCCGGTGCAGCCGTCGTCACGTCTTGAGCGTTTGCTGCCGCGCCGAACAGCAGAGCCGACGCGATCACACACGATGCAAGTATAGCGTTTCCGGGACGCATGGTGTCCATCCCCCTTTACTTTGAGGCGAGCCAATAAATCCGGAAACTGGACTTGCACGCAGCCAGTTCCGGTCGAGTAGAATGGATGGCCTAACTTGGCTCGAAATGTGGCAGGAATCTGGCAAAATCGCCGGGCGGGGATTACAGTTTTGTAAGATTGGCGCGGATTTCCGCGACAATTTGCCCCCGGAAAGCAAGGCAGAATGGGGCGCAGAGCGCCCACATTAATTCTTGGTAATACTAGAGCCTTTGGTAGTCAGGTGAGATCAGGCCGACGCCACCGCGCGCTCGGCGCGCTCCAGGCGATTGCGCTTGAGCAGTTCGGCGACCAGGAAGGCCAGCTCAAGCGACTGGTCGGCATTGAGTCGCGGATCGCAATGAGTGTGGTAGCGATCGTGCAGCTCATCGTCGGTGATGGCGCGGGCGCCGCCGATGCACTCGGTGACGTTCGAGCCGGTCATCTCGATGTGGATGCCGCCCGGGTGGGTGCCCTCGGCGCGATGCACGGCAAAAAAGCCCTCTACCTCCGAAAGGACGAGGTCGAAGGGCCGCGTCTTGTAGCCGCTGGCCGAGGTAATCGTATTGCCGTGCATGGGGTCGCACGACCAGATGACGCTCCTGCCTTCGCGCTCGACGGCGCGGACCAGGGCGGGGAGCTTGTCGAAGACCTTGTGGGCGCCGAAGCGGCAGATCAGCGTCAGCCGCCCGGGCTCGTTGTCCGGATTGAGAATGTCGATCAGCCGAATCAGCTCTTCGGGGGTGAGCGAGGGGCCGCACTTGAGCCCGACCGGGTTCTTCACGCCGCGGCAGTATTCGATGTGGGCGTGGTCCGGCTGGCGCGTCCGGTCGCCGACCCACAGCATGTGGCCGGAGGTGGAGTACCAGTCGCCGCTGGTCGAATCGATGCGGGTCATCGCCTGCTCGAAGCCGAGCAGAAGCGCCTCATGGCTGGTGTAGAAATCGGTCGAGCGCATCTCCGGGTGGTTTTCCGGATCGATGCCGCAGGCGCGCATGAAATCGAGCGCCTCGGTGATGCGGTTGGCCAGCTCCTGGTAGCGGTTCGACTGCGGGCTGTCGGCGACAAAGCCGAGCATCCATTGGTGGATGTGCTGCAGGTTGGCGTAGCCACCGGTGGCGAAGGCGCGCAGCAGATTGAGCGTGGCGGCCGACTGGCGGTAGGCCATCTCGAGGCGATTGGGGTCGGGCACGCGCGTCGCTTCGTCGAACTCGATGCCGTTGATGATGTCGCCGCGATAGCTGGGCAGTTCGATGTCGCCCTTCTTCTCGGTGGGCGCGGAGCGCGGCTTGGCGAACTGGCCGGCAATGCGGCCGACTTTCACCACCGGCACCGCCCCGGCGAAGGTGAGCACCACGGCCATTTGCAGGAAGACGCGGAAGAAATCGCGGATATTGTCGGCGCGATGCTCGGCGAAGCTCTCGGCGCAATCGCCGCCCTGAAGCAGAAAGCTCTTGCCCTCGGCGACACCGGCCAGAGCCTTCTTCAGCTTGCGGGCCTCGCCGGCGAAAACTAGCGGCGGATAAGAGGCAAGCCGCGCTTCGACGGCTTCCAGCGCGGCCAGGTCGGGATAGACCGGCACCTGCTCGATTGGTTTCGTGCGCCAGCTGGTCGGCGACCAAGCGCTTTTCATTACGCCAAACCCTCACGAAAACAGCAGAATTCCGCCTTGCGGGCGCGGTTATACACGCCGCTGCCGGTCAGTTCCACCCGAATGCTGGCGGGCTTGCCGCCGCCGGCCGGTCTATTCGGCCGCCTCGCGGCGGATGCGTTCGGCCGGCCGCGCCATGGTCACGATCTCCTCGGCAAGGGTGGGATGCAGCGCCGTGGTGGCGTCGAAATCGGCCTTGGTGGCGCCCATCTTCACCGCGATGGCGACGATCTGTGCCATCTCGGCGGCGTTGGGGCCAACGAAATGGCAGCCGAGAACGCGGTCGGTGTCGCCATCGACGACCAGCTTCATGAGCATGCGTTCGTCGCGGCCGGCGACCCGATAGGGCAGCGGCTTGAAATGCGAGCGGTAGATGTCGAGCGCGGCGTAGCGCTCGCGCGCCACCTGCTCGCTGAGGCCCACCGAACCGACCTCGGGGTTGGCGAACACGGCCACCGGAACGGTGTCGTAATCGACCGCGGTGGGGCGGCCCTGGAACACGGTCTGCACGAAGGCTGCACCCTCGCGGATGGCAACCGGTGTGAACTGGAGCCGGCCGGTGACGTCGCCGACGGCGTAGATATTGTCGACGTCGGTGCGCGAATAGGCATCGACCTTGATCATGCCGGTGGCGTCGACCGCGACGCCGGCCTTTTCGAGGCCGAGACCGACGGTGTTCGGATGGCGGCCGATGGCGAGCAGCACCTGATCGGCTGCGATTCTGGCGTCCGACTTCAGCGTGGCGATCAGCCCGCGCTCGGCCGTTTCGATGCCGGCAAGCTCCTGGCCGGTCATGATCGTGATGCCGCGCCGCTCGAGCGCGGAACAGAGCTCGTGGCGGACTTCGTCGTCGAAGCCGCGCAGGATCTCGTGCCCGCGATGGATGATCGTCGTCTCGACGCCGAAGCCGGAGAAGATCGAGGCGATCTCAAGGGCAATGTAGCTGCCGCCGACGATGAGCACGCGCCGCGGCAGTTTCTCCAGATGAAAGAACTCGTCGGAGGTGATGGCGTGCTCGATGCCGGGAATGACCAGGTCGCGCCGCGGCCGCCCGCCGGTGGCGATCAGAATGTATTCCGCCGTCACCGTCCGGTGCTCGGCGAGAAGGCGCACGCTGTGCTCACTCTCAAGCACGGCGCGGCTGTGGACGATCTCGGCGCCGGCCTTTTCGAGATTGCGGATGTAGATGCTGCTCAGCCACGACACCTCGCCGGCAACATTGCCGACCAGGGTCGGCCAGTCGAAATGCAGACCCTCGACCCGCCAGCCGAAACCAACTGCATCCTCGAAGGCTTCGGCATAGTGAGCGGCGTTGACGAACAGCTTCTTCGGCACGCAGCCGCGCAACACGCAAGTGCCGCCGACGGCGCCTTCCTCGGCGATCGCCACGCGCTTTCCCAGCTCGGCGGCCAGGCGCGCGGCACGGACGCCGGCAGAGCCGGCGCCGATGACCATCAGGTCGTAGTCGTAACCGTCCGTCACGCGTGGAAGCCCATCAAAGCGGATGACCCTGCTTCTTCAGCTCTTCCTTCGTCTTGTCGAGAAGCTCGGCACCGACCCGGTCGGACCAGGACTGCACGGCCTGCAGCGTATCGCGGAAGACGGCCGGCCCCTCTGTCTGGTACTTCTGGCCGGCAGGGCTCTTGAGGAAGGTGGTGATGGCTTTCAGCTCGTCCTCGGAGAACGCCTTGGCGTAGACGCGCGCCACGTCCTGATCGAGTTCGCGACGCCTGACGGCGAGCTTGAGGGCGACCGCCTGCACCGTGTCGGCGATCTCCTGGTGCAGGTCCGGGCGGGCGCGGATCAGCCGGTTTGTGACCTCGTTGGCGATCTGCGGCAGGCGCGTATCGAAGCTCGCCGTGGCGGTGGTGGCGTCGATCGCGGCAAGTGCCGCGGCCATGTGCGACGGGCTGATCTCCTGCGCCATAAGCGCGGAGGTCGGCACAGCGATAAGGGCAGCTACGACAGCCGCCGTGCGGACGAAATTACCGATCAGGGTCATCACGTGCTCCATCTGGATAGACAGCAGTTCTATTTGCTCAGGCGGGTGACGCCGTCGCTGCCCGCTACGACCACGAGCGAGGCAAAACCGATGAACAGGCCGTGTTCGACGACGCCGGGCATCGCATCCAGCTCATGCGCGAGGCCCTCCGGCTCGTCAATACGACCAAGAGATACGTCAAGAATGTGGTTGCCGCCATCGGTGACGTAGGGGCCGGCGCCGGCCTGGCGCCATGCCATCGACCCGGTCAGCCCGAGGCGTTCGGCCGCGCGCTCGATGGCGAGGCGGACCGGCGTTGCGCCGAAGGGCACGATCTCGATGGGCAGGGGAAAGGCACCGAGCGCATCGACGATCTTGGCCTCGTCGACGACGACGATCATGCGCTGCGCCGCGCTCGCCACGATCTTCTCGCGCAGCAGCGCGCCGCCGCCGCCCTTGATCATGCGCAGCTGCCGGTCGACCTCGTCGGCCCCGTCGACGACCAGATCGAGGGCCGGCTCTTCATCGAGCGTGGCCAGCCGGATGCCCTCGGCCCGGGCGAGTTCGGCGGTGCTTTCCGAGGTGGGCACGCCGATGACCGAAAGTCCGTCACGGACGCGCTCGCCCAGAGCGCGGACGAAATGCGCGGCCGTGCGGCCGGAGCCGAGGCCGAGCTTCATGCCCGGGCGCACGTCCTCCAGCGCCGCCTCAGCGGCGCGCCGACGTTCCGCGTCAACGCCCTGTAACCTGTCTGCCATCAGTGGGCGCCTCTGCCGGAAAACAAGGATATGAGCTGGTATTTCATCGCGATTCCGGCCCTTTCCGGCGGCTTGTTAGCATCTGGCGGGCCTTGACGCCACGTCGGCGGTGTGCCCGCTATCCGGCCGCCGGTGCGCTTCATCCGCTGGCGCGCGGCGATACGCCGCGACCCGGATTTCGCTTCGCCGCCGGGCGACATTGAAAAAGTCAGGCGATTCATCCATCTGGAGCTGGTTGTTTTCTTTTTGATTCCGGTTTTCGCGGCCCTGATGGCCCGCGGCGCCGGAAGCTGACCCGCAAGTTCCCGCCTTGACCTCCCCGACCCTCGTTTTCGATCTCGACGGAACCCTCGTCGACACCGCCCCCGACATCGTGCGGGCGCTGAACGCCGTGCTCACCGGGGAAGGCCTGGCGCCGGTGGCGCCGGAAACGGCGCTGACCATGGTCGGGCGCGGCGGGCGCGTGCTGATCTCGGAAGCCTTCGCCGCCTCCGGCCGGTCCGTGGAAGGCGCCGAGCTGGAACGGCTGTTCGCGGGCCTGATCGACCACTATGCGGCGCATATCGCCGACGAGAGCCGGCCCTATGCGGGCGCCGAGGCGGCGCTCGACCGGTTTGCCGCGGCGGGCTGGTTGCTGGCGGTGTGCACCAACAAGCCCGATCCCCTCGCCCGGCCGCTTCTGGAGGCGCTGGGGCTGGCCCCGCGCTTTGCCGCCATCGTCGGCCAGGGCGCCTTTCCGTGGCTGAAACCCGACCCGCGCACGCTGACCGAGACGATCCGGCTGGCCGGCGGAACGCCGGAGCGCGCCGTCATGGTGGGCGATTCCAGGACCGACATCGAGACGGCGCGGGCGGCGAACATTCCGGTGGTGGCGGTAACCTTCGGCTATACCCCGGAGCCGATCGCCACATTCAGCCCCGACCGGCTGATCGACCATTTCGACAAGCTGTGGGACGCGGTGGCCAGTCTGGGGCCTTTCTCGGCCAGATAGGGCCTTGTGGCGGTCGCCTTGCCTTGACGGCGGTCCCGCCCGTCCCTTAAATCCCGGCACCTTCGGCTTCTTGAGCCGGTCGGGCGATTAGCTCAGCGGGAGAGCACTCGCTTCACACGCGAGGGGTCACTGGTTCAATCCCAGTATCGCCCACCATTTCCATTGCCGACTGTCTCGTCGTTTCTGCCGCCCACCTGCCCCGTCCGCGATAAGATCAAGGCCCGGAGGGGACTGGCGCCGCGTTGCGGCTGCAATCGACGGGTCGTAGTCCTGGCACGATGGGCAAAGCTGACCGATTCGGTCGAACCAGGGAGCAACCCAAGCCATGTCCGCGATGCCATTCTTCGATGGTCCGGTTTTCGATATGGCCCGCCGGCAGTTCGACAGCGTCGCCGACCATCTCGACATGCCGGCCGGCGACCGCGACCGGGTCTTCTATCCCAAGCGCGCTCTGGCGGTCTCCTGCCCGGTTCATCGCGACGATGGCTCGACCGAGGTCTTCCAGGGGTTTCGCGTCCAGCACCACCTGACGCTCGGCCCGACCAAGGGCGGCACGCGCTTCTCGAGCGCGCTGACCATCGGCGAAGTGGCGGCTCTGGCGATCTGGATGAGCTGGAAGTGCGCTCTCGCCGGGCTGCCTTATGGCGGCGCCAAGGGCGGGGTCGCCGTCGACCGCAGTGCCCTTTCGGCGCGCGAACTGGAAGCCGTGTCGCGCCGCTACATGCAGGAAATGATTCCGTTCGTGGGACCGAAGACGGACATCATGGCGCCCGATCTCGGCACCGACGAACAGGTCATGGCGTGGTTCATGGATACCTATTCCATGTACCAGGGCCAGACGGTGACCGAGATCGTGACCGGCAAGCCGATCGGCATGGGCGGCATAGAGGGCCGGCGCGAGGCGACCGGCCTCGGCGTCGCGCATCTCATCGCGCGGGCGATGGAGCGACTGGAGCTGCCGATTTCCGGCGCTACGGCGATCGTGCAGGGCTTCGGCAATGTCGGCAGCAATGCTGCGGAGGCACTGGTCGAGCGCGGCGCCCGGCTTATCGGGGTGGGCGACCACACCGCTGCCTACTATTCCCCGGCAGGGCTCGATGTCGGCGCGCTGCTGGACTACATGCGCCAGCACAGAGTGCTTGCCGGCTTCTCGAGCGAACTTCTGATCGAGCCCGATCTGCTGCTCTGCCAGCCGTGCGACATCTTGGTGCCGGCCGCGGTCGAGCGTGTGATCGACGAAACGAATGCGCACCGCCTCCGCTGCCGCATCCTGGCGGAAGCGGCCAACGGGCCGACCACGCCGGAGGCCGACCTGGTATTGGCGGAGCGCGGCGACGTCTTCGTCATTCCCGACATATTGTGCAATGCCGGCGGCGTCATCGTCAGCTATTTCGAGTGGGTGCAGGACCTGCAGCAGTTCTTCTGGGGGCGCGCCGAGGTTCTCGACCGGCTGTATAGACTGCTGGACGATGCCTTCCGGCGCGTGCTCGACCGCGCGGCCAAAGACGGCGTTTCGCACCGCACGGCGGCGATGGCGATCGGCGTCGCCAGGGTCTGGGAAACCAAGCGGACGCGAGGGCTATTCCCGTGATCGCAAGCGGGCCAGACTGGACGCTGAGGGAGTTTGATTGATGACCAAAGTCGCCGTTGTCGGGGCCGGGCTGATCGGCCGCGCCTGGGCGCTGAGCTTCGCCCGCGCCGGATACGACGTGGCGCTGACCGACGCCGCGCCGGGGCAGATCGAGACGGCCTTCGCCTTCATCGACCGGGCGCTGGAGGAACTGGCCAGCTTCAACCTGCTGAACGGTGCCACTCCTGTGGCGGTGCGTCTGCGACTACGCGCCATGCCGGACCTCGCCGCGGCGCTGGCCGGCGCGGACCACGTACAGGAGAACACGCCGGAGGACATTGACACCAAGCGCAAGGTCTTTGCCGAACTGGACCGTCTGGCGCCGGCTGATGCGGTGATCGCCAGCTCGACCTCGGCGCTGCTTCCCTCGGCCTTCACTGAAGGACTCAAGGGCCGGGCGCGCTGTCTCGTCGCCCATCCTATCAATCCGCCCTACCTGGTGCCGGCAGTGGAGATCGTGCCGGCACCTTGGACCGATCCCGCGGTGGTGGAGCGCACGCGCGGACTCATGGCCGAGGCCGGCCACGCGCCGATGGTGCTGAAGCGCGAGATCGACGGCTTTATCGTCAACCGGCTGCAAGGGGCGCTATTGCAGGAGGCTTTCCGCCTGGTTGCCGATGGCGATGCCTCGGTGGAGGACGTCGATGCGGCGATCCGCGACGGGCTGGCGCTGCGCTGGAGCTTCATGGGGCCGTTCGAGACCATCGACCTCAATGCGCCGGGCGGCGTGCGTGATTACGTGGCGCGCTATCACGGCATCTACGACAAGCTGTTCGAGCAGCAGACGCGCCGGGCAGACTGGGAGGGCCCGGTGATCGACAGGATCGAAGGCGAGCGGCAGGCACGCCTGGCGCGCGGCGACCTTGCCACGCGGGCGGCCTGGCGCGACCGCCGCCTGATGGCGCTGGCGGCCCACAAGCGCGACGCCGCGAAAGAGATCGGAGACTGAGCATGGCGGCGAAGCAGAAGGTTATCATCAGCTGCGCCATCACCGGCGCGATCCACACGCCGACGATGTCGCCCTACCTGCCTTACCGGCCGCAAGATATCGCGCGCCAGGCAATTGCCGCGGCCGAGGCGGGTGCTGCGATCCTGCATGTGCACGCCCGCGATCCTGAAACCGGCAAGCCGGACCAGACGCCGGAGGCCTTCGCCCGCTTCCTGCCGACGATCAAGGCGGGCACCAACGCGGTCATCAACATTACCACCGGCGGCAGCCCCTACATGCGCGTGGAAGAGCGCGTGCTGCCGGCAGCGACCTTCAGGCCCGAACTCGCTTCGCTCAACATGGGCTCGATCAATTTCGGGCTCTACCCGCTGCTCGGCAAATACAAGGAGTTCAGGTTCGACTGGGAGCGGGCCCACCTGGAGAACACACGCGATCTCGTTTTCAGAAACAGTTTCAAAGACATCGAGTATATTCTGAAGACCTGCGCCGACAACGGCACGCGCTTCGAGTTCGAGTGCTACGACATCGCGCATCTCTACAATCTCGCCCACTTCCTCGACCGCGAGCTGGTCGCGCCGCCGCTCTTCGTCCAGTCGGTGTTCGGCATCCTCGGCGGCATCGGCACGCATGCCGAGGACCTCATGCACATGAAGCGCACCGCCGACCGGCTGCTCGGCAGCGACTATCGCTGGTCGATCCTCGGCGCCGGGCGGAACCAGATGCGGCTGGCCGCCATCGGCGCCGCTGAAGGCGCCAATGTGCGTGTCGGGCTGGAGGATTCGATCTGGATCAGTCCCGGCGTGCTGGCCAAGTCCAATGCCGAGCAGGTGACCAAGGTGCGCCAGATCCTCGAAGGCATGTCGCTCGAGGTGGCCACGCCCGACGAGGCGCGCGCCATGCTCGGGCTCAAGGGCAAAGACAAGGTCGGCTTCTGACCGCCCTTACCCGAGGCTCAGTTGCTGCCGGTGCTGTGCGACCTGGTGGGGCAGAGCATGCGGAATACCTTCTGCGCCGGGCACTTGTCGGCAAAGGTCGCCCGCAACAGGCCGAGGCCGACAAGCCCGATCAGCAGGAGCCAAGGCGAGACGAAATAGCCGAGCGCCAGGGACAGCAGAATCAAAAGGCCTGCCACGATTATGACGGCGCGATCGACGGTCATGATGAACTCCTGCGAATGCCTTGTGAGCCGGAACGCTTCCTGCGAGTTTGATGACCCTGGTCGCTCGACTCTCGCTTGCATCTAGCACCTGGACCTTATAAATTCAACATTATGAATGTGAAGGACATGATCCCGGCCAGCGACCTGGCGGCCGGCCTGATGCGCAGCCTGTCGCATCCGCAGCGGCTGCTGGTCCTGTGCGCACTCGGAAATGGCGAGAAATCGGTGGGCGAACTGCGCAGCCTGCTCGGCGGCGTCGAGCAGGTGCCCATGTCGCAACAGCTCATGCGGCTGAGGGCGGACGGCCTGGTGGAATCGCGGCGCGAGGGAACGACGGTCTACTATCATATCGCCCGGCCGGAGGTGCTGCTGGTCATCGGCGCGCTGGAATTGGCCTATTGCGCACCGATGAAGAACGCCAAGCGCGACAGGGAACCGGCTGACTGAGGTCAGCGCAGGCTGAGGATGCGCCCGGGCGCCAGCAGGAAGGGCGGCAGCCAGCCGGCCAGGTTGCTGAACGGCAGGACTTCCGGCTTCAGGTGGATGCCTAAAACCTCGGCCATGAAGGCCCGGCGCGCCGCGATGCGCTGCCAGGCTTGCGGGTAACGCTCGGCGAATTCGGCACGGCCGCGCGCGTCGATGAGCGCGATGCCGTCCTCGATGTTCGACGTGAACCAGGGCGATCCGGTCGCCGGAATGATGTCGATCTGGATCGCCTGACCGGAACGGAGCGTTTCGGAACTTCCCGGATAGATCGGCGTGTTCATCCACTCGTCGAGATGGATCAGGTGGCCGGGATTGAGCCCGAGACCGAAGAACGGGTCGCCGAGATGGCGCTTGACCAGCGCGTCGATCTCGCCGCCGGTGACGCCGATGCCCACCGTCTCGTACCAGTCGGCGGCACAGGCGAAGTAAGGCCCAGCCAGCCGCTCGACATAGTCGCGGATCGCTTCTGGCAGATCGTCCGGGCTTTCGGCGACGAAGCCGGCCCTTGAGGTGAGCGCGCCCCAGACGCCATAGGCGGTGGTGAAGGGGTCGCCCCGTTCGATCGGCCGGTCGAGCGGACTGCCGAGGCCGAGCGCAGCGCGTGGGCCGGCCGACAGCATCAGATGGCAGGAGAGCGGCACACCGATCGGCTGCATGAGCGCCGCCGCGTCCGCCTCGCGCATGCCCGGCTTGAGGCCGAACAGAACCCGCTTCACTGCTTCCGAGACATGAACCGCGGCGAATTCGAAGGCGGCGAGTTGGTCGATCTCGTTCTCCGCACGCAGCCCCGTGCTGGCGTGCATGAAGAGCGCCGTCGCATTGACCACCGCGCCACCCTCGCCCGTGAGCCGGCGCAGCGTATCGACGATGAAGGCCGGGCTCTCGATCCAGCTATCGGGATGGGGCGTTTCGTGCGGCCCGTAATATTTCCAGCCGGCAATGCCGACGTGCTGGCCCTTGGTAATGCCGGCTTCCGCCAGAAGATCGGCGAGCGGCGGCGTGTGCGCGCGCTCCTGGCCGAGCAGGCCGAAGGGCGGATAGAGGCGGACATCGAGGCCGACCGGCGCGGCACGGCCGGCGCCCTGATTCTCGGGCCCGGCAAGCAGCAGCGGTTCCCGGCCCGGCACGAGGATCAGCAACGCCTCCTCGAAGCGCGGGTCGAAGCCGGTTGCCCAGGTGAGATTGGCGAAATGCTCGCGGTCGCCATAGACGGCCAGAGCCGACAGGCCGGCCGCCTCGGCGCGCTCCATCAGCCGAGCCAGGCGCCCGGCGTAGAGCGCCGGTGGCAATTCGGGTCGTGTCTCGGGGACCCCGAACTCGGGGAGCTTCGCCTCAACGAGGCGCACGTCCGTCGGCGCGCGTGTCATGGCTGTTGCGTGCCGCGCGGGTCAGTTGCCGGGTGGCGGCTCAGGCAGCCAGTATTCCGCGTCCGGCTTGCCGCGTTCGATGCGCACGAAGTTGTTGGCAAAGACACGGTAGGAGTGGCTCCACTCGCCATCGGGCCATTGCACGCGAATATTGGCGCGCTCGGCCGTGCCGAGGCCGATATGGATGAAGCCGGCCTGACCGGAGGCATGGCCGCCGCCGACGGTGACGGTGCGGTCCGAAACGTTGACGCCGGCCTTGACGTTGACGCGTGCACCGACCGCGTTGCGATTGGCCCCGGATTGGGCGAGTTCAACCTCGAGCCAGTTGCCCATCGGCTCGTCGCCACCCCAAGCCGCCTTGGTGCCGAGATTGCGGAACAGGCTTACCGGCGCCTCGCGGTTGACCACGACGAGATCGAGCTTGCCGTCCATGTTGAGATCGACGGCGGCCGCGCCGCGGCCGCGCCGCATCAGGGCAATGCCGGCCTGCTTACCGACCTCCTTGAAGGTCTTGTCCCACTGGCCGAGTAGCAGGTTGTCGGGATCATCAGCGGCGAAATCCGGCATAGCCTCGACATTGCCCTTGGAGATGAACAGGTCGAGCAGACCATCATTGTTGAAATCTGCGAACTGGCTGTGCCAGCCGGTCGAGGGGCGCACATCGCCGCCGGTATAGGGCCGCGCCGCGGTGACGCCGAGCGGATAGGCAATATCCTGGTAGACGGGGCGGTCGTTGTCCGATTCCTCGGAGAGCCGCTGGAGCTTGGTGTCGCCCATCGAGGTGATGGCATAGACCGGATAGCTGTTGCCGAAGAGCTCGGCCTGGGCGATGCCCATGCCGTAGATCACCAGATGCTGCCAGCCTTCCGACGAGGTGTAGAGCCGCGGTGGCTTGCCCGGATCGACATGCCACATCTGTTCCTCGCCGCCGCGATAATACTGGCGGTCGTTGGCGACACGCAGCGAGGCCACGCCGGACTGGTTCCAGTCGGTAAACAGCATGGACAGAGTGCAATAGCTCGGCGACAGCGAAACGGGATCGCTGTAGTCCGGCTTGTCCTTGGAGGATGAACGCTCGAGATAATTGTCGGCACAGGTGCCCCAGGGCGCGCCGGGGGCCTTGCGATCGACGTAGTTGCCGATGGCAAGCGTCGGGAAGGGCTGCCCCTCCTCCCAGGTCGCCGAGAAGGCCGTCGTCCAATCCTTGCCACCGTCGAAAGCGAACAGGCTATTGGCCACCTCGAACTGGCAGGCACCCGTGCCCTTGAGGATCAGGTTGCGGCCCAGCCGCATGACGACGAGGTCCATCAGGCCGTCATTGTCGATGTCGAGCGGATAGGCGCCGGTAACGTTCTTCAGATCCTCGGCCGAGATGCCCATGTCGACCTTGGTGAACTTGAGCGCGCCGCCGGTCGGGCTGTCATTGCGGTAAAGCTCGGCAGGAACTCGTGCCGCCAGCGAAGAAGAGATCGGGCTTGCGGTCGCCGTTGCAGTCGAAGGCCGCTACACCGCCGCCGACGAAGAACTCCCAGCCGCCGGTATATTTGTGGTCGATGCCGGCGGCCAACGCTTCCTCGTGCATGTCGGGAACGTCGTTGGGCACCGGTCCGGCGTCTTCGGCATGAGCCGCGGCGGCAGAAAAAAGTACGGCGGCAAGAACCGCTACGGCAAACGGGCCCCGTATCATTGCTCGACCACCAGTGTCTTGAGGAAGGCGATCAGCGCTGAACGGTCGGAATCGCTGGCAGCGACGTACTTCTTGCGGGAGTTGGTGGCTCCGCCGCCGTGGGCGCGGATGACCGCATCAAGCGTGGAGAGGTCGGCCCGGTGGCCATAGGGTGCCGTCGAGCCAACGCCCCACAGCCTGGGGGTCAGGAAGACGTCGCGCTCGACGAAACGCTGGGCGATCAGCTCGTTGCCGAGCGTGCTCACCTCGCCGTCGGAGATACGGTGGCGCTTCATGTCGCTGAACAGCGGCACGAGGATCTGGCCCTTGTCGTTGCGCGGCAGGGCCTTCACCCAGTCGAGCATGCCGAGATCATAGGATATCGGCCGCGCGACCTCGCCCGGGCGCAGCGTGCCGGCGGTGTCGTATGGCGCCGGATCGTTGAAGGTGAGGCTGTCGAGGGGCAGGAATGGCTTGTGGCAGGTGTCGCAGCCCATCGTGGCGAACACCTTCTCGCCCTGGGCGGCGGCATCGCGCCAGGCGGCACTGTCGGGCACCATGCGGGTCGGCGCCGGCAAGGTTGCCTGGAAGGCGACCAGTGCCGAGATGTCCCCGGGGGACAGTTCGTCGGGAACGCCGTCGCCGTCGAAATCATCGGTTCCGGTCCAGCGCTTTCCCCAACGTTCGCTCGCCTCCATGCCCTCGTGGGCATTGCCCGCGTTAATGGTGAACTGGCGGATCGAGGCGAAGACCCCCTTCTGACTGAAGGGACGGATGGTGAGGTCCGAATCGACGCCGTCCAGTTCGGAGAAATCGACCAGGCCGTCGGGCATGACCGTCAGCTTGCCGAAGTCGACGCCCTTAGAAGACAGGCTGACGGTCTCCGGCTTGCCGCTGGCGCGCGCCGCGGCGACCGCCTGCTCGCGCTCGGCGCGCAGATCCGCCGTCATTTCGCGGGCGAGCAGTTCGACGAGCCCGTCACCGAACAGGGCAACCGTCCCGCGTTCGTTGGAGAACTGCGGGTCGAGCGTATCGAAATCGGCACTCTCAAAGCCCTCGGAAACGAAGGCATTGACCGTGAAGTCACCACCCCCGCCGACGAACGGCGTGTTGTGACAAGCCTTGCAGGTGGTCGAATCGAGGCCGGCGGTGCGGCGGAACATGGCGTCGACGGGATGCTTGCGCAGCGTCGGGATGATCGCCTGGGTCGCCATCGGGCGACCGAGCCCATCGGCGGTGGTGAAGTTCGATGAAAACAGCGTCTTGCCGTCCGTGACCAGCTGGTCGAGCCTGTCTGCGGTCAGCGTGCCTTCATACTGGGTAAAATCGACGTGGCTGCGAACCGCCTTCTCCGCCCACGGAACGGCGTCACCGGCGACGGCTGCGCCGGCGGCCAGCGTTGCAGCGCAGAGAACGACAGCCCCTATGGGCGATCGGCGGGGCCCTCTGTGTTCGTCCCGTTCACGCGTCATACCCTCGCCTCGACATAGGCGTCGGTGATCGTCACGCCCGGCGGAACGGTGCCGCCGATGATCATGCCCAGCACCTGATCCGTATCGACTTCGTCCTTGCTGACCGTACCGACCATACGCGCCGTCTTCATGACGGTGATGCGGTCGGCCAGATCGAAAACGTCATGAATCTCGTGGCTGATGAGGAAGATGCCGATGCCTTCCTTCTTCAGTTGCTTGACGAGATCGCGCACCTGGGCGGTCTCGGCCGGGCCGAGGGCCGCGGTGGGCTCGTCCATGATGAGGATGCGGGCGTTGAAGTAGATCGCCCGGGCAATGGCCACCGATTGGCGCTGGCCGCCGGACAGCGCCGCCACCGGCGTCTTGAAGCCTTTGAAGAGCGGATTGAGGCGGCCCATCACCTTGCGCGTGGCGTGTTCCATGGCGACGTCGTCGAGCGTGTTGAAGCGGCCCAGCAGCTCGCGCCCGAGGAAGACGTTGGCCGGCGCATCGACGTTATCGGCGAGCGCCAGGTTCTGATAGATCGTCTCGATGCCGAGCGCCTTGGCATCACGCGGATTGTTGATCGTCGCCTGCTTGCCGGCGACGAAGATCTCTCCCGAATCGGCGTGATAGGCGCCCGAAAGCACCTTCATCAGCGTCGACTTGCCGGCGCCGTTGCCGCCGACAAGGCCCACAACCTCGCCCGGATAGAGCGAGATCGACGCGTTCTCCACGGCGTGAACGCCGCCGAACGAGACGTAGATGTTGCGCATCTCGACCAGAGGCGTGCGATCGTCGGCCATCGCTGGCAACTCCTAATCCGTAATGCTCAGTGGGCCCGCCTGCGATACGCGGTGTCGATGCCGACAGCGATCACGAGCACCAGTCCCGAGACGATGTTCTGTAGCGGCGACTCGATGCCCATGAGCTGCATGCCCGACTGCAGCGACTGCATGACCACGGCGCCGAGCATGGCGCCGGGCACAGTGCCGATGCCGCCGGCGAACGACGTGCCGCCGATGATGGTGGCAGCAATGACATAGAGTTCGTCATTGGTGCCGAGTGCGTTGGTTGCCGCGTTCAGGCGCGCCGAAGCAACGATGCCGGCAATCGCGCACAGGACCCCCATGAGTATGAAGATCTTCATGATGATCCAGCGGGTGTTGATGCCGCCGAGTTCCGCCGCTTCCGGATTGCCGCCGATGGCGAAGACGTAGCGCCCGAAGCGCGTGCGTGTCGCTAGGAAGGTCACTACGAAGCCGACGCCGAGCGCGATCAAGACCGGAATTGCCAGGCCAAGAGAGAAGTACAGTTCGCCGGTCTGCGGCCAGGCGATGCCCTGCAGCTTGGCATACTGCTTCGCCAAACCGATCGGCATCGGATAGGCGTTGATGACCGCGATGGCACCGATCACGGCACCGCAGCCGATAAAAGCAAGCGTCAGTTCGGCCCAGATCGGGCGCAGCGGAAAATCGAATTTCACGCGCTGCCGACGGCCGTTGATGATCGCCAGAATGATGCCGGCGCAGGCTACGGCAGCCACAATCCAACTCAGCGTCGCGCCGATGGTGCCGAATGCGCCGCCGCCGAGCTTGGCGAAATTCGTATCCATGGGGGCAAGCGTGCGGCCACTGGCAATCCACCATGCCGCGCCGCGCCAGATCAGCAGTGCGCCGAGCGTGACGATGAAGGCGGGGATGCCGAAGAACGCGATGACAAAGCCCTGGAGGCCGCCGATCAGGGCGCCAAGGGCGATGCCGAAGGCGACGACGATGATCCAGGTAAGCGGCCAATCGTAACCGACGAAATGGGGCAGAATCTCGATCTGCAGCTTGCCCATGGCCATCGCCAGGAAGCCGTTCAACGAACCGACCGACAGATCGATGTTGCGGGAGACGATGACCAGCACCATCCCGGTTGCCATGATGGCGACCGTGGATGTCTGCACCGAGAGATTCCACAGATTGCGTGGCGTGAGAAAGACGCCCGCGTTGAGCGCCAGCGGATTGCCCGACAGGCGCCAGGACGTCATGACCTGAAAGCCGAACCAGATGAGAGCGAGTGCCGCGATCATGCCGAGCATGCGGGCGTCGATCTCGGTCGCATTCATGAAGGAGCGTAACAGGCCGGTGTGCCGCCTGCTCGCGCCACCGACCGGAGCAGGTCCGGTCGCACCGGTGGCCTCAGCCATGTTCAACTACCCGTAATTATACGCAAGCCAGTGGGTATCTGCGCCGCGCACGAGCGCGGCGCAGACGAGTGGCCAGTCAGGCTTTAGTTGCACACCGCAACGCTGCCCGCCTTCACGCCCTTGCAGACTTCGTCCTTGGTGATCCAGCCCGCGTCGATGACGACGTTCAGGTTGTCCTTGGTGATCGCCACAGGCGCCAGGAACAGCGAGGTCATCTTGACGTGCTTCGGGCCGCCGTCGAACTGCACGGCACCTTCGATCTTGTCCATCGCGGTTCCGCCGGCCATTTCAAGAGCCGCCTTGGCAGCAGCCTTGCCGAGCTCGCGGGCGTCTTTCCACACCGACACGGTCTGCGTACCGAGTGCGACGCGGTTCAGAGCCGCATGGTCACCATCCTGGCCAGAGACCGGAACCTGTCCGGCCATGCCCTGGGCGGCGAGAGCGGCAACGACGCCGCCGGCCATGCCGTCGTTCTCGCAGACCACGGCGTCAACCTTGTTGTTGTTGACGGTCAGGAACTGCTCCATTTCCTTCTGGGCGTTCGCCGGATCCCAGTTGTCGGTATAGGTTTCGCCGACAATCTTGATCTGGCCGCTCTTCACCGCCGCGCCGATCACCTCTTCGATGCCGGAACGCAGGAAGTCGGCATTCGGGTCAGCCGAGTTGCCCTTGATGATGACGTAGTTGCCCTTCGGCTGGGCAGCATAGACGTACTTGGCTTCGAGCACGCCGACCTGCTTGTTGTCGAAGGTGATGTAGAAGGCCTTCGGATTCTCGATCAGGCGGTCATAGCCGACGACCGGAATGCCTTCGTCCACTGCCTTCTGGATGGCCGGCTGAATGGCGTCGGTATCCTGGGCAAGAACGATCAGCGCATTGGCGCCCTGCGAGATCAGGTTCTCGACGTCGGTCAGCTGCTTGGAAGCCGAAGACTGCGCGTCAGTCGAGATGTACTTGGCGCCAGCGGCATCAAGCACGCCCTTAATCGCCGCTTCGTCGGTTTTCCAGCGCTCTTCCTGGAAGTTATTCCAGGACACGCCGACGACGATCTGGGCCATCGACGCGCTCGCCGACACGGCCAAGCCGATCACGGCCAGCGAAGTTACCAGTAGCTTCCGCATAAGTCCCTCCCGTTAGGTAAGATGAATACCCAAAAACCCGGGCATGCACCCCGTGAAACAACAATCCATCAGACCGGTGTTCCTAAGACACAATCCACTAGGGCCATGCGCAGCCTCTCGGCGAACGTGTAGCACCGGTGCGGTCGCACCATATCGAGGAAAGTGGTTGTTTTGCAAGCCGTATCCGCGCCCGGCGGACCGCTGCGGTCAGGTTGTCGCAACCGCCCGTGTCAAGAACCCGGCAAAGACCATTTGCGGCCAAACGAATGTCGCGGATCGCGCCCTGTCGGGAGGCAATTTCAGGGCCGAGCCATAACGTCCTATGATCGCATGGTTTGCGCGCCGATCGCTGTGTTCGCGCGGCGTGATTCGCCCGCCTCGCGGAGCGATTTGCGGACTACTTCGCCCGGCAAGACAACGACACAATACATGCCGTTCATCCCTGCCCCCGAGTCGGTATCCTACTGGATACCGAGATAAGGCAGTGCCAACACCGCCGAGGATACGGCGCTGAGGGCGAGGAAGGCGGCGATGCGAAGCGGCAGGGACATTGCTCTTACCTGAAACCGGTGGGCTGCCTCATATGGACCGTTCGCCGTCGCTTTGCGGTGACATCGGTCACAGGCGCCCGGCGCGCAGTCGCGGCCGGCACGCGGCAAGTATTCCCGGGGGGAGATTTCTAGTGGATGGACAGGTAGGGCAGCGCCAGAACGGCGGTCGAAGCGGCACTCAGAACAAGAAACACGAGAACGCGAAGCGACAGCGTCATTGCAATCCCTCTCAGCCACGACCGACATAGCCCGGCTGGATTAACGTTTTATTGCACTGATCGAACAGCGCAGGAAATTTCGCACCAGAATCGCACGGTTGCGGTGTTTAGTCCCTTTTGCAGCCGAACGGAACCGGTCCGGCGTGGTGATCGTGCAACAGCATCTGGCCGGTCCGCGTCAGCTCTGCCGGCGGCCGACAAGGCCCGTGCATGCCGGCCTGGTTTGTGTATAGGCTCTGGCCGATACAGGCTGGGGGTCCGCTCACAAACAACGCTTTTCCGCGGCGCCTGTCGCCCGATCGCAAACCGGGCGGCGCGCGCCGTGCCATGTCATTTACGGAGACCAGGATGAAGATTCGCGCCACCGTCTGGGGAGAGAACGTCCACGACCGCGAAAACGCGCTCGTGCGGGAGATCTATCCCAAGGGCATGCACGGCTGCATCGCCGATGCGCTCAATGCCGATCCCGAGATCACGGCGACGACGGCGACCCTCGAGCAGCCCGAGCACGGGCTGACGGTGGAGCGGCTGGCCGAGACCGACGTGCTGACCTGGTGGGGCCACAGGGCCCACGGCCAGGTGTCCGACGCGATCGTCGAGCGGGTGGCGGAACGGGTGTGGGAGGGCATGGGCCTGATCGTGCTGCACTCCGGCCACTTCTCCAAGATCTTCAAGCGGCTGATGGGCACGCCCTGCTCGCTCAAATGGCGCGAGGCGGGCGAGAAGGAGCGCATCTGGGCGATCAACCGCAATCACCCGATCGCGCGCGGCTTAAGCGAAAGCTTCGTTATCGAACAGACCGAGATGTACGGCGAGCCCTTCACCATCCCCGAGCCGATGGAGACGGTGTTCATCAGCTGGTACGACGGCGGCGAAGTGTTCCGCTCAGGCGTCACCTTCCAGCGCGGCGGCGGGCGCATCTTCTATTTCTCGCCGGGCCACGAGGTCTATCCGATCTACCACGACAGACAAGTGCAGACCGTGCTGCGCAATGCGGTGAAGTGGGCCCATAACCCGGCGCCCGCCTGGGCGGGGATCACCAATGCGCCCAACGTGCCGGTGGACAAGGCACCCGAGCCGATCGAGGAGAAAGGCCCGCGCCTGCACGCGGCGGGCAAAGCCGGCTTCCGCTAGCGACCGTGTGAGCGGGGAAACGCTGCCATGAGCGACGTTGTCCGGCTGGCGATCGTGGGCACCGGCGGCATGGCCCGCCAGCATGCCCGCTCCTTCCGTGCCGTTCCCGGCGTCCTGCTGGTGGCGGCGGTGGAGCCGCAGGAAGACCGCCTCAACGCCTTCTGCGACGAACAGGGCATCGCCCACCGCTTCACCGATCTCGATTCGGCTCTTCGCTGGGGAGACTTCGACGCCGCCGCCAATGTGACGCCGGACGCCGTCCATCACCCGACCACCATGAAGCTGATCGACGCCGGCAAGCACGTATTGTGCGAGAAGCCGCTTGCGACAACCTATCCACTGGCGCTGGAGATGACCGAGGCGGCCGAGAAGCGCGGCGTCATCAACATGGTCAACCTCACCTATCGCGGCTCGCCGGCGGTGGAGAAGGCACGCGAGATCGTCGTCAACGGCGAGATCGGCGAGATCCGCCACTTCGAGGCGTCCTACCTGCAGAGCTGGCTGGTCGGCAATCACTGGGGCGACTGGAAGAGCGAGGATCGCTGGCTGTGGCGCCTGTCGTCGGCACACGGCAGCCACGGCGTCATCGGCGACATCGGCATCCACATCGTCGACTTCGCCACCTATGCCTGCGCCAACGACATCGTGTGGATGGAAAGCCGTGCCAAGTCCTTCCACAAGGCCGACGGCGGGCGCATCGGCGACTATGTGCTGGACGCCAACGATTCGTTCGCCATGTCGGTGGAGTTGAAGAACGGAGCGCTCGGCGTCATTCACGCCACCCGCTGGGGCACCGGCTACGCCAACACGCTGCGCCTCGACCTGTTCGGCAGCATGGGCGGCCTGCAGATGATCACGACCGGCGACAAGTCCTGGCTCGGGCGCTGCGCCGGCAACGACGTCCACACCATGACCTGGCGCGAGGTCGCCTGCCCGCCCGTGCGGTCGGTCTACCGCCGCTTCATCGAATCGGTGCAGACCGGTGCGCATTCCAATCCCGACTTCCGCCAGGCGGCCAAGATCCAGCGCATCCTCGACCTCTGCCTGGAGGCCGGCGATCGCAGCCACGGCGGCGTAAGGCTGGATTAGGGCCGGCCGTCACCCGGTGACCAGCGCCAGGATGAAGCCGTCATGGCCCTTCGCCCCGACGGTCTGGATGGCCGTGGCAGTCAAGCGCGGTTCGGCGGCAATCGCCACGGTCACCTCGCGGGCGCCGATGACGCTGGCATCCCGGCTCTTCGGATCGGCGACCGCGCCGCCGCGCACGACATTGTCGACGACGATGGCGCTCCCCACACGCGCCAGCTTCAGCGCCCAATCGAGATAGGCGGCGTTGTTGGACTTGTCGGCGTCGATGAAGATGAGGTCGAACGGCCCCTCGTCGCCAAGCGTCGGCAGCGAATCCAGCGCCGGGCCAAGGCGGATGTCGACCAGCGTCGACAGCCCCGCCGCGACCAGGTTGGCATGGGCCACCTTGGCGTTGTGCGGGTCGATCTCGAGAGAGATGAGCTTTCCGTCCTGGGGCAGCGCGCGCGCCATCCAGATGGTCGAGTAGCCGGCGAGCGTGCCGATTTCGAGGATGCGGCGGGCCCCTACCATCGACGCCACCATCATCAGCAGCTTGCCCATGTTGGCGGCGACGCCGATCGGCGGCAGGCCCGCCGAATCGCCTGCCGCCAGCGCCGCCTTGAGGGCCGCATCTTCGCGGATGAGGTGTTCTTCGAAATAGCGGTCGACTGCCGCCCACTGCGGGTTGTGCATATCCGTTCGATCCCTACTGGCCGGCGCAAAAAGACGGCCTTACTGTTGCCGGCGGGCAAGACAGGCGTTGCGCCGCAACAACACTAGTGCAGAAATGTGACCGGTTTGCCGGCTGGCTGCGCCGCCATTCTTGTTCCCATGCAGCAAATTGGGCAAACACGGTCATGCGGCGCTTGATGGCGATCACGCCGTCCCTCTGCTTGGACCGACCGGAAGGACAACAGGATGCGGAAGCAGATACTCGGTGCCGTTGTGGCAATGGCGGGCGTTCTCTTCGGCCTGCAGGCCGCCCAAGCCGAATTGCGGACGTTCTACGACAACGGTCTCGGCAAGTTCGTGACCTACGATGTCGAGGCGGTGATGGCCCGTGGTGCCCAGGCCGGCGGCCACAACTACAATCCGGTCCCGCGTCAGACGGTGGCCTACGACGGCCCCTATGCGCCGGGAACCATCGTGGTCAACACCGAGGAACGCCGTCTCTACTATGTGACCGACAAGGGCCAGGCGATCAAATACGGCATCGGCGTCGGCCGTGAGGGCTTCACCTGGCAGGGCACCGATCGCATCTCGCGCAAGGCGGAATGGCCCGGCTGGTCGCCGCCGGCGGTGATGATCGCCCGTGAGAAGGCCAAGGGCCGCATCCTTCCTGCCTACATGAAAGGCGGCATCGACAACCCGCTGGGTGCCCGGGCGCTCTACATCGGCGCGCGCATCTACCGCATCCACGGCTCCAACGAGCCGTGGACGATCGGCCACGCGGTTTCGTCGGGCTGCATCCGGCTGACCAACGACGACATCACCGATCTCTACGACCGGGTGAAGGTCGGGACCAAGGTGGTCGTCCTGAACTGACCCGTTGACCGGGAAAAGCTCCGGAAGGCCGGCGGGTTTCTCGCCGGCCTTTCGTTTTTCGGGCAACAGGTTACGCCACAGTCCTGCCAATCCGATTCAGCGGTCGCGGCTCATGCCCTTGGCCGCCAGCTCGTTGAGGTACTCGGACCAGCGTGCCTCGCTCTCGTTGCCGAGCTGGTGCAGATAGGTCCACGAAAAAAGCCCGCTGTCGTGGCCGTCGTCGAAGACGATCTTGACGGCGTAGTTGCCGATGGGTTCGAGCGCGGCGATGGTGACATCGCGCTTGCCGCCGACCGTCTGGCGCTGATCCGGGGTGTGCCCCTGGACCTCGGCCGAGGGGCTCATCACCCGCAGCAATTCCGCCGGCAGGTCGTACGCAACGCCGTCGTCAAACCGCACTGACAGCGTGCGACGATCCTTGTGCAGTCGGACTTCCGTCGGCCAGGGAGTCTTTTCCGTCATTTCTCAACCTCTGCAAACCGGTGCAAACCCTTTTGATGGCGCAGATTTGGTCATCGCGCCGCTTCCGGGCATAATGGCGGCGCATCATCCACTTCCGGAGGTTTTCGCGCGGCCCGCCAGCCGCGCCTCGCAATAGCATTGGAGTGACCATGTCCGCTTTGACCGACTTCGATCTCGACGAAACCGGCAAGATCGATCTCACGGCTATCTACGACCGCCCGGACCCGCGGGACTACTATCAGACCCTCACTAATCTCGACTACCGCATTCCGGCCGAAGCCGCGCCGATATTCCGCCAGGTGATCGAGGTCGAACGATCCGTCCACGGGCGACGCCCCCTCAAGCTCCTCGACGTCGGCTGTTCCTACGGCGTCAATGCTGCCATCCTGAAGCACGGACGGACCCTGCCGGAACTGTTCCGTGCCTACGGCGCGACCGCCACCGCCGCCCTGTCGCGCCGCGGGCTCATCGCCCGCGACCGCGCGATCTATCGGGAGAGCGCGGAGCATGCCGGGCTCACTGTCATCGGTCTCGATCCGGCGACCCGCGCCGTCGGCTATGCCCGCGAAGCTGGAATTCTCGATGGCTACCTCACCCGCGATCTCGAAAACGAAGATCCGAGCGCCGATGAGCAGACATTGCTGGCCGACGTCGATCTCGTCATCTCGACCGGCGCTATCGGCTATGTCGGTGTGCCGACATTCGTGCGCGTCCTTGAAGCTGCCGGGAGGCAGCCGTGGCTGGCGCTCTTCACACTGCGCATGTTCTCCTTCGATGCGATCGGCGAAGCGCTGAAGGAGCGCGGCTACGCCGTGTTCAAGCTCAGCGGCAAGACCTTCCGCCAGCGCCATTTCGCCGACGGCAAGGAGCGGACCGAGGTCTTCGCCAATCTCGACGCGCTCGGCATCGATCCCGGCGGGTGCGAGAGCGATGGCTGGTACCACGCCGAGTTCTTCTTCGCCCATCCGGCGCATGAAGACGTGCTCGCCCCCCTGCCCGGCCTCGTCAGGCTCTGATCCGGCCTTGCCCGGCGCCCCTTGACCGTCTCCCCTGCGCTGGCGTCCATAGTCATGCGGCGGCAGAACCGGGGGAGAGGGCATGGCGCGCGCCAACAGTTATGACGTGATCGTCGTTGGAGTCGGCGGCATGGGTGCTGCGGCGTGTTGGCAGCTCGCCCGCCGGGGCCAGCGCGTACTCGGCCTCGAACGCTTCGATATTCCCCATGCGCAGGGCTCTTCGCATGGCGTGACGCGCATCATCCGCCTCGCCTACTACGAGAGCCCGGCCTATGTGCCGCTGCTCAAGCGGGCCTACGAACTGTGGCGGGAAGCCTCGCAAGCGGCCGGCGAGACGCTGCTGGTCACCACCGGTTCGCTCGACGCCGGACCGGCGGACAGCGACGTCTTCCAGGGCTCGCTGCTCTCTTGCCGGGAACACGGCCTCGCCCACGAGGTGTTGACGGGCACGCAAGTCAACGCCCGCCATCCCGGCTACCGCCTGCCGGACGATTTTGCCGCCGTGTTCCAGCCCGACGGCGGCTTCGTCCTGTCGGAGCGCGCGATCGTCGCCCATGCCACCCTGGCGATGGCCGCCGGTGCGGAAATCCACGCCCGCGAGGCGGTGCTCGACTGGGCACCGATCGCCGGCGGCGGCGTGCGCGTCACCACGAGCCGCGGCACCTATGAGGCCGGGCGACTGGTGCTGTCGCCCGGGGCGTGGATCGGCGATTTCGTTCTGGCGCTGAAGTCCATCGCCGTGCCCGAGCGGCAAGTGCTGGGTTGGTTCCAGCCGGCCCATCCGGAGCGCTTCATGCCGGCGGCGTTTCCGGTCCTCAACCTCAAGGTCGATGAAGGCCGCTACTACCTGCTGCCGGTCCATGATGTGCCGGGGCTGAAGATCGGTCTCTACAACCACCTCAAGGAGCGCGGCCACCCCAACTCGCTATCGCGCGAGGTCACCGCGGACGACGAGGCGGTGTTGCGCCGCTGCATCGCCCGCTATTTCCCGGATGCGGACGGCCCCGTGATGACGCTGAAATCCTGCATGTTCACCAACACGCCCGACGAGCACTTCATCATCGACACCCTCACGGGCCAGCCGGAGGTGGTGGTCGTCTCGCCCTGCTCGGGCCACGGCTACAAGTTCGCCAGTGTCGTCGGCGAGATCGTCGCCGACCTTGCCACCTCCGCGACGAGCCACTTCGACCTCTCCATGTTCGGCCTCGCCCGCTTCGGCATCTGACGACAGGCTCTCCCGCCGGGCGCCACGGTGCTGTATTGATCCTGCGCAAGAGCGGCCGACCGCCCGCTGATAGACACTCACCACGCCACCGACACCGGCCGCGCCGGGCGCCAGCGTGTGCTCACCCGGTATGAACGATGGCAAGCCCTGCCCCGTTTCGCGAGAACCTCCGCGGCATTGCCTCGATCTCGATCTGCAATCTGCTGTTCCTGACCAACGACACACTGATGAAGCTGATCAGCACGGAGCTGCCGCTGGGCGAGATCCTGCTGCTGCGCGGCATTCTTGCCACGGCATGGGTCACGGTGATCGTCGTCTTCAGCGGCACCCATATCCACTTCGGCGCCCTCATCAACCGCGCGGTCGTCTGGCGCACCATCGCCGAGGTCATGTCGGCCTATCTCTATCTGGTGGCGCTGTTCCAGATCCCGATCGCCAATGCCAACACCATCCTGCAGGTGGTGCCGCTGATGGTGACGGCGAGCGCCGCCATTTTCCTGAAGGACCAGGTCGGCTGGCGGCGATGGACGGCGATCGCCGTGGGCTTCGCCGGCGTCCTCATCGTCATCCGCCCGGGGCTCGCCGGATTCAACATGTTCAGCATATTGGCGCTGGGCGCGGCGGCCTTCATTGCGCTGCGCGACATGTCCACGCGGATCATGGCGCCGGGCGTGCCGACGCTGCTGATCGGGCTCATCACCGCGGCCACGGTCGGCATCAGCGGGCCGATCTACGGCGTGATAGCCGGCGAGCATTGGATCATGCCATCCGGCCACGCCATCGTCCTCATCGTCAGCGCCAGCCTTCTCCTCACCGGCGGCTATCTGACGGCGATCGATTTCATGCGCCACGGCGATATCGCGGTCGTGGCGCCGTTCCGCTACACGATCATCATCTGGGCGGTAATCTCGGGCCTGCTGGTGTGGGGCGAAGTGCCCGACCTTCCGATGGCCATCGGCACGCTCGTCATCATCGCCACCGGCGTCTACACCTTCTACCGCGAGCGGCAGCTCGCCCAGCGCGCGACCGCGCGGGCGGCTGCCGAAGGGGTGACGGAATAGGCGCGGCGCTCTGCCGTCAGCGCCCCTCGTGCTCGGCCAGCACTTCCGCGATCGCGTGGCGGGCGATGGATGCCAGGCCCGGATTGGTCTCGCGGTAGTAGGGCAAGGCGATCAGGGCCGGCGAAAGCCCCCAGCCGCGGCCGCGCGCCCAGGTGGCGTCGTCGACAAGGATGGCTTCGCGGAAGGCCGCGCGCGACGGGGCCGTGAACAGGTTCCACGCCACCATCAGGTCGCAGGCCGGATCGCCAATGGCCATCGCGCCGAAGTCGATGACCGCGCTCACCCGCCCGTCCACGGCCAACAGATTGCCAGATTGCAGGTCGCCATGAAGCCACACCGGCGGCCCCTGCCAGACCGGTGCCGCAAGTGCCGCCTCCCAAGCTGCCGTCGCCGCGCTTGTGTCGATCAAACCCTCGCACGCGACAATCGCCTCGCGGGTCTTGGCGTCGCGTGTCAGCAGCGGTACGCCGCGCCCGAGCGTCTCGGGATCCGGTTTCGGGCCGCCGGTGGGATCGATGGCCTGGAGCGCATGGATGAAGGCCGCCAGATCGCGCGCCGCCTGGTCGGGATCGGCGAGGCGGTCGAGGGTGGCGTTGTCGCCGTCGAGCCAGCGGTAAACGGACCAGCCCCAAGGGAATCCCTCCGCCGGCTCGCCGACCGCCAGCGGCGTGGGAATGGCCAGCGGCAGGTGCCGCGCCAGATGGGGCAGCCAGCGGCGCTCCTTGTCGATCTGTTCCGTCGCCCAGCTGATGCGCGGCATACGCACTACGAGGTCGTCGCCGAGCCGAAAAAGGGCGTTGTCGGTTCCGGCAGACGGCACCGGGGTGATCGGCAGTCCGGCCCAATGCGGAAACTGACCGGCGAGCAGCTGCCGGACGAGGCCGGCGTCGGTTGCCACCTCGTCGGCGTGCATCTTCGTTGCCCCCATCGTCAGTGGCTCGCCGCCGCGACGGTCTCGACGGCCGTTGCCGGCGCGGCCGGAGGAAGGCGCCCGCCCTTGCCGTAGTAGCGCCGGAGCAGGATGACGATGGCGACGGCCGCCGGTACGCCCTGCAGGATACCGACCGCCAGCGACCAGCCGAAGTGATAGAAGCTGGCCGCGGCAAGGCAGCCGATGAAGCAGCCGACGTCCCAACCGCCTTCGCTGGCCATGTTGAAGCGCAGCGCGCAGGGCGACAGCTTGGCCATGTTGTACATGGCGGTGCCGATGCCGGGGATGAACAGCGGCATGGCGAGCGCACCGAGCGCATTGGCGGTGATTGCGAGCCACGGCGAGCCGAGGCTCGCTGCGCGCAGCACGATGATCAGCATCGTGACGCCGTAGCCGATCGTCACCGCCCGACGCCCGTGGCCGAGGTCGATATAGCGGCCAAGCAGCAGGCTGCCGGCAGCACCGAAGAGGCCGGCCAGCGCCATCGCGCCGCCATAGGCGGGGATGTTGCCACCGAGCGAGATGAACAGTGCGATCTGCCAGACGAAGAACCAGGCGGAGGCGAACCAGCCGTCGATCGTCAGCAGCAGCACCGTCAGGCGTGCCGCCCGCAAGGTGCCGGGCGCCGCCTGCTTCACTGCGACGTTGGGCACGCCGATCAGGGGGAGCACGGCCAGCGCCTGCGCCAGCCCGGCGGCGGCGAAGGTCGGGCCCGGCCCGGCGGTGACCAGGGCCCAGGCCCCGATGAGCGGGGCACCGATGCCGACCACGGCGGTCAGCGCCTCGCGGGCGCCAACCTGCTGGCCGCGGTCCTCGGCGTCGCCGAGTGCGGCGAAATAGGCGTGGTAGCTCGGCCAGTAGAAGACGTCGCCGATCGCGGCGATGGCGATGAGCGCGAACAGCGCCGGCCCGATACCGTCGACCACCGCCAGAACGGGGTATTGCAGGGCCAAGAGGAGCGTGCCGGTGATGAGCAGCGGCTTGATGCCGAATCGCTTGGCAAGCGGCAGGATTGTCGGGCGCAGGAGAAAGCGGCCGGTGACGACGCTGGCCATTACAAGCAGCACCAGCGGCACGGCGATGCCGGCGCGGAGGAGGAAGACGAGGAAGAAGATGCCACCGGCCCCTTGCGCGAGCGCCTGGATGCCGGTGTGGAGGTTGACGCGATTGATCGCGTCGTTGCGCAAAAATGCCATGGGAATACCGACGAAAGTAGATGAGGGAACGACCGGCTGGGGGCCGGTCAGCGGCGCGAATAGCGCTAGTGTTGCGTGGTTCCACTCATCGGAATACCTCCGTCGATGGCGCGACAATGCGGCACAGTGCGCCGCGCCGCAACGCCGCATTCCGTGGAAAACGGAGATTTTCCCGCGCGGTGGCGCGCCGGCAACACCGCTTTCCCGTCGACTGACGCCGCTATTCGATGACGAAGCTCGGCGCTTCGCGGTGGCTCTCGGCAACGCCCGCCCACACCTTGGCGGCGATGTCGCGGAAGACCGCCGCATGGGGCCCGTTCGGCTCGGCGACAACGATGGGTGTGCCGGCATCGGAGGTCTCGCGGATCACCATGTCGAGCGGTACCTCGCCGAGGAACGGCGTGCCGAGGCGCCCGGCCTCGGCCTGGGCGCCGCCATGGCCGAAGATGTCGTAGCGCTTGCCGGTGTCGGGAGCGACGAAATAGCTCATGTTCTCGATGATGCCGAGCACCGGCACATCGACGCGGCGGAACATGTTGAGGCCCTTGCGCGCATCGATGAGGGCAAGGTCCTGCGGCGTCGAGACGATGACCGCCCCGGCCA
The DNA here is from genome assembly GCA_963750065.1 of uncultured Alphaproteobacteria bacterium. Taxonomy (GTDB): domain Bacteria; phylum Pseudomonadota; class Alphaproteobacteria; order Rhizobiales; family Kaistiaceae; genus CAVSRC01. Next base: position 301,922 of record CAVVPK010000019.1, read on the forward strand.
GTGGCACCTGCTGGGCCATGGTGAGCTGCGCATCGCCGGTACCCGGCGGCATGTCGACCACCAGCACGTCGAGCTCGCCCCAGGCGACCTCGCGCAGCATCTGCTGCAGGGCGGAGACCACCATCGGTCCGCGCCAGATCATCGGCGTCTCTTCTTCGACCAGGAAGCCCATCGACATGACCTTGACGCCATAGGCCTCCATCGGCTTCAGCGTGCGCCCGTCGAGCACCTCCGGCCGGCCGGAGAGATGCATGAGCCGGGGCAGCGACGGACCATAAATGTCGGCGTCGAGGATGCCGACGCGGAGCCCGTTGGCCTTGAAGCCGAGGGCGAGATTGACGGCGCAGGTGGATTTGCCGACGCCGCCCTTGCCGCTGGCCACCGCGACGATGGCGCCGACGCCCGGAACGCCGGGCTTGACCGGCGGCGCGGCGGGGCGCTGGCCAAAGTCGGGCGCCTGGCCGCGCCCCGCAGGCGCAGCCCCGGGCCGGGCGGCGGCCGGCTGGCTGCCGGCCTTGCGCTCGGCGGTCAATACGACCATGGCGCCGGAAACGCCGGGAATCGCCATGACCGCCGTCTCGGCCGCCGCGCGCATTGGCTCGAAGGCAGACGCCCGCTCGGCCGGGACCGAGATCGAGAACATCACCCGCCCGTTGGCGATGACAATGTCGGATACCATGCCGCGGCGCACGATGTCGCGGTCGTCGTCCGGGCCGCGGATGCTACCCAGGCGGGTGAGGACTGCTTGTTTGTCGATTTCGGGCATGGAGGCTCGGTGGTCCTGGAGAAGGTTGGCTTCGGCCGGAACATAGCCGCATCGCCCGGCGGGTCAACTTGGCCGCATTCTTGCAAAGTTCCAGCAGGATGAACCGACCGGTTGCCACCATGCCAGCCTTAGTGGAATGATGGCCGGGACAGTTCTCGGGGGGCACGGCCCGGGGGGACCGCTCCGGTCGAGATCAGGTTCAACGAGCAGAGGAAACCATCATGCGCCGAACTGTCACCGCCTTGTTTGCCATTACCGCTATCGTCGCCGGAACCAGCCTTGCCATGGCCAAGGACTGGAAGGAGATCCGGGTGGGCACCGACGCGACCTATCCGCCCTTCGAATCCGTCGATTCGAGCGGCAAATTCGTTGGCTTCGACATCGACATCCTGGACGCCATCTGCGCCGACATTGGCGCCAAGTGCACCTACGTCAACCAGGATTTCGACGGCATCATCCCGGCGCTGCTCGCCGGCAAGTTCGACGTCATCGATTCCTCGATCTCGATCACGGCCGAGCGCGAGAAGCAGATCGACTTCACCGACATGTACTACAACACGCCGCCGGCCATCGTTGCGCGCAAGGATGCCGGCATCAAGGGCGTGAGCGTGGACGACCTCGCCGGCAAGACGATCGGCGTGCAGTCCTCGACCACCCACGCCAACTACGCCCAGCAGACCTACACCAAGTCGACCATCAAGCTCTATCCGAGCGCCGACCAGTTCAAGCTCGACCTGGTCAACGGCCGTCTCGACGCGGTCAATGACGACATCGTCGTGCTCAGCGACTGGCTGAAGACCTCGCCCGATGCGCAGAAGTGCTGCGTGCTCGTCGGAGCGATCAAGATCGTTCCGGAGATCCATGGCCTCGGCCAGGGCTTCGGCGTACGCAAGGAGGACAAGGACCTGACCGCGCTGCTCAACAAGGGCATCAAGGACATCCTTGCCAACGGAACCTACAAGAAGATCAACGACAAGTACTTCGACTTCAACGCCTACGGCCAAGACTACTAGGCGCCTCGCGGCGGCCAGGCCCCTCGGCTTGGCCGCCTTCCCTTGCCGGTCCCGCGCGCGGGGGCGCTGCGGCGGCCGGAGATGAAAGGCCGCGACTGAAGGAATTTGGCGGTTGGGGCATCTAATCAGCCTGCTTCAATGGGGACCTGACGGGTGGGGTGACGAACTTGCGGCGGGCGCGGGCGTAACCATTGCACTGTCACTGGCGACGCTGCCCCTCGGCGTCACCGTCGGCTTCTTCATGTCACTGGCCAAGCAATCGTCCGATCCGCTGGTGCGGCGCGGGGCGGAGATCTACACTACGATCTTCCGCGGGCTGCCCGAACTGCTCACGCTCTTCGTCGTCTATTACGGTGCCCAGTACAGCGTCTCCGGCGTTACGCGCGCGCTCTTCGGCGCGCCGATGGAGATATCGCCCTTCATCGCCGGCATGGTGGCGCTCGGCCTCGTCCTGTCGGCCTATGCGACCGAGGCCTTCGCCTCCGCCTTCCGCGGCATCCCGCACGGCCAGTACGAAGGCGCCTACGCGATCGGCTTGACGCGGCTGCAGACGATGAGCTTCGTCATCGTGCCGCAGCTGATCCGCCTCGCCTTGCCGGCGCTCTCAAACCTCTATCTGTCGATGATGAAGGACACCGCTCTGGTGTCGGTCATCACGCTCAGCGATCTCCTGCGCCAGACGACGGTGGCCGTCGGCAGCACCAAGCAACCCTTCTTCTTCTATCTGGTCGCCTGCTTGATCTACCTGACGCTCTCGATCCTCTCCTCCATCGGCATCTGGCGGATCGACGCCTGGGCGTCGCGCGGTGTCGAACGATGACGGCCGTGACGGTAGAAGAGGCCCCGCCCCCTCAGCCCCGCAGTCCGGTGACCTGGGCCGGCTACACCTTCATCGGGTTCTGGATTCTCGTCGTCGCCGGGCTGATCTTCGCGCTGGTCCACAGCCTTGACCCAGCGCGGCTCAGCCGCTTCGGGCCGGGCATCCTGGAAGGGGTGTGGACGACCATCAAACTCTGTGTCCTGGGCCTGTCGATCGGCGCAGTCGTTTCGATTCCGGTCGCCACCGCCCGCCTGTCGAAGAATTGGGGGCTCAATGCGCTGGCCTACGGCTATTCCTACTTCTTCCGCGGCACGCCGATCATTGCCCAGCTCTTCCTGGTCTACTATGGAGCCGGCCAGTTCGTCGGTTTCTTCCGCGCCGCCGGGCTGTGGTGGTTCTTCCGCGATGCGTTCAACTGCGCGGTCTTCACCTTCGCTCTCAACACCGCCGCCTACCAGGCGGAGATTCTGTACGGCGCCTTCCGCGCGGTGCCGGCCGGAAGCTGGGAGGCCTCCCGGGCGCTGGCGCTGCCCAGCCTCATCACCTTGTGGAAAGTCATCCTGCCGCAGGCGCTGATGACCGCGCTCCGGCCCTACGGCAACGAGATGATTTCCATCGTCAAGGCGAGCGCCGTGACCAGCCTGATCACCGTCCTCGACATCATGGGGCAGACCCGATACGTCTTCTCGCAGACCTACGACATCTCGTTCTACCTGTGGGCGGCGGTGTTCTATCTGATCATCGTGGAGTCGCTGCGCCGGACCCTCAACGCTCTTGAGGTGCGCATGACCCGGCACCTCGCGGTGGCACAAAGAGAAGAAACCCCCGAAGAGGCGACCCTCTCGGCGTAGCCAGTCGCCGCGGCCGGCCAGCCCAATCAGATTCCGGAGGACATGCAAAATGGCAAACGTCGCCTTCATCGGCCTCGGCGTGATGGGCTATCCGATGGCCGGACACCTGGCCAAGCGCGGCGGCCATCTGGTGACGGTCTACAACCGCAATGCCGCCAAGGCGGCCAGATGGGTGTCGGAAAATCCCGGCAAAACGGCGCCGACGCCGAAAGAAGCGGCGGCGGGCGCCGATTTCGTCTTCACCTGTGTCGGCAATGACGACGACTTGCGCTCGGTAACGCTTGGCGACACTGGCGCCTTTGCCGGCATGGCATCGGGATCGATCTTCATCGACAACACCACGGCCTCGGCCAATGTCGCGCGCGAACTCTATGCAGCCGCCAAGGAAAGAGGCATCGGCGCACTCGATGCGCCGATCTCCGGCGGCCAGGCGGGCGCGGAGAACGGCCAGCTCACCGTCATGGTCGGCGGCGACCGGCAGGTGTTCGACAAGGCCAGGCCGGTGATCGACTGCTACGCCAAGATGGTCGGCCTGATGGGGCCGGCCGGTGCCGGGCAACTGACCAAGATGGTCAACCAGATCTGCATCGCCGGTCTGGTGCAGGGTCTCTCCGAGGGCATCCATTTCGCCAAGACGGCCGGCCTCGATGTCGCGCAGGTGATCGACGTGATCTCCAAGGGCGCGGCGCAGTCCTGGCAGATGGACAATCGTTCAAAGACGATGGATGCCGGCCAGTTCAATCACGGCTTCGCCGTCGACTGGATGCGCAAGGACCTCGCCATCGCGCTGGACGAGGCGCGGAGGAACGGCGCCAAGCTGCCGGTGGCGGCCCTGGTCGACCAATTCTATGCCGAGGTTCAGGCGATGGGCGGTCGGCGCTGGGACACCTCCAGCCTGCTTGCCCGGCTCGAAAAGGACTGACGCGACGTCCACCCGCGCTTTGAAGATCGCGGTCGACGATCCGGCGCGGGAAGCGAAGCGGATCGTTGCCGAACTGAAGGCCGCCGGTACTGCCGCTAACCGCGCCGGCATGGCGCGCTACGGCATCATCGGCACCGTCGCCGGTGTGTCGCTCAGCGCCATGAAGCCGATCGCGCGCCGTTATGGGCGCGACCACGCGCTCGCTGCGGCGCTGTGGCAGAGCGGCCTGCACGAGGCGCGCATCATGGCCTGCGACCTCGACGAACCGGCCAAGGTGACGCCGCAACAGATGGATCAATGGGCGGCGGATTTCGACAACTGGGCGCTTACCGACGGCGCCTGCCTGCACCTCTTCGTCAAGACGCCATTTGTCGAAGACAAGATCCGGCAATGGGCCGAGGACGAGCGCGAATATGTGCGCCGCGCCGCCTTCTCGCTGCTGGCCTGCTACACGGTTCACGGAAAGGCGATTCCGGACAAGGTGTTCGCGGGTTTTCTTGAACTGGTCGAGCGCCATGCCACCGACCCGCGCAACTTCGTGCGCAAGTCGGTCAACTGGGCGCTGCGTCAGATCGGCAAGCACTCCCAGGCGCTGCACCGCCCGGCGCTGGCGCTGGCGGGCAGACTGGCCGCTTCGGGCGACAAATCGGCGCGCTGGATCGGCAGGGACGCGGTCAAGGAGCTGACCGACCCCAAACAGCTCGCGCGGCTCAAGGCGCGCGGCTGACCGTCAGGACGCCCTTGCCTTTTCCTTGTCCTTGTCGAGGGCGATGTAGCTCAGCGGAAGCTCGGTCGTGTACTTGATCTGCTCCATGGCGAAGGTGGTCGACACGTCGGCGATGTCGATGCGGGCGATCAGGCGCTTGTAGAGGTTGTCGTAGGCCTCGATGTCGGGGACGACGATGCGCAGCAGATAATCCACCTGCCCCGCCATGCGGTAGAACTCGACCACTTCGGGGAAGTCGCGGATCACCTCGGCGAAGCGCCGCAGCCATTCGTCGTTGTGCTGGCTGGTGGTGATGGCGACAAAGGCGGTCACCCTTGTGTTGACCTTCTTCGGGTCGAGCAGCGCCACCCGGCCGGTAATCACTCCGTCCTCTTCGAGCTTCTGGATGCGGCGCCAGCAGGGCGTCGTCGACAGCCCCACCCGGCGGCCGATCTCGGCGACGGGAACCGTCGCATCCTCCTGCAGGATCTGCAGGATCTTGCGGTCGAGGCGGTCGATCATTGCCAGCTTTCTCGCGATTTGATTTCACATCTCGCGCTTTCGTGGGATATTTTCCCTTTCAGGCGCGACGAAGCCGGCGTCTATAGAAACGATTTCCCTTTTTGTCAATTCGCGCTGGCACCCAAGCGGCCGGCGACCGCGCCCTTCACAACCGGCAGCAGTTCGGCCTCGAACCAGGGGTTCTTGCGGATCCAGGCATTGTTGCGCCACGACGGATGGGGCAGCGGAATGACGGTCGGATGGCGCGTGGTGGCCATGATCTCGCGCCAGGCGGCGACAGTCTCGGTCAGGCTCGCACGCGCCAGCTTGCCCAGGTGCCAGGCATGGGCATGCGCCCCGACGGCCAGCACAAGCTCGATTGCGGGCAGCGCCGCAAACAGCTCCGCCCGCCAGGCTGGCGCGCATTCGCGCCGGGGCGGCAGGTCGGCGCCGCGCGGGTCCTGCCCCGGAAAGCAGAAACCCATGGGCACGATGGCGATGCGGCCGACATCGTAGAAGGTGTCCGCATCGACGCCCAACCAGGCGCGCAGGCGGTCGCCAGAGGGGTCGGTGAAGGGGATGCCGGAGGCGTGGACGCGCGTCCCCGGCGCCTGGCCGACGATACACACGGTCGCCGTCGGCGAGACGCAGAGCACCGGGCGCGGCGCGTGCGGCAGCGGTGCCCCAAGCGGCCGGTCACGACAGATGCGGCAGGCGCGGATGGCAGCGACCAGCCGGTCGAGATCACGTGGCGACTTGCCTGGCCGGCTAACTCTCTGGCGCATCTCGCTTTCACTCATGATTAACCATGCTGCTGAGGAGCAAATTAAGTCCCTGCTGCAATCATGCATTCTAGCTCCCGCAGCAATTCTTGCCGGAAGTCCGTGTCGGGGATCACTCGCGTATCGCCATGAACACCGCCTCGTCCGCTTCGAAGAGCGACAAGACGGCCCAGAGCCGCGAACGGGCCGAACGGCGCCGCACGGTCTTGCGCGCCGTGCGCGACCAGCGCGAGCGCCTGACCTCGGCCTCCGGCACCAGGCCAGCCTTTGATTACGAGCTGCTGCTGACCTTCGCGCAGAACCGTATCAGCGCCGCCTATGCAGTGCCGCTCCTGATCGCCATCGTCTCCGCGGCGGCCCTCTTGTGGGTCCGCCCGCTGGTGGTCGTCGGCTGGGCCGCACTCGTCCTTGCCATGCACTTTGCGATGCTGGTGCTGTGCCGCCGCTATATCGGCACCGCGCCAGCCGAAATACTGATCAAGACATGGCTCAGCCGTTTCGTGATCGTCGAATTCTTCGCAGGCGTGGCGTGGGCCCTGGTGCTCGTCCTCGTCCCGAGCAACGGCAGCGGCATCGAGATCTTTCAGTTCGCCACCATGCTGGTGGTCATCTCGGTTGTCACCTCGCTCGCCTCGACGGTTCCGACCGCCGCAGTTGCCGGCACAATTCCGGTCACGTTGACGCTCGTGGCGATGTTCCTCGGCCGCGGAGACCTGCTTCTGGTCGCGCTGTCGGTCATGGCGCTCGGCGCCCAGGTGTTCTTCCTGATCCTTGCCTCGCGACTCTATTCGGCGACGCTGTCGATGCTCGGCTACCGCGCCGAGAAGGACCTGCTGATCGCCGAGCTGGAAACGGCCAACTCGATCTCCGATGAGGCGCGCCGCCGGGCGGAAGAGGCGAATCTCGCCAAGTCGCGCTTCCTGGCCACCATGAGTCACGAGCTGCGCACGCCGCTCAACGCCATCCTCGGCTTCTCGGAAATCATGAAGAACGAGGTGCTCGGCCCCATGACGAACACCCATTACAAGGAATATGTCGGCGACATCCATACCAGTGGACAGCATCTGCTCAACCTGATCAACGAAATCCTCGACCTGTCGCGCATCGAGGCCGGCCGCTACGAACTGCACGAGGAGCCGGTCAACCTCGCCCATGTCGCGGAGGACTGCGTCAACCTGCTTCAGGTCAAGGCGAAGTCGAAGAACATCACCCTCACTCGCAGCTTCCAGCGCGGCCTGCCGCGTCTGTGGGTGGACGACCGCGCCGTGCGCCAGATCACGCTCAACCTCCTGTCGAACGCCATCAAGTTCACGCCCACCGGCGGCGAGATCGCGGTCGCCGTGGCCGCATCGCCGGACGGTGGACAATATCTTTCGGTGCGCGACAACGGCCCCGGCATCCCGCCGGAGGAAATTCCGATCGTGCTGTCCTCCTTCGGTCAGGGCTCGATCGCGCACAAAAATGCCGAGCGCGGCGCCGGCCTCGGCCTGCCGATCGTGCAGGCGCTGATGACCACCCATGACGGCACGTTCGAGCTGAAATCGAAGCTGCGCGAGGGCACCGAGGCGATCGCAACCTTCCCGCAGTCGCGCGTGATGGAGGCCCTGCCGCCGGTCAGCGATCCAGACCGGGAGCACAGCCGCCGCGGCTGGCTGCGGACAGGGTAGCTGGCGCGGCCAAATTGCGCGGCCTTGGCTTTGGGGTCCTCTCCCCCCTTGCGGGCGGAGAGACAGAGAGGGTGGTACGGGCAAACCCCTACGGTGGGCGCTGTGCCGGCACCCTCTCCCTGCTTTTCTTGGCTCGCCTAGCGCTCGCCAAGAAAAGCAGCCCTTTCCTGCAAGTGGCGAAGGCATCGCGGCAAGCGCCTGAACGAGCTCGAAGCCGCAACTACCCGTCTTTGTTCGACACCCCTGCCTGCTCGAAGGTGGCCATGCCTGAGTGAAGCTCGGCGGCTGTCCTGACGAGTGCGGCGGCGAGCGCGGCGCCGGTGCCCTCGCCGAGCCGCATGCCGAGGTCGAGCAAGGGCGCCTTGCCCATGCGTTCGAGCGCACGGGCGTGGGCGGGCTCGGCTGAGACATGGCCGAACAGGCAGTGGTCGAGCGCCGTCTCATCCATGGCGAAGAGGACGGCGGCAGCGGCGCTGGCGACATAGCCGTCGACGATGACGGGCACGCAATTCAACCGCGCGGCCAGAATGGCGCCGGCTATGGCGGCGATCTCGCGCCCGCCGAGGCGGCGCAGGACCTCGAGCGGATCGTTCAGGTTTCCGGCATGGCAAGCTATCGCCGCGGCAACGGCTTCGCGCTTGCGCTTGAGCCCCTTGTCGTCGACGCCGGTGCCGGGGCCGACCCAGTCGCCGGGGTCGCCGCCGAACAGGCCGCAATAGATCGCCGCAGCAACGGTCGTGTTGGCAATACCCATCTCGCCGACGGCGAGCAGGTCCACCCCCTCGATCGCCTCCATGCCATAGGCGATGGTCCCGGCGCACATCTTCTCGTCGAGCGCGGCTTCCACCGTGATATCGCCGGTCGGGATATCCAGCGCCAGGTCGAAGACCTTGAGGCCGAGATCGTGCACGCGGCAGATCTGGTTGATGGCGGCGCCACCGGCCGAAAAGTTCTCCACCATCTGCCGCGTGACGGCGGCCGGATAGGCCGAGACGCCGCGCCCGGCGACGCCGTGATTGCCGGCAAAGACGGCGACCAGCGGCCGGTTGACCTTGGGCGGCGCCCTGCCCTGCCATGCCGCCAGCCATTCGGCGATCTCTTCCAGCCGGCCGAGCGATCCCAGCGGCTTGGTCAGCGTCGCGTCGCGCGCCCGCACCGCTGCGGCGGCGTCGGAATCGGGGCCGGGCATGGCTTTGACCAGTGCCCGGATGTCGTCGAAGGGAAGCCCGCTGGCGGACGCAATCATTCGGGCTCCACGGTCACGGAGGGGATTCTGCCGGAGCCGCCGTTGGCCCGGTCGCGGCAAGGTTCTATAACCGCGGCGCTACTGGTCGCAAGCGACGAGCCCAAAACAATGAGCGACAGCAATCCGTTCCGGAACATGGATACGTCTTTCGACGATCTGAAATCGTCGCTGGCGTTTCTCACCCGCATCCCCGCCGGCTGGCTGGGGATCGATCCCCAGGTGCGGCCCGACTTCCGGCGTGCCGCGGGCCTGTTTCCGGTAGCCGGCGTTCTTGTCGGGATCGCCGGCGGCCTTGTTCTTCTCATTGCCGGCGCCATCGGCGTGCCGCCGCTGGTTGCTGCGACGCTGGCTGTGGCGACGACCATGGGCCTGACCGGGGCCTTGCACGAGGATGGGCTCGCCGACGTCGCCGACAGCCTGGGCGGAGCGAGTGCCGAGCGCCGGCTGGAGATCATGCACGACAGCCGCATCGGCACCTATGGCGCCGCCGCGCTGGTGCTGTCGCTGGTCGTGCGAATCGCCTGCCTGGCGGCGATTATCGGCACCGGCGCGCTTCAGGCGGCGATCGCACTCGCCCTTGCCGAGGGCATCTCGCGGGCGGCACTGGTGCGCCTGTGGCATGAGCTGCCGCCGGTCGGGGATAGCGGACTGGCCCGCGACACCGGCCCGCCCGACCAGAACGCCATGGTGCTGGCGCTGGCCACGGCCGCGCTTCTCGCGGTGATCGCGATTCCGGTGATCGGGTTCCGACCGGCCGTGCTCGCCGCTGTTCTTGCCGCACTGGCCACCTATATCTTCACCCGTTTGACCGCTGAGGCGTTCGGCGGCCGCACCGGCGATATCCTCGGCGCCTGCCAGCAGGTGGCGCTGGCGGCATGGCTGATCGGCGCCGCGACGCTGTGACCGCCGGATAATCCCGACGCCGACCATGATATCGCCCTGCATCAAGCTCTGCGTCATCGATCCCGGCACGCGGCTGTGCGCCGGCTGCGGACGCACGCTGGCGGAGATCGGTCAGTGGGCGTCCTACTCCGACGAGGAGCGGCGGCGCATCATGGGCGCCCTGCCCCAGCGGCTGGCGGCAGCGTCGGCGACACAGCAGAAAGAATTGCGGCAATGAACCGGCCGCCGCGGCTGTTCTTCTGGCTCATGCTTCTGTTGGTCGCGGCCGGCGTCGCAGCGCTGGCGGTGATGGTAGCGCCCTCCTTCGGCTTCGACATGTCGTCCGGCGGACCGGTCCGCCTGGTCTATTTCGTCGCCCTCCTGCTGTTCGTCGGCTCGGCATTGGTCGGGCGCGGCATCCGCGCGCGCGAGGCGCTGCAGGCCATCCTCGGCTGGGGCGTGATCCTTATCGTGCTGGTCGGCGCCTATGCCTATCGCATGGAACTTGCCGGCGTCGGCGGGCGCCTGCTCGGCGTGCTCGTGCCGGGCATGCCGATCAGCGGGCAGCTGACCGGCGACGGCGGCAACAGCGTGGTGATCATGCGCAACGGCGACGGCCATTTCGCCGTGCACGCCGGGGTCGACGGCGTGCCGATGACGATGCTGGTCGATACCGGCGCCAGCCTGGTGACGCTCACGCCCCAGGATGCGGGAAGAATCGGCGTCGACACTGCAAGGCTCGACTACGGCATGCCGATCGAGACCGCCAACGGCAGGATCCAGGCGGCGCCGATCACCATTCACCGCATCAGCATCGGAACGATCACGCGCAACGACATCAAGGCACTGGTCGCCCCGCCGGGCTCGCTTCAGGAAAGCCTGCTCGGCATGAGCTTTCTCAACTCGCTTTCCGGTTATGCGATCTCCGGCGACCGGCTGGTGCTGAAGCCCTAGAGCGCTTCTTGGTCAGATAGAAGCAGTTTCGTTTCTCGACCGGCGGAGCGATCCGGCGTCGAGCCCGGCGAAGGGCGATGCCGGGCATCGGGCAAGCCGGGATCGGCGTCGGGCGCCCGCCGGTCGGAAATCCGGAGGGACGGGCGCTTTTGCGCCATTATCGTCGTCGCCGGTCTCGGCCGTACCCCGGGTACGACCATCGCCCGTCGGCTTGATCCTGTCGCAAAACCAGCTCCGTCGGAACAATTCTATCTGATCAAGAAACGCTCTAGCTCAAGCTCTCCGCCAGACTGCTGTAAACAGCGGCCTCAACCGACGGCGACAGGGTGACGGCGGCCAGCGCCTCCTGCACGACCTCGAGGCCGGCGCCCGGCCGGACCGCGCCGACGGTGAGGATACGGCGCCAGCTGCGCGCGCCGGGCGTCCCGTGGAAGAGGCCGAGCATGTGGCGGGTTATGTGCGACAGGCGCGTGCCCCGGGCAAGTTCAGCCGCGATAGTGGGCAGCATCGCCACGACCACCGCATGCGGCTCGGGGCCGATGCCAGCGCCGTAGAAGCGCCGGTCGACATCGGCCAGTATCGCCGGAGTGTGATAGGCGGCGCGGCCGAGCATGACGCCGTCGACATGCGCCAGATGGCCTTCTGCTTCATCGAGCGTGGCGACACCGCCATTGATGCCGATGAAGGTATCCGACAGCCGTTGCTTGAGCCGGTAGACGCGGTCGTAGTCGAGCGGTGGCACGTCGCGGTTCTCTTTCGGCGACAGGCCCTCGAGCCAGGCCTTGCGGGCGTGGACCCAGATGCCGTCGGTGCCGGCGGCAATCACCGCATCGGCCAGCGCATCGAGGGCGGCCTCGGGGTCCTGCTCGTCGACGCCGAGGCGGCATTTGACCGTCACTGGCACGGAAACGGCCGTCTTCATGGCCATGACCAGTTCCCCGACCAGCTTGGGCGAGCGCATCAGGCAGGCGCCGAAGATGCCGGACTGCACCCGGTCGGAGGGACAGCCGACATTGAGGTTGATCTCGTCATAGCCGAAATCGGCGGCGATCAGCGCCGCTTCAGCCAGCTTGCCGGGGTCGGCGCCGCCGAGCTGGATGGCGACCGGGTGCTCGGCCGGCGCGAAGCCGATCAGGCGCTCGCGGTCGCCGTGGATGACCGCCTCGGCGGTGACCATCTCGGTATAGAGCAGCGCCCGGCGCGTCAGCTGCCGATGGAACATGCGGCAGTGCCGGTCGGTCCAGTCCATCATCGGGGCCACTGCAACCACCCCGGCTGCGGCGTCGTTATCGGTCGGCAGTGCTGTCGTCATCCTCTCCGCGAGGTTTCGCGCCGGCGCAGACAGGAGCGCCGGCCGAGTTGTTCGTTCCCTTGGACTGGCCGGCTGCGAATGTCCAGACATGCGGCTGCCAGGGACCGGGATCAGGCGCGGCGCAGCGGGAGGGTGGGCTCGGCCCGAAGCTGGGCATCGACCCGGAGCAGTGCCGTCAGTTCGGCGGCCGGTGCCGGACGGCCGAAGAAGAAGCCCTGGAATGCGTCGCAGCCGGCAATCCTCAGCAGCGCCGCCTCCTCCTCGGTCTCGACGCCCTCTGCCGTGACCGTCAGCTCAAGGGCGCCGGCAAGGGCAATGGTGGCCTGAACCAGCTTCTGGGCGCGCGGGTCGCGGTCGATGTTGGCGATCAGCGAACGGTCGAGCTTGAGCTTGTCGAAGGCGAAGCCGCGCAGATAGCCGATGCTCGAATAGCCGACGCCGAAATCGTCGAGCGCCACAGTGACGCCGAGCGCGCGGATCGCGTCGATTGCCCGCCGTGCCTGTTCTGGGTGGGCGACGAGATAAGTTTCGGTGACCTCGACCTCGAGGCGATCGGCCGGGAAGCTGGTCTCCTTGAGCGCGGCGACAACGGCTTCGGCGAAATTCGGGTTGGAAAACTGGGCCGGCGAGACGTTCACGGAGACCTTGAGGCCTGGCCACGCCGTGGCGTCCCGGCACGCCCGCCGAAGGGTCCACATGCCGAGTTCGTCGATGAGCCCGGTCTCCTCGGCGATCGGGATGAACTCGGCCGGCGACAGCGGTTGGACATCGTCGCTGCGGGGCCAACGGATCAAAGCCTCGGCACTGATGATGCGGCCGTCGTCGGCGCTCACCACCGGCTGGTAGAACAGGGTCAACGCTTCGATGGCAAGTGCGCGCCGCAGGTCGCCGGCGATTTTAAGGCGCTTGCGGCGCCGCATATCGAGGGAATCGTCGAACATGCAGACGCGGTTACGACCTTCCTGCCGGGCCTGATACATGGCGACGTCACCGCGGCGTAGCGCTTCCTCAGCCGACGTGCCGGCATCGATCAGGGCGACGCCCACGCTGGCGTTGGCGGAGATGATGCGGCCGCCGATATCGAAGGGCTTGGCGAAGAAGCGCGACAGCCGTTCGCCCAGCTCATTGGCCCTGTCGGCCGCGTACGGCTTGTCGATGACGATGGCGAATTCGTCGCCGCCGATCCGGACCAGATAGCATTTGCCCGCCAGCGTCTTGAAGCCGGCCGCCACCTTGCGCAGCAATTGGTCGCCCACGTCGCGACCATAGGCGTCGTTGACCTCCTTGATCGCATCCAGCTCGATGCACGCAATTGCCAGGTCTCCGTCGCCGCGGCGTTTGTCGATCGCCTGCTTGAGGTGCAGGAGCAGCGCCGTGCGATTGGGCAGGCCACTGAGCATGTCGTGGGTGGCGGCATGGCGCGCCAGAGCCTCTCCCCGGCGCACGCGGGCGCGGCCGCGCGCGGCGACGACCACCAGTACCAGCATGGTCACGGCGAGCGCGGCGAACACGCCGATAATGCGCGGACCCAGCCGGGCCAGTGCCGCACTGCCGGGCATGCGCTCGCGCCAGGTGAGTGCGGCAATCGTCCTGCCGTCCGCGTCGGTGAGCGGGAGAGCAGCCTTATTGCCCGCGGCCGTGGCCGGAGGTACCAGGGCCAATCCGTCGATCAGGTAATCCTGAGACAGCCGCTGCATGATTTGGGCGTTCAGCGACCTGGCGAGGATGAGGATGCGCTTGTGCTGCGGTACGGGAATGTCCTGCGAGAATGGCACCACGGGCCCGATCGCCATGACCATCGGCCCCCAGACGCCGCGCACCAGAGCGCTGCGGGCGTCCGGCGAACTGGCCTCGGCGGTCGCTCGCAGGAGCCGCGCCAGCGACGGCCCGAAGGCACCCTGAGGCAGCGTCACGGTCGGGGCGCCATTGCGGTAGGCGAAGACCGCCGTGCCGTCCGGGTCGAGGAGATAGACGGTGTCGAAGAAGATAGGGTCTTTGGTCGACGAGACGAACGAATCCTCGACGAACTGCTCATCGACCTTGCCATAGAGCTTGCGCGCGGCATCGTCCCAGATGGCATAGTCGCCATGCGTATCGGCCATGTGGTGCAGCGTCGCCTCCACCGCCGCTTGGACCGTCTGCCGGGTCAGGGATAGCGCCGTGCGGTTGACCTCGCGGGCGATCTCGTTGAACGCGAAGATTACCGTCGTGACGGCGATGGCGAGGATGATCGTCGCTGGCAGCATGATGCTGAGGGCAGACCGGAAATCCGGGCGCCCAATGCGCGAGGTCAGGAATGCGCGGCGCGACGAGGACATTGCGCGCAGCTTCGCCCTGCGGCGTTAAGGTTGCATGAAGCTCACGGCCGTAACCGGTCGTGGTTAATCAACCGTTTGGCGCGGACCGCCGTCGGGCGGGGGCGTAGAGCGTTTCTTGGTCAGATAGAGCTATTCCGACGGAACGATTTTGCGTGCAGCCTTGCGGACCGCAGCGAGCGCGTCGGAGGTGATGATTGCCAGCAGATCGGCGATGTCGGTATCCGTGATGCCGGTGCCGACACTGGCAGCGCCCCGGCGCCGCCCATCAATTTCGACATGTCATTCCTTCACCAGTTCGAACCGGTCCACGTCGAAGAGGCCGAAATTGGTGATCTTCATGTGGGGAATGACCGGGAGTGGCAGGAAAGCAACCTGGAGGAACGGTTCCGGCAGCGTACAGCCGAGCTCGCGCGCCGCGTGGCGCAGCGGCATCAGGCCGGCGTGGACCGCCTCGAAGGGCTCGAGACTCATCAGGCCGGCTAACGGCAGCGCCAGCTCGGCCACCACCTTGCCGCCATTTGCCACCGCGAAGCCGCCGCCGATCTCGCGCAGCCGGTTGACCGCCACCGCCATGTCGTCGTCGTCCATGCCGACGACGCAGATATTGTGGCTGTCGTGGCCGACCGAGGAGGCGATGGCACCCTCTCTCATGCCGAAGCCGGTGACGAAGGCGCGGCCGATCGAGCCATCCTTGCCGTGGCGCTCGATGACCGCCACCTTGGCGATGTCGTTAGCGGGGTCGGCGACGCGCTCATTGCCCCTGGCCGGCACTTGTCTGCGCACATGGTCGGTGACCACACGGCCGGGCGCCACGCCGATCATCGAGAGTTCGGCCGCCGCACCGGGGATGCGGAAGTCGGCCGGCGCGATCTCGCGCAGCTTGACGCTGTCGAGGCCAACCGGCGCAATCTTGCGGCGCGTCGCAAACAGCTCATCGTCGACGACGCGGCCGGCGGAGATCACGGTCTTGACCGAGCACGCGGCGAGGTCGCCGACCAGAACGATGTCGGCGCGGCGGCCGGGGGCGATCATGCCGCGATCTTTGAGCCCGAAGGCATTGGCCGCCGACCAGCTCGCGGCGCGATAGACGTGGTGCAGCGGGCGGCCGAGGGCAATCAGCGTGCGCACCATGTAGTCGAGGTGGCCCTCCTCGGCGATGTCGAGCGGGTTGCGGTCGTCGGTGCACAGGCAGCACATGCTGGAGGAATGCTCGTCGAGGATCTCGGCGAGCGCGTGCAGGTCCTTGGTCACCGAGCCCTCGCGGATGAGCACGGCCAGCCCCTTCTTGAGCTTCTCGCGGCCGTCCTCGGCAATGGTCGTCTCGTGGTCGGTGCGGATACGCGCGGCGAGATAGCCGTTGAGGTCGTAGCCGCGCACCAGCGGCGCATGGCCGTCGATGTGGCCGTCCTGGAAGGCAACCAGCTTGTCGAGAACGTCGTCGCGGCTCGCAAGCACGCCCGGAAAGTTCATGAATTCGGCCAGACCGATCACCTTGGGATGGGAGGCGAGCGGAACCAGGTCCTTGGCCAGCAATTCGGCGCCGGATGTCTCGAAGGTGGTCGCCGGCACGCAGGAGGAAAGCTGCACGCGCAGGTCCATGATCGTGGTCTCGGCCGAACTCGAGGAAGAAGCGGATGCCTTCCAGGCCGAGAACGTTGGCGATTTCGTGCGGGTCGCAGATCGCCGTGGTGACGCCGTGCGGCAGCACGCAGCGGTCGAACTCCTGCGGCGTCACCAGAGAGGATTCGACATGCAAATGGGTGTCGATGAAGCCGGGCACCGCGAACAGGCCGGTGCCGTCGATCTCGCGCGTACCCTCATAGGGCTCGTAGGTGCCGACGATGCGGTCGCCCGAGATGGCGATGTCGGTGAGGGTAACGCCGCCATAGACGATGTCGAGCAAGCCGACATTCTTGATCACGAGGTCGGCGGGGATGGCGCCCCTGCCCTGGTCGATGGCACGCGAGAGGAGGACTTTGTCGGTCATGCTCAGGCGGCCCTCGGCTCGATGGATTTCAGATCAGGCTCGATCTGCCGACGCCGTTCCATGAGGTCGAAATCGGTTTGCAGGCCGAGGAAGAAGCCTTCCGAGACGCCGAAGAAGCGGGCAAGGCGAAGGTCGGTATCGGCGGTCACGTCGCGTTTTCCGAGCACGATCTCGTTAATCCGTCGCGGCGGCACGTGGACCGCACGGGCCAGAGCATTCTGGCTGATCCCCATGGGCCTCAGAAACTCCTCAAGGAGGATTTCGCCCGGATGGGGATTGGGCAAGCGATCCCGCTCACTTATGGTAGTCGACGATTTCGACATTCCTCGCTCCTCCTTCACGCCACTCGAAGCAAATCCGCCATTGATCGTTGATGCGGATGCTGTGTTGCCCAGCCCGGTCGGCGCCCAGCCGTTCCAGACGGTTTCCCGGCGGGACGCGCAAATCAGACAGGGCACGCGCCTGATTGATCATGCGCAGCTTGCGCAGCGCCACCGCCTGGATTTCCGACGGCAGCCGGCGGCTTCTGAGACCCGACCAGATGCGTTCCGTTTCGGAGTCGCGAAAGCTGTGGATCATGAGTGTTTGTAACGCGCCTCGTTATATAACGCAATACGTTACAGATCACTCGTCCTCCATCGCGATCAGGGAGGCGTTGCCGCCGGCCGCGGCGGTGTTGACCGAAACCACCTGTTCCAGGGCGAAGCGACTGAGATAGTCCGGCCCGCCCGCCTTGGGACCAGTGCCGGACAAGCCGGAGCCGCCAAAGGGCTGGGTGCCGACCACGGCGCCGATCATGTTGCGGTTGACGTAGACATTGCCGACCGGCAGCGCGTCGACAATCGTCTCAACGGTCTCGTCAATGCGGCTGTGGATGCCAAGCGTCAGGCCGTAGCCGGTAGCGGCGATGGCGGCGACGAGCTTATCCAGCTCGCGCGGCTTCCAGCGCACCACATGCAGGACCGGCCCGAACACCTCGCGTGTCAGACGCGCGGGCAAATCCAGCTCGATGATATGCGGCGCGACGAAGGTGCCCTCCCCCGGCACCGTTCCGGCGTAACGGACGGTGGCGAAGGGCGCAGTGCGCATGGCAGCGATGTGGGTGTCGAGATTGGCCTTGGCCTCGCCGTCGATCACCGGCCCGACATCAGTCGCAGGCTCCCGCGGATCGCCGAGCTTCAGTTCGCGCGCCGCGCCGACGATCATCTCCAGAACCCGGTCGGCGACGTCGTCCTGCAGGCAGAGCAGGCGCAGGGCCGAGCAGCGCTGGCCGGCGGAGCGGAAGGCCGAGGTCACGACATCGTCGGCCAGTTGCTCGGGCAGCGCCGTGGCGTCGGCGATCATGGCGTTGATGCCGCCGGTCTCGGCAATCAGCGGCACGATCGGGCCTTTCTTGGCGGCCAGCGTCCGGTTGATCGCCCAGGCGACTTCGGTCGAACCGGTGAAGGCAACACCGGCGACGTCGGGATGGGCGACGAGCGCCGCGCCGACCTTGCCGTCACCGGGCGCAAGCTGCGCCGCGGCCAGGGGCACGCCGGCCTTGTGCAGCAGTTCGAAGGCTAAGGATGCGACGAGCGGCGTCTGTTCGGCCGGCTTGGCGATGACCGCATTGCCGGCGGCGAGTGCCGCCACCGTCTGGCCGAGGAATATGGCGAGCGGGAAGTTCCACGGCGCGATGCAGACGAAGACGCCGCGCCCGCGGCGGATCAGCCGGTCGCTTTCGCCGGTCGGCCCGGGCATCGTCTCGGGCGCGAAGAGGCGCCGCGCTTCACTGGCGTAGTAGCGGCAGAAGTCGGCCGCCTCGCGCACTTCGGCGATACCGTCGTTGAGCGTCTTGCCGCCCTCGCGGGCCATCAGCGCGACCAGCGCGTCGCGTTCGCCTTCTATCGAGTTCGGCGAGCCGGTCGAGTGCAGCGGCGCGCTCGCTTGCCGGCACCCGCGACCATGCCGCGAAGCCGGCTTTGGCGGCCGCCATGACCTCATCGATCGATTCAACCGGCAGCTCCACGACATTGCCGACAATGGTCTTTCCATCGACGGGGCTGACGAGCGGGCGCGCCGTGCCCGCGACCTTGGTGGTCGTCAGCGGGCAGGCTTCGACCAGCGCTGCGCCCGCCTTGGCCATGCCGGAAAGCAAGGCACGCAATTCGGCCGCGTCGCCAAACTCCAGGCCCAGGGAGTTCCGCCGCGCCGGTGCGTAGAGATCGCGCGGCAGGGCCACGCGGCTATGGCGGACATGGTCGCCGCCCTTGAGCAGAACTGCCGGCCGCTTGAGCAGGTCCTCCACCGGCACGTCGGTATCTCCGACCACTGAGACGAAGGACGAATTGGCGCCGTTTTCGAGCAGCCGGCGCACCAGATAGGCGAGCAGTTCGCGGTGGCCGCCGACCGGCGCATAAATGCGGGCTGCGATCGCCGGATCTTCCTTGCGCAGTGCCGTGAACAACGCCTCGCCCATGCCGTGCAGGCGCTGGAACTCGTAGCCGGACGGACCGCCGGCCATCTCCACGATGGAAGCGACGGTAAGCGCATTGTGACTGGCGAATTGCGGATAGATGCGCGGGCGGAGCTTGAGCAGCCGCTGGGCACAGGCGGCATAGGACTGGTCGGTGGCGGGCTTGCGTGTGAACACCGGGTAATCGGCAAGCCCCCGCTCCTGGGTGCGCTTCACCTCCGTGTCCCAATAGGCACCCTTGACCAGGCGCACCATCAGCCGCCGGTCGAGCGCCGTGGCAATCTCGCCGACCCAGTCGACCACGGCCGCGGCGCGCTTCTGATAGGCCTGGATCGCCAGGCCGAATCCGTCCCAGCCGCGAAGCGACGGATCGACAAGCACCGCCGCCACCACCTCCAGCGACAGTTCGAGACGGTCGGCCTCCTCGGCATCGACGGTGAGGTTGAGGTCGTGTTCCTTGGCGGCGCGTGCGAGATCGAGCAGACGCGGCGTCAACTCCTTCAGCACACGGTCGCGCTTCACCGCCTCGTAGCGCGGGTGGAGCGCCGACAGCTTGACCGAAATGCCCGGCCGGTCGGGCAGAGCGCCCTTGCCGGCGGCACGGCCGATGGCGGCGATGGCGCCGGCATAGGCCTCGAAATAGCGCGCGGCGTCGTCGGCCGTGCGCGCGCCCTCGCCGAGCATGTCGTAGGAATGGCGGAAGCCCTCTCTCTCCATCGCGCGCGCCCGGCCAAGCGCCTCGCCGATGGTCTGGCCGAGCACGAAATGATGGCCGAGGACGCGCATCGCCTGGCGGGTGGCGGTCCTGACCGCCGGCTTGCCGAGGCGGCTGACGAGCCCCGCGACCAGCCGCTCCGGCGTGTCGCCAGGATAGACGATGCGGCTGGTCAGGCCGAGCGCCCAGATCGAGGCGGCGACGAACGGCTTTCCACCGCGCCCGCCATGCTGATCCCAGTCGCCGCTGCCGATCTTGTCCTCGATCAGACGGTCCTGGGTGGCCGCGTCAGGGACGCGCAGCAGCGCCTCCGCCAGCACCATCAGCGCCAGCCCCTCGCGGGTCGAAAGCGCGAATTCGCGCAGGAAATCCTCCAGCTCGCCGATGCCCCCGGCGGAATCGCGAATTGCCGTGATCAGGCCGCCCGCAAGCCGGTCGATCCGCCGTTCGGCCGCCTCGTCGAGGTGCGTCTCGGCGATGAAGGCGCGGATCAGTGCCGCATCGTCGGCCGCGTACGGTTCGGCAAAAGCAGCGATCGCCGCCGTGTCTGCTGCGCTTGTCATCGATGGCTCCTTCCTGCCCCGCAGAAGGATTGCAGGCTTTATGCCAGCGCCACAAGCCTCGGTTTCGCCTGCGACGATTGCCGAAATTGCCGGGATCGAATAATGCGGATTTGGGGGGTGGCCCGCGGGCACGGTCAAAGGAGCGCCAAAATCATGGGCGGCAGGACAGTCGCATTGCTAGCACTGCTGGGGGTTCTGGCGCTTGCCGCCTGCTCGGACAAGGGCCCCTATCTCGACATTTCCGGCGGCGGCTTCGTCTTCAACTATCGCCTGTCGGAGGCCTATGCCGGCATCGTCGCCGCGCCCCTGCGCACGTTGCCCGAGAACTCTCGTATCGAGGCGACCTTCGAAAATCCGTCCGGCGGGCTACCGATCGTGCTCACCAAAGACGTCACGCCGGGCCGCAAGGTCTATTCCTTCACCACCGATGCGCTGACCGGCATTAAGGCGAACAAGAACTACAATATCACCGTTCGGCTGAAATCCGCCGACGGCAAAACGATCGAGACGATCGGAAAGACAATCCACTCCGACCTCGACCAGTCGGTGCTCGCCGACAAGCCGCTGACCGTCGGCCCCGGCTACACGCCTAACCCGGACCTGAAGCCCAACGGCGGATGACAGGGAGGGAGAGATGGCTGACACCCATGACGGCGGATGCTCGTGCGGCTGCGTGCGCTTTCGGCTCAAATCGGCGCCGATGTTCGTCCACTGCTGCCACTGCCTGGATTGCCAGCGGCAGACCGGCAGCGCCTTTGCCGTCAACGCGCTCACTGAGACCGACCGCATCGAGATATTGACCGGCACGCCGGAACCAGTGTCGATGCCAACCGACAGCGGCCGGCCGCACGACATCTATCGCTGTCCCGAGTGCAAGGTGGCGGTGTGGAGCGACTACGGCCGCCGGCCCTATCTCCGCTTCGTGCGCGTCGGTACGCTCGACGAGCCGGCGGCGATCGCGCCGGATGTCCACATCTATACGCGCTCGAAGCAGCCCTGGGTGGCGCTGCCGGCGGACGTTCCGGCATTCGCCGAGTTCTACGACATGAAGACGCTGTGGCCGGCCGAGGCGCAGGAGCGCCGGCGAGCCGCCTCGGCAGCGGCGCGCGGCGGATAATTCTCGGGTCCCTGTCGAAATCGCCGAAGCCCGCTCGTCGTCCTGTCAGGGGCGCGATAAGTCGCCTGCCGCCGCGATGGAGAACCGCGACAATGCAATACATCCTCATGCTTCACGTCGACGAGACCGCCTTCCCGAGGCTCAGCCCGGAGGAACAGCGGCGTGGTCTTGCCGCCTATGCCGCCTATACCGAAGCGTTGACCAAGGCCGGCGTGGTGGTCAACTGGAACCGACTGCAGCCGCGCAGCTCCGCCAGGACCGTGCGCGCCGTCGACGGCAAGGCGCAGGTGCTGGACGGGCCCTTTGCCGAAACCAAGGAGCAGATTGGCGGCTTCTACATCATCGATGTGCCCGATCTGGATGCCGCGCTCGCCTGGGCCGCGCGCTGCCCGGCCACCCGCCACGGCGCCGTCGAGGTGCGGCCGTTGTGGAACGAGCAGCCGTGAGCGGAGGCCAATATGCGTAAGCTGATCGTCTTCAATCACATCTCGCTCGACGGCTACATCCAGGACGCCCATGGCGACATGAGCTGGGCCCATGCCGACCCCGATGCCGAGTGGAACGCGTTTGTCGAGGACAACGCCAAGGGCGGCGGCGCCCTCGTCTTCGGCCGCATCACCTATGAGCTGATGACGCGCTACTGGCCGACGGAGATGGCGAAGCAGAACGACCCGGTCGTCGCCGAGCGCATGAACGCCATGCCGAAGATCGTCTTCTCGCGGACGCTGAAGTCGGCGACATGGAACAACACAAGGCTGATCGCCGACGACCCGGTCGCCGCGATCGGCCGGCTCAAGCACGAGGATGGCCCAGACATGGCCATGTTCGGCAGCGGCAGCATCGTCGCGCAACTGGCGCCGGCCGGCCTGATCGACGAGTTCCAGATCGTCGTCAAGCCGCTGGTCCTGGGCAGCGGCCGGACCATGTTCGAGGGCGTTCCCGCCCCGTTGCGGCTGAAACAGACGAATGTCCGGCGCTTTGCCAACGGCAACGTCGTGCTGTGGTACGCGCCCGGCTGAGGCAGACGAAAAAGCGCGCCACCCGGGAGGGCGGCGCGCCTAAAATCTGATCGGCGATATGGCTAGACCTTCACCCAGCCGCCACCCTTGGCGTTCGACTTCAGCGCCGCCTCGATGAACTGCATGCCGGCGAGACCGTCCTCGACCGTCGGGAAGATCACCTCCGGCGCCGGGTCGGCATCGGTGCGCGCCGCCCGGATGGCGCGGGCGATCTCGGCATAGATGTTGCCGAAGCCTTCCAGATAGCCTTCCGGATGGCCCGATGGCGTGCGCGTCACGCGCGCCGCATCGGCATTGGCGCCGACGCCGGCTCGGGTGATCAGCCTGGTCGGCTGGCCGAACGGCGTGAACCACAGATAGTTCGGGTCTTCCTGCTTCCACTCCAGCCCGCCCTTGGAACCGAAGACGCGCAGCGTCAGATTGTTCTCGTTGCCCGGCGCCACCTGGCTTGCCCATAACATGCCTTTGGCGCCGCCCTTCCAGCGCAACAGGATGTTGTCGTTGTCGTCGAGCTTGCGCCCCTTGACGAAGGTGGTCAGGTCAGCGCACAGCGAGTCGAGCTGCAGGCCGGTGACGAAGCAGGCGAGATTGTAGGCGTGGGTGGCGATGTCGCCGAGCGCCCCGGCACCGGCCCGCTTGGGGTCGGTGCGCCAGTCGGCCTGCTTCTGGCCGGTGGCCTCCAGCCGCTCGGTCAGCCAGTCCTGCGCATATTCGGCCTGGACCTGACGGATTTCGCCAAGCTCGCCGGCAGCCACGATGGCGCGCGCCTGCCGGATCATCGGATAGCCGGTGTAGTTGTGGGTGAGCGCGAAGATCTTGCCGCTGCGCTTCACCGCCCGCTGAATGTCCTTCGCCTCGGCGACCGACATGGCCAGTGGCTTGTCGCAGATGACATGGATGCCGGCCTTGAGAAAGGCCTTGATCGGTCCGGCATGCATGTAGTTGGGCGTGACGATCGACACCGCCTCGATGCCGTCCTTGCGCTTGGCTTCGGCCTTGGCCATCTCCTCGAAATCGCCATAGGCGCGGTCGCGGGCGATGCCGAGTTCGAGTGCCGAATCGAGGGCGCGCCGGTGCTGCGAAGACAGCGCACCGGCGACGAGTTCGTAATTGTCATCCATGCGCGCGGCAATGCGGTGAACACCGCCGATGAAGGCGCCCTGCCCGCCGCCGACCATGCCCAACCGAATGCGCCCGCCCGATTTCGAGTCGCTGCGTCCCTCGACCATGTGAGTGCTTGCCTCCCCGTTCCTAGATGCCGAGCATCTTGCGATTGGCCTTCTGGTCGACGCCGCTGGCGGCGAAGTCGTCGAAGGCCTTCTCGGTCACGCGGATGATGTGGGCCGCGATGAAGGGCGCGCCCTCGGCCGCCCCCTGCTCCGGGTGCTTCAGGCAGCATTCCCACTCGAGCACCGCCCAGCGGTCGTAGTCGTATTCGGCAAGCTTGGAGAAGATGCCGCCGAAATCGACATGGCCGTCGCCGAGCGAGCGGAAGCGGCCGGCGCGCTCGACCCAAGGCTGGAAGCCGCCGTAGGCGCCCTGCTTGCCGGTCGGATTAAATTCCGCGTCCTTGACGTGATAGGCGTAGATGCGCTCGTGGTAGAAATCGATGAACTGGAGATAGTCGAGCTGCTGCAGCACGAAGTGCGAGGGATCGTAGTTGATGCCGCAGCGGGGATGGCCCTCGACCCGGTCGAGCAGCATCTCGAAAGAGATGCCGTCGTGCAGGTCTTCGCCGGGGTGCAGCTCGAAGGCGACGTCGACGCCGAGGTTGTCGGCATAGTCGAAGATCGGCCGCCAGCGCTTGGCGAGTTCGTCGAAGGCGGTCTCAACCAGCCCGGCCGGGCGCTGCGGCCACGGATACATGAACGGCCAGACGAAGGCACCGGAGAAGGTCGGCATCGACGGCAGGCCGAGATTGGCGCAAGCCTTGATCGTCGCCTTCACCTGATCGACCGCCCATTTCTGGCGCTTCTTGGGGTCGCCGCGCACCTCCGGCGCCGCGAAGCCGTCAAAGGCTGAATCGTAGACCGGGTTCACCGCCACCAGCTGGCCCTGCAGGTGCGAGGCCAGCTCGGTGATCTCGACGCCGGCATCAGCGCAGACGCCCTTGATCTCATCGCAATAGGCCTTGCTCGAAGCGGCCTTCTTGACGTCGATCAGGCGGCCGTCCCAGCTCGGGATCTGGATGCCCTTGTAGCCGAGGCCGGCGGCCCATCTGGCCATGCCCGCGAGGGTGTTGAACGGTGCTTCGTCGCCAGCGAACTGCGCGAGGAAGATCGCCGGCCCCTTCATTGTTTTCATTTTTCCGTTTCCTCCGCTTGTGGCACGGCCGCGCCGGGCGCGGCCGCGCGCGGCTCCTCTAGAGGTAGCTGTTGATCAGGGACTCGAGGTATTCCTGCTTGCCGCTGACCGGCTGCGGCTCGAGGTCCTTCTTGTGGACATAGTCCGCCAGATCGTCGAGCGAGCGCTTGCCGGCAAGGATGGCCCTGCCTTCCTTGCTCTTCCAGCCGGCGTAGCGATCCGCGACGAAGGCGTCGAACTTGCCGTCCTTGATGATCTGCTCGGCAATCAGCAGGCCGTGGGCGCAGGCATCCATCGAGCCGACATGGGCGATCAGCAGGTCGTCGGGATCGAGCGACTGGCGGCGGATCTTCGAATCGAAGTTGAAGCCGCCGGTGCCCAGGCCGCCGGCCTTGAGGATGTAATAGCAGGTGAGCACCAGCTCAGACACGTTCATGCCGAACTGGTCGGTGTCCCAGCCGAGCTGGTAGTCGCCGCGATTGATGTCGATCGAGCCCAGGATGCCGAGCGCACCGGCGAGCGCCAGCTCGTGCTCGAAGGTGTGGCCGGCGAGAATGGCGTGGTTCTGCTCGATGTTGATCTTGACGTCTTTCTCGAGGCCGAACTGCTGCAGCATCCCCCAGATTGAGGCAACGTCGAAGTCGTACTGGTGCTTGGTCGGCTCCTTCGGCTTCGGCTCGATGAGGATGGTGCCCTTGAAGCCGATCTTGTGCTTGTGCTCGACGACCATGGTCAGGAAGCGGCCAAGCTGGTCGAATTCCTGCTTGAGATTGGTGTTGAGCAGGGTCTCGTAGCCCTCGCGGCCGCCCCACAGCACGTAGTTGGCGCCGCCCAGCTCGTGGGTCAGCTCGAGCACGTTTTTCACCTGCGCCGCGGCATAGGCAAAGATATCCGGATCGGGATTGGTCGCCGCGCCCGCCATGTAGCGGCGATTGGAGAACAAGTTGGCCGTGCCCCACAGGAGCTTGACCTTCGTCTTCGCCATCTTCTCGGCGAAGATGTCGCCGATGATGCGCACGTTCTTGTTGGATTCGGCCAGCGTCTTGCCTTCCGGCGCGATGTCGCGGTCATGGAAGGCAAAGAAGGGCACGCCGAGCAGGCGGAACATCTCGAAGGCGACGTCGGCCTTCAGCTTCGCCGCTTCCATCTCGTCCGACATGTGCATCCACGGACGCATGAACGTCTCGCCGCCGAACATGTCGCGGCCATCCCAGGCGAAAGAATGCCAGTAGGCGACGGAAAAGCGCAGATGGTCCTCCATGCGCTTGCCCAGCACCTTCTTGTTGGGGTCGTACCAGTGGTAGGCGAGGCCGTCGCCCGCCTTCCCGCGGGCAAGCTTGATCGGCTTTTCTTGGTTGAAGAAACGGGCACTCATTGGGACATGGCCTCCTTGGTAGCGGGATAGAGCTTCCGGTACGTCGCATAGGCGGCAGCGTAGGCCGGAACCAGTTCGGGATCGGGTTCGATCGTTTCGCGAATTGCCGGCTGGGCACAGACGGCGAAAGGATCGGCGTTCTCGGCCGCGATCAGGCCGAGGCGTGCCGCGCCAAGGCCGGCGCCGAAGTCGCCCTCTTCCGGCACGTCGACAATGATGTTGAGCGCATTGGCGATAATGCGCAGCCACTTCTTCGAGCGTGAGCCGCCGCCGACGGCAAGGGCCCGCTCGACGCTGGCGCCGGCCTGGGTGAGCGCCTTGAGGCTGTCGGCGAAGGCGAAGGCGACGCCTTCCAGAACGGCGCGGGTGAGCGCCGTCTTGTCGGTGGCATAGCTGAGCCCCGCAAAGCTGCCGCGGATGGTGGCGTCGTTATGGGGCGTCCGCTCGCCGCCGAGGTAGGGCAGGAAGATCACTTCGCCAGGGCCGCTGGTGTCATCCTCCAGCGGCTTGGTCAGCGCGGCGGCGCTGGTCGAGAACACGTCCGCCAGCCATTCGAGCGCGCCGGCGGCGGAAAGGATGACGCCCATCTGGTGCCAGGTGTCGGGTACCGCGTGGCAGAAGGCGTGGACGGCGGTCGCCGGGTCTGGCGAGAAGCGGGCATTGGAAACGAAGAGCACGCCGGAGGTGCCGAGCGAAACGAAGGCGGTGCCCGGCTTGACCACGCCGACACCGCAGGCCGAGGCGGCATTGTCGCCGCCGCCGCCAGCAACCACCACGGTCGCCGCCATGCCCCAGCGTTTGGCCAGTTCGGGGCGTAATTGACCGGTCGCCGCCGAGCCCTCGTAGAGCGCCGGCATCTGGGCGCGCGACAGCTTGGTGGCCCCCAGCAGTTCGTCGCTCCAGTCGCGCTTGGCGACATCGAGCCACGCGGTGCCGGCCGAATCCGACATGTCCGAGGCGTAGTCGCCGGTCAGCTTCAGCCGCACATAATCCTTGGGCAGCAATACCTTGGCAACCTTGGCAAACGTTTCCGGCTCATGGCGCGCCACCCAGACCAGCTTGGGTGCGGTGAAGCCGGGGAAGACGATGTTGCCGGTGACGGCGCGGAAGCTCGGGTTCGCATCCAGTTCAGCGGCCTCCTTGGCGGAGCGCACGTCGTTCCACAGGATGCAGGGTCTGAGCGGCTTGTCGGCCGAATCGATCAGCGTGGCGCCGTGCATGTGGCCGGAAAGGCCGATGCCGCGTACGCCGGCAAGTGCCGCCTTGTGCGTGGCAGCCAGCTTGTCGAGGACAGCCTCGCAGGCCGTCCACCAGCTGTCCGGGTCCTGCTCCGACCATCCCGAATGGGGCCGGGAGACTTCGAGATCAGCGGTTTCGCTGGCAACAACGTGCTGACGCTCGTCGATGAGAACCGCCTTCACCGACGAGGTACCAATGTCCAGACCGAGATACATGTGCAGGCGCCCTCCGCGCGAAGCGCGAGGCACTACCCCCCTGGAAGCGCTCGTCGCTTATTACGTCTTTTCCGTTGAATAGACTGACTAATCGGCGATTGCAATTCGACGTGATGTCGCCGCGGTCAATTTTCTTTGGAATCCGTATTATTCGTCTGCGGGAATTGCCTTCAGCGGCCTGCGTGCTATCTATCGGGCCCGTTACGCTCGCCTTTCGAAAGCCCAAGACGCCATGAAGACTGAGACGGCCCCCATTCGCCTGGCGGATTACCGCGCCCCCGATTTTGCCATCGAGACCGTCGATCTCGATTTTCGCCTCGACCCGCATGCCACCCGGGTCGCGGCGCGGCTGGCCATGCGCCCCGCCAGTCCGGGCACGCCTCTGACGCTTGACGGCGGCGAACTGAATCTGGTGTTGGTGGCGATCGACGGCGCGGTGCTTCCCCCCGACCGCTACACTGCGACGCCAGAGAAACTCACCATCGCGGATGTGCCCGCGACGCCGTTCACGCTGGACATCGTCACCGAGATCGACCCCACCGCCAACACCAAGCTGATGGGGCTCTTCCGCTCCTCCGGCACCTGGTGCACCCAGTGCGAGGCGGAGGGCTTCCGCCGCATCACCTATTTCCTCGACCGGCCGGACGTGCTGGCCGTCTACACGACGCGCATCGAGGCGGCGAAGGATGCTGCGCCAGTGCTGCTTTCCAACGGCAACCTGACGGACTCCGGCGATATCGCCGGCAGCGACCGGCATTTCGCCGTCTGGCACGACCCCTTTCCCAAGCCGTCCTACCTGTTCGCGCTGGTTGCCGGCGATCTTGGCGTGCTCAGGGACAGCTTCACCACCATGTCGGGGCGCAAGGTGGCGCTGGCCATCTATTGCGAGCACGGCAAGGAGGCGCGCTCAGCCTGGGCGATGGATTCGCTCAAGCGCTCCATGCGCTGGGACGAGACCGCGTTTGGCCGCGAATACGATCTCGACGTGTTCAACATCGTCGCCGTGTCGGACTTCAACATGGGGGCGATGGAGAACAAGGGCCTCAACGTCTTCAACGACAAATACGTGCTGGCCGACCCGGACACCGCCACCGATTCCGATTTCGGTTATATCGAGGGGGTCATCGCCCACGAATATTTCCACAATTGGACAGGCGACAGAATCACTTGCCGCGACTGGTTCCAGCTCTGCCTGAAGGAAGGGCTGACCGTCTTCCGCGACCAGGAGTTCTCGTCCGACATGCGCTCGCGGCCGGTCAAGCGCATCGCCGACGTGCGCACGCTGCAGGCGCGTCAGTTCCCCGAAGACGCGGGGCCGCTGGCCCATCCGGTGCGGCCGGAGACCTATCACGAGATCAACAACTTCTACACGCCGACCGTCTACGAGAAGGGCGCCGAGGTCGTGCGCATGCTGAAGATGGTGCTCGGGGCGGAGGCTTTTCGCGCCGGCATGGACCTCTATTTCGAACGCCATGACGGCCAGGCGGTGACCATCGAGGACTTTCTCGCCGCCTTCACTGAGGCCACCGGCACCGACCTCGCCCAGTTCAAGCTCTGGTATTCGCAGGCCGGTACGCCCGAAGTCGTCGCCAGGGGCAGCTACGATCCGCGTCAGAAGTCCTATGCGCTGACGCTTGAGCAGTCCTGCCCGCCCACTCCCGGCCAGTCCAACAAGCAGCCGCAGCACATTCCGGTGCGCTTCGGTCTGGTCGGCGCCAATGGCGACGACCTTGCCTTCGAGCACGTCACCGGTGGGCGCGTCGACGGCGACGTGATCCAGCTCACCGGGGAGAGCCAGACGATCGTCTTCCACGGTGTCTCGAGCCGGCCGGTGCCCTCGCTGCTGCGCGGCTTCTCGGCGCCGGTCAGGCTCAACATTGACCTTTCCGAGGCCGATCTGCTCTTCCTGCTGAGGACTGACGCCGACCCGTTCAACCGCTGGCAGGCGGCGCAGACGCTTGCCATGCGCTCGCTGACGGTGGGCGCGGCCGACGCGGAGCGCGGCGAGATGGTCGATTTCGACGTGCAGCTCATCGATGCTTTGGCCGATGTCGCCGAGAACGAGGATCTCGAGGCCGCCTTTCGCGCCCAGGTGCTCCAGCTTCCCGCCGAGGCCGATATCGCCCGCGAGATCGGCCGCGATGTCGATCCCGACGCCATCGCCGCGGCCCGCAACCAGGTGCGGGCGCGCATCGCCGACCGGCTCGGTGCCCGGTTGGCCGCCCTCGTCGACCGGCTCGCCACCGCGGCGTCCTACTCACCGGACGCCGCCTCGGCTGGCCGCCGGTCGCTCGCCAATGCCGCCCTCGACCTCATGGTCGCCAACGGCGATCCGCAGGCCGTCCAACGCTTGACCCGGCGCTTCGCCGCGGCCGACAACATGACCGACCGCTCGGCGGCGCTGGGCATCCTTGCGGCGGGCGCGCTGCCTGAACGCTTCACCGCGCTGGAAGCCTTCCACGACCGCTATCGCAACGATCCGCTCGTCCTCGACAAGTGGCTGATGTTCGAGGCCATCGTCCCGGCGCCGGAGACGCTCGACCGGGTGAAGGCATTGCTTGTTCACCCGTCCTTCTCGATCACCAACCCCAACCGTATTCGCGCGCTGGTCGGTGCCTTTGCCGGCGCCAACCAGACGCAGTTCAACCGCGCGGATGGGGCCGGCTACGATTTCCTCGCCGATTTCGTCAGAGAGCTCGACCGGCGCAATCCGCAGACCGCGGCGCGGCTTCTGGTCAGCTTCCGCTCGTGGCGGGCGCTCGAGCCGCATCGCCGCGCACTGGCCGAGAAAGCGCTCACCCGCGTCGCGGCCGAGCAGGCGCTCTCCTCCGACGTGCGCGACATCGTCACCCGCACGTTGGCGTAAGGTTCGTGTCCCGGGCGCGGAGCATCGCGTCCGGGGAACGCGGTCATCGCTAGCGCACGAAGGTGTTGCGCACCCTGGCCGAGTAAAGGAAATACGGGACCCAGATCAGGCAGGCGGCAAACAGCATGCTCATCGTGATCCCGGTGTCGATGTCGAACATGGGTTTGCTGAAGAATATCGCTGCTTGCCAATAATCTCCCATGAGAAACAGAAGCTGACCGACCATGAAGACCCTGTACAGCTTCGGCGCGCCTTTCCTGTAGGTGAAGAACTGAACGGCGGTGAGCGTTGCAAGAATTGCGAAGCCGATCAGACCCAAGACTTCGATCATTGTCATGGTGTGGACAAGCGTGCCGGGTTCGAGCAATTCGATCCCGGGAAAATAGTCGAAGACGTTTTTCGCGAACCACACCGGCGCCACGACGATGCCGATGGCGGGCAGGATAAGCCATCCGCCGATTCCCGACGGTTGGCTCGTGCTCATCGCCGCTTGCGTCATGGTCCGCTGTCTCTCAAGTCGCCAAGCCGACCATACTCCGCCCCGACGCATTGGTCGAATGTCGTCATTTGCCGCCGGATCCGTGGCGTTCCGCCACTTGGTAAATATTTCGTTTACAGCACTGGACATCCCGAATCGCCTCGATTCAAATGACACTGATTCGGGCGTGGCAACTCCCGGATTCACGCGGCGAAATCGAGGGGGCCTGCCATGGCGCGGGCAGAGGCGGCACTGTCGCCTGCGGTGAAGCATTATCCAAAATCGGCCGGTGGAGGACCGCGGCGCCCGGGGCTGACGGGCCACGCGCGGCTGCTGGCCGGCCCTGCCTACCGCAAGCTGCTGGCCGCCGAACCGTTCCTGCGCCGGCTCATCCCCGTCCTCATCGCCATCTTCCTGCTGATCGTCGGCCTGGCCCGCTTCCTCGAGCTGTACGAGCTGCGCGTCGACCGCGAGAGTGACGCGCAGAAGGCGATCAGCATGATCGTCCGCATCCTCTCCGATGCCTATGCCAAATCCGGCGGCAACCCGACGCGTACCGATGCACTCAACACACTGTCCGACGCGCTGCCGGCCGGCGCCACCAGGGACGGCCGGCAGATCTACGTCACCGACGCCAACGGCACGATCATCGCCAGTGCGCCGCGCGATTTCGCGCGCGAGGATCACCCGCTCGACAACGCCATCGGCAACGCCCAGCTTCTCACCACTTTCGGCGCGCGTGCCGGCGTCCTCGAGGTCGCGCTGCCGGGCGGCGACAAGGCATACGCCGCGCTCAACAATCTCCCGGCGCCGCTGGGCGCCGTCGCCGTGGTCGAGCCGCTTTCGGGCATCTACAAGCCGTGGCGTTCCAACGTCTCGCTCAATGTCGCCATCTTCGTCGGCACCAGCGCCATCCTGCTGGTCATCCTCTATGGCTATTTCTCGCAGACGGCCCGTGCCGGCGAGGCGGATCGCATCTATGGCGAAACGCAGGCGCGCTTCGAGACGGCGCTCGCGCGCGGCCGCTGCGGCTTGTGGGACTGGGACCTCGCCAGCGCACGCATCTTCTGGTCGCGCTCGATGTTCGAAATCATCGGCTTGGATGCGCGCGACACGCTGCTCGGCTTCGGCGAAGTGGCGCGGCTCATCCACCCCGACGACGGCGACCTGCTGGCGCTGGTCGAATCCCTGTTCGAGGCCGGCGAAACGACGGTCGACCGCATGTTCCGCATGCACCATGTCGACGGCCGCTGGATTTGGCTGAGGGTGCGCGCCGAGCTGGTCGATCGCGACAGCCCACAACCGCATCTGATCGGTATCGCCGTCGACGTCACCGAGCAGATGCGATTGGTCGAGCGCTCGAAGACCGCCGACATCCGCCTGCGCGACGCCATCGAGACGATCTCCGAGGCCTTCGTTCTGTGGGACGCGGAAAACCGCCTGGTGATGTGCAATTCCAAGTACCAGCAGCTGCACGGCATCCCCGACGTGGTGCTGGCGTCGGGAACGCCCTATGCCGATGTCATCGCCGCCGGGCGCAAGCCACTGGTGCGCTCGCAGGTGGTCACCGACGACAGTCCGGAAGCCGGCGCGCGTTCATTCGAGCTGCAGCTCGAGGACGGCCGCTGGCTGCAGATCAACGAGCGGCGGACCAAGGACGGCGGCTTCGTTTCGGTGGGTACCGACATCACCCAGTTGAAGCGCCACGAGGGCAAGCTGATCGAGGGCGAGCGGCGGTTGATGGCGACCATCGCCGACCTGCGTCAATCGCGCCAGAAGCTCGAGCAGCAGGCGCAGCAGATGGTCGAGCTGGCCGAGAAATACTCGGAGGAGAAGGACCGCGCCGAGGAGGCCAACCGCACCAAGTCCGAGTTCCTCGCCAATGTCAGTCACGAGCTCAGGACGCCGCTCAATGCCGTCATCGGCTTCTCGGAGATCATGCAGTCGGGCATGTTCGGCGAGCTGGGCTCGCCGAAATACCTCGAATACTGCCAGGACATCCACCAGAGCGGCACCTACCTGCTCGGCGTCATCAACGATGTGCTCGACATGTCGCGGATCGAGGCCGGCCGCATGTCGCTGCACCCGGAGGACCTCGTGCTGGACGATCTGGTCGAGGAGTCGGTGCGCGTGGTCTCGACCCAGGCCGCCGCCCAGAACATCGACGTCACGGCAGACAGCGAGCACGGAACCTGCGCATGCGCGGCGACCGCAGGGCGCTCAAGCAGGTGATGCTCAACCTGTTGTCCAATGCGGTGAAGTTCACGCCTCAGGGCGGCAGCATCCGCCTGCGCGCCCGCGCCATCGGCAAGGCCATCGTCTTCACGGTGGCCGATACCGGCATCGGCATCCCGCGCGATGCGCTGAAGAAGCTCGGCCGCCCGTTCGAGCAGGTGAGCAACCAGTTCACCAAGAGCCATCGCGGCTCCGGCCTGGGCCTGGCGATCACCTTGTCGCTGGCGACGCTCCACGGCGGGCGCATGCGCATCCGCTCGCGCGTCGGCCACGGCACCGTAGTCTCGGTGCGGCTGCCGACCGATCCGCCGCCGCCGGAGGTGCACCAGCAGTCGGCGGCCTGACCACCAGTTTCTGCCTGTCTCAGTTGCCGCCGCCGGTGTCGCTGCCGCCTGCGTCGCCGCCCTCGTCGCTGGAGAGCAGCCCGTCGCAGGCGTCCTTCAGCTTCTGCAGCGATGCGGCAAGATCCTTCTCCGGCAGCTGCAAATCGACGCCAACGCCTTTGACCCTGACGTCCTTGGCGGTGAGCAGAAGGTCGTAGTCGGCGCCGGCGATGAGGTATTGCCAGGAGCCGGACATCTCGTCGAAACGGATGTCGGCAACCACGCCGCCGGTATCGTCCTGCTGCTGACCGTCGAGCAGGTAGGAGACCGCGGGCACTTCGCCCTTGGCGATCGAGGCGCCGAGCGCTTTCGCATCGACGTTCGACACCACTGTCGTCTGGTCGCCGGTAGCGGCGCAGCTCATGTAGAAGGGATAAGAACTCTGTGCCCTCCTTGGCGGCGGAATCGGCGACGCCGAGGAAAGCGGATTCATCGTCCTGGCTAAACTGCCAGACGAGATTGGCTGCATGGGCCGGAGCCAACCCGCCGAGCACGAACACCGCGACGGTTGCCTGGCAACCACGCAAGACACGCAACATAAGCGCACCTCCCGAAAGCCGCCGGACAAGCCCGGTCGGGTGGGTGCATTATACTATGTCGGAATACTATGTCGGCGGCTTTTCCAGCACGGGTCCGATCAACCGTTCGAAGACCCCGCGCACCGCGCTTTCGGTGACGCGCACATGGGCGTCGAGCGTAGCGAAATCGGGCAGCTCGCCGGCCTGTGCCAGCCGTTCGAGAAGCGCGCGCGGCGCCGTCTCGGGGTCGAACGGCGCGTCGAGGCAGAGGCGGATGATCTGGATCAGCGCCTGGTAGAGCTTCAGCGCCGGCAACAGGATGTCGGCATCGGCCGGCGACAGCAGCCCGGCGGCGGCGGCGGCCGCGAGCGCCGTCTCGGTCTCGGTCGAGATCAGACCGGGGTGGCGGTGGGCATCCACCAGCAGCAGCGCCTGCGCGATGAACTCGATATCGACCAGGCCGCCCGGCGCCTGTTTGAGGTCCCAGGCGCCCTCGCCGCCCTTCGCCTCCTCGACCATCGTCCGCATTTCACAGATATCGGCGATGATCTTCTTGGCGTCGCGGCGCGCGGTAAGGATGGCGTGGATGCATTCGCCGGCACGCTTCTTGAGCTTCCGGTCGCCGGCAACGATGCGGGCGCGGGTCAGCGCCATGCGCTCCCACGTCCAGGCGTCCTTGGCCTGATAGGCGGCAAAGGCCTCGATATGGGTTGCCAGCGGCCCGGACTTGCCCGAGGGGCGCAGGCGGAAATCGACGGCATAGAGCGTGCCCTCGGCGGTCGGGGCGGAAAGCGCGGCCACCAGCCGCTGGGTCAGCCGCGTATAGTATTGCGATCCGTGCAACGGGCGCTCGCCGCTCGACGACGGCGACGCCTCGTCGAAATCGTAGAGCAGGATGAGATCGACATCCGAGGTCGCGCTCATCTCGCGACCGCCGAGCTTGCCCATGGCGACCAGCGCCACGGCGCCGCGCTTCATCTTGCCGTGTACCCGCTCGAACTCCTGCACCGTGGCATCGAGCACGGCGGAGAGGAGCACGTCGGCAAGATCGCTATAGGCATAGCCGGCCTGGCGCACGCTGACGGTGTCGGCGAGCACGCGCACGCCGATGAGGAACTGCTGCTCCTGGCCGAAGATGCGGGCGCGGTCGAGCACGTCCTCGAAGTCGCGTGCCTCAGCCAGCGACTCTGTCAGCCGCTGGCGCAGCAGAGCGGCGTCCGGCAGCGAGCCGAAGAAGGCCGGGTCGAGCAGCGCGTCCATCACATGGGCGCGGCGCACGATGGTCTCGGCCAGGCGCGGGGCCGCCGCCAGCACCGTCACCAGCAGGTTGAGCAGGCCGGCATTGGTCTGCAGAAGGGAGAAGAGCTGGACGCCGGCCGGCATGCGGGCAAGGAAACGGTCGAAGGCGGCGAAGGCCGCATCGGCGCTCTCGCCTCCCGCCAGCGCCTCCAGCAACACCGGCACGAACTCCGTCAGCCGCTCGCGGGCGCTGGCCGAGCGCGTCGCCGGGTAGCGGCCGAAGTGCCAGCCGCGGATCGTGCGGCTGACCTCAGCCGGATTGTGGTAGCCGAGCGCCGTTAGCGTGGCCAGCGTCTCCGGATCGTCGGTGTCGCCGGTGAACGACAGGCTGCCGATGGCGGAGGTCAGCGACGGCGCGGTCTCGAACAGCGCCGCATATCGGTCGCGAACGGTGGTGAGTGTCCTGGCCACCGCCTTCGCAAAGGCGCTCGCATTGCGATAGCCAGCCATGCGCGCAATGACGGCAAGTCCGTCCGCATCGTCCGGCAGGGTGTGCGTCTGCGCGTCGTTGACCATCTGCAGGCAATGCTCGATCGTCCGCAGCTCGCCATAGGCGCTGCTCAGCTCGTCGCTTGTGGTCTTGTCGATCCAGCCGAACTTCGCCAGCGCCTTCAGCATGTCGAGCGTGCGCCGCCCGCGCAGTTCCGGCTGGCGGCCGCCGGCGATGAGCTGCTGGGTCTGGACGAAGAACTCGATCTCGCGAATGCCGCCGCGGCCGAGCTTGATGTTGTGGCCGGCGACCGCCACCACGGCATGGCCGCGATGGTCGTGGATCTGGCGTTTGATCGAGTGGATGTCGGCGATTGCCGCAAAATCCAGGTATTTGCGCCAGATATAGGGGGTGAGGTCGGCGAGGAAGGCGTCGCCCGCTTGCTGATCGCCGGCGACCGGGCGCGCCTTGATGAGCGCCGCGCGCTCCCAATTCTGGCCGAGGCTCTCGTAATATTGCAGCGAGGCTTCGGTCGAAATGGCGATGTTGGTCGAACCGGGATCGGGGCGCAGCCTGAGATCGGTACGGAAGACGTAGCCGTCGGCGGTGTGTTCCTGCAAGAGCGCGACCAGCCGCTGGGTCATGCGCACGAACAGCGTGGTGGGCTCGACGCCCTCGCCGAGTGGCGCGCGCTCCTCGTCGAAGAGCACGATCAGGTCGATGTCGCTGGAATAGTTCAGCTCGCCGGCGCCGAACTTGCCCATGCCGAGCACGATCCAGCCGCTGCCCTCTTCCGGCGCCTCGGGATCGCGAAGCGTGATGCGGCCGGCGGCGGCGGTTTCGCGGAGCACGAAGCGCACTGCCGTGCTGACTGCGGCTTCGGCGAAGGCGGTGAGTGCCGCCGTGACCTGCACAACGTCCCAGACACCGCCGAGATCGGCGAGCGCGGTGAGCAACGCCGCCTCCTGGCGGCCGCGGCGCAGCGTCGCCATCAGCGCTGCCGCGTCGTCCGTCTTCCAGGCACGGCGAATCCCGGCGGCAAGGCGGCGCATGCGCGCCGCCGGATCGGCGGAAAGCAGCTTCGCCAGCCCGGCGGGATCGTCAAGGATCAGGGTGCGCAGGAAGGGCGCGCAGTCCATGACGCCGGCGATGAAGCCGGTGACCTCAGGCTGCGCCAGCGCCTCGGCCAAAGTGGCGGCGCTGCCGGCCGTCTCGGCCGCGGCCTTGATTTCGGCCATCCGCACCTTCGTCCGCGCGGCGGTCGCCGGCCTCAGCCGCGGCTCCAGGCGTTCAGCGAGGGTCTTTGCCTTGGCAGGTTCACGGGAAGGCTTCTGCCTCCCTCTTGCAGTTGCCATGTGCGTGTCATTCGGTCGGCAGGCGAATGGTGACGACGAGACCCGGCTTGCCGTCGCCGAGTTCGAGCGTCCCATGGTGAAGCCGCGCGACCGCCGCGACAAGGCTCAAGCCGAGGCCGCTGCCCGGCTGTGAACGGCTTTCTTCGAGACGCACGAAGCGCTGCAGGACGCGTTCGCGGTCGCCTTCCGGGATGCCCGGCCCGTTGTCGGCCACCCGGAAGACGACGCTGTCGCCGTCGCGGGCGGTGGAAACGACGATCCGCGGCGTTTTCTCGGGGCGGCCCTGGCCATACTTGATGGCGTTGTCGATCAGGTTGGCGAGCGCCTGGCCGAGCAGCTCGCGGCTTCCCTTCAAGGTGACCGATTGCGGCGTTTCGACCTTGAGTTCGACACCACTTTCCTCGGCCACCGGCTCGTAGAGGTCGGCCACGTCCTGCACGATCTCGCGCGAATCGAGTTCGGTCATGGCGCCATCGGGCGAGCCGGCCTCGATGCGCGCGATCATCAGCAGGGCGTTGAACGTCTGGATGAGCCCATCTAACTCCTCGATGGTCGCCTCAAGCGCCGAGCGGTACTTGTCCGAATCGGCGGGTCCGGCCAGCGCCCCCTCGACCCGGTTGCGCAGGCGCGTCAGTGGCGTCTTGAGGTCGTGGGCAATGTTGTCGGAGACGTCCTTGAGGCCGTAGAGCAGGTGCTCGATGCGTTCGAGCATGGCGTTGAGGCTGTCGGCGAGGCGGTCGAACTCGTCGCCGCTGCCAGTCACTTCAAGGCGGCCGGCGAGGTCGCCGGTCATGATCTTGCGGCTCGAGGCCGATAGCGAATCGATGCGCTTGAGCACACGCCGGCTGACAAACACCCATGACAATGCCGCCAGGCCGATCATCAGCGCCAGGGCCCAGGTGAGCGCCTGCGCGATGATGTGGCGGAACTGCTCGCGCTCGCCGAGGTCGCGGCCGACCAGCATGTGGTAGCCGCCGGGCAGATTGACGAGCTGGACGAGGGCGAAATGGTCCTGGCGCTCGCCGGGGAAGCGCTTGTAGCTGACGATGATGGGATTGCTGCTCGCCTGGTCGAGAAGGCTTTGCGGCACGTCGGAGACGTTGCCGGCGAGCGGGTGCTTGGAGGCGTCGGTGATCAGGTAGAGACTGGCGCCGGGCTGGCGGCTGCGAGCCTCGATGGCGTCGACCAGACCGGCAAGGCCGCCGGTGCGCGCCTGATCGGCGAGACCCGACAGGTCGGTGGCGATCGTCTGGCGCAGCTGCTGGGTGAGCACCTCGTCGGTGGTGTAGGAAATATAGACGACGAAGGCGACGGCGAAGATGGTGAAGACAGCAATATAGATCGCCGACAGCTTGAAGGCGGTGGTGCGGACGACCTTACCGAGTGGCGTCACGGATCATGTATCCGGCGCCGCGCACGGTGTGCAGCAGCGGCTCGCCGAAGCCCTTGTCGATCTTGGCGCGCAGGCGCGAGACATGCACGTCGATCACGTTGGTCTGCGGATCGAAGTGATAGTCCCAGACGTTCTCGAGCAGCATCGTGCGGGTGACCACCTGGCCGGCATTTTTCATCAGATATTCGAGCAGGCGGAACTCGCGCGGCTGCAGCGGAATCGCCTGGTTGGAACGGGTGACGGTGTGCCCGAGCCGGTCGAGTTCGAGGTCGCCGACGCGGTAGACGGTCTCGGCCGTGCCCGGCTTCTGTCGCCGGCCGAGCGCCTCGACGCGGGCCAGCAGTTCGGAGAAGGCATAGGGCTTGGCAAGGTAATCGTCGCCGCCGGCCCTCAAGCCGGCGACCCGGTCGTCCACCTGGCCGAGCGCGGAAAGGAACAGCGCCGGTGTCTGGTCGCCGCGCTTGCGCAGTTCCTCGACGATCGACAGGCCGTCGCGCTTGGGCAACATGCGGTCGACGACCAGCACCTCATAGCCGCCGTCGCCGGCCATGGCGGCACCGATCTCGCCGTCGGCGGCATGGTCGGCGATATGGCCCGCTTCGCGCAGGGCTTTGGAGAGGTAAGCGGCCGCCTCGCGGTCGTCTTCGATCAGCAAGATGCGCATGGCGCCAAGATAGTCATCGAGAACGGATTATACAGCCCCAGAAAGGAGAACGGCAGGCCGGGGGGCCGGCCTGCCGTCCGCGCCAAGCGGAAGTCTCGGGGCGACGATAGAGCGCTTCCGCCTCTCGCGTTGGTCAAGTCTGCGCGAATGTCAGAGCGACAAACTGCGTCTGGTCGCCAGACTTGATTCTGAGCAGCACCGCCTTGTGGCCACCGGCCTTGGCGTCTGCCACCATCTTTTCAACCTGGGCCGGCGAATCGACGGCCGTGGCACCGACCGAAAGAATGACGTCTCCGGCCTGCAGCCCCTGCTCGGCCGCCTTGCCCGTCGGATCGACCTGGGCGATGACAACTCCGCCCTGGTTGGAGCTGTCGGGGCTCAGCGTCAGACCGAAACCCTCCAGCGCCGACGGCTTCACCGCCGGAGCGTTGTTCTGGCCGGCCGCAGCCATCTTCTGCGTGTCGGGCAGCGTGCCGAGGGTCACGTCGGCGGTATGGCTTTCACCGCCGCGCCAATAGGTGATCGTCGCCTTGGCGCCGGGATCCATCTGCGAAATGCGCAGGGCCAGATCGCGCGAAGTCCTTGACCGGCTGGCCGTTGACCGCCGTGATGGCGTCGCCGACCTTGAAGCCCGCCTTGGACGCCGGGCTGCCGTCCATGACCTCGCCGACGATGGCGCCTTCCGCCTGCTTGAGGCCGAGGCTGTCGGCGATGCCCTGATTGACCGACTGAATCTGGACGCCCAGCCAGCCGCGCACCACCGAGCCATGCTTCATCAGATCGTTGACGACGCTGGAGACGGTCGAGGACGGGATGTCGAAGGCGATGCCGACGCTGCCACCGGAGGGAGAGTAGATGGCTGTGTTGACGCCGATGACCTCGCCGTTGACGTTGAAGGTCGGGCCGCCGGAATTGCCGCGGTTCACCGGCGCGTCGATCTGGATGTAGTTGTCGTAGGGACCGCCGATCTGGCGACCTTCAGCCGAAACGATGCCGGCGGTGACGGTGCCGCCGAGGCCGAACGGATTGCCGACCGCGACCACCCAGTCGCCGACGCGCGGATTGCTGTCGGCAAACTTGACGTAGGTGAACTTGTGACCGGGATCGTTGACCTTGAGCAGCGCCAGGTCGGTCTTGTCGTCGGTGCCGATCACCTTGGCCGGCAGCTCGGTGCCGTCGTCGAGCACGACGGTGAACGACGACCCCTTGTCGACGACATGGTTGTTGGTGACCAGGTAGCCGTCGTCGGAGATGAAGAAGCCCGAGCCGAGGCTCATCGAGAAGCCGCGCGGCCGCTGCTGCTGGTTGTTGTTATTATTGTTGTCGTTGGGGTTCAACTGACGGAACTGCCGGAAGAAGCGCTCCATCGGCGAGCCGGGCTGAAACTGGAAGGGAAGGTCCTGATTGTCCGCCGAGAGCTGGGGCTGCGCGTCCTTGACACGCACGCTCACCACCGCCGGGCTCACCTTCTGTACCAGGTCGGCGAAGCTCGGGATCTGCACGCCCTGGACCTGAACCGGATCGGCGAGAGCCGGCGTCGGGCGGACAAGATTGAACGTCCCGCCGAGGACACCGCCGGCCAGCACCAGCGCCAGGGCGGTACCGCCCAGCGCAAGCGCGCGCAAATTCTTCTTGGGGGAAATCGGGCTGTTCATAGGATACTCTGTCCTTTCTCTCCTGAAGCCGGCACCGTCCCCACTCGCCAGTGCCGCGTCATGTCGTGTGGCGTCGTTGGCAGGCACTATGGCGACAGCGACCTTACGGGCCTCTGTCGGCGCCATTACATTTCGGTAATTTTTCGGGGGTTTTGGGCCGTCTTCAGCCGTCGTCGGACAGCAGGCGCTGCAGGTCGGCGGTTTCAGTGGCGTCGAGCGGCGCCGGCTCGACCGACCGCTTGCGCCGCTTCCAGTAGAAGGCCGCCGCCACCAGCCCGCCGATAACCAGGGCCCCCGGCGGGGCCAGCCACAAAGCCCAGGTATGGGCGTTGAAGCGGGGCTTGAGCAGGATGAATTCGCCATAACGGGCGACCAGATAGTTGATCGCCTGGCTGTCGGTGTCGCCGGCCTTCAGCCGGTCGCGCAGAAGCACGCGGATGTCGTGGGCGAGCGCCGCGTTCGAATCGTCGATCAATTCGTTCTGGCAGACGAGGCAGCGCAGCTCCTGCGACAGCACCCGGGCGCGCGCCTCGAGCGCCGGATCCTTGAGCATCTCGTCGGGCGTGACGGCAAACGCCGGCACCACCAGGCCGAAGATCAGGATCGCCAGCGCTGCCAGCTGCCGCATTGCCCTACTCCGCCGGTGCCGGCTGGGCGCGCGGCTTGGCCGGTTTCGGTGCGCCGACGCGCAGGCGCCGGTCGCTGAGCGACATGAGGCCGCCGAATGCCATGACCAGCGCCCCCAACCAGATCAGCGTCACCATCGGCTTCCAGTAAAGGCGCGCCGTCACGGTGCCGTCGGCGGCAATGTCGCCGATCGACAGATAGAGCTGGGAAAAGCCGAAATTGCGGATCGCCGATTCGGTCGTGTCCGTGCCGCTGGCGGCGAAGCGGCGCTTGGCCGGCTCCAGCGTGGCTACCGTATTACCGCCCTGGCGCACGGTGAATTTCACCGCTGTTTCCTGATAGTTCGAGCCGGCGCGCGTGACGAAGCCGTCCAGCGTCAGGTCGTAGCCGGCCAGCGTCGCCGTATCGCCGGGCTTCATCGAGCGGATGATCTCGCCCTGCCAGGTGGTGACGGCGACGATGCCGAGCACCGTCAGGCCGAGGCCGGCATGGGCCAGCGTGGTGCCGAAGACCGAGCGCGGCAGGCCGACGGCACGGCTGAGGCTGGCGCCGAGCGGCAGGCTGCCGAGCTTCATGCGGAAGGCAAGCTCGGAGAGCGCGCCGGCGATCAGCCAGGCGCCCAGCCAGATGCCGGCGAGCGCCAGCATGTTGTGGAAGCCGGCGAAGGCCCCGGCAACGATGGCGCCGGCAATGGCAATGCCGAAGGCGAGCATCAGCCGCTGGCCGGCGGCGATGAGGTCGCCGCGCTTCCAGGCAAGCAGCGGGCCAAAGGGCACGATGGCCAGAAGCGGCGCCACCAGCGGAATGAAGGTGAGGTTGAAGAAGGGCGCGCCGACCGAAATGCGCATGCCGGTCAGGGCTTCCAGCGCCAGCGGGTAGAGCGTGCCGACGACCACGGTGGCGGCGGCGGCGGTGAGGAAGACGTTGTTGACGATCAGCGCCCCTTCCCGGCTGATCGGGGCAAAGATGCCGCCCGGCGCCAGCGCGCCGGCGCGCATGGCAAACAGCGTCAGCGCGCCGCCGATGAAGAGGACGAGAATCAGGAGGATGAAAACGCCGCGGCTGGGATCGGAGGCGAAGGCGTGGACCGAGGTCAGCACGCCGGAGCGCACCAGGAAGGTGCCGATCAGGCTCAGCGAGAAGGCGAGGATAGCGAGCAGGATCGTCCAGATCTTGAGCGCGTCGCGCTTCTCCATGACGATCGCCGAATGGAGCAGCGCGGTGGCCACCAGCCAGGGCATCAGCGAGGCGTTCTCGACCGGATCCCAGAACCAGAAGCCGCCCCAGCCGAGCTCGTAATAGGCCCAGTAGGAGCCCATGGCGATGCCGACGGTGAGGAACATCCAGGCGGCCAGCGTCCACGGCCGCGCCCAGCGCGCCCAGGCGGCGTCGATGTGGCCCTCGATCAACGCCGCGACGGCAAACGAGAACGAGATCGAGCAGCCGACATAGCCGAGATAGAGAAGCGGCGGATGGATGGCGAGCCCGATGTCCTGCAGCACCGGGTTGAGGTCGCGGCCCTCGATCGGCGCCGGGACCAAGCGCAGGAACGGATTGGAGGTGATGAGGACGAAGAGAAGGAAGGCGAAGCCGATCCAGCCCTGAACGGAGAGCACCAGCGCCTTCAACCTGTCGGGCAGGTTGGCGCCGAAGGCGGCGACAAGCGCGCCGAACAGCGTCAGGATCAGCACCCAGAGGAGCATCGAGCCCTCGTGGTTCCCCCACACGCCGGTGATCTTGTAGATGAGCGGCAGCTTCGAGTTCGAGTTCTCGGCGACGTTGAGGACCGAAAAGTCCGAGACGATGTGGGCCTCAACCAGCGCGGCGAAGGAGAGGCCGACGAGCAGGAACAGGGTCAGCGACGCCGGTGCCGCGATCGCGGTCAGCCGTCGGTCGCCCTTCAGCGCGCCGTAGAAGGGAACGGTCGACTGGACCAGCGCCAGAAACAGCGCCAGCACCAGAGCGAAGTGGCCGAGTTCTGGGATCATTTCGCTGCAGCCGCCTTGGCGGCGACGCTTTCCTTGGTCTCGCCCCAGCGGCCCTGCGCCTTCAGCGCATCGACCACTTCCTTGGGCATGTAGCGCTCGTCATGCTTGGCCAGCACGGTATCGGCGTCGAGCGTGCGATTGGCGGTGAGCACGCCCTCGGTCACCACGCCCTGGCCCTCGCGGAAAAGGTCGGGAAGGATGCCGGTAAAGGTAACCGGCACCTCGGCACTGCCGTCGGTGACCACGAAGCTGACCTTGCCGTCGGCGCCCTTCTTGACGCTGCCGTCCTCGACCATGCCGCCGAGGCGGACGCGCGTTCCCGGCGGCAGCTTGCCGTCGGCAACCTCCGTCGGCGTGTTGAAGAAGACGATCTTGCCGGAGAGCGCATAGAGAATGAGTCCGGTGGCGATCGCCAGGACGACGCCGGCAAGGGCGATCAGCGTCAGCCGCCGCTGCTTGCGTGACATGCCTGTCCGGCGTGGCGCAACCATCGTCATTCCGGCACTCCCGCGGCCTTGGCCGCCTCGTTGACGCTTGCCAGCGCCGTGGCGTCGCTGGCGAGCGCGGCGCGCGCCTTGGCCAGGGCCGCCTTTGCTTCGTCCGCCTTGCCGAGAACCATATACGAGCGGATCAGCCGTGCCCAACCGGCACCGTCGGCCGGGTCGGCATCGAGCTTGGCGGCCAGTTGCGCCACCATGCCCTCGATCATGGCGGTGCGATCGGAGGCCGACATCTGGCCGGCGGCCGTGACGTCGGCGGCAGTGGGTCCGGCAGGTGCCGCCGAACCGCCCGTCGCGGCCGGCGCCGGGCCGCCTTCGAGCTTGGCCAGCTCTTGTCTGGCGACGGCGACCCAGGGCGCCGTCTCCGGCGC
The DNA here is from genome assembly GCA_963750065.1 of uncultured Alphaproteobacteria bacterium. Classification (GTDB taxonomy): domain Bacteria; phylum Pseudomonadota; class Alphaproteobacteria; order Rhizobiales; family Kaistiaceae; genus CAVSRC01. The sequence continues at coordinate 346,413 of CAVVPK010000019.1, forward strand.
ACCGTCGAGCAACGCCTTCCAGGCGGCGACGGCCGCGTCCTTCTTGCCCTCCTGGCCGAGCGCCAGCGCCAGATAGAAACGCGGCCTGACGGCGCTCGCGTCAAGCTTCACGGCACTCTCGAAGGCCGCGCGCGCCTCGGTGGAGACGACGCCGCCATTGGCGCTCACCATCGCCTCGCCGAGGTCCGATTCGCTGTCGGCGGTGGCGCCAAGCAGTTTGACTACGTTGCGATAGGCCGCGACCGCGTCGTCAAAGCGGCCAAGGCGCAGATAGACCGGCGCCACAATCTGCCATCCCTTGCCGTCGTTGGGATCGGCGGCGAGATGCGCCTCGATGCGGGCAACCAGGGTGGGAATGTCCTGCTGATCGGTCGGGGCGTTGAGCCGCGCGGCCAGCGGCTCGCCCGGCATCTCCGGCGAGCCGATGAAGAGATAAAAGGCAAGCGCCGCCACCGGCATGGCGATGATGATCATGGTGGCGATGCGGCGCCGACGCGGGTTGCCGGCGGCGGTGTCGTCTTCGGTCTCCTGACCGGCGCGCAACAGCCGGCGGGAGATCTCTGTGCGAGCGGCGCCCGCCTCGGTCTCGCCGATGACGCCGCGGTCGAGGTCGCGGTCGACCTCGCCGAGCTGGTCGCGATAGATCGCCAGCGCCTGGCCGCGCTCCGAGCGGGCCGCACGGGAGGCCCGATGGAGCGGTGCAAGCACCGAAAGAGACGTGGCGGCCGCGAGAACGGCCATGGCGATCCAAAGCACAATCATGAGCGAGGGACGGTCAATACCCTTGGCGGTTTTGGCTTACCTGCGGACAAAGTGTCGCGCAAAGCCCTATCGCTGTTTGTCAGCCCACCGTCTGCCAGCTTCCGTTGGCGCTCCGGCAGGCGGTGCCGCGGCCGGTTTCGGAGTGGCCGTCGGCGACGATCACATGAACATATTCCCGGCAGGTGGTGTCGTTCACTTTATAGGGAGCGCCCGGCACCACCTCGCCGTAGCGGCCGGTGAGGCTGTCGCTCCATGGAGTGGTGGCACCGGTGCGGCCATATTCCAGCGCCCGGTACTCGGCGGCGAGGGCCCGGCCGCGATCGCCGGCATTGAGGCTGTGGCCGATCTGGTCGCCGGCCAGCCCACCGACGAGCCGCGGCGAACCGCCGATGATCGAGCCCACGATAGAGCCCGAATCGGCCTGGCAGCCGGCAAGTCCGAAAACCATACTGGCGAGCGCGACGCCCCTGACGCGATTCATCCGAACTGCTCCAGTCCCCCTGCCCGCCTCGCGGCTACCATTCCATCTGCCAATGGCGGAAATGAGACGTTTTGGCAAATGGTCTCTCACGCCGCCGGCAGCTCCACGATGGCGCACAGGCCGCCGATGCGGGCGCGATCGAGCTTGAGCCGGCCGCGATACATGGAAACCAAGTCGACGACGATGGAGAGCCCGAGCCCGGAACCCGGCTTGGTCTCGTCCAGGCGGTGGCCCCGGGTGGCCGCCGCCTCGATCTCCTCTGCCGTAAGGCCGGGTCCGTCGTCGTCGATGCGCAGTTCCAGCGCGCCGGGATCTTCCGCGCCGTCTGGCGGACGATAGGTCGCGGTCACCGCGACCTTGGTTTTCGCCCATTTGCAGGCATTGTCGACCAGATTGCCGACGATCTCCTCGAAGTCCTGCTGCTCGCCGCGGAAGCGGGCGCCCTCGGGCACATCGCTGATAAGCTTGATCCCGCGCTCGTCATGGAGGCGGCTCATCACCCGCACCAGCCGGTCGATCACCGGCTCGACGTCGGTCACCACGCCGATGACGTCGCTCTGGGCGGCGATGCGGGCGCGGTCGAGGTAGTGGTTGACCTGCCGGCGCATCAGCTCGGTCTGCTCGACGATCTTGAGCGAGGCCGGATCGTGGTTCGCCCGCGCCTCGTTGATGACGACGCTGAGCGGCGTCTTGAGGGCGTGGGCGAGATTGCCGACCTGGGTACGGGCGCGGTCGACAACCTCCTGATTCGATTCAAGAACCGCGTTCAACTCGTTGACCAGGGGAGAGATTTCGGCGGGGAAGTCGCCTTCGACGCGGGTCCGCGTGCCGCTCCTGAGCTCGCTCAGCGCATGGCGCACGCGGTCGAGCGGCCTTAAGCCCCAGCGGATCTGGATGAGGGTCGCGGCAACCAGGCCAATGCCGAAAATGGCAAGCGTAATGGCCACGCTGGTGCCGAATCCGGCGACCTGATTGTTGAGTTCGCCGGCGTCGCCGGCAACCACCAGAATCACCGGCGGGCGGCCTTCGAAAGTGACGGTGCGGGCGAGGAAGCGCAGCGACTGCTTGTCGGGACCGGCGAGCGCGCCGGAGGTCACGCCGGTTTCGATCTTGGTGCCGGTTCCCTTGCCGATATCGATGGTGTCGGAGAACAGCGAACCGGAGGCCAGCACGACCTTGCGGGTGGCGGCGTTGCGCACTTGCCAGTACCAGCCGGAATAGAGCAGCTCGAAGCGCTGTTCGCCGAGATTGCCGGGATCACTGAAGGGCTGGGTCGGGTCCTGCGCCGAGAGGCTGCCGACCAGCGTATGCAGATAGACACTGAGCCGCTGGTCGAAGGCGTTCTCGACGGTGGAGCGGTAAAGGGAGATGAGAATCAGGCCGGCGGCGACCAGCGCCACCACGGCCCACAGCGTCGCCGCCGTGATCAACCGTCCGGCAAGCGAGTTGAGCCGCACGCGGCCGGCAAGCGCCCTAAGCCGCATCGCCCGGCTCGATGATGCGGTAGCCGAGCCCGCGCACGGTTTCGATGATGTCGGGGGTGATCTTCTTGCGCAACCGGCCGACGAAGACCTCGATGGTGTTGGAATCGCGGTCGAAGTCCTGATCGTAGAGATGCTCGATCAGCTCGGTGCGCGATACCACGCGGTCGCGGTGGTGCATCAGATATTCGAGCACGCGGTATTCGTGCGAGGTGAGCTTGACCGGATTGCCGTCGACGGTGACGCGCCCCGCCCGGCCGTCGAGGCGGACCGGCCCGCATTCGATCTCGTTAGAGGCGTGGCCGGCGGCGCGGCGCACCAGCGCGCGGACGCGGGCGAGCACCTCCTCGATGTGGAAGGGTTTGGCGACATAATCGTCGGCCCCGGCGTCGATGCCCTGCACCTTGTCGCTCCAGCGGTCGCGGGCGGTGAGGATCAGCACCGGCATGGTGCGGCCGTCGCGGCGCCATTTCTCGAGCACGGAAATCCCGTCGAGCACCGGCAGACCGATGTCGAGCACAACCAGGTCATAGGGTTCGGTGTCGCCGAGGAAGTGGCCCTCCTCGCCGTCCGTGGCGCTGTCGACGACATAGCCCGCCTCCTTCAGCGCCTCGGAGAGCTGCCGGTTGAGATCGGTATCGTCTTCGACAACAAGAATCCGCATCGCCCCATCCGCCTATTGGATCGTGCCCGTGGCGAGGTCGATCGTCTTGGTGACGACGCGCCCGCCAACCTGAACCCACACTTTGTAGATATACCGGTTCCCAACTTTCATGAGGCAGGCATTGACGACGGTCCCGCCGCCGGTCATGGCGCGGATCGTGCCCAGAAAACCGGACAGGCCCTGGGGCGCCTGGCTCGGCGGCAGGCAGGCATCGGCCGATGCCGGCAGCGTCGTCGCCGACACCGTCGCGATCATGGCCAAGCCAGCGATGAGCCCTTGGAGGATCCTTGTCACCATGGTGTCGGCATAGCCGCCTTGAGATGAACACGTCCTGAATGCCGGCCGGAACCGGCGGAGAAAGACTTATCCGCCCCGCCGCCCGACGATGGTGCGGGTGATGCGCTCGCCGCTTTCGGACAGGAAGATCGCAGAAATGATCCAGCCCGACCAGTCGCCGATCGGCGCCGGCAGGGCGGCCACGTTCCAGGTGAAATGGAACAGCGAGTCGGCGATCACCGCGGCATAGTAGACCGCCAGCGGATAGGCGAAGGCCGGCCGCATCAGCGCGGTCACCGCCCGGCCCTGCTCGGCGATCAGCACGTCGCGCTCAGCCCGGCGGCGGCCAAGCTCGGCCTTGATGTGCTCAATGGCCACATCGGCCGTGATCCGGTCGCGCTCAACTTGGCTGTCCTGTTGCGCCTTGAGCGCGCCCAGGACCTTGTCGAGAAGGCCGCTGGAGGCGAATCTCAGGACGACGCCGGCGATCCAGGTGAGCATCAGCGGCCGCTCCCGACAGGCCCGGTGGTGATCAGCCTGAGCGCCACGTTGAGCGCCCCGAGCACGATCGGCACCCAGGCGTATTTCGGCGGCAGAACGTCACCGAGGCCGGCGGTCTGCAGATAGGCGAGAACGCCGGCCAGGATTACCAGCCCGTTGGCGGCCAGCGTGCGCCAGCCCTTGAATGCGGTCATGAGGAAAGCTCCGGTCGGCAAGAGGCGGGGAGCGCTGAAAGCGCGACAGGGATCGCTACGAAGCAATGCGCTGGCGCAGGATCACCCCGCGATAGCGCCACAGAAGGAAGCCGCCGAGGACGAGTGCCGCGACGGCGAGCGCTGCGATCCCGGCGGTCAGAGCCAAGTGTCCGTCGAGCGTCGCAGGATCATGGGCGAGGCTGGCGCCACCTGCGGCCGCACCGGCCGTGGCGGCGCTGCCGCCGGCCGCCTGCCCTGCCCGTCTGGCAGAGACGGCGCGCACCAGCGTTGCGCATGTCGCCGGCCCGACGATCCCGTCTGCCACGAGGCCACTGTCCCGCTGGAACAGGCGCACGGCCGTGAGCGTGGCCTTGCCGGCGAGGCCGTCGATGGCGCCGGCATAGAGGCCGAGGGTGGCGAGCTGTTGCTGGTAGGCCTTGATCTTTTCGACCGACTGCCGACCGCCGGCTGCCGACTGCCCTTCGCCGTAGTCGCCGCTTTCCATCAGCCGCGCTTCGTCCGACCGGCGGCGGACGAGGCCGGAAAGCCTGCGGCCGCCGGCGGTCACCGCCGTGTCGCGCAGCCTGGCGGCAGCGGCAGAGACGGCGCGCGCCGCAAGCTCTCTCGCCCAGGACCAATTGAGCGCCCGCGGCCCGCAGTTGAAGCAGAGGTCGGTGGCAGCATCGAACGCGTGCTGCGCGATGCCGGTGCCGGCGAAGCGCTCGGCGACCGGCGGTGCGTATTCTTGCGTCAGCAGCGTGCCGAGCAGCAGGTCGCATTCGGCGTCGGTGATCGTGTCGCCCTTGCGCAAGGCATGCCCGCGCGTCTTCAGCCACCAGTTGGCGAAGACCTTCGACAGCATTGTGAAGCCGATGCCGATCGTGCCCTGACCGCCGGAGTCGCGATAATAGGTGTGGACGACTCCTTCCTGCCGGCGGGTAAACGGAATCAGCGCCGGCGAGGCCGTCGTGATGTCTGTCATGGCGCTTGCTCTCAGTCTGGCTGCGTCCGGCAGGAATCTCGAATTGACAGCGGGCGTTCCATTGCCGAACGTCTCAGGCGTGATCTACACGGTTGGACTGATCGAAAAATACGAGGCGGAGCTCGACAAAGGCAGCGCCGTCAAGGAGGTCGGCGGCTGGGTCTGGCGCACGCGCGAGGAAGCCCACGCCTACCTGATTGCGCGTAATTCTGCCGATATCCGCCGCGTCTACGGCATCCTTGCCGACTGGGATCGCGATGTCGGTCCCGGCTATCCGCGCCGTCTCACACGCTCGGCGACGGTCGTGCGCCTGTGAGTTTGGTCAGGTCCAACTGAGCTTCACCCAGCCCTGTGCGCCGGCGCCGCCCGTCCCGGTGTTATAGCCGTTGCCTCCGCCGCCGTAGTTCGCGCCGGGGTTGCCTCCCCAATCGCCGCCTTTTCCGGCGGGCGTGCCACCGCCGTCCCCGCCTATCGAATGGTATCCGGGTGAGCCGTTGCTCGTAGGCCCGGCAGCGCCGCCACCGCCGCCACCGGTGCCGTAAATATCGCCGTTGCCGCCTGTGTGAAGAACGTCTCCGACCGTACCCGCTCCGCCGCTGCCCGCCGAGGCGCCGCTCCCTGGCCCTCCGCCATTTGCACTGCAAATGACCGTCCCCCCGGAGGCGTTTTCCCTGGCGTAGGCCGCGGCCCCGCTCGTCGAAGCCGCCACCGACGGGGGGACGTAAATGTAGATGCCGGTGAGCCCGGCGACGGAATAGGTGTTGCGCTTGGCGTAGCCGCCGCCTCCACCCCCGCCGCCATTATTGCCACTGTTCCCACCGGCTCCGGCCGCAATGACCTCGATCGTGACGGCGACCGCGCCAGCGGGAATCGCGATCGTCTGCCCGCCGGTCGCCGTGTAGTCGGTCGAGAACGCTTCGAAGGACGATCCACCAGCAACCCATGGGATGAACACGATGGCGGCGAGCGCCTGCTCGCGCGTCATCCGTCCCGAGCGCACCAGGTCGGCGAGGATGGCGCGGCGCTCTGCACCGGTGCAGGGGCGGAAGGCGCCGGGCTTGAGCAGCGCGTGCTCGGCCGGGCGGACGATCGCTGGAGGCGGCAGGGAGGCGACAAGCGCATCCGCGCGAGAAACGGCAGGCACCGCAGGCGCAACCGGAAGACAACAAGAGGCGAGGAGCGCGGAACGCGCGATAGGGAAGCCCAAAAAGCCGATCATGCGCGGTGTCCGATGAGCGTGACCTTGAGGCCCTTGGCGGTGCCGTCGCCGATCTGGTCGATATCGATGGTGATCTCGGCGTCGTCGGCGAGATCGGCATCCGAGATCGCTGCCGCCGCCGCGGCGGTCACCGAGGTCTTCTCGCCATTGTCGATGGTGAGCGTGGTCGAGAGGATCGAGGTGCCGCCCTCATTGATGTCGACGGTGAAGATCGAACCGCTCGATTGCGCGGTGACCAGAGCCGCCCGCACGTCGGTCAGCGCGAAGCCGTAGGGCATGCGGAAGGAGCGCTTGCCCGTCCCGGCGGCGAGCGCCGTGGTCTCGTCCGAACAGGCGACGACGATCGCCTCAGTCGGCCTGGCGAGGTCGATGACCGAGGCGACATCGGCCTTGCGCACGGCGCCGGTGGCCGAAGTGTCGGCGATGAGCAGTTCGTCGTCACGCGCCGGTGCGGCGAGGTCGGTCGCGCCGGCAACGTCGGCGGCAATGGCCGGATTGCCCGCGACGCCGTCGCCGTTCGATACGGCCACGCCGTTCGATCCGGTGAGCGTGCGCGCGGCGGCAGTCCCTGCCCCGGTGCGGGCGATGAGCCCGGTGGCGGAAACCCCGGCCAGCGCCGTCAGGTCGGCATCGGAATCCTGCTTGCCGGACACGCCGCCTGCCAGCGCATCGAGCGCGTCCTTGACCGTCGCGCCGCTGACGCCGCTGTCATTGTCGATCTGGCTGGCGTCGTAGTCGCTGGCAGTTGCGGCCACCGTGCCGGTGCGGCCGAAGACGCTGGTGACCGGGCTGCTGCCGCCTCCGCCGCCGGCCGCCACTTCGTCGATGGCGTCCTGCACGGTGGTGGCGGTCAGGCCCGATGTGCCGTTGTCGTAGAGCAGGCTCGACAGACCGTTGTCCTTGTCGATGCGGATGGCCTCGATCCAGGTCGAGCCGTCGGGCGAGACCTTGAAGACGAAATCGGTGTCGCCGGCGAGCCCCACTTCCGCCCGCCCCGACCAGCCGCTCTGGAAGAGCAGCGAGGCGGTGTCGCCGTCGGCCTCCTTATTGACCACGAAGCGGATATCGCCGCTGCCGCCGTCGGCCACATCGATGCCGGAGAACAGCACCACCTCGCTCTTCACCGCCAGCCGGTTGGTGTCGTCGGCGGTGGCGTTGATGCCGAACCGGTCGACCGTCGCGGGCACGCCACTCACCATCTCCCAGCCCGATGTCTGATGCGCCAGCAACACGCCCGCGGCGATGTCGAAGGCGAGCCAGCCGTCCCCGGGCATGTCAAAATCCCAGGCCCCGTCGACGTAACTCGCCAGGTCGCCATCGTGGCCGGCCCAGGTGCCGGTGCCCGCGGTGGCGACGATGTAGCGGTCGCCCTCCTCCGGCGTTGCCGGCGGGTCGGCCAGCGACGAATCGAGCACGGCGAGCTGGACGAGGGTGTCCAGCCGGCGCAGCGCCTCGTTATGGGTGACGTGCTTCTGCGCCTGCGCCGCCGCCAAGTACGGAAGCTTCAGGTGAAGGGATTCAAGTGGATCGGACATGGACTTCCCTCTGGGTGGCGAGCCCCGGCCCCTCGGTCGGGCTCACCTGGCTGACGGCGACGAGAGATGTCGGAGGGCAGGTCGCCGAAATCGGCGGTCTGGTCGGCGCTCGCATAGGTCGCCGACGGCGCGGTCACCGAAATGGTCCTCACAAGCGTTACGCCGTCGAAGATCGAGACCTGATAGGCTTCGCTCGTCTCGCCGAGCGGCACCTCCACCTGGTCCCAGCCATCGCCGTCGATCCGCGTCTGGCGGACCCAGGAGAACGCCACATCGCCGCTGGTCTGGTCGCGCGTCGCCGTCAGATGCACGGGCGGCCGGCAGGCCAGTCCACGCCGGCAGGGGCCGAGCGCGACATCGACAAAGATGTCCGGATCGTAGACGGCGCCGGCGGGTCCTGAACGTACCGTCAGCCCGAGGCCCGACTCGGCTTCCGACAGCTCGAGCAGGGGCACCGCGCCATCGATGAGCACGAAGCGCGCGCCAACGGCGTGACCGGCTTCGGCGACATCGCCGGTCCCTGCCTGGCCACGCAGCAGGCCGTGCAGCCGCCAGCTGTTTGCGCCGATGAGCGTCGCGGTCTCGAACTGAATCACCTCCCAGCCGGTCGCCGCACTGCCGATGGCCGCGATATTGGCGCCGTTCAGCACGCCCAGAAGCGGCTCGCTCGCCAGCGATCCGCCATAGAGCGTCACTTCGATGGTATTGCCCCGATCCCATCGGGCGATCGGTCCGGCCGCCAGCGGCGCGGTCAGTTCGCCCATGGTCGCGCGCCGTGCGAGCGTCTGGCGCGGCATGAAGCCGCTGTCGGCAGTGCCGAGCAGAACCGCAACTGCGCCCGGCCAGGGTTCGGCAAACGCCGCGATGCGCGGCGCATTGCCGGGTTCGGCTCCGGAGACCAGCGGCAGGTCGAGGAGCAGCACTTCGGGCGGGCTGTCGAGGCCGGCCGCCTGCGGCGCGAGCGCCCGCGCGGCGGCCGGCACCGGTGCCAGAATGTCCGGGTCGATGGTGCGCGCCGCAATGCGCCTGAGGCCGGCATCCTCGACCTTGGTGACCAGAAGCGTGCGCGTGTCGTCATCGCCGAGGTCTAGCGTGACGATGTCGGCCGGCTCCAGCGCTTGTCTGCTCGGCGGCAAAGCCAGCGCCACCGTCTCGCGACCGGCCCACAGGTCCTGTAACAATGCGTCGGCGAGGCCGCCCGCCACGGCCGAGGTGAGCACTGCGCCGCTGTCATAGCTTGCCACCCGCCGGCTGCCGCCGACCAGCCGCCGCGAATCGACCGAGCTCGAGCGATAGTCGGCGAGCGCATCGGTGAAGCCGATGGCGATCTCGGCCGGTAGCTCCGTCTCCTGCGCCCGCTTGATGGAAACCAGCGGCCGCCCGCCTTCCTCCACCAGATCGTCCGCGGTGAAGGTCTGGTGGGGCCGCCGCCCGCGCCGCACGAAGCGGAAGACATCGCCGGATTCGGCTGCCTCGAAGGCGAGAAGCTCAGACAGCGGCGCAATCGCGTCGCGCGCCGACATCACCTGGTCGATCAGGTAGCCGTCCACCGTGCCGTCAAGATCGCCAACCGTGCCGGACGTAGCGCCGTAATCGGCAAGAATCTGGGTGACCAGCGACTCCGCCGTCGGTGCACCGAGGCGGCCGTTGAGCCAATGGCCGGTGTCCCAGTTGGCGCCGTCCGACCAGACGTCGGTCAGAAGCGGAAAGGCCGGATAGGGCCGCGCGTCCCAGGTCCAAAGATGGATGGCGCTCGAATCCACCATGCGCCCGCCATAGACCGACGAGACCGGATTGGCGTCTTCCGCGAAATCGGGATCGTCCGGGTTCCAAAACCCAAGCACCGCGGCGATGAAGCGCCGCTGCACGAGGTCGTCGCGCGTGCCGGTCGAATAATACGGCAGGCGACTTGCGGACGACTTCGGATCGGGGAAGACGTTGGGCTGGTTCGGCCCCTTGTCCACCGCCGGGCAGCCGGTCTCGGCAAACCAGATCGGCTTGCCCTCCGGCACCCACGCGGTCGGCGTTTCGGATTCGACGCCGCCCGGCCGGTCGAAATGCCGGTTCGCCCACCAGCCGGCGATGTCCTTGGGGCGGAACACCCAGTTCTTGCCTGAGTCGCCGTCGCTGATCGTCGACCGCGCTTGCGCGTCGCGGTCGGCATCGCTGGCATAGTACCAGTCGTAATACTCGCCACCGGCGATATTGGCCTTGAGATAGGCCGTGTCGCGGCCCGAATCCCAGGTCGCCGCATCGAGATGGTCGTCGCCGTCGCGCCAGTCCGAGAGCGGCATGTAATTGTCGATTGCGACGAAGTCGACATTCGCATCCGCCCACAGCGGATCGAGATGAAAGTAGACGTCGCCCGAGCCGTCAGCCGGCTGGTGGCCGAAATATTCGCTCCAGTCGGCGGCGTAGGAGACCTTGGTCCCCTCACCGAGCACGCTCTTCACGTCCGCCGCGAGATCGCGCAGCGCCGCGACGAAGGGATAGGTGCTCGCGTCCGAGCGGATGGTGGTGAGCCCTCTGAGTTCCGAGCCGATGAGGAAGGCATCGACGCCGCCTGCCGCGCGGCAGAGAAACGCATAGTGCAGGACCATGCGGCGGAGCGACCATTCGTCCGGCCCGGAATAGGTCACCGTGTCGCCGGCAAGCGCGAAGTCCTCCGGCGCCGCCGTGCCGACGAAGGCGGCGACCTCGTCGGCCGCGGCGCTTGTCTTGTCGGGCGATCCGTCCTCGCCCGGCGCCAGAGAGAGCGTGATCGCGCCGCGCCAGGGATAGGCGGCTTGGTTCCCGCCGCCATAGGGGTCGGGCAGCGCGTTGTCGGCCGGAACGTCCATCATGACGAAGGGATGGAAGGTGACCTTGATGCCGCGGTCGGTGAGATCCCGGATGGCGCGCACCACCGAGCCGTCCGACGGCGTGCCGCCGAAGGCCGCCTTGCCGTCGAAGGTCGAGTTGAGCCGCGCCGTCGCCCGTGTCGTCCCGGCAACGCCCCATGCCTCCGGCGTCGTCACCGTCTCGCGGTCCGCCACCGCCGGCATCAGGGTGCAGGTGCCGGCGCGAAGATCGTCGCCGAACCAGGTCACCGCCAGCGCCACCCGGTCGAGGTTCGGGCAGACCGCCTGCAGCTCGTCGAGCGATGCCTGCCAGTCGCTCGCGGCGCCGTCGACGTGGCGGTTGAGCGCCGCGCGGTTGCCCGGCGAGATGACCTTGAGCACCGGCGCGGGATCGTAGCCGAACTCGGTCGAGCCGGGGATGAGGGTTACCGCGCGGATGTCGGTCTCGACACCTTCGACCGGGCGGACCACCTCGAAGGAGAGCTGCGGAATGCGGTTGCCGAAGTCATCCAGCGGCAGGCGCTCGAAGACGATGATCGCCGTGCCACGATAGGCGGGTGCGGCGCCCTGCTTGGCCGCGATCAGGCTGTCGACGTCCTGCGTCTCGTCGCCACGTGAGATGCGGCAGGTGCAGGTCGCAAGGTCGAACGGCTTGCCGTCCGCCCAGACGCGGCCGATGCGCGCCACCGGCCCTTCGCTTAAGGCCACGGCGAAGTTGGCGTAATAGGAATATGTGCGCGTGGCCGAGCCGCTGCTGCCGCCTTTGCCGCCCTCGCGGCTCTCGCTCACCACCTCCTCGAAGCGCGTCGCCCAGATCACCTGGCCGGAGATGCGCACGCGGCCATAGACGCGCGGGATCGCCGCGCCCTCGCGCGAGGTCTGCGGATCGAGGTCGGCAAGCCGCGACCCTTCGCGGGTGCTGTGCGTGCCGAAGAGGGCGCTGTCGACGGCATAGCCGGCGAGCGCACCGATGGCGCGCCCGGCGATGGCGCCGACCGGCCCGAACAGCGCGCCGACTGCGGCGCCCGCCGCTTGCAGGACGAGTGTGGCCATGAGTGATCTTCGATCGTGGGGCTTGTCGTCCCTGCGAAAGCAGGGACCCAGTGTTACCGGGCAGTCATTGGGTCCGCGGCGACAGCGCCGCGACACTTCGTCATTCCGGCGGAGGCCGGAATCCAGACGGCGCTGCCCTGTCCTTGGTCATCCTCCGGCTTGACCGGAGGATCGCCTCCCGCAAGACCGCAGCGCATCGTGTGCTGAAACCGATCCTCCGCTTGCGCGGAGGATGACGGCGGTAGGACACGCTACGACGCTTCCCCCACTCCCGGAAACCTGAACGCATAAGCGATGCGCCGGCGCCACCAGGGCGAGAGGGCGGCAAGGGCCACCGCGGCCCCCTGTTGCGCGTGGATGAACTGCGCTTGCGAAACAAAATCGCCACTGCTGGCCGGCAGATTGGCGCTCCAGGGGAAAGCAGAACGTCCCCTGCCCCCGCCTCTTTCACGTCGATGGCAACAAGGTGCCGCGCGGCCGCTTGGGCCAGGGTCTCGGCCCCCAGCATCGGCAGTGGGTGTATAGGCGTGGCGTCGCCTCAGGCTCGTCGCTGAAAGGCGCGCCAGACGCGCTGAGCAGGCCGAGGCAGTCGCAGCCCGACCCTCAGCGAGGCTGATGGCGATAGGGCGTGCCGAGCCAGCTCGTCGCCTCGGCGACGATGGCATCCTGAGTGATCGCGCAGTAGCGTCATTCGACCGACTTGCTCCGCCGTCATTGCCGATCGCCCGCCCGCGCATAGGACAGCACGAAGTCGTTGCCCGGCATGTGCGGGAAGCCGCGGAAGTTCACCCCGTTGGCGAACTTCGCCTGACAGGTGGAAAAGAGCTTGTCGCAGCCGGCGGTCACCGCGAACGTGTCGCCGGCCGCGATATCCCCGGCCATAGCCTGCCACAGCTCGATGCTGGCGACCCGTCGGCGACGCGGTGCGCGCGGACTTCGATGGCGCGGCCGACATTCGCCCCGCTTGTCCAGGCAAGCCGCCCGCGCGCAAACCAGCCGGCAGCGAAGCCGTCGAGCCCGCTCGCGGTGAAGCGCCGCCTGCCGCTCGCAGCGATCACCGTGCCGGAGCCGCGCCAGGCCGCGTCGCCGAGATCGACGCCGCAGCGCGCGTCGCCGAGATCGGCGTCGCAGCTATGGCGGAAGACGCGGCCGCCCGGCTGGTCCAGCTCGGCGGCAAGCCCGCGCACCTCGGCGCGAAAGGTGCCGTCCTCGCGCGTCACCTCGCCGAGATGGCCGAGGCGCAGCAGATGGCGTTCGTCGGGCGTCGTCCAGTTGACCAGCCACACCGCCACCTCGGCATGGTCGTAGAGGCCGGCGGCGAGATCCGCTGCGGTCAGCCGCTCGGAGGAGAGCGCCCCCACAGCCTCCAGCCCGCCGATGGCGAAGCCGGTTTCGCTCGTGTCCTCGCTGGCGTCGAGCCCGCTCTCCGGCTCGTAAGTCGACGCCGTCGAAGGCGAGCGCACGGTCGTGGTCGGTGAAGCCGAGCACGCTGCAAGTCGCTTCGCGTCACCGTCCAGCAGCGGCAGAGCGTGGTCACCCCTGCCGCCAGATGCGCGGCGAGGTCGGGAGAGAGGGTGCGCATGAGGGGCTCGTTCCTGGAAAGGGCGGACCGGCAGTGGACCGGCAGCAGGCAGTCGTTCTCAATTTGCAGCCGCTCTGCCGACTGCCTACATCCTGATTTCCACCAGCGGGATCGCCGGGATGTCTCCGGCGGCGAAGTGGGAGAGGTTGATCTCGAGCGTGTCGCTGTCGAAGCGCACCGGAACGTCGAATGCGTAGCCGGCGGTGATCGCCGCGCCGACCGCCGGTGCCGCGGCGAAGGTCACCAGGCCGCTGGTCTCGTCGGACGCTCCAGCCCTCCGTCAGTGGCGTGCCGTCGACCGCCACCAGGATGGAGCCGGCCACCGGCTTGATGATGGTGCGCGCCCACGGTGCATGGACCGCGCCATAGGTCTTCACGAGCTGAAATGCCGTGGTCGCGCCGTCGCCGGTGCCGATCGCCTGGTCGGTGGCGGCCGGCGTTCCGCCTGGCGCGCAGCTCTTCCAGTCGGCGCGATCCTTCCAGCGGAAGCCGTAGAGCCGGCCGCGCCGCTCCTCGAAGAAGGCAATGACGTCGTGCAGGTCGTCGAGCGACTTGATGCCGTAGCCGGCATTGTAGCGCCGGCGCGAATCCGCCCAGCGGCTGTTGCGTTCCTCATGGCCGGAGCCGAGCGCGACGATGTCGGTCTTGCGCTCCGGCCCGCCGCTGGCGCCAAAGGCGATGGCGATGGGGAAGCGGACCTCATGGAAAGGGATCAGAGCGGGCATATGAGTTCGTCCTTGGGGTCAAGCGCTGTCGCGCGAGGGCCGTCGGCAGTGGGCATTCGGCAGTCGATTGCTTCTTCGATTGCCGAGTGCCATGCACTTCACAGCCCCCTCCTCCCCCGTGCCACGGCCCGCGCCAGCATGGCGGTCACCTGCGCCTCCGACTTGCGGAAGCTCTCGGCGTCGGCCGTCGGTCACGTTGAAGGTGACGGCGATTGGCTGGGCGGCGCCGCTTTTGACGCCGAGCGTCCCGTCGGGCCCGCGGCCCAGCGGCAGCACCGCCTCCGGCTCCCGCCTCGCCCATCAGGCCGAGGCCGCGAGCGAGCGGAAACAGGGTTGGCTGCGATACGATCCCGCCGTCGGCGAAGGGCCGCACCGCGCCGTTGGCGACGATCCCGCCATGGGCGAGGCCGAAGCTCTTGAACAGCGCGTCGATGCCGCTGCCGATGGCGCTGGTCACCGGCTGCAGGGCGCGGTCGAGCGCCAGGCCGGCGAGCTTCAGCGCCAAGCTCGACAGCACGCTCTCGAAGCTCTTGCCGCCGACAACCGCATCCTTGAAGGCGCGCGAGATGGCGCCGGAGAAGCTGTTCGCCTGGCTGGTCAGCGCCCGCAAGGACGTCTCGAAGGCGCGTGTATCGGCGGTCACGCCGATGGTCAGCGTGTCGATTTCGGTGGTCATTGGCTTGTCCGTGGTTTGCGACTTGCTCCTATCCCAGTATCCGCGCGAGGAGACGGGTGGGGAGTTCGATTCGTCCGGGTAGCGCCTGATCAATGCATCCAGCGCATTGCGGTCGAGCGGCGCCGGGATCGGCCCGGCCACCCCTTCCACTGCCGCCGCCAGCTCGCGCGGCGTCATCGCCCAGAAGTCCTTCGGCGCCAAGCCGCAACCGACCGAGGCCGAAGGCCATCGCCTGCCGCCAGGGAAAGGGTTCCTCTTGCCTGAGCTGCTGTGAAGTCTCCCCCTCGCCCCTTTGGGGAGAGGGTTCGCACCTTGCGAGGCGCAGCCGAGCTTAGGTGCGAAGGTGAGGGGGTGAGAGCTCCACGCTCACCCCCTCACCCGGCGCCTTGCGCCGACCTCTCGCCAACGGGGAGAGGTGAAGATCATTACTCATCCGCGCCACCGAAGGTGGCCGCAAGCAATTCGCCGACGATGGCGACATAGCCCGTCGCCCCGCCCTCGGCGCGCATGTTGGCGACCTCGGTGTCGCCGACATCGTTGCCGGCGCCGCGGAGGCCAGCGCCGATCACGCGGATCGCATCGCTGGCGGCAAGCTTGCCCTCGCCGAAGCGCCGCGCCAGGCCCATCAGGTCGCCGGCATCGAGCGCCGCTTCCAGTTCGGCGAGCGCCCCCAGCGTCAGGCACAGAGTCCATGTGCGCCCATCGAGCACCGCCTCGACCTCACCGCGCTGCCGGTTGACCATGACGCGTTGCTCTTTGGTAGTGCGCTCGACCCATAGCTCAGCTTGCGCTTTCAGGGGCTGGAGGGCACTCGCGGCGCTGCCACAAGCGATCCCTCCCCCTGCAAGGGGCAGGCTTGCTGCAGGTACGACTGAGATCCGCTCAGACCGCTACAAACGCGATGGCGCCGGCCGATTCCAGCGCCATCTGGTAGGCAAGCTCGCCATTGTGCTCGCCGGAATATTCCAGCGCCGTCACCTGAAACGCGCCGGAGAGCGTACCGAAATCGGGCACCACCACCTGCCAGTCGCGAATGATGCCGTCGAAGAAGACGCCGCGCACGGTCTCGTCGCTTGATGCATCGCGGAAGATACCGGAGCCGCTGAGGCTGGCGTGCTTGACGCCGGCCCCTTCCAGCAGCTCGCGCCAGCGCCCGGCGGAATCGGCGTCGGTCACATCGACGCTCTCGGCGTTGAAGGAGATGCGTCGGGCGCGCAGCCCGGCGACGGTCTGGAAGCGTCCCAGCCCCGTCGCTGTCGATCTTGAGGAGAAGGTCCTTGCCCTTCTGTGCGGTCATGTTCGAGGTCTCCGTTGTGCAGGTGGCGAGTGTTGCGACGGGCAATGGGCAGTAGGCAGTCGATCTGAATCGAAATCGATTGCCGATTCGCCGATTGCCGATTCGCCATTCATTGCCGGTTCCGTCACCGCCCGGAATCGCAGTCGCCCGTGAAATGTGATCCCGTCGGGGTCGCGGGCCGAATCGCCGCTCTCGAAGCGCAGATTGACCAGCGATGGCCGGCGAGCGCCAGCGCTGCATCGTGCAGCGCGGCGCCGATCGCATCGGCGATGGCATGGCACTCGCTCTTGCCGTGGGCGCGCGACCAGACGTCGAGGGTCAGCCGGTGCTCGGCGCCGTCCTCGCTGCCGGTGCTCCAGTCGGCGAGCGTCGTGGGCCGATGGTGGCGTAAGGGAAGATGGCATGGCGCGGCGCGCGTCGAGATGCGGTCGGTGATCAGCGCGCCGACACCGTCGTCGGCTACGAAAGCGGCATAGACCGCCTTCTGCAGGGCAAGAGCTGCCGAGGTCATGGCCTTCATCCCCGGATGTTTTTTTTTTGGTATTTTTTTGTTCACTTAAGGTGTTGTGTAGTGTTTTTATTGTATTAGTGTTATAGGTAAAAATAAAAAGGCTCAGCTCCGCAATCGCATCGCGATGACTGCCTCGCCCGGCCATCCAGCGAGCCGAACTCGCGTGCGAAGAGCCCCTCTCCCTCGATGCTGACGACATAGTCGCCGCTCTCACGCCGCAGCACGCGGGTCGCGACCCCCGTCTCTTCGTGCAACAGGAGTGCCACGTCCTCGGCCTGTTGGCGGGCCGCCCGGTCGACGGCCGGCGACGCACGCCCAAGCGCCCGCACCAGGTCGCCGCCGGTCAGCTTCAGCGGATCGCTCATGGCGCTTCCTCCATGCATTTGGCGACCAGATAGCGGCGGCGCTCGTCGGGATCGTGGACGGCGAGAACGCGGAAAATGCGCCACGGAAGGCGACGCGCATGCCGCCGGCGAGATCCTCGCGAAAGCGGAAGGTCACCAGATGGGTGACGACGCCGGAGAGATGCCGGCGACGATTTTTTCGCCGGCGCTCGTCGGCTCGATATGCGCCCACAGCGTCGCCAGGGTGTCCCAGAGCACCGTCTCGCCGCCGGCGCCGTCCGGCGCGCTGGCGCCGGATTCGACGGTCACCCGGTGGCGCACCAGCCGGGGTCGTAGTCGGGGCGGTCAAAGAGATAGGATCCGGTGGGGCGCGATCAGCGCCTCGAAACCAGCGGGGGTATGGCGCCGGCCATGTCGTGGCCGACGGCGCCGCGATGCTCGTACCAGTGGGCGACGAGCATCATGATCGCCTGGCGGAGCGGCGCCGGCACGTCGAGGCTCGACGGGCCATAGCCCGCGGTGACGTCGATCTCGATGCCGTTCACCGCCTTGCCGACGGTGACCGGCGCGGTGCCCGAGAGCACCAGCCGGCCGGGCACGGCGACCGTATCGACCTCGTAGTCGTCTTCGCTCGACCACGCTCGGGTCGCCTTCGGCGTCGTAGACGGTGACCGCATCGACCGAGATCAGCGGCGCCGGCGTCAGACTGACGATGCGCTTTCGCGGCCACTGGTCGAGATAGACGCGCCAGCCCTGCTCGATCAGCAGACGCCGGGTCAGCGCTTCGACATGCACCCGCGCCGCGACGATCGCCGCGCTGAGGAGCTGGTCGTCATCGTCCGTGTCGAGGCGCAGATGCGCCTTGGCATCGGCAAGTGTCACCGGCTCCAGCGCCGGCGCGGTGATGAGGGCTGCGGTCATGGGAAATGTCCGAGTGAGCAGTGGGTGAATGGCAGTAGGCGACCGGAGGATCGGCTGGCAGAAGCGATTGGGAGAGCGATCCCGTCTGCTAGGCTCGCCGGGATGACGGTTGTTCTGATATGCAGGCGGCCCACGCACTCCTTGCAACGCGGGGCCGCCCGTCGGCACAGGCCCGGGGAGGGACGGGGCGGCTCAGGCCGTGCCGAATTTGAGGAGCTTGATCGCGTCATAGTCCTGCATGCCGCCGCCCACCCGCTTGGTGGTGTAGAAGAGCACGTAGGGCTTGGCGGAATAGGGATCGCGCAGCACGCGCACGCCGAGGCGGTCGACGATCAGATAGCCGCGGCGGAAATCGCCGAAGGCAATGGCGAAGGCGTCCGAGCCGATGTCAGGCATGTCCTCGGACTCGGCGATCGGGAAGTCATCAGGCTCGCCGGCTGGCCGGCCACCGCCGCGGGCTGCCAGATGTAGTTGTCGCTGTCGTCCTTCATCTTGCGGATCGCCGCCTGGCTGGCGCGGTTCATCACCCAGGTGCCGTTCTGGCGATAGCCGGCCTTCAGCGCATAGACGAGGTCGACCAGGATGTCGGAGGGGGTTGCCGCCGGCCAGGCGCCGTCGACGCCGGTGGAGACATAGCCGATCTTCTCCCAGGCCCAGCTCGCCTCGGCCACGGTCGTATAGGAGAGGAAGCCGGTCGGCTTCTTGTCGCCGTCGCCGGTGACGAAGGCCGTGCCTTCCTGTCGGCGAAGACGGTCTCGACCTCGCCGCCAGCCATCGTCGATGTTGACGGCGCTGTCGTCGAGCAGCGTCGCGGTCGCCGCCGGCATGGCGTAGAGCTCCATGGTCGGGAATCGAGCTCGGCCAGCGTCGGCGGTGGTCTGCGGCCGGCATCGGTCTCGCCGACCCAGCCGGTGGCGGCGCCGGCGGTGACGAAGGGCTTCTTGTAGGCTCGTGCCCGAGACCTGGCGCACGCCGGCGAGGCGCGGTTCGGCGAGCCGCGACAGGCGCCGGCCGATGTCGCGCTCGGTCTCGTCGGCACCAGATCCGCCGTCGAACACGACCCAGAGCGCATTCTTCTCCATGCCGCGCAGCGCCTCCTCGGCGCCGCCCCGCACATAGGCCTCGAAAGCCGCATTGTGCTCGATGGCCGTTCGAGAGCGGCTGCCGTCGTGTCCAGAAGCGGCCGGCGCGTCTGAAGCACCAGCGAATCCATCAGCCGCTTCTGCTCGTCGAGCGCGCGGTTGATGCGGTCGACCTTCTCCACCGTCAGCACGTCGGCGACGCGCTTCTGCTCGATCTCGGCGAGGCGGGAGTCGTTCTCCGCCTTGAACGCCTCGAAGGTCGTCATGAAGTCTTCGAACGCCCCGGCGACATCGCCGGTCGTCTCCGCGGCCTTGGTCTCGGGCGCGGGCACGGGTTCAGCCTGCATGTCTGCTGTTCCTTTCATCAGGGGTTGGAGTATGTGGCGCGCGCTTGCGTCGGCATCTCCCCGGCTTGCGAGGGACGAGAGGCGGCGATCGAGCCGGCTTCGGCACGCACAATCCGACTGCCGACTGCCGATTGCCGACCGTCGATGGTCAGGCGCATCCCGCGCTGCGTCAGCCACGCGCCGCAACAGCGCCGTCGCCCTGCGGATGGTGCGCGCCAGATGCACTTGCGCGTCCTTGACGCTCACGACGCGCGCCTCGGGCAGCATGGGAAAGGTGACCACCGAGATCTCCCACAGGTCGACCTCGTAGAGCGCGCGCACGCCGGTCTTGGCGTCGGTGCGCCCGCGCACGGTGCGATAGCCGATCGAGAGCCCGTCGAGGGCGCCGGCGCGCATCAGCGACAGCACCTCGCGCGCCTTCTCCACCTTGCGTGGTCAGCCGTCCCTTGACGAACAGCCCCTCGCCGTCCTCGCGGATCTCGAGCCAGACGCCGATCGGCGTGTTGGGGTCGTGCTGGAACAGCATCTTGACGCCCCCCGCCCCGCGCCTGGCGAGCGAGGCGCGGAAGGCGCCGGGCATCACCATGTCGCGGCCGAGATCGGGCCGGCCGAAGAGGCTGGCATAGCCGGTGAAAGTGCCGTCGGCCTCGACGGCCGAGAGCGTCGCGGGCGAGAATTTCCGTTCGGTGAGGATCATGGATCGTCTCTTTCTTACAGCTCCACCGCCCGCACGCGCGCCGTTCCCTGCCGGCGGCCGATCATGCGCGCCAGCCCTTCGGCAAAGGTGTGGAAGACGGCGCGGTGCGCGCCCGAGCGCGTCCCGGCGATCAGCATCAGCATGTGTTTCATGGGTGTGGTCCGTTTTCTGTCGCGCGATCTCGTCGCGGTATCCCCCTCTCCCGTGGGGAGAGGGCCGCGCACCTTATGAGCAACGCGAATTAGGCGCGTGGGGTGAGGGCGCACGGGCCCTCGTGAGGTAACATCCCCTCACCCGCTCGCTTCGCTCGCCGACCTCTCCCCAAGGGAGAGGTGATTCAATCCCGGTCGAAGAAGCGGTTCAGCCGCGCGATCTCGTTGACGAAATCGTTGAAGCGCCGGTTGGAGGCGGCGAGTTCCCGGAGCGCCCAGACGAGCAGCGCGCTGGCGCCGCTCGCCCACAGGAACAGCGCCAGATGCGCCAGGTCGCCGCGCTCGACAAAAGTGTGTGTGAGGTCGTCCACGTCATCGGTGCTCCCAACGCGCGTGCCGTCATTTCCGGGCGGTCAATGGACCGGCCCCTGTGCTAGGCTTGGGCCGCGTACCTCTCCTGCCCCCGATCCCGCCATGCACCTTTCCACCTGGCTCACCTTCCTCGCCGCCACCATCGTGGTGATGATCGCGCCCGGCCCGTCGGTGACGCTGATGGTCGCCAACAGCCTGCGCTACGGGCGCCGGGCGGGGCTCGCCAATGTCGCCGGCTTCCAGGCGGGTTTCGCCGTCATGGTGGTGCTGACGCTGGCCGGTCTCGCCTCGCTGATCGCGGCGATGGGCGAGTGGTTCGTCTGGGTGCGGCTGGCAGGCGCCGCCTATCTCGTCTTCCTCGGCGTCAGGCTCATCCTCGGGCGCGACGACGCTCACGGCGCCGTCCCGAGGCAGCCGCCCCGCGGCGGCTATTTCGCCCAGGCGATGATGGTCGAGGTCAGCAATCCCAAGGCGCTGCTCTTCTTCGGCGCCTTCTTTCCGCAGTTCATCGATCCCGCCGCCAGCGCCGCGCTGCAAATCCTCATCATGGGCGTGACGTCGATGGCGGTCGCGGCGACAACCGACACGATCTTCGTTCTGCTCGCCGCGCGCGTCGCCACGGGCCTCAGTTCAGGCCGCGCCCGCGTCATCCGCTGGACCAGCGGCAGCTTGCTCGTCGCCGGCGGCCTCTGGCTGGCGCTGAGGGGAGAGTGAGGCAGCCACGTCCCTCCGCCATGACCGGACATGCCACGGTCTGCTGCCGGATCGCCTCGCTCCCGAACGACCCTGAATGACAATGCTGCCGCCGCGCTAGCGCGCAGTGTCCTACCAGCGCGGTTGCAGCCAGTCCCACCGGCTGCTCCGGCCGGACTTGCGCTGGAAAGGCGAAAAGAAGCCGAAGCCGCCGTTATCCTTCACAATTCGGGTATCGGCCGAAGGCGTGCGCGTGATGAAGCCGCCCTGCGGATAGTCGCTCAGCACCGCGACGAACTCGGTGCGATAGTTGGTCTCTGCGCTCAGCGGCTCGTCCGAGACGATGATCGAGGAGCGCGGCAATGCGGTCGGCGCGATGCGATCGAGCACATCCTCAGGGATGGCGATGCGGTCGAGGGCGTCCGTGGCGTTGTCCGCGCCTTCGATCGTCACCGCGCTCCAGCGCAGAGTCCCGTCGTTGTTGCTCGCCATGGCCGTGAATATGTGCGTGCCGATCGGCTTTTCGGGGTCGCGGATGGTGATCGGGACCTCGATGGACGAGTCGAACACCTCGCCGCCGTCCGGCCACTTCTTGTGTGTGTTGCGCCGCACGTAAAGCGTCTGCGTCGCGCGGCTGATGTAGACCGAGACCGGTTCGAGCGCGAGCTTGGCCTCGCTCGCTGCCTTGGCGGCAGCGGCCTTGCCGGTATCGGCCTCCTTGGCGGCGTCCTTGGCGGCGGCAGCGGCATCGCGCTTCGACGTCGCGTCGGTCCTGGCGGTGTCGAGCTCGCTCGCCAGGTCCGCTGCCTCGGTGACGGCCTTCTGCTTCGCCTCCTCGGCCCGCGCCTTGGCCTGATCCGCAGCGGCGACCGCCTTGTCGGCGGAGGCCAGCCTGGCGTCGGCGCTCGTCTTGGCAATTTCCAGCTTGCGCAGCGCCTTCGCCAGCGACGCTGCCTCGCGCGCTGCCGTAGCGGAGACTTTCTTCGCCGCGGCGTCCGTTGCGGTCTGCTGCCCCGATCCGGCATCCGCGACTTGCGTGCCCGCGCCGGCCTTGGCGGCATCGAGCTGGCTCGCCAGATCGGCGACCGTGGCAGCGGCCTTCTGCCTCGCGTCTTCGGCCCGCGCCTTTGCCTTGTCCGCGGCGGCGATCGCCTTGTCGGCGGAGGCCGGCTTGGCGTCGGCGCGGGTCTTCAGCCGTTCCAGCTTGCGCACCAGCGCGGCGGACGATTTTGCCTCGCGCGCCGCTGCGGCGGCAGATGTCTTTGCTTCGCTGGCCGCCGTGACGGCATCCGCGGCCTCGCCGGCAAGCGTCTCGGCACGCGCCGGAGCGGCCGCGAGCGCCTCCGCGTCCGGCTGAAACAGCGCCGGGTGGGAAAAATCGACCGGGGCCGCGTCGTCCGGCGAGATGATCACCCGCATCCCGATCTGCGTCTTGTCGAACATCGTCGCCGCAAAGCCGTAAGGCATCCGTATGCAGCCGTGCGAGGCCGCATAGCCGGGCAGCGGCCCGCCGTGCAGCGCGATGCCGTTCCAGGTGATGCGCTGCATGTTCGGCATCCAGGCATCGTCATACATGGACGAGTGGTGGTCCTTGTCCTTCTCGACGAGGGCGAAGACGCCGGCTGGCGTCTCGCGTCCCTTGGTCCCGGTGGACACAGGCGCCCGCATGATCCAGCCGTCGGCGTCGTAGAAAGTGACCCGCTGGGATTTGATCGACACGATCGCCATGATCGGCTCGCCGGCCTCGCGCTGGGCCTTCTCCACGGTCTGTGGCGCGGGGCGCGCTTTCTTCGCCAAGGCGTCGGTGCCGAGCGCCATCAGCGCGGCCATCGCCACCAGCATCACGACGGGGACAGGGCCCCAACGCCGGATCGCTACGGTGAATTGCGTCATCGCAGATCGCACCATGGAGAAACAGGAAAATAGTCTATTCGCCGGTCTCAGTGAACATTCCTAGTACATCCACCATAAGCAGACGCAGCTGAAAATGGAACTCCTTTGGTGCGCCCCTTCAACTCTTAATCTTAATCTGCGCACATAGGACATGTCAGCGTCGGCGTTAAGTCAAATGCGAGCATTTAGCCGTCGAAAATGCGATGTCCGCTCGTGTCTCGCAAGCGGAGATCAACACCGCGTCGCGGCGGGTGATTGGCGTGATCGTTTCATGATTCCGCTTCCGCCCCCTCCTCCACCGGCTGATAGCCGACCGCGGCGCGCTTCTCGTTGACGGTGAGGACGTCGGCCTTGGCGACGCGATCCCCGAGAGCGCCGCGCGACTACTGCGGCTGCTCGCCGTCCGACGCCGCGGCGGCCCGGGGGAAATCGACGAGCGTCTTCACATGCACATCGCGCTGCGGATAGGGGATTTCGATGTTGTTCTCCTTCAGCACATCCCAGAGCGCCAGGAGGACGTCGCTCTTGACGTTGACCACGCCGCCCGCCGGGTCGGTGATCCAGAAGCGCAAGACGAAATCGATCGACGAGTCGCCGAAAGCGGTCATGTGGCAGAGCGGCGGCGGCGCGCTCATCACCCTCGCGACGCGCTTGGCGGCGTCCATGGCGATCCTCCGCACCAGATGCGGATCGGAGCCGTAGCTGACGCCGAAGGGCACCTCCAACCGAATGTTCTTGTCCGAGTAGGACCAGTTGATGACCTGGCTGGTGACGAGGTCCTCGTTGGGGATCAGGTACTCGCGGCCGTCGCGTGTGATCACCGACACGTAGCGGGCATTGAGCTGCTTGATCCAGCCGAACGTCTCGCCCAGCGAGATGACATCCCCCGGTTTGATGGACCGGTCGATGAGAAGAATGATGCCCGACACCAGGTTGGACACCACCTTCTGCAGCCCGAAGCCGAGGCCGAGGCCGACGGCGCCGGAAAAGACGGTGAGGCCGGTGAGGTCGAGGCCGATGGATTGCAGACCGATGAAGACGGCGAGCGTGAACAGGCCAATCCGCAAGAGCTTCCCGGCCAGCACGCGCATGGAGGGCGACATGTCCTCCAGCAACTCGAGACGCCGCTCGCTGGCGACGCTGATGGCGGATGCCAGCCAGAAGAGGATGGTCAGGACGAGCGCCGCCTTGAGAACCAGAAGCAGAGAAACGCGGACATCACCGATGTTGACGGCCGCGGCATCGAGCACCGCCGTCGCCGTTTGCGCGAGGTTGAGGATGTTCAGGGCGGCGATGAGCCAGGCGCCGACGGCAACGACGCGCGCGACGAGGCGATTGCGGATGAAGCGCGATGTGATGGATACGACGATCCACACTGCGACGAGGTTGGCCGCAATCAGAACCAGATGTGACCGGTCCTGCGGTATCGCCTGGCGCAGGGTCGCCACGGCGACAAGCGCCAGCAGCACGAACAGGATGGGGCGGATGCGGCGCAGGACCAGGGCATAGAGCCGCATGCGGCGAAGCGTGGTGTCGCGTTGGCGCACCCATTGCTCGATCGGCGGCTCCAGCCGGTTCCCCGCGAACCAGGCGATCGCTGCCAGAATCGCGATCAGCAGAAGTTGCAGCAGCCCCCAGGGCTCCAGCAGCAACTGAAGCCAGCCGGCTATGTGCGCGAGCAGATCGTCGAACTGCCGGACAAGGTCGGTCCAACTGGTCAACGGATCGAACTCTGTTCAAAGGCGCCTCCCCGAACTCACCGCTCGCCGCAAAAGCGGGAAATCGCCTGCCCTGGAGTGCTGCGCTGTAGCCTGTCCATTGGCCGTTCGGGTCACATCTCGACAGCGGCACAGTGCCGGAAATGAAGCGCCGCGTCGAGACGCGCCCGAAAGAGCGCCGCAGTCGGCGGCGCGTCGCATGCGACGTCAGCAGGCCGACGCAGCCCTGGACGTCGCTCGCCGCATCCCGCGTCGCCACGGGCTTCGGCTCAGGCCGCGCCCGCTTCATGACCGACAACGGCGCCTGCTACAAGGCTCACGCCTTCCGCAATGCTTGCCGCGATCTCGGCCTCAGGCACATCAGGACCAGACCTTACACGCCCAAGACCAACGGCAAGGCCGAGCGCTTCATCCAGGCGGCCCTGAGGGAATGGGCCTATGCCCAGGCCTACCCGACGTCCGAACACCGCGGCAACGAGCCGCCGCGATGGCTACACCGCTACAATTGGCATCGTCCCCACGGCAGCCTAAACTCCAATCCGCCCATCAGCAGGCTCGGCCTGTCCGAGAACAACCTATTGAGGCTCCACACCTCACATACGTCTATACGTTGCCCGGTCTCTTGACCGCCAAGCGCACGACGCCTGTGCCTCCCGCTGCTGGCGGCGGCTAGCCGCGTGTTTGGCAATTCATCAGGCCGCTCCCTCCCCCTCCTCCACCGGCTGATAGCCGACCGCCGCGCGCTTCTCGTTGACGGTGAGGAAGTCGGCCTTGGAAACGCGCTCCCACAGCGCGGCGCGGTCGGCGGAGAGCGCATCGACCTGGTCGGCGTCGAACCACAGACGTAGGGTGGGTTGAGCGGAGCGATACCCACCATCCCCGGCCCCCGCGCCGTCGCCGAACGACGGCGCCAGCCAGGCGCCGAGCGCCCCGGCGATCTTGCCGGTCAGCGGCAGAACGGTGCCGCGCCAGAAGGCGGCGTTGGCCTCCTTGAAGTTGGCATAGGTGTTGTCGCCGGGGATGCCGAGCAGCATCGGCGGCACGCCGAAGGCGAGCGCGATCTCGCGCGCAGCACCATTCTTCGCCTCGAGGAAATCCATGTCCTTCGGCGAGAGACTCATCGCCTTCCAGTCGAGCCCGCCTTCGAGCAGCAGCGGCCGCCCGGCCGCCCTGACGCCGGTGAAGCCGGCTTCGAGCTCCGCCTTCAGCCGCTCGTATTGCTCGTTGGTGAGGTTGCCGCCGTCTTTCGCCTGATAGACCAGCGCGCCGGAGGGCCGCGCCGAATTGTCGAGCAGCGCCTTGTTCCAGGCGCCGGCCGCGTTGTGGATGTCGAGCGCCACCGCCGCCGCCTCGATCGGCGCGAAGCCGTAGTGATCGTCGAGCGGATGGAAGAGCGTCAGATGCAGGATCGGCGACAGCCCATCGGGCGGGATCGCGAAGCGCAGCGAACGTCCGCCGACCGTATACTCGTAGGCCTCCGGCCAGCCGTCGCTGCCGGGCACCACCTTCATGCGGTCGGGGCGCAGCATGTGCAGCTCGCGCACAACGCCATCGACGGCCACCGCTTCGACATAGGCGTTGCCCGCGGTCAGCAGATAGCCGGCCAGCGCCTCGCGGAAGTCGGCGCCCGCCTGTCCCTTGTTCGGTCGTGCCAGCAGCGCCAGCAGCGGGTGCTCGTCGATCTCCGCCGCGCCGTCATAGAGCAGCCAGGGCACGCTCGCCGAAGCTTCCGCAATCAGCGAGATGCAGCGATAGACGATGGCGTTGCGGGCATAGCCCTCCCTGGCCAGCGCCGTGTAGTCGCGCGGCGTCCAGGCGGGGCGGCCATGGCTCTGAAAGGCGATCAACGGCCCGGCGGCCGAGGCCTTGGTTTCGGCGCGCAGAGGTTCGGCCACCGCCGGCTCCCGCCGCGGCGTGAAGAAGGGAATGCGCATGAAGGAGTCTCCGTTCGATCCCCGGGATCGGGGGCGGCGTCGACCGCCCGCCCCCGCGAGCATCCACGCTACCGCGGCCCGCTCGGGCATTGGTTGGGGTTGACCCTCTCCCTTGAGGGCAGGGCAATCGCATGCAGCTCCGCGCTCCCGCGCTGCTGCACGAAGACGGCGCTTGCCGCATTCGTCCCCTCTCCCTCCGGGAGAGGGACAGGGTGAGGGTTTGATCTCTATTCGCGTTCCCGGGTGATCCCGGCGATGAGCTTCGCCAGCAGGCGATCGAGCTCTCTCTGCTCGGTCTTGCCGAGCGCCGAGAGCAGTTCGGTCTCGTTGGCGATGTGCGCCGCATAGGCCTTGTCGATCAGCGCCCGCCCCTTTTTGGTCAGCGCGACCAGCGTGCCGCGCCGGTCGGTCGGGTGCTTGCCGCGCGCCACCAGTCCGGCCTTTTCCAGCCGGTCGATGCGCGCCGTCATGCCGCCGGACGACATCATCGTCGTCTCGTAGAGCGCCGTCGGCGTCAGCGCATAGGGCGCGCCGGTGCGCCTGAGCGTCGCCAGAACGTCGAACTCGCCCGGCTGCAATCCGAACTTTGCCATCACCGGCGCCAGCCAGTCGCGCATGACGATCAGCGAGGCCTCGTTGAGGCGCCCGAGCAGCGCCATCGGAAACGGGTCGATCTCCGGGCGCTCGCGCAGCCATTGCGCGGAGGCGGTGGCCGCACGGTCGGCCGGCAGACGTTGGCTCATCGGCATGTCTCTTGACATCAAGATACTTGATGCCAAGATAGTATCACGCTCGCGGGCGGCGGCCAAGCCGCCCATGCTCGTATTCGGAGACCGGATCATGACCGCCCGTGTTGCCGGCTGGGTGGCGCGCGTCGCCGCCCTGCGTACATCCCCATTCGTCCTGCTCGTCGCCGTCGGTTCGCTGCTCGGCATCTTCGCCGCGCTTGCCAAGGCGGCGACGGACGCCGGTTGGCATCCGCTCGCCTTCCTGTTCTGGTCGCTCGTGGGCTCCGGCGCGATCCTCTTCGCGCTTGCCACCCGCAACGGACGGCGGCCGCCGCTTTCGCGGCACACGATCGTCTATTTCCTCGGTTCCGGCCTGCTCTCCGGCATGGCGCCGAATGCGCTCTCCTTCGCCGCCATCGGCCATGTCGGCGCCGGCTTCGTCGCCCTCGGCTTCGCCTTCCCGCCGCTCATCTCCTATTGTCTGGCGCTGGCGCTGAAGATGGAGCGCTTCCGGTGCCGTCCGCGCCGCCGGCCTGGTGCTCGCCTTCCTCGGCGTCGTGGTGCTGGTGGCAAGCAAGATCGCGATCGGCGACGCCAGTCCCGGCGTGGATCGCCGTCGCGCTCGCCGCGCCGGTCTTCGTTGCCGGCGGCAATATCTTCCGCAGCCTCTACTGGCCGGCCGGCGCCACGCCGCTGTCTCTGGCGCCGGGCATGCTGATTGCCGCGGCGTTGCTGCTCGCCCCCGTCCTCGGCATTGCGGGCGTGCCCCTGCTGCCGCCGCTCAACGCCACGACCATCGCGCTGGTGCTGGCGCAGATCGGCGTCTTCACGGCGACCTTCAGCCTCATCTTCGTCCTGCAGGCGCTGGCCGGCCCGGTCTATCTCAGCCAGATCGGCTCGGTCGGTGCCGCTGCCGGCGGGGCGATCGCCGTCGTCGTGCTCGGCGAACCGGCAGGCGCCGGCCTCGTGGCGGCGACGCTCGCCATCCTCGCCGGCGCCTGGCTGGTCAACCGGACGCGTGCAGCCGATGCCGCCGGGCCGCGGGCAGCGCCCGAGCCATCACCGTGCGTGCCCTGACATGCGGCTTCCCGGCTCATTGCCGATGGCTGCCGGCGTTGGCTAGGGTTCTCTGTCTTGCGCGCAATCACGAATCGGACCCCGTCATGACCTCCGAAGCCGCCTGGTTCTCCCGCACCGCCATCGCCATCGCCGGAATTCTTGGGTGCCGTCGGCGTCACCGCGGCGGCGGGCAGCACCCACCTCGGCGACACGCACATTCTTGGCCCGCTGTCGCTCATCGCGCTCACCCAGGCACCGGCGGTGCTGGTGCTGGCGCTGCTTGCCGGCCGTCACTGGTCGACGCGCCTGGCCACGTTCCTGATCGGCGGCGGCGCGCTCGTCTTCGTGGCCGATCTCGCCGCGATCCACTTCTGGAGCGCAAGCCCGCTGCCGATCATGGCGCCCATCGGCGGCAGCGCCATGATCCTCGGCTGGCTGGTGCTCATCCCGGCGGCCTTCGCCGGCAAGCACTAGCCGTCGTCGTCAGCTCCTACCAGAGCTGATGCACATACTTGGCGATGCGCGCGTCATAGACCTGCTTTGCCGCCGCCATCACTTGCGGCGAAAGCGCGGGAAGTGAAGCCGCGGCGGAATTGGCCTCCGCCTGCGCCTTGTTCTTGGCGCCGGGGATGACCACGGTCACCGCCTCGTTCATCAGGATCCAGCGCAGCGCGAAAGCGGCCATGGTGGCGCCCGCCGGCACCAGCGCCTTCAGGTCTTCGACCGCGTCGAGGCCCACTTCATAGGGCACGCCAGCGAAGGTCTCGCCCTTGTCGAAGGCTTCGCCGTGGCGGTTGAAGGTGCGGTGGTCGTCGGCGGCGAACGTCGTCGCGCGCGTCATCTTGCCGGTCAAGAGACCGCTTGCCAGCGGCACGCGCACGATCACCGCCACGCCATTTTCCCGAGCCTGCGGCAAGAACAGCCGCTCGGGGCGCTGGCGGAAGATGTTGTAGATGATCTGCACCGAGGCGACGTCCGGATAGTCGATCGCCTTCAGCCCCTCCTCCACCTTCTCGACGCTGACGCCGTAGTGCTTCAGCTTGCCGGCCTTCTTGAGCCCGTCGAAGATGTCGAACACCTCGGGCATGTAATAGACCGCCGGATGCGGGCAGTGCATCTGGACGAGGTCGAGTGCGTCCGTCTGCAGCCGCTTGAGGCTGCCCTCGATCGAAGCGGTGATCGCCTCCTTGTTGTAGCTCTCCGGCTTGTTCGGTCCCTCGCGGCCGGTCTTGGTGGCCACGAACGGCCGCGTGCCGCCGCGCGCCTTCAAGACGCGGCCGATGATCATCTCGGAACGGCCATCGCCATAGACGTTGGCGGTGTCGATGAAGGTGACGCCGGTGTCGAGCGCCGCGTTGAGCGCCGCTTCCGCGTCCGCCTCGCTGACCTCGCCCCAGGTGCCGCCGATCGCCCAGGCGCCGAAGCCGATTTCCGACACGGCGGTGCCGAGCCGTGATGCACGTCTCTGTTTCATCTGTTGTGTCCGTCTGACTAGCGTGAGGGATGCCCCTAGTGCGGGGTTGTCCCAGTGATAGCCGCCGGGGCGGCCTCACGCAATGTGACGGATGAGCGTAGCCCGGATGGTGCGCGCGTCTCTCCGCGCAATGCTAGGCCGCGTCGGGAATCGGAACGTCGATCCGCAACGGCACGTCGATTGCCTTGAATGCCGCTTCGATCTGATCCATGCGGGAATTGTGGTCGAGACGAAACAACCGATCGACCTGCTCACGATGGGTGTGCATGCGACGCGCGAGTTCGGCGCGGCTTACGCCTTGATCGCGACAGATCGTGTAGAGCGCCGCCTTCAGGTAAGCGAGCACCGGCAGCTCGATGAACCAGCCCTTCTTTGCGACCTTCGCCAGCGGAACCGGAATATCGTCGCCATCGGCTATCCGCGCGGCGATGGCTTCCTCGATAGCGCGCCGGCCGTTTTCGAGCGCGTCCTGCTGGTCGTCGCCGAAGGTGGTGACTTCCGGAAATTGCGGCGCAGTGACCAGGAACGTGTCATTGGCGTCCATTTCCAGCACGATGCGGTACCACCGACCCATCACTTCAGCTCCAGATCTTTCAGTATCTTGGCGACCAACTTCTGCCCGAGCTCCTTGTTCCCGCCATGCATCGGCAACTGGCTCCTGCGCTTGCCGCGCAAGATCGTCAGATGGCCGCTGCCGCCGCGGTGGCTCTCGAACTTGCAACCCTGCTTGGCAAGATAGCGCCGGAGTTGGTTTGCATTCATAAGATAGGCCATACCACACTTCTGTGGAAGTCAACAGAAGTGTGGATACGCAAAGCGTATCGCGACAGCCGTCGTCCTCCGGCTTGACCAACACCGTCATCCTCCGCTTTCGCCACTGCTGTCCGGTTCAAATTGGGCTCCATGAGAAAGCCATCTGGTGGGTGTTTAGGGGTGGGGTCGGCGGAGGCTTTGTTAGGGCGTTGAGAGACCTGAGGTGCATGATGTTGAGGCGCACGAGGCGGGCGAAGGCGATTGGCTGTCGGATGGCATCCTGAGTGGCCATAGCCACGCGCAGCAGGATGTAGGCGATCAGGGCGACGAAGATCTGGATGCGCACAGCGTTCTCGGATGTTCCGAGGAAATGTCTGATCTTGAGGTTCTGCTTGAGCCATTTGAAGAACAGCTCGATCTGCCAGCGCTGCTTGTAGAGAGCGGCGATCTCGTCGGCGGGGGCGTCGAGGTCGTTAGTGAGGATGCGCAGGGTCTTGGCGGTCGAGATGCGCACGGTGATCTCGCGCACCGGATCGCTCATGGGATTGCGCCGGGAGCGCGCCATGCGGGCAGGCAGCAGGCCGATACGATCGGAGATGATGGTGCCGTTTTTGGGCACGGCGTTCTCGGCGGTCACGGTGAGACGGGTGTGGGACTTGAAGCGTGTGACGATGCGGCAGCCTTGCGCATCGAGGTCGGCCCACCAACCGAAATCATAATAAGCCAGGTCAAAGACATAGGTCATGCCGGGGATGGGGCGGATCGCCTTGGCGGGGGTGATGTCGTTGACGGATTGATCGGTGAGAGTGATTTCCATGGGCGCATCTGCGTTGGGGTCGTAGACGAGGTGGAGCTTGGCGGCCCAATTGTCGTGGCGCTGGCGGAGCCAGGCGGCATTGAGCGAGGACATGCGGATGTGGGTCGCATCGAGAATGCGCACCGCCTCACTCAGATGACGTCGCACGCCGCGGCTGGCAGTCGCCGCCATGTGGGCGAAGAGATCGGCGAACAGGCCCCAGGGTCGGTGGGCATTGGCATCGGCCAGCGTCGATCGCGCCGGCACCTTGGCGCCGACATGATAGAGCCGCGCCGCGTGGCTGGTCATGCCGGCTTCGATCTCGCGCAGGCTCGTCGCCCCTGCGAGCTGGCCGAACAGCAGAGCCAGGAACTGGTTCTTGGTGGACAAGCGCCGCACCCGATGGTCGGCCCGGTACTCTTCCACAAGGCGGTCGAACACGGCCCAGGGAACATGCTTCTGAAGGCCATGAAAGACGCTATTGTGATGCCGCATGGCGTTGATCCTCCGCTCGTGTCCAGATCGTCGCGAAACGTCTGAAACCGAGTAGAATCAACGCCATGCACCTTGTCCAGAAATTTAAGCCGGACAGCAGTGGGCTTGACCGGAGGATCGGCTTCGCCAAGCGAGGCATGGGTGTTCGTGGAGGCCAATCCTCCGAACGCGCTTTCGCGCGTCGGAGGATGACACAGAAATCGGGCGCCTCCGGCGTCGCGGCTGCCGGCCTATTGTCCCCTTCACACCCCCCTCACCTTCGGTTCGCCGCCCTCGCCGAGCATGAGCGCGGTGAGCGCCCAGACCAGCGCGTCCAGCCGGTCGGGCGAGCGGCCGGCGGAGAGCCCGTCGACGCCGAAGTCGGCCATCTCGTCTTCGAGTTCCGGCAGCGCGCCGACATGGCGCACGCGCCCCTGCGCATAGAGCGCCGCGACCGGCTCGGCGCGGAGCCATTTTCCCCGCGTCGCGCGCACCGGTTTCACCGGCACGCCCGCGTCGACCTCGCGCATGACGGCGGCCACCATGTCGCCGCCCTGGTTGACCTCGGCGACCAGAGCGTCGGCGTTGAAGCGCCGGTAGAGCGCGATCGCCGCCGCCGCCCATTCGGCCGGGCGCACTTCGCCGACGCTGCCGTCGGCGAGCACATAGGCGATGGCATCGCGGCCGAGCCCCGCGGCGACAATGCCGCAGGTGCCGCTGCGCTTGGAGGCCGGCGGATCGACCGCCACCACGATGCGCTGAAGCTCCGGCGCCTTGGCGACGCGCGCCGTCTCGATCG
Source organism: uncultured Alphaproteobacteria bacterium (assembly GCA_963750065.1). Taxonomy (GTDB): domain Bacteria; phylum Pseudomonadota; class Alphaproteobacteria; order Rhizobiales; family Kaistiaceae; genus CAVSRC01. The sequence goes on from CAVVPK010000019.1 coordinate 379,428, forward strand.
TGTCGCGATGCCAGAGCGCGTCGGCGCGTTGCTCGATCATCTCGCCCAGCAGTTCCTGCCGGCCGAGCCGCGTGCCGTGATAGCGCGCCACCACGTGGCTGAGGAATCCCGGCGCAAGATTTATGGCGTTGTCGGCCGTGGTGGCGCGGCTGACCACCGTCGTGCCGTCGGCCGCTCCCGCGATCAGCCGCTTCAACAGCGGGATCGGCCGTGGCGTCGTGGTCACCACCTGGCGCGGATGCGGCCCGAGGCGCAGTCCGAATTGCAGCATGTCCCAACACGCGTCGGGATAGCGCCATTTGCCGAGTTCGTCCGCCCAGGCGGCGCAAAATTGCGGACCGCGCAGGCTCTCCGGGTCTTCCGCCGAGAAGGCCTGCGCCACCGTGCCGTTCGGCCACACCAGCCTTCGCCGCGTGCGCTGCCATTCCGGCCGGTTCGAGGAGGGATGGATGGCAAGCAGTCCGGAGACGCCCTCGATCATCACCTCGCGGGTGTCGGCGAAGGTCTCGCCGACGAGCGCAATCGGTCCCGCCGGTCCGGGCTCGGCGGTGGCAATCGCCCGCACCCATTCGGCCCCGGCGCGCGTCTTGCCGGCGCCGCGCCCGCCGAGGATGAGCCAGGTCAGCCAGTCGCCGTCGGGCGGCTTCTGGTCGGGGCGGGCGTCCAACGCCCAGTCCCGGGCGAAGCCTTCGGCCACCCATTCGGGAAGCTGTTCAAGAAGTCGGTTCGGGCTCTTCCCCTTCTTCAGCCCAGCGAGATAAATGGCGCGCAAGTTCCGCTCTGTAGTCTCCACGGTTCACGGACTCCGGCTTGGTCGCTTTGCCGCCGTCGTCCCGGTCGAGCGCAATCAATGTTTCAAGAGTCTTGGCGAGCACGGAGAGCGTGCGCGCGTCCTTCTCGTCGGTGGTGGCGTTGGGCCTTGCCGCCCGCGCCTCCAGGTCGCCGGCCTGGCGATCGAACACGCGGTAGAGCCGGCCAATCATATGGACGCGCCGCGCGTCCGCCTTGGCCGCGTCGCTCCGAACCGGCCGTCTGCCGGTGAAGCCGGAGCGCACAGGCGCACCCGGCGGCCGTGTCCAGTCTTCGGCCAGCTTCCAGCTCGAGATCAGGTTCGGTCGCACATCGAGGCGCTTCGCGATCTGGTATTGCGAGAGCAGCGTGCCTTCCACGTGCCGCCGCGCTTCCGCCTTGAGCGCGGCCATCTCCCGAAGGCTCAACACGCGCCGTCCGCTCCCGTCGAAGGTGCTGATCGGCCGCGCGAAGCCGGCAGTGCCGTCCGCCTCAATTACTGTCGGCCCGGGCGGTGACGTCTCGATCGGTGGCAGCAACGGCATCGCCGGCGGCCCGGCGCTGCCGTTCGGCCGCGCGGCTTCAGTGTCCACAAGGGTCATGGGCATCGCCTGAAAAAGAAGAACCCCCGCGGCGGGGCAGCAGCGGGGGTCCAGGTCTGGTCGCAGATGCCCGGAGGTCTCATGGGCTTGGGGGGCGCGGCGGGGGGAGGAAAATCCGATCGCCCACTTCTGCGACGTTAGCTGGACCATACACAAGCAGCGTCACGCTGTCAAGAAAATATTCCTAGGAATTTTAGCCTGTTTCTTCATCCTCTGTTCATCTCATGAAGGCCCGCATTCCGTCCAAAGCCGCCCATTCCTCCGCTATCCTCCGGCAAGGCGGAGCGGGCCGCTGCGGTCGCCGCTCGGTCACCAGAGCGGCCTGAGTAGATTCCGAACCTCGCCTTGACGGCTTCGTCTCAGCTACGGTGCACATTGAGGCACTATTCAGATTGATATGTCATGGAGGTACGCACGATGAGTCTTGCTCCCTATCCCGAAGTCACCAAGGCAATCACGAAGCAGGCCAACGTTCTGGGCACTGAAATCCCCGAGACCATGAAGAGCTTCTGGGCACTGGTCGAGGCCGCCGATGCCGACGGTGTACTCGGCAAGAAGACCAAGGAACTCATCGCGATGGGCATCGCGATCGCGCTGCGCTGTGACGGCTGCATCGGCTTTCACACCAGCACCTTGGTGAAGCTGGGCGTCACGCGCAAGGAATACGAGGAAATGCTCGGCGTGGCGATCTACATGGGCGGCGGGCCGGCGCTGATGTATGCCGCCCAAGCCATGGATGCCTGGGAGCAGTTCGGTGGCGCCAAGAACTGAACCCGTCCTTCAGAAGCCGCGTTACGCGGCTCGGACATATGACGAGGGGACACCGAAGGCTGCCTTTGTTGCCCTGCCGAAGTGCCCGGACGATCGGTCCTGTCCCTGCTTCGATCCGGGATAATCAACGTGCCGCTGCCAGTAGCCAGCGAAATCGACTGACGGCTTCCGCTTCATCCCCGGCGTCGCATCCCTCCCCGCCCTCCGCTGCGACACCCTATCCGCGTCGGGGCGCCGCCTTCCCGCGCGTGGCCTTGATGAGCGCCTCGCGCCCGAGGCCGCCAAACCAGGAGAGCAAGCCATGACCCTAACTACCTCCGTCAGGAAGCCGGCGGCCGCTGCGGCCTTCGCCGCCGCCCTCGCCCTCACTATCTTCGCCCCGTCCGCCTTCGCGGCAACGCCCATCAGCGACGGGGCCCGCACGGCGCTGGCCGCCGGACTCGAGGACGAATATCGCGCCGAGGCATTCTATGCCGCGGTGATGGACAAGTTCGGCGCAGTGCGTCCGTTCTCCAACATCATTCGGGCGGAGCGCATTCACGCCGCGATGCTGACCGATGTCATGACGACCTACGGCATCACGCCCGAGGCCAACCCCTACCTTGGTTCGGCCGAGATTGCGGCGTCGGTGCCGGCGACGATCGGCGCGGCCTGCGCCATGGGGGTCACGGCGGAAATCGACAACAAGAACCTCTATGACATCAAGCTGATCCCGGCGGCGGCGGACTATCCGGACATTCGCGTGGTGTTCGAAAACCTGCGCGATGCCTCGCAGAACAATCATCTGCCGGCCTTCCAACGCTGCGCCACGCACTAACGCATAATTGTGCGGGAGGGGTCACAAGGTTAACGCTTTGTAAACGCCCGCCCCCGCCCCGCGTTAACGTTACATTCAGCTTGATCGAGCGTGAACGCGCCCCTGCGCTATATCTAAGAAAGAATAAATCGCAGGCGTCGCATGACCGTTCTACTGACCTTCGCGACAGCACTTGCAGCCGGTTGGGTGATCGACCGGCTCGCCTTCAATGGCGACCTGACCGGTATGATCAGGGACGAGGTGTCGCTTGCCTGGTCGCGCCGCAAGCAGCCGCCCAAGGCGCGGCGCACCATCCGCCGCAGCTAACCGCTCAGCGCAACAATCGCTATTCCGCCGGTACCGTCGGCGGCCTGCGCACCAACAGGTCGCGCAGCCGCCGCCCGGCGGCGTTTGCCGCTTTGCTGACGTCTTCCATGGTGAGATAGATCACCGGCGTGATGAACAGGGTCAGCGCCTGCGACACGATCAGGCCGCCGACGACCGCCACGCCCAGCGGTTGGCGCAGTTCCGAGCTGGCGCCGACGGCGAGCGCGATCGGCAGCGCCCCCATGATGGTCGCCATCGTCGTCATCATGATCGGACGGAAGCGGATCAGGCAGGCGGTGCGGATTGCCTCGTAGGGCGTCGCGCCGGCGCGCTGACGGGCGAGCGCGAAATCGATCATCATGATCGCGTTCTTCTTGACGATGCCGATCAGCATCAGCATGCCGATGATGGCGATCACATCGACGTTGAAGTTGAAGATGCGCAGGGTAATGAGCGCGCCCGCGGCGGCGGCCGGCAGCCCGGTCAATATGGTCAGCGGGTGGATGAAGCTCTCGTAGAGGATGCCGAGCACGATGTAGATCGTCAGCACCGCGGCAAGCAGCAGCAGCCCTTCGTTGGCGGCCGCCTGCTGGAACACCTGCGCGGTGCCGGCGAAGCTGGTGGTGATCGTCGGCGGCAGGGCGAGCTGCTGGCGGAGGACCGCGATCTGGTCCGTCGCCTGGCCGAGAGATTCGCCGTCGGGCAGGTTGAAGGAGATGGTCACCGCCGGCAGTTGCCCGATCTGGTTGACCGACAGCGGCCCGGCAAGGCGTTCGACCTTGGCGAAGGACGAGATGGGCACCAGCGCGCCGCTCGCTGAACGGATCTTCAGCGCGTTCAGCATGTCCGGAGTCCACGGCAGCGACGGGTTGTATTCCACGATGACTTCGTAGGTGTCGCCGGTCTTGAAGATGGTCGTGGCCTGGTTGCTGCCGAACCCGGCGTAGAGCGAATTGCGCAACTCGGCGCTGGTGATGCCGAGCATCGACGCGCGCGCCCGGTCGACGACCAGCACCGCCTGCGGCGCGTTGTCCTGCACGTCGCTGTTGACGTCGGCGAAATGCGCATCGCCCTTCATGGCATCTTCGATCTTGGCGGCCCATGAGAGCAGCGCGGTGCGGTCGATGCCCTGGACGACGAACTGATAGGTGCTGTTCGACGACACGCCGCCGAGGCGCAGGTCCTGCACCGGCGTGACGAAGCTCGATATGCCGGCGATGCGGCCGAGCGAGCGGCGCAGATCGCTGAGGATCGCGGGCAGTGCCGGGCGCTGGCTCTTGGGCTTCAGCTCGACGAACATGTGACCGGAATTGGAGGTTGAGGCGCCGAACCCGCCGCCGGTCACCGAGGCGACATGCGCCACGTAGGGCTTGGCCAGCAGCGCCTTTGCGACCTTGTTCTGCAGGGCGAGCATGTCCTTGAACGAGATGTTCTCGCGCGCCTGGGTGGAGACCGAGAGCTGCCCGATGTCCTCCGTCGGCAGAAAGCCCTTGGGCGCCGTCTGGAAGAGCCAGATGGTCGCCGCAACCGTTGCGAAGAAGATGAGCAGCACCACCGGCCTGAAGCGCAGGGCCAGGTCGAGCAACCATCTGTAAACACTCAGGAATCTCGTCTCGCGCGCGGCATCATGGCCGGATGAAGCACCGGCCCGGCGCGGCGACAGGCGCGCGGCGAGCATCGGCGTCAGCGTCAGCGACACCAGCGACGAGGCGATGATCGAGATAGTCACCACCATCGCGAATTCGTTGAAGATGCGTCCGACGACGCCACCCATCAGCAGAATGGGCAGGAACACTGCGACCAGCGAGGCGGTGATCGAGACAATGGTGAAGCCGACCTCGCGACTGCCGGCGAGCGCCGCTTCGAAGGGCGGCGTGCCCTCCTCGATGTGGCGGACGATGTTCTCCAGCATCACGATGGCGTCGTCGACCACGAGGCCGACCGCCAGCGTCAGGCCGAGCAGCGAGATGTTGTCGATCGAGAAGCCGAGCAGGTACATGACCGCCAGCGTGGCGATCAACGAGATCGGCACGGCGAGAACCGGGATGATGGTGATGGTCAGCCGGCGCAGGAACAGCAGGATGACCAGCGCAACCAGCACGATGGTGATGGCCAGCGTCATCTCCACGTCGGTCACCGCCTGGGTGATCGAGGTCGCCCGGTCGTTGAGCACGTTGAGGCTGCCCGAGGCGCCGAGATCGCTGTCGAACTTGGGCAGCATCGCTCTCACCTGATCGACCACCGAGACGGTGTTGGCGGCCGGTTCGCGGAAGACGGCCAGCACCAGAGAGGGCGTGCCGTCATAGGTGCTGAGCGTCTGGGTATTGGCGACCGAATCGACGACATTGGCGACGTCGCCGAGCCGCACCGGCTTGCCGTTCGGCGTGGCGATGACGATCTGGCGGAACTCCTTGGCCGTTGTCATCGACGTGTCGGGCTGGATGGCAAGCTCCTGGTTCGCCCCGGCGAGCGTGCCGGCCGGCGCGATCGAATTGGCGGCGCTGACCGCCGACGTCACCTGGTCGATGCCGATGCCGAGGGCGGCGAGCGCATAGGGGTTGACCTCGGCGCGCACCGCGAACTTCTGGGCGCCGAAGACTTGCACTTCGCCAACTCCGGCAAGCTGCGAGAGCGCCGGCGAGACCACTTGCTCTGCGAAATCGTCGAGTTGGGGCAAGGTCATCGTCTTCGACTGCAGCGCCAGGAGCACGATGGGCGCGTCCGCCGGGTTGACCTTGCGGTAGCTCGGCGTCGTCATGTTCGCCGGCAGCTGGCGCAGCGTCCGCGCGATGGCTGCCTGGACGTCGGCCGCGGCCTGGTCGATGTTGCGGCTGAGATCGAACTGGATGACGACCTGCGTCGACCCCTGCACACTGCGGGCGCTGATCGTCTGGACCGACGGAATCGTTGTGAACTGCTTGATCAGCGGCGTAGCGACCGAGTTCGCCATCGTGTCGGGCGACGCACCCGGCAGGCTCGCCGAAACGGTGATGACCGGGAAGTTTACGTTGGGCAGCGCCGCCACCGGCAGGAACTGGTACGAGAACAGGCCGGCGCCGACCAGCGCGATCGCCAGCAGGATCGTCGCGACGGGGCGGCGGATGAAGGGGGCGGAGATATTCATGGCTGGAGCATTCGTCAGTCGACTGCGGTCGGCTTCTTGCCTGCCGCGGATCGCGTCCCGCTGCCCGGCACGATGACGGGTGAGCCTTCGGCGAGGTGCAGCTGGCCTTCGACGACCACCTGGTCGCCCGGCTTCACACCGGAGGTGATGACCGTGGAATCGCCAGACCCCTCGCCCACCGTCACCGTCTGCTCGGCGACCGTCGCGTTCGGCTTGACGAGAAACACGAAGGCGCGGCTGCCGTTAAGCTGCACCGCGATCGTCGGCACCACTGTCGCGTTGGCAATCGTGCTGAGCTGAGCCTTGACCTGAACGTACTCGCCCGGCCACAGTACTTCGTCCGCATTGGTCACCTTCGCCTTGGCAGTAACGGTGCCCGACGACTGGTCGAACGCGGAATCGATGAAGTCGAGCGTGCCGTCGGCCAGCGACTTGCCGGTGTCGGCGTCGATCACCGAGACGGCAGCCGGCTGCTTGGCCTTGAGCGCCGTGCGGAAGGCGCCAAGGTCCGGCTGCGGTACCTGGAACGACACATAGACCGGCGCCATCTGGGTGATGGTCAGTAGCGGCGTCGAGTCGCTGGCGTGGACCAGGGCTCCGGCGGAGTCGTTGACCTGCCCGACGCGGCCGGCAATCGGTGCGGTGATCGTGGTGTAGCCGAGCTGCACCTCGTCGACCTGTAACTGCGCCTTGTCGCTGGCGACGCTTCCTTCCGCGACGCCGACCGCCGCCTGTTGCTGGCCGGCCTGTTGCGCCGTGGCGTCGCCGTGCGAAAGCAGCGTCTGGACGCGCGTGAGGTCGGCCTGGGCCTGGGTCAATGTGGCCTGATCCTTGGCGACCGCCGCCTGGTCCTTGGCGATCGCCGCCCGGATCGTCCGGTCGTCCAGCCGGAAGAGCACATCGCCGGCCTTGACCGTCTGTCCCTCGCTGACGTCGACGTTCAGAATGACGCCGTCGATGCGCGGGCGTACCGCAACCGATGCGACCGGTTCGACGGTGCCGACAAAGCTTGCGGTGACGGGGACATTCTCGCTTTGCGCGGTGGCGGTGACGACCGCGATCGGCGGGCGATGCGGAGCACCGGCGCCGCCGCGTGCCGCCCCGGCGGCCGGGATGGTGCCACCGATTGCGTGCTGCGCACCGTTGGTCGGCGGGGCTTCAGGCGCTGCCCGCAGGCGCGGATAGACGAAGAAGCCCGCGACAAGCAGGACGAGAAGGCCAACCCACACCAGGCGCTTGGAGCTCATGACGGTCACCGTGGTCCATCTTGGGACAATCGCCCTTCGCTCCGCCTCCCTGGTCGGGGTCCAGACAAGGGACACCGGCGTGGAACCGTGAGGGGCCGTCGCAATCAACGGATCATCGGCGGCAATCCGGCGGCTAAATTGGGGCGTTGCCGGATTAAATTACCGTCATGATTCCCGGCGATGGAACCATGCGACGAACGAGACGTTCCCCGGTCCCGGGCGTTCACCGAAGACCGCAGCCATGCCCGCGATTCCTGAAGCAGTGCCGATAGCACCGCCAAGCTTGCAGATCGCCATCGGCCGCCGGTCCGCCGCAATAGAGATGGCGCAACCCACCCTCCGCACCCAACCGCGCGCGGCGCCGCTCAATAGAACCCGATCTTGCGCTTCCGCGGCGGCTTGCGCTCGCTGACCTCGATGCCGTCGGCGGGGTCCTCGGCCGGCCATTCGACCACGTGGTCCTCGAAATCATCGATCGACTTGCCAATCTCGCTCTGGGTGCGTCCGCGAACCGATATGCCGGCCTGATGAACGGTCTCGGGATCGCCTGAGACCAGCGGATGCCACCAGTAGAGGTCGCGCCCTTCGGCGACCAGCCGGTAGCCGCAGGTCGGCGGTAGCCAGTTCAATTCACGCACGCTCTTCGGCGTCAGCGCGATGCAGCCCGGGATCTTTTCGTGGCGGTGCTTGTAGTCCGTGCAGCGGCAGGTCTCGCCGTCGAGCAGCTCGCAGGCAAGGTCCGTCCATTCGATCGCGCCGGTGTCCTCGTATTCGAGCTTGTTGAGGCAGCAGCGGCCGCAGCCGTCGCAGAGCGATTCCCACTCGCTCCTGGTCAGCTCTTCCAGCGTCTTGCCGCGCCAGAAGGGGCTATCTGGTGCGCGCTGTTTCCGTCCGCTGCTCATCGGCACTCGCCTTTCCTCGCCCGAACCTTATGCCACATCCGACGCAAGACGGTGCTCCGGGCAGGTTTGCACTTTTGTCCACGGCATTTTTTCGTGAGAAATCTGATCATTTCTTGAGGCTATAAGTCTCTTTCTGATTTCTTCTTTACGTTCTTTTTCTTCATTTGCCAGATATCGTTTTCCTTTTGCATAACACATATATCGTTATTTTCGACGTTGAGCGCCATCGGTTATTTTCTTGTCACCGTTGCATCGCCGCGCCATATCGGCGATCTTGCCTCGCATCCCATGGACACACTCCATTACATCATTGCCAACTGGCACCTGATCCTTACGCGCACTGGTGAGCACCTCTCCATAGTCGGCGTGGCGGTGGGCCTGGCCATCCTCACCGGCGTGCCCATCGGCATCGCCATCACCCAGAACCGGCGCGCCGCCAACGCCGTGCTCTACATTGCCTCGATCGTCATCACGATTCCCTCGATCGCGCTCTTCGGCCTGATGATCCCGGTGCTGTCGCTGATCGGCCACGGCATCGGCTATCTGCCGGCGGTGATCGCGGTGCTGCTCTATTCGCAGCTGCCCATCATCCGCAACACCTACACGGCCATCCACAACGTCGAGCCGGCACTGCGCGAGGCCGCGCGCGGCATGGGGCTGACCCGCCTGCAGCGCCTGCGCGAGGTTGAGATCCCGATCGCCGTGCCGGTCATCATGTCCGGAGTCAGGGTCGCCGTCGTGATGAATATCGGGGTGACCGCCATCGCCGCCTATATCGGCGCCGGCGGCCTCGGTGCGTTCATATCCCGCGGCATCAGCCAGACCGATCCGCGCCAGCTGATCACCGGGGCGCTGGCGGTCAGCGTGCTCGCGGTCGTCGCCGATCTCGCCCTGCTCGGCCTGCAGCGGCTCATCACATCACCGGGGTTGAGACAGGCATGATCCGGCTCGAACGCGTCACCAAGGTCTTTCCCTCCAGCTCTGTGCCGGCGGTCGATCAGGTCACCATGGAAGTGCCGGTCGGCGAGATCTGCGTGCTTCTCGGGCCGTCGGGCTGCGGCAAGACCACGACCATGAAGATGGTCAACCGGCTGATCGAACCGACCTCGGGCGAGATCTTCATCGACGACAAGAACACCGCCAGCCAGAACCCGGTCGCGCTGCGGCGATCGCTTGGTTATGTCATCCAGCAGATCGGCCTGTTCCCCAACAAGACCATCGAGGACAACATCTGCGTCGTCCCCGACATTCTCGGCTGGGAGAAGGCGAAATCGCGCAAGCGCGCCGGCGAACTGCTCGAGCTGGTCGGGCTCGATCCGTCGATCTTCCTCAAGCGCTACCCGAAGGAGCTGTCCGGCGGCCAGCAGCAGCGCATCGGCGTGCTCAGGGCCATCGCCCACGATCCGCCGGTGCTGCTCATGGACGAGCCCTTCGGCGCCATCGACCCGATCAACCGGGCGGTCATCCAGGACGAGTTCCTGAAGATGCAGGCGAGCCTGAAGAAGACGATCATGTTCGTCAGCCACGACATCGACGAGGCGGTGAAGATGGCCGACCGCATCGCCATCTTCCGCGAGGGGCGGCTCATCCAGTACGACACGCCGGACAGCCTGCTCGCCCACCCCAAGAACAACTTCGTCTCGGATTTCGTCGGCGGCGACCGCACGCTGAAGCGTCTGCAGCTGCTCACGGTGCCAGACGCAATGATGCACGACCCGCCCAAGGTGCGGGCCGAGGACACGCTGGCGCACGCCACCGAGCTGATGGAAGAGCACGGGCACACGGCCATCGTCATGGTGGGTCCGCGCGGCCGCGCCCGCGGCTATGTCGACCTGCCGACGGCGCGGAACACCAGGGGCAAGGTGGGCGAGCACGTCGAGGGCCTGCCGACCACCATCAATCTGTCGGAGAACCTGCGCACCGCCGTCTCGACCATGTTCCGCCATGACGTGGGCTGGCTGGCCTGCGTCGACGACGAGGGCCTGTTCCAGGGCTACGTGACGCTGCGCGGCATCACCCATCTGCTGGCACAGGCCTATCGCGATGGCTGACGCCCTCGATTCTGCAGGGCTGCAACGGCTGTGGCGGAACGGCCTCTACGTGCTGGTCTTCGCGCTTGGCGCCTGGGCGTGGGCCGGCGGGCTGCTGCCGGCCATCTTCGACCAGTGGGACGACATCACCTTCCTGACCCAACAGCACATTCAACTGGTGGCGATTTCCGGCGGCCTGGCCGTCATCGTTGGCGTGCCCATCGGCGTGCTGCTCACGCGCCCCGCCTTTCGTCGCTACGGTGACATCGCCCTGCAGGTCCTCAACATCGGCGCCACCATCCCGACGCTAGCCGTCCTCGCTTTGTCGATGAGCGCGCTCGGTATCGGCGACACACCGGCCATCTTCGGCCTGTTCGTCGCCACGATCCTGCCGATCGTTTCCAACACGCTCGCCGGCATTCGCGCCGTGCCGCCCTATCTGATCGAGGCGGCGCGCGGCATGGGCATGAGCACGGGCCAGATCCTGTGGCAGGTGGAACTGCCCAATGCGATGTTCGTCATCTATGCAGGCGTCCGCACCGCGCTCGCGATCAATGTCGGCACCGTGCCACTCGCCTTCCTCATCGGCGGCGGTGGGCTCGGTGAACTGATCTTCAGCGGTATCGCTCTCAACGAGTTCGGCATGATGCTCGCCGGCGCCATCCCCACGGCGCTGCTCGCCATCCTGGTCGATTTTCTCATGGGCCAGCTTCAGCTCTGGACCATCCCGCGTGGCGTCAACCCGCTGCGCTGACTGACTGCCGCATCCTGACCGTTTTCTTTTCGCGGCACCCAAACCGAAGGAGGAATGCTCTTATGAAACAACTCGCGAAGGTATTGGTGGGCGCGGTTGCCGCCGTCGGCATCGCCGCGTCCGCCCAGGCCGCAACCATCGTGGTCGGCGGCAAGAACTTTACCGAGCAGTATCTGCTCGCCGAAATGACCAGCCAGCTCCTCAAGGCGAAGGGCTTCGATGTCGAGAAGAAGGACGGCATGGGCTCGAACGTCGTGCGTCAGGCCCAAGTCAACGGCCAGGTCGACGTCTACTGGGAGTACACCGGCACGTCGCTGGTCACCTACAACAAGATCAGCGAGCGCATGAACGCCAAGGACACCTACGACAAGGTCAAGGAACTCGACGCCAAGGTCGGCCTCACCTGGCTCGATCCATCGTCGGCCAACGACACCTACGCGCTGGCCGTGCAGGCGTCGAACCCCAGGACCGATGCGATCAAGACCCTGTCCGATCTCGCCGCCTCCTATAATGACGGCAAGGGCCTTATCATGGCGGTCAATGCCGAGTTCCCGAAGCGCCCCGACGGCCTCATCGGCCTCCAGAAGGCCTATGGCTTCAAGACGTCCCGTGCCGACCTCAAGGCGATGGATTCGGGCCTCACCTATCAAGCGCTGAAGGACGGCAAGGTCGATATCGCCCTGGTCTTCGCCACCGACGGGCGGATCAAGGCCTTCGATTTCCGCGTGCTGAAGGACGACAAGGAGTTCTTCCCCAACTACGCCATCGCGCCGGTCGTACGCACCGAAACGCTGAAGGACAATCCGAGCCTGGCGCCGGTGCTCGACGCCCTGTCGTCGGAGCTGACCGATGCCGTCATGCAGAAGCTGAACGCCGAAGTCGACGTCGACAAGAAGTCGGTCGAGGATGTTGCCGCCGGCTTCCTCAAGGAGACCGCCCTGGTGAAGTAATTCGCCGGGCTGCCTGTCGCCGGCGCGAACGCGCGCCGGCGACACCTTACCTCAACATTAACGACTGTCAGCAAGCCTTTACGATATTTCGCAATTTCGAGTGACGTTGGCGATTTTCCAATCTAGTTTGCCGGCCCATGCGTAACGCGTTTCGTCGACTGGCCGGCGTTTCCTCGGCCGTTCTCCTCATTGTCTCCTTCGTTTCCCTCGCCGCTCCGGCGCGGGCGGCGATGGAGGTCGTTGCCTTCCGCGATGGCGGCTATGCGCCCGGCACGATCATCGTCAAAACCTCGGAACGGCGGCTCTATTTCGTGCTTGGCGGCGGGCGAGCGGAACGTTTCCCCGTCGGCGTCGGCAAGACGGGAAAACGCTGGACCGGCTTCAAGCGCATCGAACGCAGGATGTGGAAGCCGGACTGGGCCCCGCCGGCGGAAGTGAAGCACGACATCCCGTCGCTCCCCAACCTGATCCGCGGTGGCACGCCGGGCAATCCAATGGGCGTCGCTGCCCTGGTGCTGACCGGCGGCGATTACGCCATCCACGGCACCAACCGCCCGAATTCGGTCGGCGGCTTCGTCTCCTATGGCTGTATCCGCATGTATAATAGCGACATTACCCGCCTGTTCGCCCAGGTCGGCGTCGGTACTCCCGTCTTCGTCGTCCCCTAAGCCGCTGGGCACAGACGCCTTTTTGCCGATCGCGGAAGCCGAAGCTCAAGGCTTCCCGAACGCGCGCCTCTCACCTATCCTGCCCCAGCGGCGCCATCATCCGCACGTATAGGCTGCCGCCTCCACAGGACCACGCAAGGTGCGCGACCCGTTCCAGAGCAATCGCAAGCGCCGCCGCGGCCTCCGGCTGATCGAAGTCGATGCCTGGATCGATTCGAGCCTGTTCCGCGCCGGCCGCGTGATTGCGGGCCGGTTCGAGGCGATCTCGCGCTTCATGCATCGCTTCCGGGTGACCGGCATCGCCCGTGTCTTGGTCGAACTCGCCGGCGAAGGCCTGACATTGGGCGCCGGCGGCATGGTGCTGATGCTCGCCTTCGCGATTCCCGCCTTCCACGCGACAGCCACCGACTGGCAGTCAAAGGGCGACCTCGCCGTCACCTTCCTCGACCGCTACGGCAACGAGATCGGCAAGCGCGGCATCAACCAGAGCGACGCGGTGCCGCTGGAGGAAATGCCGGACTATCTGATCAAGGCGGTGCTGGCGACCGAGGACCGGCGCTTCTACGACCATTTCGGCATCGACGTTCCCGGCACGCTGCGCGCGCTGATCGAGAACCTGCGCGCCAACGCCGTCGTCCAGGGCGGCTCCTCGCTGACCCAGCAGCTGGCCAAGAACCTGTTCCTGTCCAACCAGCGCACGCTCGAACGCAAGATCAAGGAAGCCTTCCTCGCCGTTTGGCTCGAGACGCATTACACCAAGAACCAGATCCTCAAGCTCTATCTCGACAATGCCTACATGGGCGGCGGCACGTTCGGCGTCGAGGCGGCATCCGAGTACTATTTCGGCAAATCGGTGAAGGACATCAGCCTGGCCGAGGCGGCGATGCTCGCCGGTCTGTTCAAGGCGCCGAGCCGCTTCGCGCCGAGTGTCAACCTGCCGGCCGCCCGCGCCCGCGCCAATGAAGTGCTGACCAACATGGTGCAGGCAGGCTTGATGACCGAGGGCCAGATTATTGGCGCCCGCCGCCACCCCGCCGACGTCATCGAACGTGCCAACGACACCAATTCGCCGGACTACTTCCTCGACTGGGCGTTCCAGCAGGTGAAAGATGCCGGCGATCTCGGCGACCGCGTGCTGGTGGTGCGCACCACCGTCGACATGGGCATCCAGCAGGCCGCCGACGACGCGGTCCAGAACACGCTGCGCCAGTACGGCAAGTCGTACCGCGTGAGCCAGAGCGCCGCCGTCGTCGTCAGCCCGGACGGTGCCGTGCGCGCCATGGTCGGCGGGCGCGATTACGGCGAGAGCCAGTTCAACCGCGCCACCGATGCGCTGCGCCAGCCGGGCTCTTCGTTCAAGCCGTTCGTCTATGCCACGGCGATGATGAACGGCTTCACGCCCCAGAGCATCGTCCAGGATGCGCCGATCTGCATCGGAAACTGGTGTCCGCATAATTATGGCGGTGGCTTCTCCGGGCCGGTGTCGGTGACCACCGGACTGGTCAAGTCGATCAATATCATTCCGGTGCGCTTGGCCCAGGCCTTCGGCCGCGACAAGATCGTCGAGACAGCCAAGAAGATGGGCATCACCACGGAATTGCGCATCACGCGCTCGCTGCCGCTCGGCTCCTCCGAGGTCAAGGTGGTCGACATGGCCGGCGCCTATGCCGCCTTCGCGAACGGCGGCTACCGCGCCAAGCCCTATGCCTTCACCCAGATTCTGAGCAGCAGCGGCAAGGTACTTTACGACCGCCGCCAGGATCCCAAGCCGCCGCAGCGCGTGCTGCCGGAGAAGGTCGTCGCCGAGATGAACGGCATGCTCGTGCAGGTGCCGGAATGGGGCACGGGGCGGCGGGCCAAGCTCGACGGCATCCGCACCGCCGGCAAGACCGGCACCACGTCGGACTATCGCGACGCCTGGTTCTGCGGCTTCACCGGCAACTATGCCGGTGCGGTCTGGTTCGGCAACGACAACTACACGCCGACGCGACGGCTGACCGGCGGCAGCCTGCCGGCCCAGACGTGGCGCGAGATCATGACCTATGCCCACAACGGCATCGATCTGAAACCGATCCCCGACATCGACAATCCGTTCGAAAAGCCATCGGCGAATGCGACGGTGGCAACGGCACAGCCGGGCGACGCCGGCGCGGCGGCCGATGCCGGGGGACCGTCGACGCTGTCGGCGGCGACCACCGAACGCCTGCTCGCCATCGAGCAGCTACTGCGCAAGGCATCGCGCCTGAAGCCGCTGGCCGCGCTGGCTCCGCCGCTGCCCAACGCGGCCGACGCAACCGCGGTGGCGACGTCAGCGCAACCGCAGTTGCGCTGATGCCCGCTCATCCATAGGTCGTTCCGGTGCGCCTTCTCATCGACATCGCCATCGCACTGGTGCTCGCCGTGACCATCGGCGTATCGACGGCATGGTACGCCGTCGAACACGGCTTCATCTTCGGCGCCGTCACGGCGGGGGCGTGGACGGCGTGGCCGACGGCAGGCAGCGCCGATGCCGATCCCTATTCGCTGGCGACTTTGGCGCGCACCGGAGAAGTGCCGCTCGGTGCCGGCGAAGGCATCGCCTTCACCGCCGAAGACGATTCGGCCGGCGAGCCGCTTTCCGGCACATGCACTTACGAAGTCGCCGGCCAGACCCCGGCCGCCCGGCTGTGGACGCTGACCGCCTATGACAGCGACGGCCGGTTGATGGTCGACGCCGCCCGCCGCTCCGGCTTCCACTCGCGCGAGATCGTGCGCCAACCCGACGGTAGCTTCGTCATCACCGTTTCGCCCGAGGTGGCGCCGGGCAACTGGCTGCCGGTCGCCCGGGTGGCGCATTTCCGCCTCGTGCTCAGGCTCTACGATACTCCGCTGACCACCGGCAGCCGCATTGCCGATCTCACCATGCCGGCGATCCGCAAGGACCGCTGCCGATGAAGCGCACGATCATCTTCATCATCGGCGGCCTGCTGCTCAGCGGCATCATTCATATCGCTATCGTCTTCATGGTACCCTACTACGCCGACCACGACGCCTGGGCGGAGATGCACCGCTTCGGCCGTGACGGGCAGTTCCATGTCCTGCCGGTGCCCGAGCCCGGTGCCGAGCCATTGGCCACACTCGACCCGCGCTTCGTGCAGGCGGTCTGCCGCTTCAGTCTGGCGCGCGGGCCGGTGCGCATCCAGGCTGCGTTCGCCGACGAGTTCTGGTCGGTGGCGGTGTTCGACCGCCGCGGCCGCAACATTTACAGTCTCAACGACCGATCGGCGGATCGGGCCCGCCTCGATCTGGTGATTCTCGACTCCTGTGCAGATGGCGCAGGTGCGCCAGGACCCGCCGGTCTCGCTCGAGACGGCGATCGTGCAGGAACTGCCGATCGATGTCGGCTTCGCGTTGCTGAGGGCATTTGTGCCCGATGAGTCGCTGAGGGCCAGCGTCACCGCATCGCTGGCGACGGCGAACTGTGCGGGGACCTTGTAGGCTCAGGAAGACCTGCGCGGACGACTGTCGTGGTCCGTGCCATTGGCTTGCGGCCCGGGAACCCCGTCGAGGAGCGGGGTCTGTTCGCGCTCGATCCTCACTCCGGGGAAGATGACGATCTCGCACTGCGGCAGCGGCTCGCCGGCGGCCACCAGCGGGGTGGCTCTGTGCAGTGGATTGAGATGAATGATCGTGCCCATGCGAATGCCTGTCGACCTTGGCCGGCAGGTCCGCTCGCGCAGCAATTCCCGCCGGCACAAGCCAGTTAGCAGCCATCAAGGTTAACAGTCCGCTAACGACTTTGGCTCACAATAACGGCCGAAAATCCTCGCCTACGGGGCTTCGCATGCAATCACGAAAGCTTTCCGACGACCTCGCCGATGTTGCGCGCGCGAACCAGCAGACGCGCGATTCGGCGCTGCTGCGCGCCACGACCGAGTTGTTCGTGCAGGACCTCGTTCACGACGAAGACGAGATCCGCCGCTACGAGGAACTGGCGATCCATTTCCTGCCGAAAGTGCCCGTCGAAGTACGGGCCACGGTCGCCGAGCAACTCGCGGTCTGTGCGGACGCGCCGCGTGCGGTCATCCGGGCGCTGGCACGGGACATCTTTCAGGTGGCCGCGCCGGTCATCCGCCGTTCGCCGGTACTGGACTCGTTCGACCTGCTCAGCGTGATCGCGGCTACCGATGTCGAGCATCATCGCCTCATCGCCCACCGTTCCGACCTCGGCGAAGACGTCAGGCGGGCGCTGCGGCTGACCGGCGACGCGGAAGCGATCGGCTATCTCGACAACGGGTCTGCCATGCGTGCAACGCCGGCAGAGGACGCAGCCGCAGTGCCCGCGGCAACACTGCGGCCCGAGGCACCCCCGCCTCCGCAGCGGCGGGGCCGCTTCGACATCTGGCAGTTCCTCGACCTCGAGCGTCCGACCCGGCTCAGGGTGATTGCCGATATCGCCGTGGGGCCGCCGATTTCGCGACCGGCTGCCGCGACCGGGCAGAGCGCCGATCGCGCCTTTCAGTCGATCCTCAGTGCGGCGCAGATCGTCGGCTTCGCGCGCAACGGCCGCACCGGCGAAATGATCGCGGCGATCGCCGACGGCCTGCAGCTCAATACCGACGCGGTGGCGGCGTGCGTGAATGACCGCACCGGCGAGCCGCTCGCCGTCCTGCTCAAGGCGTTGCGGCTCGACGAGCTTCAGGCACAGCAGGTGTTCCTGATGGCGAGCCCCGTCGGCCGTGATGTTCAGGCCTTCTTCCCGCTCACCGACCTTTTCGCCGGCATGGATCATTCGACGGCGGAAACGCTGTGCGAGGCCTGGCGGATCGTCGCAGCGGAACGCAAGGCCGGCCACGAGCCCTATCTGGCGGAGAACGCCGACCGGCGCCGCGGCACCGTGGGCACGCCGGCGCGCGAGGACCAGGCCGGGCGCGAGGACCAGGCGAAACGCGCCTAAGCGAACTGCGTCAAACCGTATCGAGAAAGGCGCGGCCGTCGCGGTCCTCGATCGCGACCACCCAGAGATCGGGATCGAAACGCGCTTCCCGTTCGATGCGGGCGTCCACCTCCGCGAGCGGCTCACCTTCCGCCACGCGCTGGAAGAACCGTTCGCTCGGCCGCGATTCGCTAAAACTCGCCTGCGGTGCCGGCGCGTAGAGGTCGGCGGTGCCGTTGAGCCGGTCGACAATGACGAAGATCGCCCCGGCTTCCTCGGCCCCGCGCCGCGCCACCGCGGCCATGGCGCCCTCGGCGAAGCAGCGGCGCACATGCGCCCCGACCCACAGGGACGAGGTGACGCGCATGGGCCTTGCCCGACCTACTCGGCCTTCATGGCGCCGATGCTGACCAGGCGGGCGATGACCTTGTCGTTCAGTTCGCCGGTCAGCGGTAGACCGTTTTCGAGTTCAAAGCCCCGGATGGCGTCGCTGGTCGCCTGGCTCGGCTTGCCATCGACGGCAAGCGGGCCGTAGCCGATCTGGTTGAGCGCCTCCTGGACCTGGCGCAGCTGCTTGCCCTGCGCGAGCGCGGCGCTCTCGCGTTCCAGTTCCTCTGCGCGGAGGACCGCGGCGGCGACCTGGTCGGCGCTGGCGGCGTTCTTGACCACCGCGGGCACGGGGACCGCTGCCGGCGGGGCCGCCGTCGCCGGCTTGCGTAGAACTGCCAGAAGCTCGGGCGTGGGCTCGCCGGTGGCCGTCATGCCGGCGGCCGTCTGCCAGGTGGCGATCGCCGCCTTCGTGCGCGGTCCGTAGAGGCCGTCGATCGTACCGGTGTAGATGCCGAGGCGGGCCAGCTCGCGCTGTATGGCGATGGTGAGGACCTTGTTCTCATCCACCGGCGCGGGCGCGGCGGCCGGCGGGGCCACGGCGGTTTTGGTCAGCGGCGGCGCCGTGACCGCGGCAGCAGCCTGCTCGCGTGTGTGCGGAAGGGGAACGGCCACGGCGGGTCTGGCCGGTGCCGGCGCGACCGTCAGCGGGCGGGTGGCGAAAAGCGGCTCCGGGTGGTGCCCGGCCTGCAGGAACAGGGCGTTCGACACGATCGCCATGGCGGTGATGGCCATGACCATCAGACCGCCGGACATCGCCGGATTGTCGAATGCCCTGTCGACGACACGGGCGATCGCGCTGTCGGCGGCCGGTTCGACCTGGGGGCGGTTTCCAGCCGCGCGACGACGGACGGGTTTGCCGGGCACGTCTCTTTTCCTCTCGAACTCTCGTCTCGGCGACCAGTCTCGCAAGCCCGGCTTAAAGAACGCTAAACCATGACCGCCATCGTCCGCCGCCGTGGCCGGGCGCCAATTCGTTAAACTTTTAGGCGATTTGCCGCCGCCGATTGAACGCCACCTTCAACCGGACGCGCTACCGTGCAGCCAAGGATCACCCGCAGACATACAAGCGGATCGCACGGCATGATCAGGTTTCTCTTTCGTACGGTTTTCTGGCTGGGGATCGTCGTCCTGCTGTTGCCCGGCGACCCCAATTCAGGCACCGACGCGCCGCGCGTCTCGGCGATGCAGGCCCTGGTGGCGACGCGCTCGGCCATCACCGATTTCTCGACATTCTGCGACCGCAACCCGCAGGCTTGCGCCACCGGCAGCACCGCCGTTCAGGTGTTTGTATCCAAGGTGCGCTATGGCGCCGAACTCCTCTCCGGCTACCTCAATCACAGCCAGGCGGCGGACAGCCACGGCACCTTGAAGAGTGAGGACATGCAGCCGACCTGGCGTGGACAGCCGGTCAAGAGCGGATCGGCCTGAGCCCTCGCCGCGACGGCGCCCCCGGCGCCGCCATACCTTCTCAACTTGCGATCGTCTCTGTCGCGCCGCGAGCGGTTTGTCTGCCCTGACCGCTCGCGGTTTCCTTTTTGCGGATACGGCCAGGTGTTTGCCCTCACGCGCGCCGGCGCCTATATCGCTCGTCCATGACCATCGACCAGATCATTGACGACTTCGAGCTTCTCGACGACTGGGAAGACCGCTACCGCTACGTGATCGAGCTCGGCAAGGCGCTCGACCCCCTGCCGGAAGCGCAGCGTACCGAGGCCAACCGGGTGCGCGGGTGCGCCAGCCAGGTCTGGCTGGTCACCGCCCGTGGCCCGGACCGGGGTGAAATCGGCGGCGAGCCGGTGCTGCACTTTGCCGGCGACAGCGACGCGCTGATCGTGCGCGGACTGGTTGCCATCGCCATCACGCTCTTCGACGGCAAGTCGGCATCGGAGATCCTTGCCACTGATGCCAATGCCCTGTTCGAGCGGCTGGGGCTCAAGGCGCATCTGACCGCGCAGCGGTCGAATGGGCTGCGCTCGCTGGTCGACCGCATCAAGTCGGACGCGCAGGCGGCCCTGACGACGGCGTAGAGCCGCCATTAATCGATCTCGGGCCGATATCCTTCGGCGCCCCAATGACGCAGCGGCGCTGCGCCGGGTCCGCGCGCCCGTATCGACAATCCGTAGTGGCGGGCAAGCGCAGCCAACGTCAGCCTGAGCACCACCTTGGCCGAGCGCGCCGGCCATTGCCGCTCGCTTTCGATCTTCTCCAGGCCTTTCAGGAAGCAACAGAAGTCCACGGCGAGATTGGCCATTTCCGGCTCCAACGACCGCAGGGCCGCCTCGACCCGATGGCGCGCAGCCAGTGCCGATTCGGTCAGGTCGGCGATGCCGTTCGCGCCCGACCGCCGTTTTCCCGCGACCGCCGCCATCCAGTTCGCCGTCACCCGCGGCATCAGTTGCGCCCGCTCGTAATCGGCGCGCAAGCGCTCGCCGGCCGCGAACTGGGCGGCATCGATCATCGGCCGGCCGTTGGCATCCTTGCGACGGCGCAGCCAGGCAAGCGGACTTTCGTCGTGGTTGACGGTGACCCGCCGCCGGCCGAAGGCCGGGTCATCGAGCATGATCGGCCCACGGTCCTGATGCTGCTCTGCATAGCTGTCGCTGCCGCCCGACATCCGGCGGCGGACGGCCGCCGCTCCGGCGGAGGAAATTGCGATCTGCCCGTCATCGCCGGCGACGACCAGGCCGCGCCCGATCAGCGCCGAGACCAGTGCAGCATCCACCGTTTCTTCGCCCACCGGCGTTCCGTCGCGCGCCACGACAATCGAAAAGCAGTCCTTCGCCTGGCGGACCAGGCGGCTGTCACGCCTGGCCAGGCGGGCGAGCAGACGCAACGTCTTCTCATCGGGTCGGATGCTCATGCGCGGTCGCTCCAGCCGCCATCGGCGTACTGCCTGACGTCGATCGCCCGCTCCAGGCAGTCGAGCAGGGAATCGAGCGCGCAGTCCTCGCGGCGCTCCTCGATTACACGGCAGGCGTGGGCGGCGGTCGTGCGGTCGCGGCCGAAGAAGCGTCCGGCTGCCGAATAGCTGAGCCCGAGCCGGACCCGCGACAGGTAGATCGCAACCTGGCGGGCGAAGGCGACCTCGGCCGCCCCGCGCCCCGGGGTGTGCAGCGCCGACCCGGCGATGCCGAAGGCCGACTCGACCAGCGTTTCGACAAAGTGGGTCATCAGGGCGTCCCGCGACCGCCCGACCGTCCTTTGGTCCCCGTTCCCGTCAATTCCCACCTGCAAAGACATTGGACACTCCGCTTGCAACACCGGATAGGAAAATATTCCTGTCGCAGTCTATGCGTGTTTGCGTCGGCGGGGATAACTTTCGCTGTCATTTCGGCAGCGGGGATTGGCGGCCGGTTTATCCCCCGCTCCTGCCGGCGGGTGGACACTCCCCTTCGCCTGAAAAGCGGAGGCGGAGTGATGAGATCGAACGATCGGGAAATGGTGGCCGGGCTCAGGTCGCGTGCGGCGGCCTCAATCGAGGCGGCGACCGCGGCCGGCGTCGAGGCCTATGTCCGTCAGCGCCATCTGCCGCGCATCCTGCCGGTTGGCCCGGACGAAATCGCCGATGAGAGCGTTGCCGGGCGGCGGCGAATCGTTGCCCGTCTGGCGCGGGCGTTGCGCGCGGAGCGAAACCGCGGCCGCAGCGGCCACTGGACCTACGACCTCAACCGGCACATTGCGCTCAGGCAGGCCTATGTGGCCGAGCGCCAGTGGCTCGATTGCCACACGCCAGGTGCCGCAAATGTAAAACCACCGGAGGCGGCGCCTCCGGCGGTCGATCTCGCGTGACCAAATCTTGGTGTCAGGACTTCCGGCGGCGCTGCTGCCCAAGGCCCATCTTCTTGGCCAGCGCCGAGCGGGCCGCGGCATAATTCGGGGCAACCATCGGATAGTCGGTGGCCAGACCCCACTTCTCCCGGTAATCCTCCGGCGACAGATCGTAATGGGTCCGCAGGTGGCGCTTCAACGACTTGAACTTCTTGCCGTCCTCGAGACAGACGATGTAGTCCGGGAAGACCGACTTCTTCGGGTTCACCGCCGGCTTCAGCGGTTCGGGCTCGGGTTGCTGCAGCCCCATCTGGGTATTGTTCAATGCGCGATGCACATCGGCGATGAGAGCCGGAAGATCGGCAGCCGGCACCGTGTTGTTGCTGACATAAGCAGAGACAATATCCGCCGCCAGATCGATGAGGTCAGCGCTACCATTCTGTTCGTTCATTTGCTTCACCTGATTCGTTGGATTTTATTGCCCCCGAAGAGGGTTTCTTTTGCCCCCGAAGAGCGCAACTCGCGCTGCTACTAACGAGACGTTGCCCACACGTTGCGCTACCACGGCAACCAATCGCCGTATACTTACGGCTCTCTATAGGCGTGCCCTTAAGCGAAGACAAGAGGAGCATAGCGATTATTGTAAGGTATTAAAAGACAATTGACCGTGTCGAACAGCTGGCAAATCTAGGAAAATCACTATGCCTGCACTGGCGTTCTCCTGTTGAACCGGTTGGGCAAAATGTCGCAAGCCTGATTCCAGTCGCGGATACGTGATTTTTGACAAGGTCTGCACGTACGAGCTGTATCAAAGGATGTAATAGAGGAACAGGTATGCGGCGAGCATCAGGGTCGCCCAGAACGCCATGCTGCCTGTCGGCCAAGCCCGTGCGAGCACGCCGGACGGCCCGTGGTGGCGATAGACGGTGGCGAGAAAGCGCGAGATGGCGCGCTCGGCCCGCCCCATGAATCTCTGCCGCATCTCCCCTGCCAGGCGGTAGAGCGCGCCGGCAAGCCGGAGCCCAAGGCGGCGCCAGAGCCAGTCCCAATCCAGCGTGATGGTCGGCTTGCGCTTGAGCAGCGGCAGAACGATGACGAAGGCCAGCCCGCCGAACATCAGGAGTTGGATCATCGTCGCGACGTGGCCGACGGCATAGGGATGGTAGTCCACCGGGAAGGGCAGCAGGCTGTAGAGCGTCGCCGGAAAGATGCCGATTCCCACGCAGAGTGCCGCGAACAGCACCATCGCCGCCCGCATGGGCCAGGGCGGGTCCTTGGGGCGCAGGCCCGAATCGCGGTTGAAGAAGATGTACCACGGCCATTTGAGGCCGATATCGATGAACACGCCGACCGCCGCGGCCGTCACCAGCAGCCAGACGATGGGCATGTGCGCTTGCGCCGCGCCTTCGGCGATCATCGCCTTGGACACGAATCCGGAGGTCAGCGGCACGGCGGAGATCGACAGCCCGCCGATGATCCCGGTGACCATGGTGAGCGGCATGTATCGATAGAGCCCGCCGAGCTCCGAACTCTTCGTCTTGCCGGTCATGGTCATCACCGAGCCGGCCGCCATGAGCAGCAGCGCCTTGTAGATGATGTGGGTGAACGCGTGGGCGGCGGCGCCGTTCAATGCCAGCGGCGTGCCCACCCCGATGGCCGTCACCATGAAGCCGACCTGATTGACCAGCGAATAGGACAGGATGCGGCGGATGTCGTTTTCCAGGATGCCATAGATGATGCCATAGAACACCATCCACAGCCCGACGAAGATGAGCACCTCGGCGCCGGGGAAACCGCGCAACAAAACGTAGACCGCCGTCTTGGTGGTGAAGGCCGAGAGAAACACGGTGCCGCTGTACGAAGACGCCGGGTAGGAATCCGGCAGCCATGCGGATACCGGCGGCGCGGCGGCGTTGACCAGGAAGCCGGCAATGATGAGCCAATGCGCCAGACTGTCGGTTTGCATGGCGGCGAAGGCGGTCGAGCCGGTCGTGGCGACGTGGCCGGCGATACCGGCCATCAGCAGCACGCCGCCCAGCAGATGTACGACGGCGTAGCGCATGCCGGCGGCGCGCGCGCCCTTGCCGCCCAACCAGACGACCATGGTCGAGCCGATCGCCATCATTTCCCAGAAGACGAAGACGGTGATGAGGTCGCCGGCGAACGTGACGCCGATCGCCGAGCCGGAATAGCAGAAAGCCGCCACCAGTTCTGCGACGTTGCTACGGTTCAGCGCATAGAGTGCGCCACCAAAGGCCATGATCGAGAAGACGATGCCGAACAGGCGGCTGAGCTTATCGCCTTCAACCAGAATCAGGTCGTGCCCGAGAAATGGCAGTGTGAGTCCCTGCCCATCCGGTACGTACCAAACCAGAACCAGCGTCAGCAGCGGCGCGGCCAGCATGACCACCTGGCGGCCGCGCAACGGCAGCAGCGGCAGAGACAGGCCGGCAAGGATGAGGACGAAACCCGGAGGCAGCATCATTCGCCGGCCTCCTTCTCGGTGTCGCCGTAATAGGTGTCGGGCCGGCTGAGCGGCATGCCGAGCCCCTTGGCGATGCCGATGATGACCAGCCCGCTGACCAGCCCGATGACCGCATAGGCACCGACGGTGCCGTCAATGCCGAAATGGCCGACGTGCCCGAAGACGGCATCGACGATGATCGACAGCGCCATGACGGCGAGCGCCAGGGCGGCCAGTGCGCGCACGATGGCCGGCCGCACCAGCGGTTCGCTCTTCTCCTTCGTGGGCTTCGCTTTGCGCGCCATCTAGCCGCCAAGTGTCATCTGGGCGAGCCGCCACGGCACGCCGGGAAACAGGAACAGGAGGATCGTCAGCAGGGCCGTCGCCACCAGCGCCGCCACCATCGGCCACGGCGCTTCCTTGATCGTCGCGGCGCCGGCGCCATCCGCACGGCGGAACGCGCGGTAGACGATCGGCAGAAAATAGCCGGCGTTGAGCAACGTCGACAGGATGATGACCGCGACCGCGAACCACTGGGCACTGCCGGCGGCGCCGGTCAGCATGAACCACTTGCCGAGGAAGCCGGCGGTCAGCGGCATGCCGATCATCGACAGGGCGCCGACCGTGAAGGCGCCCATCGTCCACGGCATGCGATAACCAATGCCGTCCATCTCGCTGACATGGTCGATATGGGCGGCGGTGTGGAGCGAGCCGGCGGCAAAGAACAGGGTGATCTTGGAGACGGCATGGGCGGCGATGTGGATGATCGCGCCGACGATGGCGAGCGGGTTGAGCAGCGCGGCGCCGAGGATGACATAGGAGAGCTGGCTGATGGTCGAATAGGCGAGCCGCCGCTTGAGGTGATCCTGGCGCAGCGCGATCAGCGAGGCGACGATGATGGTGAAGCCGGCGACATAGACCAGCCAGCCCCCGGCCCCGCTCTCTCTCAGCGTGTCGACACCGAAGACGAAGACGATGACCTTGACGATGAGGAAGACGCCGGCCTTGACCACCGCCACGGCGTGGAGGAGCGCGGACACCGGCGTCGGCGCGACCATTGCGGCCGGCAGCCAGGCGTGCACCGGCATGACGGCGGCCTTGGCGATGCCGAAGACGAACATGGCGAGCAACAGCCCCAGGGCGACCGGCGGCAGCTTGCCGGCAAGGGTGCCGCCGGCGTGGAAGTCGAGCGTTCCGGCGGCAATGCCGGTCCAGGCGATCGCCGGCAGCAGCAGCAGGGTCGAGGTGCCGAGCAGCATCAGCAGATAGAGGCGCCCGGCGGCCTTGGCCTCGTCGTCGCCGCGGTGGGTGACCAGCGGATAGGTGACCAGCGTCAGCAACTCGTAGAAGAGGAAGGCCGTGAACAGGTTGCCGGAGAGCGCAATGCCCATGGTGGCGGCGATCGACAGGCCGAAGCAGACATAGAAGACCGTCTGCCGCTTTTCGCCGTTCGCCCGCATGTAGCCGATGGAATAGAGCGAATTGACGATCCACAGGCCCGAGGCGACGATCGCGAAGAGCATGCCCAGCGGCTCGACAGCCAAGGCGACGGTGAGGCCGGGGAGAACGTCGAGCATGTGAAGGGCGGGCCGCTCGCCGGCCAGCACATGCGCGAGCAGATCCAGAACGGTGACGAACAGGATGAGCGCGCCGATCAGCGTGGCGCCTTCGCGCAGGTTCGGCCGCCGGGAGAACAGCGCAACCAGGAGAGCCGTCACCGCCGGTACGATGAGCGCAAAGGCGCTGAGTTCGGCACCGCTCATGGCGCGCCCCCGATGAGCAGCGCCGCGGCCTTGCCGGCGATGCCTGTGGTGAGGCCGGCGTCGAGACCGAAGAAGACCGTCGCCCCGGCGAGCAGCCAGATGGGCACCAGCATGACCAGCGGTGCTTCGCTTGCCTTGGCCGCCGCCTCGGACGGCTCGCGGAACCAGACCACTTCGATCACGCGGCCGACATAGACGACGGTCAGAAGCGAACTGGCGACGATGAGGAAGGCGAGCCACCACCAGCCTTGTTCGAAGGCGGCGACGACCAGATACCATTTGGAAACGAAGCCGACGGTGCCCGGTATGCCGATGAGGCCAAGACCGGCGATGACCAGCGCAGCAATCGTCTGCGGCATCTTGCGGCCGATGCCGGCGAGGTCGTCGATCTGGCAGGTCTTGATGCGCAGCACCACGGCGCCGAGCGCCATGAACAGTGCCGCCTTGATGAGCCCGTGATTGACGATATGGACGATGCCGCCGGTGAGTCCGGTCTGGGTGGCGATGGCGATGCCGAGCGTGATGTAGCCGATCTGCGCCACCGACGAGTAGGCGAACATGCGCTTCACGTCGGATTGGAATATGGCCACCGTTCCGGCGCCGAAGATTGCGGCGATCGACAATGTCAGGAGGATTGGCGTGACCGGCTGGTCGGCAAAGACGAAATGGGCGCCGAAGACGGAAAACAGGTAGCGGACGAAGAGATAGATGGCGACCTTGGTCGAGGTCGCGGCCATGAACACCGTCGCGGTCGACGGCGCGTAGGCGTAGGCATTGGGAAGCCAGACATGAAGCGGGAATAGAGCCAGCTTGAGGCTGATGCCGACAGTGATGAAGGCCAGCGCGGTGAGCACGACGCGCGTCGATTCGACCTCGCCAATGCGCTCGGCGATGAGGCCGAGATTGAGCGTGCCGGTGGCGAGATAGAGGAAGCCGACGCCGATGATGTAGAAGGTGGCGCCGATGGTGCCGAGGATCAGGTACTGGTAGGCGGCGACCAGCGCCCGGCGGTCGCGCCCAAGCGCGATCAGCGTGTAGCTCGACAGCGACGAAATCTCGAGAAAGACGAAGGCGTTGAAGGCGTCGCCGGTGATCGCGATGCCGGTGAGGCCGGTCAGCGACAGCAGATACATGGTGTAGAACCACGCCACCCTGCCGGGCTCGATTTCCGAGGCGACGCTGCGCCAAGCGAAGGGCGCAATTACCGCCGCGATGCCCGACACCAGCACCAGGATCAGCGCGTTGAAGGTGTCGACGCGGTATTCAATGCCCAGCGACGGGTCCCAGCCGCCGAGGTGATATGAGATTACGCCGGTGGTCAGCACCTGATGCATGAGTGCCAGCGAGATGGCGAAGGCCACCCACGAGGCGGCCGCGGTGATGACCCAGGCCGGGCCCGGCCGCCGCGACAACGCAGCGAGCAGCGCCGCCAGCAGCGGCACCACAACCTGTAATGCGGGCAGGTTGTGCTGGATCAACGCTTGCTATCCCGCTCGAAGATCTCGTCTTCTTCGATGGTGCCGTAGGCCTCGTTGATGCGCACGACGAGCGCCAGCCCCAGCGCCAGCGTGGCGACGCCGACGACGATGGCGGTGAGGATCAGCACGTGGGGAAGCGGATTCGAATAGACGGTGAATTGCGGATCGATGATCGGGGCGGTGCCGCCGACGATCTTTCCGGGCGAGATATAGAGCAGGTACACCGAGGTCTGGAACATCGACAGGCCGATCAGCTTCTTCACCATGTTGCCGCGGGCAATCACGATGTAGAGCCCCGCCACCATCAGGAAGACGGTGATCCACTGGTTGTAGTGGGCGGCCACCTGGTGGAGAAGTTCGCTCATCCGCGCCCCCTGCCCGCAAAGGCATAGAAGATCGCCAGCATGGTCGATGAGACGGTGACGAAGACGCCGACCTCGACCAGGAACACGCCCCATTCCTGTCCATGGGTGTGCTCGCGCGCGAGGTGGTTGTAGTCGAGGAAATTGCCGCCGTTCAGCATGGCGTAGACGCCGACGCCGGCGTAGATCAGCACGCCCAGCGGGATGAGCGCCTCGATGATGGCGACCGGCACCAGCCGCGTCGCCGCACCCAGGCCGTAGATCAGCGCATAGAGGATTATGCCGGCGGCGGCGATGACGCCGGCCTGGAAGCCGCCGCCCGGCCCGTAGTCGCCGTGAAACTGCACATAGACCGCGAAGAGCAGCATGAACGGCAGGATGACCTTGGTGGTGACCCGGAGGATGACATCGAGACGCATGACCGGCCGCCCTATTGCTTTTCGCCGCTTCCGGAGCGGCTTACGGTTTTCTTGAGGAGCAGGAAGACGGCGATACCGGCGGTGAAGATCACCGTCGTCTCGCCCAGCGTGTCATAGCCGCGGTAGCTCGCGAGCACCGAGGTGACGACATTGGGGATGCCGGTCTCGCTGAGCGATCGGGCGAGGTAGTCCGGGCCGGCCACCTGGATGGTCGAGTCGGCGACGCCGAAGGAGGGCAGCGCGGTGACGCCCCATATCAGCGCGGCCGCGGTGACGACGGCAACGAACAGCGGCAGGACCACCGAGTGCAGCGGCCGCGCCTCCTCGGTCTTGGTGAGATAGAGCGTGCCCAGCATCAGCACGGTCGAAATGCCGGCGCCGACCGAAGCTTCGGTCATGGCGACGTCGACCGCGTCGAGCGCGATGAGGACGGTCGCCATCAGGAAGCTGTAGATGCCGGAGAGCACGGCAACCGCGAACAGGTTGCGCAGGCGCACCATGGCGATGCTGGTAGCGGCCAGTAGCGTCAACAGGACCGTGGGGATCAGGGTTTCGATGGCGCAGCCTCCTTCGGCTTGGCCTCTGGATCGCCGCCGTCGGCCAGCACCGGCTTGACGCCGGCATGCAGCGCCGCGCGGGCGATGGCATGGGTCGAGACCGGGCTCATCAGCCCGAAGAAGAGGAAGAGAAAGATCAGCTTGACGGCGATCAGTGAAAAGCCGGCGAGCACGATCAGGCCGATCAGGATGAGGCCGCCGCCAAGCGTGTCGGAGACCGAGGAGCCGTGCATGCGGGTGAATACATCGGGCAGGCGGATGAGGCCGACGGCACCGACGATCATGAACAGGCTGCCGGCGAGCACGAGCCCGCCGCCCAGCCAATGGCGGATGAGTTCGAAGGTCATGGCTCCTCCTCGCCGGCATCGCCCAGCGCGCCGAAGCGCAGGAACTTGAGCACGGCGAAGGTGCCGATGATGTTCAGCATCGCATAGGTGATGCCGATGTCGAGGAATTCCGGCCGATCGGTGAGGAAGCCGTAGATCGCCAGAATGAGGATGGCGGCATTGCCGATCGAATTGGCGGCGACCAGCCGGTCGAACACAGTCGGCCCCCACAGCGCCCGCACCACCATCAGGGCGGTTGCGGCGAGCACCGCAATCATGGCAGCGGCCAGCATCAGCGCTTGCCCTCCATGATCGTGGCACGGCGGTCCATTTCGCCGGCGGCGAGCCCTTCGGCCGCTTCCTTGGTGAGCGCGTGGACGAGCAGCTCGTTGTCGTGGCGGCTGACCTCGACGGTGATGGTGCCCGGCGTCAGCGTGATCGAGTTGGCGTAGATGGTCGTGCCCACCGCCGTCTTCTGCGAGGTCTTCACCCGGATCAGCTGCGGCGAGATCGGCAGGGACGGATTGACGACGATCATGGCCACGTCGAGGGCGGACTTCGCCGCCTCCTTGACCAGCCAGGGCCAGTAGAGAAGCCCGCGCGGCACCAGCTCGATGGGGTGGCCCTCTTCGTCGGCATAGCCGAGCACCGCGCCGAGCCAGGCGATCAGAAGAGCGCAAATCGCGCCGGAAATGACCAGGAAGGGTGTGAAATGGCCGGAAAGCAGAAGCCAGAACACGAAGAGCACAGCGGCAAGGCTGAGAATGCGGAACACGGCTTGTGTCACCCCTCCGGCGGATTCGCCGGGCACCTATTTGCGCCGATCCCGCTCGCCCGATCAACCCACCGCGGCCGGCGCCGCCGATTCTGGCCTTGCCCGGGCGGTGGATTGCCGTTGAGATCGGCCGCCGGAGACCCCATTTCTGGGGGGCGGCGGCGGCAAATCGTCCGCCCGCCCCTCAATTGTCCCCTGGACTCTGGCGATGGACGGCGGGTGAGACCGCTCATCGGCACGTCAGGGTTGGCCGGCCACGACGATCGGTGGGAACGGCCCCATACCGGAGCGCAGCATGATGACACACTCCCGACGTGACAGCGAGGCAACCGGCGCCGGTGCCGGCCGCATGACAGGTCTGAAGCCGCCGATGGCGGAGAAGCGGCCGGTGACGTTCACGCAGCACGGTATTGTACGCACCGACGACTATGCCTGGCTAAGGGCCGACAACTGGCGCGAGGTTATGCACGACCCGTCGGTGCTGGCGCCCGACATCCGCGCCTATCTGGAAGCGGAGAACGCGTACGCCGAGGCCGCGATGGCGGACGTCGAGGACCTGCGCCTGACGCTGTTCAAGGAGATGCGCGGGCGGATCAAGGAGGACGATTCCTCCGTGCCGGCACCGGACGGCGACTACGCCTACGCCACCCGTTACGAGGAAGGTGGCGAGCACCCGCTGATCGTGCGTTCACGGCGGGACGGGAGCAACGAAACCGTGCTGCTCGACGCCAACGCCATGTCGCAGGGGCTGGCCTATTTCCGCCTCGGCGACTTCGGCCACAGCCACGACCACCGGCTGCTGGCCTATGCGGTGGACGACAAGGGGGCGGAGTATTTCACCATCCACGTCCGCGATACCGAGACCGGCGAGGACCTTGCCGACCGCATCGAGGGCACCACCGGCGACACGGTGTGGGCCGGCGACGGCAAGACCTTCTTCTATGTCTGGGTGGACGAGAACCACCGCCCGGCGCGGGTCTTTCGCCATGTGGTGGGCACCGCGCAGTCCGACGACGTCATCGTCTACGAGGACCACCATCCCGGCTTCTTCATCGGCGTCGGCGAGACCCAGTCGCGGCGCTTCGTCACCATTGCGACCCACGATCACGAGACGGCGGAATTCCGCGTGCTCGAGACCGACCGGCCGGAGGGCACGCCGCGCCTGATCGCCCGGCGCAGAAAAGCCGAGGAATACCATCTCGATCACGGCGACGACCGCTTCTTCATCATGACCAATGCCGACGGAGCGGAGGACTTCAAGATCGTCACCGCACCGATCGCCAAGCCCGGCCGGCGCCACTGGAAGGACCTGGTGCCGCACGTTCCCGGCCGCCTGATCCTCAACTTCACGGTCTACAAGAACTTTCTGGTGCGGCTGGAGCGCGAGAGCAGCCTGCCGCGCATCGTCATCCGGCATCTCGCGACCGGCGAGGAACACGCCATCGCGTTCGACGAGGAGGCCTATTCGCTCGGCATTCTGGACGGTTTCGAGTTCGACACGACGATGCTGCGCTTCACCTATTCGTCGATGACGACGCCGCCCCGCGTCTATGACTACGACATGGCGACGCGCACGCGCGTGCTGCGCAAGGAGGTCGAGATCCCGTCCGGCCACAATCCGGCCGACTATGTGACGCGGCGAGTCTTCGCGCCGGCGGCGGACGGCGAGACGGTGCCGGTCTCGCTTCTCTACCGCAAGGGCACCCGGCTCGACGGCAGCGCGCCCTCACTACTCTACGGCTACGGCGCCTACGGCATGGCGATGCCGGCCTCGTTCTCGATAACCCGGCTGTCACTGGTCGATCGCGGCTTCGTCTATGCCATCGCCCATATCCGCGGCGGCAAGGAGAAGGGCTATCGCTGGTATTCGGACGGGCGTCGGGAGAAGAAGGTCAATACCTTCAAGGACTTCATTTCAGCAGCTGACTATCTGATTGAGGAAAAATTCACGGCCCGAGGGCGCATCGTCGGCTGGGGCGGCTCGGCCGGCGGCCTCTTGATCGGCGCGGTGGCCAACATGGCACCGGCGCTTTTCGCCGGCATAATCGCCGAGGTGCCCTTCGTCGATACGCTCAACACCATCCTCGACGACACGCTGCCGCTGACGCCGCCGGAATGGCCGGAATGGGGCAACCCGATCGAGAGCGAGGCGGACTATCGGGTGATTGCCGCCTACTCGCCTTACGACAATGTGACGGCGCGCGCCTATCCGGCGATCCTGGCGCTGGGTGGCATTTCCGATCCGCGGGTCACCTATTGGGAGCCGGCCAAATGGATCGCGAAACTGAGGGCGCTCAAGACCGACGACCACCTGACGATCCTCAGGACCAACATGGACGCCGGCCACGGCGGCGCCTCGGGCCGCTTCGACCGGCTGCACGAAACCGCCTTTGCCATGGCGTTTGCGCTCAAGGTGGTGGGGCTGGTGGCGTAGGGCGACGGTCAGTGGCGACCGCTATCGGCGCACTCCGGGACGGTAATCTGCGAGCCCTTCGTGTCGCCACATCCGGCAGACCCGGTCTCCGGTTCTCAGTGCAACCGATGACCTAGGTCAATACGGAACGAAGGGCGACCACGTAGCCTTGCCCTTACGTCCTGCATTCGGCACCTCCTTCGAAAAAAGCCTGATGCCCATCAGAAGAGGACCGGCGTTGGCCCGGCTATCCCTCCGTGCGAATTCGACACCGACAGGCTCATGCCACGCATCGCTTGTCTGCACGCCGAAGCGAAGCCGCGCAAATGGCGCGAGCAGGCGTTCGGTGGCTATGGGTGCAGGTGATCGCTCGACCATGAAGAAAGCTTGCCGTACTCGAAATGCACCGACGGCGAACTCTCCGAGGTGTTGTGTAGTCCCGATGA
The DNA here is from genome assembly GCA_963750065.1 of uncultured Alphaproteobacteria bacterium. Lineage (GTDB taxonomy): Bacteria > Pseudomonadota > Alphaproteobacteria > Rhizobiales > Kaistiaceae > CAVSRC01. The sequence continues at coordinate 412,464 of CAVVPK010000019.1, forward strand.
AAGTGTGCGGAGAAGTCGCTTGAAGTCACGCCTTGAAAGCATTGGGGTTTACCTGCCCGCTCGAATCCAGTCGACGAAGGAGTTGACCAGCCAGGTCCAGTACAAGTCGCTCCTGGATGTTGAGCGGCTGACTGGCATCGCCAATCGCCGCGTCCGGGCGGAAACCGAAGACTCCCTTACGCTGGCGGTCAGCGCCGCACGGGAGTGCCTGAAGAACTCGAAATACTCGCCCGCAGACCTGGACGTCATCATATATGCGGGGATCTTCAAGGTTCTCGGACGGTCCAAGCACGTCTACGAACCGGCGATGAGCGCTCTCATCAAGAAAGAGCTTGGTTCCAGCGCAAAGCTCTATTTCGACGTTAGCAACGCCTGCACCGGAATGCTCACTGCGGTCTACATCCTGGACAGCATGATCCGGACGGGCGTCGCCAAGACCGGCCTGATCGTGAGCGGCGAGCCCAACTCGGTCGTGATCGAACAAGCGCAGAAGGAAATCGACAGTCGCTACGATCGGCAATACGCGTCACTGACCCTCGGCGATGCCGGCGCGGCCGCGATCATGGATGCTTCGGCGGACACTGCCGAAGGGATCAGCCGGGCGCAATTCTATACCTTCGCCGAGTTCTCCGATCTCTGCACGGTGACGCCGAGCGGTCAGAACGCGGGCTGGGCGCTGTACACCGACATGGTCAAGCTGCAGTTCGAAACCCTCAGGCGTTCCGCGGCAGCGATCAAGTATTCGTATGAGGGCGCCGCCATCGACTTCAACAGCGCCTTTGACTTCGTCATCCCGCATCAGACATCCGTCAAGGGCATCCAGACCGGCATGATGATGCATATGGTTCCGGGCATCGTCCGCAAGCTCCCCGAGGTGCTCTACAGCGTTCGGGAATTTGGCAATACCTCTTCAACGACGCACTTTGTTGCGCTCAACAATGCTTTGAAGGAGGGCAAGGTGAAGGCAGGCCACCGGCTGATGCTGTTGGGCTACGGCTCGGGCATCAACATCGGCCTCGTCGATCTGACAGTTGGTTCACTTCGGGTGTAACATGAGCCTGGTCATCGGGAGTTCCGCTTCGGCTGTTCAACAGCAACGCGCCGGCGCAATTGAGAGCGCAACACTGGTCGCCGAGGCCTGCATCCGCGGTTCCGGCATTGACCGGGCCGCGATTGACGTTCTGATCAACACCGGAATTTACAAGGACTCAAACCGGATAGAACCCGCGTTTGCGGCGTTCATTCAACGGAAGCTCGAGATCAACGCCGATCCACTGAGAAACGGGTTCGGTCACACAACTTTTTCGTTCGACCTGAGCAACGGCCGCAATTGCTTCCTGCATGCGGTTCAGATCGTCGATGCTCTCGCCAGAGCCGGCACCGCTCGCAACGCGCTCGTCGTCTCCTCAAGCGCGGCGTCCGTGGAAGCGAGCGCCGCGCCCCATTCGCGTTCTCGCGTTGCAACGGCAGCACTGCTCAAACTGAGCGACAAGGAGGAGCGCGGATTCCACGATATCGCTTTTTATTGCGACGATGACGCCGAGCCGGTCATCTCCGGCCATTGCGACCCGGGCGCGTATGGACCCGGTGCAGCCGAACACGTCATGATCGAGGCGGACGGACGACCGTCCGAAGCGGTCGCGCGCTTCGTCCTTGCCAAAGTGTCGGACTATCTGAGCGAGCGGGAGATCGACCCGACGCGCATCTCCTTTGCGCTGTCGAGCTGTCGACATCGGGAATTCGGCCGCTGGGTCACTGAAGCGACTGGAATCCGGTCGGACATGCCAGCAACTGCGCGAGTGCCTGACGACGACACGTTCAGCTCGGGCTTGATGGTTGCCTGGGATGTGGCTCGTGAAGCCAATCTGCTGACTCCCGGGACAACGATTCTGATGATTGAAGGCGGACCAGGCCCGATCGCGGCCCTGGCGCTCTATAGCTGCTGATCACCGGCAAGAGGCGAACCATCGCAGCGGCGCATCCGGCCGCGTCGACCGGCGGGCGCTTGGGCGCCGATACCGGCTTGCCCGATGCCTCTTGATCGCCCTTCGCCGGTCTCGACGCTGGATCGCCTCACCGGTCGAGAAACGGAATTGGCTCCAACTACCTGCCAAAGGCTCTAGGAGACGCACAGCCGAATTGCAGGCGGAGCGGACCGATCACGAGCTCGCACCTCGTTCAAACCAACGCGTTTCGCCGGCTTTTCGCGAAACACACCGTTAATCGCCGTGTAAGGCAGCGCGCTTAAGGTTGGCGGCCGATGCCGTCTCTCTGCGAGAGCGGCTGGGACGGTTTGCGAGGCGAAAGGAATGGTTAAGCATCGGCTGAACAGTCCGGACAGCGCCCCTGTCGACAAACTCGACATCGAGTTGGATCGCCTCGTCTCGGCCAATGCACAGGCGCAGGCGGACGTCGCCGAGCGCTCGGCATCGGCATCGGACTGGGAAGTCGAACGCTTGATGCTCCGCGCCATCATCAACCAGTTGCCTGAGTTTATCTACGCCAAGGACACCAAGGGGCGGTTCCTCGCGGCCAACGATGCGGTCGCGCGGGACGTCGGTGTAGGGCGGTCAGAGGACCTTATCGGCAAGACCGACTTCGATCTGTTTCCGCCGGAGGTGGCGCAGGGGTTCCGTGACGTCGAGCAGAAGATCGTCGCGTCCGGAACGCCGACGATCGATATGGAAGAGGAGAGGGTTGACGAGGCCGGCACGCCCAAGTGGCTGCGGACGACAAAGCTGCCGATGAGAGACGATCGCGGCGAGATCATCGGGCTGATCGGCGTGGCGCGGGATATCACCGAGCGCAAACGCGATGAACAGGCATGGAAAGCCGAACGCGCCTTGTTCCGGGCCATGATCGACCAGGTGCCGGATTACATCTTCGCCAAGGATACCGGCAGTCGGTTCATCGTCGTCAATCGGGCCGTTGCCGCCGACCTGGGTCTGCAGCCGGACGATCTGATAGGCAAGACCGACTTCGAACTCCACTGGGCGGACCTTGCCCGGAAGTTCTTTGCCGACGAGCAGAAAGTGATCAACTCCGGCGAACCGCTCCTCGACATCGAAGAATACGTGGTCGACGTCTCTGGCAACAAGAAGTGGCTATCGACGTCGAAGGTGCCTTTGCGCAATGACCAGAACGAGGTCATCGGCATCGTCGGCGTCAGCCGCAACATCAGCGAACGAAGGCGCGCCGAGGCTGCCCTTGCCGAGAGCGAAAGCCGCTGGAACTTCGCGCTCGAAGGAGCCGGTCAGGGGGTCTGGGACCACGACCTGAAGCACGGCAAAGCCTTCTACTCGCGCATGTGGAGGCAGATGCGCGGCTTCGATCTGGACGAGGAAATCGATGCCTCGCGCGAGGCGTGGCTGGCGCGCGTTCACCCGGACGATCGTGCGCGCATCATCGACCAGGCAAATCGACAGAATTCCGGCGAATTGGCACAGAATTCATTTGAGTATCGCGAGCAGCACCGGGACGGGCATTACGTCTGGATTCTGAGCCGAGGCAAAGCGGTTGAGTGGAATCCCGATGGCAGCGTCGCCCGGATCATCGGTACGGACACCGACATCACCAGCCTCAAGGAGGCCGAAGCACAAGCGGCCGAGGAAAAAGAGCAGATCTATCGAAAGCATGTTGCTGCGCTTGAAAAGGCGCATGAGACGGCTGAGGCTGCCCAGAGGCTCGCGCAGTCGCTTGCCCGGCACGACGCCCTTACCGGCTTGCCCAACAGACGAGTCTTTGCCGAAGTGCTCGAAGCCGCAAGACTGCGGGCTGATCGTGGTGGTGCGCAGTTCGCGGTTCTGAGCCTCGACCTGGACCGTTTCAAGCCGGTCAACGATATCTACGGCCATCAGGCGGGCGACGATGTCCTGCGCGAGGTCGCGACCCGGATCGGTGCAGTCGTCAGGGCAGGCGATACGGTGGCGCGCCTGGGAGGCGACGAATTCGCGCTGATCATGCACTGCGTCAATTTGGATGAAGAGCCTGTCGCCGCCGCGGCCTTTCTCGCAGATCGGATCATTGATGCTGTCGGGCGCCCAATCAGCATTGGCGATCGATGCGTCGATGTTGGTGCCAGTATCGGGATCGCCCTCTGTCCGATGGACGGGACTGATCCGGAAACGCTGCTTCGCGCCGCCGACATGGCGATGTATCGCGCCAAGGAAGAAGGCCGAGACACGCATCGCTTCTTCCAGCGGAGCATGGAGGATGCTCTGAGGGCCCGCCTGGCGCTGGAAGTAGACGTTCGATCGGCCGTCGCGAAGGAGGAAATCGAACCGCACTATCAGCCGCTGATGCTACTGGCCGAAAAGCGCCTCGTTGGCTTCGAAATCCTGGCGCGCTGGCATCATCCGACACGAGGAAACATCGAGCCCGATACGTTCATCCCGGTCGTGGAGAAGCTCGGCCTGATCGCGGAGCTGACCTATTCGCTTCTGCGGCACGCCTGTCTCGACGCACGCAACTGGTCACCCGAGATCACGATCGCCCTCAACGTGTCGCCCAGACATCTTTCCGATCCTCTGTTGACCGCAAAGATCCTTGCCATCTTGTCGGAGACGGCGTTTCCGCCAACGCGCCTCGAAATCGAGATCACCGAGTCGGCGCTCGTGGGCGACCTGCCGGCTGCGCGAACTGCCCTTGTCGCCCTCCGGGAGCTCGGCATCAAAATATCGCTCGACGACTTCGGCACCGGCTATTCCAATCTCTACAATCTCCGCGAGCTTCGCTTTGACAAGATCAAGATCGACCGCTCGTTCGTGCTGTCGATGGAAACCAATATCGAGAGCGCCAAGATTGTGCATTCGGTGATCGACCTGGCCAAGAGCCTTGGTTTGCCTACCATCGCCGAGGGCATCGAGCACGTCCAAACGTTGAACCAGATCGTGCAAAGCGGTGGCGAATACGGTCAGGGGTTTTATTTCTCCAAGGCGCTGCCGGCGGCTGAAGCGGCCAAGCTTGCCAAAGGTGCGAAATCAGCCCCCAAGCCTCCCAAGCAGACCTGAGCCCAGGCCTCAAGGTCGTCTGCCGGGAGACACCCGGCTATTGAGCAGGTTGGGTGTAACGTCCGCTTTGCGCGGCGGGCGACCTGTTGGGAGCCGGCCAAGTGAGTGGCGAAGCTGCGGGCGAGGACCGACGACCGGCGGCACGAGACTGCGTTTGCCATGGCGTCTGCGCTCACGTTGGTCAGCGTCACCGCGCGATTGGGGCGTGTTGCTTGACGTCGAGAGCAGGCTTTCACGACGTCGGTGAAACCGCATCGGTCATGGGAACGGGCCCGTTCGATTTTCCGGGGCGTTTTTCCAAGTAATCGTGAGGGAATATTTCAAGTCTAGACGACGCAACAGGAATGTTTCTATCTTGCATTTCTCGAGTTTTTCGCGACCCTTGCCGAATAAAAACCCGCGAATTCACGACGCGTCGTTGACAATAACGAGGTGCGCCCTTACGTACAGCATGACTTTGGCACTCCTCACCCGAGAGTGCCAACAGGCACGCCCTCGGGCAATCGAACGCCCGGTCGTCGCTTTCCGAAAAGGAAAACTCTCATGAAATTCCGTCCCCTGCACGACCGTGTGGTCGTGCGCCGCATTGACGCTGAGGCGAAATCCGCCGGCGGCATCATCATTCCCGATACCGCCAAGGAGAAGCCCCAGGAAGGCGAGATCATCGCCGTCGGCCCGGGCGCCCGCGACGAAGTCGGCAAGCTCATCCCGCTCGACGTCAAGGCCGGCGACCGCATCCTGTTCGGCAAGTGGTCCGGCACCGAAGTGAAGATCGACGGCGAGGATCTCCTGATCATGAAGGAGAGCGACGTCATGGGCATCATCGAAGGCAAGACCGCCAGCCGAAAGGCGGCGTAAGGCCCCCCCCCAAATCAACGTCCCTCGCCGCTTTCAAGGAAGGAATATTTCAATCATGGCCGCCAAAGACGTACGTTTCTCCACCGATGCGCGCGACAAGATGCTGCGCGGCGTCGACATTCTCGCCAACGCGGTCAAGGTGACGCTCGGTCCGAAGGGCCGCAACGTCATCCTCGACAAGAGCTATGGCGCTCCGCGCATCACCAAGGACGGTGTCACCGTCGCCAAGGAAATCGAGCTTGAGGACAAGTTCGAGAACATGGGCGCCCAGATGGTGCGCGAGGTCGCGTCGAAGACCAACGAGATTTCCGGCGACGGCACCACGACCGCCACGGTTCTTGCACAGGCCATCGTCCGCGAAGGCGCCAAGTCGGTCGCTGCCGGCATGAATCCGATGGATCTCAAGCGCGGCATCGACATGGCGGTTACCGAAGCGGTCAAGGAACTCGATAAGCGCTCGAAGAAGATCAAGACCTCGGAAGAGATCGCCCAGGTCGGCTCGATCGCCGCCAATGGCGACAAGATGATCGGCAAGAAGATCGCCGAGGCCATGCATAAGGTCGGCAACGAGGGCGTCATCACGGTCGAGGAATCCAAGGCCCTCGAATTCGAGCTCGAGGTGGTCGAGGGCATGCAGTTCGACCGCGGCTACCTGTCGCCGTACTTCATCACCAATGCCGAGAAGATGTTGGCGGATCTGGACGATCCCTACATCCTGCTGCACGAGAAGAAGCTTTCCAACCTCCAGGCTCTCCTGCCGCTCCTCGAAGCGGTTGTGCAGACCGCCAAGCCGCTGTTGATTATCTCCGAGGACGTCGAGGGCGAGGCTCTGGCGACCCTGGTGGTCAACAAGCTGCGCGGCGGCCTCAAGGTGGCGGCGGTGAAGGCGCCGGGCTTCGGCGACCGCCGCAAGGCCATGCTCGAGGACATCGCCGTCCTCACCGGCGGCCAGGTCATCTCCGAAGACCTCGGCATCAAGCTCGAGAACGTGACGCTCGCCATGCTCGGCCGCGCCAAGAAGGTGTCGATCTCCAAGGAGAACACGACCATCGTCGATGGCACCGGCAAGAAGAAGGAAATCGAGGGCCGCATCGGCCAGATCAAGGCGCAGATCGAGGAGACCACCTCCGACTACGACCGCGAGAAGCTGCAGGAGCGGCTGGCCAAGCTCGCCGGCGGCGTCGCCATCATTCGTGTTGGCGGTGCAACCGAGATTGAGGTGAAGGAGAAGAAGGACCGCGTCGACGACGCCCTCAACGCCACCCGCGCGGCGGTCGAGGAAGGCATCGTTCCGGGTGGCGGCGTGGCGCTCTTGCGCACCAAGAAGGCGGTCGGCAAGTTGACGTCGGACAATCCTGACGTCCAGGCCGGCATCAACATCGTGCTGCGCGCGCTCGAAGCGCCGATTCGCCAGATCGTCGAGAACGCCGGTGTCGAAGGCTCCATTGTCGTCAGCCGGATCATGGAATCGAAGTCCGAGACCTACGGCTTCGACGCCCAGGGCGAAGCCTATGTGGACATGGTTGCCACCGGTATCATCGACCCGACCAAGGTCATGCGCACGGCATTGCAGCACGCTGCATCGGTCGCCGGCCTGCTCATCACCACCGAGGCAATGGTTGCCGAGCATCCGAAAGGCGAGGCAGCGCCTCAGATGCCTGGCGGTGGCGGCATGGGCGGCATGGACTTCTAGAGAAGTCCACGCGCCCATCGTCCTTGCTGCCGAAGTCGGGCAAGCCTGACTTCGGTGGCGGTATGGACTTCTAGACCTGCGCATCGCGGGAAGACATGTGAAGGCCGCCTCTCGGGGCGGCCTTTTCCTTTGTGCGGCGAAGCGTCCGCGTCGATCGGCGCGACCGGGTATGGCGCTCAACCGGGCGGCAATGGATGCGAGTCGGTTTTGACATCGCGCAATGCGGGCGAACGCATGGCGAGCAAAATGGGCACTGAGTCAACAGGCCTCTTTCTGCGAACGGTGGCAGCCGATGTTCAAAATCGCGACGAGTCTGGTGATATTGCTGGGGCTGACGTCGCCTTTGGCGGCGGGGCCCTGCACCAACAACAACTGGCAACCGACCTTTGTGCACGATCTCGATAACGAGGACGGGCCCTACTATGTCACTCCGAACAGCACCTTCGTGAAGCTCCGCTGGGAGCAGAACGGGGGATATGTTGCCAACGCCTGCGAGCTGGTTCGCGGGCCTCAGGACACGCGCAACCCGCGCGGCTTCACGACGTGCCGGGAATATACACGCATCCAGTGCGGCTGCACCCGGAGCATTCCGGGCAACGATACCTGCGCGGCCTTTCTGCGCTGGCATCCGGCTTCCCCACCTGTGCCGGGGCCCGGCCCGACGGCCACGGGGCTGGTGAACATATCGCCCGGCATGTGGCTGCTGGCGCCGCAGTACCATGGCGTGATCACTCGCGGGTCGAATTCCATCGTCCTCCACGGCGGTGCCTGGACCAACGGCCGGCTGAAGAACGGAGTCTACGACGGCAACCGCATCTTCTCGACAGAGATCTTCGATTTTTCGGCCGGCGGCGACGCCTATATGCAGTTCTCGGTCAATGCCGGCGGCAGGTATCTGGCCTTGTGGCCGCGTGTGCTGGAAGGCGTTTCGGTTCATTTCGTGACCACCGAACACGCCTGGGACCGCAGCGTCATCGTGCCCGAGAACCAACCGCTTTTCGCGCATTTGAGGGTTGAACCCGGCGGAGCCTATCGCATCACATTGGCGACCGGCGCATACGACAATGGCGGTGGTTCGGTGGTGAATTCCAACACCGGAAGGCTCGCCAACCCGCGTGGGCGCCTGGAGATGCTGTTTGGCGACAACTACGTTGGGGTGGCAGCGAGCATCACGATCACCGAAGCCATGGTCGACATCGCGAGCGCGGCGGCTCCGCCGCCTCCACCGGACAGGGGAAACGGCGCCGGGCTGCCGGGGGGCGCTGCGTGCAGCCGTGAAAGCGATTGCGCGAGCAGCCTCTGTCTGCTCGGCGTCTGCGCGCCGGCGCAATGACGGCGACGACGGTGGGGACGGCGATGCGATCCGGGCGGGCGATTGCGGCGGTGTTCCTGGCAAGCACGGCGCTGTCTGCAACAGCGAGCCATGCCCGGGAAATCTGCTGGACGCAAGGCGCCACCCAGTTTGCCGCCGCGACGCACTACTGCGTCAGTTCGGTGCTGGCGCCACAGAGCGACAGCACCTACGGGCCGCGCAATCTGGCCGACGACGATCCGCGGACCGCGTGGTGCGAAGGCGCCCAAGGCAACGGCATCGGAGAGTCGCTCACCATCCGCATCGACGACGGCCCGCCTTTCCGGCGCCTGATCCTGAAAAACGGCTACGGAAAGTCGCCCCGCGTCTATGAGAACAACGGGCGCATCAGGACCGTCGCAATCACCAGCGACACCGGCCTCCAGACGACCGTCGATCTGGCCGATCAGAACGACGAACGGCTGGTGTACCTGCCTGGACCGGCCCAGCGGTGGGTGCGGCTGACGATTCTCGATGTCTACCCCGGCAAGCGGTTCGCCGATACGTGCCTGGGTTCGGCTGCCGCCGATCTCGTCTATGAAGAAGAGTCGGAAGGGCCGTCCGTCGAGGGGCCGCCTCCGGAAGCGCCGCCGGTCGAGGGCCCACCTCCAGAGGGTCCGCCTGTCGAGGGTCCGCCTCCGGAAGCGCCACCGGTCGAGGGCCCACCTCCGGAGGGTCCGCCTGTCGAGGGGCCGCCTCCAGAGGGTCCGCCTGTCGAAAGACCACCTCCGGAAGGTCCACCTCCCGAAGGGCCTCCTCTCTGAGGACCGCTTCGATCGGAAGCCCCTGCTCCACCGGAACCGTGCCTGCCTGCGGAGGACCCCATGAAAGCGATCGATGCGCTTGAGATCAGCATCGTGGTCGACAATGTGTCCGACACACTGTCGTCGGTGCCCTCATTCGTGGAGACAGAGCCCGCCCGTCTCGTGCGCCGCGGGATGAAGCTGATGACGGGCAAGAGCCTGTGCTGCGCCGCCCATGGCCTGTCCTATCTGCTGACTGCCACGGCCGGCGCCGGCAGCCACGCGCTGCTCTTCGACACCGGTCCGGACGAATGGGTGTTCGAGCGCAACGCAGAGCGGCTCGGCCTCGACCTCGCAACGGTAGAGGCCATGGTGCTGTCGCACGGCCATTGGGACCATGGCGGCGCCATGCCGCGCGTGCTGCAGATGATCGCGCTCGCCAACGGCGGCCATGCGGTGCCCACCTACATGCATCCCGAGATGTTTTCCCTGCGCGCCACGCCACGCGGCAGCGGCGTGCTGCAGCCGATGGAACAGGTGCCGGGCACCAACGTGCTGGAGGCAAGCGGCGGCGCCATCGTCATCACCCGCGACGAGCAATCGCTGCTCGACGACCTGTTCTATCTGAGCGGCGAGATTGCGCGCGTCACGGCGTTCGAGCGCGGGCTTCCCGGTCAGGTGCGGCAGACGGAATCGGGCGACTGGGAGCCGGACGAGATCGTGCCCGACGAGCGTTTCGTGGCCGTGCACGTCGCCGGCAAGGGGCAGATCGTCTTCTCGGCCTGCTCGCATGCGGGCCTGATCAACGTGCTCACCCAGGCGAAGGCCCGCTTTCCCGACATTCCGCTCTATGGCGTGTTCGGCGGCTTTCATCTCGCCGGCGTGAACGAGACGATCATTCCGCAGACGGTGGCGACGCTGGCGCAGTTCGACCTCAAGCTGATCGTGCCCGGTCATTGCACCGGCTGGCGCGCCCTCAACGCCCTGGTCGCCGCCTATGGCGACAAGGTGGTTCCCACGGCAGTCGGACGGACGTTCTGGCTGTAGGCGTTCACCCACACGAACTCACGATCCGCCCTCCTCCTCCGGGCCTTCGGAAACGACCAGCAGGTAGCGGCTGTCGGCGGAGAGATCGAGATGGGGCAACACGGCAAGCGCCGCGACGCCGCTCGGCGTCGCCGTTCACCATAAATACCCAAGGTTGCCGCCAGATCGTCACTTCACCTCCCATCAACACATTCCCGATAGCCTCGGTCGACCTGCGCCAAAGAGTGCAGGTCATATGGCCGGACTCCTCGCAACAAGCTACGCGATCTTGATCAACGGGCTGGTGCTGCTCGGGATGGCGTTCATCCTCAGCCTCGCCTTCCCGTGGCTGCGGACGCGTTCCGATTGGCAGCGCACGATCATCCTCAGCGTCGCCTTCGGCGCGATGATCATTGTAACAATGATGAACGCGTATCCGATGGGTCCGGGGATCATCGGCGACTTTCGCAACGTCGTGATCGTCGTTGCCGCGATCGTCGGCGGTCCTGTCCCGGCACTGGTCACGACGGCTGTCGCCGCGGTCTATCGGACCTACCTCGGCGGCGAGTCAGCCACGGCGCTCTTCGGGTTCGCTATCGTCGTCACCCTGTCGATCGGCTTCGCCCGCATGAAGCTGGCGAAGACGACGCGAAACCTTGTCATGTTCGGTGTCGTCATGGCGACGGCCAACGCCTGGGTGCCCGTTGCCGTGCTGCTCTTCTCGACCATTCCGCCGGAACAGGCGGTTCGCATCAGCGCGCTTTTCTTTTCCTACACGGTGTTCGTCGATCCGCTCGGCATCGTCGTGATCTTCCGGCTGCTGGAGCGCGAGCAGCGGCGGGCGCGCGACGAAGCGGAACTCAGGACACTCAACGCGGCACTCGCGCTTCAGGCCGAGCGCCAGCAAGGTGTCTTCGAAAGCTCGGGCGTGGCCATCGCGTGGGCCGATCTCGGGACCGGCCGCATCATCCGAGCCAATCCGCAATACGTCGAATTCACCGGCTATTCCGAGGCGGAACTGACCAGCAAGCGCTTTGACGATCTGGCGATCCCCGAGGAACGTGAAATCGATTCTGCCGCGATCAAAGCGCTTGAGGCCGGCACGTTGACCTTCGTCACCGACGAGAAGCGCTACGTGCGCAGAGACGGCAGAGTGATGTGGGCCTTGCGCACGCTCACGGTGGTCAAAGAGGGCGGCGCGGCGCGCTCCGCATTCGTGACGCTGCAGGACATCACGGCACGCAAGCAGGCGCGCGAGGACATCGCCTATCTTGCCGCGCACGATTCCCTGACCGGCCTGTTCAATCGACTGGTGTTTCACTCTGAGCTCGCAGAAGCGATCGTTCACCGCCAAGCGGATAAGTTCGTGGTGGCGCTGTTCCTCGATCTCGACGACTTCAAGGTCATCAACGATACGCTCGGCCACCCCACCGGCGATGCAGTCCTGGTCGAGATGGCCAGTCGGCTGCGCGCGACCGTCGCCAAAGGCGATATCGTCGCGCGCCTCGGCGGCAACGAGTTCGCGGTTCTGTGTCGAGCCGCGACAACCGAAGCCGAAGTCCGCGCCCTCGCTCTACGCCTCTACGAACGCGTCACGCAGCCCTACGCGACCGACGGCGATCCGGTGAAGGCCGATGTCAGCATCGGGATCTCGCTGGGGCCGCTGAATGGCGAGGACGCCGACGCGCTCGTCAAAACGGCAGATATCGCGCTCCACGCGGCCAAGGCCGCCGGCAGTGGCACCCCCTATCTGTTTTTTCAGTCGGAGATGGAAGAACGGCTGGTCGACCGCGAGGAGCTGAAGATCGATCTCACCGCCGCGCTGGCGAACAACGAACTTGAGATCGAATACCAGCCGAGCGTCGATCTGCGCACCGGTGCGGTGACCAGCTTCGAAGCGCTGCTGCGCTGGCGGCATCCGCTCAAGGGTATGATGCCGCCGGCCGAATTCATTCCGCTTGCCGAAGAGACGGGGCTGATCGTGCCGATCGGCGACTGGGTGCTCTATCAAGCGTGCCGGGAGGCGATGCGCTGGCCAGCGCACATCTCCGTTGCGGTGAACGTTTCGTCGGCACAATTCAGCGGCCGTTTGTTTGCACCCCGCGTGGCGAAGGCTTTGGCCAGGTCGGGACTGGACCCACGGCGCCTCGAGCTGGAGATCACCGAGACACTTCTCCTCAGCGGCAGCGACGAGACCCAACGCAGCCTCCGCGACCTTCGTCAACTCGGCCTGAAGATCGCGCTCGACGATTTCGGCACGGGCTACTCGTCGCTCGGCTATCTGCAGCAATTCCCCTTCGACCGGATCAAGATCGACCGCTCGTTTGTCATCGAGTTGGCCACACGCCAGGCATCCAGAACCCTGGTGCGGGCCGTCATCGAACTCGGCCATTCGCTGAACATGCGGATCACGGCGGAAGGCATCGAAACCCTCGAGCAACTCGACTTGGTATCCTCCAAAGGCTGCGACGAGGCGCAGGGTTTCCTGTTCAGCCAATCCGTGCCGCCGCACGAAGTGCCGGCGTTGATCGCGCGGATCGAGGCGTCGAACAAGACGCCCATCGGCGCCACCGGATAGTGGCAGATCCCGCTGGGTGGCTCGTGCGCACCCGGTCCGCCTTGTTCACACCGGTGATTTGCGCAAGTCTGGCCGGGCGTCCGCTCAGCGCGGCACCAGGATGCATTTCCTGCATCGCGGTTGCTCTTTGCCGGCTCATGCTACAGTGGCACGGGCGACGTGGAGGGAATCGTTGCAGGAACACATCGCTGACCTCACCGGCATAGCATTCGTCACGACGGTCGCCGTGCTGCTCGGCTTCGTGCTGGTGCGCCTGCGGCAGCCGCCGATCGTCGGCTACATCCTGACCGGCGTCGTGCTGGGGCCGACCGGCTTCGGCCTGGTCAGCAACACCGCCAATATCACGCTGCTGGCCGAACTCGGCGTGATCATGCTTCTGTTCCTGGTCGGCATGGAGCTGTCGGTGCGCGCCTTCGCGCGCGTGGCCGGGCTGGCGGCGACGGTGGCGGTCGGTCAGATCGCGGTGGCGCTGGCGATCACCGGCGCGTTCGGCTGGCTCTCCGGCTGGCCGGTCAGCCAGATGGTGGTCCTCGGCTTCATCGTCGCCATCTCGTCCACGGCGGTCGCGGTTCAGATGCTGGCAGAGGTGGACGAACTGCGCACGCCCACGGGCCAGATCACCGTCGGCGTGCTGATCGCCCAGGATATCGCCGTGGTGCCGATGCTGATCGTCATCGGTTCGTTCAGCACCGCCGCCGATGCCGGCGCATGGCTGGCGCTCAAGCTCGGCCTGGCGATGATCCTGCTGTTCGCGCTGCTCGGCTATCTCGGCACGCGCCCCGGCAAGCTCCGCCTGCCCTTCACCGAGGCGATCCGCGGCCGGGTGGACATGATGGCACTGGCCTCCATCGCCTTCTGCTTCGGTGCGGCGGCGCTGACCGGCATCCTCGGTCTGTCGGCGGCCTTCGGCGCCTTCCTTGCCGGGCTGGTGATCGCCGGATCGACGCTGCGCGGCGAGGCGATTGCCGCCACCCACCCGATTCAGAGCGTCCTGGTGGTCGTCTTCTTCCTGTCGATCGGCCTGCTCATCGACCTCAATTTCATCATCGCCAATCTCGGCACGGTGATCTTCTTCGTGGTCGCGGTGCTGGCGGGGAAGACGGCGGTCAACGTGGCGCTGATGCGGCTGGTGCGGCAGCCCTGGGAGATGGCTTTTCCGGCCGGGCTGATGATTGCGCAGATCGGCGAATTCTCCTTCGTGCTGGCCGCCACTGCGGTCGCCAACGGCTCGCTCAGCGGCGACGCCTATCGCCTGGCCATCGCGGTCATCGCGGTGTCGCTGCTGGTCAGCCCCCTGTGGATGATCTCGGTCCGCCGCTTCCACACGGTCGCACGCAACGGCATCTCCGATTTCCGCGCCGCCCTTGCCGAGGTCTATGCCGGCGAGATCGAGGAATTCGAGCGCGGGCGGCTGGCCCTCGGCCGCCTCATGCGCTTCGTCGCGCGGCAATCGAAAGCGGTGTGGATCGTGCTGCGCCGCAGCACCGCCGCCCGACGCCGGACGGCCGAGCAGAAGGCCGCCGAATCGCCGGCCGCCGCGGAGACGCCGGCTGCCGATCCACCGGACGCTTCCCGCTAGGCCCCGCCGGCGCTAGATTTCCCACCGAGGGCCGGGCGATCTTCTTCAAGGAGACGAACGATGCGGATATTGGCGGGATTTCTGGGACTGGCTGCCCTGCTGATGCTGAGCGCCCCGCACGCGGCGCAAGCCGCGCCGCCGCGGGTGACGGCCTACAGCTGCAGCGATCTGGCCGCGACCGTGGGCCCCGGCAATGTCTGGCAGACATGGTTCCGCGGTTCGCGCAAGCCGCTCTTCGGGCCGCGCGAGACGACCGTCGCCTCGCCCTGCTTCAGGACCCAGGCCGCCTGCAAGGCGTGGCTTTATTGGGCGCAGACCGACTGGCCGCTGGTCAATACCTTCCGGGTATGCCGAAAGGGCCTCGGCTACTGAAGATAGCAAAAAGGCGCAGCGGTTCACGCCGCCGCGCCTTTGTCGATCTTGCCGGCGTCAGCCGTGCGCCATCGCCTTTTCGTACATCTCGAGGACGTAGTCCCAGTTGATCAGGTGATCGACGAAGGCCTCGAGGTATTTCGGCCGCGCATTGCGATAGTCGATGTAATAGGAGTGCTCCCATACATCGACGCCGAGGATGGGCGCCGCGCCATGAACCAGCGGGTTCTCGCCATTGGGCGTCTTCATGACGACGAGCTTGCCGTTCTGGACCGCGACCCAAGCCCAGCCAGAGCCGAACTGGCCGGCGCCGGCAGCCATGAAATCGGCGCGGAACTTGTCATAGCCGCCGAGATCGGTGTCGACCGCCTTGGCCAGCGTGCCCGGCAACTTGGTGCCGCCGCCGTCCTTCTTCATCCATTTCCAGAAATGAATGTGGTTGTAGTGCTGGCCGGCATTGTTGAACAGGCCGGCATTCTTGGCATAGCTCCCCTTGACCACGTCTTCGAGGTTCTTGCCCTCGAGGCCCGAACCTTCCAGCAGCTTGTTGCCGTTGGTGACATAGGCCTGATGGTGCTTGTCGTGGTGGTATTCGAGCGTTTCCTTCGACATGTAGGGCTGCAACGCCTCGTAGTCGTAAGGCAGGGCGGGAAGTTCGAAAGCCATTGGGACACTCCTGTGAAGCGTTGAACAAATGGGGGACGCCGGGGCGGCGCTCGGAAAAGGCAAGAAACTGACAAGGGTTCGCCCCGGAACATAGGTCGTGGCCGCCAGTCCGGCAACCACGGCCCGGCGGCGGGTTTCCTCAGCTGCGCAGGATGCTGCCCAGCACGCCGCGCACGATGGCCCGTCCGATGGAGCCGCCCATCGAACCGCCAAGCTGCTTGCCGATATCGGCCGCCATACCGCCGACGACCCGGGTGGTGACGGTTCGCGTCACCGAGCGGGCCACCCGTTGGGTGGCAGTCAGCCGTTTCCCGCTCGGCCGCGCGGTGCCGAGGAGCCCCCCCAACATGCCGCCGATTCCGCCAAGCATGCCCCCCGGCTGGCCGGCCTGGGCTTCGCCCTCTCCTTCTGGCACGGTCTGGGTGGTTACCTTGGTCTCGACCCGGACGGACAGGATCTCGAACGCCGATTCGCGGTCGATCACCTTGTCGTAGATGCCGCCGACGGGACTGGCGGCAATCACCGTCTTGCGCTCCTCCTCGCTGATCGTGCCGATGCGCGAGGACGGCGGGCGCACCAGCGTGCGCTCGACGATGGAGGGCACGCCCTTGTCCATCAGCGTCGACACCAGCGCCTCGCCGACGCCGAGCTGGGTGATGGCTTCGGCGGCGGAGAACGCCGGATTGGGCCGGAAGGTCTCGGCGGCTGCCTTGACCGCCTTCTGGTCGCGCGGGGTGAAGGCGCGCAGCGCGTGCTGCACGCGGTTGCCCATCTGGCCGAGCACGATATCGGGCACGTCGAGCGGGTTCTGGGTGACGAAATAGATGCCCACCCCCTTGGAGCGGATCAGGCGGACGACCTGCTCGATCTTTTCGAGAAGCGCCTTCGGCGCGTCGTTGAACAGCAGGTGCGCCTCGTCGAAGAAGAACACCATGCGCGGCTTTTCCGGGTCGCCGATCTCGGGCAGTTCCTCGAACAGCTCCGACATCAGCCAGAGCAGGAAGGTGGCGTAGAGCCGCGGCGACTGCATCAGCTTGTCGGCGGCGAGGATGTTGATGACGCCGCGCCCGTCGGTCGTGGTGCGGATCATCTGCTTGATGTCGAGCGCCGGCTCGCCGAAGAAATTGATGCCGCCCTGCTCTTCCAGCACCAGTAGCTTGCGCTGGACGGTGCCGACCGTCGCCTTGGAGACATTGCCGTAGCGCGTGGTCAGCGCGGAGGCTTCCTCGGCGACGTGGGTCAGCATCGCCTGCAGGTCCTTGAGGTCGAGAAGCAGCAGGCCCTCGTCGTCGGCGACGCGGAAGGCGATATTGAGCACGCCCTCCTGGGTGTCGTTGAGGTCGAGGAGGCGGGCGAGCAGCAGCGGGCCGACCTCGGAAACGGTGGTGCGGATCGGGTGGCCCTCAACGCCGAACAGGTCCCAGAAGACGACTGGGAATGCCTCGAATTTGTATTCGTCGGTGAAGCCGATCTCGGCGGCGCGCTTGGCGAGGAAGTCCTTGGGACTGCCGGCTTCGGCGAGCCCCGCCACGTCGCCCTTCACATCGGCGCAGAAGACCGGCACGCCGGCGGCCGAGAAGCCCTCCGAGAGCACCTGAAGGCTGACCGTCTTGCCGGTGCCGGTGGCGCCGGTGATGAGGCCGTGCCGGTTGGCATAGCGCAGTTCGATGTATTCCGGCTTCGTGCTCGTGCCGACGAAGACCTTGCCTTGCTCAAGAACCGCCATGATCGCGTGTGCCCCAGGAATCCGATGTCACGGGGCAGATTAGCCCACCCCCGCGCATCGGCAAATGTCGCAGGGCGCCGATGACGTCGCGATGACACATCCGTGATGAGACCATTCAGGCAGTTGCCTGGGCTGGTCGCTCACGCAACGATGTCCGGATCAAGGGCGACAGGAGAAGATCATGCGCGTGAAAGTGGTGCTGGTGGCCTTGGCCTTCACAACCGGGCTGGCGGGGATGGCGTTTGCGGCGGACGACCCCATCCAGGCGCGACGGGCCATCATGAAGAGCAACAATGACGCGGCGAGAACCGCCTTCACCATGGTGATGGGCAAAGCGCCCTACGACGCGGCACAGGCGGCCGCGGCGATGAAGGCGCTGCAGGACGACATGGCGACGTTCCCGACGCTGTTCCCGGAAGGCAGCGACACGGGCAAAACGCAGGCCTCGCCGGCGATCTGGCAGAACATGGAGGACTTCAAGGCGCATGCGGCCAAGCTCGCCGCCGATGCCAAGGTCGCGGAAGCGGCCGCGCCGAACGGCCTCGACGCCTTCAAGGCGGCGGTCGGCCCGGTCGGCCAGGATTGCGGTTCCTGCCACGAACTCTATCGGGTGAAGCGATAGACCCGAGGCAGCGCAATCGAAGCGGCCGCGCCGCGAGAGCGGATCATCGTTCCACGGAATCGATGATCCGTTGTCGCTCTTTGTTTTCGCGCAATTCCGGACGGAAAAGCGGTCTCCACTTTTTTATGGAGTTGCTTTGGCCCGGCGCGGCCGTTTTTCACTCGGCCAGCGCCGCCAAGACGCGCGCCCAAGAGCGGATGCCACCACGGAAACTGGCCAGATCGTATTTCTCGTTGGGCGAATGAATGCAGTCGTCGTCGAGGCTGAAGCCGATCATCAGCGAATTCATGCCGAGGATCGACTGGAAGTCGCCGACGACCGGGATCGAGCCGCCGCTGCCGACCAAGGCCGGATCCTTGCCCCATTCTTGCGCCAGGGCTTCCCGCGCCCGCGGCAACCACGGCCCATCGAAGGGCAGGCGCAGCCCGGGGCTGCGGCCATGGGCGGCGAATTCCACCGAGCAGTCGGCCGGGATGCGGGCGCTGACATAATCGCGGAACGACCCCGCGATCTTTGCGGGGTCCTGATCGCCAACCAGGCGGAACGACACCTTGGCCACGGCTTTCGACGGAATCACCGTCTTGAAGCCAGCGCCGGCATAGCCGCCGGCGATGCCGTTCACCTCGCAGGTCGGGCGCGACCAGATCTGCTCGAGCACCGAGCGGCCGGCCTCGCCGGCAGGAATCGACAGCCCGACATCGCCGAGAAATTCATCCGCATCGAAGCCGAGACCGTCCCATTGCTTCTTCATATCGGCGGGAAGTTCATCGACTCCATCATAGAAGCCGGGCAGCGTGACGCGGCCATCGGCGTCGTGGAGGCCGGCCAGAACGTCGGCCAGAACATGCAGAGGATTGCGCGCGGCGCCGCCATACATGCCCGAATGCAGGTCGCGGCTGGCGCAGGTGACGGTGACTTCCTCGCCGACCAGACCGCGCAGCGAGACAGTGATCGCCGGATGGCCGCGGCGCCACATGTCGGTATCGCAGACCAGCGCCAGATCGGCCGTCAGTTCGGCCGCGTTGGCCTTGAGGAAGGGCGCCAGATTGGTGCTGCCCGATTCCTCCTCGCCTTCGAGCAGCATGGAAATGCGCACCGGCAGCTTGCCGGTCACCGCCTTCCAGGCGCGCACCGCCTCGACGAAGGTCATCAGCTGGCCCTTGTCGTCGGCGGCACCGCGCGCCGCAATCACCTCGATGCCGTCGGCGCGCTTGACGATGCGGGGCTCGAAGGGCGGCGCATCCCAGAGATCGAGGGGATCGACCGGCTGCACGTCGTAATGGCCGTAGAACAAGAGATGCGGCCCGTCGCCGGGGTGATGGCCGACGACGATCGGATGGCCCGGCGTCGACCGGGGGCTGGCCACGAAGCCAAGACCGATCAGGTTGGCGGCGAGCCAGTCGGCCGCCTTGCGGCACGACTTGGCATAGGCCGGGTCGGTGGAGATGCTTTCGATGCGCAACAGGTCGAACAGCCGGTCGAGGCTTGCCGGCAGGTTGCTGTCGATCCAGTCGAGGACGTCGGGGAGCATGGGCTTTCAACTTTCGCAGAAGATTGGTCGGCGCCAACGATAGCCGCCTGACGGTGGCGCGCATAGGCGACCTATGGCATCAAGCGGCCGTTGTGCATGTGTCAGGGAAGGCCATCATGGACCAGATCATCGAACAGATCGCCGCGGCGACCGGCATCGACGCGCAGGCCGTGCGGCGCGCGACCGGCGTCATCATGAGTTTCCTCTCCCGCGAGGGGCCGGCGGAGGCGATCGACAATCTGTTCGATGCCCTGCCGGGAAGCCGCGCTCTGGCGGCCGAAATCGGCGGCAGCGGTGGCGGCTTGATGGGCATTTTCGGCGATCTGACCCGTGCCGGCCTCGGTATGGGCGACATTCAGGGCTTCGTCAGCGAACTGCTGGCTCAGGTCCGCGCGAAGGCTGGCGCGGAGAAGGTTGATGCCGTCATGGCCGGCATTCCCGACCTTGCCCGATTCATGTGACGGCGGCGGGCCCTCACATGGAAATCTGGCCGTAACGTAGCGCTTCGACGACCGTGTGCGTCTTGTTGAGGGCGCGCAGCTTCTCGCTGGCGTTCTGCAGATGCGCGTGGACGGTGCGCTGCGAGATAGCGAGGATTCCGGCGATCTCGCCGGCCGTCTTGCCGGTCGCCGAGAGCTCGACGACCCTGCGTTCCCGCCCCGAGAGTTCGCCCGGGCGCTCGGGACGCAGATAGCTGAGCGCAAACAGACGGCGAAAGGCGGCAACGCACATGAAATCCACGGCCAGGATGGCCGCCGTGTCGAGGTCGAAATCCTTGCCGCCACCCACCACGACGCCCTGATAGGGCAGGAAGGCGCAGATCGGGACCAGCACCAGCTCGCGCTTGGTGGAGTCGCCGAGCTGGGCGAAAAGGACCGATTCCTCCCCCAAAGGATCGTCGCGGCCCTCGACCCACAGGAAGCCGCGGCGGGCCCGGAACGCATGCTGCAGCACGGGATCGCTGGCGGTGATTGCCGTGCGGCGGTCGCCGTGCAGATCGCCCCAGTCCAGACGCAGAAGCAGCGGATCGATGGGGCGACCAGGAAGCGGCATTCCTGACACCAGAAAACGATCGGCGCCAAACGCGCTGAATGCCGCCTGGAGCGCGTCCAATACCTGCGCACCTGTCGCCATCGCGGCAAAGCTGTCGCTTTGCGCGATCAGATAACTCTCACTTGTCATTTTGCCCCACTCCCGCCCCGCTCCAGCTAGCGGCAGGACTGCATGGCGTTCAATTGTGGAAAGTGACAGCAGCCGCCCCCGGCCCCAATACGCTTCCCGTCAGCGTCATCATACGATTGCCGCTTGATGTCATACAAGCAAAATTGGCCGCAACTCCTTTTGGAATGAAGAAGAATTTGTGGAAACCAAAGCGGTTTGCGGCGACCCGAGGCGAACGCGTATAACCGCACGGGTTTTCGCGTTCCCATAGAGGCGGCATGGTTTTCCGGATACGCTCATGACGGCTCCTGTGCCGCTGGCCAGCGGCTTCGCCGCCGTCGCCGAATCCGACTGGCGCGCCGGTATTTCGCGTTTCAACGGCGGTTCGGATCACCGCCCCGCCGCCCTGAGCGACGACGGCATTCCCATCGGCCCGATCTATCGGCGCATTGCCGGAGCAGAGCCGGTTGCCGGGCGCGCGCCCGGTCAGAGGTGGCGAATCGTTCAGCGCGTCAGCGCGCAAGATGCCGGCATGGCACTGTCGCAATGCGGCGCGGAGCTTGCCGGCGGCGCCAATGGCATCGCGCTCGTCTTCGCCGACAGCCTTCATCCGATACGCAGCCCCATGCCGGCGGCGGCAGCCGCCGACCTGGCCGCCGGGCTGGCAAAAACGGCGGCGGACGGGGCATTGCTGACGATCGACGCGGGACCGCACACTCCAGAAATCGCTCCGGCATTCGCCGCGATTGCAACCGAGCGCCGGTTCGCTCTCGGGCTCGCCTTCGATCCCGTGGCAGCCGTGGCAATGGGGCGGCTGGCCGACGCAGGAGCGGCCGTGGCGAAGCTGGCGGGGCTTGCCGAATCGTTCACCGGCACGCTGGCGCTCGCCGACGGACGCATCTGGCATGCGGCCGGGGCATCGGAAGCACAGGAACTGGCAGCCGCATTGGCAACCGTGATCGTGCTTCTTCGCCTGTTTGAAGCTGCGGGCCTGGCACCTGACGTGGCGGCGGCGCGAATCGGCGTGGCGCTCACCGCCGACACCGACCAGTTCCTGACCATCGGCAAGTTCCGCGCCATGCGCCTGTTGCTCAAGCGTGCACTGGAGGCAGCCGGCATCGTCGGCGTCCTTCCCATCCATGCCGAGACCGCGTGGCGCACAATGAGTCGGCGCGAGCCACGCATGAACGTGCTGCGCGCGACTGGCGCGGCCTTTGCCGCGGCGGTGGGCGGCGCCGATTCGATCGCCGTGCTGCCCTTCG
Source organism: uncultured Alphaproteobacteria bacterium (assembly GCA_963750065.1). GTDB lineage: Bacteria > Pseudomonadota > Alphaproteobacteria > Rhizobiales > Kaistiaceae > CAVSRC01. Next base: position 434,641 of record CAVVPK010000019.1, read on the forward strand.
ATGCGTTCGACGGCGGCGGCAGTGCGACAGCGCAGCGGCTGGCGCGCAATACGCAGCTGGTCATTGCCGAGGAAGCCGAACTCTACCGATTCGCCGATCCCGCTGCCGGCTCGGGCGCCGTCGAGACGCTGACCGATGCGCTGGCGGAAAAGGCGTGGCAACGCTTCCAGGCCTTCGAGGCGGACGGCGGCATTCTTTCATCGCTTGCCGGTGGCACGTTTCAAGCCGAGATCGCGGCGACACGCGAAGCCCGGCTTGCCCGCTTCGCCCACTTCGCCGTCGAGATGGTCGGCGTCAACGCCTTCGTCGACGGCAACGATGCACCCCTCCCCTCCGGCAGCAAGCCGGAGGCGCGCGCCGAGGGGGCGCTCGTCTTCACACGGCTGGCGGAGAGCGCGGAGGCCGCACCGTGAGCCGGCTGCCCGACTACACCAAGCTCGTGTGGCAACGGCCGGAGGCAGCCAGGTCGTCCGCGCCCGCGGCCGACTGGCAGACGCCGGAGGGGATCGCCATCCCGCCGCTGGTGCAGGAAGCGCATCTTGCCGGCCTCGATTTCCTCGACACCTGGCCGGGCCTGCCGCCCTATCTGCGCGGCCCCTACCCGACCATGTATGTCGAGCGGCCGTGGACGATCCGCCAATATGCCGGCTTCTCGACGGCCGAAGATTCCAACGCCTTCTATCGGCGCAACCTTGCCGGCGGGCAGAAGGGCCTGTCGGTCGCCTTCGACCTGCCGACCCATCGCGGCTACGATTCGGACAATGCGCGCATTGCCGGCGACGTCGGCATGGCGGGCGTGGCGATCGATTCCATCTACGACATGCGCACGCTGTTCGACGGCATCCCGCTCGGCGATATCAGCGTATCGATGACCATGAACGGCGCCGTGCTGCCGGTTCTGGCACTCTATGTGGTGGCCGCGGAAGAACAGGGCGTGCCGCAGAAGGCGCTGTCGGGGACCATCCAGAACGACGTCCTCAAGGAGTTCATGGTCCGCAACACCTATATCTATCCGCCCGCCGCCTCGATGCGCATCGTTTCCGACATCATCGCGCATACCTCGGCCAACATGCCGAAGTTCAACCCGATCTCGGTTTCCGGCTATCACATGCAGGAGGCCGGGGCGACGGCCGATCTCGAGCTCGGCTATACGCTCGCCGACGGGCTCGAATATGTGCGCGCGGCGCGCGACGCCGGCCAGTCGGTGGATGCGTTCGCGCCGCGCATCTCCTTCTTCTTCGACATCGGCATGAACTTCTTCATGGAGGTGGCGAAGCTGCGCGCCGCACGCCTCCTGTGGGCGAAGCTAATGCAGGAGCGCTTCCAGCCGACCGATCCGCGCTCGCTGATGCTGCGCACCCACTGCCAGACCTCGGGCTGGTCGCTGGCCGCACAGGATCCGTTCAACAACATCGTGCGCACGGCGGTGGAAGCCATGGCGGCGACGCAAGGCCACACCCAGTCGTTGCACACCAATGCGCTCGACGAGGCACTGGCGTTGCCCACCGACTTCTCGGCGCGCATCGCGCGCAACACCCAGCTCTACCTGCAGAAGGAATCCGGCACGACTCGGATCATCGATCCGTGGGGCGGTTCATACCATGTCGAGCGGCTGACCTACGAACTGGCGAAGAAGGCGCTCGAGCACATCGCCGAGACCGACGCGCTCGGCGGCATGGCCAAGGCCATCGAGGCGGGCGTACCTCAGACGCGCATCGAGGAGGCGGCGACCCGCACGCAGGCGCGGCTCGATTCCGGCCATCAAACGGTGGTCGGCGTCAACCGCTATCGCCCGGAGACGGAAGAGCCCATCGACGTGCTCAAGGTCGACAATTCGGCGGTGCTGGCGGCGCAACTCGCCAAGCTGAAAGCGCTTCGCGCCGAGCGCGATGGCGCGGCCACACAGGACGCGCTCGCCGCGCTCACCGACGCGGCGCGCACGGGCAGCGGCAACCTGCTGACGCTGGCAATCGACGCGGCGCGTGCCAAGGCGACCGTCGGCGAGATCAGCCTGGCGCTGGAGCGCGCCTTCGGCCGCTACGAGACCGAAGCGCATGCAATCAGCGGCACCTATGCGCGCGACATGGACGCAGCGACGATGGCGCGGGTCGGCGGGCTGATCGGAACCTTCCGGCAGCATGACGGGCGGCCGCCGCGCATCCTGGTCGCCAAGGTCGGACAGGACGGCCACGACCGCGGCCAGAAGGTGATCGCCTCGGCCTTCGGCGATCTCGGTTTCGAGGTGACTATCGGCCCCCTCTTCCAGACGCCGGAGGAGGCAGCAAAGCGCGCGGTCGAATGCGACGTGCATATCGTCGGCGTGTCGTCGCTGGCCGCCGGCCACCTCACTCTGGTGCCGGCGCTCAAGCGCGCGCTGGAGGCCCAGGGGCGGCCGGACATCATGGTGGTGGTCGGCGGCATCGTGCCGGAGCAGGACTACAACGCGCTCTACGATTGCGGCGTCAGCGCCATCTTCACCCCCGGCACGGTGATCTCCGATGCGGCCGAGCGCCTGATCCGCGACCTCAATCGCCGCCTCGGCTACGAGGAGCCTGACAGCGCCAACCTGGCGGTGTGAAGGCCGCAGCCGTCCGGGATTTCGTGGTGTTTGACCGAGCTACTTTGTCTTTAGAATACTTTTAAACTATTGATAACTATTTGCTTTCTGGACTACCTCCAATTATACGAACCCCCCTGCTCGCGGGTCCGCGTCGCGTCGGCCTTGAACCGGCGCCGGTCGTGAAAGCCTCGGGCAGAGCCTGCGGAGAAGTCTGCCTTCGTCTTTCGCGTCAGCGTGTTTCGCGGGTTGCCTGAACGACACCCTGGTGTGCCAAGCCGCCACCCTTGCCGGTATCGGCCTGCCCGCACCGTTGCCGAGAAGGAAGCCAATCGAATGTTTGCTGCGTTTCTGATCATGCTGCGCGAGGGGCTGGAAGCGGCCCTCATCACCGGCATCGTCGCCACCTACCTGACGCAGACAGGGCGCTCGTCCTGGCTGCCGGCGGTCTGGGTCGGCGTGTTTCTGGCGATCGCGCTGTCGCTGTTCGTCGGCGCCGGCCTGCAGCTTGCCAGCGCCACCTTCCCGCAGAAGGCACAGGAGCTTTTCGAAGGCGCCGTCAGGACCGTCGCCGTCGTCGTTCTGGTGTGGATGGTGTTCTGGATGCGGCGCGCCGCGCGCTCCATCAAATCGGAGCTGCACAGCTCCATCGACGCCGCCCTCTCCTCCGCTTCGGGTCAGAGCTGGGGGCTGATCGGCATGGTCTTCTTCGCGGTCGCGCGCGAGGGGTTGGAATCGGTCTTCTTCCTGCTCGCGATCTTCCAGCAGAGTTCCGGTCCGGCGGCCCCGGCCGCAGCCCTTGCCGGCATCCTGGTCGCCGCCGCCGCCGGCTACGCCATCTATGTCGGTGGCGCGCGACTGAACCTCCGCCTCTTCTTCCGCTGGACGGGGGTGTTCATCCTGTTTGTCGCCGGCGGTCTAGCGGCCGGCGTCCTCGGCAATCTGCACGAGGCCGGCCTGTGGAACGCGCTGCAGGCGCATGCTTACGATCTCAGCGCCATCCTGCCCGAGTCGAGCCTCATCGGCGTAATCCTCGGCGGCATCTTCGGCTACCAGGAGGCGCCGACGATCGGTCAGGCCATCGTCTATGTCGCCTTTCTCGCCGTCACCTTCTTCTTCTTCCTGCGCCCCGCGCCGGCTCCCCGACCTCAATTGCAGGCCGCCGACCTCCGCGGAGACGCCAATGCCGGCTCCTGACGCGACAACGGGTGGCGCGCCACGCGCGCTTCGCCTTGCGGTGCCTATTGCGGCAGTGCTGGCGGTGGCCGGTGGCGTCGCCTTCTATGCCGCCAGCCAGATGCGCGGGCCAGCGCGCGATCCCGGTGCCACCGCAATCGCGGTGACGGCACGCGCCTGCGAGCCGAACGAACTGACCGTACCGGCGGGCCGACGCACATTCGAGATCCACAACCGCTCCGACCGGCCGGTCGAATGGGAGATCCTCGACGGCGTCATGGTGGTGGCCGAGCGCGAGAACATCACGCCGGGCCTCACGCAGACGGTCCAGGCGCGCCTGCAGCCGGGCGATTACGACATCACCTGCGGCCTCATCTCCAATCCGCGCGGGCGCCTGCACGTGACCGCGGAGGGCGCCACCGGCGAGGACCGGCAAGGCGCCGGACACGCGCGCCTTCATCGGCGCGCTGTCGGAATACAAGGTCTATCTCATCCTGCAGAGCGCCGCGATGGTGAGCGCGGCCGAGGGCTTGGCGGCGGCAATCCATGCCGGCGACCTCAATCAGGCGCGCGCGCTCTATGCGGCGGCGCGCCTACCCTACAAGCATATCGAGCCCACCGCCTACCGCTTCGCCGATCTCGCCAATGCCATCAATCCGGTGGCGGAATACCTCGCCCGTCGCGAGGCCGACCCGGCCTTCACGGGCTATCACCGCATCGCCTATGCGCTCTTCGGTGGGGGCGAGACCGCCGATCTGCCCGCGATGGCGGACAGACTGGTGGTCGACCTCAAGGCGCTGAAAGAACGCCTCGGCGGGTTGAAGCTCCGACCCGCCGACCTGGCGACAAGCGCGGCGCGGATGGCCGAGCAACTGGCCGAGGGGCGGATCCCGCACGGCGAGGACCGCTATGCCGGTTCCGACCTCGGCGACATCGCCGCCAATCTCGACGGCATTGCCAAACTCGCCGGCCTGCTCAGGCCGATCGTGGCAGTCACGGCACCGGATGCCATGACCGTGGTCGACACGAAACTCAATGCGGCAAAGCAGGCGCTTGCCGGCCTGAAGCAGGGCGACGCGTGGCCGGCCTACGACACGGTTTCAGCGAGTCAGCGCAAGGCCTTGGCCGATGTCTTCAAGGCGCTGGCTGAAGCGCTCGATGCGGTCAACGGCGCGATCGGCATCGCCTGAGACATGACCGACGCATCCGGGAAGACTGCCATGTCCGAATTCACCACCAATCGCCGTCACCTGCTACTGGGCATGGGTGCCGCTGCCGGCGGAACGATTGCCGCCCCCCTCACCTTCGCCCATGCTCAAGCCAGCGACGGCGCCCATGCCGCCGATGCGCCACTGCCGGGGGTCGACGCGGCCGAGCGCCAGCTCTTCTACGGCGTGCATCAGGCGGGCATCACCACCCCGCGCCCGGCCAACGGCATGGTGGCGTCGTTCAACGTGGTGGTGCGCGAGCCCGCCGACCTCGAGGCGCTCTTCCGCCGCCTCACCGAGCGCATCGTGTTCCTGACCCAGGGTGGGCAGCCGCCGGTGCTCGACCCCAGGCTACCGCCGGCCGATTCGGGCATCCTCGGGCCGGTGGTGGCGCCCGACGACCTCACCATCACCGTGTCGCTCGGCGCTTCGCTGTTCGCCGACCGGCCATGGCTCGCCCGCCATGCGCCGCGCCAGCTCCAGCGCATGGCGCAATTTCCCAATGACGCGCTCGAACCCGATCTCTGCCACGGCGATCTGGCGCTGCAGTTCTGCGCCAATACCCAGGACACCGTCATTCACGCGCTGCGCGACATCGTGAAGACCCTGTCGGAGTTCCTGGTGCTGCGCTGGCTGCAGGACGGCAACGTGCCGGCGGTGGTGAAGCGCAATCCCGACGGCACCCGGCAGAGCGCGCGCAACTTCCTCGGCTTCCGCGACGGCGCCGCCAATCCCAATTCCACCGATGCGGGCGCCATGGAGCGCATCGTCTGGGTGGGCGCGGACAGTGGCGAGCCCGACTGGGCGGTCGGCGGCAGCTATCAGGCGGTGCGCATCATCCGCAATTTCGTCGAGCGCTGGGACCGCACGCCGCTCAAGGAGCAGCAGCACATCATCGGGCGCAAGAAGGCGAGCGGCGCGCCGCTCGACGGCACAAAAGAACACGACGTGCCGCATTATGCGCGCGACCGCGACGGCAAGATCACGCCGCTCACCGCCCACATCCGCCGCGCCAATCCGCGCGAAGCCGCAACCGAGGAGAACCTCATCCTGCGCCGGCCGTTCAACTATTCGAACGGCGTCACCAGGAACGGCCAGATCGATCAGGGGCTGCTGTTCATCGTCTATCAGGCCGACCTCGAGAAGGGCTTCATCACAGTGCAGAAGCGCCTCAACGGCGAGCCGCTCGAGGAATACATCAAGCCCGTCGGCGGCGGCTATTTCTTCGTTCTTCCCGGCGTCCGTGAGGCCGGCGGCTATCTCGGCCAGGACCTGGTCGCCGCCGTCGCGTCCACCGGCCATCCCTAAGGCAACCAAGGAGACCTTTCCGATGAAGCTTGCACCTCTGCTCGCGGCAGCAACGCTCTCGGCACTCATTGCGCCGATGGCCGCCGCCGCGTCCACCGATGCAACGCTCGACCTTGTCGAGCCGATCGCCAACTACAAGCTCTACGTTGCCGAACACACGGCCAAACTGGTCCAGGACACCGGCACATTCGTCGACGCGATTCATGCGGGCGACCTCAACACGGCCAGGGCCCTCTATGCCCCGACGCGCATGAGCTACGAGGCGATCGAACCGATCGCGGAGCTTTTCAGCGATCTCGACGCGGCAATCGACGCGCGCGCCGACGACTACGAGAAAGGCGAGAAGGATCCCGCCTTCACCGGCTTCCACCGCATCGAATACGGCCTGTGGGAGACGGACAGCACCGACGGGCTCGCCGGCACCGCCGACAAGCTCTTGGCCGACGTCAAGGACCTCGACCAGCGCATCGCCGACCTCACCTTTCCGCCCGAGACGGTGGTGGGCGGCGCCGCGGCGCTGATGGAAGAGGTCGCCGCGACCAAGATCTCCGGCGAGGAGGACCGCTACAGCCACACGGACCTGTGGGACTTCAAGGCGAACTTCGACGGCTCGCGGAAGATCTTCGAGCTGGTCGAGCCGCTTCTCGCCAAGGACGGCGCCTTCATCGCCAAGGTCGCGGGCAACTTCCAGATCGTCGACGAGACGCTCGCCAGGTACAGGGTGGGCGACGGCTACGAGACCTATGACGAGCTGACCGAGGCCGACCGCACGGTGCTCGCCGCGTCGGTCAACACGCTGGCCGAGGACCTGTCGACGCTGCGCGGCAGGCTCGGGCTGGACTGAGAGCACGCGAGGCCGCGCGTCCCATTCCGGCACGGTTCGGCCGGCACAAGACTTGAACTGTCTGCAGTCGATTCCGGAATCGGGAGTTTTCGGGCATGAATCGACGCAGTTTTCTGCTTGGCGCCGCCGGCGCCACAGCGGCCACCCTGCCTGCCGTTGCCGCCACCGACCCCACCGGACCGGTGCTGCGCGGTACGCTGAACGGCGCCGAACTCGGCCTCAACGCCGCTAAGGCGGAGGACCAGAGCCGCATCCTGCAGCGCCTGCTTGAAACCGCTTCGCAAGAGGACCGCCAGGTCTTCCTGCCGGCCGGCACCTACATGATCTCCAACCTGCGCCTGCCGCCGCGCGTGCGCCTGTCGGGCGTGCCCGGCGCGACCAAGCTGGTCTTTGCCGGCGGCGACAGCATGATCACCGCGACGCATGCGGAGCTGATCGCCCTGTCGGGCCTTACCATCGACGGTGCCGGCCAGCCCTTCGCCGACTATGTGCCGGGACTTGTCCATCTGGCCGAATGCAACGGCGTGGCGATCGAGGATTGCGTCATCACCGGCAGCGCCGGAACCGGGCTGGCGCTTGACCGCTCGGCCGGGCGCATCACGCGCACGACGGTCACCGATGCGGCGGGCGCCGGCATCCGCGTCATTGAATCGACCGGCCTTTCGATCACCGACAATATCGTCAAGGATTGCGGCAATGGTGGCATCCTCGTCTGGCGCTGGAGCGCGGGGGAGGATGGCACAATGGTGTCCGGCAACCGGGTCGAGCGGATCGCCGCAAAAGCCGGGGGCACCGGCGAAAACGGCAACGGGATCAACATTTTCCGCGCCCACGGCGTGATCGTTGCCAACAACCGGATCGCCGACTGTGCGTTCACGGCGGTGCGCGCCAATTCCGCCGACAACGTGCAGATCACCGGCAACAGCTGCCTGCGCTCGGGCGAGACGGCGATCTATTCGGAATTCGGCTTCTCTGGAGCGCTCATCGCCAACAATGTCATCGCCGGGGCGGCGAGCGGCATCAGCGTGACCAATTTCGACAGCGGCGGCCATATCGGCGTCGTGTCGGGCAACATCCTGCGCGACATCACCGGCAAGGGCCCCTACCCGCCCGGCACCAAGAGCCCGACCTTCGGCGTCGGCATCGGGGTGGAGGCGGACGTGGCGGTGAACGGCAATGTCATCGACGGCGCGGCGCTCTACGGCATGCAGCTCGGCTGGGGACCGTATCTCCGCGACGTGGCGGCAACCGGCAATGTGATCCGCCGGGCGCCGGTCGGCGTTGCGGTCTCGGTGGTGGACGGCGCCGGCTCGGCGGTCATCAGCGACAATCTGATCTCGGGCGCCGACAAGGGTGCCGTCGTCGGCATGCTGTGGGACAAGACCGCCACCGGCGACCTCGCCCAGAACGGCGCCGAGCGCTACCCGCAGCTTCTTGTCGAGCGCAATCGGATCAGTTGATTCAGCCGTTTAGCGGCGTCCCCTCGCGAAGCAATTCAACCAGCCCGGCGACCGGCCGGACGGCGCCGACGGTGACGCCGCGACGGCTGAGGATCGGCGGCGACAGGCGATCGGCAAGCGTGGCACGCTCCGCTTCGCTCATCGGAACAAACGCCTCGAGCACCGCCGCCATCATGGTCTCCGAGGCGCGCGTTCCCCCGTCGTCGCATTTGAGCGCAACGCCCAGCCCGAGCTCCGGCAAGGCGGCGCAGAAGACGCCTTCGGCGCCGGTCTTGACGAAGACGCGGCCGGGCAGAGCCGCCATCGCATCGGTGCAGAAGCGTCCCGTGCCGGCGACCATGAAGGGTTCGGCCATGCAGGCCGCGCTCAGGCGGCGGGCGGCGGCGGCGCGCTCCGGCGAAAGCCCCTCGCCACTGATGAAGCGGGCGAAGGCGAGCGCCAGACGGTCGATGGGAATCGCGTAGGTCGGGATCGAGCAGCCATCGATGCCGCGCACCTCCGGCCCAAGGCTGGTGCCGGTCATCGCTTCCAGTGTTGCCGTGATCTCCTGCATCGCCGGGTGGTCGCGGTTCACATAGCCCTTCGGGTCGAGGCCGCGATGGCAGGCCAGGCAGATGAAGCCGGCATGCTTGCCCGAGCAGTTGTTGTGCAACTGGCTGGGCGCGAGGCCGGCGCGGACGAGCGCCTCAGCCGCGGTCGGCGAAGACGGCACCTGGCAGCCGCATTCGAGATCGGCCTCGCCCCTGCCCGCCTTGGCCAGCATCGCCGCAGCCGTCTCCACATGGCGCGGCTCGCCGTTGTGGGAGGAGCAGGCGAGCGCCAGTTCGATCGCGCCGAAGCCGTAGCGGTCGGCGGCGCCGCTCTCGACCAGCGGCAGGGCCTGCAGCGCCTTGACCGCCGAGCGCGGGAAGACGCGCTGTCCGATATCGCCGATCGCCGCCCGCGTCCGGCCGGACGCATCAACCACGGCGATGGCGCCGCGATGAACGCTCTCGACGAGCGCGCCGCGGGTGACTTCGATCAGGATTGGATTGCTCATGCCGAAAGCCAGGATTTGAGACGGTCAACGGCCGCATCGAGAACCTCGTCGCGCTTGGAAAAACAGAAGCGGACGAATTGGCGCGGCCCCTCGGTGTCGTAGAAGGCGGACATGGGCACGGCGGCAACGCCGGCTTCCACCGTCATGCGCTTGCAGAGTTCGGCGTCGTCCTCGCCGATCCGCAGCGGCGAAACGTCGGCGGTGATGAAATAGGTGCCGGCACAGGGGGCGACATCGAAGCCGAGCCGGGCAATCCCGGCGGCGAAGCGGTCGCGCTTCTTCTCCAGCTCGCCCGACAGGCTGTCATAGTAGTCGTCGCCCTTGGCCAGCCCGAAGGCGACCGCCTTCTGCAGGTTCGGCGGCGTGGTGAAGGTGGTGAACTGGTGCGCCTTGGTGATCGGCTCGAGCAAGTGCGCCGGCGCGGTGACGTAGCCGACCTTCCAGCCGGTGAGCGAGAAGGTCTTGCCGGCCGAACCGATGCGCACTGCGCGCTCGCGCATGCCGGGGAGCGTCATCAGGGGGACGTGGCGGGCACGATCGAAGACGATGTGCTCATAGACCTCGTCTGAGATGGCGATCGCGTCATGGGCCTCGCACAGTTCGGCAATCAGCGACAGTTCTTCGCGGGTGAAGACCTTGGCCGCCGGGTTCATCGGATTGTTGATGAGGATCGCCTTGGTCCTGGGACCGAAGGCGGCGGCGAGCGCGGCGCGGTCGAGCGTCCAGTCCGGCGGTGTCAGGCGCACCAGCCGCGGAATGCCCCCAGCGCGCCGCACCAGCGGCAGGTAACAGTCGTAGAGCGGCTCGATCAGCACCACCTCGTCGCCGGGCACAATCAGGCCGGCCATGCAGTCGGACAGCGCTTCCGTTGCGCCGGAGGTGACCAGCACCTGCGTCTGCCAGTCGACATCAAGGCCGTAGAAGCGCCGGTTAGCCTCCGCCACTGCCTTGCGCAGATCGACCACGCCCATCATCGGCGGATACTGGTTGAGGCCCGAAACCAGCTCGTCGGCCGCCAGCCGCTTCACGTCGGCGGGACCGTCGACGTCCGGAAAGCCCTGGCCGAGATTGATGGCGTTGTGTTCGATGGCAAGCCGCGACATGACCTCGAAGATGGTCATGGGCAGGCCGGAATAGACCGGGTTGTTGGATTTCAAGGGCGCTCCTCCGGGCAGGGCCGACGGACCCTAGTGCGTTTTCGGACCGGATGGAATCGGTTCCATCTGGCGGGCAGAACACTCGGATTGCTCCAATTCCATTCTGCAACCAGTGCGTGAAAATTTGATCTGGATCATGGTCGTTTCCGTCGGCTCTGCCAGTGATGCCGCCGCTCGAACAAGGGAGGGAAGCGGCCGCAGCAGCCGGTGCGCCGTCGTCGGTACAGTGATCTCCGTCGCCCTTGTCGACTGACGACGATGCTCGCCCGAAGCGGGGGCGCGGCGCGTCAAGTTGCACAAGATATTTCATAAGATATATCTTGACGCCATTTGTGCGCGAGTCTACGTGTATCGCACGATATATGTGAGGCGGCCCCTCCATGCGTTGTCATCAGGTCTCTGGGCCGCCCTTGCGCCCCCGTTACAAACGACTCCCGCGTTGTTATATGGGCTCCACCGGTGCCGCGATGCGGCAGCGGAGAGCTATTCCTCTGGCGTTGGGGTGACGCTGATGGCCGCTGGACTGCTCAAGCCGAGCCGCCTTGTCGCGGTCGGCATTGTCGTTGCAGCCGTTCTATGGATCGGCTCGGGCGTTTTCACCGGCGGCTCCGGCGCTGGCGAGGGTGGCGGCAAGGAGCCGCCGGCCGTTCCGGTGCAGAAGGTGGGCGTGACCGCGGCGGCACCGGAACTGCACCGGCGCTATGTCACCCTGTCCTGCGTGACTCTGGCCGACCACAAGGCTTCGGCGGTGGCGCGCGGGGCCGGCGTGCTGCTCGGCCTTGCGGTCAACCGCGGCGACGTGGTCAAGGCGGGCACCGTCATCGCCCGCATTTCCGACGAGGGTCGCCAGGCAGCGGTCGATCAGGCGCAGGCGCTGCTCGATCAGCGCATGGCCGAGTACACCGCCAACAAGCGGCTCATCGATCGGGGCGACCAGGCGCGCAACAATCTGGCGGCGCTGGAAGCGTCGGTGGCAGCCGCGAAGGCGGCGCTGGCCGCGGCCCAAGCCGAGCTCGACCGGGTCGCCGTGCGCGCGCCGATCGACGGCAAGGTCGACCGCGTGCCGGTGCAGATCGGCCAGTCGGTGCAGATCGGTACCGAGATCGCGCAGATCGTCGATCCCAACCCGATGCTCGCAGTCGGTGCCGTCAGCGAGGCGCGGCGGGCGAGCGTCAAGGCCGGCCAGCAAGCGACCGTGCGTTTCATCGATAATTCCAAGGTGGTCGGCAAGGTCACCTTCGTCAGCCTCAGCGCCGACACCGCGACCCGGACCTATCGCGTCGAGACGCGCATGGACAATGCCGATGCGGTCATCCCCGACGGCGTGACCTGCGAAATGGCGGTCGAACTCGGCGCGGTCAATGCGGTCGCCGTGCCGCGCTCGGCAATCGTCTTCTCCGATGACGGGCGGCTCGGGGTGCGCATCGCCGATGCCGATAGCCGCGCCCAGTTCGTACCCGTCGAGGTGGTCGACGACGCCACCGATGTCATCTGGCTGACCGGCATCGACAAGGCTTCGCGGGTGATCGTCGTCGGCCAGGATTTCGTCAAGGACGGCGACCTCGTCCAGGCGGTTTCGGCCGCGCAGGCCGACGTCAAGACGGAACCGCCCGCATGAGGCGCATCGTCGAAATCGCCATCGGGCACTGGCGGCTGACGCTGTCAGTCCTCGCCTTCCTGCTCATTGCCGGGGCTCTCGCTTATCAGTCGATTCCGAAGGAGTCGAACCCGGACGTAACCATTCCGTATGTCTACGTCTCGCTATCGCAGCGCGGCATCTCGCCGGAAGACGCGGAGCGGCTGCTGGTCAAGCCGATCGAGACGGCGCTCAAGGCGATCAGTAACGTCAAGGAAATGCGCGCCGCAGCCTTCGAGGGCGGCGGCTATGTGCTGCTCGAGTTCGAGGCAGGCTTTAACCAGGACACGGCCCTGCAGGACGTGCGCGCCAAGGTCGACGACGCCAAGAGCAGCCTGCCGGCGGACGCCGACGAGCCGAGTGTGCACCAGATCGATCTCAGCCTGTTCCCGGTGATCGTGGTCACGCTATCGGGCGATCTATCCGAACGCACGCTAACCAGCATCGCCCAACAGGCCCAAGACACCATCGAACAGGTGCCCGGCGTGCTCTCCGCCACGCTGCAAGGTACGCGTGACGAGGTCGTCGAAATCATCGCCGAGCCGATGCTGCTGAAGAGCTACGGCGTGTCGCTCGACCAGTTCGTCGGCGCCGCGGCCGCGGGCAACAGCCTGGTGGCGGCCGGCGCGCTGGAGGGGGCACAGGGCCGCTTCGCGGTCAAGGTTCCGGCCCTGATCGAGACGCCCGAGGACGTACTCAACATTCCCGTCGCCGCCACCAACGCCGCCACGGTGACGCTCGGCGACGTCGCCAAGATCAAGCCAACCTTCCGCGACGCCACCTCGGTGACGCGCGTCAACGGCCGCCCGGCGATCGCCATCGAAGTGGCCAAGCGGGCTGGTGCCAACCTCATCGACACGGTCGACGGCGTGAAGAAGGCGGTCGCCGCGGCCGAAAAGCAGTGGCCGGGCAATCTCAAGGTCGAGTTCCTGCAGGACCAGTCGACGTTCATCAAGGATATGCTCGACGAACTGCAGAACAGCGTGATCACCGCCGTCGTCCTGGTGGTGGTCATCATCCTGTTCTTCCTTGGCGGGCGCGCCTCCGTCTTCATCGGCATCGCCGTTCCCTTCTCCTTTCTGGTCGGCATTCTCGGCTTGAGCTTGGCCGGACTGACCGTGAACATCGTCGTCCTGTTCAGCCTGATCCTCGCCGTCGGCATGCTGGTGGACGACGCCATCATCGTGTCGGAGTTCGCCGAACGGCGCATGAGCGAAGGCATGCATCGGCGCGAGGCCTATGCCTTTGCCGCCCAGCGCATGTCCGGCCCGGTGATCGCCGCGACGCTGACGCGCATTGCGGCGTTCTCTCCCCTGCTCTTCTGGCCGGGCATCGTCGGCGAGTTCATGGGCTACCTGCCGATGACCCTGATCGCGACGCTGTCGTGCTCGCTGGTGGCGGCTCTGATCTTCACGCCGACGCTGGGCGCGCTGGTCGGCCGGACCAGCGCCGTCCATCACGACGCGGCGCTGCGCGAGGGCCCGTACATCAAGACCGTGCGTCTGGCGGTGCGTCACCCGGGCGTCACTCTTCTGTTCGCCTTCGCCATGCTGGTCGGCGTGCCGATCCTCTACGGCCAGATCGGCAAGGGCGTCGAATTCTTCCCCAACGTCGAGCCCGACCAGGGCGTCGTGCTGATCCACGCGCGCGGCAACCTGTCGCTGGCGGAGAAGGACCGGTTGGTGCGCGCGGTCGAAACGCGCATCCTGCCGATGAAGGAGCTGTCGAGCGTCTATGCGCGGTCCGGCGACATGGGACGCGGTTCGTCCGATATCACCGAGGACGTCATCGGCCAGATCCAGTTCGAGTTCGTCGACTGGCAGAAGCGCCGGCCGGCCTCGGTGATCATGAACGACATCCGCAAGCAAACCGCCGACATCCCCGGCATCAAGGTCGAGGTGCGCGCGCCCGAGGAAGGCCCGCCGACCGGCAAGGCGATCCAGGTGCAGCTGTCCAGCGACTATCCGGACGCGCTGCGCGCGGCGGCGCTCCAGGTCGCCGGCGAACTCGGCAAGAGTCCCGAGATCCGCGACCTCGACAACGGGCTGCCGATTCCCGGCATCGACTGGCGCCTGGAAGTCGACAAGGCGGAGGCTGCCAAGTACGGGATCGGGGTCGGTTCGATTGGCAATGTCGTCCAGCTGGTCACCAACGGCCTCAAGATCACCGACTACCGGCCGCAGACCAGCGACAAGCCCGTCGACATCATCCTGCGCGTGCCGGAGAACCGCCGCACGCTGACCCAGCTCGACGAGCTGCGCGTGCAGACGGCGGCCGGCGCGGTGCCGATCGGCAACTTCATCGAGCGCGTGCCGGCTCTGTCGACCGGCATCATCCACCGCGTTGACGGCAAGCGCGTCATCACGGTGACCGCCAACGTCGCCGATCAGACGCAGACGGCGGCCGTGCAGGAGGCGGTCAAGACGAAGCTCGCCGCGGCCGACTTCAAGGGCCTGGTGTCGTGGACGCTGAAGGGCTCGGACGAGGAGCGGCAGAACGCCAGCGCCTTCCTCGGCAAGGCCTTCGGCGCCGCAATCTTCCTGATCTTCGCGGTGCTGCTGGCGCAGTTCAACAAGCTGACCAGCGTCGCGCTGGTGCTGTTCTCGATCATCCTGTCTACCATCGGCGTGTTCGTCGGCGTGATGGTGATGGGCCAGGCATTCGGCGTGGTGATGACCGGCATCGGCATCATCGCGCTCGCCGGCATCGTCACCAACAACAACATCGTGCTGATCGACACCTATGACCGGCTGCGACACGAAGGCGTGCCGGTCGAGGAGGCGATCCTGAGGACCTGCCGCGAGCGTGCCCGCCCGGTCCTGCTGACGGCGGGCGCGGCGGTGCTCGGCGTGCTGCCGATCGCCTTCGGCATCAACGTCAATTTCGTGCACCGCGCGATCACCTACGGCGCGCCGTCGACGCAATGGTGGGCGCAGCTATCCACCGCGATCGTGTTCGGCCTCAGCTTTGCGACCATCCTGACGCTGGTGGTGACGCCGGCGCAGCTTGCCTTCGTCGCCAAGATGGCGACGTGGCGCCAGCACTTCGTCTGGCGCTGGCGCGCCCGCGGCCGCAAGGCGGCGCGCGGCGGCGGCGGCCTGCTGGCATTCGCCCGCCGCAACGGCAACGGCAACCAGGGTTGAGGCGGGTTCAGTTACCGGCGAGCTTCTTGCGGGTCTCGGGCGAGAGCGTGAGCAGCAAATCGATGGTCGCCGCCTGCGCCTTGCCGAGCATGGTGTCGAGCTCGGAACGGATCGCGGCAAGCTTGGCGTCGATGGCCGCGCGATCGGCAGGGTCGGCGGCCAGCAGGACCCCAAGTTCGGTGCGCAGCGTATGCAGGCGGGCGATATGGCGTCGCGCATCGGGCCTTTCGGCGGCAACCGACGCCTCGACCTTGGCCATGGCGTCGGACGGCAGGCGTTGGGCGAGCCAGCGCAGCTCGTAGCGCAGCACGCCGCTTCTGTGGCCGTCCCTGTCCTTGTCGAAGCGGATCAGGTCGGTGGCCGCCGCACCGATGAAGAAGGCATTCAGCGCCAGCGACAGAACGAGGCCGATGCCCAGCCACCGCCGCCGGTTGATGCGTTCGCTCATCGCTGGTCCACGACCGCCGGACCGAAGACCAGCGGGTCCATCACGACGACCTCCTGGCCGGAGCCGATGCGGGCGCCGACGAAGACGAGGTCGGCGAGGCTGCCGAGCCCGGCGGCAACGATGAGCGCTGCGGCAATGGCAAACCAGACGGCCCGTCGCGCCGGGCGGCGTGCGACGCGCCTGGTGACGTGCTCGGCGACGCGCGCCGCGGCGCCGGAGGCCGCGATCTCGCGATCGAGCGCTTCGGCGGCGCGGGCGAGGCCCACATCGAGCGCACGGAATTCGTCGGGGCTGATCGGGGTGTCAGCAATCATGGCTATTCCCCTCCGTCTGCGAAACGGGCGCGCAGACGACGGCGTCCCCGCGCCAGCAGGGATTCGTAGGCCTCTTCGCCGAGCCCCATGACGGCAGAGGCTTCGGCCTGGCTGAGGCCCTGGTAATGGCACAGCACGATCGCGGCGCGCTGGCGTTCGGGCAGCGCCGCAACCGCCGCCTGCACGGCCCGAACGTCCTCAAGCTGCATCAGCCGGGTTCCGGGCAGCGGCGCCGGATCGGCCAGCTCGTCTTCGAGGGTGTCGATGGCAACCGACGGGCGCTGGCGGCGCAGCCGGTCGATGCACAGACGGTAGGTCACGCGGTACGCCCAGGTCGCGATGCGGCCGTCCGGTTGCCAAGTCGCAGCCTGCTGCCAGAGGCGGATCAGCACTTCCTGCACGACCTCCTCGGCTTCCGCCGGGCTGACGGCGAGCGAGGCACGGGCAAAGCGCAAGAGCGCCGGGGTAAGATCGCGCACCAGCCGGGAGAAGGCGGCCTCATCGCCCTCGGCAATGGCGGCCATAACCGTCTCATCGGCGCGAATACGCACCCAATCCAGCGAATCGCGCGACTGATTCAAGCCGCACTCCCATGCCGACAGACCGCCCTGCCGCCGACGATAGCCGATGATCGGGCGTCTGGCACGGCGCACATGGGCGGGCCGAACCGGCCTGGTCAGCACGCGGCCGGCGGGCGCAACTATGGACAATGAGACGGCGGGCACCCTGCCCTCCTCCTATTCCGCTGCGGCCGAATAGCCGGACACCTCTCCCTCTTCTTCCGGCGTCGGTGTGAGACCGCCGCCGATCGCCCGGGCTTCTTCCAGTTCGCGTTCCAACCGCTGCTCCTCGGCGACGCGCGGCTTGGCGAAGCGGGCGAGCAACGAATAGACGACCGGCGTCAGGAACAGCGTCGCCACGGTGGCGAGCCCCAAGCCGCCGACGATGACCCAGCCGAGGGCATGGCGGGCCTCGGAGCCGGCACCGCCGCGCAGTACCAGCGGCAGGCCGCCGAGCACGGTGGCGATCATGGTCATGACCACGGGGCGCAGGCGGATCAGCGCCGCATTGCGCACCGCGTCGTGGATCGACTGGCCGGCATCGCGGAGCTGATTGGCAAACTCGACGATCAGAATGCCGTTTTTCGACATCAGCCCGACCAGCATGACCAGACCGATTTCGCTGTAGATGTTGATCGAGCCGTGGGTGAGGAGGATGGCGAAGACCGCCGCGGCAAGGCCGAAGGGAACCGTGGCAATGAGGATGAAGGCGCTCGAGAAGCTCTCGAACTGGCCGGCCAGAACGAGCAGAACGATGAGCAGCGCGAAGATGAAGGTCTGCACGACGCCGCTGGTGGCGCTGTTCAGCTCCTTGGCCTCGCCGGTGAAGACCAGACCGTTGTTGGCAGGCAGGATCTTGGCCGAGAGCACCTGCAGCTCGTTCATGGCCTGGCGCAGGTCGACGCCATCGCCGAGCGTGGCGCCGATGGGGATGGCGCGGCGCTGATCCTGGCGCGGCAGGCTGGGCGCCACAGCCAACTCCTTGAACGAGACCAGCGAGGACAGCGGCACCATCTTTCCGTCCTTCGTGCGCAACTGCATGTTGTCGAGCGCGCTGACGTCCTGGACCATGCCGTCGGGCACTTTGGCAAGGATCTCGATCGGGTTGTCGCCGACGTAGTAGTTGCCGAGGTCCTTGCCGCTGAGGATGGTCTGCACCGCGGCCGAGATGGTATCGACCGAGATGCCAACATCGGAGGCGCGCTGGCGGTCGATCTGGATCGCCATCTGCGGCTGGGTGGTGTCGTAGTTCAACTGAACGCGGCCGAAGGCGGGATCCTTCTCCATCGCCTGGATGAGCTTGTCGGCGACGCCGGCGAGCTGGTCGTAGTCGGTGCCGGTGATGGCGAACTGCAGGCCCTGCCCGCCGCCGCGGATGCCGAGGCTGTTGGCAGTGCGGGCGAAGACCTGGACACCGGGAAGGCGCTGCAGCTCGCGGTTCAGCTCGGAGGTGATCTGGCCCTGTGTGCGGGAGCGCTCACCCCACGGCGCCAGGGTCAGGAACATGAAGCCGCCGCCGCCGTCATTGCGCGCAATCGCGAACATGTTGGTGGCCTCGCCGCTCTTGAGCAGCGGCGTGGCCATCTGTTCGACCAGCTTCATTTGGGCTTCGGTGTAGTCGACGGTCGAGCCCTGCGGCACCGAGATGGAAATCGGGATGAAGCCGCGATCCTCCTGCGGAGTGAGCTCGGAGGGCAGCAGGTTGAAGGCCGCAAGCGCCGCGCCGGCAAAAAGCAGGGCGATGACGATGACCACCATCGGCGCCTTCAGCGCCACATCGAGCAGGCGCGTGTAGAAATGGATGATGCGTTCGCCGAAGGCGGCGACCCGGCGGCCAATCGCGTTGTGCTGGTGATGCGCCTGCTTGTCGCTGATCAGCCGCGAGGCGAGCATCGGCGACAGGGTGAGCGCGACGAAGCAGGAGAGCGTCACCGCAAAGGCGAGCACGAAGCCGAATTCGGAGAACAGCGAACCGGTGAGGCCGGGGAAGAACGAGATGGGGATGAACACGGCGGCCAGCGTCGCGGTGGTGGCGAGCACAGCGAAGAACACCTGACGGGTGCCGAGCACGGCGGCGGCGCGTGGCCCTAAGCCGAGCGAGCGCTGGCGTGAGATGTTCTCGATGACGACGATGGCGTCATCGACGACAAGGCCGGTCGCCAGCACCAGGGCGAGCAGGGTCAGCACGTTGATGGAGAAGCCGACCACCCACATGGCGGCGAGCGTGCCGATCAGCGCGATCGGCACGGTCACCGCCGGAATGAACGTCACCCTCAGCGACTGCAGGAACAGATAGATGACGCCGATGACGATGATGGTGGCGATGATAAGGGTGATCAGCACCTCGTGGATGGCGCCGCTGATGAATTCGGCATCGTCGGAGGTGATGGTCAGGTTGACCCCCGGCGGCAGCGAACTCTTCATTTCCTCGATGGCCTTGCGCACCCCGGCCGAAATGTCGAGCGTGTTGGCGCGTGCCTGACGCACGATGCCAAGACCGACGCCGGTCTGGCCGTTGATGCGCAGCGAGGTGGTCTTGTCGGCCGGGCCGAAGACGACGTCGGCGACGTCCGACACCTTGGTCTGCGGATTGATCTGGATGTTGCCGATCTCTTCGGCCGATTTGGCGCTGGCGTCGGCGCGCACGAGCAGCGTGCGGTTGGCGTCCGATATGGTGCCGGCGGGCGTATCGAGGGTGACGTTGCCGAGCGCCGAATTGAGGTCGGCGATGGTGAGGCCGTGGGCGGCCAGCGCATTGGGGTCGATGATGATCTGAACGATCGGACTGCGGTCGCCGAAGACCTGCACGTCGGCAACGCCGTCGACGGCCGCCAGGCGCGTGACGATCACGTCGTTGACGACCTGGGTCAGGTCCTGGATCGACATGGTCGACGAGGTCGCCGCCAGCCGCATGATGGCGTCGGCGTTGGCATCGGCCTTGACGATGGTCGGCGGCTTGAAATTGTCGTCGGTGGGCAGGCTGCGCAGGTTGCCGATGGCGTCGCGCAGGTCGCTGGCGGCGACGTTGATGTCGGTCTTCTGGTCGAACTCGACCGTCACCCGGCTCTGGCCGGAGCTCGAGGTCGAGGAGATCGACACGACGCCCGGGATGCGCGCCGCAGCGCCTTCGATGACGCTGGTGACCTCCTTGTCGATGGTGTCGGGGGTGGCGCCCGTGTAGTTGGTGCGCACCGTGATCACCGGACGGTCGATATTGGGCAGCTCGCGGACCTCGATGCTGCGCCATGCCGCCAGACCGGCGATGACGATCAGCAGGTTGAGGACGATAGCCAGCACCGGCCTGCGAACGAACAGGCCGGCAATCCCCCCGTTGCCGTCGGCGTGCGGATTGGTGTTGGTCTTTGCCATCGGCCCGCCCCGCTCAGCCGTTCGGCGCGTGGCGTGGAGCGCCGCCCTGGCCGGCGCCGGTGCCGGCGTTCGCATCGGCCTCGGTCACCTTGCTGCCTTCGCGTACGCGCTGCAGGCCCTCGACGACGACCGCATTGTTTTGGGCCAGGTCGCCGGAGACGATGACGGCGCCGCTGCGCCGGCCGAGGATCTGCACGGCGATGCGGCGGGCGCTACCGTCGGTCACCTTCCAGACATAGGCGCCGCTGCGGTCCCATTGCACGGCAAGCGAGGGCACCGACGGGTGCGGCTTGCCGGGGAAGCTCATGGCGACGGTGAGCGCCATGCCCGGCTTCAGCACGCTGGCATCGTTGGGCAGCGTCGCCTCGACCTTGAGGGTCCGCGCCACCGCGTCGACGCGGTTGTCGACCGCCGAGATGGTGCCCTTGAAAGCCTGGCCGGCCAGCGCCTCGGTCGAGGCGGTCACCGGCTGGCCGACGGCCACCAGGCCCGATGCACGTTCCGGCACGTCGAAGGTGACGGTGACCTTCGACATGTCGTCGAGGGTGGCAATTGCCTTGGAGGAGCTGATGAGGTCGCCGACCGCGATATCGGTGAGACCGATGATGCCGGCGAACGGTGCCATGATTGTCCGCTTAGCGAGGTCGTTCTGGGCGGCCTTGAGGCCGATCGCGGCGTTCTTCTGTGCCGTGAGGGCATCGGTGAGGGCGACGGTGGTGATGTTGTTCGACTTGGCGAGCTGCCGGGCGCGGTCGAGCGCCGACTGCGCGGTTTCGAGCGCGATCTTCGCCTTTTCAAGCGCCACCTGCTGGTCGGAATCGTCGAGACGGATGAGGGTCTGGCCCTTGGTGACCTTGGTGCCCGGGGTGAAGGCGACGTCGGTGACGATGCCGCTGTCCTGGGGATAGAGGGTCACCTCCTGCGCCGCCGCAACCGTGCCGATGGCGCGCACGTCGATTCCGGTGTCGTCGCTGGTGACTGGCGCGGTGACCACCAGGACCGCGCCGCCGCGGCCGCCGAAGCCCTGGCCCCGTGATCCCCCACCTCCGCCGCCGGCCGGTCCCGATACGGCCGCGCCGCCGCCACCACCGGCCGTTTGCCTGGAGAAGTAGCCCTGGTCGTAGGCGTACCAACCTGCGGCGGCGATCAGGATAACGATGAGCGAGAGAACGATCTGTCTGGTAGCGGACATCAAGGGACCGTCGGTTTCGCTTTGGTGGAAACATTTAAACGCGGAGCGCGGCGCTTTCCGTCGCGAGCCCCCGCGGTTTCTACTGGACTCGAACCGGGCCGACTTGGCAAGGCATTGTCCTGTCTTCAGGGTCCGAAGCCGCCGGGAGCCTGTGCTTGCCCCCTGCCCCGGGCCTCGATATGACCGGGCCATTGTCGCCGGAAAGCCGGGGAAACCCATGGACGCCAACGTCGTCGGACGCCTTGCTCAAGCTCACGTGCTGGTGGTCGGCGACGTGATGCTCGACCGTTTCGTCGAGGGTCGGGTGACGCGGGTGTCGCGCGAGGCGCCGGTGCCGATCCTGAAATATGGTGCCGCGCGCGCCTATCCTGGTGGCGCCAGCAATGTCGCCGCCAACGTGCTGGCCTATGGCAGCGCGGTGACGCTGGTGGGGCTCATCGGCACGGACGCTGCGGCGGACGAACTCAAGGCGCTGTGCCGCAGCTTCCCGCGCCTGACGGAGCGGCTGATTGCCGATGCCGGCCGCCCGACGACGGTCAAGACGCGCTATCTCAGCGGCTGGCACCAGCTCCTGTGCATCGACGCCGAGGATAGCCGCCCGGCAGACCCGGCGGTGCGCGACCGGCTGGTCGAAGCAGGCCGGGCCGCGCTCGCCGCCTGCGGCGCGCTGGTGATTTCCGATTATGGGCGCGGGGCGCTGGACGAGATTTCGATCGCGGCGCTGATCGGCACGGCGCGCGCGGCCGGCAGGCAAGTGGTGGTCGACCCGCGGCGGGCCGATGCCTCGGCCTTTGCCGGCGCCAGCGTTGTGACGCCCAATATCGAGGAGATGACCGCCTTCTCGGGCATCCGCGCCGACAGCGACGAATCCGCTATTGCCGCCTGCCGCAAGGTGCTCGACATGGCGGCCATCGACGCGGTGCTTCTCACCCGCGGTTCGGCCGGCATGACGCTGGTCAGCCGCGACGCAGAACCGCTGCATGTCAGGGCCGAGACCCACCGGGTGTTCGACGTCACCGGCGCCGGTGACACGGTGGTGGCGACGTTGGCGTCAGCGCTCGCCGTCGGCGCGCCGCTTGCCGATGCCGTGCGGCTGGCCAATGTCGCGGCCGGCATCGTGGTCGCCAAGCCGGGCACGGCGACGGCGCGTCCGCAGGAGCTGACGCACGCGCTCGGTGCGGGCTTTAGCGACGGCGTGGTGACCCGCGGCGATGCGGCATCCCGGGTGGCGGAATGGCGGGCGAAGGGCCTCACGGTCGGTTTCACCAACGGCGTCTTCGACCTCCTCCATCGCGGCCACCTGCATTCGCTGGAACAGGCGGCACGCCGGGTCGACCGGCTGGTGGTCGGGGTCAATTCCGACGCTTCGACACGGCGTCTGAAGGGGCCCGAACGCCCGGTGCAGGACGAGGCGACGCGGGCGGCGGTGCTGGCCGCACTGCGCTCGGTCGATCTGGTGACGGTTTTCGGCGAGGATACGCCGGAAGAGCTGATCCAGGCCCTCAAGCCCGACATGCTTTTCAAGGGCGCCGACTATACCGGGCAGCAGATCCCCGGACAGGCCTTCGTCGAGGCCAATGGCGGCAGCGTGACGCTGCTGCCGCTGCTGGAAGGCTACAGCACCACCAGCACGGTCAAGAAGGTGCGCGAGGGGAAGGCGTGAGTCGAAACGCTCATGGTGAGGAGCGAGCGTAGCGAGCCTCGAGCCATGAGGCCCATCCTTCGAGGGCTGTCTTCGGCCGCCTCTTCGGGATGAGGTCCGTGCAGTGGCTGGCGCTCAGCGCTGCGTCGCGAATGGGTTGAGTAGCTGCACGCCGAACGGTTCGAAGTCGCGCACATTACGCGTGACCACGATTAAGCCATGGACAAGCGCCGTTGCGGCGATCATGGCATCTTCGATCAGATCGTCCGAGCGATGGTGCATGAGCTTCGCCCAGGCATGGAAAATACGGCCATCGAGCGGCAGCACGGTCGAGGTCTGCTCCACCTGATCGATCCATGTCTCGATCGCGGCAGCCTTTTCGGAGTCCTGATCGCGCGTCCGTTCGACGCCGGCCTGCAACTCCCCGAGCGTCACCGCGCTGAGGTGAAGGTGTTCGCTCGGCACGTTTTCAAGCCATGCCAGCACCGCGCCATGCGGTCGCGTGCGGCGCAGCTCCGACACGACATTGGTGTCCAGCAGGTACATGTCTCAATCGTCGAGATCGGGGACGGGCCGCCGACGCAATCGACCGCGTTTCAGCAATTCGATGTCGAACCGGTTTTCATCCGAGAGAAGCAGGTCCTTCAGCGTCGGCTTCTGCGCCTTCTCCATCCTCGCCCAGGTTTCCGCTGGCACCACGACCGCTGCCGGCACACCCCGGCGCGTTACCACCTGCGGTCCGTCCTTTAGGCTCGCGTCCAGCAGTTCGCTGAAGCGGGCCTTTGCATCCTGAACCTGCCAAATCCGCATGCTCGATCCTCCACGTACTGACTAGTCATATAACTAGTCAGAACCAGATTGCAAGCGGCCCTCCGCTTAGCAGAAATCGAAGTCGCAGCCTTCGTCCGCCTGCAGGACGTGATCGTGATAAAGGCTGTCGTAGCCGCGGCGGGCGGGCGGCACCGGCCGGCTCGCCTCGAAGGCAGCGCGACGGCGCGCGAGTTCGGCCTCGGTCACCAGCAGATCGAGGCGGCGCTCCCTGACGCTGAGCTGAATGCGGTCGCCGGTCTGCACCAGCGCCAGCGGCCCGCCGGTGGCGGCGTCCGGAGTCACATGGAGCACGACCGCGCCATAGGCAGTGCCCGACATGCGCGCGTCGGAAATGCGCACCATGTCCTTGACGCCGGCCCGGGCGAGCTTCTTCGGGATCGGCAGGTAGCCGGCCTCGGGCATGGCGGCGTCGCTCTTCGGCCCGGCGTTCTGGAGCACCAGGATATCGTCCGGGCCGACATCGAGATCGTCGGAGTCGATGCGTGTGGCAAGGTCTTCCAGCGAGGTGAACACCACCGCCTTCCCGGTGTGCTCGAGCAGCTTCTGGTCGGCCGCCGAGCGCTTGAGAATGGCGCCGCCGGGCGCCAGCGAACCGAACAGGGCAACTAGCCCGCCCTGCGGTTCGATCGGTTCCTCGCGCGCCTTGACGATGGCCCGGTCGACCGGATCGAGCGGCGGACGGGCGAGCTGTTCGCCCAGCGTTTCGCCGGTCACGGTCATGCAGGTGAGATCGAGCATCGGCTTGAGTTCGCGCATGACCGCATCCACCCCGCCGGCCGCGAACAGGTCTTCCATGTAGCCGGTGCCGACGGGCTTCAGATTGACCAGAACCGGAGTCTTCTTCAGACAGTTCGTTGAAGCGCTTGAGGTCGAAGGCGAAGCCGCGGCGGCGGGCGATGGCGGCCAGATGGATGACCGCATTGGTCGAGCCGCCGATGGCGAGCAGAACGCGGATGGCGTTCTCGATCGAGGCCGGCGTGATGATTTTCGACGGCGTCAGGTCGGTGCCGATGAGCGCCACCGCGCGCGCGCCGCTCGCCTCGGCCAGGCGCAGCCGGTCGGCATGGACCGCAGGGGCCGCGGCGGAGCCCGGCAGGCCCATGCCGAGCGCCTCGGTGAGGCAGGCGATGGTGCTCGCCGTGCCCATGACGGCGCAGGTGCCGGCGGTGGTGGCCAGCCGCCCTTCGACCTGCTCGATCTCGGCGCGGTCGATATCGCCGGCGCGGTAGCGGGCCCAGAAGCGGCGGCAGTCGGTGCAGGCGCCGAGGCGCTCGCCCTTGTGGTGCGAGGTCGACATGGGACCGGCGGCGAGCGCCACGGCCGGCATGTCGACGGAGGCCGCCGCCATCAACTGCGCCGGCAGGGTCTTGTCGCAGCCGCCCATCAACACCACCGAATCCATCGGCTGGGCGCGGATCATCTCCTCGGTGTCGAGCGCCATCAGGTTGCGGAACTTGAGGCTGGTCGGCGACAGGAAGACTTCGCCCAGCGAAATGGTCGGAAACGGGATCGGCAGGGCGCCGGCGGCGAGCACGCCGCGCTTCACCGCTTCGAGCATTTCGGGGAAGTGGCGATGGCAGTTGTTGAAGCCCGATGCCGTATAGGCAATTCCGACCACCGGCCGGTCGAGCATGGCGTCGGTATAGCCCATGGAGCGGGCGAAGGAGCGGCGCAGATAGCGGGCAAAATCCTTGTCGCCATAGTTGGTTAGGCCGCGGTCGATGCCGCGTGGGTTGTCCGACTGATCGTTCATGACAGGCCCTGCCCGGGTTCCATGCTGTGCGTGGCGCCAGTTAGGCGGCTTCATTAGGTCGGCGCAAGAGCCTGACGGCCCGCATGGACGGCAGGTCAGTAGTTACGCGGGCCGCTGCGGTCGCGCATGACGCGATCAATGGTGTCCTCGGCGGTCGAGACGATTTCTTCCATCGTATCGTGGGCGGTTTCCGGGTCGCCGCGGGCAATCGCGTCGTAGACCGCGGCGTGCTGTTCGACTCCGATCTTGAATCGCCAGGTCTCCTGAGCCTGCACCTTGAAGCTCACGTCGAGAACCGGGCCGATGATCGTGCTCAACCGCTCGAGCAGGGAGTTCCCGCTCGCTGCCAGCAATGCCGCGTGAAACTCGGCGTCGGCCTCGAGAAACTGCGGCTCGTTGTCCACGTTTGCCCGCATCCCGTCGAGGGCCTCTTTGATGCGGGCAAGACGCTCGGGGTCGACACGGCGCGCGGCCAGCGCCGCGGCCGCCGGCTCGATCACCCGGCGAAGCTCGGTCAGATCGTCGAGGAATTCCTGGCGGATGGTCTCGGGCGAATGCCAGGCGAGCACGTCCGGGTCGAGCAGGTTCCACGACGAACGCGGCAGCACCCGGGTGCCGGTGCGGCGACGCGACGCAACCAGCCCTTTGGCGCCAAGCACCTTGAGGGCTTCGCGCACCGCCTGACGGCTGACGCCGAACTGCTCGGCCAATTCCGACTCGGGCGGCAGGCCGGCACCTTCGGCATAGCCGCCGGAAACGATGCTGCGGCCAATCTCGTGGGCCAGCCTGGCGTGCAACGCGCGCGATGGATAGAGACGTTTCTGCGGCAAAATCAAACGGTTGTTGTCTGCCCTGCGAACCGGGTACAACCTAGCAGCGATCCCCTTTGCGGTCCACACGATCCGCACGCTAACCTTGACGCGCTATCGATGTCCGTGCCGGCAGAGATGACGGCAGGCGTTCGATGCGCTAGGCAGACCGTGCCATGAAAGTACGCGAACTTGGCTTGCCCGGCGTCCTCGAGATCGTGCCCGACCGGTTCGGGGACGATCGCGGATTCTTTTCCGAGACGTTCAATGCCGCCCGCTTTGCCGCCGCCGGCATCGAAGATGCGTGGGTGCAGGACAATCACTCCCTGTCGCGGCAGGCCGGCGTGCTGCGCGGTCTGCATTTCCAGGTGAGCCCCTTTCAGCAGAAGAAGCTGGTCCGTGTGGTCCACGGCGCGATCCTCGACGTCGTCGTCGACATCCGACCGCAAGCGCCGACCTTCCGACAATGGGTCGCGGTGGAGATTTCGGCCGCGGCGTGGAACCAGGTCTTCGTACCCGACGGCATGGCGCACGGATTCCTGACGCTGCTCCCCGACAGCGAGGTCATCTACAAGGTCTCGGCCGCCTATTCGCCCGAGCACGAGCGCTCGATCCGCTACGACGATCCGGACCTGGCGATCGCGTGGCCGCTGGAGGGCGTGAGCCCAGTGCTGTCGCGCAAGGACGCCGAGGCGCCGACGCTCGGCGAGCTTCTTGCCGGACCCGACCTGCATTCCCTGTAGCCCGCTACGCACGACCGTCCAGGCTCTTCAGCCGTCATAGACGCCGGCAACGCGGGCGCGAGCGCGCATGAGCGCAACCAGCATGTCGAGGGTGGGCACCGGCACACCTGCATCGTGGGCCAGTTCCATGGGAACGACGACCTGGGCGTCGATTTCCAGCGGCCGGCCATGATCGAAGTCCTGCAGGATGGACGGGCGATGGCTGCCGCCCCGCGACAGGCCGTCGAGCTTGGGCTCGATGTCCGCATCCAGCGCGATGCCGTGGGCCTCCGCGATGGCGTTGGCCTCGGCCCACAGCCTGCGCGCCACGTCGCGCAGCGCCCGGTCCGCCAGGTTCGATCCGATCGGCGTGTCGGTGAGGATCGAGATCGGCGATGCAACCATGATGACGGCCAGCTTGTCCCATACCTCGAAGCGGATCGGACGGTGCGTGTCGATGTCCATGCCGGTCGCGCGCAGCAGCTCGGCGAGGGCGGACAGGCGCGGCGACTGGCTGTCGTCCAGTTCGCCCAGCGCCAGGCGGTTGCTGCCGCCCTCGTAGTGGACCACGCCGGGCGCCGGCACCGTGCCCGGCAGCTTGACGACGCAGCCGATGGTGCGGTCGACGCCGACTTCGTCCCACAGCACGCCACCGGGATCGAGTCGCTCCAGACGGCGTTCGTTCCAGTGTCCGCCGGCCTTGTGGAAATACCACCAGGGAAGGCCGTTGATGGCATAGACGACGGCCGTCTCGGGGCCGAGCAGTGCCTGCATCGGGCGCGCAATGGGTGGAATCTGGTGCGCCTTGGCCGCCACGATGACGACGTCCTGGGGGCCGAGGTCGGCCGGATCGTGGCTGGCGGGGATGGGGATCACCTGACTGCCCTCAGGCGTCCGGAAGGTGAGTCCCGTCGTCTGGATGGCGGCCAGATGGGCCCCACGCGCCACGACCGACGTCTCGACGCCGGAGAGCGCCAGCCGCGCGGCGATGACGCCGCCGATCGAACCGGCGCCGTAGACACAGATCTTCACTGTCGAGCGTTCCCTTCACGCAAGGCCGGCACCGGCCCGGGTCGCGGCGCGGCGCGGCTCCCCCTACCAGACCTCGTGGGCGATCTCGACGATCTCGCGCAGTTTCGCCCACTGGGCTTCCTCGGTGAGGACGTTGCCCTCCTCGGTCGAGGCGAAGCCACATTGCGGCGACAGAGCGAGCTGATCGAGAGCGACATATTTGGTCGCCTCGTCGATGCGCTTCTTGACGTCGTCCTTGTTCTCGAGCGTGCCGCTCTTCGAGGTAATGAGCCCGAGAACGACCATCTTGTCGCCCTTGGGCAGGAAGCGGAGCGGTTCGAAACCGCCGGCCCGCTCGGTATCGTATTCGAGGAAGTAGCCGTCGAGATTGACGTTGGCGAGCAAGGTCTCGGCCACCGGCTCGTAGCCGCCCGACGAGATCCAGGTGGAGCGGAAGTTGCCGCGGCAGACATGCATGGTGATGGTCATGTCGGCGGGCTTGGATTCCAGCGCCTTGTTGATGGTGCGGGCGTAACGCTCCTGCAGGCGGTCGACGTCGTCGCCGCGCGCCTTGGCCTGTTCGAGTTGCTCTTCGGAGCAGAGATACGCCCACACCACGTCGTCGAGCTGCAGGTAGCGGCAGCCGGCATCGTAGAAGGCGCGGATCGCCTTGCCGTAGGCGGCCGCGGAATCGGCGAAGAATTCGTCGATGTCCGGATAGATCGTTTTGATGGCGTTGAAACCGGAGCGGAAGTGCAGAACGCTCGGGCTCGGAATGGTCATCTTGGGGACGAGCCCCGTGTGTTCCTTGAGGAACTTGAAGTGGTCGAGCATCGGATGGTGCGCCGGCCAGCCGACCTTGCCGACGACGTTGACGGTCTCGGCCTTGGTCTGGACGCCGTGAAAGGCGATGCCGTGGTCGAGCTGCACCAGCTCGCAGCCGTCGAGCCCGGCGAGGAAATCGAAATGCCACCACGAACGGCGGAACTCGCCATCGGTCGCCGACTGCAGACCGACCTCGGCCTGCTTGGCGAGAATCTTCTCGATCTCACGATCCTCGACGGCGCGGAGCGCGTCGGCATCGATTTGACCGGCGGCGCGCTTGGCACGGGCCTGCTTCAACGGCTCCGGGCGCAGGAGGCTGCCAACCATATCGGCGCGGAACGGCGGTTTCGTACGCTGCATATTGTTTCCTCCCAAACTAATTTGGCCGATTATGGCGAGTACGGACCGTCTCGCCAACCGTTAATCTGGGTAAATGGGATCTAGCGGAAGCGCTTCCACAGCGAACTGGAGGCGACGGCCGCCAAAATGATCACACCGACCAGGATATCGCGCACATAGCTGTCGACGCTCATCTGGGTGAGGCCGTTGTCGAGGGCCCCCAGGATGAGCACGCCGACGACGGTGGCATGCACCCGCGGTTCGCCCTCCTCGCTCATCGTCATGCCGAGGAAGACGGCCGCGATGGCGTTGAGCATCAGGCCGCTGCCCTGGGTCGGATTGGCCGAGGCGACGCGGCTGGCATACATGAGGCCGGCGATCGAAGCGCCGAGGCCGGTGAGCGCGAAGGCGGCAAGCCGCAGCCGTTTCACCGCCACGCCGCTGAGGCGCGCCGCCTCGGAATTGCCGCCGATGGCATAGAGCCGGCGCCCGAAGGTGGTCTGCTCGAGGAGCACCCAGACGATCACGATGACCACCACGGCGACGATGGTCAGGTTGGGCAGCTTCAGGTGCTGCCCGGCGACGGTGCCGAGCGGCAGGCCGGCGCGGGCGAAATCTGAGAAAGCCGCCGGGATGTCGCGCCCGAAGATCGTGCGGCCGCCGCTGATCAGGAAGGCGGCGCCGGAAAAGACGGTCAGCGTCGCCAGCGTGGCGATGAAGGGCAATATGCCGACCAGGCTGACCAGCACGCCGTTCAGTGCCCCGCCGGCCAGGCCGACCACGAGCGCCAGGCCGACGGCGGCCCAGACCGGGAAGCCGAATGTGAACAGGATCGCCGCGACGACGCCGGCAAGGCTCGCCATCGAGCCGACGCTGAGATCGAAATCGCCCATCACCATGACGATCGTCATGGTCACCGCGACCACGATCAGCATGCTCATCTGCTGGCTGATGTTGAGCCAGTTGCGCCCGGTGAGGAAGGTATCGGGCAGGCTGACCGAAAAGAAGACGAGGATCGCGGCAAAGCCGATCAGCGTGCCATAGCGGCGCAGCAGCGACCCCATCACGCCACCTCCGCCGCCGGAGCGCCGTGCCCCCAGCAATGGGCGATCAGGCTCTCCTCGGTCAGCCCGGCCGCGTCGAGCACGGTGGCAAGGGCGCGGTCGCGCATGATCATGATGCGGTCGCACATTCCCAGGAGCTCGGGAAAATCGGACGAGGCAATGATGACCGCCATGCCGCGCGCGGTCCATTCCCTGAGCAGCGAATAGATGTCGAATTTCGCCCCGACATCGACGCCGCGCGTCGGCTCGTCAAGCAGCAGGACGGCCGGTTCGCCAGCAAGCGCCTTGGCGAAGACGACCTTCTGCTGGTTGCCGCCGGAGAGCTGGTAGCAGAGCTGCTGCGGCCCGACCGCCTTCAGCCGCACGTCGTCGCCGCGGCGGCGGGCGAGTGCCCGCTCCCGGCGCCGGTCAAGAAACACGCCGGCACGGCTCATGGCGTCGAGATGCGGGAGCGAGATGTTTTCATAGATCGGCCGGGTGAGCACCAGTCCCTCTGAGCGCCGTTCGCGCGGCACATAGGCCAGGCGCGACCGCCATGTCGCCTTGAGGCCGCGGCTTCTTAGCGCCTGCCCGACCACGCCGATCTGACCGGCCCGTGCCCGGTCGGCGCCCATGAGCAAGCGCAACACCTCGCTCTGGCCGGCCCCCGACAGGCCGGCAATGCCCAGCACCTCGCCACGATGGAGGTCGAAGCTCACCGGCCCCAGCCCGTCGCCACTGAGATCGCGCACCGACAAAGCCACACTGCCGGTGTCCGCCGCGGCGGTGCGGGCGGGATAGGCGCCATCGACCTGGCGGCCGATCATCATGCGCACGATGTCGTCGTGGGTCGTCTCGGCGATCGGCTTCGTGGCGATCACGGCGCCGTCGCGCAGCACCGTGACGCGGTCGCAGAGCTTGACCACCTCGTCGAGGCGGTGGGTGACGTAAAGGACCGCCCTCCCCGACCTGCGGATTTCCTGCAAGACCTTGAACAGGCGTTCGGCCTCCTCGCCGGTCAGCGCGGCGGTCGGCTCGTCCATCACATAGACGCGCGCCTCGCTGCCGGCGGTATCGAGAAAGGCGGCGGAAATGCTGACCAGCATGCGGTCGCCGACGCCGAGGCGGGCCATCTTGCGACGCGGATCGATGTGGGCAATGCCGAGGCGGGCGAGCGTGGCGCGCGCCTCCGCCGCGAGGCGCTTCCAGTCGATCAGCCCGCCCAGGATCCTGGGATAGGCACGGCCGAGAAATATGTTCTCGGCGACCGACAGGGTCGGCACGACATTCAGTTCCTGATGGATGAAGCGCAGGCCATGGGCGAAGGCCGCCTGGGGGCCGTCGATGACGACTTCTCTGCCGTCGATAGCGATCTTGGCCGCATCGGCGCCGGTGACGCCGGCGAGGATGCGGATCAGCGTCGACTTGCCGGCGCCGTTCTCGCCGACAAGGGCGTGAATCTCTCCCGGCGCCACGTCGAGCGAAACGGCGCGCAAGGCCGGCACGCCGGCATAGGCCTTGGAGACGTTGCTGAGAGAGAGGAGACTCATTGCCCCACGTGAAAAACGTGCCTCGCCGGATGACGAGGCACGTTGTCAATGCACCGCCGTTGGCCGGGTGGCAACGGCGCTATTTCACCTCACCGACATTGGCCGCGGTGATCAGCTTGGTCGGCACGTAGATCACGCTCTGCTTGACCGTCTGGCCGGCAAGGACCCGGGCGACGGCGTCGGCGGTGGTAGCGCCGATGCCCTGGAAATCCTGCGCCACGGAGGCCTCGAAATTGCCGCCCTTGGCAATCGCCTCACGGGCCTGCGGATTGGCATCCATGCCGGTGATGACGATGCCCTCGCCGCTGCGGCCGGCAAACTCGATGGCCTGCAGGGCACCCAGCGCCGGCTGGTCCCAGGCGGCCCACACGGCCTTGATGCTGCCGGGCTCGGGATGCGCCGCCAGGATCGCCTCCATCTTGGCGCGCGAATCGGCAATGCCGCCGTCGGAGACGTTGGGCGTTACCCGTTCGATGACCTTGATGTCGGGGAAGTTGGAGAACACCGCGTCGGCGATATGGGCGCGGACCTGGACCGGCGGAAAGGCGTCATAGACGAACATGACGACATTGCCGGCGCCGTCGATGCGGTTGGCGACGTAGACCGCGGTCTCGGCGCCCATCGCGTAGCCGTTGCTGGTCACGTTGGTCACCAGCAGCGGGTCGCTGCCGGCGTCCATGCCGAAAACCGGAATGCCGGCGTCCTTGGCGGTCTGCAACCCGGCCTGGACCTGGGCCGGATCGACATTAATGACAATGGCATCGACCTTCTGGTTGACCACGTCTTCGATGCGGCTGATCACCGCGGCGACGTCGCCCTTGGTATCGATGACATTGACGTCCCAGCCCTTATCCTTGGCCGCGGCCTGGAAGCCTTCGACATAGAACTGGGTGCCGGGCTGGGCGAGGTATGGCGTGACGACTGCAACCTTCGGCTGCGCATAGGCCGCACCAGCCAGGGAAACGGCGGCGATCGCCACGGCTCCCACAACCAGATTGCGGCACAATCCAAGCGGTGAACGACCGCGCATGATTTTCCCCTCCGTGCGGATTTTTCCTGCGTTATTGCTCGCAGGGCCGCGTGTCCGCAAAATCGCGACGCCCCTGCTTCCTTCTGGCGGAAAAAACTATAGGGGAAGCGGGAGCGGAAAAGCCATAGGATCGGTTGGGGATCGACCATGACTGAGCCCACCTTGATCGGCATCGACGTAGGGACGGGAGCCGTCAAGGCCATCCTCATGGATTTCGACGGCGTCGTGCTTGCGACCTTCGCGCGCCCCTATGCGACTGCGCGGCCGCGCACCGGCGAGGTCGAGCAGACCCCGCAGGCGTGGACCGACGGCGTCCTGGCCGCTCTCGCCAGCTTTGCGGCGGCGCACGATCCGAGCCGCGTCGTCGGCATCGGCCTCTGTTCGCAGGTCAACACGCATGTCTTCGTCGACGAGACCGGAGAGCCGCTGCTGCCGGCGATGGTGTGGCAGGACGTGCGTTGCGGCAGCGACGCGGAAGCGCTCGATCGGCGGATCACGCCGGAACAGAAGACAGCCTGGTTCGGCGGGCCGATGCCGATCGACGCCAGCCACGCGCTGAGCCGCATGGCCTATGTCGCCCGCCGCCACCCGGACATCTTCGCGCGCAGCCGCTATCAGCTTCTGCCGAAGGACTATTGCGCCTTCAAGCTGACCGGCGAAGTGGCAAGCGACCCGATCTCGGCCGTCGGCCTCGTCGATGCCGATCTCGACTATGTCGAGGACCTGATCGCGCTGGTGCCCGGCGCGCGCGAGCGGCTGGCGCCACTCAACGAATTCACTCACCGCGTCGGCACGGTGCGCAAGGGTCTGCCGCTGGCCGGCGTGCCGGTGTTCGTCGGCACGATGGATGCCTGGGCCGGCATGTTCGGCATCGGCGTGGTCGAGAACGACGAGGCCATGTATGTCAGCGGCACCAGCGACGTGCTGGGCATCATCTCCGCCCGGCGCGTGCCGACGCCCGGCGTCATCGTTTTCCCCTCCTATGAAGGGACCACGCTGCATGTGGCGCCGACGCAATCCGGCGGGGCTTCGCTGATGTGGCTGGCAAGCCTCATGGGCCGTGAGCCGGACGCCATCGCCGAGCTTGTCGCCGGGACACCGCCCTCGCCCCATGTTCCCCTGTTCCTGCCCCATCTGCAGGGAGAGCGCGCGCCCGTCTGGGACGTCCAGTCGCGCGCCGTCTTCGCCCGCGTGGAGACAGCGACCGGCCCAGGAGACCTCGCCCGGGCGGTGCTGGAAGGCGTCGCCTTTTCGGCGCGGCTGGCTTTCGAGGCGGCCGAGCGGTCCGCCGGCTTCGTCGCCGATCGGCTCAATATCGGCGGCGGCGGTGCGCGGCTGGACGTCTGGTGCCAGATCCGCGCCGATGTGCTGGGCAAGGCGCTGCGCCGTGCGCAGGTGCTGGACGCGGGAACGCTGGGCGCGGCCATGATCGCCGGTGTCGGATCGGGCGCCATGCCGTCGCTTTCGGCCGCGGCGCAGAGGCTGGTCGCCTTCGACCGCACCTTCGAGCCGAACGCGGCCCTCGCCGACTATTACAACACGCGGTTCGGCAAGTACCAGGAACTCTATGCCGACCTGAAATCCTTCAATGCGGGCTACGGCTGAGGCCGCGGCGCAAGTAAATGCCGCGGCGGGGGACCCGCCGCGGCATCGCATTGACAGGCCGAACCGCCTCTATGACGGCAGGTCGTCCATGTACTTGGCGGCGAGCGACAGGTCGGCGGCGCTGAAGCGCTCATTCGCCCACCAGGTCTGGTGCCAGTACGGGTAAGCAAGGTTCGGCCGCGACACCTTGTCGAGCCGCTTGAGTTCGTCCTCGGAGAGCTTGAGATCGGCCGCGGCGAGGTTGTCGGCGAACTGCTCCTTCGTGCGCCCACCGACGATGACGGACGTCACCGCCGGCTGGTGGATCAGCCAGGCCAGCGCCACGCGCGCCGCCGAACATTCATGCGCCTTGGCGACGTCGAGGAGGACATCGATGATGTCGTATAGCTTGTCCTCGTCGTACACCGGCGGCTCGACCCACTTGCGGCCGAAGTGGCGGGAGCCTTCCGGTCCCCCCCGGTTGTCGCGCCGGAACTTGCCGGAGAGCAGGCCGCCGGCAAGCGGGCTCCACACCAGGACGCCGAGGCCCTGGTCGATGGAGATCGGTACCAGCTCGTATTCGGCTTCGCGCGCCTGCAGCGTGTAGTGGATCTGCTGGCTGACGAAGGGCTGGCGTCCGTCCATCCTGGCGACGCCGAGCGCCTTCATGATGTGCCAGCCGGCATAGTTCGAGCAGCCGATATAGCGCACCTTGCCCTGCTGGATCAGGCGGTCGAGCGCCTCCATGGTCTCCTCGAGCGGCGTCTGGCCGTCCCAGTTGTGGACCTGATAGAGATCGATCCAGTCGGTGCCGAGGCGCTTCAGGCTGCGCTCGCACTCGGCAATGATGTAGTGGCGCGACAGGCCCTGATCGTTGGGGCCGTCCCCCATGGGAAAGCGCACCTTGGTGGCGATCAGCACATCGGGACGCTTCGCGCCCAGCGCCTCGCCGACAATTTCCTCGGCGGCGCCTTTCGCGTAGACGTCGGCGGTATCGATGAGATTGACGCCGGCGTCGATGCACTGGTCGATCTGGCGCTTGGCCTCGGCGGTATCCACCGATCCCAGCACGCCTTCCTTGGCGCGCCCGAACGTCATTGTCCCCATCGTGACGACGGAGACCTTCAGGCCGGAGCGGCCCAGCAGACGGTATTCCATGTCAGTTTCCTTCTTTTTCTTGCGCTGCCCTCATGTAGCGGTCTCCGGCAGCCAGACTGACATAGCGCCCGATCCACGGTTGCTCCACAGGAAATAGGGTATTGCGGTGACCGTCACCGGAGTTTCACGCGGAGGCTCGGTGCCGTAGAGGGCCGAACCCCAGTCATCGAGGCGGGCGGTGGTACCGGCGACGGTGAGCGTGACCATGCCGTCGAACAGGTCCTGGCGTTCGACCGCCTTGATTTCGGAATCGCGCTGGAGCTTGGTGGCGGTGACCAGGCCGCCGGGATTGTCGGCTGCTTCCGCGCAGTAGATGAAGGGGCCGCGCCTCAACGCCACGCGCCCGACATCCTGGCGGACTTGTGGGTTGGCGTAGGTGCGCTCGACCGGCATGGGCAGGTCGAGCGAGACGGTGTCGCCCTTCGACCAGGTTCGGCGCACGGTGACATAGCCGTTCCTGACGGCGGCGATATCGACGGGCGCGCCGTTGACGGAGAGCTTCGCCTCGCCCGGCCGCACCCAGCCGGGAATGCGCAATTTGAGGGCGAATTCGGCAGGCGCCTCGGGATCGATGGCCATCTGAATCGCCCCCGACCAGGGATAGTGGCTCTCTTCCGTCACGTGGACCTTTGCGCCGGCCAGTTCGACGGTGGTGCCGGTGCCGCCATAGAGATGCACGGCCAGCTCGTCGGCGCCGGTCGAATAGAAATAGCCGCCGACCGAGGCGACCAGCCGCGCCACGTTCATGGTGCAGCACGGGCAGAGGTGCCAGGTCCAGCGCTCGTGGCTGCCGTCGCTCTCCAGCGGGTTGGCGTAGAAATAGTGTTCGCCGTCGCGCGACAGGCCGGAGAGCGCGTTGTTGTAGAGGGCCAGTTCGAGCGCGTCGGCATACTTGCCGTCGAGATCGAGGTTGAGCATGCGCTGCGCCCAGAAGATGAGCGCGACGGAAGCGCACGTCTCGCAGTAGGCCGTGTCATTGGGCAGGTCGTAGTCCTTGGTAAAGCCCTCATTGGCCGCCGCCGGCCCGAGGCCGCCGGTGACGTACATGCGCGTCGTGGTCAGGTCGTTCCACAGCACTTCGCAGGCGCGCTTCAGTTTCTCGTCTCCGAGGTCGGCGGCGAGGTCCGCCATGGCGGTGTACATGTAGAGCGCCCGCACGGCGTGGCCGACGACCTTGTCCTGGTCGCGCACCGGCTTGTGCGACTGGTTGTATTCGAAGGTCCCCTGCAAGAAGTCTTCCGGCTTTTCGCCGCGCGCCCTGGCCTCGGCCTCGAAGTAGTGGGGCTGCCTGCCACGCTCGTCGATGAAATAGGCGGCAAGATCCAGGCGCCTGCGATCGCCGGTCAGGTGATAGAGGCGGACCAGCGCCAGCTCGAGTTCCTGATGCCCCGGATAGCCATGCTTCTGGTCCGGGCCCGGACCGAAGACGCTGGCGATGTGGTCGACATATTTCTCCATGATGTCGAGCAGGCGACGGTTGCCGGTCGCCATGAAATAGGCGATGGCCCCTTCCAGCATGTGCCCGGCGCAATAGAGCTCGTGGTTGTCGCGGAGATTGGTCCAGCGCTTGTCGACCTCACGGCCAATATACCAGCAATTGCAGTAGCCGTCGGGAAGCTGGGCCTTGGCGAGCTGCTCGGTGATCTCGTCGATCTGGGCCTCGATCGTCGCATCGCGGCCATGGAAGAGCGCGTAGCTTGCCGCCTCGATCCACTTGCCGATGTCCGAATCCCAGAAGATCTGGGTGGAGAAGCCGTGCCGGTTGCGCGGCAGCGTAAGCGGCGGCGGCGGCTGAACGACATCCAGCGATTCAAGCATGTGATGGAGCTGGAGCTGACGGTACTGGCTGGGGATCGTGCGTTTCAGCACGGTGTCGAGACGCTCGCGCCAGAAGGCGCCCTCGA
This sequence comes from uncultured Alphaproteobacteria bacterium, assembly GCA_963750065.1. Lineage (GTDB taxonomy): Bacteria > Pseudomonadota > Alphaproteobacteria > Rhizobiales > Kaistiaceae > CAVSRC01. Next base: position 472,253 of record CAVVPK010000019.1, read on the forward strand.
CCCTGACCTCATTAAACCGGACCGGTGAATACTGGCGCATCTTTCTTCCCCTCATCGGTTTTCTTGTTCGCCAGGTGCAAGTTGACGTTGGCGCCGCAGGAGCCGCGCACGACCAGCGTGCAGGGCAACCGCTCGACGCCGCGCGACTGCTTGCCGGCGATTCTGTCCAGGAGTCTCAGGCCGGCCCGGCGGCCGAGGTCCTTCAGATTCATGTCGACGCTGGTCAACGACGGCCGCGTGGCCTCCGCCATGATCTCCCAGTTGTCGAAGCCGACGATGGAGACTGAATCGGGCACGACGATGCCGCGCTCCCGCAACGCATCGGCGGCGCCGCGGGCGATCTGGTCGTTGCCGCAGAAGATCGCGTCGGGTTCGGGCCCCCTGCCGCGGAAGAGCTGGGCGACGGCCTCGCGGCCCCAGCCTTCCGACCAGATGCCGGGAAGATAGAAGGCTTCGGGTGCCTCCAGGCCCGCCGCAGCAAGCGTCTTGCGATAGCCGTTGTAGCGCAGGCGAACCGCCTCGAACCGCTCGGGGCCGGTGATATGGGCAATCCGCCGGCGGCCGAGGTCGATGAGGTGTTGGGTCGCCAGCGCCGCACCGCCCTCGTCATCCGGAAGCAGGCAACAGGCATCCGGGTCATCGACCTGGGTGAAGACGTAGATGACCGGCACGTCGGACAGGGGCATCTGCAGCTTGCGCCGCCGGTCGGAACGGCGCGCGGTGACGACGATGCCGTCGACGCGCTTGCCAAGCAGCGATTCGACGTGCAGCGCCTCGCGCTCGGCATCGTCGGTGGCGTTGCACATGAAGACCGCCATGTGCCGGTCGGTCAGGCACTCCTCGAGCCCCTCCATGATCGGCATGGTGAAACGGCCGAAGCTGTCGGTCGAAATCAGCCCGACGGTCAGGCTCTGGCCGCGATGCAGGCTCTGGGCGAGGTCGTTGGGACGGAAACCGAGGTCGCGGGCGGCGGCGATGACCCGGTCGCGGGTTTCCTGGCGCAGGCTGCCGCTGTTGTTGAGCGCCTTCGAGGCGGTGCCGATCGAGACACCGGCAAGCCGCGCCACGTCGCGGATGGTCAGGCTGGACCGCCGCGCGGGCCGCGTGACGTGGGGCGGTAATTCCGCGCTGGTGCCGGATCGCCCGCGTTTTACCATCGCCCGGCGCTCCCCTATTTCACGGCGCCGCTGAGCAAGCCCGAGATGTAGTACTTCTGCAGGAACAGGTAGAGTGCTACGCACGGGATGATCGAGACGATGATGCCGGCCTGTAGCGCGCCCCAATCGACGGCGTGTTGGTGCCCAGTGCGCACGCCCACCAGCATGATCGGGACGGTGAACTGAGCTTCCCTGTTCATCACCACCAGCGCGCCCAGGAACTCGTTCCAGGACATGATGAAGGCGAACAACGCGATGGTAATGATACCCGGCACCGCCAACGGCAGCGCGATGCGCCAGAAGCACTGAAAGGCGCTCGCCCCGTCGATCATGCCAGCCTCCTCGAGGTCGACAGGCACGCCTTCGAAGCTGTTGCGCATGAGATAGACGCTGAAAGGCAGCTGCAGCAGGGTGTGGACGATAGCCAGGCCCACATACGTGTTGGCCAGCCCGATCTTGGCGAACATCAGATAAAGCGGGCTGAGGAGCGCCTGGTAGGGGATCATCAGCGGCAGCAGCAGCACCAGAAAGAAGACTTCCTTGCCACGGAACCTGGAGCGCGCGAGCCCATAGCCGGCAGGCACGCAGAGCACCATGATGAAAAGAATGGTGAGCAGAGCCACGATCAGGCTGTTGGACACGTAAGTGAAAAGGCCCGCCTGATAGTGGATGACCTTCAGGTAATTCTCGATGCTGAGTGTGTGCGGCAGGTAGCTCGGCGGTATGGCAAGGGCGTCGGCCGAAGTCTTGATCGAGGAGAGGAACGAAAGAACAATCGGCCCCACCATCAGGGCGGCGATGAACATGGCGATTGCGCCAATGAGGTAGCGTACCGGCGCAGTGGCCGCGATCGCCGTGCCCGTGCTGGCCCGTGCGGCGCGATCGGTGCGAAGGGCGCGAACGGACATCTCGCTCATGCCGGAGCCCTTCGTGCAGTGAACGCAATCTGGATCGCTGCCCCGATCATGATGATGATGGTGAGGATCACGGCGAGCGCGTCACCATAGCCGAGCCTGAAGCTTATGAACGACGTTTGGTACATCCAGTAAACTGCCGTGAAGGTTTGTCCGCGCGGCCCGCCGAGCGTCATGATGTAGAACTGGTCGAAAGCAAGCATGGAACCGATGGCCGAAATCAGGGTCACCAACAGCACGGTGCGAAAGGTCAGCGGCAGGTAGATCAGCCGCACGCGCTGCCAATAGCCGGCACCATCCATAAGCGAAGCCTCGGTTACCTCCTGGCTGATCGACTGCAAGGCGGCCACGAACAGCAACATGCCGAAGCCGACCACCTTCCAGACCACTGAGATGATGACGCCCCAAAGCGCCCAGTTGGCATCGATCCACCATACGATCGCGGTCTTCGAGATGTGCAGATCGACCAGCAACTTGTCGAACAAGCCCACCTGCTGGTCGAAGAGCCAGAACCAGAGCAGGCTTGAAGCGCCGAGTCCGATCACCACCGGCATGAAGATCACACCGCGCGCGAATTTCAGTATCGGCCGGTTGTCGGCTGTCAGCAGGGCCAGCAAATAGCCCAGGATCATCAGGATCGGCGTGATGAACACGGTGTATTTGATGGTGAAACCCAACGACCTCACGAATGTCGGGTCGTGGATTGCCTGCGCATAATTGGCAAGGCCGACGAAGCGGCCGCCGCCGAGCAACGACTCGCTTGTCAACGATGTCTGCACCAGCTGCGCGAAGGGGTACAGCACGAACACGGCAACGAACAGCAGCGCCGGTGCCATGTAGAGCAGACCCTGCAGGGTTCGAGTGCGCGGATGCATCGGATCCCGTCGCTTACCTATGCTCAGCCGATTCTGTGGACCGGACGTCCATCAATGCAAGCCCAAAGGAAGGGTGGGTTCGACCGCGACGCGCGGTCGAGCCCACGCCCTTGGGAGGAGAGATCTACTGGTTGGCGATCTGCTCCATGGCGTCCTGTGCCGTCTTGATGGCGCTGTCGATGTTCCCGTCAAACACCGCCGACTGGATCATCTGAAGCCACGGGCTCGAGTCCGCGTTGACCATGTCGTTGAAGTGGAACGCATACGGCGTGAAGCCGACGCGCAGCGCCTCGGCAGTGACCAGAATACGCGGATCGGAGAACACCTTGCTGGTGATCAGTTCCGGACGCGACGGAATGATGTTGTTCTTCGCCAGCGCGTTGATCTGCGCGTCGTCGGTCATCTCCCAGTGGATGAACTGGAGGGCGAGGTCAGGATGCGCGGATTTGGCCGGGACGGCAATGACGTCGCCACCCACGAAGGCCGAGTGTTCGCCGGGCTTGGTGCCGGGCAGCAGACCGACGCCGAAATTGAGGTTCGGAACCGTCTTGGTGATGTCCGAGACCGAAAGGCCGCCAGAACCCTGGATGCCGATCTTGCCGGTTTCGAAGGTGGCGGTGAAGTTGGCGCCGTTGTCGGCTTCGGCGCTCTGCGGGATGAGGCCCTCGGCCCACATCTCGTGCATCTGGGTGAGCACGTCCTTGATACCGGCGCCCTGCAACGCCTTCTCGCCAGGCTTGGCTGGCAGCAGCGTAGCGCCGGCCGCAACCATCATCGGCGAGGCCACGAAGATGTTGCAACCCTGGCAAGCACCCGAGAAATAATAGCCATATGTGTCCTTGCCGAGCGCACGGATCTTTTTGGCGTCGGCGTGGATCTCTGCCAGCGTCTGCGGCGCCTTTTCGGGATCGAGCCCGGCTTGCTTGAACAGGTCCTTGTTCCAGACGAGAACCGACACGTCGGGCGTGAACCCGGTGCCGTAGAGCTTGCCGTCATAGGTGGAAATGTTTTTGTACGCCGGCGCTTCGGAGGCGTAATTGGGGTCCGCCTTCAACTCGGCGGTGATGTCCTTCAGCAGGCCCGCCCTCATGAAATCGGGCATGTAGATGAGGTCGAACGCCACCACGTCCGGAACTTGACCGGCCTGACTACCCTGGGCCAGCTTGGGCACCATCTGGGTATCGGGAATGACGGTCATCTGAATCTTGTCGGCGTGGGTCTTGTTCCACAAGTCGACCACGTGCTGGGCGCCGTTGGCCGCCGACTGACGCACCCACATGGTGATATCGGTCGCGCTTGCAGGCAGCGATGCTGCAAACACGATTGCGACCGTGCCCAAGGCCAGCCGCGCCAGATGCTTGGATAGCTTCATCGTATCTCCTCCCAAGGGTTCATGCTCGGCGCCAGAGCGCGGCCAGCGTCCTCTCGCCAACCGCTACGGCGCAGAAGAGCCTTTCCTCCCGGCAATCATCCATGACCGGATTAGGAAAAGCTTTTCTTAGAATCATTACGCCACGAATCCTGGCGTCATTCAAGAGGGCAAAATCGGCTCTCAACCGGCGAAACGGGTGCAATTCGTTGAAAGATGGTGGCGAAATGCGCGAACCGGCTGATTCCAGAAGGAAAACGATTGCCGGTCCGCCAGCGCACCTGCCCCCGCCTGCCCCGAACGATCGCGACCGGGTCAGCGCTTGAGGTGCAGGCGCATCACGATGTCCTGATCGTAGTTGCCGAAGCCCTTGCCGAAGATGTTGACGCCGCCGGGATGAGAAGCCTTGGCGTCGATGCCGATGCGCATGCGGATGGAATGGTGCTGCGGCAGCTGGAGATCGTCGACCTTGACGTCGGAGATGCGCACGCCGTCGACGAACGAGCCGGCCTTGCTCACCCGCCAGGTCTTCAGCTTGCCGTATTGCGAGCCCTCCAGCTTCCACCAGTTCGGCGTATAGACGCCGCGCTTGTCGCCGTAATCGCCGGGCGAGGTCCATGTACCGATGGCGATGCTGTTGACCCACAGCGTGATGTCCGACGGCCAATTGACGTTGGTACCCGGAACCTCCGAGGACAGCTCCATGGAGAATTCGACCAACTCGACGGCGGAGTTGAGCAGCTTGGCGTTGTTGGGGAACTTGTACTCGACATATCCGCGGCCGAACCAGATCAGCGCCGCGCGCACCCTGTCGGGATCGAGAAAAAGGTCGGGCACGTCGAGCAGGCCGATGACGCCTTCGGTCGAGCACAGGCCGCAGGGCGCGCTGACGTCGCAACTGGTCATCAGGCCGAGCGGCATCTGGACCTCGACCAAGTTCTTGTCGCGCACCGGCTCTTCGCCCTCGAAGCGCACGATAATTTCGTCGTAGCGCGCCGAGCACAGCTTCTGATGGCCCTTCTTGGCCTTGATCGTATGGGTATCGATCAGGCCGGCGCTTTCGAGCACCTGGATGTTGATGGCAACCGTCGACTGGGGAAGCCCGAGTTCGCGGCTGATCTCGTTGACATTCAGCAGCCCCTTCTGGCGCAGGAGCTTGAGAATGCGAACGCGGATCATCGATGCCAAGCCTTTCAGGACATCGATGCCTTCATCGGGACTGATGGTCAAAAAACTGGGTTTCATTGCGGTTCGCGGAGATGAATCCAAGGAGGGAAATGGAGCGTATCAGCATTCGTGATACCTTGCACCCCGGCAAAGCCGCTTATTCACGCGAAAGCGCAAGCAGCGAAACGGCGTGCCGGGGAAGCGTGAACTCAAGGTTGACCAAGCCCTCTCGCGGTTGCAGCCATCGCGGCGCCTCGAGAGGGGTGAGCGCGCCGGCCTTCTCCAGCGCCGCATACTGCGCGGCCGTCGGTTGAACTGGCGCACCCTGAGTGCGGAAGACCGCCGCCGCATTGGCGTGGTCGGCATCGACGCGGAGGTGGCGGCAGAGATGCGGCCGATCGGACAGCCCGCGGATCGCAAGCGATACCTCGGCCGCGCCGGCGGCGGGCACATCGTCGTCGTGGTAGTTCCAGACGAGGACGTTGACGCCGCCTGCCGTCGCACTTGCCGCAAGATCGATATCCGGTACGGCAACCACACCGTCGGCCAGGATCGCGTCGAGGGCCAAGGCGCCGTCGCTGTGGGTGGCAAGCCGATCGCCGTCCAGCATCGCCATCAGGCGCAGAGCGTTGAGCGCCGGCTTGGCGATGCCGTTGGTGGCAAGCTCGCGATAGCCGGCGAAATACGGCGCGCCTTCGAACTCGAACGCCCAGGTCACGGCACCCTCGATTGTCCGCCCTGCCCTCTCGGCGATCTCCAGGGTGCGCATGGTCGCCTCGACGATCGAGGCGCCGTAGAGCGGGCCGTCGCGATAGGCGTTCTCCGGATGGGTGGCGGACGGACAGGCGGCACAGCCTTCGGGATCGGATTCGCCGAGCACGACGGGCAGGCCAGCGAAATCGGGAAACGCGTTCACGATGTCGAGCCCGGCCGCAACAGAGCGCAGCTGATGGGCGAGCCCCATGCGCACATGGCCGTCGACAACCTGCGGGCGGCCCTTGGCATGGAAAGCAATGAAATCGAGGCGCGTGCCGAGCGCGCCGGTGACGGCATTGCGGCCGCGGGCGCAGTGGTCGAGGAAGGCGCGCAGAAACGCCGCCGCCTTCGGGTCGGTTGGCCCGCAGGTGTGCGGGCCGCCGACCCGGGCCTCGGGGATTGCCCGGCGGATCGCGGCGTCGGCGACATCGTGCAGCCGGCAGAATTCCTGCATGCTGCCGCGCCAGTAGAGCCCGTCCGGCTCGTTCCATACCTCCCACGGCCAGGTGGCGACGCGCGCCA